>CBDCNU010000017.1:0-189125 GCA_965219475.1 Opitutales bacterium | reverse complement strand
ACAAAGGATCGGTGGGCATCCGTGAAACGCTTGGTCTGCGAGATACACAGTGGACTCCTGCGTTTAATCTCCAATATACAGATAAGTTTGGAAAGGACGACAATATCGGCCTACAGTTGAATTTCAGCGATACAGCGAGAGAGGAGCCGTTTTTTAGAAATACTCTTCTGTTCCAGGCAAATGGAAATTTCGGTACCGAGCCTTTTCCCGATGTTCGATATTCGAGTGGGATTTTGAAATCGATGATATAGCGAGGAGGGAACAACGAACCTGGTCTGCAAGAATCGATTATAAACTCAGTGATAATACTCGGTTTAAACTCAATTTGAGGTATGATGACGCAGATTCTGCTGCCGGCCCAAGACATAGGGAGGAGGCCTGGAGATTTCGTATAAGAGCAGTTGGGCCTGGAGCTAGAGCAACAGGTGCTAACGGGGCTATCCTTCCCGGTTACACTCCTACTTTTACTGAATCTAAATTAAGTACTAGAAATGAGGCTGAAAGTTTTTCCGGTGGCGTACCTACGGACGCTACCACAGAATTACTCACATTTGGCGCCATTCATGATTTTGAAAAATGGCATATAGACTACGATTTTGCCACCTCTCATACCGATACGTTTGTTGACCAAAGCCGGACTGGAGTAGTTCGGGCCTATGCAACCAATTTTGGTTGGACGATAGATCGATCAAATCCATCTTATCCTCAATACAGGTGGACAGGTGGCACAGACATATACGACCCAGATAATTACTCCAGGATAAATCTTAATCAGGCCGTTCGACCCTCCAAAGACGAAATTACTGAGGCGAAGATCAATGTGACTCGGTTTTTTGGAGACAACAGAGAAAATTTCCTGAAATTTGGTGTGAAGCAACAAGATCATGATCGGACTCGATTGAGAGATGGTGTTCTATACCGTTACACGGGGTCAGGTGGGTTCGCGCAGTTTGTCTACTCTGATTGGGATCTGGATTTGGTTGGACCCTCAGGAAACAGATGGATTCCAATAGCCGATACAGAATTGACCGCTCGACATCTTGCTCAAAATCCGTCGGATTGGACGAAGAATGTATACAATTCTGTCCGTGATTCCTTTAGATTCGATTGGGGAATTGAAGAGGATATTTTTGCAGAGTATGCAATGACACAATTTCGGCCTTTAGACAAAGTGCTAGTTATCGCTGGAGTTCGTCATGAAGATACCGATACGAAGGGGTTTGGTTACGTGCAGGCTATTAATCAAGCTACTGCTGCTGATAAACCAGATGATGCACAAAGAGCCACCTTCAATTTCGGGAACCGTCGTGAAACTGAGGGGAATTACAATGACTTATTCCCCAGTTTACATGTGAAGTATGATCCTACGGAAAATCTATCTTTTCGAGCAAGTGTTACTACAGGAATTGGTAGACCTTCCTATAGGAATCTTGCACCTGGATTGACCGTCAACGAGGAGGCGCTGACCGTTACTTCTAATAATCCCGATCTGAAACCTCAGTATTCAACAAACTTTGACCTAAGCATGAGCTACTATTTTGAACCTCTAGGCGAGTTTTATGTTGGATTGTTTAGGAAAGAACTCGAAGATTTTATTTTTCGGGATACAATTACTGTTCCAACTGGACCAGACAATGGTTTCGATGGAGAATATGGTGGATATGATTGGACAACAGACTTGAATGGCGGCAAAGGTAGGGTTGAAGGATTCGAAGCTAGTTATCGACAACAGTTGGAGTTTCTTCCTGGGATTCTTTCAAACCTGAGTTTTATCGCAAATTACACGAAAAACAAGGCAGAAGGCGAATTTGCTGGTCCAGGACAAGAACGAGTCGGTAGTACAATACCCAGATTTATACCTGAGACAGCTAATTTAATACTTCAATTTCATCATAAAAAATGGCAGGCAATGGCTCGTACAAATTATCGAAGTAAGTATCTATTAGTTTATAATGCTCTGGATTTCAGGCAGAGGTTTTTTGACAGCCGAACGACTGTGGATACTGAAGTCTCTTATAGTGTCACAGAAAATCTGACAATTTTCTTCAATGGTGATAATGTGCTCGGCGCTGGCCAGAATGATGGTAATCCAGGTGGTTACATTATAAGATCCGAAGATCACTCTAGAAGAATATTGATCGGAGTGGAAGGACGATTCTAGTTCTAGAGGATAGTGTTACATGAGGAAATTATTTCCCTTTATTGAACTTACAGTTATCCTGCACATCTTTCCTTGTTCTGAGATTCTATCACAAGTGGAATCTAAGCCTAATGTGTTGCTAATTTATGTCGATGACTTGGGCTACAATGATCTTGGCTGTTATGGATCATTAGATCATGGAATCAAGACACCCAATATAGATCGGTTAGCTAAGGAAGGCGTTCTATTTTTAAATTACTTGTCTGCTTGTAGTGTTTGCTCTCCCAGCAGAGCCGCTGTTCTAACCGGGCGTTATCCTCAAAGATGCGGAATGCCTACAACGTCAAACGGAAGAAAGGAACTGCCGGATTATTACAAGCACCTCGGGTTGCCTCTAAGTGAGGTAACAATAGCAGAACTATTGAAATCGGCGGGCTATGCCACCGCGGCGTTTGGAAAATGGCATTTGGGTGCTGGATCAAAGTTCGCACCACGGAGACAAGGATTTCAAAAATACGTGGGCTCCTTGCATAACTTTCCTGTCGGAGGGACCAAGGTTTGGTATCATAATGAAGAGCCACAAGGGGAGATCATGTTTCATGAAGCGCATCAAAAACTTACGGATGCAACTATTGGCTTCATGCAAGAGCAGCAGTCTAAAGAAAAGCCGTTTTTTATATACTTGGCGCATTATCTCGTCCATGGACCATGGTCTCCAAATAAGGAGTTCTGTAGTGAAGAAGAATGGACTTCCGTCGAAGAGTTAAAAGGTAAGATGAATCCTAAAGCCCTTGCCCCTATGGTTCGTGAATTGGATCATCATATAGGTCAAGTGTTAGACTCGATTGAAGATTTGGGGATAAAAGACAGGACGTTGGTTGTTTTTGCTTCGGACAACGGTCCATGGTTACCTGCGGGATCGGCATATCCTTTAAGTGGGGCAAAGTACATGACACTTGAAGGAGGACATAGAGTTCCTGCGATGATTCGATGGCCTGGGAGAATTCCCCAGAATCAAAGAAGCGATGAAATGGTAAGTGCAATGGACATATTCCCAACCATAGCAGCTGCTGTTGGGGTTGCACTTCCGGATGATCGTAAAATTGATGGTTATAACCTACTTCCCTTACTTCAAGGGAAGGTTGATGTGAGTCCTAGATCTGAATTTGCCTATTACAATGGCCGGACTCTTGAGGCTGTTAGAAAAGGAAATTGGAAGTTGCACTTACCGCGTCAGTATGTGAATAGAGTCTTTTGGGCTAATTCAAAGTATGATCCATATCGTATTCTCAACCATCCGGTGATAAACAACTTGGGAAACGACATTTCTGAAAAGAACAATGTGGTGGAAAATAATCCTGAGAAATTGAGAGAATTAGAAGAGTTGGCGCAACGATACCGAAGTGTGCTTGGCGATTGGAATTTGATTGGGTCGGATCAAGCACTGTCTTCATATCCTGGTGACGTAAATTTGCCAAACTTTTTAAAGGAAAAGCGAATTGAAATCAGAAAGAAATTTACAGCAGAACAGGAACGCTGATGTATTCTCGTTTTTCTAAAAGTAGCGATCCGGGTTAGTAGTTGGAATGCTATAGTGCATTGGGTTGGATGCACGTAATCCACAATGGGTAATGATTCGCCATTTTCTTGGAAACTGAATCCTTCATTCAATAGGATGGTTTTATCTACCAGGATTCAAATATTGTTAATTTAACTGTTTAATTAAATAAAATTGAAATATTCAGTGTTTGTTCCGATCTTATCAGAACTGATTCCCGAAGTTTGATGCGAATGCGCTGGCCAGTTATACCATATTGATGGTCGTAGGTTTGATCGTTTAAATGTACTTTGATGTCTTTCGCTTTCAATCCTTTTTCGAATGCCAGCTCGACCTCCTTGACCTGCAACTTGCCTTCCTTTAATAATATTGAGCAGGATTGCTTGTCTTGGCCAACTTTTTGAGTGTATAATCCATAGCCATCCGCCACGGTAAAAAAGCTGGAATGGTCTTCCGGTTTCCAGCGAGGTGAAAATCCGATCAGGGCACTGGGTCCATCGTAAATAAATCCCTGAAGAGCTAGGAGTGCAGACCAAACACTGAGGGATCTACCATAGAATTTTCCGCATTCATCATCTCCAAATGGATTACCGGAGTACCCCCATGCCCCAGTGGTCATGTTGGTAATCCCATCAGTCAATAACTTACCATTGTAGCGATCGTATACCGCTTTCAAGACCATAAGGCCCTCGGCTTGGAGGTCATGTTGTATCATCGAAACTCCTGCCCCATATTCAAATCCCGTCATGACTTCGTCCCCATATTTCATTCCAGGGATTGGCTGCGGATTACGAGGCCATGTAATCATTTTCATACCTGCATTATCAACAGTAACGAATTGGCGTGGCTTTAAGGAAAGGCCGTGAAAATTGGGGAAGAAGTTGTTTTTTAATAAGGATGCCATTGCAGTCCTTGCTCTTTCTTCCGGATAATTTCTGGGCAGGTTAAGCTGGTCAGCCCACCATTCACCTAAAATTTGATCAATGTGGCACCCGTCTAGATAATCCTCTATGCGCTCCTTCCCGGCCTCCTGAATATAATATTCACCGTTCCACAGCCGTTTGTTTTGTAGAAGAATTCCAGATTTTCGTATCTTCCTATACTTTGCCGCTGCCTCAGGTTCTCCCATCTTTTTGGCCATAATGGCCGATGCTTCAAGAGCGCTTAGGTACAAAGTGCCAATCCAGGACGAACAACCAGCCATCTGACCATCCAATGTATTGTGTTGGAAATTTTGAAGGAACCCATTCTGATCTGGATCCCACGCAACGATTCCGGCATCCATGGCCTGTTTTATTTTTGGCCATATTGTTTTTAGCCATGCATCGTCGACGCTACACAAATACTCGCGGTAGCTGTTCAGAATGGTTCCAAAATGTCCATCAGCGGCTGTTCTTTCCCACAGATGTCGAGATGGGACCAAACCATTCTCCAATTGGTGATCGAAATCTTGCTCACGCATCTTTCTTCCAATTTCAGGAAACAACCTAGCGTGAGCCTGTGCATAGTGCCAAACGTGGGTACAATTCCCCCCAC
Organism: Opitutales bacterium; assembly: GCA_965219475.1. Classification (GTDB taxonomy): domain Bacteria; phylum Verrucomicrobiota; class Verrucomicrobiia; order Opitutales; family UBA2995; genus JAABVD01. The sequence continues at coordinate 183,891 of CBDCNU010000017.1, read as the reverse complement.
AACAACCCCTTTCAGGAGCACACCCCTCCCATACTCCAAAATAACCATCTTTCGACCACCAACAGGTTTGGCTACGTAATACAGCCAATTGGGAACTTAATCTATCTAGTAGCCATTGGGGTAAATTGGAATCGTAGAAAGTGTTATGAAATTTCCTTGTTCGTGTGGAGAGTTCTTCAAGTGAGTTTGAAAGATAGGTGCCAACGTCCAATGCATTTTTCCACCAATTCTCGTACATGCTTCCGGAGTATTTCCACGGAGATTTTTGCCGTCCATGGTCCGCATTTGGGAAAAACCAAGATAAGGCAAAAGTGACTGTTTTAGATTCTCCAGGTTCAACGGATAAGGGTACTGACAAAGCACCTTCCATGGTTAGGCCTGCTGGGGATGGTTCCTTACTTATCGAATTTTCCAGATTTCCATTCTCAAGGAACATTTGGTGTAGATCTACTAATGAATTCCAAGATTCGACGAAAGTCGCATTATCTGTTGTTGTCATTAACACCATATCTGAAGGATCAATTACATCACCTTGCCTCGTCATATGAAGATAAGTCCCATTCTTTCTCTTCACAACATTATTGAGGTTGCCACCATAGGCATTTGATCTGCGATCTTCTATCACGCCTTGAGCACTTGTATAGCCCAAGGCATTCTGTTGCGATGCCAAGAGATTGATATCGACCGACTCCCTAGAGATATTATTAACTTTTATATTGTAAATTACGCAGGGTATTCCTGAATTTTTTGTATCAAGCGGAATTAAGGGATTGAAAATTTCGAGTTTCAAATCAATTGGGATTTTGGGGTCTTCAAAATCATACCAGGCAAACGGATATTCTCCTTTGAAATTCAAGGAGTTCATTGGTCGAAATGGTCCGACTGATACCGTTTGCAAAGCCCGGACAACCGGTGTTCTCGTATTCGATCCTACTCGAATGGCTAGGAAGCTATTGGGGATCCTGGGATTCGTTAAATTTCCTGCGATTTGCCAAATAGCTGGTTGTCCTTGCCCATCAAACTGAATAGCTCCTGAGCCAATACCGCCAACAGTAAAAGAAATTGCTTGCAAATGTTCTCCACTATACAATTTGGTTTCACCACGATCAAATAAGGCTGGATCTTTTAGCATCCTTTGTATGGCGCTTTGTCTATCAATGTTGCGTTTGCGTTCTAATCGCGCAACAGTGCTGCCAACTTCTTGGAGGCGGTTTTCCCAGTCGCCAGTTTTTAATTGATTCTGGATTTCTTGGATAGATAACGCTTTTCCTATGTAAGCAATTTCATCCAAAACAATGGATGCGTGGTGAGATTCCCCCTCCATTGTTCCAAAAGTCATTATTGGAGAAATTTTGCCTCTATTTGGACGAGTAAAATGTAGTGCACCTCCTTTTAGTGTGCATTCATGGCCGTCGATGTATAAGCGAAGATCAAGCTCATTGCTCGTTGCTACAAGGTGATACCATTTATCAATTTCTACATTCAGGCCAGTTGGAAGGATTACCGTAGTTGGTACCCTTCCTTCTGTGTAGATTAATCCTGAAAGATCATTTTTGATACCAATAATGAAACGAACTTGTTCCTGAATTGCTTGGGCTATAATAACTTGATCATATTCTTCTTTTGGTTTCTCTGTTAGTTTAAAAAAGAGTTCTAGAGTGGCAGATTCACCCTCGAAATTTTCGGTGTCTGAAACAGACACTACTTGGTTTTCTGATACATGTAATCCTTTACCGCCTATGGCTCCATCCGCAAAATTCAGTTTATGACGGCTTTCTGCATCTAATTTATTATTACTAGAATCTTTTAGATTATCTTCAAGTCTCCAATATCCTCTAAGGTGTGGGTGCGATCTAATGGCTTTTTCGTAATTATCTGCCTCCCTGGGGCCTAACGGAAAGGAATGAGTGGAACTTAATGCAAATACACCTGTTGATACTAAAAACTGACGACGAGTTAAAATTGGAGAGGAAGGAGGAGTTCCACAACCACAATCTTTGGAAAAACAATTATTATTTTGCATAGTAAGCGAAATTTGTTAGTAGTTAAAAACCGGGCAATGTAAATTGTTTTATTTGTTACTGGTTGTAAGGTGTATTTTTCGGTTAATAGGATCTGTATGTGCTACAATTCTATGGAGCGGAACGAGTGCTATTTTTTATATCTTCCAGTCGTTGTTTCATGTTTTTGGCTATCTCCTGATACTCATGAACAACGTTGTATTTTTGGATTAGGTCCGCTTCCAGATTGTAAAGCTGCTGAAATGGAGCATTTTCCTTAATCTTTCCGTCGAATGTAATATCGCTGTTGATGTTTCTTTTAGCTACCCCCAGTGCTAGCGGTCCACCCGCCTTTCCTCCTTCGCGAGGCTTGCCAAATCCACCTGATCCCTGATCGCCAATGAACATCCATGGGCCTTCTCTGATGGACAGGTGAGTTTCACGAAAAGGAGAAATTACCAAGTGGTCACGTATAGGCTCGATAGGTGTACCTGTAATTGCCGGAAGGATATTGAAACTATCCGGTCCATCATCGTTGTCTAGGTCCCTTCCAATAAGTGAGGCAATTGTAGCCAAAAAATCTACACTTGAGATTAATTGGGCACTTTGCGTTCCAGCCGGAACATGTTCTGGCCAACGAATTATGAGTGGTACGCGATGTCCTCCTTCCCAAGCGCCGAATTTCCATCCTAAGAGCGATCCGTTCATGTAGTGACCTGCATCCCAGGCTTCTCGACCACCTTCATTGAACATTCCACCGTTGTCTGAAGTGAAAATCAAAAGGGTATTGTCGGCCTCATTTAGGTTGTCTAGAGTGGACATAACTTCTCCGACTATCCAGTCCAATTCATGAATAAAATCGCCGTAACGTCCACATTCACTCGTGTCCTTAAAGCGCTGATGTGGCGTGAAAGGATGGTGAATATTCGTTGTCGCCAGATATAGAAAAAAAGGTCTTTCTGAATTCTTTTTGACCGTATTACGAATCCAGTCGGTTGATTTTTTCGCCAGAGTTGTACCAACCATTTCGTCATCATAAAGCTTATGGGCTCTGTTGGCTCCAGCCCAAATATCTATAGCTCCCTTTTCGGGAAACGGTCGAACGGGTGAAGGAGGTGGAGCATTCTCAAAGACTATGCGGCGGCCTGTTCTTGGAACTCTCTCTACAAATGGATCTTCTGGGTCAAGTCCCACTACGTGATGATTTTCAATATAAACATATGGGGGTGAACTGTTTACGAGTGGAATGCCAAAATAGTAATCGAAGCCTGTTTCCAGAGGTCCGGGTTTGAGGGGTTTATTCCAATCCGTGTAATCATCTTTTCCAAATCCCAAATGCCATTTCCCTATGCAAGCCGTAGTATAACCTTCGTTGCTTAGCAACCGTTGTAGAGTCATGCTTTTGGTTTCAATGATCAGCGGTTTGTCCCGTCCAAGCGGTCCCCATATGCCCTTTCGCCAAGCGTATTGACCAGTTAGTAGAGAATATCGTGAGGGAGTGCAAACAGCGGAGGCTGAATGTGCGTCCGTGAATTTCCTGCCTTCTTTAGCCAGCCGATCAATATTTGGGGTTTTAATTTTTGTAGCGCCGTAACAACTAAGGTCTCCATAACCAAGATCGTCAGCGAAGATTAACACAATGTTGGGCAGCTTTGTGTGTTGCTCCGCTTTTGCTTTATTGCATACAGAATACAGGCAAACGCTAAAGAAAAGAACCACAAAAATGCGCCATATATCCCCTTGTTTTGATAAGGTTACCACATCCCCGCCGCGTATCCATGATTTTGGCAAGCGGACCGCAAGGCTGCCTTCGTATTTAAACAATTTGGCCTTCTTCATTTTGTATATACAAGTAGCTATTATTGGAAGGGTGGCAAGGAATGCCAATTTCACTAATCCACACTCCATTAATCAGGGATATCCGGCCGCTTCGGGTCGTCGTCGAAGAAGCGAGCATTGGCGCCGATCCGGTCCACGTCGCCGATATCGCTGCGGGCGTGTTGGGCGAGCTGTAACAGGTTTTCGACTATCGACGGGTGTTGTGCTGAAACGTCGGTGGATTCAGAAATGTCCGTTTTCAAATTAAAGAGCATCGGTTCTGGGATATCGATGTCGTCTTCCGCTGTGCTGTAGCGGCTCCAAAATGCATCGGAGGATCTTGGGAGGTGCAGTTTCCAATTTCCGGAACGAACCGCTTGGAGTTGGGTGCGTTGATAGTAGTAGATGCATATTATAAAAACTTGGAAATGGAGGGTGAACAACACCCATTCTCCCACAAGATTCTATCGAAAATCCACATATGGATTCTATTTTTGGGGAAAGGGAGGTGATAGATGACATCGATAATTGTCCCTACATTTTCCTTTACGGTGGCCGGATGTTATCTTTCATTTCACCTCGCGTCGACTGGGCCGCATTGCCGGATCCAGGGTAAGGTCTCCCCGGTCTATGAGGGAGCATTTTCCCGGCTTGACTGTAGTAACATTGTATAACTATTGTAAACCCATGAAAACAATTCCATCCAGGCACCTCGCCACTCGGGCAGCCAAGGTTTGGGAACAGCTTGACCAGGAAGGGCCGCTGGTGATCACCCGAAATGGTTTTCCCAAGGGTATCCTGATTCCCACCAGTGACGAAACGCTGCTAAACGACCTCATGGAACAGTTGCGTGCCCGGGCACGCAGCGCCGTTTCCAATATGCGCAGAAAGGCGCAAAAAACCGGAGTGTCCTCCTTATCGGCGAAAGCCATTGAATCTGAAATACAGGCTACGAGGAAGAAGCACCGGCGAAAATGAGCATCCCGGTCTGGGTCTTGGATACCAATGTACTGGTATCCGGTTTGTTGAATCCTTCAGGCCACCCGGGGCGCTTATTGGATGCGGTGCTGAGTGGTCATTTGATTCTGGCCCTGGATGACAGGATCTATGCCGAGTATTCGGCAGTGCTCATGAGACCCAAGATCAGGTTTGACAAGTCGGATGTCCGGGACCTGTTGAGCTTTTTTCGGATGCAACGCTGGATCAATGCTCATCCTGTAAAAATAAAAAATCTTCCGGATGCATCGGATTTGCCCTTTGCAGAAACGGCGCTCTCCTTGGAAGAACCCGTGCTGGTCACGGGTAATCCCCGGCACTTTCCCAAGACACAGCTCAGAGGACTCGTGGTACTGAATCCAAAGCAAGCCTGGGATCGGCTGGCCAACTATCCTACCTAGTCGACCCTGAAAAAGTCATCATCGCTCCTCCACCATTAAACCCCATAGCCCTGTCTCTGCGTTCTTGGCGCCTGTGCGAGAGTCAATTTCTCTGTCCTCAAACCAACTCGTTTGACAAGGTTTTGGGTGGGATAGGCGTTTAGCTGGTCAAATATTTGTTGCCAGATCAATATTAAAGTGTTTATAAACAAATACTTATGACTTTTTCAGGGTCGACTAATTAGTTGCAGGGCTGTCTGAGCTATCTCAGGGCAATAATCCTGAGCCCCTTTATACGTGAAAATTCACGTAAGTTTCCGGTGAGCAGTTCATTTTCAAGTGCCAGGCAATGGCCTGCGATAAGCGTGTCATAGGCGCCGATCTTCGTTCCCTTCGTTTCGAGCTCCAACCTTACTCTGGCAGCTGCTTCTGCGGCATTCTCATCAAACGGAAAACAGGTGATGGCCTCCAAAAAGGATTTCGTTCTGTCCGACAGTCTGCGGTTTCCCGTCTTTGCCGATCCGGAGTGAAGTTCAAATCGGGTTATTGCGGAAATTCCAAAGCTGGCCTCCGCGTAATCCTCAAGAGGGGTTGGGCGGCCCCGGATAATTTCAATGCAAGTATCCGTATCCAGCAGGATGCGCCTCATAATTTCCTGGCCGTTGGCGTCGTGGGTTGCTTCGGCCTTTTGGCTTCAATGACACCGTTTTTTCGGAATTTTTCGGCGATACTGAGGAGAGAGTTGTTTTCGGGAGTGATCATTATGGAGTCGCCTTGTTTTGATAAGGTTACCACTTCCCCGCCACGGACCCATGATTTTGGCAAGCGGACCGCAAGACTGCCTCCTGACTTAAACAGTTTGGTTTTCTTCATTTGTATATACAAGTAGGTATTTTTGGGGAAGAGTCAAGGAAAGCCTGTTCTACTTTATCCCAGATAGAGCCTATCCCGGAAACCGGGATTTGAATCTTCATTTCGAACCATTGTATGAGCGGCATTACGCCGCGGCCCCACGAAACATCGTAGGAACCGCGATCCCACAGAAGTCTCGAAGCAATCGCGGCGCAAAGCCGCTCCTACAATTTAAAATCGCTCCCTTAATCCGTAATATCCGGCCGTTTCGGGGTGTCGTCAAAGAAGCGAGCATTGGCGCCGATCCGGTCAACGCCGCCGATGTCGGTTCGGGCGTGTTCGGCCAGTTGTAACAGTTTTTCGACAATGGACGGATGTTGGCTGGAAACATCATTGGATTCGGAGATGTCCGTTTTCAAATCAAAGAGCATCGGTTCAGGGATATCGATGTCGTCTTCCGCTTTGCTGAAGCGGCCCCAAAACTGATCGGAGGACCTTGGGAGGTGCAGTTTCCAATTTCCGGAACGAACCGCTTGGAGCTGGGTGCGTTGATAATAATAGAAGGCTTTGGTCGGGCTGGTCGCATCTGTGACGCCGTGGACAAGATGGGATATGTCGTGTCCGTCAAGGACGCGGTCACGGGGGGGCTGTCCGCCGGCAAGTTTTGCAATGGTTGGAAGCATATCCATGGTCGAGGCAAGTTCACTGCATATGGTAGCGGCAGGAATCTTTCCGGGCGCCCACATGATGCAAGGCACGCGCAACCCGCCTTCCCAGGTGGATGTCTTGGCGCCCCGCAGGGGAAATGCGGATCCGCCATGGGCTTCAGCATCCGGTCCTATTCTTTCGAGGTGAGCTTTACTGCGGCCCAGATACCAGGGACCGTTGTCACTCATGTAAAAGACATAGGTAGACTCATCAAGACCCTCATCCTGCAAAGTCTGGAAAATGCGTCCTACGTTCCAATCGATCTCTTCGATCACGTCACCGTAGATCCCTCCTTTTGAATTGCCCTTGAAATTTTCAGAACGCTCCAACCGAATATGGGGCATGGTGTGGGCGAGGTAGACAAAGAAGGGCTGGTCTTTGCTGCGCTTGATAAACTCGATCGCTTCATCCGTGTATCGTTGAGTGAGGCGACTCATGTCGGCCTCCATTTCGATTATGGTTTCGTTGCGTATGAGGTTTGCCATACCATCGTTACTGCTTGGCGTACCAAAGTAGTGATCGAATCCCTGGTGAACCGGCATCAACTCTTTGGCGTAGCGCTTTGGGTTCTGGGTATGCCCGGCCAGATCCCATTTGCCAAATGCAGCCGTTGCATAGCCGATCGGCTTCAATACTTCAGCGATGGTAATTTCCTTTGAGTGTAAATAGGGGTGCACATCCACCCGGTTGCCTTTGGTTGCCACACGGAGCGGATAGCTTCCGGTCATCAAGGCTGCTCTCGACGGTCCGCACACGGTTTGGGCATAGAAATCGGTAAACCGCATGCCTTCATCGGCCATGCGATCGAGGTGGGGCGTCCTGATGTTGGGAGACCCGTAACGGCCGATATCCCGGTAGCCTTGGTCGTCCGTAAAAATGAGGATGAAATTGGGAGGATTGGCTGATGGGCGAGTGGTGGTTACGAGTTCTCGGGAATCTCCAATGGGCCGTTGATCAATTCCCCTGGATCTTGCATTCCCAAGCGAAGCCCTCGTCTTTTCGGCTTCCTCCAATAGATCCTGGACTATCTTTGCATGAGATTCCGCCACGTTGGTGGATTCATCCAAGTCCTCGTTCAGGTTAACCAGGAACGGTTCTTTCAATTCGGTGAAGCCTTTATTTCCCCCTGATTGCCACCAGGGGATGTCTTCAGGCGTCCTTGGAAGATGCATTTTCCAATGGTTCCTGCGCACGGCCTGCAAGTTGTTGTCGTTGTAGAAGTATTCGATCTTTCTGGGAGGTTCATTGGAGGCGCCGGTGAGGACGGGCCAGATGTTTTTGCCGTCGAGGACGCGATCCTGTGGGAGTGGCAAGCCAACGACCGCCGCGATGGTTGGCAGAATATCCATCGAGCTGATGGGGACCTCACAGACCTCCTTTGCTGGCAGGTGATCCGGCCAATAAAAGATCGCCGGCACCCGGTGACCGCCTTCGAAAGTCACGTATTTGCTGCCGCGCAGAGGACCAGCCGATTGATATTCGGTGGCGTATTTGGGTAGAGGACCGTTGTCACTGGTAAAAATAACGAGGGTGTCCTGAGCCATTTCCAACGTTTCAAGCGTATCCAGAATCGTACCCGTGCTGGCATCCAGTTCCTCGATGATGTCCCCATAATCTCCGGCTCGGGAGGTTCCCGCGTAGAACGGATTGGGTTGCAGGGGCACATGGGGATAGTTGTGAGCCAGGTAGAGGAAAAAGGGGCTGTTCTGATTGTTTTGAATAAACTCGACGGCCTTCTCCGTATAGTTCGATACCAGTTGGGAAAGATCGGTGACCTCCGCAATAACTTCACGGTCTTCGAAAAATCGTTTGTCGTGGCTGTAGTTGGAGGGCATTCCGTAGTAGCTGTCGAATCCCTGATTGAGCGGATGAAACACCTCATCGAAGCCGAGGTGCCATTTTCCAATCATGCCTGTTGCATAACCGGCAGGTTTCAACAACTCGGCAATGGTGATTTCGTTGGGGTGAAGGCCGAGGTGGCGATGTTGGGGCCTTTTCGGGCTGATGCCGTTGGGGATTCCCGCCCGTTGCGGATATGATCCGGTCAGGAGCGCCGCACGGGAGGGGGTGCAGATATTCGCCGGTACCCGGAATCGGGTAGCGCGCACTCCTTGGTCAGCCATTTGATCAAGACGCGGGGTATCGATGAATTTTGAGCCATAACAACTCAGGTCGCCATAGCCGAGGTCGTCGGTAAAAATCAGGATGATGTTCGGAGGCTTCGCCTGAAGGAAGAGGGAAGAGGGAAGAAGGATGAATAAGAGAAATGGGAGAATTTTCATGGGGTTGTGAAATTGTGTACTGTAGGAGGGGGGGGCTCCCCCAATTGCTGTGAGGCCATTAGAAGTGATCGGGGCGTAAAGCCCCTCCTACAGTTTCGAAATAGGTTATCAATCCTACAGTTTGAATCTCCGCTTACTGTAATGTCCGGATGTAGGCTAACAAATCGGCCACTTGATCCGGTGGCAAATTATCCACCAGGCCCCCAGGCATGGTGGAACGCCCTCTAAGTTGTTGCACTGCTTTAATATCCGAAGTCGGGACAAAGAGCGAGCCTCCTCCCATGAAACGAAGCGTAACCCCCCGATCGGTAGATTTTTCCAAGTATCCTTCCAGGACCGTGCCATCGTTCCTGTGCACCCTGCGTATTGCATAGGGCCCTTCGACCGCCGCATCAGGATCCAATATGGCCGTGAGTAACGCTTCATTGTCGCGGTAACCTGATCCATCGAGCGCGGGAGCCCAATCCACTCCCTCGGATCCAACATTATGGCAGGAGAGGCACATGCCCGTAAACAAAGATTTCCCCGAATTGGAATCTCCCTCGCCTGATTCAGCAATCTCCATGAACGTATTAAAGGTATCCTCGAAGCGGGCTTTTTTGTCAGCTTGGCGCCGTTTGTGAAGTTGGCTGAGCCGGGTCGAATCAAGGTTGGTTCCGAGCATACGCTCCAGGATCCAGGTATCGAAATCCGTTTCCAGAAGCACTCCATCGTCAAGCAAGGCCAACAAAGATTCGGCTCCCGGCCTGGAAGTGGATAGAGCGTTGATAAAATCCCATTTTTGAGCATCGTCCAAAGCCTCCGCAAATGACTGGAGCGCATTCGAATCGGGCCGTCCCTTTCCTCTGAGCAATGCATTCAAGGAAGCCAGGCGAAGTTCAAATGAAAGCTCCCTGTTTCCTAACAATTTGCCGAAGGCGGTTCGTGCTTTGGCGGACGGGTTTTTCGACAATGCTCCAATGGCCAGATTCACCACCGTTGCATTGGATTCAGGTGATTCGAGCAGACGGATCATATGAGCCTCCGGATCTTGGATATTGTAGGCATCCGCCGCTTCCAAACCAATTTCCTGATCCGCCTGATGCCGGGAATTCAACAGGTAAGTGACAGCAGGCTTGAGTAATTCTCCGAGGTCATCGTAGGTGACTCTATCGCGCGTGTCAGCGGCCAAGGAGGCCAGATTGCTCGCGATCGATAAATCGTGGAAACTGGGTTCTACCGCTTTGAAAATGGCAGGGATCTCCAATGCGTTAACGATTTCCAAAAAGGTCGGTTCGTCCCAGGGTTGACTGCTGATCGTTTCCCACAAGTCCAGAAAGTAGGGTTCCCGTATTGCGAGCGGAAGAGCCTGGATAGCCCAAAAGCGGCGCTCCGCCGGTTGTTTTTCAGCCAAGGTGGTTTCGAGGTAATCGATGAGTTCCTCCTGATACTGCTCCAGGGCCATGCGCGCCAAGTAGCGTTCAAAGGTGCGCTCGTAGGAACCACCCAAGGCTAATCCCGGAATATCCGGACGGCAATAGCTTACCAGGATATCGATGATATCATGGTTTGCCTGTCCATAGTCTGCCAAGGTGCGTAGCAATTGGGATCTCACCATGACATTGGGGTCTTCAAGGAAATCGTCCAGGTAATCAGCTAGTTTAGAGGGGGCGATATCAAAACTGGCGAGGGATCGAATGGCTTCCCGTCTCAAGTCGCCGTCTTTTGCTTTGAGTAGCGCATCCATCAAGCTGATGCTGAAGTGCTTGAGACCTTCCAGTGACCAGAGCGCGTGAATGCGCGTTATCACATCGACTGTTTTATCTTTGGCCAATTTGATTAATTGGTCGCTCAGCTCTGTGGCTCCACGTTCGGTGATCTGATGCCAGGCCGCTCGTTTTTCCCAAAGGGTTGGGGCCTTCAGATGGGTTACCAGATCCACCGTGGCGACTTGGTAGAGGTTGGGAATTTTTCCAGGTTTCTGGCTTTCGTGCCGGACGCGCCAGATGCGGCCGTGGGACTTGTCGCGCTCGGGGTGACTACGCGGCAGCTCGTTGTGAGAAATGATTTTGTTGTACCAATCGGCAATATAAAGACAGCCGTCCGGACCGAACTCCAGGTTCACGGGACGGAACCAGTCGTCCCGTGATTTCAACAAGTCTGGCAAGTGCTCGGCGGATACGGTGCCATCGGGATTGCGCACGATCCGGACACAGTTGAGCGTACTGGTGATGGGATTGGCCAGGATGGCCACGTCTTTCCATTCCGGAGGAAATCCGGCTTCACCATCCTCGGAGAATTCGAGCCCGGAAATACCGGTTCCGCCTACCCGGAAGTCATGCAATTCAGGAATCCAGGGCTGATAGGGCCGGATACGCTGGTTGCCGATTCCCCGGATGCCGCTGCCTGGCTCCATGGGCACGACAGACCAGGTCAGATCGTTGGCTTCAGTGGCGTACCATTGGCCATTGGCCCTCAACTGAAATCCCCAGATGTTATTCAAGCCTGCGGAAACCACGTTAAATTGTGCGCCATCCAGCGACATGCGTATTATCTTACTGTAATCGATGCGAGTGGTTGCTCCGCTGACCAATGATTTTACCTCACCCTTATTCAAGGCTCCCTGGCTGAAGTGAATCCAGTCTCCGGGTCCTCGAACAAGGAGATGAGACATGGTGTGAGAGTCTGTAATTCCAAAGTTTGTCAACAAACGCGTTCGGCGCTCCGCTGACCCGTCTCCATTTTTGTCACTAAGGAAAAAGAGTTCCGACCCTTGCGCAACGTAAGCGCCATTTTTGTAGGGGAGAATGCTTTGTGGTATGGTAAGTCCCTCCGCCCACACTCTGGGCTTGGAAGGTTTTTCCGCCCATGGATCTTCAATGATCAATATCCTGTCATTCCCTGGGATTACTCCTTCGTAGAGGTCCAGAGCTCTGCGAAACGCCGGATTCTCTTTTTGGGCATCCGGATCATCCATCAACGCGAGCAGATCATTCCATAATATATCCTGGACGGGATCCAAGGGATACATGGCCGCCGTCTGCGTCCAGAGACGCCCGCCATCGTCGAAAGCCAGATCGATGGGATTGACGATGCCATCCACTTCGCTTGCGACCAATTCAATAACAAAGCCATCCGGAAGTTCAAATCCGGCCAATTCTTCTTCGGGTGTCCATATTTCAGTTCGAAAAGAGTGGGTGCGTTTGGCCTGAATACCGCCGACCATCAGGCAAAGGGTTAGCGCAATATGGAATAGTGGTTTCATTTTCAGGGTGGCGTAAAATTTCAGGTGCGGTTTTACGCCGCGATTCTGTTTAGGACTTCAATATTATCCCGGTGTAAAGCCGTTCCTTCAGGCTCGGTTTTTACACGATTATAACTCCGTTACAGTGATGTCGCTGAATTCGATTTTGGCGTTTCCTCCGCTGTGCAATTGAATTCCAAAATAACCTTTGGCGGGTATGGATGGATCTTCTTCAACATAATCCGCCACCTTCACTCCGTTAATATAGGTTTCGTGGCGGTTCCCAATACAGCGAATGATATAACTGTTCCAACCCATCGGTTGGAGGATTTTAGACAGAGTGGAAAGATCTCCTTTCAACAGGGCTCTGTTGCGACGTTTCTCGTCGTAAATATCGCCCCAATAATTATTTCCGATATCCGCCTGGTAGCCGATCATGTGGGTGCCGTCATCCGATGAACGGTATTGGATGCCGCTGTTGATCAGTCCGGTCGACGGATCTCCCGTCAGCCGGAACAAGCACCTGAACTCGAAGTCGCCATACTCCTTGACGGTTCGCAGAAAGGAGTTGTGGGGAATCTTTTGCATCCCATCACCTCCTGTAATAACATTATCGATTACCGACCAGTATTTTGCGTCCTCCTCTCTTACGGTGGTCCAACCGGTCAGTGTTTTTCCATCGAACAAGGAAACGGTTTCACCGGCTTGGAGTGGAAGGGAAAGAAGGAAAATAAGTGGGAAAAGCATCAGGGTATTTTTCATGGAGCGCATCATCATATCGGGTAAATTACGGTTAATGGTTGTAGGAGCGGGTTTATCACGCGATCGCGTGTTGCAAGATTAAATCGCGGAATAAGCCCGCACCTGCAGAAAATAGTCAAAAATTTATTGGCGTTGAGAATTAGACTTCAAAATCGAAAACGATAACGCGTTCAAGGCGTGGCACGACAATGTCCTTAACGCTTTCGTGAACAGGATGGGGCAGATAGGCATCCCTCGATTCCAGTGAATCGAAGGTCATGATGAAACCGTGGGTAAACTCCTCATTGAGGCCTTCCGAACTTTCATAGGGGCCGTGCTCCAAGTCCTGGAGCCCTGGGATTTGGCCCACCATCCCTTTCATGGCTGAGAAGCACTCATCGATCTGTTCTTCGGTTACTTCAGGTTTGAATTGGAATACTCCGTAGTGTCTTACCATCGAATTATTTTGGTTCGGTTTAATAGGTTTCCAAGAACGGTCAGTCGGATCTCTCCATCAATTGAAGCAGCCTTTCGGCACAGGCTCTGGCGAAGGCCGGGCTGTTAATGGTTTCATCCATGTCGATGACCTCAATTTTTGCGTGTTCACGGATAGCGCTGAAGAGTGCTTTGTCGGCTTCGGGATCGTAGAAGGCCTTCCCTTCAGCATTGATTTCACTAACCGCCTTGAGAGGATTGAAAATAACTACCGGCGCCTCATTGGCATTCGCCTTTTTCGCGATAACCTGTCCAATCCGGGCGCATTCATCCGCATTCGTGCGCATCAAGGTCACCTGGGGATTGTGCATGTAAAAGTTGCGGCCCTCAAAATGCTCAGGAACGCTCTCGGGCGCGCCGAAGTTGACCATGTCTACGCAGCCAGGCGCAACCACGGCAGGTACATTGGCTGTCGTCATGGCATCCAGGCGATCAGGTCCTGCCGTAAGCGTGCCTCCGACAACTTCGTCAGCCCATTCGGTAGTAGTGACATCCAGAACTCCGGAAACCATGCCGCTTTCGATCAGACTTTCCATGGCTTGGCCACCCGATCCCGTTGCGTGAAAGACCAATACCTCATATCCGGATTCCTCAAGAACCTCCCTGGCAATGTTTACACAGGTCGTGGTGTTGCCAAACATGCTGGCGACAACAAGTGGTTTTCCGGCGCCCTCATTCACATTTTGCTCAATCATGCCGCAGATGGCGCCGGTAGCGCGAGTAAAGACCACGCGGGAAATGCGATTCAATCCGTTCACATCGACTATGCTGGGCATCATGACGATGTCTTTGGCGCCGACGTAGTGAGCGATATTGCCGCTCGCCATGGTCGAGACCATAAGCTTGGGAAATCCAATAGGCAGCGCCCTCATTGCAGCAGTTCCGATAGCAGTGCCTCCTCCGCCTCCCAGGGAAATGACCCCGTCGATTTTCTTCCCTTTGGCCAGACGTGTCAGGAAAACGGGAGCTGCTTCAGACATGGCTGTCACGCATTCACCCCGGTCGTGCCGGTCCAGGAGAGGTTTCAGGTCGAGGCCGGTTGCCGCTGCCACATCGTAACGGCTGAAATCGGGCTCGATCTGCGGTTCGCCACCCGTTCCGACATCGATCAAAACGACTTTATGCCTTCTCCCCCGAATTTGCTCGGCGACGAAGGCATGTTCTTCAGCCTTGGAATCGAGGGTCCCGAGTATTGCAACCGTGGCCATGGAAAATCATGATTTGGGGGAAATCAAAAACTTACGTTTCACCGGTATGGATTTAAACTCCCGGGTTATGTCCGTAAGGGATTTCTCGACGGCAATGCGTTCCAGGCTGGATGCTCCAACAAAACCTACAGCGTCGGTATTTTCATTTATATATGCGGCATCGGACGGGCTGAGAATAGGTCCTCCGTGACTAAGGTAAAGGATGTCATTACGCACTGATTTGCCGGCGTTGATGATTACTTGGGTCTGCTCAGCCGCATCCTCCAATGTGATTGCCGCATCGACCACACCTATAGACCCTCCGACGGTGCATCCTACGTGGGCAATAATCACATCGGCGCCGGCTTCGGCCATCGCTTTGGCTTCTTCGGGTTTTGCCACGTATACGATTGAAAACATGTCCATCTTTCGGGCGAGAGCGACACAATCGATTTCCTTCTGCACACTCATTCCCGTTTCCTCGAGCGTCTGGCGATAGTGCCCATCCACGATGGTGTGGGTAGGGAAATTGTTGATTCCACTAAATCCCATATTCTGAACCTGCAACAGCCAGTGCCACATGCGGCGGCGGGGGTCGGTGGCATGCACTCCGCATATGACGGGAATTTCTTCCACGATCGGAAGCACTTCAAACTCGCCAATTTCCATGGCTATGGCGTTTGCGTCGCCATAAGACATGAGACCGGCTGTTGAACCATGCCCTGCCATACGGAATCGGCCAGAGTTGTAGATGATGATAAGATCAGCCCCTCCCTTCTCTATGAATTTGGCGCTGATTCCCGTACCGGCTCCCGCTGCGATGATGGGATCACCTTTGCCCAGAGTGTCGTGCAGGCGTTCCAGCACCTCGGTCCTGGTGTAGGGGTTTCCTATTCCTGTCCATGGATTTGGCATAATGAAATTCTTTAGTTTACTTGATCGGTTCGGCAACTTGATTTCATCAACAAAAGGCTATCGAAAATCCACCATTCCCATTATTTCGACAGGTGATTCGGGGCCAAGCCCTCCGGAATGGCTTTTTTTGTCCGGCAGCCGCATTTCCACAGATGGATCGCCTTCAGATACAATTTAAACAGCATCGGAAAATTTTCGGTAGGCTGCTCTCATAAATCCACAACAACCTATCGAAAATGCACATTGACTTAAAAAATTAAGGGCAATACCCTAGATTTTCACAGTATTCTATCTGATATACACAAAATCGAGGCAATTCCCTATGAGTACCGTTCTGGCCAATCCCTCAGATACCGGGGATATTCAGATTCTGGGTTCTTCGGAGTATATCCTCGTTCGTTCAGACGACTCGGATCCTCGGGAATGGTTATCACAAAGTCCGATTTGTCCCTTACTTTCACAACACCATATCGCGCATTCGGGCATTCTTTGGGCCCGGTATCCTTTTGAAATCAAACGAAAATTTCAATCGGGCTCATTCATGATGGCCTGTTTGAGCGGGGAGGGAAAGGTAATGGTCGATGGCGCGTGGAAGTTGCTCAAAGCCGGAGAAGCATGCCTGCTTCCGCCGTTCGTCCTGAACACCTTTAAATGTATCGAAGGGAAACCTTGGGACTTTTGTTGGGTTCGCTATCTGGAGTCTCCGGAATCCAAGCCCATTGTTACCCAACATTCACCGGTCCTGGGCCGGTATGATCATGCGCCCATGCTGGCAGCGATCCGGGGACTGTATGCCGAATGCGCCGGAGCAAAGAATCCTGGTTGCCTGGACCATTGGATAGACCTGATTCATCACTATGTGTTGCTGTTCGCCCAACCGCACGACTACGATGATCGGTTATGGCGACTCTGGCAAACGGTGGAGCCCAAGTTGGACAGAAAGTGGACCTTGGCCGAATTGGCCGACATCGCCCACGTCAGCGAGGAACATCTGCGCAGGCTTTGCCGACAGTGCACCGGCAGAAGCCCCATGCAGCACCTTACTTTTTTGCGCATACAAAGAGCCAAACACCTGCTACGCACTACTGACGACAAGATCGAAACCATTGCCCATGCCGTCAGTTACGAAAATCCCTTTACCTTCTCAACCCTCTTCAAACGTTGGGTAGGTTGGAGTCCATCAAAATTCAGGTAATTTCAATAAATTGTTTACCTTTGTTTACCTGCGGTTGGTTCCTGACGAAATGCTACAATACGGGGCCATGTCATGCATGGCTCGGAAATGTGCATTTTCGATATCTATGGCAGGGAAATGCAAATTCTCTTTTTGCTTGGCCGCACAATCTTGTGCCCAAAACCATCCCCTAACTGAATTCAGCGCCATCAATCAACTTCGCAGCCCATTGGATGCGATTCCGATCCTACCCGAATCAATATGAAAAACGACCGAAAAGTATTCAGAATGTTCTGGGGCTGTTTTATCGCTCTGGTAACGACCGCAATAGCCTTCAGCACGAGAATCGAACTCGTGGGAGGGGCTTGGGCCGACCAATTCAATTTGGACAATGTGCAAAAAGGAATTCTGTTCGGCGCAGGCATCTGGCCTTTCGCAATTAGCATTATCCTCTTCAGCCTGATCATAGACAAGATTGGTTACAAGACGGTGATGATCTTCAGCTTCATTTGCTACTCCATGTATGCTTTGTTCGCCTATCTCGCCTTCATATCGGGAGACAACGGCAATGCCTACAATCTATTATATGTTGGATCGGTAATACTCGGGCTCGGCAATGGAACCGTGGAAGCCTACATAAATCCGATAGTTTCCACGATATTCAACAAAGAGAAGACAAAATGGCTGAATATTCTCCATGCTGCGTGGCCGGGCGGCCTGGTAATAGGTGGAACCATTACCGCCCTTTTTATCGCCGTGGATTTCGGGAATTGGCTGGCTCTCATTGCGCTGGTTGCTCTTCCCTCCATAATTTTTTTCATCATGTTGATAAATGCGGAATATCCGGTGAATGAGAGACTGGCTTCGGGAACGAGCTATAAGGAAATGCTCGCGGAATTTGGCACTGTGGGGGCATTTGTGGCAAGCTGGCTGGTTGTCGCCCAATTAAACCAGGTGTTTGGATTCGGCACCACCGTTACTTGGATATTTATCATCGTCCCCACCTTGATCTATTATGCCTATTGCAGATCATTGGGACACCCGATGATGATACTGCTCATTCTTCTGATGATTCCATTGGCCATCACCGAACTGGGCACAGACGGCTGGATAACCGATCTGATGAAGGCGCCTCTTTCCAAAATTGGAGCCCCCTCAATTCTGGTTCTGGTATATACGGCATCGATCATGATGATCCTTCGTTTTAATGTCGGGCCCATCGTGGGCAAACTCGGCCCTCTCGGGTTATTGGTTTCGGCAGCGTCACTGGCCATTGTCGGCATTTACCTGCTTTCCTTTTCAACCGGATTGGGAATGATCTTTCTCGCCGCAACCATTTACGGCGTTGGCAAAACCTTTTTTTGGCCCACCATGTTGGGAGTCGTATCCGAGCAATTCCCCAAAGGAGGCGCTCTCTCCCTGAATGCTGTTTCAGGAATCGGGATGCTGTCTGTTGGAATCCTCGGTGTTCCTCTCATAGGAGCCTTCCAGGAAAGAAACGTAATTGACGCAATCTCAAATGAGCAACCTGCCGTATTACAAAAAGTTGTGATGGAAAAGGATTATATTCTAGGTGATTATGAAGCGCTCGATCCGGAAAAATTTGCCTCTCTGACAAAGGAAGAACGGGAAGACCTTGCTCCAACCATAGCGGAAGCAACGCAAAATGCGCTGAAAAAGGTAACGATTTTTCCTTTCATCATGTTAATTTCATATATCGGCTTGAGCTTGTATTTCAGGAAAAAAGGAGGCTACAGGCCGGTAGACTTGATTTCCAACAAAGTCGCAGGATAAAAGAATCAGTAAAAAAATCACCTATTTGCCTAAATGAATATTCGTCAATACTTCGTTCTAATTTTAACATCCTGGATGTCTTTATCGGTGCTGAAAGCAACGGAGACGGGCCCTCCCAACGTGGTTCTTATATTCGCCGATGATTTAGGGTATGGAGATGTGGGCTGTTACGGCGCCACAAAAGTGCAGACACCGAACATCGACAAGCTGGCGGTGGAAGGCAGGAAATTTTCCGATGCGCATACCGCGTCAGCCGTCTGTACGCCTTCGCGTTATGCGCTGCTGACCGGAGATTATCCCCTGAGGGCGAATGGCGGTGAAGGGGTTTGGGGGCCCGCGCCAGTGACCTCCGGGCTCATCATCGACACTGACAAGCTCACCATTGCCGATGTATTCAAGAGCGTGGGCTACACCACAGCGGCCCTGGGCAAGTGGCATCTGGGATTTGGAAAGGGGAACAACGACTGGCAAGAACCGTTGCGCCCCGGGCCGCAGGATCTCGGATTTGATTACTACTTTGGATTGCCTGTAGTGAACAGCGCTCCTCCCTATGTCTACGTGGAGAATGATCGCATTGTAGGGGGGGACCCCGAAGATCCGCTGGTCCATCTCGGCAGGGGGGAGCATGAAGAGGCAACGCCCATCACACCTATCCCGCCCGAGGCATCCCGGCGTACTCCCAATCGGTTTAAAGGGGCGGTGGAAGCTCACAAGCTCTACAACGACTATACCGTGGGAACGGTTTTGGCGGGAAAGGCAGTAGACTGGATCACGGCCAATAGGGAGAAGCCGTTCTTTCTCTTCCTCTCCACCACTCATATTCATCACCCCTTCACGCCTGGAGAACGATTTCAGGGGACGAGCGATGCAGAGCTTTATGGCGACTTCATTCAAGAGTTGGACTGGATGGTGGGCGAGGTGACCCAATGCCTGGAGGAGCAGGGCTTGAGTGACAATACGCTGGTAATCTTCACCAGTGATAATGGAGGGATGATGAATCTGGGCGGTCGCAACGCAGTGAAGGCCGGACACAAAATGAACGGTGAACTGCTGGGCTTTAAATTCGGCGTATGGGAAGGCGGGCACCGGGTGCCCTTCATAGCGAAGTGGCCCGGTAAGATCGAAGCCGGAAGCGAGTCCGGCCAACTGATTTGCAATGTGGATATGCTGGCCACCGTTATGGCCCTTTTGGGGAAGGATCCGAACTCCCTGCCAAGGACGGACAGTATTAACGTATTACCCGCGTTGCTGGAAAATCCCGAAGAACCCATTCGCGACGAACTGATTCTTGCCCCTCACCGGCCCACCCATCTTGCCCTGCGCAAGGGCAAGTGGATGTATATCCCGGCGAAAGGGAGTGGCGGGTTCAGCGGATCAAAACCAAGCGACCACGCTTGGGGGGGTCCTGCTGCGGTCGCGTTGGTGGGCGGCGTCAATAGCGATATCGAAGACGGAAAGTTCAAGGAAGATGCGCCGCCAGCCCAGCTCTACGACCTCGAGGCCGACGTCAACCAGACAAGAAACCTTTATGGAGAATACCCCGAAGTGGTACGGGAATTGGAAACTCGATTGGCCACCTATCGTCCTAAAGAGTAGTGTGGCGTCGCCTATTCAGTTCATTTTAGTAATTACCAATGATGACACGACGCGAGTTTATTTTGTCCACTGCCGCCGCAACGGCGCTCGGCCCTCGATTCCCAGCCTATGCTTCGGAGAAGATTGCTTCGATTCCCGCAATCGATACACACACGCACTTCTACGATCCGACGAGGCCCGAAGGCGTGCCATGGCCGCCCAAGGATAATCCGCTTCTTCATATCCCGCGTTACCCGAAAGATTTTCGCGCGGAAGCGAGTCCGCACAATGTAGTGGGTACCGTTGTCGTTGAAGCGAGTGACTGGGTTGAGGACAACGCTTGGATTCTTGAGTTGGCCGAGACCAACGACGACATTGTCGGCCTGATTGGAAACCTTGAGCCAGGCAAGCCGGAGTTCGCCGGCCATCTGAAGCGCTTTTCCGCCAATCCACTCTTTCTCGGGCTCCGCCTTCGTGGAGCTATCAACAATCATCTTGGCGAGGACAGGGTTTTGGCTGATATCAAGCGCTTGGCCGATCTCGACCAAACCCTGGATATTCACGGAGGCGCCAGGATGCTCGCCCCGACTTTGATGATCGCGGGCAAGTTCCCCTCGCTGCGCATCGTGGTCAATCATCTGCCTTTTGGCGATTGGGACGGGAATGTTCCCGAGATGAGGGGCGCCCTTGCGGAACTGACGCGTCATCCCAATGTATATATGAAGGTCTCCGCAGTGGTTCGCCGCTTGAAGGGTGAGGTCGTGGTCGATCCGGAGTTCTATCGACCCGGGCTCGACGCTCTCTACGAACTTTTCGGACCCGATCGGCTGGTATACGGCAGCAACTGGCCGGTAAGCGACCAAATCGCTCCCTACACGAATGTACGTGGAGTAGTGAACGATTACTTCGCGACCAGGAGTCGCAGTGACGCGGAAAAGTATTTCTGGCGTAATTCCCTTGTAGCCTATCGATGGATACCGCGTGGGGCAGCCGCGAAGCTGGTTCGTTGAAGCGCTCTATCCACGCCGAAAATCGTCAAACAATATGGTTTGAGGCCAAAGAAATTGAATCTCGCAAGGGCGCAAAGGGACGCAAAGAAAGGGAAGGAAAATTACCACAGAGGACACCGAGAACACAGAGGGAGAGAGGATTAACCACAAAAGGCTCAAAAAACACAAAAGGGAGAAGCATTAGGAATTTAACATGGATGCACAGGATGAACAGGATTTGAGAATTGAATCTCGCAAAGGCTACAAGGGCGCAGAGATATGGCTATAAGTTAAATTTAAGAGAAGCGGTGATGAAGGACAGCATGACTATTACCGAAAATGGGTTGCCTGCCTGTGCGGAGCACGCAGAAAGGCCTTAGGAAAATCTTTGCTATCTTTGCGGCTTTGCGAGATTCAATCCGGATAGGCCTGTCCTGTCGTAGCCCTTGGGCGAAGCAGGAAACCATCCAACCCTCTGAAACGATGACGACTTTTTCAAGGTCGACTAATTAGCCGCATTTCAGAGATAAAGAAGAAAGTAGCGCCAATTTTAATCGTCGATAAATCCTGAAAGATACTGAACGATGAAAGACACCACCCCATCACATCAGGCAATTCATCTGACGCTACGTTGCCTGGCTTGCCCGTCGTGCAAACAAAGTTAACAGTATTCATTTCCGTCGTCAGTATGTTTCTGCTCGTGTCGCCTTTGCCGGCGGCGGAAGCATCAACGCTGGAACAGATCAAAGCGGCGAATCAATCGAAGTATACTCCTACTTTTGAGGAGGCGAGGAAGGCGGGGGCGCTTCATTCCGCCTACCGGAATCAACGAGTTCACGCGGTCGTCCCGGGAACGCCCGAGCCGGATCTCGCAACTTTTAAAGCCGAGATTGAGCCCATCCTGGAAGCAACCTGCTTCAAGTGTCACGGGGAGGAAAAGCAGAAGGGTGATTTCCGTATCGATACTTTGGATCCGGACCTTGCCAAGGGAGTGGACGTGGACAGGTGGCTTGATATTCTTGACGTGTTGAGTTTTGCCGAGATGCCACCGGAAGAGGAGCCGGAGATGGCTGGGGAGGATCGCGCAAAGGTCATCGATTGGCTCTCCTCCGAGATTCAATTAGCATCGCAAATCCGCCGTAGCGAGGGAGGCCATTCCTCCTTCCGCCGAATGACGCGCTACGAATACAACTACGCGTTGCAAGATTTGTTGGGGTTGAACTTCGACCTGGCCAGCGATTTGCCGCCGGAGACGCATTCTGAAGATGGTTTTGAGAATAGTTCCGAGATGCTGCAAATGTCGGTCATGCAGCTTGAGTATTATCGCGAACTGGGCCGTAGCGCGCTGCAAAAAGCCACGATTCGAGGAGAACCGCCGGATAAGCTCTACTATGGGATAAAAATGGAAGACGGAGTGGCGCAGATTAATGCCCTATCAGAAGCAGAAAGGGCGAGAGGGCGAAGCCGGGGCTCGACCAATCCTTACTTCAAAAAACTGGATTCCGATGAAATGACCCGAGCCCGTTATAGGTACAACAAAGCAATGTATTCCTATCGGCCAAGCGCGACACCACCTGAGGCGCCTGAAGCGTTTCAATACACCTTGATCCTACCGGCCGACAGTCAGCATATATTCGATCTTGGGGATACGCTTCCGCATAGGGGAACGCTTAGAATCCGGGTCCTCGCGTCCCGGATTTCAACGGAAGAAAAGCGTCTTCCAGCCCTCCGATTGGAATTCGGCTTTCAGCCAAGTAACAATTCCAGAAGCACTCAACGCATTAGCAGTCACGACGTGACGATTCACGCTCCTCCCGGCCGCTCCCAGTTCTACCAGTGGGACATTCCCTTGAGCGAGTTCCGCCGCAATCCTTATCGCGGAGAGTCGGAACTGGGAGATTACCCCAATCCGTCAGAATACCTGCTTTTCAGGAATGTGACTCAAAAAGCGGGGGAAGATCCGGTTTCCGGTATCCGGATCGATTATCTGGAAGTAACGGTTCCTTTCTACGAACAGTGGCCGCCCGAATCACATACGCGTATCTTCATTGACAGTAAGCATAGGGAAAATGAGGAAATCTATGCGAGGGAAGTGCTGGCAAATTTCATGCCTCGGGCCTGGCGGCGACCCGTGACCCCAGCAGAGTTGGATCGGCATATGGTCATGTTCAACTCGGTCAGGCCAAAATCCAATGATTTTCAGGAAGCGATGATCGAAGTCCTGGCTACCGTATTGGCTTCTCCAAAATTCCTCTACCTCGTTCAAGTGGATCCGGAAATGAAAGGCGCCGAAAACTTGTCCGACTACGAATTGGCAATGCGGCTCTCCATGTTCCTGTGGTGTAGCCTGCCGGACGAAGAGCTCTTGAAGTTGGCGTCAAAAAAGAAGTTGAAGAATCGAAGCGTCTTGCAGCGCCAAACCCGCCGCATGCTGGCCGATCGGCGGAGTGAGCGGTTTTCCAAACACTTCGTGCGGCAATGGCTCGGACTGCAACTTCTGGATTTTCTTGATGTGGAAGAAGAACTCTATCCCCAGTTCGACACGGACTTGAAGGAAGCGATGCAGCGGGAACCGATCGCTTTCTTTCAGGAGGTCCTTCGTCAGAACCGTAGCATCATGGATTTTCTTCATGCCGATTACACCCTGGTCAATGAACGGCTTGCGCGACATTACGGAATACCCGATGTATACGGAAGAGACTTCAGAAAGGTGGGTCTGGATTCGATAGACAACCGGGGAGGACTTATGACTCAGGCGGGTCTACTGGCCATGAACTCCGATGGCAAGGATTCGCATCCTCTCAAGCGCGGAATCTGGATGCTCGAACGTCTATTGAACGATCCGCCTCCACCGCCACCGCCTGCAGTCCCTGAAATTGACCTTGCTGACCCTGAGATTGCCAAACTCACCCTGAAAGAGCGGATCGAGAATCACCGAGATGACCCCGCGTGCTATTCCTGCCACGCGAAAATCGATCCGTGGGGCATCGCTTTCGAAAACTTCGATGCGGTGGGGGCTTGGCGCGATCATATAAACGGAATTCCTGTCGATGCTACCAGCAACCTCTTCAACAACCAGACGCTGAATGGGATAGATGGACTGAAACGTTTTCTACTGACTTACCGCCAGGACCAGTTCGCGGGCGCGATGGCGCATAAGCTTACTACCTACGCTCTGGGCCGTCCCTTGACCTTCAGCGATCGCGCCGGTATCGACGAAATCACCTCCAACCTCAGAAAAAAAGGGGATCGACTCGGCGACCTGATTTCGTTTATAGTTACCAGTGATCTTTTCCTAACGAAATAATTCCCTGAAAGGATCAGTTGTGAATACAAGACTTTCCGCCATCGACCGACGTAGATTTCTTCGAGGAGCAGTTGGCTTTGCCCTCGCTCTACCGAGTTTTGAAACGTTTGCCGGCTTGGCCTATCCTGCCAAGCAACCGAACAAGAAACGCTTCGCCAGCTTCTACATGCCGGATGGAGTGCCGATGCCGCTCCGGAAGGATCCCGCTTACCGGGATTGGAGCTGGTTTCCTCATGGAAATGGAAGGGACTTCAAACTGACCAAATGTCTCGAGACTCTGGAGCCGTTGCGCAATGAAATGACGGTGCTTTCCGGGTTGTCCCATCCTGCGGTAAGGAGCGTTCACGGACATTCGAACGCCGACCAGTTTCTTACCGGCGCAGACACGGGAGGCAGTGGTGATTACAAGAATAGCATCTCTCTCGACCAAGTGTTCGCGGAAGAGGTAGGCGAACATACCCGCATCTCATCGCTGGTCATGTCCACGGATGGAGGAACCGGATCTCCGCGGGGCTCTCAGACCATGTCGTACAATAGAAATGGTCGTCCCATCCCGGCAGAGCATAAGCCGAAGCGCATCTTCGACATGCTGTTTACGAAAAGCGACGAAGCCGCTGCGAGGAAACTGGCAATGAGTAACAGCGCCCTGGATCTTCTTTTGGACGATGCCCGTTCTCTGAAGAAACGTTTATCCGCGAACGATCAGGAAACGCTG
This sequence comes from Opitutales bacterium, assembly GCA_965219475.1. Taxonomy (GTDB): domain Bacteria; phylum Verrucomicrobiota; class Verrucomicrobiia; order Opitutales; family UBA2995; genus JAABVD01. The sequence continues at coordinate 158,740 of CBDCNU010000017.1, read as the reverse complement.
GATGACTACCTGCAGTCCGTTCGCGATACGGAGGTAAAAGTTGAAAAGGCAAAACGTTGGATCAACACTCCGTTTACGGCGCCGAACGTAGATCACCTGCAACTCGAAATTACTCCGGACGACCCGCGAGATTATCTGCGGACAATGTATGATCTGATTTACCTCGCGTTCAGAACGGACACCACCCGTGTAGCGACATACCAGATTGGGCGTGAAAACGGTGTTGGCATCAGCGATCACCTCGCCAGAGCAGTCGGGTTCAAACTTTCTCATCAACTCTCCCATCAGACGAAGGAACCGGACGGCTGGAAGAACTTCGGTATCTATTGTCGCTTTCTCAGTGAAGAATTCGGTCACTTTGCCAAAAAGCTGAAAGCGACTCCCGAGCCAGGGGGAGAAGGTAATATGCTTGATAATACGCTTCTTTTCTTCGGGTCCGCATCGAGCGCCTTCCATCTCTCTCGCAACTATCCTCTGATGCTGGTCGGGGGTTCGAAGATGGGTTTCAAACACGGGCAATTTCTCGACTATGCCGGAACCGGCGCCTACCGCGGGGGCTGGGCTCCCGGAGACACGGAGCCGTGGAAAATGAACTCAAACCAGGAGGATCTTCCCCTGTCGAATCTCTACCTTACCATGCTTCAGAAATTAGGTGTGGAAACCGGTTCCTTCGCCGACAACACCGGTACGCTTGCGGAAGTGTAAGCACGCATCACTGATACTGCCAAATTTTCATGGGATGGCGCTTGAGAGAACTGTAGGCGGGGGCGCGCGCCAAGGCTCGCAAAGAGAGGGAAAGAAAAAACCACAGAGGACACCGAGAACACAGAGGGAGAGGGGAAAGCGCCCAAGGGCGCGAATTAGGAATTAGGAATTAGGAATGAGGGAAAAGGAGAGAGATCAAGATCAGGATCACGATTATGGGGCTGCAAGTGCGCCCTCCTTTCTCCTCTCCTCTCCTCTCTTCTCTCTCTGAACTCTGCACTCTGAACTCTGAACTCTTTTCCCCCTCTCTCTGCACACTGAACTCTTCTCCCTCCACTATCCGGCTGTTACAGAATCATTCTTACCTCAACGGTAGAACTCTTGATTCGGATCGAGGCCCCGCGCGCCGTAGACCACAGGAGGAGCGCCTACTTCGAGCGCCCCCAGATCCGGCGCATTGCCATTGAAGTTGTCATTCACGTTGGGAATTACAACTCCGGCGTCCACTGCTTTCCCGTCAGGGTTGAGTTTAAAATTAAGATCTACCGCGTGATAGACGGGACTGGGCAAACCCCTTTCCAATGCGTGGATCGGTTTCTGAAGATCCTCAAAAACATCATAGTCAACGGTTATGCCATGTTCTTCGAGACCGCTCGCTTTACTAAGACTTTTTAAGGTCTTAAAGCCTTCCCACTCCCCTTTGGGCGACAACCACATGAATTGGTTTTCAGGACTGTCAGGGCCTTGGTTTGGCCGATATCCGTTATAATCAGCTATCGAATAGGCAGTCAAATAGGGGAATCTGGCAACGTTTGTTGGCCCATCCGTACCCAGGAACAGATTATTCCGGTAGTTCGAGTTCGGGTGTCCGGCACCACTATTGTTTTCCGTGATGAAGGTGTTATGATAAGCGGTAAGACCCGGTACTCCTCCGTGAATTTTCAGGGCTCCTCCCAGGGGCACATTATAGATTATGTTCCTGATATAGTAGGCAGGACCTCCGAATACGGGTTGAGCGCTGATTCCATTCTCAGCAGCGTTTACCCCTCTATTCCGCATGATGCGAATATTGTGCACCCCACCGTCGGCCTCTACGAAGTCATCGACCTGGAGGTGTAAATCATTGTTGTAAATATCGATCGAGACCGCTTTCAACTCCTGTTCTTCCTCCGGAGTGCCATAGGTTGAAATGCCGATGGAATCGTGGAAGAAGGCGATGGAATTATGAGCAATTACGTGACCGGAACCATACACTTTGATGCCATAGTATGAATCCAACAGATGGGTTCCATAAGGGATAAAACCTTCCCTATGAGCAGCCCAGCCGAACAATCGAAAGCGATCATCCCGACCAATGATGACGTTGTCTTGAATAAGAAAGTTTTTTGAACCGGCATATTCTGTGCGAATGCCCTCGCCAACATTCTCGAAACGACAATTCCGCACGGTCAAATTGCTTGCTCCCGCCAGATGTTTCCTGCCAGCTTCGAAGACCCGATCGGCATTCCTGAAGGTAAGCCCCTGAAAAATATGATGATCGGTAGCCATGACATTAAATAGATTGGCGGCTCCCTGCCCATCAAAGATAACTTCACCATCTCCGGCTGCCTCGATTACAATGGGGCGCTCCGCAGTCCCTTTAGCGGTGAACCAATAGGTTCCATCGAAGGGAATATTATGCCAATCGGGATAGTTGAGAAGAACCCCTTGATAGAGTCCACCATGTATTTTGATGATATCTCCCGGCTCTACTTTATCTTCACCCACAACATACCAATCTCCCTTTGTGTTTTCCGATCCATGATACGCTGAAACAAGACCCGGGTAATTAGGCTCTTCCTTTTCTCCCGTATGATATTGGGAATAGACATGCCTTACCCTACCGTTACGGTATGCCTTTGGTTCTGCACGGGTGGAAACATTGACTACTTTTACAGCTTCCCCCTCAACTCCATCAGGGTCTTCCATGGTAAAGCGGGCCTCGTACCTGGTATTGGTATCAAGATCCAAAATACTTCCGGCAAACATATGGGGAGTTGTATAATCAATGCCCGCTCTTCCTATATGTTCATCCCCAATTCTAAGGAGCGGCATTCCTTTGCTCCATTCGCTGCCTGATCCCGCAATTCGATACTCAACCTCTACCGTGGCATTACGGTTATCATCACCATCGATATACCATTCGAATCCCAGGTTTTGCAGTGTTGGCGGCTCAATGATAAATTTTCCCGGTGTTACACCGTCCTGGGCTTGTGAGAGTTGGGGAACAAGAAAGATCAGGATGAAAAATCCCCCGATCAGGCATTTCAACCCCCTTCCTTCAAGGCGCGATATTTTTCTTAAGGCCTCCTTTTCAAAATAATTCTCAGGCATTCTATTTGATTTTGTTGGTTAACTTTTGGATCCAAATGATTTCAGAGATGCGGGATTATCCAGCGAAATTTTCAGATTGTGCCACAAAAGTAGCGAAGAGCCTATATTACTCATTCATTTTGTCACAAATTGCACCCATATATTGTGACAAAATTCGGTAGTCTTACCTGCCACTCATTCCTACAATCATTCGGCTTCCTGCAGACCAAAGGTCAATTCCTGCATGTAATTCCTCAGGCCCCGAGGAGGTCAATGTTCATAAATCATATTTGAGGCAGGAAAAGGTCATGATCCTTTAACCCACATGTCGCGATAGGATTCCATCACTCCCCCATTAATAGATCGGGCAGCCAAAGAACGAGCTCGGGAAACGTTGCACACAGCGCCAGGACCAGCACGTTTGCCAATAAGAAGGGTAAAGCTGCGGGGAAAATGACCCCAATCTTCAATCCGGAAACGATGGCGCCCACATTCAGGCAATTTCCCACCGGTGGCGTGCAGGCGCCGACGGCCAGACCGGTTACCAGGATCACTCCAAATAGAATGGGAGAAATGCCGGCGGCTGTTACAGCCGGAAGAAAAACGGGGGTGAGTAGCAGGATTGCCGGACTGACATCGATAAAAGTGCCGGCGATCAGGATGATCCCTATGAAGATGAGGAGGAGTAGAAACGGCGCCATGTTCTTCCCTTCTACTAAAACTGCCACTGCCTCGGGCACGCGTTCAAGGGCGAGCACCCAGATAAACACCTGGGAAAAAGCGATGATCATCATGATCTTGGCGCTGGTCAGAATGGAAATCCTCAGCGCTTTGTAGAATTGATTCAGGGTCAGGTGTCGCGTCAGAAAAAAGCCAACCAGAATCGCATACAAGACTCCGAGTCCTGCCGATTCCGTTGCGGTTGCGATTCCCAGGACCACGACCCCGACCACAAATAGCGGCATGATCAAAATGTATATGCTGCGCATGAACAAGGATCCGGAGAACGTGGCCGCTTCTTTTGGGTAGCCTTTTTTCTTGGCCAGCCAAAGCGCCAAACCGAGTTGGAAAACTCCAACCAGGATGCCTGGAAAAACTCCAGCCAGGAATAGCTTACCGACCGATAGTTGAGCCGTAACGGCAAACAGAATCATTGGCACGCTCGGCGGAATGATCATTCCCATAGTCGATGAAGCAACGGTTAGTCCCGTAGCGAAATCCTTAGGGTAGCCGCGTTTCTCCATTTCCGGGATGAGGACCGAACCGATCGAAGCGGTGTCAGAAGATGAGGAGCCTGAAATGCCACCAAACAGCATGCTCGACCCCACGTTCACCAATCCGAGTCCTCCACGGAGACGCCCCACAAACATCAGACAAAACTGGATAAGGCGTTGGGTGATACCGCTTTCATTCATCACCTGTCCCATGAGGATGAACAGGGGTAGGGCGATCAGGGCATACGATTCCATGCCGGAAAACAAGCGCTGTGGCAGCACGTGAAGAATGTCCGGCTGAACAACAACGAAGTAAACAAAAGCGGATAGACCCAAGGAGTAAGCCACCGGGACCCCGATGATTAGAAAGACGATCAGGCTGAGCAGGAGTAGGGTCAAGAGCCTGTCCCTTTCTGCTTCGATGATGAACAGGCTTTCAGGAGGCAGTAGGCAGTGGCCAGACTGCAGCCAATGGGAATGGCGATTTGCGCTACCCAGCGGGAAAGCCCCGTGCTCGGCATGAGGTAGCCACCGGTGATTCCAATCCAATGCAGACTGTGCCACACCATGGCGCCGTTGATGAAAGCAACCAACAGCAGGCATACCCGGGCCAGAACCTTTTGAGGTTTTTCCGGAAGGGCCTCGGTAGCAAAGGTCAGAGATACGTGTTCTCCACGGCCTGCCGCCAGGGCGGCTCCAATCGACGTGGTATAAACAAATAAAATTATAATGATCTCGTTCGCGCCTACGATAGAGGTATTAAGCACGTAGCGCAGAAAAACCTGCAAAATCACCAGGACCAGGATGGTGAGGAAACAGGCTGCGAGCAGGCCTTCCAAAATTTTCTCAAACCATTCAATCGCCTTCAAATTGGCAGGAATTGAGATTTTTCCGGTTTTCATGAGTCTCCGCGTGCTGCCGCCCGCGCCCGGTTTACATCCTCTTGGGTGAAGGCGCCTTGTTCGATAAAATAGTCGTAGACGGGCTGGACGGCCTGCCTGAAAGGTTCGAGCGCTTCGCCCTCTACCAGGTTCGTTTCGAGGTGAGCTGATAGTTGATCGATAAAATTCTGCTCACTTTCCCGATTCATTTTATCGCTCAAAGCGATCGTATCACGGGACACCTCATCGAAGATTGGTTTTAAATCATCGGGAAGATTTTGATACCAGGACAAGTTTACCATTAAAGGGTCCGGGCCGGTTGCGTAATTGGTTATGGTCAGGAATTTGGAAACTTCATACACCTTAAAGTCCCAGATATTGGACACCGCGTTGTCTTGCCCGTCGACGACTCCGGTTTGCAGCGCCTGATAGACCTCTGCATAAGGTAACTCCTGGGGATTGGCGCCGAAGGCCAAGGCAGTTCGGACATAGACCTCCATCATGGGAACGCGCATCTTCAGGCCTTTCAAGTCATCCGGATGGGTGATCGGCCTTACGCTGTTTGTGTGAGCGCGAAAACCCTGGGAGATACCGGTAGCGGGTATGTGATATCCTTTCTTGGCAGCATCCCGGTTGATTTGCTGAACAAAGTCACTGTTGACCAATTGGATTGCCTGGTCCCAGTTGTCCACCAGGAAGGGCATGGCCAAGAGTCCATATTTTGAATTGGCATCATTGAAGAAACCCCCGCGTGTCCCTTGCAAGGCTCCGGTGGCGACGAAATCCATCAGTTCGCGCTCGTGACCCAATACCCCGCCAAAGTAGAGTTCCACTTCGATACGTCCTCCGGTGCGCCTCTCCAGTTCAGTTTCAAAGAACAGCATGGATTGGCTGCGTATTGCGCCAAGTGGCTGTTCGTTGGCATAGCGGAACAGGATCGACTTTTGTTGCTTGGCGCAGGAGGGTCCGAGGAGAGCGAACAATAGAGCGATACCCAAAGAAAACCCGAGATTCCTCCAACCTGTTCGGGAAATAACTACTGATGAGAAGAACTGTAGAACTGGCGCTCTCAAGGATTAAGAAAAAATACGTTTAAACAAACCCACCGAGGCACGGAATCCATCCTCGAAGGTACCGCCTTCCGGGCAGTAAACACTTTCCAGGGAAATCACACCGTCGTAACCATCCTCCCTGAAAGCTTGGGCGGTAGGTTCGTAACTCGATGCCAATTGCCCGGTTCCCATCGCGCAGAATTCGACCGTGGCTTTTGGCATATCCACGATGGCGTCCTTGATGTGGAAATGTCCGAGCGCGCCGCCTCGCAAGGCTTCATAGGCATCGGGAAAGGGCTTTTCATTAGCATATAAACCATTGCCGGGGTCCCAAAGAATCTTCAGGTGTTGGCTGCCCATCTCGTCGACGAGTTTACGGCCCAGCCAGGCGGACGGGACCATGAGGCCGTTTCCGTTTTCCAGGACCAGGGTGACGCCTTCTCTTTCAGCCAACTCCACCGCGGAAGCCAGGAGTTCTTTCAATTTGTCCCAAGCTCCGATTGCCACCACCCAGTTTTCCGCGCCGCCTTTCCCAAACAAAATCATCTCGCGGCGGAAGCACATGATTCGGACTGTAGGACAATCCAGTTCCTGGGCCATATTGATGCAACGCTGGAGGGCGTCCATGTGATTGGTATGGTTTTCATCTCCCACCTCGGTCTCACCAACCAGCATACCGGCAAAGTTGTGACGGGAGATGCATGACACCCTGACGCCATATTCATTTACCAAAGCTTTCGTCTTGGCCATTTGGCCTGCATCCAGGTCGCCGACTTCCTTATCCCAAAGAAATTGCAGCTCTGCATATTCGAGCTCGCATTCAGTCATGACCTTCAGGGCGTGCTCGAAATCGCGGCTGATACCATCGGTGATTACTCCGAGTTTAGACATATTATTTTACAGAAAATGTTCTTCCTTTATTCAAGGTTCTCAAACGAAATGTGGAATTGGATTATTCGGTATGGGAGCGACTTCAGCCGCGAATTGATGTGCCTGAGATTCGCGGCTGAAGTCGCTCCTGAATTACAAATCATGTGTTGGTCAATAGAAAGCGGTTGGGTCGATCAGAGTTACCATTTGACTTCCGTCCCCGCAATCTGCTCCAGCAGTTTCACGATCGACCAGTTATCCTCATCCGGGAACATGGAGATTCCTGCCTGAAACAGCTCGTGCGCCGCGCTGGTCGTAAACATGGAAACGCCGTTTTCCTTGGCCATATCCATGGTGATGCCCAAGTCCTTGTACATGGTCGCGATCTGGCTGCCAGTGCCTTTGAATTTTCGGTCCATGATCAGTTTGGCACAGTCTTTAAACAAGGGACTGCTGACTCCACTGGCGCTGAATACCTCGTAGAGAACCTCCCCTTTTACTCCAGCTCTCGAGCCTAAGACGAGAGACTCGAATATCGCTGTGAAGGTCGATCCGATTAAAGCTTGCAGCGAGGCTTTAACCGTCTGGCCGATTCCAATCTCATCTCCCACATGGAAAATGTTTCCGCCAACGGCTTGCATTACATCCTGATGATCCTCCCAGATCTCTCGCTTGCCAGAGGCCATCATGGCCAAGGTGCCTGCTTCGGCCCCGCTCTTGCCGCCGCTCACGGGTGAATCGATCATGTTCACTCCGGCTTCGAATACCGCTTTTGAAACTGCCCTGGCTTCCCTGGGTTGAATCGTAGCCGTTAGCATGATCGTGCTTCCCGGTTTCATTGTTTCCAGCAATCCGTCTTTGCCGGATACGATCCCTTCCACCTGTTTACCGGTCATTACCATGATGAAAACAACATCGGAATTTGCTCCCACGTCGCTTGGAGAACTGGCTCGCTTACCACTGGCTTCCTCAAGCATGACCAACCGTTCTTCACGCAGGTCAAAGCCGGTCAGATCGAAGCCGGCTTTTATTATATTGCGGGCCATGCCTATCCCCATGTCGCCCAGTCCAATAAATCCGATTCTTTTCACAACTTGCTTGGTGCTATGTGTATCCATTCAATCCATTAAAATGGGACCCTTCCGCATTTACCACACTACAATGAACTGCAAAGCAGTTCCACTCCAAAGTCCAGCTCGCATTTCACACCAATTTTCATGGGATGGTGATTGAAAGAACTGTAGGAGGGGGTTTATCCCCCGATTGCGGTGGGGCCAATTGGAGGATCGGGGGGTAAACCCCCTCCTACAGCTTCGTAATACGATATCAATAAAACATTCATGCGGACGATTGCTCAAGATACCTGAGTAGTTGCGATTATTTTAATATATTACCCGAATGGAGTTCCGAGAGGAAATGCGAGCAGGGCACTATATTCACTCCACCATCTTTCAAAACACTCTGTCCACGGTAGATTCCGTAGCATTGAGCGGTGGGCCGGAGCTTCTTGAGATTCTTCAGGGCACGGCTATATTCGCGTTTCCATTTGCGGCTGCTTTTGACTTCTATTGCTACGATGGCATCCCCTCGAGTCCAGATGAAGTCGATTTCCAAGCCTCCGCTTGATCTCCAGTATGATAACTCTCCGCCTGAGTTCTGATAGGATATTGCAGCTCTCAGTTCGTGCAATAAATGCGTTTCAAGCAATTTGCCAACTTCCAAATCGGATAGCGGATCACGTAGTCTTTCGGTGATCGCACGTACCAGACCTGTATCGAAAAGATAGAATTTTGGAGAGCTTCGTTCTCTGGCCTTCAATTTTGGCTGCCAGCCCGGAAGTCGAAATCCGATGAGTGTATCTTCAAGGACATCGAAATAGCGTTCCACTGTAGACCGGGCAACTGAAGCATCACGAGCAACGCCGCTCGTGTTAATTGACTCTCCGTTCATTAAAGCGGCGATCTTGAGAAATCTATTAAACGAGCCAAGATTTTTTACGAGCGCTTCTTGTTGGATTTCCTGTTTCAGGTAGGTTCCTACGTAAGCGGTTAAAATGTCTATCGCGTATTCGCTATCCCGAGACACGTCCGGAAGCGAGCCCAAGGCCAAACTTGATTCAAGGTCGTAGTCCGTGCCCAGTTCCGCCGAAGTCAGGGGAAACATGTGGCGTACTATTGCCCGACCGGCGAGAAGATTGACATCGAGTCGTTTCAACTTTCTCGCACTGGAGCCACTGAGTGCGAAGCGATAGCGATTGCCGAACCGGGCTATGAGATCGTGCACTTCGTTCAGGAGGGAGGGGATTCGCTGGACTTCATCGATTACGACCCAGCTGTTGTCCGGTAACGCTTCTACTTCTTTTCTGAAGTTGGAAGCATCGCCGAGCAATGATAGGTAGTCCTCGTCCAACAATAGATTTTTCCATAACGCTGTTGAGTATTCCTTGCGTAGCCACGTGCTCTTACCGGTGCCTCGAGGACCGAATAGAAAGAACGAACGAGCTGGAGGTTTCAGGCTTCTTGTATACATCGCGGTAAATTTGCATGGTAAATTTACCAGAGGCAATGCAATAATCAAGGAAGCAAGGGCACTCTTCCCCGACCCGCTTTCTTCAACAATTGCAAATGTTCTTCCATGCTAAACCCGCAATTCTCACAAAATTGACATGACATATCTGGTGGATTAAGGTTAAATATTATCTACCCAAACCACATTGCCCTAATGATTTCACCCAATCTGGAAAACCGCAGTGGAGGCCTACAGGATCTTGTTGAGTTGGTGGTGACGAGCGAGGCATTCCAAAAAATCTAAATGCTCCATCGTGAATGCAGGTTTGTCCTCTCGGAAATCTTAAAAGAGAGGGGGAGCGCGCCTCGGCGCGCGAATTAGGAATTAGGAATTAGGAATTAGGAATGCTTCGATTTCGAGGTTAACGGGTGGAAAGGTTGGCTTTCGGGAAGGCGGAAAATGAACGAACCACGGATTACACGGATGAAGCGCCCACCATCGCTACTCAACCGGGACCTCCCAACAGGCAGTTACGCCAACGGCGTTAAACTCCAAAGCCCAGCGTCGCGTAGCGCACGCTGGGTTACCGATCACCCATACGACCGAACCCCAACGGGGTTCCACAAATAATCCCCAAAATACCTTACCGCAATCGGGGGATAAACCCCTCTCCTACAGTTCTCTCAATCACCATCCCATGAAAATTTATGAGAAATGCAGGTTAGGCTATGGAGACCTGAGTTGTTACAGACCATCTATAAATTGCCTGTCCATGGGCTGCCTTCTCCTGATTTCGTGCGCCAAGCAGATTGAAAGCTCTGCTTCGGATGACAATTTGCCAGTTGCTTACCGCCTGACTGAAGCTCGGACCTCCGATGGACAGTATATCTCCTGGAGGGAACGCCTCATCGATGGACTGGAAATAAGCGGAGTTCCTCTGAGTGGAAGCGATGGCATTACCATGGGGGATCTCGATAAGGATGGTTATCCTGATTTCGTTTCGGTCCATGAATCCGATGTCGAGTACGACGGCGTCGCCGATGGCTATATTCGTATGGCATTCGGTTCAGCCGATTCGGATCAGTGGGAATTGGTTACCCTTGCCGAGGGGTCGGAAGCAGGGGCAGCGGAAGATTCGGACATCGCGGACTTCAATGGTGACGGTTGGCCGGATATCGTAGCTGCTTGTGAGCTCGAGCATCTCATTTATTTCCAGAACCCGGGTAAAGACATTCGGTCCGGAAAATGGGAGCGTGTGATCCCGCCAATCACTGCCAACCGCGGTTCATTCATTCGGGTATTTTCCGCCGATTTCAATGACGACGGAAGACGGGAAATCGTCGCTCCCAATAAGGGAAGCCAGTCTCAACTTGAAGCGGGGAAATCCTTGAATCCCATTTCATGGTTTGAAATCCAAGGCGATCCTTTGGATGGAAAGTGGATCGAACATGAACTCGCACGTGTGGTGATTCCGGAGAATTCCAGACCGGTGGATATGGACGGTGATGGTGACCTGGATATACTCGGTGGCTCTCGGGGCGAAGAACGCATCCTGTGGTTCGAGAACTTGGGAAGAACCCCCATTTCTTTCAAAGAGCATCCTATTAATGCTGTTGAAGATGAGAAACCTTATCCCATTTCTGGGGTAAATGTGGAATTCTTCGACTTCAATCAGGACAAGCGATTGGATATCGTGGTATTTCACAGTGGCAGCAGGACTGAATTTGGATGGTTGGAACAACCGGAAGACTTTGGGAAGCCATGGAAATTTCATGAGATTGGGAACAGCTTTCCGGACAACTTTATTGGTCTTGTGGTAGCCGATATCAATTCGGATGGAAATCCTGACATTATGACCGGGTCTTACAGTGGAGGACCCCGAGACAGGGATGGCGAAGACAAATCGGTGAATGATCCAATTGGCCGGTTGGCCTGGTTCGAACATCCGGGGGATCCGGCGGGAGAGTGGATTCGCCATGATTTCTCCCGTCGTATTCGTGGTATGTTTGATCAATTCGTTTCGATCGACCTCGACGAGGATGGAGATCTCGATTTCGTATCCACCCGTGGCAACAGCTACCCCTACGATGGAGTGTTCTGGTTGGAACAGGTCCGCACTAGCGAGCCAATAAAACGATTTGCTCCTGCCCGAGAGGAGGAAAGCCGTGAAATGGGTTTGCCCACAAATGCCGAAGAAGGAGGCAATTAAATTTACCTTCTATTGTTTGGATGTATTGAATGTGGTCTCTTTGAAATTTGGCAACTACTCAGGTTTCTTAAACAATGGTCCGCATGAATGTTTTATCGTTAACGCATTAGGAAACTGTAGGAGGGGGGGAGCGTGCCAAGGCCCGCGAATTAGGAATTAGGAATTAGGAATTAGGAATGGGGAGGGATTAACCACGGATCCTGTTTCGCTCAATGCTATGAACCATCGAGCGCTTAGCCCGAGTTTTGTAACTTGGCGCAACCCTGCTCCAACGCGACCGGCCACCAGCATGACGCCAAATATCAAAGGCGTTTCTTTTCCGTCCCTACATGAAGAACTCCAGGCAGTTGATTGAAAAAGAGTTTGAATCCCGGCGCGGTGTTGCCGTCCATGCAATCCTCGGCCAGACGTCGACCCTGCCCGTCTATCGCGCTTGCGATGCTATAGTGCTGATAATCAATTCCCATGTATGTGTTCATTTAGGGAACAGGTTGGCTGATAGTTGACGGTTTTCAATAACGCGTCCTCGTCTACCTCAGCTTTTTCCCTTTCATACTATCTGACCCTTTTTGCCTTCCCTTCGCCCAGCCCAGACGAGGTCAATTGTCAATATATTCAATCACCTCGCCCAAGGTTTTCACGAATGATTTCTTCGCCCCTTCGGTCCCGAACCCATCTGCTCGATAGTTGCCTCGGTTTATTACATGAAAAAGACCGTCGCTCAATTCAAGACGCCGCTTTCTCTCCATGGCCTATCCTTCCATCCGCGGCGCAGCACAGCAAAATTGACAATTGACACATCTGGGCCTTCCCTTACGTCCAGCTTTGAGCTCTTTCTATTTCAAAGTTTACTGCGGTTATTCCAGTGAGATCTGGTAATTTTGATCGTAGAAAAAAAGACCTCAGACCCTTATTATTGGGCTCGCATTCCGTGTTCACCGAATCATTAATCAAGTCCATGATTCTGTCTTTCTCTTCTACACTAATTGTTTCCCACCAATCAGGGGACAGGTAGATATTCTCGGAATTTTTGAATATATACTGAAACACAAACCCAAGAACTTGCTCTTTTTGCTTCCTTAATAAACTCCTCATGAGGGAAGTGCATGCATTTGGGCCATTCTCAAGCCAAGCGAAAACAATCAAACCTCTTTCGCCGTTATAAAAGGAAGTTATAAACATCGCGTCCGGAACTTTCTTTAAATTCGACAGATCTTGAATTTGCTTCCCGATAAAATTAAAATCTGGATTTACACCTGTTGAGACCATAACAGGCGGAGGACAATCAAGCTCAAATATCAACCCACGAACAGAACTAAATTCACTGTTTTCTAAACATATATCGAATTTATTTTTCAACAGTTTAAGATCTCGTAGTCCTGCAAATGCTCCAATATTCATGAGATTGGACATCTCCTGTATTGTCATTTGAGCTTCAAAATCTTTACCTCTGTCTAAACTTTTTCTTAGCCAGCTGGTGTTTACCATTGCAGCCTTTGTGTGAAATTCTCTGGCAAGTGCCCTATACGCCAAGAGGAAACACTGTTCTGCAGATCCGAAAAACTCGTTCTTTTCAATTGGGGCAAAAATACTGTCATCATGAACGGAACAAAATCCAGAGAACGTGGATGCTCTATTCACGCCAATTAGCTCAAGGGCAATTCTCCCATTGTTCCTTCGCACGCTTTCAAGGGAAGTTGGTAATCCATATACATGCCCATCACGGGATATTGCCTTCAAGCTTAAGGCCTTTGGAAGGGTATGAGCTTTAATAATCTTGGAAGAACAATTTGTGTGATACGATTTGGGAGCCGAACAGAGCTTTTTTGAATACGCTTTTCTAAACTCTTTATCGGCTTCCCAATAGGGAATTTTTTCCTGAGATTCCCTGCCAAGGTGGCATTTTTTATATTTTTTACCTGAACCACACCAACAAGGATCGTTTCTTCCTAACTTTTTCCGGAGTTGAATCATTCTATTTGAAACTAAAGGGTTATTGACCAAAGAATAGTACTGTGTTTGTATTCAAGAATACAATAGAGCAGCAAACACGCGTCGCAGTTTCCAATGGAGACGACGAAAACAGTATATTGCACGCTTTCTCCAAGGCTTTTTAGCCTCGGGCAAAAAAGGATATGAAGGACGGCCCAATTTTCCCTTTCCTAACCGTTGGTGTGTAAACTCGCAAGAGGAGACGCATGTGCTGGGATGTTCGAAGGGCTCCGTACAGGCATCTACAAAACGGTGCTCATAGGCCCAAAGACCGGACATAGGGTCGTCATCATGCCACCAAGACTCTCCTACCAGATAGCGGAGAAGTATGCGAATTTCTTCCGCTGCAACCAAATTACAAAATGCAAATGTGTTCTGTCCAACTTCCAAGTCGGAGGACCCATCGAAATCAATGTACTGACCGTGACGCCGCAGGCCTTGACGCTCATCCGCTGCTTCACTGCTGGAGTACTGACCCCGACAGCGCAAGCATCGCATATCCGGACCGGCCAAGTGAACACGTAGTCTCGCGGAACGAAGGTGGCCATCCGGTGGGTCGACATCAACACCTCCATCGATCAGTGGCAGACAATTACTGTAGGCAAGGTGGTTCACCACATCCCGGGCTTCCGCGTTATCGACACAACTTATGATCAGATCGGCGTCAGCTGCGAGGCGATAAGCGCGCTCGTTGCGTATAGACAATGGAATGGCCCTAACTATAGACCGTTCTGCAGTAGTGATCCTGCGAATTCGAGCAGCAACAAGATCTACCTTTCGAAGCCCCACAGAAAAACGGTCAGCATAGGCAAGCCGGTCAAGATTATGTAAGGCTACATGATCAGGATCGATGATTGTTATCTGTTCGATGCCCGTTCGAGCAAGAGACTCTAGAACCATGGCTCCTACACTCCCAGCACCCACCACGCAGACGTGAGTACGGGCGAGACGCTCCTGAGCAGCGAGGCCCCAACTATCTAAAGTACGCTTCAGGATTGTGCGCCGAGTGTAGGCTGGATACGCGAAGGGTGGTGAGTCTGATGAGGATTCTCTGGATCCCACTCGACGCACGTCGGTGCAGTGATTTAGCTCTACTTCCCCGACACGTGGCTCATGCCAGAACCTCGCACTCCAACCCCCATTCTCAGCCAAAGTGAGACCTAAGAGGGGAAGCTGGGTTTCTCGGATAAACGGAAGTATTAGGTTACTTTCGGTATCCTTATCATCCCAACTGAGCCCCTGCCAACCGCATGATACTGGATGACTGTGAAGAGCGGCAACACCTGCGTTTACCGTAAGAGCACGTTCAAGAACCCGGTTCAGGTATTTTCCGGAAACAGTGACGTTTCCATGAAGTTTTCGATCATTAGCGGTGGGCAAAATAACCTCACCTAGAATTCCAGTGTAACGGTTTTCCCCATCACCGGGATACCATAGAGCAAAGCACACCTCTTCCTGAGTTTCTTCGTTTTGGAAACGACTTAGGAGGTGATCCACGAGTTGGAAGTGTATCCCCTCCCGAATTATAACGCGGTGAATCATCGGGCCGCCCAGATGCGTCGAATGTGCCGGTCAAGGTACGTCTTGACACTTTTACCATTGGGATCGTCAATCTGGTCCCAGAAATCCTTTACCGGTGCACTAATTGCCATCCACTCGACCCCATCAATGTCCTTGTACCGCTCGACGCAACCCCGTTTTCCTGCACCCCTGTATGCCTGGACCTGCTCCCCAAGTACACTATCAGGTGGAGAAATGTGAATCCAGTGTGGAGTAGCCTCGGGCCACGCGCCTGCGGTTTCTGGGATGACCAAACCAAGCAGTACCGTTTCTCCAATTCTATTGCCATCCTTGATTCGATACTCAAATTTAACCCCTTCCCCGCGACAATGTCGCATCAAGGTTGAGAACGGTTGAGGTTTGTAACCAAGGCGTTCCAGTTCCTCAGAGAAAAGCCGAATGTTTTCAGACATCCGAACTATTCTCCTTGGAAAACGGTGCTCCCGAGTCAGGGAATGCCCTAAAGATAGAAAATTTCTCAAGGTCCACTTGGTCTCCTACGACGAAGGATTGGTCAGAACCTGCGACATTTAGCCTGAATCCATGCTTGTCTGGATCCTTGCCAATTGCCTTCCCTTTGTAAGCAGTCTGCAAGATGTAGGTCACATCTACGACCTGATTTTCGGAGAAGAATGTTTCACCGTTAACTTTAAACTCGAAATTTTTCATTAGAATTTTCCTTTCGTTTGTGGGCCGATGACCAATACATTGATCCCTTGACCCAAATTGTTTTTATTTAGATTTATGAAATTGTAAGTGCTGCTTGGCTTCGTTTTCTGCATTGGCGGCTTGCCTTTAATAACCGTCACCTCGCAGTCTGGGCCGCCACACGGGCTGACTTCCTGATGCTGCTCCGAGGCTGCAACCTTCTTGCCGCTCTTGAGCTCGTTACTTTTGTTGATTGCCATCGGTACCTCTCTTAATTTTTTATATATCATCTCGTGCCAGTCTGGATTGGAACTTCAATGATCGGAGTCAGCGGTCGGAGTATTGTCCGGTAGGTTCGCACGACGAGGTTGTATAAATCCTTTACTCTCCGCGCTTTCAGCGTGAGCACGAGTGCATAGGGGATCTTATCACAGTTGGTAGCTCCATGACTTTCTGAGCGCGCGTTATAGTGGATGTCGAAGACTGGTCCATTCAGGCTTTTAGCGCGTTTTCTGATTTTTCGGTGTAGGCAAGTCTCCCACTTGTGAGCGTCGCGCCGTAGTTCGTGCTCGCTCGGGTAGAGTTTAGCCGGCTGGAAGAACGCAGCCGTATCCGCATGGAGGGCATCTTCCCGACCAAACTTTGACTTGTTCGGTCGAAAAACAACTGAAAGACCACTCTTGGTATAGTTGCTCGGATGCTCGGGATCGACGGCAGTGGCAAAGCAGAAAGTCGCAGTGATGTTGACAATCCCTGTCAACCCACTTGTTGGCAGAGGTATATGAATCCGTCGATAGCGAGCTGCAGTGATCTTGTCTTGGTATACGACGCGCACACAATTGTTCGGACAAATGACGAGTTTTTCGAGATCGACTGGCAATCGCCCCCACCCTACATCATTTTGTGACTGAGTGCCGGGATCGGTGCTATGAATTAGAAGAGCCTTGATGGCAAGCGGACTGAGGACAGGGCCAAATTGGGCTCGCACTGCGAGACCGGAACGAATTGCCATTGGCGCTGCGTAGCTCGTGCCGGATACTGTAGTTGCGCAGCCAGGATTTTCGGGGTCAGTGACCCAGAAAGGCTCATGCTGACTGCCGCCAAATGTGACTAGATCCGGCTTCACAATTCCCGGCGATCGACCGGGACCCTTTGAGCTGTAAGTTGCTCTCGCCCACGTTCCAGTAAAACGATCGGTTGCACCAACTGTAAGGCCATTGACACAATCAGAGGGTACCTGGACGCGCCATTTCTGAAGGACCGGGTCTAATGGTTCATCGCCGGTGTTTCCTGCGGCAATGCTGGCAAGACTACGCCCGTCCGAAAGATGTTCATCGAGGACGGCCGTCCAAGCGTGAACCTCGTTGTCGTCGACTGGGAGTTCTGGTCCCACACTGAGATTAAAGAAATCGTAGTTTCCTTGATCCAAGATAAACTTCACCCGCTCAAGAACCTCATAGAGTTCGAAGGGGTCGTTTACGGAGTTCTTGTCGAGCACTCGATGGTGATCGACACGGCAAATCGGCTGATCGGCTTGGTTTCCGGTGATGGAGCCGAACAATATGGCCGATGTTACTGTCTCACCGTGCTGCAGAAGGGTTGGATCGGGTTCACCGATCCCAGGTGCCTCAAGAGCATTCGTCCAAGTTGTCAGAGGACTCGTTTTGGGTAGGCCACCGTCGAGGATAGCAACGCTCAGGTTAGGGGTAACCACTCCTCCTTTTGGCAGTTGAATGGGTCGCGAGTTCAGAGAAAATCCACGTAGAGTGGTATTAATCCTGCGCAGCCTTGGCATTTCCCGTAGTACCCTTAGAAAAGAAAAACGGGCAACTTCGTATGCTTGATCTTTGTTTGCTCGGAGACGCAAAAAGCAGAGTTTCCCGGCAAAAAAGACGTGCTCTAAATCTGGCTCAAGATCGAGTTCCTCAAGGTAAGACTTGAACCCCTTTAGGATGAAACGATCATGAGGCTGTTCGCTTGCGTGCAATACCGCCTCTAAAGGAAGCCAGCTTTCCCCCTTGGTGAATGGCCGAATGCGCTCATTGGCATCGACCGGGGATACCCGCTCGATGGCCGGAAGATTCTTGTAGCCAGTCGAAGATGGGGTCCAATTAGGCAATTGATCAACGAGTTGATGGAAGGACGAGCGCTTTCCGGCGACGAAAAGCTCTGTGGTCACTGCCTCTTCGGGCGTGCGACCGCGACTACGCTTTTCGGGCCGCAATTTCCGCGCACGACTTCCAATCGCACGGAACCTAGCAGCCCTCAGAAAACCGTGGGGGAAGTAACTTTTAGCGAAGTATTCTGGGTGTAACGTGACTGCGGCGACAACCTCTCCATTTGGGCAGGCCTTCTCTGGAAGGTTGTCGATAGCGGTGGCAGTGGTTTCCATCATGGAGATGATCCGCATGCGAGCTTCCTCGAAGCTGTATGGAGCTTTTTTCGGACCACCACTGCCTGGGATTTCGACTGACTCAGTCAGACGTTCACCGTACCCGAGGAGGTAATTGCGGGGCTCTGCCATTTAGCTTGCTCCTCCTCTGACCGCATGGGCATACTTACGAATGGTGTCCCGGCTGACCCCTGTGATTGTGCTCGCCTTACGTTGTGAAAGTAGGCTCTCCTTAACCAAGGACACTGCTAGCTTCCGACACTGTGTACGTGGTAGTGAAGTTACGACGTTTCGGAGCACTTGTTTCAGACCTTCCGTAATTCCGTAGTCTTCAAGGGCAGCCACTCTGCGGACTTGGCTTGCAAGCTGAAACGCATCGCTGAAGGACGATCCGATTAAGGCTCGGCTGAGCACCGCTGGCCAGGGTGAACTCTCCTCGAGATCCAAGTGATCACGTAGCAACGCCCTCAATCCCCTCCGGCTCTGGCAAGGGAAGCTCAACGATGATCTCAAACCGGCGCCAAACAGCCAGATCGAGTAATTTGGCGTGATTCGTGGCCGCTAGGAGTAGACCGCTTGGCGGCCAATCGTCGATTTCTTGGAGAAGTACTGTGACTAAGCGCTTGAGTTCTCCGATCTCGCCAACATCGTCGCGGCGCTTAGCTACAGCATCAAGTTCGTCCAAAAGTAGGATGCAGTCGTGGTCACGGGCGAAATCCAGAACTGCACGCAGGTTGCTCCCAGTCCTCCCAAGAAAAGAGCTCATGACAGCAGAGAGATCAAGAATGGCAAGCGGGCGCCCTAATTCGAGAGCGATCCATTTTGCGGCAAGAGTCTTACCTACTCCAGGTGGGCCGGTGAAGAGCACCGAGCGCGTGGGGTCTACGCCCGCCGCCGCCAAGCGCTGTTTTTGTTTCTGTTCACGGATGATTTGGCACAGGGTTCCCCAAGTACGTGTGTCATAAATCGGCTCAGTTTCAAGGACGGGAGTTTCGATCAATCGGATCAGAGGAACCCGGGAGTCTCCATCGACTGGTAGTCCTGTTGGCTCAATGCGACGTGTCGGATTGCCCCGGATCGGAGTTTTCCGCAGGAGTGCAGTGAGCTGCTCGGCTAACTCTGGTGCGGTCGAGCGATATTGACGCGCGTACTTACGCACCAGCAGGGCCACATCGTGGGATTTGCCTGTGAGAGCAACACGAGCAAGATGGAATAAATTTGACTCCATAACACTAAATAAGTCCATTTTAGAATCTAAACCTTATTTTTAAGGCTCATTCTTGGATAATTAGATGGACTAAAATTTTAGTCAATAAAAAAATTAGTCCACTATGGGAAACTTTTCAAAGAGGTATTTGTGTCAAGTTCCTTGGATTTGTCATCGACCAGGGTGATTTGGTGTTAATTGTCACATGATTTCTCAGCCAAATGAGAGAATCTCCAAGATCACCGATCCGCAGGGAGGCCAAGGGTTTGTAGCCATTTTCCCAAAAGAAAACCTCAAGGGATGCGCTCGGAATTTAAAGCCCACTGGCATTCATCGACAGTCCCACTAAATGAAACCTGAAAACGGGACAGAGGTCAGAAACAATGCTGCCGCCCTCTGGTTCAGCTGAAGCCAGTTCGGAAATCCTTTCAGGCGTCATCGACACATTGTGATTCTTGCTTTGGTCGATTTACGCGTAGTGATATTGGCAAGTAGGTCATCAATGCTGGTGGCCACCTCGTATCGGGCCGAAGACTTTTCCTACCAAATTGTTGTTCTTGCCGAGGCAGATTAATCTGTGACTTGAGCGTTGAGCTGGCTACCTTCCTGAGTGTGGGGAATCCATCCCAAGTCCTGCCATCTAAAGTTCTACCACTTTTTCGTTTTCCAAATCGGCCCAATTTCACAGACCATCGCCTGTCATCTAAAATAGATGTTGGCGGTGTCTTGGATGAGACTGCATCAACCGGCGCCCCAATCACCCCATTGCTTGAAATGGAATGGGATGTGATTGCGCCGACATTGATCGCGTAAGTCCCGGAACCAGATGGGCTCAGATGGCCGAGCATTGGGACCACTTTCACCCCCTGCGATCACCCAGTTGATAAGTTCCGCCTTTAGCCATGGATCAAGATTGATCCGCCCGCGTAAAGGTTCACAGGAGAGAAAACGAATCCGAGCCGGAATTTCAGCCAAATGAGGTATTCTCTTCTCAGCCCATGCCTGAGTTTCCACTGTCGCGCCAATCCAAACGTTAGTTGGCCAGGCATCGCTCCACGGAACAAGTCGCATCACGAGGTGTGGTCGCTTTGTAAGAGTAGCCAGTCAAGATTCGGCGTTTCCGAATCATGGTCCAGAGTCGTTTTCGCCATGGAGTAAGGTCAGCTCTCCATTCGAAAACGTCTGCCATGGAAGCACAAAAACCCGGCCGGCACGACCCGATTTCTTGGCAATTTGATTCCATCTGTAAGGTGCCGCCAATAGGAATCGCTGAGAAATCGACGTGGGGATCTTTGACCCCAAATCTTGTAGCCGGTTCGTTTAGCCCATGTTTCGGCATAGCAATTCGCACAGGCCGATGACACCTTTGTGCAGCCCCACCAGGGATTGAAGGTATGGTCCGTCCATTCAATCTTCGAATTTACTGCCATCGTTTAATAGTGAACATTTGTTTATGATTTGTCAAGAAAGCTAATAATTTTCCTGTTGCCCGACAATGGTGCGCATGAAAAACGGGGATTCCCAATTTTTTGGATTGGAGATGTCCTTCCACCATACGTCATAAAAATCGTGGGGATTGAAACTGGAAATCTAAGGAAAGGAACGAATTGGAGATTATACCGGTTCGAATTTTCTGGTAAATCTGGATTCGTCCAACTCATTGACTTGAATTGTAAGGAGTACAGAACATGACGTCTTATACTTTGCCTCATCCAAAAGGAAATCCGAGTTGTTCAGGTTTGGGTGGTTTCAGAATTGGAATCAATAAACTCCAAGGACTTGATCGTGCCATCAGGGAAAGTGCCTTTCCTTCGGTCAGGTTTTCCGTTCACACGGAGAAGTCCTTGTTTCTCCAATGCTGACAACATAGACTTCGGATTCGGAAACGGAGTCTCATTCAGTGCATAGTCAACTGTTTCACCGTATTCTACTGTCCGGCCAGAGAATTTTATCCATAGGCCTTCCCCGAAAACAGCATCATCGTCTTGATTGAACATCATGTGATCCTGACCGACACTTGCGTCCGAGAAAGTGTAGGAACCATCCTGCGAGATGCGTTTCATAGCCTCCTTCATCTTTTCCAGCCCCAGCGGATTTTTGGAAGCGAAAACGAGGTAATAGCTCAGCGAATTGTTCTTACCACGCATACCAAACTGCCAAATGTATTTCATGCCCGGAATCGTCCGAATCTGGCTCTTGTAGAGGGCCAGAATCTCTCGATGGAGCTTCTGGTGATCATTTCCGCAGGCTTCGAAATCTTGCCAGTGGTCGCAGCCGAACAACTCGCTAAGCTGCTCATTCCATCAAGTTATTTGATGCTTGGTAGATTCTGCGAACTCCATCCGCATCGAGGTTAATCAGCAGTTCCGACGATGATCCACGGACGCCGTCCTTTAGTATGTTGAAAGGCATTCCCGTTGCTCCGATGGGTCGGCAAACAACAGAACCGGGGCATTAGCCTCAAATGCTGCAGGAATCTGCTTCGCAATTCTTGGCAGCGCTTTGCAAATGTGGAATGAATAGGGCTATGGACTCTCAGACTCTTATGGGAACCATTCTTTCCCGTTAGTGACTGTTGAAGATGCTCATAACGTTTCCGGTCTTTTCGACAAAGAAAAGATGCATTGTTTTCGAGACGAACTCCCTACCTGATTGTTCTATTCGCTTTATTCCCAAGGAAGAGGCCCTGACAGCCGCGATTGGCGATCCATCCTCGCCGCCTAGATAGCGTCCAGGTCCAGCAAATCCATCGACATAAATCAAAGGTTGTCGGAATGTGCTTCCAAGAATCGGTACCCACGCATCAAGATACCCTTTGAGTATCTCAATTTTGGCCAGAGTGTGAGGTTCGGCTGGCCAGAATTGTTGAAATCTTCTTCGACATCGATAAATTCTAAATTCTTACTCTTCATCGCTTTCGGCTTTTGCCTCGGGGAGGAGTCCTTTGGATTTTGAATCGAACTGTTCGTAGTTCAATAATTTCATAATCTCAGTTTATTTCACGTCTGTCTCACTCTCTTCTGACAATAGCAATATCAATTCATAGTGATTTCTGGAGATAGGCATTACAGATAGCCGGGGTTGGCGAAGAAGGGGAAGTTCAGCGAGTTCCAAATTGGATCGCAGTTCCTTTTAGGGTTACTGGTCTTGAGAAGGTTTTGATTGGGGCGAAGTCGCAGGTCATCCAATTGGGATCTGAACTGGTCGGATCGGATACGCTTCGCGAATTACTTTCAGGATTCCAACATGCCTTTTCCTTCTGGCTGTGGTAAAAAAGCGCTCGGTCGCCTGACCGCATGGCGGTGAGGTTCTTGCGCGCCGCATGGCTACGGACACCGCGCAGGGTGAATATTCCGTTCATGATAATGTCCCGCCATCTCGTCCGGAAAGGGAGAACTTCACCAGCCAAAATTCTGCTTGATTTTGTTGGCCATTTGAGCGACGTTATTCATGTCACACCTACCCCATGTAGGAGGTGCATTAGGGCGCGATTCACAGTCGCGCCTCGTTTTTTCCAGGCCGCGTATTCGCGCATTGCAGTTTTTGCCGGGAAATTGGCAAATCTGAAAGGCTAGTTTCCATCTCGGAGAAGCACTTTCTCAAGTCGCTGGATGAGCTTAAGAGCCTTCTTAACTTCGGCCTTATACAATGGTGTTTCGTTCCAATGAGAAGCAGGGTTCAATACTCGGTCTTTCATTCGAATGACTTGGTCGATGATCTCAACCGACTCTAACGCCTTCCAGGCTACATCTGATAGGAAAGTCTTTAGCGGCGTCGCTGGCATTTGATTCGGCCTCGTTCCTCTTCGCTTAGGGCGATATCGTTATCGATGTCGTCATCGGTCACGCTGACTAGCTTTTCACGATGGGCTTCAGGTATTCCCTTCAATGCCTGCTTATAGAGGGTCAGAGGAAGTTTCTGCAGGAGGTGTTTCTTCGCCGCCTTAAGGTCTTTGGTCAAGGAGTGGAACTTTCCAGTTGGCGGGGTCTTCCCCAATGCCACTCGGCGATAACGCTTGGCCGTCTCTTCTGCAGCCTTTCGAAGCTGTGATGCAGCAGCTTCGAGGTCGTGTACATTCAAGTAGTCGATTGCCTTTTGGATCGGTTGTTTCTTCTCAACTCCTGAAATACCGTCCTTTGGATTGCCTCGCAGGCTTCGAAAGCACCAATCGGTGTGTCTCTCTCCGATCATCCGCCGCACTTCCTCAAAGAAACCCTTCTCATGGGTTAGGATGATTTTCTGGTAGTCCGAGAAAGTCTCTGAGAGCAAAATTTCCACTACCTGCATACGATTGTTCATGTCCAAACTCACCAGAAGATCATCGAGAACCAGCAGCTTAATGTCCGACTCGTGGAGATTGACTAGCGAGGCCGCGAAGCGAACTGACAGAGCAAGTTGCGTGAGCTTGCCTTCGTTCAGGTATGACTGACGATGTTGGATCGTGTGGCCGCCTACTTGTATTCCGAACTTAATCTCTGGTTTCTTAAATTCAAACTCCGCTTTATTACTTCCAGTTGCAGATGGTAGTGTTGTGACTCCGAGCTTCAACTTGATTGGAGAAGGGTCGTCTTCAGCAAAATGCTCATCATATAACTCCTGGGCTTTCCGACTAATTGTATCCACGATCTCAGGCAGAATCCTAGCAAATCGTTTGACATGATTCGAAAATTCTTCGTATGAGTAGGTTCCGCCTAGTCCTCGGCTCGCCCTTGGGTTGGGATTTGCGGGTTTGATTCGCATCCACCATTCTAGGGGGGATTGCGGCTGAGTAGATGTAGACACGCAGAACGGTAAAATCTCCTTCTCAAATAGTGGCCAGAGATTGAATTTCTGCGAGTTTTTGAAGTCGGAGAATCCGAAACAGAACTTGTAGGTGATGAAGTCGCTGGCCAGATTAGCCTTCCATATCTCTGGCTTTTGAAATGTGCCATGAACCGCTTCGCTGATCGGATAGGTTGTGTTTACGTTCTTTCGGCTATCGCTGAAAGTAAGTTCAATCTTACCGGGCTTCGGTATGATTTCTCTTTGCTCGTGGATATTGAGTAGATTCTCGTTATTTGAAGAATCGAAAAATTTTGTAATATGTTGGTGTTCCTTTTCGGAACTCCTCAAGAAGGTATACAGGGCCCAGTAAATTGAGGATTTTCCAGATCCGTTCGGGCCATGGACCAACAAGTGCCGCCCTTCCAGTTTCAGCGAGAATTCACGAAAAGCTTTGAAGTTGCTAATCTCGATATAATGGAGAAGAGACTTCATGCGCGGTCTTCCTTTTTGATGACTGCGAGTAGGTCAGGGCTGTCGGCAGTGAGGCGAAGGAGGCGGTTGCGGATCACCGAATCCGGTGAGTTTAGCCTGCGGTAAAATTGTTCGATAAAATGCTTCTGCCACGCAGGGTTGGCGTTTGGGTTGTAGCTATCTATGTGCTGGCCCAACGTGTGGTGAAACAACAGGTCACGCTCCGCCATATGCTCCCTAAAGTAGCATTCCATCACACACGCGTCGATTAGGTCTTCGAAAAATGATCGGATGTTTGGTTTACAATTAAGATTCAGGATGCTAGTAATAATACAATCTGTCAAAACCTTGAAGAGTTTCCCATTCATCTGGAGAGACTCGCTAACAGGAATTTTATTCAAATGAATTATTTTTGTTTCTACATACGTATTCCCTAGTCGAGGCGCAGCGAATGTTCTAATAAAATAGTTTGCAAAAGTAGAGAGCAATAAAGGCAGGAGGGATTTTAGCCGTTGCTCTGTATTTTCTGAATAGTCTTTAATTTGAATGGAAAAGAAATTGTTAGAGGCATAATTGCCATCATCATAGAACGCCTTTAAAGGATTTCCGGTTCGCGTTACATAGATTTTTGGCAACAAAAAAATCCTTTCGTCGCGCAAAGATGCGTAATATCCTTTTCTTTTATCAATTAGTTTTTTTCTGTAGTCAACATACCAACCGGACGTTCTGGAAACATAATTATCAATGACGTCACCTGCTCTTCCTCCATAAAAAAGCGGTTTGCAGTAGTTATTGATTTTGCCCTTATGAAACAGTATATTGCGACTGTTTCCCGTATGTATTCCCTCATGGCATTGGGTGATATCCCCCAACTCAGGATGACCTTCTACGATTTTTAAAATCTTCGCATTTGCCCGATTAATCTTTAAGTTTATTACACGATTAAATCGGGGAATTATAAATTCACTCTTGGCTTGAGATAACGTCTCTGTAGTTAAATCGCAGGCGTTTCTGTTGTATACATGACGGCTAACTTTACAAGTATCTGTACCAGTAGAAACATCCTGAATCAAAACGCAAACATCATGTTCTACGTATACGAAGGGACGGACTCGCTCAGGTATGCCGGTATTCATATACCAATCCACCCGAGTAAGAGACGGCGCCAAATTTTTCCTTAGTTTTGCAAAATCTTTAAGTAATATGGAATCAGGATAAACAAACGCGATTGCTTTATTCGATAACTGTAATGCAACTCCAGAAAAATAAGCAAATGAGTTTGGAGTTGAGGAATCAACTTCTGGATACTCTAGCTTTAAGTAGGACTTTTCGTCCTTTGAAAGTTTGGCACCCCACGGTGGATTCCCAATCACGGTATCAAAACCGGAATGCAGGCCTCTTCCAAACATCCATTCGGCGTCAAAGAAATCCGCGACGCTTGTAGAGTCGTAGGGATTCCAGGCGACTATTTTTTCGTAAAACCGAATCGTCGTTAAATATTCCTTTGCGTAGCTCAAGTGCCAGTTTTTCACGGAGATCTTTATCCTTTCTCTGCAGTGATAGTTTCTTTCGTCGAGTTGTTGCCGTGAAGTGACGATGGCGCACCTCTTCCAAGTCTCTCTCTAGTCTCCGAAGAGTCTGAGAAGAATCCAGGCCCAATTGCTGAGGTCCGTGCTGCCTGGGCAGGCGAACCAAAGTGTTGGCTGCAACGAATTTTGTCTCGAGGTTGGGCAGTGGGCGAATTCCGTAATTCTTTGTCTCTTTACGGTTCGTGCGCTGGTCGCAGACAAGGGAGATGAAACAACGCAGCTTGGTGATTTGGATCGCAATTGGTTGAATATCTACGCCGTAAAGGCAGTTCTCGATCAGGTAGAGCTTCCGACCGTAGTCGAGCTCGTTGTCCGCAAAGTCTCGTTTAATTGCATCTATTGCAACCTCTCTAGCCTGAGCATCGTAAATTTCAGCCGCCTTATCAATCTGCCGGCGCATCCATCGCTCATTATGTGGGTCTAGCTTTTGCAATAGGAAGACAAGCCTGTGTAGCGCCCCCATTGGAAATGCTCCCGAGCCACAAGCGGGATCGAGTATCTTGCAATTGTCTATCGCCTGGATGAGGACATCCCTCTCTTCCTCGGTAAAGGAATGCTCGCGGTCGGTGTAGAGGAAGAGGATGTCGAGGCCTTCGTCGGCGTCAGCCTCAAGGATGTCTGGCAGGCGTTTGCAAAGCTCACCCTTTAGGTAACACTTGAGCGATTCAGTGACCATGTAGTCCACTATCGGGCGTGGCGTATAGAACGAACCGGTCTGCTTTCGGGCGGTGGTCTGGGTCTCCGGATTGTAGCTTGCGAGGAGATTCTCGAAGACCTGACCGAGAAGTTCCGGATCAAGCGCAATTTCCTGCTCGATAGGAGTATTTTCAACAATGGTGAACTTATAACTACTTAGAATGCGGATGAGCCCTCGCACCCTCTGTTTGCGGTGTTTCTTGTTGCCATAGAACCCGCTTAGATCGACCACTCGGGACTCGCCGAAAAAGATCTCATTTGGCACTGAAGGATGCTTTTTCTTATTACGGGAGAAGCCATCGAGGTAATTGCACTTTGCCATTATCATCCTCGCGGTCGAGGCACTCGAACAGACCGCCATTAAGAAAAGGAATGTCCGCAAAGAGTTGAAGGGCCCTTTCGGGTTTTATGAAGGCATCGGCGTAGCGGAATAGGTTCTTGACGCCGTATTGATTACGATTCTTAAGGAACCCGTCATCTGTTGCAAACTTGCGGTAGGGCTCGCCCTTGCTATCTTGGCCCATCCGTTGATTCAGCGTGGCAAAGAACAGGTTCTGAAGAATCGCCTGATAGAAGGTGCTATCTTCAGCTTTAAGGCTCTTTAGGACGCCATTCAGTTTTTCAGGTTGGAATAGATTTTCTGGGATCAGCCCCTTTTCCTTGATGAACCAGCAGAAGATCAAGCGTGTGAGCAAACGGATGAGGCTGGTTGCATTGCGCGTTTCCCGGTTCTTTTCGATGTCATCGGGGAATTCGACCTGATCGAACGCCCAGAAATACCAGTCGGACAGCTCACGATAAAAGCGTTTGTTGAGCAGTTCGACATTGAAAATCTCCTCCCAGGCGGAGTGAAGAGCGTCAAAACTGTCGATCAGTTGGGTTGCACGCAGGTTCTTTACCGAGAACGAGTCAATGATGTCGAGATGTCCTCTATGGGGCTCAGTTAGTTTGATGCCGTGGATGAGGGTAACCTTGCCGAGAACATCCTTGTGCTTCTCACGCTTGTTGCGGCGCCGATTGATGACTGCGATGGAGAGTTCATCATTGTAGCTGTAGAAAACCATGACCGGCATCGGGAACAGCCGGTTTATCTGTCGAGTGATGTTTGAAAGGCTCTGTCCGTGAATAAATGGGCTCCCCTTAGCTCAATTGCAAAAAACAGGTAGGATTGCAGGAGTTGCGGCCTTAGCTCCGTCCGCTTCAAAGAGGCTTGTTTGGCCGCTAAGTTCTTCATCCGTTAATTGGAAAAGAATGTCCGCCTTTTCCCAATCGCCAAATTTTGCTTTACCCTTGTTTATGGTCACCCTTGAACTGCTTTCCGCCCTTAGGATGAATTGAGCAGGATCAGCCTTTGGGACAGGCATGATCTTGTCGCTTTGGTATCCAAGCGAACCAAGCAGTTCAAGGTGGCCGGCACGAAAATCTGCGTATGGCAGAGCTTGTAGCTTTTTACTGAGAATTTGGCGGTTGTCGGCTGGCATAGATAGAGATTAACTACCGGGAGCTTGATCCATAATCACGAGCCAGGTGAGTAACTCATACTCGTATTCGAGTTCGGTCGGGGTTTCGTCAGCTTTGGGGAGTTTGCCATCTCGGCCGGAGAAAAGACTGGCGGCGGCACGCCGTGTAAATGTGTGTGCGATGGACTCAAGAGCTTTTTGATCAGGCCGTCGTAATGGCTCATGTCGTTACCATTTGAGGTCCTTGCATCAAAGAGGTCGCAAAGGTTTTCCTGGGCTGCGGGAAGCCCTGCGGCGAGATCGCGAAAGAGATTGAGAACCTGTTTTGGCTGAACGAAGGTCAATCGGACTGTACCATCGTCGTGGAGATAGATGAGGTAATACCGGCCAAGGGGATTTATCTGTTTCGCAGTCTCTGAGTCCTCCTTCTTTTGATGAGGTCCCTGTTTCCGGTGTCGCAAGCAAAAGATAACTCCGGATTGCCCAATGGGCTGATC
This sequence comes from Opitutales bacterium, assembly GCA_965219475.1. GTDB lineage: Bacteria > Verrucomicrobiota > Verrucomicrobiia > Opitutales > UBA2995 > JAABVD01. The sequence continues at coordinate 129,673 of CBDCNU010000017.1, read as the reverse complement.
GTCCTTTGTCGGAACAACGGCATAGAGTCCCGGTTGCGCTGCTTCGAGTTCAGCTCGCCGTGATTCAAGGAATTGAAGCAGGCTGATGCGGAACTCATCCAAAGTGAAATCTGACAGCGTGATATTGTCGTCGAAGTCTTCGAGATCGAGAATCTCGTTCTGCATCCTCTTGAGTTGTTTGTTGCGGAACAGCAGATCCTTTGAAATCAGTTCTTTGACCTTTTCGTTTTGGAGCAGGTTGTCTTCCTGGGTCGCGGAGAGGTCGACCAACGCCATGCGTGCTTCGACTCGGTGCTTGACGTTGAGGTAGCGGTCCAGATCTGCAACGGGCCAAAAGTTCACGAGCCTGACGCTGACGTTAAGTGAACCAATACGATCAATTCGCCCAAATCTTTGGATGATTCGGACCGGGTTCCAATGGATGTCATAGTTAATGAGAAGGTCGCAGTCCTGAAGGTTTTGCCCCTCCGAAATACAGTCCGTTGCAATCAGGACATCGATTTCCTCATCCTGCGGAAATCGCACTTGCTCAGAGCGCTGCTTCGAGATCGGGGAAAAATTGGTCAGTATGTCGTCGAAATCAGTCGAGAACGGAAATGTGCTTTGGTTTCCCCCACTGCCTTGCACCAGCGCAACGTGGGCATTGCGTTTACGTATGTCGTCTTTCAGTTGATCAAAGAGGTAACTTGCCGTATCCGCGAAGGCCGTGAAGACAAGAACCTTTCGGTTTTTCATGCCTTTGGAGTTGGCGCTTGGGTTATCGAGTTTCTCAAATATCTGCTCTCGAAGCTTGGCCAGCTTGCCGTCGTACCCTGGGGTCGTCTTTTCAGCGCGTTTTAAAAGAAACTTAAGTTGGACTCGATCATCCTTGATCGCCTTGCGCCACTTATCCGTGTCTATGTGTCCGAGATGGAATTTGCGTTTACCCCCCACAAGGAAATCACCGGGTTCCATTTCGTCGTCGTCTTCGACTTCCGGATCGAGCACATTGTAGTCGATCTCGGGTTGCTCTTCCTGAAATGCTTCAAACTGATCGAACTTCTTTTCAAGCCCATCGATCTTGTCAATGGTCCGCTGCAAGGTCAGCCGGAAGGAATCAATCGAACTCTCCAGCCGCTTCAGGAAATTTACCTTCATCATGCTGATGAGGATTCGTTCACGACCTTCCTGGGTGAAGCCGTTCATCTGCTTATCGACGTAACTTTCCCGGACTGCTTCCGGAAGGTCTGGTCGAAGAAACTTGGTCGGGTGGTAAAGCGCCAGGGATAGCTCTGAAATCTTTGCATCGAGTTCCTCGAATGAAATCTGTTGGGGGCGCCGGTCAATCGGCGGGTGTAGCGAGAGCGGCTTGGGTCTTTTTGGGAATCCACCTAATCGCTCCATCTCATCTTTGTAGTAGCGAGCGATTTGCTTCCTTGATCTGGCAATGCTCAAGCCATCGAGAAGCTTGAAAAAGTCGCCGCCGATTGTCTGCAAGAGATCCTTGTTAGTCCGCTTTTCCGGGGGTTTTTTGGCCCAACGTGTAAAGTGCTGCTGTGCTTTTCTTGTGGTTTCCTTAACGGATGCAATTTTCAGAGACTTTGAGAAAGCCACATCAGGTTTCAGATCGCGGGTGACGTCGCCTCCGGCTATAAAAGACACTTGGTTGCGCAAATCCGAGAGTTCATTGTTGACCGGGGTGGCGGACAAAAGAAGGACCTTGGTCTTACTCCCCGAGGTGATGATGTCCTCGACCAATCGCTCGTAACGGCTGCGCTTACGCGGCTCTCCTTCTTCCTGTTTCGCGCGCGCGTTGTTGCGGAAGTTGTGCGACTCATCGATTACAACGAGATCGTAAGCGCCCCAGTTCAGGGTCTCCAACTGAAGCCCGTTTACCTCACCTTTCTCCCGCGATAGATCGGTGTGGTGAAGCACGTCGAAACGGAATTTGTCATCGGAAAACGGATTGAGTATGTCCGGATTACGGTAGATCGTCCAGTTGCGGCTCAGCTTCTTGGGGCACAGCACTAGAACGCGTTCGTTTTTCAGCTCGAAGTATTTGATTACTGCGAGGGCTGTGTACGTTTTGCCGAGGCCGACGCTGTCAGCGAGAATACAACCATTCAGGTCGCGTATCTTATTTATGGCCGTTTTTGCCCCATCCTTTTGGAATCGGAAAAGCGTTCTCCAAATGCGAGTGTCCGGCAACTGGAGATTGGTCAGGTCAGTATCCGCATCCCGTTCGCCATCGATGTACTCCCGGAAAATATGGAAGAGTGTCAGATAGTAAATCAACTCCGGCGATTGGTTGGCGTAGAGACGCGCGAGTTCTCTCAGCACATCTTCCTTAATGTCCATGGTGAGATCGTCCCTTGACCACCACTCATTGAACCAAGCCAACAGATCCTTCCGGTCGCGATTGTCTTCGACAATTATATTCAACTCGACGTTGTTTCCCGATTCCCGCAGTCCGAGCCCGGGAACCGTGAAGTTCGAACTGCCGAGCATCGCATGGTCAACGGCGCCGTTCCGGATATGATACAGCTTGCCGTGCAATAGCCCTGTTTGATTAACCGTTCGTATCTCCGCACATTTTTCGACCCAATCCGCGCATTCCTTGGCAAGTTTTCCCTGAACCAGTTGGTTGCTCAGTTTCAGGTGTCCATCGGTTAGCGAGAACTCCCGCGATTCTTTTGCATCCTTATCCAACTGATTGATGAACTGTGGATCGCCGAAAAGGAATCGAAGTCGTGATATGGTATCGAGTTCTTCTTTAAGCCCATGGTAGGCATGAATCGTAAAGTAGGCGGAAACCACTGATAACGTGGTTTCGTTTCCCAGGTGCAATCGGAGAAAATCGCCCGCTTTACCGCGGGAGACATTGTCCCTTATTCCTGAGTTCGAGGCAGTAGTAGCAACCGACCTGATCAGGGTCTGTCCCGCATTGTCACGTCTCTTCCTTGTTCGTGCTCTCGCCATGTTGCTCTGTTAAATTGGTCATGAAGACAATAGATGCGAGGCAAAGGGCATCAAGGGGGAATCCGCCTTTGCCGCATAGCGGGCTACAGCGTGACCGGCCCGCCAAGGACGCCAAGAGATTAACCACAGAGGCCACAGAGAGCACAGAGGGAAAGAAGGAGGGAATGCGCCGAATTGGAATTAGGAGGGAGAAGGGCACATCCGCCTCCGCCGAAGGCCTACGGCGTGACAGGGAGGGGGGGGCGCCAAGTCCGTGAATTAGGAATTAGGAATGAGGTATGGGGAGGGATTAACCACAGAGGAGGAAGCGCTGAAAGCTTTCAGCGAATGAGGAACGAGGAATGATTTAGATTTGGGAGTTGCCGGGTGGAGATCGTTGTAGGAGCGGGTTTATCCCGCGATCAGAACCGGAAGGCCCAAAGCAATCGCGGGATAAACCCGCTCCTACAATTTTCAAGCCGACGAACCTCGTAGCGCCGACGGCAACAGGAGCGCAGTAGAAGATTTGTGAGACATGCGGGTTAGGTTTAGCATTGTCAATTCATGTTAACCCTCTAACCTTTATAGGTCTGTCTGTCTTCTTCCACCAGGTGCATATACCTCAAAACATACTTCAGTTGTTTACATCCAAGCTCCTGCTCTTGAGTTGGATGGGGGCATTTTGGGTTTCCCCATCACTCTTGGCAAAGACGGACCTGGCTTCTCTCAGTTATGAGGAGGACGTCCGCCCCATGCTGGAGCAGTATTGCTACCGCTGCCATGGAGAGGAAAAACAAAAGGGCGATATCCAGCTTTCCAGCTTTCACACCAAACGCGCTCTGCTGAAAGAACACAGGCTCTGGCAGGACGTGCTGCACGTGGTTCGGGAGGAGGAAATGCCCGAGGAGGAACCCCTGCCATCTCCCGAAGAACGCCGCATGCTGGTCGATTGGTTGGAGCAAACCCTGAACGAAATAGATTGGAGCAAGGTGAGGAATCCGGGTCGGGTGACCATGCCCCGCCTGACCAAGGTGGAGTATAACAATACCATGCGCGACCTGTTGGGCTTCGACTTCAATCCTGGAAATGTATTCTCCGAGGACGGTGAGGGACAAAGCGGCTTCACCAACGACCGCGACAACCTGTTTATCACCCCCGTCCAAATGGAGAAGTATTTTGAAGCGGCGGAACGCTCCTTGGACGCCCTGCTCTCGTTCGAAAAGGACCCAATTGAATACTTTTTCGAATCGGAAGATATGTTCATGACGGAGATGGGTGAGACACCCAAGCAAATTGGGGACGACTTCCTCGGTTATGTCATCAACCGCGGACAAATGACCCTCTACGAGTCCATGGAATTTCCCCACGACGGATTCTACACGTTTACCATTCGGGCCCTGAGCACGGAAGGACCCACCGGAACACGCTTGAGAATCAATGACGAAGTTAAAGGCGATATCGAAATTTACCAAGAAACGCCGGACCAATATTCGATTACCGTCTTCGTGCCCAAAGGCAGTCACCAGGTTGCCTGGAACATCCAGAAACCGGCTGTTCTCTATGAGCCCAAACCCAACCCCGATGCTCCCAAGTATAAGGAGCTTCCCTACAATGCCGGCAAGCTGGTCCAGGCCGGGATTGAAAAAAATACACCTTTGTACCCGGATTCCGATGACAATTCCGAGAGCGTGAGCGATTCCATCGCGCGGCTCAATGAGAAGGCCAAGTCGATGCAACAACCTTACGAAGGGTTACGTTTGCTGGGTAGGGAAGGTGATCCCAACCGGATCATCGATTACAGGGATAACATTTTCCAGCGTCTCGAGCTGGTCAAAGACGCCTCCGCCGAGTTGGCCCGCAAGCTCAACCTTTCCATCGAAGCCTTCAACGCCCAATACCGAAGCTTCAACCAAGAAAAGTTCGCCGCCAATGAACGTATCCTGGCCGCCATTGCCGACATCGAGCCGGTCAGGAGAACTCGTCCCTTAAGCCCCCAGAGCGTAGGCATCGATTGGGTAAAGGTTCACGGGCCCGTCCTTCCGGAGGACGCGCCTGAAACATCCCTGGTTTTCATAGCAGAGCCCGGTAAAGGCATGTCCGCTGTCAAGGCTGCCACAAAAATCATCGAACGCTTTACCGAGCGGGCATTCAGGCATTCGGTTTCCCGACGCGAAGTAGCCAAGTATGTGGATCTATTCAAGTTGGCCTCCAAAAACGGCGAACCCTTCAAGGAATCGATCAAACTGGCGCTCACCGGTGTCCTGGTCTCCCCGCACTTTCTCTATCGCCCGGAACTGGCTCCGTCGAAGACCGGGGAGGAATATCAACTCAACGGCTATCAGTTGGCATCGCGCCTGTCCTATTTCCTCTGGATGTCGATGCCGGACGACGAACTTTTCCAACTCGCTAAAAGGAACCACCTGCAACAGCCCGGGATACTGCAGCAACAGGTGGACCGCATGCTGGGCGATGCACGAGCCGCCCGATCGATGAAAACCTTCCTCGGCCAATGGCTGGGATTCGAATCACTCGGCATCACCGTGATGCCCGATCCTCGCTCTTTCAAGGCCTTCACCCCGCCCTTGATGGAAGCCATGAAAGCGGAAACGGCCATGACGTTTGAATCGCTGGTTTGCGCTGACGGCAGTCTGCTTCAACTTCTCGATTCGGATGAAACTTACCTCAATGATGTGCTGGCCCAGCACTACGACATCAAAGGGGTCGAGGGAAGTGAGATGCGAACCGTTAAACTGGAGGACCCCAACCGTGGCGGACTGCTGGGTATGGCAAGCATTCTTACCGCCACTTCCAATCCCGTCCGCACCAACCCGGTGAGTCGCGGCAAATGGGTCCTCGAATCCTTATTGGGCGGCCGCATTCCCGAACCACCGGCCGACGCGGGCATCCTGCCGGAAACCGCCGGCCAGGTAGAAGGCCAGACCCTGCGCGAGGAATTTGAACAGCACCGGCGCAATCCCAGTTGCGTGGATTGCCATGAGAAAATCGACCCCATCGGTTTCGGATTGGAAAACTTCGACGCCATCGGCCGCTACCGCACGAAGGAAAATGGCGTGCTTATCGATAGCAGGGGAGTCATGCCGGATGGATCGGAGTTTAACGGGCCCGCAGAACTCAAGGACTACATTCTAGCTGAAAAGCGGGATTCCTTTATTCGCAATGTCGTCGAACGCATGCTGGCTTACGCCCTCGGCAGAGAACTGAAATACTACGACGAAATGGCCATTTTAAAAATCATTGCAGAATTGGAAAAAAATAATTATGGTGCTCGAACTCTAATTTCAGAAGTGGCGTTGAGCTACCCCTTTCAATTTCAACACCCCAATCCGGAAAATGAGTAAGAGTTGGCAAATATCCCGAAGAAGTTTTCTCAAAGGCGTTGGCGCGAGTCTGGCGTTGCCCTATCTCGATATCATGGGGGGCACATTCACCAATCCGGCGGTCAAGCCACCCACTCGTCTGGCCTGTATCTTCCAACCGAATGGCGTTTTTCCCGAAGCTTGGGACGTCACCGGAGTCGGAAAACAGTATGAACTGTCGCCCATCCTCAAGCCGCTGCAAAACCTGAAGCGCGAGCTTACCATTCTGTCCAACCTCGATAATACCGGTAAAGGCCACGTGCAAATGACGGGCGCATTTCTCACCGGAAAAACCATGGATGGCCAAAAGAATGCGGTCTCTCTGGACCAGATGGTAGCGCGAGCCGTTGGTAATGACACTCCTTTCCCGTCCATCATTCTGGGTACGGAACCACCGCGCCAAGGCAATGTCGGCCGCAACCCCATCTCTTTTGCCAACACCGTGTCCTGGAGCTCAGAGACGACCCGCGTCTCTCCCGAGATCAACCCGCGCGTCGCGTTCGACCGCATGTTCCGGGACAACTCCGGCCCGGAGGCCCAACGCAAGGCCGCTAATCGGAAAAGCGTCGTTGACCTGGTCCTGGATGATGCCAAGAGGCTGCAAGGCAAAGCGAGTTATCAGGACCGACACAAAATCGGTGAATACCTCGACAGCGTGCGTTCGGTCGAAGTGCAGATCGAGAACACGCTCAATCGGCGGGACCGCGCCTGGAAACCCATTACACAACCGGAATTCATACGCCCGGACGCGGGTATCCCACAAGATCGAGCCAAGCATTTGAGGTTGATGATGGACCTCATGGTGCTCTCGTTCTGGACCGACACCACTCGCGTGGGAACACTGATGACGGCTCACGGATTCAGCCGTCAGAACTTCTCTTTCCTCGATGGAGTGACTTCCGACCACCATGGCATGTCACACCACAAGTTCCAAGACCAGGCAGTTGAGGAGTATACTCGCGTCAGCCGCTGGTATGTGCAAAACTTGGCTTATATGCTCGAACGCATGAGAAGCATCGACGAAGGCAACGGGAGCCTGCTCGACAACTCTACCATTCTCTACGGCTCCTGCATGAAAGATGGCAACGGCCACAAGAAGGAAAACCTGCCCATCCTCCTGGCCGGCCGCGGAGGTGGACAATTTCAGCCGCAAGGTCATGTCGTCTGCGACGAGCACACCCCGCTTGCCAATCTGCACCTGACCATTCTGCAAAAATACGGTGTGGAAACAGACCACTTCAACAACGCCAGCACGGGCACGATTTCACAGTTGGTCTAGCCCGCATCCGTAGGAGCGGATTTACGCCGCGATTTTCCAAAGAGACCATGGAGGAGGAAGAAGGGGATTAACCCGCATATCTCACAAATCTTCTACTGCGCTCCGGAATCCCGGCACTGATGCGGACTTCGTTGGATTCGCGACTTTGCAGGGTGTCGACCCAGCTTCACCCGCTCATCGGCGCGAAACCCACACCAGCACTCGATCTCCGTTCGCTCGCGACGAATTTTGTGAGATATGCGGGTTAACCACTGAGGACACAAAGAACACATAGGAAAAAAGAGAAGGAGAGGAGGTATTTGAGGGGAACCACGGATTACACGGATGGGCGCGGATGATGGTGACGAAACCAAAAACAATCGCGGGATAAACCCGCTCCTACGAACTGCGAGTGCCAAGTCAATTTTTTATTGTCCTACCCCCTAAAGGGGGGGTATGCAAAGCGGAGAATTTCCGTATCCTTAGACCCGAAGAAAATAGTATCACTCCATTGGGGTATCCGCTTACCCCATGAATCTCGAAGTTTAGAACTCTCAATCAACAACTAACCAACCCCAAACTAATGTGAAAACAAACTGTACTGTACGTATTATATCCCTTGCTACTAATCGGACTGTCGGCGGGAATTCTATCCGCTCAAACCGAGGATGAGGAAGACGGGAATATCTTTGAATTATCACCGTTTCAAGTCGATGAATCCGAAAATGTTGGCTATTATTCATCCCAGACCTTGGCGGGTGGACGTTTGACTACCGCCCTCAAGGATATCGCGACTTCAGTGCCGGTCGTCACCCATGAATTCATGCAAGATATCGGAGCCACCCAGTTGGATGAGGTTCTGGTATACACAACCGCCACTGAAGCGTTCGGTGGGTTGAGTGACTACCAGCAGATTTCTGCGGGACTGAACAATGACGACCAGCAGAGGCCGGGTGACCTGGACAATTCGGCAGCTCGCCAAAATCCGAATGCGGCCAGCCGTGTTCGCGGCATGACCGCGCCGACGCTGACCACGAACTACTTTGCGTCGAGCATCCCGTTCGACTCGTACAATGCGAATCGCCTCGATATCAACCGGGGAGCAAACTCATTTCTTTTCGGCCTCGGTTCTCCCGGGGGCATTATAAATACAAGCTTGCAGGGCGCCAATCTCTATAACGATTCCGTAGAAATCAACGCACGGATTTCCACTGAAGAGTTCGAAGATAATTACTCTCATGAGTTATCGATTAATTACAATAAAGTCCTCATTGAGGATAAGCTGGCTATCCGACTAGCGGCCAAGGAGAGGGATCAGGAGTTTATGCAGAAACCTGCGTTTATTGACCAATCTCGCCAATTTGTGGCCCTTGAGTTCAAGCCCTTTGATGATAAAAACATTTTTATCAAAGGCAATTATGAGCGGGGAGAAACTGATTTCATTTCCGTGGAACGCAACGGTCCACTGGAAACCTTATCAACGTGGATCGATAATACTATGGACGATCAGTTCGGGCCCGTCACTGATCTCGATGGGAATGTGCTCTTTCAGAACAGCGCTCAACGCATGCTTTTTGATGTTTTCGGAAACATCATGAAGAATAGCGCCAGCCCAGATGTCCGCACGCCTTATACGGGCGTGGATATTAACGGAGACGATCTGCCGTATACTTTATACAGAAATCAATTCCTTAAGAGAAATGGGTGGATGCTCGTTTACGATGGAACGGAAAATGCCAATGGCCTTCCCACCCGTGCGGTTGATACGGGCTGGACGAATAATCAGATCAGGCCAGGAAGCCCGACTTGGGATCCCTTTGGGAACCTTGCGGGTCAAACCTGGGCCACGTTTCAAAGGACCCCTCGAATTGCATGGTTCGGCACGAGTCTAATCAACAAGACCGGTATGGACTACACGAGGTGGAACAACCAAGGTTTGCTCGACTACGAGGTATTCGACTTTCGGAAAAACCTCATCACCGGCATGAACGATACAAACAGCAATGACTTTGATCGGGTCATGTTATCGTTCGAGGCGATTTCGGATGACGGCAACTACGGTATCAGCCTCGATTACGCTGGCGAGGACTACTCGAGAACCGGCTTTTCGCTTACGGGTTCTCCCAGTATCGACCTCGATATCAACTACAGCCACGTCGTAGGGCCTAACACTCTCTTTGGAGATACTAATCCGAACCTGGGCCGACTCTTCTTCTATGCAAGCGCGTCGGACAGGACATTCATTGACGAAGAACGGGACGCGTTACGTGCAACCGCATTTGCCAAAATTGATTTCGATGAAAAGTTCGATGACGGCTTCCTCAGTAAGTTGGGGCGTCATACACTCAGCTTGTTGGCCGACGAGAACGAATTCAATCGGTCAACTATAACTACAGAACCTTTGGTTATGGGCAATAATGCTGATTTCGTTCTCGGCACGGATGCCAATATTTTCCAACGCGAGGGATCGGCTATCTTCTATATCAGCGAACCATTTCTCAATGCGTTTGATGACCCGAGCTTCCAGATGTCGGATTTCCACACGACCGGACTCCAAGGCAATGCTAATGTACACCTCCCCGAGAATTATCAGGTACCGTTGGTCTTCAATTCGAAAGGAGATGTAAACGCAGGAATTCGAAACGGCGCGCTGGCTTTCAGGGATGAAGGCACTTACACTTCGTCATTCCAGCCCGTCGAAGGAAATCTTACCAGCACCGATACCAGTTCGCAGGCGTTGAATCTCCAGAGCTTTCTATTCGAAGACCTCCTCGTTGCTAATCTGGGATGGCGGAGAGATGAAGTGGACATTCGCCGTTTCAATGCGGAACGAACCACTGAGGAGACTGCTCCGAGTCCGGACAAAATAAATATTTCGATTATCGATCCCTCTTCTTTCAACCTCAGCCGTCCTGACATCAGAACCGAAAATGCTTCGGCGAGCAACTTCGGGTATGGATTCGTCCTAAAAACGCCCTCCGAATGGCTGCCTGAAGGAACAGGTCTTTCGTTCCACTACGGCGAAAACTCGAATTTCGTGGCTTCCCCTGGCCAGTTTGATTGGTTTGGCAATAATCTGCCGGGCCAAGAGGGTACGACCAAGGATTACGGCTTCACCTTCTCAGCAATGGATAATAAGTTGGTGGTTCGCGTTACCCGCTATGAAGGGGATATCGAGAATGATGCCTATAGCGATGCCGCCTTCGCCTATCGCGTTTTTGCCAATGTCATATCGCGTCAATACCGTGACCTTTGGGAAGCTCGGAATATGGCCGATGAAAATCAGGATGGAGTCTTCGATATCAACACGACAGGCGACCTGGCAGGCATAGATCCCGACATGAACAAGAATGGATACTTGGATGAAGTGGAAGACGCGGATCCCGAGAACTTCATGGACAACTACATGTCGCTTGATGACTTCAACACCTTCATGGCTGAGTACGAAGCGGTTTGGACCGACTTCGCCCTCGACCAAATGAACTTTGTCTTTCATCCGAAGACGGCCACGGAAGAAGCCAGGGTTACGACGACCCAGATCACAACGGGTGTACTGTCCGACACGTCCGATCTCAAAGCTGAGGGCTACGAGCTCGAGGTGACCGCCAATCCCACAAAAAATTTGCGCCTCGCCTTCAACGCCTCGCAGGGAACCGTTGTTCGAAGCAATGTCGCGGGGGGGATGGGCATTCTGGTCTATGATCCGGCCTATGGACGTGTGCCCCCTCAGATCAACAAAACGAGGGCTAAGGTTATCGAGTAGAACCAGTCCCTGAACCCAGCGGAAATCCCCCACCCGGTCTGAAGGAGATACAACGCATGACTGCGGAATATGCGGTGCGGCAGGTCGGGAGAAAATACGATTAAACAGTCGACCCTGAAAAAGTCATCATCGCTTCGGTGAGTTGGATGCCTTCCCGCTTCGCGCAAGGGCTACGACAGGACAGGCCTATCTGGATTTACTCTCGCAAAGCCGCAAAGATCGCCAAGATCTTCTTATCCCGCATGTCTCACAAAATTCGTAGCGAGCAAACGAAGATCAAGTGTTGGTGTGGGCTTCGAGCAGAGGCGCGGATGAAGCTGGGTCGACACCTTCAAAGTCGGCCTGCAACTGTGCGAAGCACGGGCATGGGAATCCAACGAAGTCCTCACCAGTGCTGGGATTCCGGAGTGCAGTAGAAGATTTGTGAGACATGCGGGTTAGATGTTTGAAACGGTTGATCGGGACAATAGATGGGCGCATTTACATCCCTGTAATCGTGATCTTGGTCGTGATCCTGATCTTGATCTCTCTCCTTTTCCCCAATTCCTCATTCCTCATTCCTCATTCCTCATTCCTAATTCGCGCCCTTGGGCGCTTTCCTCTCTCCCTCTGTGTTCTCGGTGTCCTCTGTGGTTTTATGAAATCGCACAGCTCAGGTTGGATTGTAAATCTGGCTTGTGAATAAGCCGATTTTATGCAAATTCGGCTGGTATGATACCCAGATTATTGTCACAGAGAATTCCTGAAGAGTTGCAAACGGGTCGCGTGTGGCTATTACTCGGGGCCCGCAGAGTGGGAAAAACTGTGCTTGTGCAGGAATTCATCAAAAGCTCCCCGCTAAAGTGGCTGGAGGGCCATGGTGAAGATGCTACGGTAGCTGACCTTCTGGAGTCGCGCTCAGCCGAACGCATAAGACAGGCTTTGAACGGCTACGATGGATTCTTCCTGGATGAAGCACAATCCATCCCCAAAGCCGGGCAGGCGCTTAAATTAATCGTCGACACCCTGCCTGAGTTGAAAGTCATCGCCACAGGGTCCTCAGCATTCCGCCTCAATCAGTTGATGGGACAACCCCTTACCGGGCGTCGTAAGATAGTTCACCTGCACCCAATCAACTCAGCCGAAATTGCACAGTGGAAAGGTCCACTCGCACCGAATGGCTTGGTGGAGGACCTGTTACTCTATGGCAGCTACCCTGAGGTGATGACAATTTCATCACCCGCTGAGAGAAGGGATTACTTACGGCAATTAGTGGAAGATTACCTGTTTCAAGACATCCTTGCATTCGAACAACTGAGAAATGCCCGTAAGCTCCGCGACCTGACCGTTCTAGTGGCCCACCAAATTGGGAGTGAAATTTCTCTGAACGAACTGGCAAGGACTCTACAAATTAATAAGGCAACGGTCGAACGCTACCTCGATCTTCTGGAAAAGAATTTCGTGCTGTTTCGAATCGGAGGATTCTCTCGGAATCTTCGCAAGGAAGTTACCAAGTCGATGAAATATTACTTCGTGGACTGCGGTATCCGAAACGCTGTCATCAATCAATTTGCGCCACTCAGGTTACGTCCGGATCTCGGAGCTCTTTGGGAAAACTTCGTGATCAACGAGCGTCGACGCAAGATCGACTACTCCGGCATGGAGCGAACCGCCTATTTTTGGCGAACTTACGATCAACAGGAAATAGATCGAATTGAAGTCGATGTAGACGGTAAAATCGAAGGCTTCGAATGCAAATGGAAAGAAAAGCCCTACAAACCCCCGGTTGCATGGTCCAAAGCATACCCAAAGGCCCCCGTAAAGCTCGTCCATTCAAAGAACTTCATGAGCTTTCTTGGGTGACACCCCGCCGCCCTCTGCCTCAGCATCCTTTTTACCCCATGGGCCTTCTCGGCCCGGTTCGTCTAACCCGGTTAGAGCACCGTTCCAAACAAGTATGATTAAAAAAACTTTTATCCCCGCATTTCTGACAATTCTTCTACTGAGCGCCGGGGCGCGCCAATTAGGAATCAGAAGGGATTAACCACAAAATGCACAAAAGACTCGGAGAAAGGCACAAAGGCACAAAGGCACAAAGGCACAAAGGCACAAAGGCACAAAGGCACAAAGGCACAAAGGCACCCAAAATCTTAACGAAATTGGCGATCTTTTCGAGAGCTAATCCAGAAGAAAGTTTTAACCACGGATGGGGAGAAGAGTTCAGAGTTCAGAGTGCAGAGTTCAGAGAGGGGAGAAAGGAGGGCGGAATTCCCTGTCTGCGTGCGGTGACGCACAGGCAGGCTGTCCGCCATTTCAATCTCAGGAATCAGGAATTGGAAGATCACGATCAAGATTTTGGAACCAGCCTCCAGCATCCAGAAACCGGCCAGAAGCCTACCATGCTTCGCCTAAAGGCTTCGCACGGCACAGCGCAGGACAGGTTACCCAGATAAACCCTTTCCACCACGCCCCCAAAATGATTTCCCATCACTCCCTCCCTTGAGGGGGAGTCGGCAAGACAAGGGCGTCAGCCCGCCGTCGCGCCGGTGGGGGGGAGAAGGCTGGCACAAAGTAAGGGAGAGGAAAGGCTGGAAGAATAACGGAGGGCGGACAGCGCCCAAGGGCGCGAATTAGGAATTAGGAATTAGCCCGCATGTCTCACAAATTTCTGAGTTTCTGCTCTGAGGCGCCCATCAGCGGGCCCCGGACCAACTCGGCGAGTTCCAGCAAAAATTTTTCTCTCAGATTGGCCAAAACGGTGTCGCTCAATGCCGATTTCGCATCCCTTTTTTGTCAGTGGCAAAAAACCTCCATGGCCCCTCTTATTTGGGGCCAGATTCAACCGCCAGCACTGCACAAGAGAGTTATTTTAGGTGAACCCAACTGCCTGGAGGTTGGCGTGGGCATTGGCAAAGTCCTGCCAATAGGGGTAAGAGCTAGCCAACTTAAAATGGATGCGCCGGCAACTGATACGCACACGCGCCGCGGTCCGCTTTACGGACGCGTTTCTCACCGGTGATATCGGCCTTGCCCGCCAACAAGGCATGCACCGGATCCAGGCGCAGACGGTCGTGGTCATTGATATCCTCATAACCCAGGATAATCCCGTTGATGCGCTGGGCCCCCAACTCCTCCAGGCGGTGTTCGACAAACCCTTGATTGCGCAAATCCACAAAGCAATGGGACAACTTTCTGATGATGCGGTGGCGCAGTTCCATTTCCCGCAGAATGAGCCCTCCACCCTCACTACTGAGGTAACCCCCGGTGAAATCCACCGTCACTTTTCGGCTGTTTAAGCCTTGAAATTGGAAAACCGCTTGCCTACAGTGTGCCATTGTCCAGGTCCTGGTTTTTGTTTTTGTTTTTGTTTTTGTTTTTGTTTTTGTTTTTGTAAGTTTCTTTAAATCAACAACTTAACATCTTCAACAACCTAGGACAACTCTTTTTTTGTGAGTTTTTCGGGTTAGGCCGCTCTTCTATAAAATTTTTCAAATATAAACCCAAATCTGGACCAAACAAACCAATCTCTCATGAAAACAAAATTCTTCAAACTGACAGCAGGAATGTTTCCTAAAATAGGCATTCCTTTTCTATTGAGCGGCCTGTTTAAAGGGCTGCTAGCGCTCGGAGTAGCGAGCGCCCCGAACCTATCCGCCCAAGACGATGCCTCGATTGAGGACGATATATACGAACTCAGTCCTTTCGAAATCGATGCCTCAAAAGACACAGGCTATTATGCCGAGAATACTTTGGCTGGCAGCCGACTCAATGCCAGTCTTCGCGATACGCCCGCCGCCGTCCAGGTCTACACCAAAGAGTTCCTCGAGGACATCGGCGCGACGAATTTGGAGGATATTCTCAATTATTCAGCAAATGTCGAAGCAGGAGAGGGCGATGAAGAATCTTTTTTCGGAGGCCATTTCGCCGTGCGGGGTTTCGTCAGTTTCCAACCTAGAGTACGTGGATTGCCCAGTACTCGGGCCAGGGACTATTTCAGATGGGAATTGCCCCTCGACACATACTTGATGGAGCGGCTCGACGAGTCTCGCGGGCCTAATGCCCTGCTCTTCGGAATTGCCGCCGCGGGCGGTATTCAGAACCAGACAACCAAACGAGCGTCGGTAGCGGATGACTTCGGCAGTGTAACCTTCCGTACCGACGAGGAAGGCCTGATTCGAGGGGAGTTCGACTATAATAAGGTCCTTGTAGAAGACAAGCTGGCCGTTCGATTGAACGCCTTACACGCGGATGGGGATGGTTGGAGATTAAATACCTTCAACCGGAAGAAAGCCATTCATGGGGGTCTAACGTGGCGTCCGGATGATAAGACCGTTATCCGCTTGGGTTATGAGTCCTTTAGCCAGGACGATATTCCCAGCAACATCTTCGTGGGATTGGATGATTTGAGGTTCTGGATCGATGCGGGCCGGCCTACTTTCGACCTGTTTTCGGATAATCGCATTCCCCAAGCCAGCCCCAACGGAGCGGTAAGCGGTGGATTTCGAAACACCGTTCTTCGGGCTGTGGGAGCAACGAATACGGGCGCACGTACTCGGGTCACCATAATTGAAGGCGGAGATCCGTCGTTCGAAGGCACAGTGGTTAATATCGCCCGGTCGATGACAACGGTGCCGTTCCTGGATAGGGGGGATGGGCAACATACCGTCCAGTGGCGAATTGCCCGGGACGAAACGGATTATCCCCATGACGTGGCCATGTTTGGTCCGGCGAATATAAGGCGTTTGGACGCGGCTGATTTTACTGCCTCCCTACAACGTCAGTTTGCCGAGGACTTTTATGTGCAGTTGGACGTTAACAAATGGAGTTACTACTGGGCCGCTCTGCCTAGTAATATATGGGTGCAAATGAGGGGTGATCCCAATGAATTTTTCATGGGCCATGATGGAACGCCGGCGACCGCGATTGCTAATCCCAATGCAGGCGGCACGTTCGCGTGGTCGCCGGGGGGCACCCATGATCGGTATGATACGGACGTGGATCAAGGAACCATTCGCTTGACCGCCACCTACGAATTTGACTTTGCCGAACGCGGCGATGGGGGGCTCTCCAATCTGGGTCGGCACCGGTTTGCCGCTGGCCTGGAACAACGGGATTACAACTGGTTCCGACCGCATCGTCGCTTGCATTGGCGCGATGACGCGACGGGTGGGCCGGTCTATGATACGAGTCAGCCTGGTGGAGTCTTGAATCGCGTTGCCAGCCTGCATTACATTGACCTGAACGACCGGAGCACATGGAACGGGGTTACACTCGAACGCGTTGGTGGCCCGACATTCGGCGGCGTTTCAGAACGTTTTCCCGATCCGACCGATCCCAGTCGCACGATCTATGCGGAGTGGGCGCTTGACTACGCGGCGCAATATGATTCCAGCCAGGAAATCGACACTTTGATGGCTTCCACCCAAAGCTTCTTTTTCGACGACAAGCTTGTGATCACGGCGGGGTATCGGGAAGACGATGGGTTTAATAAATATTGGCTGTATGAGGCAAACGCGAACGTCTCTGATTACGTGCGCACGGGCGATTTCCGCCCCACGGATTGGAAGGTGGATAATTTCACGGCGGGGTTGGTTTTCCACATAAATGACCAGTTCTCGGTATTTTATAATCAAGCGACTAACACCGATATTCCTTCCCCCGAGAATAACATTGTCGGGTCGCTCGAAAAACCGGGCCGACTCGGATTTCCGGGAGAAGGCGAAGGCGAGGACTACGGGGTCATGGCGAACTTGTACGACGGCAGAATCCATCTTCGCGCAACCAGCTACACTTCAAGGCAGAAAAACGCTTTCAAATCCGATGGCCTTCTCAGTAACTTACACGATACGACAATACGGTGGTGGGACGATATTGGGTTTGGTCTGCCGGACGATCCTCCCGGGCCGCGCCGGTTCGCGAACCCCGTTAACCGTGTGATTTATACCGGAGAAAGCAATGGTTACGAATTTCAGATGACGGCCAATTTCACAGAGAACTGGCGCGGCGTGTTCAATTATTCTTACACGGATAAAGTGCAGAAGGATGTCGCTCCCGTAGGGAACCAATGGTATGATCAAACGATCGAATGGGTGACGCGTACGATTCAAACATGGGACACCTCAACCATAACCCAAGAGCAGATAGATGCCGGAATCGTTCCGACCAACAATCTTGACGAGTTTGTGCTTAGCGACGACCGTACAGCTACTGAACAATTCGAACGAGTCAACAATGATAGGAATAATCGTTTTGTGCCCGGCAGTCCGTTCGGTGTTCGCCCAAACAAGTTCAACTTCTTTACGAACTACACGTTCAACGAGGGTTCCTTGCGGGGTTTCTCCATTGGAGGAGGCTACCGATATCAGGGCCCTAACGCCCTGCACTGGGAAGACGATTCCAGCGGCAATCGGACGAGATTCTGGGGCGATTCCACTGGCTATGCCGACGCGATGGTCCGCTACCGGACTCAAATGAGTATTTTCGGAAAGGATGTCAGGGCGTCGTATCAGATCAACGTGCTGAACCTCCTTGACGATCACGAACCGACAATCGGTAGATACTTGAGGAACGACAGTTCGAACCCTCCGGATCGACTCTACTTCGTACAGCCGCGTAGTATTCGTTTTTCTGCGAGGTTCGATTTCTAAGAAGTGCGTATTCGATCGGCGAATTAGTGTTTAGTTAAATCGGTAGCTACAATAGAACTCCTCGCGGAAGGATCCGCGAGGAGTTGCATTCTTGTTGATAATATTCCTGTCAACTTAGCCAAGAAAGGAAACGAATTCTGTCAAAGGTATACTACGTTGGAGATTGGGCGGTTCAAATTGGGCCGATTTACGCAGAGACCTCATTCAATCATGCGGCCAAGGGGCTCGACATGATTAACTACGGCAAATGGCTGGTCAAAGCGGTGGAGTCCAGCGGACGGCATGAGATTGTGAGTGTCCCCACCTGGGACTTCTACAATTTGCCACCCGGAGAGTTTGAGAAGGTACTGGAAGAATACGACATCATCGTCTTCTCCGATGTAGAGGCCAAGAACTTTCAGCTGCATCCGCAATTCTTCAATCGTCATCTATTTGGCACCAAGATTCTGACCTTTCCCGACCGAGTCAGGCTAACGGTGGAGGCAGTGAAGAGTGGCGCTCATTGTATGTTTTTGGGCGGCTGGCTGAGTTTCAACGGTGAGATGGGTAAAGGTGGCTGGGGCCGCACTCAGTTGCGCGAAGTGTTGCCCTGCGAATGCCTCGAGGTGGAGGACTTGCGTGAAAGTACGGAAGGGTTCACGGCAAAAGCGACCGCTGCCGATCATCCTTTGCTTAAGGGAATCGACCTGACCAGTATGCCCCCGATCCTAGGCTTCAATCGCGTGAAGCCGCGTGAAGGCTGCGAGGTAGTCGCCGAATGGTCCGGCGATGGCGAACCAGCACTCTGTGCCGGCCAGTTTGGCGAAGGCCGCGTTCTGGCATACACATCTGACCCCGCCCCTCATTGGGGATGCAACTTTGTCTTCTGGGAACACTACGCAAGCTTCTGGACAAATGCCTGCGATTGGCTCTCGGATGAATCAATTTAAACGCCGGACAACGCGCTGGACGGTATGGCATACTGCCGCCTGTGAGCGCGGTCCTTCGCTTTGAAAGGAAAACAGCATGAATAGATACTCAACTAGCGCATTTGTCAGGATAGTCGGAGCCGGTCTCTGCTTCCTGGCCTCCGCAGCAGCCGAAGAACTGAGAAACTCGGAAAACAGCTTTGGCATTATTCCGATGCCTTTCTCTATGGAATCAATGAAGGAGAGTCCATTCGAGATCACTGGAGACACTTCGATTGTTTATCAGGGCGAAAAAAGCAAGACCTGCGCGGAATATCTCCGAAGCCGGATTGCTGCGGCAACGGGAATGAAGCTGGCGGTCCAGGAATCCGGCGCGTTGAATGCGATCATTCTGAGGGTCGTTCCAGATATCGTCGAGTTTCACGAACACGATGCGTATTCCTTCGAAAGCAGCAAGGACAACGTCACGATTACCGGGAAGAGTGACCGTGGCCTGTTCTATGGCGTGCAGACGCTGCTCCAGCTGCTGCCGCCCGCAGTCTACGGCGATACAATCCAGGCCGGGCTTGAACTGAAGGTTCCCGCGGTCAGCATCAACGACAAGCCGTCCATGGATCGCATGCGCGGCCTGCATGTGGACATTGCCCGCCATTTCCGTACCAAAAAGGAGCTGTTCAAGATCATCGACAGCATGGCAATGCACAAGCTCAACATGCTGCACATCCATCTGACCGACACTCAGGGCTGGCGGGTTGAGATCAAGGCCTATCCCAAACTGACGACGGTCGGCGCAATTGGCAACTCAACCGACCCCGAGGCTCCCGCTAAATTCCTGACGCAGGAAGAGGTTAAGGAGATTAGCGCCTATGCCAAGAGCCGTTATATCTCGATTATTCCCGAGATTGACATGCCCGGGCATATGGGCGCCGCCATCAGGGCCTATCCTGAATTAAACCATCCGAAAGATGTGAACGATAAGGAGTTCGCGATTCGCGGCGATGCCATGGCGCGCGACTTCGTAAAAACGGTGCTGACCGAGATCAACGACCTGTTTGACCCCAAGTACATCCACATCGGCGTTGACGAGGTGAATTTCGGAGCCAAAGCGGAGCTGTACACGGAGGCCGAGCTGCTCGACTTTACCAAAGAAATCACGACATTCATCAAAAAAGAGCTGAAGAAAACGCCGATTGTATGGGACGACATTTTTATGCACGGACTCCATGACAAAGATGTGGTGGTGCAGTGGTGGCGATACGATAGAAAATACTGGTGGAGGAATCTCAAAAATACGGTCGATGAAGAACTGAACCAGAGGCAGCAGCCCTTTATCTTTTCCCCGGCTTACTGGACCTATTTCGATATGCCCAACGTGGCGCCGAAAGAAGGCCATCCCGGATGGGCCAAGCCTATCTCAACGGCAGAAGTCTATAACTGGGATCCCTTTGAAGATATGTTCGAGGTGAATGAACATACCCGCGATTTGGCTCTCGGCGCGATTGCCTGTACCTGGAGTGAGCGAATCAAGACCATGAAGGATTTCGGCGACCGCACCTATCCGCGTCTTGCCGGCTTCTCCGAACGCCTCTGGAGCGGAGGAAAGAGCGAGAATCCATCAGTTTTAGCCTGGCCAGACTATCGCGACAAGGTGCTGATTCCCTATCAGCTCGACCGTTACGACGCATTGGGCGTCTGGTACTGGAGTAAGGACAAGCCTGAGCTGTTGCTGAATCTGCCAGACGCGCGCAAGCGGCTCTAGTGTGGTTTAAACAGAGCGATAATAAAACCACGAAAGGACACCGTGATCAAGATGCTCACCACCACACCGGCGCTCATTATTGCAAGCTTACTGGCAACTTCCTTCACTGCCTCGTCACAAGAGAACAGCCTCACTCCTTACACCAATGCCTCCGAGGTCCCGCAAACGGTTGTTGACCTCTGGAAAGACTACGACCCTCGCAAGGATGATCTCGAGGTCAAGACCCACATGGAATGGAAGCAGGATGGCGTTGTCTCCCGGCTCATTAGTTTTAAGGTGGGCACGTTCAAAGGCAGCGATTCCCGCATTGCCGCTTACTACTGTTTTCCGGACAACGGCGAAAAAAATCCCGCCTTTGTCTGGAGCCATGGCGGCGCCCAGCGAGCCCACCGCAACCGCGGTCATGGCTTTGCCACCCAGGGCTTTGCCACCGTGGACATCAACTGGCTGGGACGACCGCTCGAAGCGGACCTCGACCCTGACAACACGTGGGGAACGGACTGGGGAAAAATCGACCCAACCCATGGAGGGAACTTTTACCCCAAGGCCCTACGCAATGATTGGAAGAGCAGCTTCCACCCGGATGAGGTCAGTGTGGATCCCATCATGAGTCCGCGTAACTCGAACTATTTCATACTCTCCCTTGCAGGACGCCGCGCGCTCACCTTCCTTGAGCAGCAGCCTGAGGTTGACCCCGACAAACTCGGCTTCGCCGGCTTTTCCATGGGTGGCACCATCACCGCAATGACGGCCATCGACAAGCGCCTCAAGGCAGTTGCTCCCTTTGTCGGGGGCACGGCCAACCGTTATCAGAACTACCCCGGCATGAACTCAGGAGGGGTCATCGCGGGAAGTGCCATCGACGAGATCGGAGATTTGAATCTCTACAAAAACACCATCGACCCTGGCGCCTACTGGAAGCACGTCTCCGTACCCGTCATGTTCATCACCTCGTCCAATGACCAACACGCCACCCTGGACCGCATCTACCAGTCCATGGACCTGCTACCTCATGACAAGTGGCGTGTTACCTGCAACATGCATGACCAACACCGTCCGGGACCTGAGCAGTGGGTCATGCTTGACCATTGGTTCAAGCAATACCTCGCCGGTGTTGAGCAGAACATCCCTGCCACACCACCCTCTACGTTCAAAATCGAGAATAACACCGCACACTTTACCGTTACTCCCGCCCAGCAGGAGCGCCTCGTGGACGTTGAGATCTACTACGGCTACGCACCGAATACGATTACCCGCTTCTGGAAAAAAGCCGAGGCCACCAAAGAGGCGAACACTTGGAAAGCCGAGTTGCCGGTGTACCCCAAGCTTCCACTCTACACCTTCGCCCTTTGTCGCTATACTCTGCCCGAGGAGAGCAGAGCCTTTATGGGTAGAACCAAGACCTTTACATTGAACTCTTACGAACACACCCACATCCCCCGGGACATTGACCTGACTACCTTCGACAATCTGCCAAAATCAGGCCTCATCGATGACTTCTCCAATGGCATGGCCAACTGGAGCAGCCGTGATCAAGCCAGTTTTAAAACCTACAAATTCCAAGACCCTCAGCTCGACACAACCCCGGGTAACAAACTCGCCATATACCTGGATCTCAAGAAAGGAAAAGAACTCCTGATCAGCCTGGATATGGATGGCAGATACAACGCCCCCGACAAAGAGATCGGTAAATTTCATTATGAACGCAAAGTCAGCGGCAATGGGCCTCAGACCATCCTGCTCGAAGCCGGGGACTTTAAAAAGGAGCCAACCAATAGCAACGACAAACCCCTTGAGTGGTCAAAAATATCGACCTTCACCATCACCCTCATTGACGACAAATCCAAACAGAAAATCAAACTCGCCAGCCCGGAAGGCGCCGAGATTCTCAAAAGCATTGAGCTGGTAAAACCATAAACTCTCCCAACAAGAAGGATGCCAGAAAGAAATTGCGCTAGAGAAGCGAACAAAACGTTGCACTGCGACGGCTTAAAACCGCCCGTGAACGCAATCGTGAGCATTGGAGAAGTTTTGAAGAAAGTGATGCCTACCATTTGCGCGTTCTGCGTTATGGGAGCCCTCTTGGTTATGGGTTCTTCTTGCGCGCATATTGCACAGACGCGAATCGAGGAGGATCAGGTGAAGGTCATGTCTTACAATATACATCGCGGCGGAACGATGCGCGGGCAACTCTTGTACCAAACGGTCAAGGTGATTCAGGAGGCAAAGGCAGATGTTGTCGGTGTTCAGGAAACGCGTTCCCCTTACGGTGTTAATGCGGAGAAGTTGGCGCAGTTGCTGGGTTGGAATTACTATGAGGACCATTGGAGCTGCATCTTGACGCGTTTTGAGATTGTCGATCGCCGCGACGGTGGCATCAAAATCAAGCTGACTTCGGGCCAGGAAGCCTACGTCTTCAACCTGCACCTGGCATCCAACCCCTATCAGCCATACCAGCTTTTGAGCATCCGTCCAAAATGGCACAAGCACTGGAATACTCCCTTCATCAAAACCGAAGCCGAGGCGATTGTCGGCGCAAGGAAGGCGCGCGGTGGAGAAATCTCAAGCCTTCTCAGGCAGATACGTTCCTTCCCCGACAAAGAGGCTCCTGTTTTTGTGGTAGGCGATTTCAATGAGCCATCACACCTTGACTGGACCGAAAAAGCGGCCAAGTCCGGTCGCCATCCTCTCAAGGTGGCATACCCGACTTCCCAGGAGATGGCCAAAGCAGGCTTTGACGATGCCTGGCGCACGATCTATCCCGACGAGATGAAAAAGCCGGGCTTCACCTGGTCGCCCCTGACCAAGGCCGATGATCCCAATGATCACCATGATCGCATCGATTTTGTATATTTCAGGGGCAAGGACATAGAGGTAACCGACGTAAAGATCGTAGGGGAAAACAAAGAGAATGCAGACATTGTTGTTACGCCCTATCCATCTGATCACCGCGCGGT
Source organism: Opitutales bacterium (assembly GCA_965219475.1). Lineage (GTDB taxonomy): Bacteria > Verrucomicrobiota > Verrucomicrobiia > Opitutales > UBA2995 > JAABVD01. The sequence goes on along the minus strand of CBDCNU010000017.1, from coordinate 106,088 downwards.
GGTCGCGACGTTCACGCTACCCAGCGCTCCAACATTGAAAAAGACAACTGCTAACAAGCCGGTTGCAGGCGAGGGCAAATAGCCGTGCCTATTCAGCAACCTTTAGGTATCAGAAAAAGGAAAACGATTTGATGTACCACAGATTCTTGCATAGAACCCACATGACGGTTTTGTCAGCATGTGTTTGGGCCAGCATCGTCGTTCCGCTAATGGCAGCTGAGAAACCCAGCGCCAAACCAAATATCCTGTTCATCATGGTGGACGACCTGGGCAAGGATTGGATCAGCTGCTACGGCGCAGAGGATATCACGACCCCGAACATCGATGCGCTCGCTAACGGGGGAATGAAGTTTCATAACGCTTACTCAATGCCGTCATGCACCCCTTCGCGTGCGACCCTTCTGACCGGCAAATACCCCTGGCGCAACGGCTTTGTCAATCACTGGGACGTTCCGCGCTGGGGAGTGGCCTACTTTGACTGGAAAAAGAAGGAAAACACCACCTTTGCTCGTCTGATGAAAGAACTTGGCTACGCCACATGTGCGGCAGGCAAGTGGCAGATCAATGACTTTCGGATCGAACCGCTGGCCATGAAGAAGCACGGGTTCGATGACTGGGCAATGTGGACGGGCTTCGAGACGGGCAACGAGGTGAGCGCTGAACGCTATCAGGACGCTTACGTCAACACGCCTACGGATGGGAGCCGGACCTATGCCGGCAAGTTTGGCCCAGATATTTATACCGACCACCTGATCAACTTCATGCGCCAGCATAAAGATGAACCCATGTGCCTCTATTACCCGATGGCACTCGTGCATCCTCCGCAGGTTTCGACTCCGGATGAGCCCGAAGCAAAGATCCACATCGATAAGCACAAGGCCATGGTGCGCTACGTAGACAAACTGGTTGGCCGGCTAGTCAGCACACTTGACGAACTGGGGATACGCGAGCGCACCATCGTGATCTTCACAACGGATAACGGCACGGTCCCTGGCGTCACGGGCACGCTGAACGGACTCAGGGTGAAGGGCGCAAAGGGATCAGCAGAGGAACTGGACGTTTGTTCTCCCTTTATCGTAAACTGCCCGGGGATTGTCCCGGAAGGCGTCGAAACCGAGGCCCTCACAGATCTTTCAGACCTGCTACCCACCTTCGTAGAACTCGGAGGCGGCGATATGCCTGAGGATCTCATCATCGACGGGACATCTATTGCCCCTTTGATTCTGGGAAAAGAGAAGGACACCGAGCGAAAGTGGATCATGGCGCTCGGATTCGGAGCCGCTCGGCTGACTGAGAACGGAGTGAGGGGCCAGACGGATTTTGAGAAGCGCGTCATACGCGATAAGCGGTATAAGGTCTGGGTCTCCAGAGAAAAGAAGGTCATTCGCCTGCACGATCTTAAGAAGGACCCGTGGGAGAAAACAAACCTTCTTGATAGCGACCTCGCGGCGCACAAAGAGGCCCTGCAGAAGTTTCAGGCTGTCGTCGACTCTCTTCCCGATAAGGATGCCCACCGTCTATATGAACCAAGAGCTTCCAATCCATGGGACATGAAGTTGAGGGGCAAGTAGACCGAACAATCACGTAACCCAAGGAGATACAAGATGCCTATCATTTTACCACCAATCACTCGTCGACAATTCGTAAAGCGCTCGCTCGCTCTTGGTGGCACGGCTATGATGATGCCTCGCGCGTTGGCCGCCGCGAATGGTGAAGGTGCTGAGTTGGACCAAAACCGAGTTGCTTTGCTTGCGGATACGCACATCAGCGCCGATCCAAATCGTGTCTACCCGGGGACGAAGTGGCCTGGTTCGCCCGTCAAGGAGTCCGAGCATGAGGGGGTGAACATGGCGGATTGTCTTGCGCAGGCGGCCAAGAGCGTAATTGTACTCAATCCTCGACCGGCTCACCTGATCGTCAACGGCGACTGTGCTCTCAGCAAAGGTATGGAAGCCGAGTACAACGAGTTTCTCAGGCTTGTGGAGCCGATCCGTGCTGCGGGCATCACCGTTCACGTGACGATCGGCAATCACGACAATCGTGAGAACCTGTGGAAATTGCTCCCATTCCTGAAGAAAGAGCGCATGGGCGTTCAGGCGGGCGTGATTGAACTGCCGAACGCGAACCTCGTACTGTTGGATTCAGGAAGAAAAGGAGTCTTGGGAGACAAACAGTTGAACTGGCTCGCCAAACAACTCGACGAACGTGCGGATAAGCCAGCCCTTATCTTTGGTCACTTCAACCCGTATCCCAACCGTGGCGTGCGTCCCATCGAGGGCATGCGTGATGGGTCGACTCTGTTGAAACTGCTTGCCGAACGAAAGCATGCCAGGGCCTATGTCTATGGCCACACGCATGAGTGGCAATATGATCGACGAGACCATCTCCATCTCATTAACCAACCGGCAGTTAGTTACTATTTTGGAAAAGGCCATGCGCATGGCTGGGTCGATATGAAGCTCACTGAAACATCGGCTGACCTGGAGCTACACTGCATCAACCGCAAACACAAGCAGCACGGTGATCGGAGACAGGTCAGTTTGAAAGGCTAGAAAACATAGAGTTAAATACGACGCCGCTACGCGTTGCTCTTGAGGGGCAGCGTGAACAAAGAATCTATCGAATAGGAGGAATTTAGAATGAGAGCCATTAAATTATTATCCCTTGTTGTTACATGCTTGTGCGGAGCGACATTCTTTCTTACCGCCTGTGCGCCTGATAAGCCGATTATTGTTCGCGTTGCGGCTTACAATGTTGAGTTCGGCAGAAGCACGACCCCCAAGCAGGTTGGCGAAATGTTTAAACCATACAACTTGGACATCATTGGGTTCAATGAAGTTCCAGATGGCGACTGGACAGCTCGCGTGGGCAAAGTACTGGGAATGGAACACAGCTATGTAGGCAAGATCTCATCGGCAAATCATGAGGACAAATACAAATCGATACTCAGTCGGACGCCACTCGAGGGCACCACAGAGCATGAACTGGGGGTTCCACGTCGACGCTGCTGGAATCCCGCGTCGGTCGTACGGGCCGCAACAAAGATCGACGGCCTTTCATTCGCATTTTACTCGCTACATATCTGTAAGTCGGGCGCAAATGATGGCCATGCGCATAGCCTTGCGACCAAGGTTCTACCTGAGGAGGCAACTGAGAGGGTTATCGTCGTTGGGGATTACAACAACAACATTGGCGACGCTGCCATGAAAACGGTCGGGGGGGCAGGATTTAGACCAACGTGGATCGATCTGAAGATTGATGTCTCCAAGGAGTTTACATACAACGCCCAAAACCCCAAAACGAATCTCGGGGTTATCGATCACATCTTATACAATACCTCGGCTGGAGCCAAGGTAACAGACGGAGGCATAATCGAACTCAAGAATCCTTTGTCTGACCATAAACCCATCTGGGCACAGATAGTGTTTCCTCGGAATCTCGAGAAAGTGAAGCTCGACAAGTAAGAAGGTAGAGTTTGCTAACAAAGCGTTGCACTGCGACGCGGGGCTCCGAAAATAAGGATCGCTAAAAAGCTGCCCTATCCCTTAGCCGCTTTCGAATCGCGCTTTACTCCACCTCCGCCGCCAGTTTCAGCCGGGCCGTTGCGTTGGGAGCGACAAACGCGTTGAGCACTTCAAACTCCATGGTAAGGGAATCCACGACTGTACCGGTTCTCACCATCAGCCGCTCCGAACTGTGTTGCGGTACCGTAAATGTAGCCGCATGCCGATGGAGTCCGTATGGACTGAGACTGCGTAAATGGAAATCGGCATCGCAGCGATTCGTTATCGTAACGCTCAGAATTTCCGCATCCTGATAGGCGGCATCGCTAAACGAAAGAGAGGCCGCCAATAGCGGCAGCAGATGTTGCTCCCGGCCCATCAGCCAATTTTTGTACCATACCGCCGTGCGCTGGTCAAAGAGAGCTTCCTTCATCGAATTCGCTGACCGCTCCTCGGCGAAAACGAGCGTGACCGGCCGGTGCCCTCCTTTGTGCGGTTCGTAGTCCCAATCGATGAGACGGTGCACATCGGATACCCCGATCAGTGTGAGGTTGTGGTCAAGGGCGATCTGAAAAGCGTCCTCCGAATAGATCTTCCCGTTGGCAATTTCGATTCCGTGCAGCAAGCCCTTGCGGATATTTTCCTTATGGAAGTCGGAAAGGACGGGTATCCCATTGGGGTGTGGCCTCCAAGCGTGATTTAAGAACACGAAGCCTCCTTGTTCGTTGGCCGCGTCCACCGCATTCTGGGCAGGCCACTGGTGAGCCAAAGCCCGATGTTCACTAAAGCTGTAAGGCTCATCCGACTCGGGCACGGAATACAGTTTGTTGACGTCCTTGATAAAGATGGCGTTCATATGGCCCACCGGCGGTTTGCGCGTAATCTCAGCTCCAGATATAACCAGCAAATCCGAGTACCGGGCCGCGTCGGCCGCTTCTTGGAAGGAGCGATTCTGATCTTTATGCGGGATGTCGCCAATATGCGGCAGACTCTCCAAGTGATCGGTCATCGCAATGGCATCCAAGCCATCTCGAACGGCCTCATCAACACGAATGCTCGGCCAGGCAGTGCCATCGGAAAACACCGTATGCGTATGCGGATCGAATACGAGAGTCAGGTGCTGCTCCGTATCGGGAAAGGAGATCTCGCGGGACTCGTTTATCGGTGGTTGCGGAGACAAACCGTGAACCAGCACAGGCTGGCATAGAAGGCAGTGAATAAGAAGATAAAGAATTCGAGGTATCATGGCAGTAACTTTGGCTACCGAGGCTATTCAATGGAACTTACTGCCGTTTTCGAAGGGGAGAAGCTGTCACGGGAAAATCTAGTGCGCAAGGTATGGCCTTCAATTTTGAGGGAGTAAGGGTGGAATAATGGCATTCAAGGAGTTCCCGAAAACTATAAGGAATCTGCTAGATGGTATAGAAAAGCTGCGGAGCAGGGGTTCAGAGCTTAAATGAAGCTGAAAAAGCAATGGAAATAATTGCTTCGCATTGTGGTGGAAATTATACGATAAATAGTAGGTCTGAAGAAAGAGGTTGGACAACCATAGACGCTTCTTGCAATTAGTACACCCGCCGCTCTAGCGCACTTCTGCCGCTGTGATGTTGGGTCCAAGAATCCATGAGGAGACAAGAAGACAGCCTAGGGTGAAATGGGTAAGTTTAAACATGAAGGTTAGGAGACTACCAACAATTCAGGAAATAGCAAGGGGTTGTTGAGACTCAGGCTACTCTTGGGTTTACTTACTGGCTTGGGGACGGTGTTATAGAATACCACGTGCAAGCGTATGTTTGGTATAACATGAACCTCCCCCGATTTTGTGAGACATGCGGGCTGGCTTTTACGCCAACGGCGTTAAACTCCAAAGTCCAGCGTCGCGCTGTGCCGTGCGAAACCTCTTGACCTGCGCAGCAATTCGAAGCATTGTAGCGCAGGCTTGGGTACCTATCGGCCATATGATTGAACCCCAAAGGAGTTCCACAAATGATTTTCAAGAAAATCAAAAAATTCATTCATTCAGATGAAATCCGGTTTTCCGAAATCTGTCATAATCAGGCAGAATATTTTGTGACTAGCATTATCACTTCCCCTGTTCACCTTGGATAATCGCCCGCAAAATCGCGCAAACTTGCTTCGTCTCAGAGCACCAAGGTTTTTCCATCCTCTACAACTCACAATCTTAAAACTGAACCAAACAAACCAAAATCTCATGAAAACTAAATACTTCAAACTAAGAGCAGGCATGTTCCTTAAGACTGGCATCCCTTTTCTATTGATAGGACTGGTTTTGGGCATTTCGCCGCTAGCCGCCCAGACGACCGAGGACGATGAAGAAGATGACGTCTATGACCTCAGTCCTTTCGAAATCGATGCCTCAAAAGACACCGGCTATTATGCCGAGAATTCCTTGGCTGGCAGCCGACTCAATGCCAGCCTTCGCGATACGCCCGCCTCCATTCAGGTGTATACCATGGAGTTTATTGAGGATCTCGGCGCAGTCAATCTGGAGGATATACTCAATTACTCGGCCAATGTCGAAGCGGGACAGGGCGATGAAGAAGCCTTTTTCGGTGGCCATTTCGCGCAACGGGGCTTCGTCAGCTTCCAGGCCAGGGTCCGGGGTTTGCCCAGTACCCGGGCCAGGGATTATTTTACCTGGCAACTACCACTCGACAGCTACTTGACAGAGCGAATTGACGAGTCTCGCGGGCCGAATGCCTTGCTCTTTGGAATCGCTGCCGCTGGTGGTATTACGAATCAGTCAACAAAGCGTGCATCGGTGGCGGATAATTTCGGCAAAGTGACTTTCCGCACCGACAGGTATGGCCTGGTGCGGGGGGAATTCGATTTCAACCAGGTGCTTGTTGAGGACAAGCTGGCCTTTCGTTTGAATGCCCTCCACGCGGATGGCGACAGTTGGAGGTCCAATACCTACAACAGGAAGAATGCCATTCATGGCGGTCTGACTTGGCGGCCGGATGAGAAAACCGTTATCCGACTTGGGTACGAGGACTTCCAACAGGTCGATATTCCTGGTACGACTTATGTGGAAACGGACTTCCTGACTCACTGGTTGTCTTCGGGCTCGGCCACCTTCGATCTGTTTTCAGACAATCGTATCGCACAAGCGGGTGCTAACGGTGCCCTGAGCGGTGCGAATCGAAACATCTACCTTCGGAGTGCAGGCGTCACCAACTTGGGTGCTGCTGCGCAGGTCGCAATAGTTGAGGGAGGGGATCCGTCGTTCGATGGCAAAGCAATTAATCTCGCCCGGGCGATGCTAACGCAGCAGTTCCTGGATACCAATGGAAATGGGCAATTTACAGTAGCCAACAACATTTCTCGCACCGATTCCTATTATCCATATAACGTGGCTTTCAATGGCCCGGGTAATAAGAGGGACCTGGACGCGACTGATTTTACTGCCTCACTGCAACGTGAGTTGGCTGAGGACTTTTATGTGCAACTGGACTACAACAAATGGGATTACTACTGGGACACCATGCCTAATGGAACCGGCGCTCAATTAAGGGGCGATGCCAATGAATATTTCATGGGGCCGGATGGAACGCCGGCAACTGCAGTCGCCAATCCTAATGTAGGTGGTACTTTCACGTTTAGAGGTTCCCAAACTCGGTGGAATACGGACCGGGATCAGGAAACCATGCGCGTGACCTCCACCTATGAATTCGACTTTGCCGAACGCAGCGATGGAGGGCTGTCGAACCTGGGCCGGCACCGGTTAGCCGCTGGCCTGGAACGTGTGAAATATAATTCCAGCCAACCGGTTCTTCGACTGTCTTGGCTCGATGCTGCGACAGGACTAAACGCGTATTCGGCGAACCCTGGCGGGGCTAATCATGCTAGAAGCATGCATTACATTGACCTTAACGATAGGAGCACCTGGTCAGGGCTTGAGCTTGCCAGTGTAGAAACACCCGTGGCCGATCCGCTCGATCCCAGCCGAATGATCTATGCGGATTGGAAACAGACTTTCCAGGATGCTTGGGATGCCGATCAAGAAATTGATTCCTGGTTGATTTCCACCCAAAGCTTCTTTTTTGATGACAGGTTAGTAATTACGGCCGGGTATCGGGAAGACGAAGGAGACAATAAAAAATGGCTCTACGAACCAAACGCCAACAACACCGAATACGTGCGCACGGACAATTTTCTCACTACGCCCTGGAAGGTAGATAATTTCACGGCGGGAGCGGTTTTCCACATCAATGATCAGTTCTCCCTCTTTTATAATGAGGCGACCAACTCCGATATTCCCAGCCCCGAGGATGTGATCATCGGATCGCTCGAAAGACCGGGCCAAATCGGATTTCCTGGGAGTGGCGAAGGCAAGGATTTCGGAGTTATGGCAAGTTTGTACGACAATCGCATCAATGTGCGGCTGACGCGCTACGAATCCACGCAAAATAACGCCCTCAACGGTAGCGGTGCCGCGGTCAATATGCACAACCGGTTGCAAAGAGATCTCCTCGAATGGTGGCAGGACATAGGTTTCCCCTCGGCTAACGCAGATTTTCCGCCACTTTTTGAAAACCGCGTCAACCGATATACGCTCTCCAAGGCCAGCGATGGTTACGAGTTTCAAGTGACGGCCAATCTCACCAGCAATTGGCGAGCTATGTTTAATTACTCCTATACCGACAAGGAGCAAACCAATGTCGGCATAATCGAGAACATCTGGCTCGACCAGACCATGGAGTATATTACGAACGTCATCGAAACTTGGGATACTTCGACTATTACCCAGGAGTGGATTGATGAAGGTATTATCGCTACCAACGATCTTGAGGAGTTTGAGTCCGAGATCGGACAAATCGTCGCCAATACATTCGAAACCGTCACCAATTGGAGGAACAATACCATGGTTGCCGGACCTCCCTTCGGTCTTAGGAGAAACAAGTTCAATTTCTTCACCAACTATGCCTTCAACGAAGGTATGCTAAGAGGTTGGTCCGTTGGTGGCGGGACACGCTACCAGGGCAAGAACGCCTTGCACTGGGAAAACGATGCGGATGGCAATCGGATCAGAATCTGGGGCGAATCCACCTTCTTTGCCGATGCCATGGTTCGTTACCGGACGAATGTGAATTTGTTTGGCTCCAATGTAAGGGCCTCCTTTCAGATCAACGTTTCGAACCTCTTTAACGATACGAAACCGAATATTGCCAGGTATCTTCGCAACGATAGCAGCAATCCTCCCGATCGCCGCTACTATGTGGCGCCTCGAAGTTGGCGTGCATCTGCAACTTTTCAGTTCTAGTAGTTTGTTGTTCTATTCAATTTCGCCCTGAGGTTTCCATTGAAGTAGTTTAAGAGACCTCGGGGCGAATTGTTTTTTTTCGGATGCAAAATTTGAATACACATAGGCAGATGATTCGATTCTTTGTCCTAAAATAGATGCCACTTAAACGTATAATTAGTCGACCCTGAAAAAGGCATTATTGTCCAAGGTGGACAACCAAAACATAAGGGATTCCTTTTTCTGGGGAGATCGTGGCCCAGTTCAATTGCCGAAAAACACCAGAGAGCTTCATAAGTTTGACCAGGTTTTGGGCTGAATTGCACAATTACCTTGTCAAATAAAAGGGGTATTGGCAACAATAAAATGTTGTATAACAACAAATTATGGAGTTTTCAGGGCCGACTAATTAATAGCGTGCTCGTTTGCGCTTCCGCCATGTTTGTCCTTAGCGCATGTGGCTCTGAAGAGAGAGAATCCTGGGTTCCCTACGACGGAAGTTGGGGGTCGCTACAGAAGATGCCCGTTCCGGCCTGGTTCGAGGACGGTAACATCGGTATCTTTATCCATTGGGGGCCATATAGTGTGATTGGATATCGCAAGGGGGACCGCGGTTATGCGGAGCATGTGCCAAAAATGCTTTATGCCGATTCCGAGCACTACTATCCCTACATGGAAGAGCGTTGGGGCGCCACGCCTCCGGATTTCGGATACAAGGATATCATTCCTGAATTCAAAGCCGAGAATTGGGATCCTGAGGAATGGGCTGAGCTTTTTGCCGAGGTCGGCGCCAAGTATGTCGTGATGACCGCGGAGCACCATGACGGCTGGGCCAATTGGGACTCGGACCTGACTCCCTGGAACGCTGTGGACATGGGGCCCAAACGCGATTTGGTCGGCGACCTGGGGAACGCGCTGCGCGAGCGAGGTCTCAAATTCGCGCCTTCCTACCATCGCGAACGGCATCAATCCTTTTTTGCCAAGAAGCTTTTTGTAGTGAAGGCCGAGCCTCAGGACGACATTCTGGAGGAGATCAATCGCGTGCCTGAAGCGGCTTCTCTCTATGGTCCCTTTGGGCTCACCAAGGAGTTTGTCGATGACTATGTGGCGCGCTGGAAGGAAATCCAGAGCAAGTACCGGCCCGACTTTCTATGGATGGACGATGTCCCGATTTGGACGCGGGATGGAAACAATGTACACGCAGGAATAATGAAGCCTGAAGTGCAATATTTCTACGACCAGTTCCGGCTGATGATCACCGACTTCATGAACGACGCCTCGGCCCGTGGGCAGGAGGTCTATTTGAATAACAAAGGTGGCAACCGCAACTGGCCGCCGGGAGTGGGCTGTCTGGAGAAGGATAACCTGAAACTCGAGGTGATTGGCCCGAAGTGGCAAAGCTGTACGACTTTCGGAACCTCTTACGGGTATTTGGCTGCCGAGGAAGATCCGAACTATCCCCACCATAAGAAGACGCCTGAGGAGGTCGTTCACGAGATGGTGGAAATCATCAGTCGCAACGGAAACTTTTTGATTAATATCGGCCCAAGAGCAGACGGTACCATTCCCCAATGGCAGGTCCAACGGCTCCGGGTGATGGGGAATTGGTTGAGGATCAATAGCGAAGCCATCTACGGCGCCCGGTATTGGAAAGAGAACGCGCAGGAGGACGAGCATCTTTCCTTTACCACCAAAGGGAAAGCGCTTTACGCAATCAAACGAGCCAAGCCCATTGTCGCCTTTACCATCAAGGCCACAGCCGGATGGAAGGAAAATCAAGTGAAGTCCGTGAGGTTGCTTGGTTCGGATGGGGCAGTAAAATGGGCCATGACATCAGAGGGCTTGAAAATTACACCGCCTAAAGACCTCGGCTCCTGCCACTTTGCCTGGTCTTTTGAAATTGTGACCGATGCAGAACAACACAATCCGAATGCCATTCTCAACGATGCGGATAAAGCGCTCGAGCATACCAGATAAGTGAACTTGGATGGCCAGGATGAATCCAGGTAGTAGAATTTCGTCTTTTGAAAACACGCCAGCTAATTTGAATTAGCAATAGATATTCATTAATGGTAAAAAGGATTCTTGGCACGGGTTGTCTGCTCTATGTTTTAGGGGAATTGCCTCAGGTTGCATGTGCCCATGTTGCGCAATCTCCCAACGTGGTGGTCGTCATGGCAGATGACCTGGGATATGCCGATTACGAGTGGCTTAAAGGGAATCCGAACTATAAGGAAAAGCACGATTAGAAAGAGCCTCAATTTATTTTCGATAATCACTTCGGTCTTTGGAGTCTTTTCCTGGGCTTCTGAAGAAACCATTCCAGGGATCTGGTCGAAACCGAACGTCATCCTGATCATGACCGACGATCAGGGCTACGGTGACTTGGCGTGCCATGGGAACCCTATTCTGAAGACTCCGAATCTCGATCATCTCTATGAGGAGTCAATTCGGTTTACTGATTTTCATGTCAGCCCCTTTTGCACGCCTACGCGGGCGGCTTTGATGACTGGTCGAGACCCCGGCCGCACCGGCGCGTACAGAACCAGTTCGGGTCGTACCATGTTACACACCGATGAGAAAACGGTGGCGGATATGTTTGCCGATAATGGCTACGTTACGGGTATGGTGGGTAAATGGCACCTGGGCGATAATGCTCCACATCGACCTCAAGACCGTGGGTTTCAAGATGTGGTCTGGCATCGTTGCGGTGGAGTAGGGCAAGCCTCCGATTATTGGGGAAACGATTATTTTGACGATACCTACGAGCGAAATGGGACCTATGAGAAGTTCGAAGGCTACTGTACGGACGTATGGTTCGCTCAAGGCATGCGTTTTATTGAGGAAAACAAGGAGTCTCCTTTCTTTCTCTATCTCGCTACCAATGCCCCGCATGGTCCTTACCGTGTAGCTCCGGAATGGAGTGGGCCCTACCAGGAAAAGGCTGACTGGAATAACGGCGCCAACTTCTACGGTATGATTGCCAATATTGATCATAACCTGGGACTTCTTCGCAAGCATCTGGAAGACCTTGGAATCGCTGAAAATACCATTCTGATATTCATGACCGACAACGGTACAGCCAACGGGGCGACCTTTGGGGAAGACCGGTTAAACAGCGAAGCGGTCAAGGGATTCAATGCCGGCATGCGCGGGAAAAAGTCTTCCATCTATGAGGGAGGGCACCGTGTCCCTTTCTTTATCTATTGGCCTCATGGCGGACTGACAGGCGGTCGCGATATCGATACCCTGGCGGCGCATCTGGACGTGCTGCCAACTCTGGCTGAACTGTGCGAAATATCACTTTCAGATTCCCTCAGATTGGACGGAAGGTCGCTGGTTCCATTAATGGAAGGAAAGCATGCGAACTGGGATCGTGACCACCTGATAGTGCAGTTCTTTGGCGGCGCCTATTTCAACCGGAGTCCGACGGCCTGGGCAGATTCCTGTGTAATGACCGAACGTTGGCGATTGATTGGCGGTAGCGAACTCTACGACATTCAAGCAGATCCAGCGCAAAGGATGAACGTTGCCGATAAACATCCCGAGGTGGTCGAGAAACTTCGCGCTCACTATATGCCTTGGTGGGAGTCGATATCTCCTCGACTGAAACCCGTGCGGATCGATTTGGGAAATTCAGTGCATAACCCCACCGTCCTATGTTCCCAGGATTGGTATTTGCCGACGGGCAATCCTCCCTGGAATTTTGGCAGCATCAGCAAACTCCCTCGTGTGACCGGCCCATGGATGGTCGATGTAAAACAGGCGGGGTCCTACCGGATTACCCTACGTCAATTCCCTTTTGAGGCCGACAAGACCGTGAAAGCTGATCGAGCCGAAATCCGGATTGCCGGGCAGGAAAAGGAATGCCTTGTCCAACCGGGCAGCAAAGCCGTGGTTTTCGAGATGGAACTTCCTGCCGGGCCCTCTGAGCTACTGACCTTCCTCTATGACGAGTCAGGAAAAGCTGGTGGCGCCTATTTTACAGAAGTGGAGGCGCTATAAAGGTGAACTTATTCATCGACTGGAGGCTCTCCTACAATCCGTGTGTAGGTTCCATCCTGTTTGGCTTGGCTGATGGCGGTCGCCAAACGAGGAATGAGTTTTGCATGTTTCTTGTGCAGATACGTAAATAGCAATGCCGTATCCAATGGATGTTCAAGTTGCCTGATGCCACTATTCTTATATTTCTCACTCTCGAGCAGCACACTTCCGACGATATTGTCGGAGATTACGACATCGACTTCTCCTTTGGCCAAAAGCTCAAAGCCTTCATCGATGGTATCGAGAGGCACTTGATCCCTTACGATGTCCTGAATGTTGTTTTCCACGACTTTGGTACCGACACGAAAAGCAACCCGGTAGGGTGCGAGTGATTTCCATTCGTCCAATTCGATGTCTCTCTTGACAAAAGCCAATTCCGGGTGTGACCAGAGTGCGACTGGAACGCGAACAAGGTTTTGGTACTCGGTATCCACACCTTTGATCCGCCATATTTCGCCATCCACTTGGCCGGAATTCGATAGTTCCAAGCAATGAGCCGATTGAAATTGCTGAACCTCCAATTCGTAGTCCAAGGTTTCCAGAACCTCCTCCAGGAATCGGACCTGCTTGCTCAGGTAAGGATGTTCAGGATTCACCCCGACCACGAGAACGAGTTTTTGGCTCGTGTCTGGTGGGGAACAAGCAGTGAGAAGGATCCACAAAGGCAGTAGCTGAACCATTAATTTTCTGAGATATGATTCCATGTTTTCGGGAAGGCTCAATTTCATCGTATGTCATCAATCTATCCTGTAAACACATGATGTTCCAAATGTTCAATTATGGTAAGGTTGGATTATTTTACGGGGAAAGTAACTACTCAGGTGTCTTAAACAATCGTCCGCATGGATGTTTTTCTACTGCGCTCAGGGAACCCGCACCAGCGCATGACCTACGTTCCCTCGCTACGGATTTTGTGAGATTATTTGTGGAACCCCGTTGGGGTTCGTTGTTTTTTGTCCATTCCAACCCAGTGTGCGCTGTGCGACACTGGGCTTTGGAGTGGAACTGCTTTGCAGTTCTTTGAAGTGTGGCCTTCATTAAATGAGTTAACCTTCTAACCTGCTGTTACAGCATAACACCCAGCCGGCTTGTGTGAACAAATTAATGGGACATGACACTAGAAGGAATCGAAGCCGGGATATGTTATCGAGTTCCGCCTTTAGCGCGTGGTAGGCATGAATCGTAAAGTAGGCGGAATCCGTGACGAGGAATGACTCCGAGGGGGCGGTCTACAACCATTTTACCAAGGCTGGTAGGTTCATGAAATGAACCCGCATGCCTTTGATTTTTCGAGTGAAGGTCCGGTCGACATCGTGAGCGAGGATGACTTTATCGGTTTCCGGATGTCTGCGGTGAAAGGCATGGAGATTTCCCGTGTCGCCTGGGTCCGCTTTCCACTTGGTTTCTATCGCGCAAGGTGGCCTGCCTCGTCGCAGTATTACGAAGTCTACCTCCCGCTTTTGTTTATCTCTCCAATATCTCAACCGATCTTTCCAACCATGAGCGCAAAGCTGGTTGAGCACGAAATGCTCCCATAACAGGCCGCGGTCCTCTTCGCGGATCTCCGACCAGCCTCGCTGATAGACCACGAACCCGGTATCGAAGCAATAGACTTTCGGCGCGGAGATGATTTCCTTGGTCCTGTACTTGAAGAACGGTTTGAGAACGAAAAAGACATAGGTCTCATTCAGAATTTGCAGATAGTTGGAAAGAGTTGGCCGGCTGGCTCCTACCGGACTGGCCAGGGAACTGGCCAGGAATATTCCCCCGCTCTGCTGCGCGAGAAGCTCGAAAAAGCGAAAGAAAGATGCCCGGCGCTCAACCCTGAAAAGCTCCTGAACATCCTTTGCCCAAAAAGCGTCCAACCATTCCTGGTAGTCCTTTTCCGGGTACTGTTTGGCCAGATAAAACGGAGGCAGGCCTCCTCTGATGAAACGGTGGTCCCAACCAAAATTTTCAAACGCCTCCCAATCCTCGAGGATCATGGGTGAAAGCCAGATGTCGCGTTTTCGGCCTGCCAGGGTATCTTTGAATTTTGCGGATGCACCCAGTGTAGAGGAACCGGTTGCAATGACTTTCGTTTCGGGAAAATGATCGGCTGCGATTTTCAGTATTTCCGAGGGATTATCCAATCGGTGAATCTCGTCCAAGGCGATGCGTCGACCTTTTAGTGATTCGATAAATTCTTCCGGGTCACTCATCTGGCGCCGCACCCGCGGCAGTTCACAGTCAAAGTATTCCACCTGTTCCAGACTTTGACAAAGCACCGTCTTGCCTGAGCGCCGCACCCCGCTCAACCAAATCAGGCTACGCTCCTGCCAGGCCGATTCAATCCGATTTATCCAATGCTTTCTCTTAACTATCTGCAGGTGATTCTTCATTAAGTATAACTAAATGAAATCCTGTTTACATCTGGTAAATCAGAGAGGGTCAAGATTAATGATGAATGAAAAGGCACGAAGGCCCAGGGGCACGGATGAGGCGCCGTTGGCGCCAATTAAGAATTAGGAATTAGGAATTGGGAGAGGGGAATGGAACATGGATGCACAGGATGGACAGGATGAGAAGGCGCGCTGGGGCGCGCCAATTAGGAATTAGGAATTGAGGAGAGATCGAGATTCAAGGCCAGAAGGCTACGGCAGGACAGGTTACCCAGACGAACCCTTTCCACCACGCCCCCAAAATGATTTCCCATCACTCCCTCCCTTGAGGGGGAGTCGGCAAGACAAGGGCGTCAGCCCGCCGCCGCGCCGGTGGGGGGAGGCGCCGGTGGCGCCAATTAGGAATTAGGAATTAGGAATGAGGAATTGGGGAAAAGGAGAGAGATCAAGATCAGGATCACGATCATGATGATGCAAATGCGCCCCCCTCTCTCCTCTCTTCTCTCTCTGAACTCTGCACTCTGCACTCTTTTCCCTCCTTTACGCCAACGGCGTTAAACTCCAAAGCCCAGCGTCGCACAGCGCACGCTGGGAAGCCGATCGCCCCTATGATTGTACCCCAACGGGGTTCCATAAATTATTTCCAAAATGCTTTGGGATTGATTCATTGTGGAACCCCGTTGGGGCACATTTTTTTTGCCCATTCAACCCAGTGTGCGCTACCCGACACTGGGCTCCGGATTGGAACTGCTTTGCAGTTCATTGTAGTGTGGCCTCCTTTAATGTGCTTTCCAGTTCTTTGTAGTCGCGGTCCCACGAGACAGCCTCACCGCAATCGCGGCGTAAAGCCGCTCCTACAGCTGAAAACCACCATTTTTCGATCAGGATCAGTATTGAAATGGCGGACATCCTGCCTGTGCGTCACCGCACGCAGACAGGGGGAAATGTCCGCCCTCCTCTCTCTGAACTCTGAACTCTGCACACTGAACTCTTCTCCCTCCACTATCCGGCTGTTTCAGAAAAAACCCAGCCCTTTGTGTGAACAAATTAACGGGACACCACAGTAGGAGCGGGTTTACGCCGCGATTTTTTGAGAAATCGACTCTCGCAAAATTCGTTTCCCATCCTGCAAACACAGGGTAGAAAATTTTTCAATTCATGTTATGCTGATGGGAGATGATTCAAGGCTGATTACCTTTTGGGGCGATCCTTCGGACCTCATCTGCCGCTTCCCTTTCACCCCATATTCTCGATTCATGTCCAATAATTCCCCAAGAAAATACCCATCCGGCGCATCTCAACTGATACTTCTCGGCGCCCTTTGTTTTAGCCTTTTTTCCGGCGCTTTTGCTCAAGCCCCCAAGGCAAAAGAGCAAATGGACAAACTCAGGGGAGATATTTCAAACAAGGACGGCCAGGTCGAAAAGGACTACCAGTGGTATCCTGATTCCAAGTTCGCCATGTTTATCCATTGGGGGCTATATTCGGACCCTGCCCCATGGATCGAGGCGACTCAAAAGCCGGGGAAAACCTATTTGTTCATTCGTGATTGGCCAAGGGACGGGAGAGTTTGGCTACCCGGTCTGGAAGGTAAAATTGAGCGCGCCAGCTTCCTCTTGAATGATCAGAGCTTGAGCATGGGCCAGAGCGGGAATGATCGTTTTCTGCAAGTGCCATCCATTTCTCCGGACCCCAAGGCGACCGTCATCGTTTTGGAACACGGTTCTCCGATCTCCTTTAATGCCAAACAATGGGTTGTATCGAGCGCGCACAATTCCTTGTTGCCGATCAAGGGCGTACGAAATGGTGTCGAGTATACGGAAAAGGTTCGTTGGATGGAGATTTTCGGGGACTGGCAGCATTATCCCATCCTCCATGAGTGGGAGAAAAAAGGGAGCAGCGCCCAGTGGGAATTCCATACCCCGGAGGCTGGGCAATACATTCTGGAGATTGAGTATTCCTGTGACCTCGATTCGGATCTCAGGGAAGGTCTTATCGGCGTTGATGGGGATATGCGCACCTTCGTTCCCGTGTATACGGGCGATACCTGGGATCAGCCGGGAACCGATATCCTGCGTCCCATGCCTCGCTACATGACTCGCCGGATCGGCCTCATAAATATTTCGGAAAAGGGGAACCATACCCTGAAGATCCAGTTGGACGACGAGGACAACGGAGGTTGGATTCGCCTGTCAAAAATACGCCTGATTCCGGCCAACTAGTGTGGAGTTTCAGAAATTTCCTTGCACGCCCATCGGGGTCATCATGTTAGCCATAGCCCTTGGGCGACGGCTGATCCTTGCAATCTTGACGCCGCTTGCGAGGTTGAGATTCTAGGTTTGACCCCTTCCCCCGCAACCTATGAAACAATCGAAAGTCATACCGGCCCAGTTCATTTATCCCTTCATCCTGGTCACCAGTTTGTTTGCCCTGTGGGGATTTGCCAACGATATCACCAACCCATTGGTTCGTGCCTTCAAAGACATCTTCCTTATCAGCAATGCTCAAAGCTCACTCGTTCAGTGGGCCTTTTACGGCGGATATGCGACCATGGCGATTCCCGCAGCCCTGGTTATCCGGAAGATATCGTTCAAGTGGGGAATTCTGATTGGACTGGCCCTTTACGCGACCGGAGCTTTGCTGACCATCCCCGCCGCCGGTCTACAGCAATTCAATATCTTTCTTATTGGCTTCTACATTCTGACATTTGGTCTGGCCTTTTTGGAAACCAGCGCCAATCCCTACATTCTTTCCATGGGGCCCGAGGCAACCGCTACCCGTCGCCTCAACCTGGCCCAGGCCTTCAACCCGATCGGCTCGTTGACCGGCATGGTTGTCGCCAGCACATTGATTTTGCCCAATCTCGAAGTGGCTGAATTCATGGCCAAGGAAAAGGCGGCGCATCCGGAATACGAAGAGATGTTACCCAGCAAGGTGGACGGTCTGATAAACCAAGCGCTGACCCAATTTTCTGAAACCGATGTGGCCACCCATCAGGCCATGATTCAACATGACCTTGGGATCGTAAAGATTCCCTATGTCGTCATCGCGTTGGTGGTGATCGCTGTTCTGGTGCTTTTCGCAGTCTCCAAAATGCCCGATACCGGGCACGAAAAGGAGCACATCGAGTTAGGGGTTTTGTTTCGGCGCTTGTTTTTCAATTTTCACTACGTTGGTGGTGTAGTCGCCCAGGCGTTTTACGTGGGCGCTCAGATCATGTGTTGGACTTTTATCATCCACTACGGCATGACCCTGATCGGGCTGACGGCGGCCCAGGCGCAAAACTACAATATCCTGGCCATGGTCATTTTCCTTACCAGCCGATTTATCTGTACCTTTATTCTCAAGTTCATCAATCCCGGACTCCTCTTGGGAATATTGGCGATTGGTGGTGGTTGCCTGACGCTTGGCGCTGTTTTCATTCAGGGTATGACCGGTCTCTATTGCCTGATCGGTGTATCTGCCTGCATGTCCCTGATGTTTCCAACCATCTACGGCATCGCCTTGCATGGTCTGACCCCCAATGACGCCAAGCTCGGTTCTGCCGGCTTGATTTTTGCCATCGTGGGGGGAGCCTTCATGCCGCGCTGGCAGGGTGGACTGATCGATGGCGATGGCATGCAAATCGGAGGTATGGTCCTCGAGTCGGTCCGGGTATCCTTCTTCCTTCCCGTCCTGTGTTTTATCGTCGTGGCTATCTACGGTTTTCTATCGAACAAGATCGATCGGAAAGGAGGGGGAGAGGCGCCCAAGGCTGCCGATTAGGAATGAGGAATTGAACATGGATAAACAGGATGGACGGGATGAAGAATTGACTCTCGCCAAGATCGGGAAAAACGCAATGGGAGGAGAGAGGTTAACCACAGAGGACACAGAGAGGAGAGGCGCCGAGGGCGCCAATTAGGAATGAGGAATGAGGAAAGAGGGAGAAGGGAATGTTTTATTTTTGGGCTTTCAGCGTCCAACCTCTTTATTTTCACTGAGAAAAAAATCTTCAACTTTTGTGAAGTGGAGCGTTTCAATGCCGTCACTGAAATTCATTTCCTCGCCACTGTAGACAATGCAACTTTTCGACAAGGCATGGATTTTTTCAGAGAAATGGAGTAACCCCTTCTTGAAAGAGGAATGATAGGTAGAGCTCGATTTGATCTCCATGGCCTTCAAGTCGCTGCCGGATTTGTGCATGAGATCGATTTCATTTCCATGACTGTCGCGAAAGAAATACAGATTGGGTGACAGTCCGCGGTGATACCGGGCCTTCATGGCCTCGATTACCATGAGGTTTTCGAACAAGCTACCGACAAGAGGGTCCCGGGTTACTTGCTGCGGCTTTTCAATGTCCAGTATGTAGCACAGAAGCCCCGTATCCATAAAATAATACTTTGGAGATTTGATAACTCGCTTTCCGAAATTCTCGAAATAGGAGGGGAGCTTGAAAACAATGAATGAAGCTTCCAGAATAGACAACCAATGCCTGATTGTCTTGGCATCAACTCCCACATCACCACCCAGTGATTGGAAATTAATCACCTGCCCTACACGGCCAGCCAGCAGCTTCATGAATTTTTCAAATAGTGAGGCGTCCTTGAGCTGAATCAATTGTCTGACATCCCTTTCGACATAGGTTTGGTAGTAACTGGAATATGCGCTGTGCGGCCTTTGATTTTGATCATAAACCCGCGGCAGAAAGCCATGGAAAATGTATTCCTCAAACGTTTCGAAGCTGATTTCCGCTCCAGTGAGTTCTGAGATGGACAAGGGAAGGAGATGCAACATTCCCGTGCGACCGGCAAGGGACTGGGCAACGGCTTCTCGAAGTTCCAACTGGTGAGATCCGGTTAACACGAATTGTCCCTTGATTCGATCTTCATCGACGATTCCTTGAATATAGCTCAATAATTGGGGCGTACGTTGAATCTCATCGAAAATGGCTTGATATCGGTGACGCTGAAGCAGGGCCTTAGGATCCTCCTGTGCGATTGCCCTGGTCTCCGGATCTTCCAGGTTCAGGTAATCGAACTCAGGCAACACCTCCCTGACCAGAGTGGTCTTTCCGGCTTGGCGTGGGCCCAGCAACGTCACAACCGGAAATTCCTTCAACTGAAGCAACAGCTCTTTTTCCATGGTTCTGAGAATCATGGGCAAAACCTTGCTTTGTGAAAATCAGGAGTTCAAGTCCTATTATTCACAAAGCAAGTGGACGGGATGAAGAATTGACTCTCGCAAAGAGCGCAAAGCAACGCAAAGAGGGGGAAGCGCGCCGAGGCGCGCGAATTAGGAATTAGGAATTAGGAATTAGGAATGAGGAATGAGGAATTGGATCTCGCCAAGGCGAGATGGCACATCCGCCTCCGCCGAAGGTCTACGGCGTGACAGGGAAGGCATAAAGGAAGGGAGGAACCAGGGATTGACTCTCGCAAAGAGCGCAAAGAAAAGGCAATGGCGGACAGGAATGTCCGCCCTCCGTTATCTCTCGCCACTAACCACTAGCCACTTATTCCTGACCACGGATCCCGCTTCGCCTGAACCGTGCTTCGCAACGCTACGCAGGTCAAGAGGCTACGGCAGGACACGTGGGCACGGATAATGATTTCGAGAGGCGCGAAGGTTTTTCGTGATCGTGATCTTGATCGATAGATGTATAAGAAATTGCCGCAAAAGCCACAAAAGGTATAAAAGGGCAGGCCAAAGAAATTGACTCTCGCAAAGCTCGCAGAGAGCTCGAAGAAGGGGAGGAAGAGGCGCCTGGGGGCGCCAATGAGGAATGAGGGAGAAAAAGGCACAAGGGGTATTTGACTTGAATGACTTCATTAAAGAGTATTTTGGGAAGGAGGATTTCCATGATTGTTAAAATTACATCAAAGCGTCAGGTTACCTTCCCGGCGAGGGCGTTGGACGCGATGGGCGTAGGCCCGGGCGACCAGCTCGAACTGCAAAAAAGCTCCGAGGGTTTCATTCTGCGGCCACGCCGGATTGACTATTCAAAATTGGGGACGCTCAGAGACAAGATTCCGCCCGGAACACCGCCCTTCGACATCCGAAAGTTCAGGGATGAGGGATATGATACGACCGCGTATCGGGATTGACACCTCGGTGCTTGTGCGCCTGATTACCGGTGAGCCTCCCGACGCATTTGCACGTTGTGTGGAACGGCTGAATGATCTCGCTGTCAGTGGTGCAGAGATATTCGCCTCTAACCAAGTTATCGGAGAAGCCTACATCGCAGTCCAGCACCACTACCATGTATCTGAATCCGATGCCCGTTCGGAGATATCAAAAGCGCTTACCAGCGGTTTGGTCGCACCATTGAATGGAAGTGACGTCATCGCCGCCCTTGAAGTGTCCGACGGTCCGGGCCTTTTCGACCGTCTCATTGCCGAAGACTATACCCGTGCCGGGCTGGAAATCCTGACATTGGACCGCAAAATGGCCGCCTTGCCCGACGTGCAGCGGCTGTAGACCAAGGATCCCCTGATATCCCGAGAGAGGGGGAAGCGCGCCGAGGCGCGCGAATTAGGTATTGCGTTGCAACCCCCATCCTGGCCTTCCCCCAGAGGGAGAAGGGAGAAGGGAGAAGGGAGAAGGGAGAAGGGAGAAGGGAGAAGGGAGAAGGGAGGGAATTAGGATTGGAGGAATTAGCCACAAAAAGCACAGAAGACTCATCCGCCTCCGCCGAAGGTCTACGGCGTGACAGGGAAGGCACAAAGGAAAAGGCAGGAACCAGGGATTGGCTCTCGCAAAGAGCACAAAGAAAAGGCAATGGCGGACATTCCTGCCCCCCTTGTATTTCGGGGTTTGGGGTGTCCCCGTGTAGGAGCGGCTTTATGCCGCGATTGCTCGGAAACCGTTCTCCAATCTGACAACTCCGACCCTTCCTATGACTTTGGAAAAAAGAACCGTCCCGCAATTCCCGATTGGTCCGCTTTGCAGCGGTTGAAACGACCGTGGGCTAATAATCGGGTGTAATCTTCACGATCGATCCAGGAAAGTTGAGGATCACATACAATGCTCCGTCGGGTCCGATCTTCTGATCGCGGACGCGGCCGTAGCCTTTGAGAAGGACTTCCTGGTGGACGACCTGATTGTTTTCGATGACCAGCCGTCGAAGTTCTTCGTAGGCAAGGGCTCCGACGAAGAGATTGTTCTTCCATTTGGGGAAGAGGGGACTGGTATTGAATTCGGTGGCACAGACGGCGATGGAGGGAGTCCATTGGGTGACGGGTTGTTCCATGCCTTCCTTGTGGGTAAGCGTAGAAACCACCTCTCCACTATAATCCTTGCCGTAGGTAATGACCGGCCAACCGTAGTTGTTGCCATTCTTGAGAATGTTCAGCTCGTCTCCACCCATGGGACCGTGTTCGGTCATCCAGATTTCTCCGGTTTCCGGGTGAAAGGAAAAGCCCTGCACGTTTCGGTTGCCCAGTGAGTAGACGGCTTCGATAGCCCGTTCCACGTCCAGGAAGGGATTGTCCTGGGGAATGGACCCGTCGTGATGGATCCGGTAAGTCTTCCCGTTGGGTTGGGTCGGATCTTGGGAGGTATCTCCACGAGCCATGTCGCCGATGGAAAAATAGAGATACCGGTCGTCGAGAAGGAGGCGTCCACCCCAGCGGTTTCCTCCGGAATGGTAGCGATCCTCCGGTACCTGAAAAATGACCTGGCTTTGTTTCCACTCATGACCTTCGATCCTGCCTCGGATTATGCGGGTCATGGACCGCGCCTCATTGCTGTCCGGATGATCGATTGCGTGGCCATGGGCCAGGTAAATCCAGCCGTTCTTTTCGTAGTTTGGATCGAGGGCGATATCCATTAATCCGCCTCGATAATAGATCTGCGGCAGCCCATCGATAGGCCGGGGATCGAGTTTTCCGTCGACCAGCCAGCGCAGGCGGCCCGGTTTTCCCGTGACCAGGGCTCGGTCTTCATCGACGAATTCAATGCTCCAAGGTGTATTGAGTTGATCGTCTACCAGGACTTTTAATTTCAAGTCGTACTCCTCGGTCCGGAGTCGTTCGGGGATTGGCTTGAAGGTATCGATTTGTGTTGTTTGGGCCGCCACAATGAAATCATAGAGCGATTCGATTTGTTCTTCGTTCAAAACAGTTCTCCAGGCGATCATGGTGGTGTTGGGGATGCCGTGGGTCATGTTGCGGATCATGCGGATCCGATCACGCCCGAAGAGCCAGTTTTCCTTGATGAGCGGCCCTGCCTGGTTACCTTCCAGTCGAGCGCCATGGCACTCGACGCAATATAGTTTATAAAGTTCGGCGCCCATGGGCAATTGAGCGAACAAAGACCAGGGAAGAAGGCCTGACAGCGTTATGAGAAAGTAGTTTTTCATAGGCGTCCTTGGGATGTTTTCTTCTTTTTCCCTTGGCTTACCAAACCGCCAATAAGTTTGGCAAAGGGTGTAATGTCGTGTCTGACACTGGCCTCCTCCAGGGTATCCAGATAGGTGTCACGGACATCGACGGGTATTACCGTCCAATGATACCCGCCAGACGCCAACATTACATTCATGAGAAATCTTCCGATCCGTCCGTTGCCATCCATATAAGGGTGGATATATACAAAGAAAAAATGTCCAAGAACGGTGCGTGCCGCTGGGTTTCCTTCCTCGGTCATTAAATCAAAAAATGTGTTTATGGCATCGGGTACGGCTTCCCATTTTGGCGGGACATGCGTGGATCGGCGGATATAGATCTGCCCACTTCGATATCCAGCGAGATCTGCCGGTCGCAATAGCCCTGCAACAACACTCGGTGCGAAAAGTTCACGATACCAGGTTCCATGATCTCGGTCGGCGATAACACCGGGGTTGGCTCCACCAAGCACGGCTTCCACACTCTTATGAACAGCTTGGAAGGATTGCCAGTAGCCTCTTGCAGCCATGGCATCTCGATGACCCCTGTCCTCTTCATTGGCTTCAGGATTCCAGTTTCCACTGCGCACGCGATTAATCAATTCTTCGGAAACCCGGTACCCTTCGATGGACAGTGAATGGTAGGCATCCATGAGGTAAACTTCATCGAGAAATTTCATGTATTGCTTTAAATTTTTTGGAAGGCCTGGAGGATCGGGAAACGATTTGATGGCAGGTTCTCGCATGGAGCGCCAAAGAAGATTGATTCGATTCGCATAAGGCGAGGTTGCTCGCTTCGTTAAAACAATTGGCAAGCTCTTTTCAAAAGGATCTGATTCCCGCATGTTGTATCCAGCGGCGTTCATAGTTTTGAGTATGTCGTCTGCAATTCTTGAGCGGCCGATATTGCGAAATGCCCCTGCCAACCGTCCGGCAATTTTACTATGACCGCCCTCCAGGAGCCTGGATAAAAGCGGTGAAGCCTCCTTGACCATCGATAACGTGGCCCGGGCATCGGCGGGCGTTTGTTTAAAGAAGCTTGGGGAGGCTGCGATAAGTGCGGCTTCAAGGGAAAAGACTCTTAATCCATCCAGATTTTTGGCGTCTTCCGCCATCGGTAGCGAGGCTCGAACATCAAGTAAGGACGTATCATGTGGCAGACGGATTACCTTGTTGCCCGCTTTGGTTGCCCGGACCAGTAACTGCTTTGGCACTGTCCAGTTACCGGCATGGAGTGAAAGCGATTGTTCCGGCCCTAGGCTCCAATTGGCCCCAAAGCGTTCATTGAGGTAGAAGGCGCAAAATTGCCAAAAAGAGGCGTACCAAGCGGTACTTTCCCCCTGTGATTCATCTGAACGAGAGGGAACATACCAACCCTTCATGACCTCCTTCAGGAAGCCGGTCTTGCGCAGACGCTCGCGATCTGTACGCAAAATATCCTTGGAGCGAATAGCCACTGATCCGGTTTTGACTTGAATCTGTTGAAGGCGCTCAAGGGATTTTGCCAAGTTTTCCGAAGGGGATGCCATGCTGCATTTCCAGGGTTTGTTGCGCGCTGATGGTTAGGTTTTTGTGTGTCCCATATTTTAGGTAATTACGTCAACCTGATTTTAGGTTTTTGTGTTATCAAGCTATCGGAGATTTATGCGGATTCCAACACAACCGCATTTTTTGTCTGGGATGGGAAAAGACGTTAGCGTTGTTGTCAAAGGTAGAGACCTGACGTCCTTTGTTTCCCTTGGAGCGGGCGCTCCCAGTTTTGAAAGTTGCTTTCGCTGCAGGAATTTCCAAAAATGTCGTGTATGACTATTGCTGAAATACCTTTGCAAATAGACCGTGATAAGATTGCGGGATTTTGTTGTGCGCATGGTATTCGGCGATTGAGTCTCTTCGGATCTGTGTTGCGGGACGATTTTGACCCGGATCGAAGCGATGTTGACGTATTGGCCGAATTTAATCCTGAAGCATTGAATGGAGTCGGGTTTCGCTACATGCGGCTTGGAGAGGAACTCTCTGAAATCCTTGGAAGTAAAGTGGATTTTTGCTCGCGATTGAATCCGCATATTGAACCGAATGTTCGCGCGGAAGTCGTTCAAATTTATGAGCAGACATGATCCGAAGGTGACTCTTTTCAGATTCAGGTATTATGGGATGCCGTGCAGCCTGATATTCCACTACTTCTTGAAACGGTTGAGGTTATTCTAAAAAACCCTTCTTTGGATTGATTATTACCCAATCGAATGAAGCGCCTTTCTCTTCTCCATCTGGCCCTTGCTTTGGCGGTATCTTACTCACCTCTGACTGTTGGGAACGAGAACTACTTTCCCTACGGAGGAGTACCGAAAGAGCGCCCCGACATCGTCGATGTGGAGGATCCTGTCTTCAAGGAGACCGACACCCTCTTCAGCCCGGATGTCTATTACCAATTTTCCTTGAACGAGAAACAAAAGGCAGCCATTCAAAAGCGCATGAAGCTGGCCGAGTAAATTCTCCCTTACAATTCTTGTTTATGAAGGCAGCCATTTACGAAGGAAACAGAACCATCGGAGTCGGGACCAGCAGGCCGATTCCTCCCGCTAAGGGCGAAGTGCGGCTCGACGTTGCCTATTGCGGAATCTGTGGAACGGACCTCCACATCTTTCATGGGCATATGGACCAGCGGGTCAGCACCCCCTTGCCCATCGGGCACGAAGTGTCGGCGACCGTTGCGGAAGTGGGGGAGGGCGTTTCAACCGTCTCAATAGGCGACCGCGTCGCAGTGAGACCGCTGAAATTCGGTGAGGCTTCCAAATTCGACACGGGCAATCCCCATGTTGGGAAAAACCTCAAGTTTATCGGCATCGATATGCCGGGCGGCATGCAGCGATTCTGGACCGTACCCGCATATACACTGCATCGACTTCCGGACCAATTGAGCCTGGAACACGGAGCCATGATCGAGCCGGCCGCGGTAGCCTGCCACGACGTGCGTTTGGGCGAAGTGCAGGCAACAGAGACTTGTGTGGTTATCGGAGGAGGTCCCATCGGATTACTCATTGCCCTGGTCGCCAAGGTGAAGGGAGCCCAGGTCGTTCTATCTGAAGTCAACGACTCTCGCCTGAAGCTGGCGGCCTCCCTTGGACTGAGAGCCGTCAATCCCTTGAAAGAAAACCTGGTTGAAGCGGTGCGCTCGGCTACCGACGGCGCCATGGCCGATTGTGTCTTTGAAGTTTCTGGATCGGTGCCCGGGGTCGAGGTGATGACCGAATTGCCCAACGTGCGCGGCCGCATCGTCATGGTAGCGATTCATCCTGAACCTCGCCCGGTGAATCTCTTCAAGTTTTTCTGGTCGGAGCTGAAACTCATCGGCGCCCGCCTCTACGAGGAACAAGACTTCGACGAAGCCATTGAGCTGGCGGCTTCCGGGCAACTGCACCTGGACCGATTGATCACGCGGATCAATGCCATCGAAGAAGTGCAACAAACCTTTGAAACCATCGAGGCCAATCCGGACGGCATCAAGTATCTGATCGATTGTGCCTCTTGAATTCTATCAGAAATGAGTGTCTTGAACGCATTTGATCTATCTGACAAAACAGCCCTTGTCACGGGCTGCAAACGAGGCATCGGCAAGGCCATGGCTGAGGCCCTGGCTGAAGCGGGAGCCGACATAATCGGCGTGTCCGCCTCTTTGGAAAGTTCGGGGAGTGAAGTGGAAGGTTTGATTACTTCCCTGGGGCGCTCTTTCACTGGATATGCCTGCGATTTTTCCGATCGGGAAGCCGTTTACCGTTTTGTGGAAACGGTGAAGCAAAACCATCCCAGGATCGACATCCTGGTAAACAACGCCGGCACCATTCTGCGGACGCCGGCGGCCGAGCATCCCGATGAATATTGGGACAAAGTCATGGAGGTGAATTTGAACGCTCAGTTCGTGCTTTCGCGGGAGTTTGGCAAGGACATGATCGAACGAGGCTCCGGAAAGATTATTTTTACCGCATCCCTGTTGACCTTTCAGGGAGGAATCACCGTTCCCGGCTATGCCGCCAGTAAAGGTGGGATTGGCCAATTGACCATGGCTTTGGCCAACGAATGGGCCGGAAAGGGTGTGAATGTGAATGCTATCGCTCCCGGCTACATCGCAACCGACAACACCGAGGCCTTACGCAACGACCCGGTTCGCCAGGAACAGATATTGGCTCGCATCCCCGCCGGGCGTTGGGGCAAAACAGATGACTTCAAAGGACCTGTGGTTTTTCTCGCTTCAGAGGCGGCCAATTACGTGCATGGAGCCATTCTGCTGGTCGATGGCGGTTGGATGGGACGCTAACCCGCAACTTGGTTGAAAGGAATATCATGAAGAGACTTTGCCTGCATTGTTTGATCCTTGGCACGTTTTTGCTCGCGGCAGGAACCGTATTGCCGGGAAAGGAAAAGAAATATTCCGAGGAACTCTACGATCATCTCGGGATCACGAACCCTGATTACCTGAGCGCTGCTTCCAAGCGGGCCCTGCAATGGCCGGAACGCTCCAATGAATGGTTCATTCAATTCAGAACCTATGATTTGAATGGTGATTTTGCTTATGAGGAAGGGGTGGTCCGACGTGATCCGAGCGCCATGATCAGAGTCGATGGCAGGTACTTCGTCTGGTACTCACGGAGCACAGGCGAGACCCAGGGTTTCGATGGCGATATTGAAAATGAAAAGGTGTTCCCCTGGGACCGGTGTGATATTTGGTATGCCACTTCCGAGGATGGCATTACCTGGAAAGAAGAGGGCATGGCGGTCCCGCGTGGTGAGAAGGGCGCCTATGACGATCGCTCGGTCTTCACCACTGAGATCATGGTTCACGAGGGGAAATACTACCTCTGCTACCAGACCGTAAAATCACCCTACAATAAACGGGTGAAAAACCAGATCGGGTTGTCCTGGGCCGATTCCCCCCATGGTCCCTGGACCAAAAGCAAGGAGCCGATATTGAGCCCGGCTGATAACGGCGAGTGGTACGGGGAAGATCTGCAGGACCGATTCTCGGTGGTCAGGAAAGGTGACTTCGATAGTCACAAGGTGCATGATCCGTGCATACTGCCTTTCAAGGGAAAGTTCTATCTTTTCTACAAGGGCGAGCAAATGGGTGAGGAGATCACCTGGGGCGGTCGCCAGATTCGCCATGGGGTAGCCATTGCCGACCATCCTCTGGGGCCGTATGTGAAATCCAAATTCAACCCCATCAGTAATAGCGGCCATGAAATTTGCGTCTGGCCCTACAACGGTGGGATCGCCTCCCTGATTACTACTGATGGGCCGGAAAAGAACACCATTCAGTGGTCTCCCGACGGCATGAATTTTGAGATCATGTCGTCCATCAAGAGCGCCCCGCATGCCATCGGGATCAATCGAACCCTCGATCCGGAAGAAGAGCCCACGGCCGCCCTTCGATGGGGGCTCACCCACGAATACAAGAATGGAAACTGGCAGTACATCCGGGGCTTCAGATCCAATCGCATCATTCGGCACTCGAGCTATACCCAGGGGGCCAAGTAGGCCTTCAATTCAATGGGTGGCGCGAGAAAATATTCAGGTTGACTCGAAAATATACATGCATAAATTAGAGTATAAACTAGTTTATGCATGAAACGATACCTGCAGGAATTCATTCGGAAGGACCTTGAGGAGAAAATGGTTTTTTTGGGAGGTCCCAGGCAAGTGGGTAAGACAACGCTTGCTTTGAGTCTTCTCGAAAACGGAGATGAACAGCACCCAGCCTATTTGAACTGGGATGATTTCCAGACGCGTCGAATGCTGTTGGATGGGGCGCTTCCATTTGACGAGCCGTTGGTCTTACTGGATGAAGTCCACAAATACAAAGGCTGGCGGAATCTGGTTAAGGGATTTTATGACAAGAACAAGTCGAGCCGCCAATTTCTGATCACGGGATCAGCGAGATTAGATCATTACCATCGTGGAGGCGATTCCCTGCAGGGGCGGTATCACTATCACCGATTGCATCCCTTGTCATTCCATGAGTTGGGAGAAGGGGCTGGTAAGGAAGGGTTGGATGCATTGTTAAGGTTTGGAGGTTTTCCCGAGCCATTTTTAAAGGCAAATACCCGGCATTGGAAACGCTGGCAACGTGAGAGGCAAAGTCGTGTGATCCATGAAGATTTGATCAACCTCGAACAGGTAAAAGAAGTGTCACAGCTTAATCTGTTGGCCGATATTCTTCCCGCCCGGGTTGGGGCTCCGCTATCGATCAACAATCTGCGTAGCGACTTGTCTGTGGCCTTTGAAACGGCCGAGCGGTGGGTGACCATACTGGAAAACCTATACTACTGTTTCCGAATCGAACCGTTCGGGATTCCGCGGTTGCGAGCGGCGAAAAAAGAGAAAAAGCTGTACATGTGGGACTGGTCCCTTTGTGCGGATGAGGCAGCCCGTTTCGAAAATTTGGTGGCCTCGAATTTATTGAAGTTCTGTCATCGGGACGAAGACCAGGAGGGAGACCGCATGGAGTTGAAATTTATTCGTGATTCCCAAAGGCGTGAGATTGATTTTGTTGTGGTTCGGAATGATCGACCTGAATTCGCCGTGGAATGCAAGAGTGGGGATAGGAAATTGGCCCGGAACATTCGATATTTTTCAGAGCGAACCTCCATTCCCATCTTCTATCAGGTACATAGGGGGCAGTCCGATCTGGAGCTTGGGTCGGCCCGGGGCCGCATATTACCTTGGACGAAATTTTCGGAAATCCTGGGAGTGTAGAGAAAGGCAACGAAGAAGACCTGACGTCTTTCCACCCTACGGGATAATATCCCCATCCCAAAGGCGTGTTAAAAAATCTGATACCGTGTAAACCTGGATCTCCCCCATGTTCAGAGATCGCTCTCCTTAACTGGTTTTTCGGATATTTGCCATAAAGCGAGCATAAATACCGTAAAAACGCCAATAAGATGGCGAAATTACGGGAAAAATGTAAAATTTCCCTGAAAGCAAGTGTTTACTTGTTTGATGACCTGGAAACAGAGACAATTCAGGGGATGAAATCACCGAACTTGAATCGACGCAACTTCCTGAAGTCCTCCCTGGCCGGAGCCGCTTTGGCGGGCGCTACGGCTTGCCGGTCCACCTCTGACGAGTCGCCCGGGCAACCTTCCGGCAAGCTTCATCAATTTTCCAGTAAGCGCACCAGCTTAAAGGAAGCCAGGCCGGGCACTCTCATCCGGTCGGATATGTCGAAGTGCTTCCCTTCCGATCATTTTGCCTTCGGTTATGAGAAGGACCGTTGGCAACTGGACGAATTTGAAACCGTGGAAGGTGTGAAGGGATACATGGCATCGGCCCGGCCGGACCACAGTTGTGGGGAATTGACCCTGCCTTTGGAGGCGGAAGGAATCCATAGGATTTATCTGGGTATCCACGCTACAAAATCCCACTACCGGGGCGGTTCCAGCTACGGTCAGCTCGAAGTCAAGCTGACCGATGACGCCGGTTTCCGTAGAGTCGGCCCGGAGGACGGAACCGAGGACAGAGATGGCACCACCAAATTCGGTGATGATGACCCGAGCCTGGAAAAGGTTATTACCGAAGCCTACTGGAAAACGGCTGAGTTGAAGGGGCAGTCCCTGACCTTTCGTCAAATGCCTTACCCCTATAATCGACCCGAGCATGCCCGAATCGGCAATTTGAGCTACGTTAGACTGGTGCCGTTGAACGAAGAGGAACAAGCCCAATGGCAAGCAACGCGGCCAACCCGAAACACTCGAAACCTCGCATTGATCTTCTGCACCGGACAATACACCGGACATACCCGGGGCACCTACACCTTTCACCCAACTTCCAAGGATTGGTTCAAGGATGAATTCGAACCCTTTGCAGATTCGGATATCGGGCTTTTGATTTTTGAAGCCTTGCGTGGTAGTTCCTGTGTTTACAAGACCGGTCTGGGGAGTTTGGGCACCAGGGAAAACGTCTGGCAGGAGGATTGGGTCGATCCCTTGGCGGAGCTTACCGCCCTGGCCCATGCCAACGGTATGAGGATCTTTGCCAGCATGCGCTTTATCGGGGTCCAGTTTCCCATGAATATTTCTCCCATCGCCTGGGCTCCCAATTACTGGAGACACCCCCAATGGACCATGAAAACCAAGGAGGGTGTCCCCATCACCAATTTGAGCCTGGCATATCCCGAGGTAAGGCAATACTGGCTCGGTTTGCTGAGAGAGACCCTGGCCTATGGGACGGATGGGATACAACTTCACCTGAACCGTTCCGAACCCTACGTCTTCTATGAGGAACCCGTCGTTTCAGCCTTTCGGGAAAAGTATGGAGAAGACCCCCGAGGATTGTCCCTGGAGGACCCGCGCTGGGTGGAACATTCGGCAAGTTATTTGACGCAGTTTATTCGTGAAGTTCGCCAATTGCTGGACGAAAAACCGAACCGGAATTTGGGGGTCACTTTGTCGGGCCGAGAAAATGGAAGACCGGCTCACTACGAAGAGAACCACTGCGATGTGGACACCTGGATAGGGGAAGGCCTGGTCGACTACCTGATGGCAACTCCCTATCTGCATGCCTCCCTCCTGCAGCATTGGCGATCCTTGGGAGGGGACAAACTACATATCTGGCCCGATCTGATGCCGCGGGCCCAGACTGCGGCCAGTTATGCCCGACAGGCCCAACATTACTACCGGGCGGGAGCCGATGGACTTTGTTTATGGGATGGTGAACGCCGCTCGGCCCGGATCAGCGAATGGGCCGCGGTCCGGCAACTCGGCCATAGGCAGAACCTCGAACAAATTATAAGGGATGGTCCTAACTACTACCGTTGGGCCGAACTGAAAACCCTGGGAGGTTTTGATGTAAAATGGTCCTTCAAGGACGGTTGAAGTTGTATTTTCTCTGTAGGGGGTTCCGAGGAGTTGGCTACTCTGCAGACTGAGTTGGTTCGGTAATTTTCAGGACTCATTGACTGCAATCCCCTTTTTTCAACAACTGTAACTACTCAGGTCTACGTAGCCAGGATTTAAGGAGGCCAAACTAGAATGAACTGCAAGGCAGTTCCACTCCAAAGCCTGGTGTCGCGAAGCGCACACCAGGTTGGAATGGACAAAAAACAACGAACCCCAACGGGGTTCCACAAATAATCTCATAAAATTCGTAGCGAGCGAACGAAGGTCGAGCGCTGGTGCGGGTTCCCTGAGCGCAGTAGAGAAACCTCCATGCGGATGATTGTTACAGGTACCTGAGTAGTTGCCTCAACAACTTTTATTCAAGGTCTGGAGACGACGTACAATCCAAGTCGTTCCACTCGTTCATTTAATAGTTGTCGATAAGCATCCTGTTTGGGCTTGCTTAGGAAACTGCGATCGATCAGCTCATTCCAAACCGTTAGCACGGTCCTGAAATTTCGGAGGATGGTTTCAGTCTGCTTATCTCGTAGTTTGAGACGCTCCCGTAAATAGCCATCGATCCAAAGTTTTCGGGTTAATTTTCTCTTTCTTCCATTTAGAGGAAGCGCCGATTCTTCCTCTGCATTTTCCAAAACCAATGTTGTGTTGAGAAGATCGTAAGCCGCCGACAGCGTGACTACCCCTCTGCGAACCATCAGGGAAAAGTTCTTCAGATGCATGTCCTCATTGCCAGTCAGAAAACAGAAGAGCAGGAGCCTTGCCAGCTTGGGCTTCTCGATTGCTGGGAAGGTACAGAATTGTTCTACAATGTCTGCGACTCGCTCCAGGGAGCTTTCGTATTTTGTGTCGCGAGTTGCTCCCGATAATTGAGCGAAGTCTTCAACGTGTAATCGCCGGTCGCGGCCTTCTCTGTCGAAACGGCGAATAACGAATATCCAACTACCATCCGTCGCTGGAATCAAACCATTGGGAGGGACTTCTATTCCGGCGGATGCAGCCATCCGCATGGTGAGCGCTTCATTCGCCGGGACTTCAAAATAGGGTAGAGGATTGGGCTTCATTAGAAACTTTCCTCCGCGGTCCACTATCTCGAAAGTGCCTTCCTTCAATCGGAGTAATGCAGACAATTTTGGCTGCACCCCTGGTATGGACATTTTATCAGCCCGCAATCTAGCCTGCCTCAATTGCTCTTCGTGGGACAGACCCAATGGTGCAAGATTCTTTAACCTTGGATGGAAAGCTCGCAGTCCCTCTTTTGAAAAGGAGGCCTCATCCGAGATCGGTTTAAGCGTAATAGGACAGAAATTCATCCAATCCCTGACTTCTTGCCAGAACTCTCTGTTATTTCGTTCACGGTTAATGAACCAACCAAATCGGCTCCCACCGTGACGAGTTGGCGGAACATATCACCACGGTCTATCTTGCGGAGTCCAAGTAATGATTCGAGCTGAGGACCCTCAGGGAGCAATCCTTCAAATACAGGGGGAAACCCGGTAAAGCGATAAGGCTCGACCTGGAGCGGCATGGTAAGCGAAACAGGGGCGCCTCGGTATTCATCCACGTAGACGAACGACCATGTGTCATCGGCCCATCCCTCGAGATATCCTGCCAATTGTCCTGCCTGACTCACCGCACTATGGCCATATGGCCCGTGCTTCGCAGGGCATGCTTCGAATTTCTAAGGGCTGTGCCATGCGAAGCTATCGGAATCCGATAGCGAAGCATGGTGCTCAGGGCGGGACTTGAACCCGCACGCCTTTCGGCACACGCCCCTCAAGCGTGCGTGTCTACCAATTCCACCACCTGAGCCCGCGTTGAGGAAGGGAAGATAAACAGCAGGATTTTTGGGCAGGCAATCCCTTTGTAGCAAACTTTTTTCTTTTTAATCTCGAACTGCCCGGGTTGGGTCTTAAAGGTAAGGCTGACTCGGAACAAACCCCAAGCAGTCCCCAAACGAGATAGCGAAAAGCGTTGCCTGCCGGCCGTTCCTTCCCCCGGAATCACCCGTAGGCCAATTCCATTCCCGGCATGGATAAGGATGCAAATACCAATGAACTGGTCCCGCAGCCCTCGGAAAAGGAGCGCGTAGACCTGAGCGCTTTGCGCGACTTCGACTTTGGGCCAAGTTGGAGTGACGCCACTTCTGCCAAGCCGGCGAGGAAGGAAACTGGCCCCCGTCGCTCGCGTCCGACCCGAAGGTGGGGAGATCAATCTGGAAACAGGGACAGGCGGAAATCCAAAACAAGGAATTCCCGAGGCGAGGCTCGGGCGAAAGGGAGGAAGGGTCCCCGACGCCCTCACCGACAGGAACCACCCCCAAAAGTGGTGGAGGTGGCGTTTTACCCTGATGACAAAGGATTTAATGCCTTGTGCCGTGCCATGAAGGCTACCTCCATTACCTACGAACTTTTTGATATTGCCCGCATTCTATTAAAGAAACCGGAACGCCACACGGTCATTATACGTCCTATGCAAGTCTCCAAGGAGGAGGTCGATGCGGGTCAGAGATGGTTGTACGTGGTGAAAGCGGACGGCATGCCCTTCCTGGATGAACCGGCCGCGATTCGGCACGCTTTGTCCCGTTGCCTGGACCACTGTTTTACAGCCGAAACCGTCCAAGTAGAGCCTCCCAGAGGCGCCTTCAACATGGTGAGGAGGTGTGGAATTACCGGTGAGTTGCTGGGTCCGCCCAATTATCACCGCTACAAGCAAATAACCGAGGATCACCACGCCAACCGGTTGTCCAACATGCCTTTCCATAAATTCGAGTCGCGTATCGAGACGGTCAAAGACGAAGCGGTTATCCAGGCTTGGGTGGAAAAAATGAAATCCCTTACCCGGTACACCTTGAAACCGGAATTGGGGGGAGAAAGGGTTTTCCAGGAAGCGGAATTGGCCCGGGCCTACGTCAGGGCTCATCTGCAGGATAAACTGGTAAGCAGGGAAAAAAGCCTGCGTTTGGATGGCCGGCAAACGCGAAAACTGGTCGATCCGTTGATAAAGGCGAACATCGAATTATCCAGGGACAGGCAAATCCGATTTCCCCTCCGCACAGCCAACCGGTTGCGGGGGCGTTTGAGGGGACAGAATTTTGTCCTCTACAAGAAAGGGAGCAAGGGGGTTTCCTACGTGTGTGCGGTCAAACGCAAATTCCGGGATCCGGACCAGAATTTCTCCGACCGGGTAGAAAAAATAATTAAATTTATGGAAGCCCATCCGGGTATCCCTGTCAGGGAATTTTCCGAGCAATACCTGGGTTTTGGCATCTTTGGCAAAGAGGGCAAGTCCGCTCCCGAGCTGACGGAGGAGCAGAACGACAGATTGAAAGCCTTGCGGGTCGATTTTCGGTGGCTGCTCAAGGAGGGATACATCTCCGAATACGCGGACGGAAGGGTCTTCGCCCATCCCATCCGATCGGCCGGGGGAAAGGCGAAGGGTTCGAAAAAAACCACGGATCCCGCTACGCCTTAAGGCTACCGTGCTTCGCAACGCTACGCAGGTCAAGAGGCTCCGCACGGCACAGCGCAGGACAGGATGGGAAAGCGCCCAAGGGCGCGAATTAGGAATGAGGAATTAGGAATTAGGAATGGGGGGAGAGGGGGAATAGTGGAGTATTGGAGTGATAGGGAGAATTGGGAATGGAACATGGATGCACAGGATGAACAGGATGGGAAAACGCCCAAGGGCGCGAATTAGGAGGAATGTTTAGCCACAAAATGCACAAAAACACACAATTCCTAATTCTTAATTCCTAATTCCTAATTGGCGCCCCTGGGCGCCGTTACTTGTCTGCGTCGATGGTCAGCCGCAGATGCCGCTTTTGCTCGGGACCGATGGAAAAGTGGATCTGCCATCCCCCCGGGTCCAACCAGTTGCCTAAATTTTCCGGCCACTCGATAGCGAGGCAGAAGGGTGGTTCCAGGAATTCCTCGATCAGCAACTCGGCCGCTTCCCTCGGTTCGGTGATGCGGTAGGCATCGAAATGAATCAGTTGACGGACGCCCCGATAGATGGAGTAGAGGTTGTATGTTGGGGAGGTGACCACATCCCGTATGCCCCATCCCCGGGCCAGTCCCTTGACGAAGGTGGTTTTTCCTGCCCCCAGGCTACCGGACAATTTCAAGGTTTCATTTTCCGGAAAATAGCAGGCAAAGACCTCCGCTGCCGCCATGGTTTCCTCCATGGACGAGGTGGTCCTTCCCGCTTCAAGTTGATCTAAAATGCTCATAACCGCCCAGGAGATCTTCCGTATGGCCGGGGCCGATCAACCGAATACCATCTCCTTCACCTTTCTCCGACTCGTCCAACCTGCCAATGCAAGATACCGGGGTATCGAATTCCCTTTGCCAATCCCGGGCAAATGCATCCTTTCCGCAGCCGGGTTGAACCGTGAAGAGAAGTTCGTAGTCTTCCCCGTCATTAAAGGCATGCCACAAGGGGCTGTGTCCGGAAGATCTGGCCATATCATGGCTGGTTGGGCTGATGGGGATTTTTGCGGTATCCAGGCAGATGACTCCAGCCGCAGGGGCCAGGTGATAGAGGTCGATCCCAAGGCCATCCGATATATCAATGGCCGAGGTTACCCCTCCGTGGTTGGCCAGCCAGATGCCCTCCCTCAGTCGCGGTTCAAAGTGCAGGTGTTTTCCGGCGGAACTTCCCCCCAGATCCCCCGTAACCCAGAGGGTATCCCCGGGACGGCCCGCCTTTCGAGTAAGCGGGCGGTTGGCCTCCAGATAACCGGTCAAGGTCATGGAAAAGGCCAAATCCCGGTGGGTCGATGTCACATCGCCGCCCACAATTTTAATTTCGTAGGCCCGCGCAGTTCTTTTCAGGCCGGCGTAAAAGGACTGGAGCCAACCGACCGATGTGTCGGGGGGAAGGAAACAAGCCAATAGGGCATAGTGGGGTTTTGTTCCCATCGCGGCCAAGTCACTGATGCACCTTTTAAGTAGTTTTGCTCCGACTGATTTGGGAGGGGCTTCTCCTGTGAAGTGTTTGCCGTAAACCAGGGAGTCGTTCGTCAGGACGGATGGCAGGACCGAATTTTTGAGAATGGCGGCATCGTCTCCAATGCCTTCGGGGGGCGGGGGACTGGCATCTCCCAGCCAATGACGGATCTCCTGCAACAGTTTCAACTCCCCCCAGTCGCTCACGGTTGGCCCGTTTCTGGAATTTTTCGGGCCCATCATCAACCCTCAGTAAGCAGGAGGAGCATCAGCGTATTTGCATTGAACAATCCGTGAACGATGATAGGCGCGAAAATGTTCCCGGTTTTTTCGTAGGAAAGGCATAGCCATACCCCCAGAAGAAACAACGGCAGCAAGCTCAACCAGTTGAAATGCATTACCGCGAAAATCAGGCTGCTCATTATGGCGGGCCACAAACCCGGAAAAAAAGCCTTCAGGTTGCGGTAGATAAATCCGCGAAAAAGCAGTTCCTCACTGATGGGAACGAGAACAATGACGAGAAATCCAACCGTCACAATGGCCGGGAAGGATGTCATGTCCGCTACCTGCAGAACCACCTCCTGGGGTTCCGTGGGAAGGTTGAGGCTTCGAAGGACTATGGGCCAATAATGGTAGACCCCGGCCAAGACCGGTATAAAGGCCAACAAGAGGTAGATGGACCGGAAGGGCAAGGGTAACAGGCCTCCCTTGGCGGGACTCAATTTTATGGTTTGGGGCTTTGTGTAGTATTTGTACAGCCCTGTCAACCCGGCCAGAAAGGCGAAGTGCATGGAGAAGGCCTGGAGGAGGTATTGATATTCGGGAAGAACCGTCTGGTTGCCCGAAAGCAGGGTGTACAATCCCACGATCAGGGTCCCGGCTCCAAAGGATAGCAGGTAGAGGAAAACCAGGATCAGGCCAAAATCCAGCCCCCCGACACCCCAGTGGGACAGTTCCCAGGTTTTTTTTCCACACACCCCCCTGCCTTTGGTAAATACCATGTGGGCCAGGCAAATGAGGCTGGAGTAGAGGATGATCGTCGCATACAAGTCCGAAGCTTGGCTGGTGGATTCGGGGCTCATGAATCGGGAAGGAAAATGGGAGTTGGCCGGGACAAAGGCAATGCAAACCCATATTGGCAGAAAGCCGCCGCATTTTATTTTTCCAACCGTAACTACTCAGGTATCTTAAACAATCGTCCGCATGGATGTAATAACCTATTACGAAACTGTAGGAGGGGGTTTATCCCCCGATCTTCCAAATGGCCTCACTTCAATCGGGGGATAAACCCCCTCCTACGGTCGCGGTAGAACCGCCGGTTACCCGGCGGCCCCCGCACAGATCCCTGCGGGCGGGACTACCGCACAAGGCTCCTGCCTCAGGTCGTAACGTTCAAACGATGTTCAGGATAGGGGTGCATGACACGCAGTTTCGGCATCCTTACCGCTTGACGTATCCGTTCCAACGCACTTTGCAGCCTTTTCCGGCTCAGGGTCCGGTGACTGGTTTGCTGGCTCGGATTGCCTTTGGCCAACCCCCTTTTCTCCGCCGACTCCGCCGCCGGGCTTCTCTGCCCAACTTTGTTCGCCGGTTTCTTCGATACTATGGAGTTGTCCGACTTCTCAGGATCGTTCATCGCATGCTTGTTCCCTTGGGATTCCACGCGCGGACCCACCGCACGCCACTGCGGCGGGCCGACACTGAGATCTCCCGGCTTCCGCGTGAGTAGTGTCGCCACATGCCCTGGTTCTTCGACCGCGCAGGAGCCATGCGCGCCTCGTCCTGGCGGCGTGCACGGTGTTGCCTTCCCTTTACCATTAGAAGGTCGGCCCCCTGAAGGATAACTTGATTTCGCGGCTCTATAGCCCGGCCTGTGGGTTCCCCTGTCAACGCTTCAAATGTGCCCTCACGAACACATTCACATGACTCGGGGTCAGTGTAACTGACTAGGTCTTCACTGTAAGACTCTTTCATTCTCTACTTCTCACCGGCTTGGCCGGCGCTATCAATGGCACTTAGTTAAGCCATTTTCCGAACATATGACTACCTCGGACAAGTTAGGGGTCAAGTCGTGGAAAAGTTATGCCCTACAGGGTCAGTTGCCTTGTAAAAGTGTATGAAGTACAACGGAATACAGTTTTCAAGGCCTGACCCTTTTCTTGTAGAAGGCATCACTTTTCCACGTCTTGACCCCGGCTGGGATGTCTCAATAACACCGCTTAACTAAGTGCCATTACCCCCTCCTACAGTTCTCTCAATCATCATCCCATGAAAATTTTCTCGTTCCTTCTAATGATCCTTTTGCCTTCATCCTTGAAGCAAAGCCACATTTCATTCTCATACTCTCCGACGATCCAGGCTATGGAGACCTGAGTTGTTGCTTCCAACATGTGGACTAGACCCGGATGGCCTGGATAGACAGGATAATCATTTTAAATCGAATCCGATAACCTTACCTTTATGGAGTTAGCCAACGGCATTCACCTGGCCTATTGCACCAATATCCACCGTGGAGAATCCTGGGAAGAGACCTTTAGATCCCTGAACCGGTATACCCTGGCGGTGCGGGACCAGGTGTGTCCGGGGAGTGCTTATGCCATCGGTCTGAGACTAGGAGCCGCCGCAGCCCGTGATTTATCGGACCCGGCCACCTTGTTGGGATTTCAAAAGTGGCTGGAGCAAAAGAACGGTTACGTATTTACCATAAATGGATTTCCCTACGGGGACTTTCACGGAACGCGGGTCAAAGAACAGGTTTATCTTCCGGATTGGTCTTCACGCAATCGGCTCGAATATACAAAACAGTTATTCGACCTCTTATGCGAAATCCTGCCCGAGGGCATGGAGGGAAGCGTAAGTACTTTGCCGGGATCTTTCAAACGCTTCGTGACCGGAAATGACCAGGTTTCTGCCATGGAAAAAAACCTGTCCAAGGCAGTGGACTACATAGACGAATTGAGCGAAAGGACGGGCCATGATCTCCATCTCGGCCTGGAACCGGAGCCACTGGGATATTTTGAAACCAGCGAAGAAACGGTAAACTTCTTTGACCGCTTACTCGATTCGTATCCGGGGGAACAGGAGAGGGTCCTTCGTCGATTGGGCGTGAACTACGATACCTGTCATCTGGCGGTTGAATACGAGAGGGCCAGGGAATCATTGGGGCGGTTCCACCAGAACCGGATCCGCCTCAGCAAAGTTCATCTGAGTTCAGGCCTGCGGTTGGCGGAGTTTTCGGAAAGCGCTCTGGAAAAATTAAGGGGTTTTTGCGATGAGGTTTACTTGCATCAGGTGGTCGCCCTGGACAAATCCGGTCGATTCCACCGATACGAGGACTTGGACTTGGCCTTGGAAGCCCGGGCCAGAGGAAGGGATAGGGCGGAAGAATGGCGCATCCATTTTCACATCCCGTTACATGCCTTGCCCCAGCCGCCTTTGCAGCCGACCAGCGACCACATCCTGGACACGTTGGACTTTTTTAAGGTTGAGCCCGGTCTGTGCCGCCATTTTGAAATGGAAACCTACACCTGGGAAGTGCTACCCGAGGATTTGGCTAACGCCGACGTGGTGGACCAACTCGTGCGCGAATACCAGTGGACATTGGCCCAGTTTTCGGCTAGGGGCTTGGGAGGGAATTAACCCGCATTTCTCACAAATTTTCTACTGCGCTCCGGAATATCGGCACTGGTGCGGACTTCGCTGGATTCGCCTGCCCGTGCTCCGCACAGAAGCAGGCGACTTCGCAGGGTGTCGACCCAGCTTCATCCGCGCCTCTGCCCGAAGCCCACACCAGCACTCGATCTCCGTTCGCTCGCAACGAATTTTGTGAGACATGCGGGTTAACCACAGAGGACACAGAGGGGAGCGAGAAGAGAAAATTCACGAAGGACACGAAGGAGGAAGAGAAAAACCACGGATTTCACAGATAAGCACCGATAACAAGAGTGGGTTTTCCAATCCGCTTTTTTTGACCCATTTTATGACTATTGTGCTATTTGTGGCATTTTAACCATCCGTGTTTATCAGAGTAATCTGTGGTTTAACCTTCTAGTGTGGTGTATCTAAAGTTATATTACACAATCGAGTCAGTTTTGCCAGGATGCTCTCTGCGGTTGCTGTCCAGGTGAAGGGCTTGGCATTTCGGTTGTGCTCCTTGACGAAAGCCTCGATCTTCTCACGCAGTTGCCGGGTGCTCGAAAACGAGCCGCGGCGAATAGCCCGTTGCGTGATTAGCCCGAACCATCTCTCCACTTGATTGAGCCAGGAGGAATAAGTGGGGGTGAAGTGGGCCTGGAAGCGCGCATGGCGTTTAAACCAGTTGCGAACCTTTTGGTGCTTGTGGCTGGAATAATTGTCCATGATAACGTGCACGTCCAACTCCGCGGGCACGTTCTTTTCGATGGTTTGCAAAAACTGCAGAAATTCCTGATGCCGATGTCGTGCGGTGCAACGACTGATAACCTTTCCAGTAGCCACATCCAAAGCGGCAAACAAAGTCAGCGTGCCGTGTCGGATGTAATTGTGGGTGACCCCTTCAAGGTAACCCAAGCCCATCGGCAAAACCGGCTGAGTGCGTTGCAAAGCTTGGCATTGACTTTTCTCGTCAACGCACAAGACCACCGCCTTGGTCGGCGGATTGAGGTAAAGCCCGACGATATCGCGCACTTTCTCAATGAAGAACGGGTCATTGGACAAGTTGAAGCTCTTGCTGCGATGGGGTTGTAAGCCAAAGGCACGCCACACCCGATGCACCGTCATATGAGAGACCCCGCTTTGCTCGGCCAGCGTGCGAGTGCTCCAATGGGTGGCAGTTTTGGGCTTTCGCCTGAGCGTTTTGTGGATCAGTTCGGCCACCTGCTCGTCGGAAATGCTTCTGGGTCGGCCCGAACGCAATTGATCGTAGAGTCCGCCGATGCCATCGGTGGCGTAGCGGCGGCGCCATTTGCCAACGTTAATGCGATTCATCTGCACCCGTTCAGCGATCTGCAGATTGGTCAACCCCTGAGCGGCTAGCAAAACGATTTGTGCTCGTTGCACTAAGGCGTGGGGGAGGGTGCGCGAACGGCTCCACGCTTCCAGTTGTTCTTTATCGTGGTTTTGCAATACAATTTCCACGGCTCTGTTTCTTGCGGTTTTTTTCCTCATGCCGGGAACCTTATCAGATCCACTGGAAATTGTAAAGTATTATTTATGTTACATAACACTAGCCGCAGCGTCCAGAGGGCCGATGCGACGAACCTCATATCCGCGGGCAATTCCCATGTCGCTGACCCGGCCCATATCTGGGGTTCACCCGCCATTGAAGATGATTTCAAGTTCTGGGGTAACTTCGGGGGTGAATTTGGCGAGCTACAGCTGTATGGACACACCAATTTTGCCAACTGGAAGGTCACCGGCGGGTTCTTTTTTCGCAATCCTAATACCCGGGCCGGGGTTTACAGCGCCGACGGCGGCAAAACGCTGCTTATCGGAGACAGTCTCGACGTCCAGGAAGGCATCCTCAATGGTTCGGCCGGCTGTCCCGAAGTCATAATTGTCAACGGCGTCCCCGACCGGCCGGGTCTCGACAATGTTTTTTCAGATCCCGACTGGTTCTCGTTTCAAGAGATTTTCCCCGGGGGCTTC
Organism: Opitutales bacterium; assembly: GCA_965219475.1. Taxonomy (GTDB): domain Bacteria; phylum Verrucomicrobiota; class Verrucomicrobiia; order Opitutales; family UBA2995; genus JAABVD01. The sequence continues at coordinate 63,076 of CBDCNU010000017.1, read as the reverse complement.
ACGCCCCAATTCGGCGGCGAGGTGAGGGACGCCTCTGTGGTGGCCGGTCTCCGCGGTCAGACCTCCATAGGGATGGATTGGAACGCGAGCTTCAACCTGGGGTCCAACGAGGTGAATTTTTTCATTTTCGTTACGGTCAATGCTTCCTTGGGGCCGGCGACCCCCACCGAGTTCAATCGGAACGTGTTGGACTCGGTGCGGCTCCGGCAATTGCAGTAAGCCCTTCCTGGTAACCGCTGGAACCTCACGGCACAACACGAGACCGGCCCTTGGCGGCTCTTCGGACGTTTGAGCTATTACGACGACTGGTACGATTACCGAGACGCCAGAGTCTACAGCGGCGACTACCTCTTCGACCTTCAGGCCTCTCCCGCGCTATCGGGGAGTCCGTCACCCTCACCCTCGGGGCCCAGAACTTGTTTGACAATCAACCGAATGAGACTCTCAACGCCTCCGCCGTGGGCAATCGGTACACTGCATACACCCCATTCAGCTACAGCGGCGCATTCCAATTCCTCCACCTCGCCTATGACTGGAAATAGGCGCAAAAGGAGACAGTCCTGGTTGTTTGGTGTTTTAAGCTGTTGACAGTATGGGCAGAGACCTCAACGAGCGAACCGCAGAAGGAGAACCTGGCTCAGCTCTCCGGGTATTCGAAGTTGATTTGCCAGCGTATGCCGAATTTGTCGACGCACATGCCAAAGTAGGATCCCCAGAAGGCGTCTTCCATCGGCATTATCGTGGCGCCATTTTCGGTCAGTCCAGCGAACAACCGATCAGCCTCGTCCTTGGTGTCGGGACAGATTGTGATCGCAAAATTACTGCCAAACACTGGGGGCGGCCCAAATCCTGAACTCGTATCGCTTCCCATCAAAATGCTGGAACCGATGGGCAGAGACACATGCATGATCAGGTCGAGTTCGTGGTCCGGAACACCCAAACCGGGCGGGCCATCGGCAAAAGTCTGAAGGGTCCTGAACTCACCGCCGAAAAGCGATCGGTAGCATTCAAATGCCTCTCGGCAGTTCTTGTCGAAGGTCAAATAGGTTTCAAGTATCATGAGTTAAGCGACTTTTCCAAGGTATGACTACCTCGGTCAGGAAAGGGGTCAAGACCGAATGGCGCTACAATTATTCGAATGCATGACTACCTCGAAGAAGGAAGGGGATCAGGTCTGGAAGTGATCGGGAGACAAGGGGGGGTTTGGGTTTTTGCTTGGCTTTTGCCTACATTTCAGGCATGCACTGCAGGCATGAAGAAAAGTCAATATACTGTGCGGCGGGTACCGCCACGGGTGGACGAAGCGCTTCGGCGCAAGGCAAAGCTGAAAGGCAAGAGCCTGAATCAGGTGATTATCGATTCCCTGGCTGGTAGCGTTGGTGAAGACGCTTCCCGCTACCATGATCTGGATGAATTGGCAGGATCCTGGAAAACGGACAAGGCCTTTGAAAACGCGGTAAAGGCCTTTGACAAGATCGACCCGGGCGACTGGAAATGAGACTGGCGGTCGACACCAGCGCCTACATTGCATTCTGCAAAAACAATGGGGCGGCGGTCGATGCCCTCCAAAAGGCCGATCAAATCATTCTTCCGCTCATGGTGATTGCCGAACTTCGGGCAGGTTTCGCGGTGGGAACGAGAGGCGACGAAAACGAACAGGCGCTCCAGCGTTTTCTCAATTCCGATCGGGTTTCGATAATGAGCCCCAATGAAAACACCTGTTATATATATGCCCGCCTGTTTTCCTACCTGCGCGGGAAAGGAACTCCCATCCCCATTAACGATCTTTGGATCGCATCCATTACCCTGCAAAGCGACGCGATGCTCCTCACCTTCGACCGGCACTTCCATGCCCTTCCGCAAATTCCCAAGTGGATGTAGGTTTGGCAGCTCGATCTTCGTTCGCTCGCTACGGATTTTGTGAGAAATGCGGGTTAGGGGATGCTCCGGACAGGGCTTAATCCACCCCTTTCCGAAGGGCCAACCATGTGCAAATTCCCATTCCCAGGATTACCAGGGAAAAGGGAAAGCCCGAGGTAAGCGCCGCTGTCTGCAACGCTTTTAACCCGCCTCCGAGCAAGAGGGCCATGGCCACAAACCCTTCTGCAGTGCACCAGAACACCCGTTGGATTACGGGAGCGTGCAGCTTTCCGCCGGCTGTGATGGTATCGACAACCAAAGAGCCCGAATCCGACGATGTGATGAAAAAGATGATTAACAGGACAATACTGACGAATGAAGCGAGTTTTGTAAAAGGGAGGCGCTCAAACATTTTAAAGAGGGCGAGCTCATACGACCCTGCCGCCACGCTTTCCATCACGCCGGTGTAGCCATGGGTGAGGAATTGGTAGATGGCAGTGCCGCCAAAAGTACTCATCCACAACAGAGAGATCAACGTTGGCAGGATCAGAACACAGAGCATAAACTGACGAACGGTGCGTCCCTTTGAGATGCGGGCGATGAACGTTCCAACAAACGGACCCCAGGCAATCCACCATGCCAATTGGAATGCCGACCAGTCGTGGATGAAGTAGGTGTCGGTGCGCCCAACCCAATTGCTGAAGGGCACAACTTCCATTACATAGGCGCCGAGCCCTCTGAAAAAACTGCTGAAAATCACGCCGGTCGGGCCGACCACGAGGACGAAGAGGAACAATGCCGCGGTTATGCAGATATTGATTTGGCTGAGCCGTTTGATGCCCACATTGATTCCACTCAGGACGGAAGCCGTAGCGATGGCGGTAATCAGCATGATCAGAGCCACCTTGGTGGTGTTGTTGGCGGGGATGTCGAACAGGTAGTTGAGTCCTGATGTGACCTGTTCCACGCCGAGCCCCAGGGAAGGCGCGAGCCCGAACAAGGTGGCAAAAACGGCAAGGGTATCGATTATGTGGCCGGGCCAACCCCAAATGCGATTGCCCAGAAGGGGATAAAACGCTGAGCGCAGTGCGAGCGGCAGCCCCCGGTTATAGGTGAAATATGCGAGGGCGAGCCCAACAACAGCGTAACCCGCCCATCCATGGAGTCCCCAGTGGAATGTTATCGCCGCAAGGCTGATATCCCAGGTGGCTTGAACGTCCGGATCATCGAAGCCGGGTGATGGAAGCTGAGCATCGTAAACCTTGGGCATGTTGAAGGGCGGCTGCTGAAAATGGTGTATTGGCTCGGCTACCCCGAAATAGACGAGCCCGATGGCCAAGCCGGCTGAAAAGAGCATGGCAATCCAGGTTGCAGTCGAGTAATCCGGCACCGCATTCTTCCCACCGAGGCGAATCCTGCCAAGCGGTGAGACGATCAGGTACAAACAAAACAGCACAAGAAGGCTGCTGGTAAGCAGGAACACCCAGTCCAAGTGCGAGGTCATCCAAAGGCGGAGATTCTCAAAGACAACCGTCGCCCGTTTCGGAAACACGAGCGTCACCAGAACGAAAATGACGATGGTCAGGCTGGAGGTCAGGAATACCGGTGCGTTGATATCCAGGCCGAATTTCCGGAGGTTGTCCTGGCCGATCTGGTAACCGGCTTTCGGGTCTGTTTGCGATTGTTTTTCTTTGGCGTTCTTATCCACTGCAATTTCAGGCTAGGGTTGCCGGGTCCGCCCTGGCATTGAAGTATTGACCGGTCAGGTTACGCCTTCCCTGGACCAATGACTCCTTCCCGAACCAACTCTAAAACCCCCGCCAACACAATCCGGAAAAGCGTCTCATATGACTCGGCACGAAGTTCGGGGTCCGATCAGTGGCGATACACCCCGAATTGTGAACCGTTATCCGGACACACCGATGTTGCCCTGGAGGCTTCTTTGTACCCATAATGCAAATCAGACGTTACCCTTACCTTTATAACATTATGAATATACATCAAATCAAAGTCCTTCTCCTCGCTTTTCTCACTTTAACGGCTTTGGCCCAATTGTCCTGGAGTATGCCTCTGGGGATGACCAGGGAGGAAATGATTCACTTTACTCCTGAATGGAAGGGAGAACGATTCGCCGATGGCAGGCCCAAGGTTTCGGACAGTATTATCGAGCGAATGAAGGCGGTGGATATTGAAGCTGCCTGGGTTGTTTTGAGGAATGAAGGCTACCACTACCAGTTCGAGGCAGGCTGGGAACATGTGCATCCGGGCGAAACCCTCTGCGGTCGCGCCATGACGGTCCAGTACATGCCGCTGCGAAAAGTTGCGAACGACGTCATCAATGAAATGGGAGACGATGCCGGACGCATCGGAGATCAGGTCTCATGGCCGATCGATATGCTGGTTCCAGGCGATGTCTACGTGGCCGACATTTACGGACGGGTTGAAGGTGGGCCCATCATCGGCGCCAGCCTGGGCACTACCATCCATGCCAAGTCGGGCAACGGGGTATTGTTTAACGGTGTGGCCCGCGATCTGGAGCAACTCGAACGGATAGAGGGATTTAATGGTTTTGTTCGAGGATGGAACCCTGGTTTTTATTGGGCCTCCATGATCACCGGGATCAACATTCCTATCAATATAGGTAATGTGACGGTTATGCCTGGTGATGTTATTCTGGGCAAGCGGGAAGGGGTGATTGTCGTGCCTGCTCACCTGGCTGAAAAAGTCGTCAAGACGGCTGAACTCATCCGCTTACGCGACACCTTCGGATTCGAAAGGTTGAAGGCGGGTGTCTATACCGCTGGGCAAATTGATGATCGATGGACGGATGAAATCGAAAAGGATTTCTCACAATGGCTGAACGACCACATGGACGAATTACCGGTCCCAAAAGAGCAAATTCAGGAATTGCTCAAGGAAAGAACGTGGTAATTCCATCATGGGGGAAGACCTGACGTCTTTCCGGCAGGCTCGAAAGAACCCCGCAATCAGGCCGTTTCCGTTTTGTAGGATTCCACCAATTTGTCGGTATGCAAACCGGCCACCTTTTGCACAATCGCTTTTTTGTCGCCTTCCGTGAGTTGAGAGAAACTTCGGGCGATCCCTATATTTTGTTTCAGTTGTTCCAGACTATCCGTGCCGCTCACCCAGGAGGTAATCGGTTGTGAAAGGACGAAATGAAAATTTTCTTCGAGGGATATTCTGTCTGGTATGGTAATCAATTCCGGTGGTTTTCGGTTTCCGGACATGGAACCGCCAACCAGGCCACCGCCTCCCAGCGTTTTCATGGCAATGTGGGAGTGGCCGCGTTTAACCACTTCGGGCAGAACCATCCGAGTAAAACTGTTTCCGGGTGTGGCCGCGTCGACCGCATTAATGGGCGATTGCAGGCAACAGATAAAATCATCCTCTTTGATCAGGTCGAGAAAATGCAAAGCGGCGCCCACATTGGTATGACAGGATACTCCCAGATGACGGACCTTACCCTCCTCCTGGAACTTGCGCACCATATCCAAACAGCCATTTCTGACCCGCGTATCCACATCTTCAATACTGGCGATCATGTGCACATAAAGCAGATCGATATAATCGGTTTTCATTCGTTCGAGGGAAGTGTTGACCTGGTTTTCCACCTCTTCAGCGGTGTTCGCGTTGGCCTTTGTCATGACATACACGTCCTCCCGGTATTTTGGGCAAAGAAATTTTCCGTAGTATTCCTCGGCCCGTCCCCGGGAATATATGTAAGCATTGTCAAAGAATCGCACCCCTTGCTCCAAGGCATATTCGATCTGCCTTTGGGCCGCCGCTTCCTCCATTCGGCCGACATGGGCGCCCCCCAGGCAGAATAGGGTCAGCTTTTCTCCGGTTTTTCCCAACGGTCGCATGGGAAGCAATGGTCCCAGCCTGTCGGACTTACCCGTGGCAATTGGAGCGGCCAGGGTGAGGTTATTCAGTAAAGTGGACGTGCTCAACGCCACTGCGGTGGATTTGATGAAATCTCTTCTTTTCATAAAGCGGAGTAGTCTTGAACTCTGTTGGTAGAAAAAGTGTGTGAGTTGACGGAAAATATGCAATAGCAAAGGTAACCATGGATTACAGCCATTCGAACCTGGTACGGGCTAACCTCAGCTCGGTCGATCAGCTCGAGTATATGACAAACAGGTAGCTACTCAGGTATCTTAAACAATCGTTCGCATGGATGTTTTAGTGATAACCTATTACGAAACTGTAGGAGGGGGTTTATCCCCCGATTGCGGTGAGGCCATTTGGAGAATCGGGGGATAAACCCCCTCCTACAGTTCTCTCAATCTCCATTCAGCCCTGACCCAGTAGTCGCGTCCAGGCGGTTAAATGGGGCGGGAGGGCTAAAGGGCGTTTCGAAGTGACATGAGGTATGCTCCCCAAAAGATATACCTTTTTTAGCGGGCGCTGAACCGAAACAGGGTAGTGGATTGGTATTTTTCTCCCGGTCTCAGAATGGTGGTGGGAAAATTTGGCTGATTGACCGAATCCGGATAGTGTTGTGTTTCCAGGCAGAATCCATTGCGGCGATGGTAGGGTCGGCCGGATTTTCCAATGAGTGAACCATCGAGAAAATTGCCGCAGTAAAACTGGACTCCGGGTTCGGTGGTCCAAACCTCCATTAAACGACCTTTGACGGGCTCGAAGACGATTGAGGCCAAAGCGAGATCGCCGTCCTGGTTATCCAATACCCAGTTGTGATCGTATCCCGCGCCAAATTTAATCTGCTCATCTTCGGCGTCTATCCGATCGCCGATAGAGTGAGGGGTAGTGAAATCGAAGGGCGTGCCGGTTACCGGAGCGATTACGCCGGTGGGGATAAGGCCCGGGTTGACGGGGGTATGATTTGCCGCGTTCAGCGTCACGACGTGACCGAGAATATCGCCGGCGCCTTCCCCCTTGAGATTGAAATAGGAGTGATTTGTCAGGTTGACCGGGGTGGCTTTATCAGTAGTGGCCAAGTAGTCGATTTGGAGAGCATTGTCATTGGTCAAACGGTACCACACCGTGACGTCCAGATTGCCGGGATACCCTTCCTCCCCGTCTTTGCTCAGGTATTGAAGCTTCAGGCCCGGCGTATTATTTTCCAAAAACGGTTCGGCCTGCCAAACGACTTTGTCGAATCCTACCGTACCGCCGTGGAGGTGACATGGGATATCGGCGGGAAAGTTGTTAGTGACCAGTTCATAGGTTTTGCCGTCGAGTTCGAACTTTCCCTCGGCGATGCGATTTCCCACCCTTCCGACGATGCATCCGAAGTAGGGCGAATCCCGCAAATATTCATCGAGGGTGTTATAACCCAGGACCACGTCGTCCATATTGCCGTAGCGGTCCGGAACCAAGAGCCGAACCACGATTCCTCCATAATTGGTTATGTCCGCCTTTATTCCGTTGGCGTTGGTCAAAGAGTAGAGGGTGGTTTCCGTGCCGTTTTCTGTCTGGCCAAAAGATTTCATTGTGATGGTGGCAGGGGACCCACCCGAGGCTGATGGGCAGACGGCTGCCACAGAAAGGGCGATGGGGAATAACAGTGATTTGAGTTTCATGGTTCACCGGGGATTCATTTTTGAAGGAGTCGAGGGGTCAATCCTTAAATCTCTCATTGGTATGACCCCAAAGCGCGCCAAGGCGCGCGAATTAGGAATTAGGAATGGGGAATTGAATAGAGATTCTGAGATGCTGAGATTCCGAGGTACTGAGAGGGAGAAGGAATTAACCACAGAGGACCCAGAGACACAGAGGAGGGGTGGAGCGCCCTCCGGCGCCTCGCCTTCCCTCTTTGCGTTGCTTAGCGCTCTTTGCGAGAGTCAATTCCTGGATGCTGGGTGCTGGGACAGCGGTCACGAACGGGTAACCAGGAAAAAGAAATGTTCTCGCCCTGGAGAGGCGAACTTCTAGGCTGGATTGCGTTTCATGAAAGTTACTGGAATCGCCCTGGTTTCACCCCGAGCTGCCCAAGAAAATCCGAAACTGACACCCGAATTGCTGGCCTCTGTTCTGGCCCGCTATTCGCGCAGCAATATCGGGCTGGAGAATATTCTCAAGAAAGTTGATTTGGATAAACCGGGGGCCTCGATTGACCGTATTCTGAAGTTTGTCGATTACGGCCACGCCTCCATCGCGGGACTGACCGGCGGTATTGCCATGGCCATTGACGACGTATCCATGTGGTTGGCCTACAAGTTGTTCGAGATAGCGCAGATGGCGGATGGGCAGGAGTCCAGCACCCGTTATATCAGCCTGAAGGAAAGCGGCCTTCCGGAACCGGAGATTCTGGGAATTCCGCCCGCTCTCGCGGCCGACTGGCGCTCCTTGATGTTGGATTGCTTTGGCGCATATTTCCGGGAATACAACCGGCTCGAAGCATTGGCTGAAGCCCATCCGGAAAAGGTTCGCTATCCAGATAAGGCAAAGCCACTGGTGAAAAAGCGGATTCGCAAAAATTACGCCCTGGATCGGGCGCGGTATTTTATTCCCTTCGCCACAAAAACCAATCTGGCCTTGGTCATGAGTTCGCGGATGTGGACGGAGACCATAAAGCACATCGAATCGCTTCCCCAGGGGGAGGCGCACCGTTGTGCCGAGGCTTTACGCGGTGAATTGACCAAGTTTTCCCCGCGTTTGGTAAAGCACAGTCATTCCGAATTTTCTTACCGGGAGCAGGCGCGGCAGGAATTGGAATACAGCCTGAAATTGGGCCGAGAGACCCTTTCCATGGAAAATCGCCCGGATCAGGTGTGGGTGAAAATTGATACGGAGGCCCCGGAATTTTTACCGGAGGGGCAAAAAATCGAGGAAGCATTGAAGCACCGTTCCAACCGCTATGGCCGTTGTGGCACGGCCATTCGCCGCATGCGGGTAGGATTTGCCTGGAATAACATGGCCATTGCCGAGCTGCGCGACCTGAACCGACACCGCACCGGGCACAGGTTTACCCCACTCATTCAAAATGGGTTTTTCTTGCCGCCTGAGGTAGACCCCCGCGACCACTCCGAATTGTTACACCGGCAAAAGAAACTCCTCCACGCCCTGATGAAGCTTAAATCCCCCGCCTATGTCTACGGGTTGTTGCTGGGTTCGCAGACACCCTTCGAGCATAATACCCAAGCGGACAAATTTGTTTATGAGGCCGAATTGCGCACTGGAATGGGGGCCCACTTTCGTTATGCCGAGCATTTGCATAACGTCCTGCACAAGTTTTACGAGCACGTTCCGGAAGCGCGCCAATGGGTGACCGAGGGAACGGCCGAACCGGAGTAATTGCAGGCAGTGTGGCGTCCATCAAATAAATCACCACAGAGAACTCAGAGGACACAGAGGCGCCAGGGGGCGCCAATTAGGAATTAGGAATGGAGAAATGGAGGGATGGAGGGATGGAGAGACAGGGGAGTGATGATGTTCAAGGTTTTTCAGGGTCGACGAAATAGCCTCAAAAAACAAAATTCCTATTTCCTCCCTCTCCTCCCTCTGTGTTTTCTGAGACCTCTGTGGTTAATCCCTCCAAGCATTAAAATTTCCTGAAGGACAATTCAGACTTTGAAAAAGTCCGTTGGTTGTGTGAACACATTAACAGTGCATGACACTGGTGAGATTGAATTTTTTCATAGCGCTTCTGTTTCTGGTCGGGATTCCGGCGAGGGGGGATGTTAAAAAATTGAAACCGGAGGATCCGCAAAGAAGCGAGTTGAAGGGCAAAGCATTCAAGGCAAGAAAAGTAATTCCGGATGCGTCTCCGGAAAGGCCGGTCCCTCAACTCTACCGGGCTTGGCCCAATCCGAGTTCCCGGACCAAACGGCCTGGTGAAGCATTATTATCCCTCCCCGAAATTCAGCCACCGGTTAAACAGCCCGAGGGGGAATTGTCGGCTTGGCACAAAAAAAAGTGGGAATCGGGTAAACCCGTTCGCTCGCCCGAGGTAAACAGGTATTTTGTAATAGTCCTCAATCCATTGACCCTGAAGGGGTTCAATCGGCTCGTTTACAAGCGCAACCGGATCAGGCCGGCGGGGGGCGGTTAGCCCCTCAACTGCTTGCCCTGCCGGACAAGGTTTTTGGCCGACTCGCGCTCGCTCTCCAATTTTTTAAGGGCTGAACTCAATTCTTCCCGCAACGTAGTCACGGCAGAAAAATCCCCGCCCGATTGGGCTTGGTTTATCTTTTGATGGAAGGAGATCCTTTGTGCGGCAATCTTTGCCTTGTACTTGTTGTCGATGTCGGCCAACTCCTCTTTTTGATCATCAGTGAGTTGGACCGTTTCGGTTGGGTCGGAGACTTTGAGACGCTCCATGGCTAGTTCGTAAGCGGATTTCATGATGGGGACGACCATAGTTGAAGGCTGAGGGCGTTGATGCAAAGCATAATTGCCAGAGAGGCAACGGGAATGGCCAACAGTTTCAGTTTGGAAAGGCGCAAGGCATGGCCGCATAGGATCGAACCCAGGTAAATGAAAAGGGTCAGGAAACCCAGGGGTTCCCGGATCCAGCGCAAGTCGAAAAAGAGGCCCGGTATGTCAACCAGGCCTTCCAGCATCTTTTCGGTCGGAATGATAAGGGTCAGGGGACCGTGGTTGAAGAAGACGCTCAAAAATTCCATCCCGATCAGACCGAAGATGAGCGACAACATCCCCGAAACGATCACAAGGGTGGCAGCCGGAACCAGGATCAGGTTCAACAAAATAGCCGGGGGAGGGAAAATGCCGAAATAGAGGATGCTCAAGGGGGCGCTGGCCAGAAAGGCGGCAAGGCTGATAGTGAGGGCGCCCAAAATAATATCCAGGACTTTGAAGAACCGGCTTTGGCCCTTGCTTTGGAAGCGACTCTTCAGGGGTTGAGCGGCGTAAAGACGGTCCCGCACCATTCCGTGCAGGGGCATGCCCCAAAGGAGGATTCCCGTTACCACAGAATAGGAGAGTTGAAACCCGGGGGAAAACAATTGGGAGGGTTGCAGCAGCAATACGATTACGGCTGATGCGGCCAGGGCCTGGAAGGGGGGCATTTGACGGGCTATCGAGTGACCTGCCCAAAAGAAGGCGGTCATGGCGAAGGCTCTCACCGCCGATGGATTGGCTCCGGTGATTTCCACATATACGTAGACCAGGGCCAATCCAATTGCCACGGACACCTTGGCGGGGACTCTCAGAAGGTTGAGTATCCCCGCCAGGCAAAGGGCGACGATTCCCACGTGAAGACCGCTGATGGCGAACAGATGCAAGGTGCCCGTCTTGAGAAAGAGTCGTTTGTCCTCGGTGTTCAATTCGCCCTTTATCCCCAGCATCATGGCGCGATATACCGCTATTGAATCCGGATAATTTTCGATGCCCTTACCCAAAAGACCGGTGCATTTCGCCCTGAGACGGGCCGTAAGGATTTCCTTGATCGTTCCTACTTCCGGCGGTTGGAGGAGAGAGGCCCGCCTGAAAATCAGGGGTATGTTCCGGTTGAGAAGACCTTTTTCGAAAGAGGATGTGATTTCGCCCGAAGGAAGGTAGCGCAAAACGCCACGGGCCTTCAGCCGGGAACCGCGATAGATGAATTGATCCTCATGCCGGATGGAGAAGTAGAGCTCGTGTCCGACCAAGTCGGTCATGTGAGATTGAGTCCCGGTTATTTCAGCGATCCCCCGGGCCAGTTCGGGACGGCCCCCGTCATAGAGGCGTTTTACTTTCAGGGTGAGAATAGCTTCCCGCTGAGGCAGTTGGGTCCAGGCCTCCGGAGTGTGGTGGATTTTCTGGAAGTAGGCCAGGGAAACGGAGAGCATGCCCAGGGTAAAGACAATCGGCCAAATCAGGAGCAGAGCGCTTTCCCGTCTGAAGCAAAGGGACCAGGCGGCTCCCCCCAAAGCGGCAACTCCGAGGGAAAGGGGAATCAGGGGCGCGATTTCAGGCAGGTGGTGCCCCAGGGTGTAACCGGCAATCAGGGGGAGGAGGATCCACAACAAGGGGGTCCTATAGGAGGGGGCGGCCATGGATCTCCGGTAAGAGATGGTCGAATAAGGCTCCGGGTGTAAAACACTTTCTGTTCCCAGGACGGTTCAAGTTTGGTTTGCAGCGGCGTTTCTGCCCCGATAGAAAGGTCTAGAATGGCCGATTCGTTTCAGTCCTTCCTCTTTGATTCGCAATTGCCGGATGGGAATAACCCGGCTGTCAAACCGTTGGCCGCACGCATGCGTCCGGTTGCATTGGAGGACATAATCGGGCAGGAGCACTTGCTCAGGCCGCATTCATTGCTGCGCAAGCTGATCGAAACGGACCGGTTCGGCAGTCTGCTTTTTTGGGGACCTCCCGGTTCCGGCAAGACCTCATTAGCCCATGTCATCGCCGCAACGACGCGGAGTCGATTCGTGCGGATCAACGCGGTAATGTCCAATGTGGCGGAGCTTCGGCAGCAGTTGAACGATGCTCGCCGGCATCCATCCAGTCGCACCGTATTGTTTATCGACGAACTCCACCGTTTCAACAAAGCGCAGCAGGATCTCCTGCTTCCCGATGTGGAAGAGGGAAATATCCGTTTGATCGGCGCCACCACTCACAATCCCGGTTTCTACATCATCGCTCCACTTTTGAGCCGAAGTCATCTCTTCCATCTCGAACCGCTGACTGAAGGGGAGGTGATTCTGGCCTTGGTGCGGGCAATGGAGGACAAATCGCGGGGTTTGGGCCCCACGGGGGTGAAAGCGGATGAGGGGGTGCTGAAGTTCCTGGCCCGCCTGTGTGACGGGGATTTGCGGCGCGCCTTGAATGCCTTGGAAGTCCTGGTCCTGAGTGTGGATCCGGGACATGAGCTGACCCCGGCCGATCTGGAAGCTTTTGCCCAGGAACGTCAGATCCGCTACGATTCCGATGAAGATGAACACTACAATTCGGCTTCCGCCTTGATAAAGAGCATGCGTGGAGGCGATCCGGACGCGGCCTTGTACTGGATGGCCAAAATGCTGGCAGGGGGGGAAGACCCGAGATTTATCGCCAGGAGGTTGATAATCCTGGCCAGCGAGGACGTGGGACTGGCCGACCCGATGGCTCTTCCACTGGCGGTGGCAGCCAAAGAAGCTTGCGAATTCATCGGCCGGCCGGAATGCGAACTGAATTTGGCCCATGCGGTCATTTACCTGGCCACAGCCCCGAAGAGCAATACCGCCACAGTCGCCCTGGGAAGGGTGAAGCGCGAAATCGCCAACCGGCCCGTACAGGAGGTGCCTGCCTGGTTGAAAGATAGCCACGGCAAGGCAGCCAAGGCCTTGGACCTGGGCAAGGGTTACCTTTACAGTCACAAGTTCCCCGAAGCCATTTCGGGACAGGATTACCTGCTGGAAAACAAACAATTCTATACTCCGGGTAGTTCCGGGCGGGAAAAATTTATTGCGGAACGGCTCGCTTATTGGAAGGAGCTCAAAGAACAGTTGAGGCTGAGCCAGTCCGAGGATTGAGGATTGGTTCAGGCTGTTCCAAGGATTTCTCCCCCGTGCAGTCTCCTCAGGAAACTGGTAGCCGGAAGTACCCAGGTATCTCCCATGCGCAGTTCCTTCTCACCGAGGTAGACCACGTAGCTGGCCCTCAATTTCAAGTGTTTCGATAAGGACCGGATGCTTTTTACAACAGGAGACCGGACCACTTTGGATGGTTTTGCTTCGATGGCCACAAGGTCATCGCCATACCACCAAACGAAGTCTATCTCGGTACCGCTTGGTGTACGCCAAAATCCCAAGGATCCTCTGGAACGTGTATAATCGAGATAAGACCTGATCTCGTGATGGATCCAATGTTCAAACAGCACTCCTTGCCAGTCGCTTGGCATGGGTTGTCGGAATGCTCCGGCAGCTGCATTGAGAACCCCTGAATCGAACCAATAGAACTTTGGGCTGACCACCTCCTTGACCTTGGCCCGCGGACGGTAGGCGGGAAGCCATGAACCCAACAGCGTATCCTCAAAAATGGAAAAATATCCACGCACCGTATCACGGCTTATTCCCGCATCGCGGGCCAAACCGGTAATATTGATTTGTGTTCCGGCGGCCAACGCAGCCACGTCAAGAAAACGGGCCAAACTGCCAATATTTCTGACCAGGCCTTCGTATTTTATTTCCTCGGTAATGTAGGTGTCGACATAGGTGATTAGAAAGTCTTCAAAATGCTCTTGTTGATGAAGATTGATTCTTCCCGGCAGGTTGCCGTAGGGGAGGACTTCCTCGGGCGGTATTGAGAAATTGACTTCAGAGGCGTTCAAAGGAAAGAGATGCCGGGTAATCGCTCGTCCAGCCAAAAGATTTGAGACCCCTCTCTTTAGCTTTCTTGCCGATGATCCCGTCAATACGAATCGTCGGTGTCCATGGTTTTCCATGAGAGAGTGAACATCATCCAATAACTCGGGAACTCTTTGTATCTCGTCGAGGACCACCCATCGATCCTTATTCAGCGCCAGCGTTTCCTGGATGATTTTACCCGGATTTCGCTGATAGCTCAGCGCGTTTTGGGTTGGAAGAAGGTCGATAAGGTAAGCCTCCGGGTAATGACCACGGACCCAGGTGCTCTTGCCCGTCCCTCGCGGGCCGAATAAGAAATAGGCTAAAGGCGGTGCTACAAACTTTCTGTCATACACACCCCCTTATTTACGGTGAATATGGGGGCGATCAAGACAAATTTATTGAAAATGAAGTCGGGATCCCTGTCAAAGGGCAAAATGTAATCAGAACCGATTACCCGAATGGTTCACTAATCCAGCAGCCAGTTGTCTCTGGTGAACAACCACCAACACCACCGCCAAACGATCTAGCGGTAACGATATTCCCGGATCCGCTCCACCCAGGCGGCAAGGGCATCCTGATCCTGCGCCAGTTTATTGTAGCCCCGGTAAGTATAGTTTTCGAGGACACCCAAGAGCGCAAAATCAACGTACTGCGGAATCGTTCCCAAAAGAAATTCCCGATGTCGGAGGGTTTGATCGAAGCGGGCCAGGAGCCGGTCGAGTTCCATCTTGAGGTTCATTTTGTCGGCTCGCCATCGATCGACACAATCGCGGCCAAATCGACGTTCCTTATGCCGTACGGCCATGGTCCGGCCGACCAGATCATCGATGGCCGGCAGGTAATGGATGTCACAGAGTCGAAAAGTATAACTCTCCAATTCGTTTTCGATGTGTTCCACCAGGATTTCCTGCAGACCGGCGGAGTCCTCTGGAAAAAGTCGCCCATGGGCATATTCAGTATCAATATAATGGGCGATATCGAGGCTCTTATCGCTGCTCTCGTAGATCACCTTATCTTCGTGTTGGAGGACGGGCACTTGATAGTAAGCCCCCCTGGTCGCTTGGATGACGGCGCTGCGATCCCAATTCGGAACGGCCAACCGCTCAAAATCGACTCCCAGGGCGGTCAGTGCCTGGGTGATGGGTATGCAATAAGGGCTGTGTTCCATTTCGTAAATTTTCAAGCTCATCATATTTTTCAGGGCGCCTCCAATCCAGGTCTGGCGGTTAAGAAATTGCTTGGGTGAAATCAATTGTGGTGAAGAGCGCTTGGCGCGGGCCACTTTGAGGGACATTCCGGATGAACCACGAGGATGTCAAATCAACTAACAGTGCATACTTCTCCCTTGTATTTTGGGGATAGACCTTAAAATGTCGGCTCCCCTTAAAGATAGGTCATGGCAGAAAGATTGGAATACGATTTGGTGGTCATTGGAGGTGGTCCGGCCGGCTATGCCGGGGCCATTCGCGCGGGGCAATTGGGAAAGAAGGTGGCCTGCGTGGAGATGGAGCGCCCCGGAGGAACCTGTCTGAACTGGGGGTGTATTCCATCCAAGGCCTTACTGCAGAGCGCGGAGCTTTATCAGAAAATGCTTCATGCGGCTGATTTCGGGCTCAATGCGGAAAAGGTGGGTTTTGATTTCGAGAAGGTCATGGGCCGGTCCCGCGCCATTGCCGATCGAATGGCCCTGGGGATCGAGTATCTGTTCCGCAAGAACAAGGTCGACCACCTGCGTGGCCGCGGGGAAGTCGTTGGGCCCGGGATGGTGAAAATCAGGGAGGGAGCGGACACCGGAAAAGTGCTCCACACCCGCCGGATACTTCTGGCTATCGGGTGTAAAATGCGCCCTTTGCCCGGGTTGGAGCTGGATGGAAAGAAAGTGATGACTTCCCGGGAGGTCCTGGCCCGGAAGGACCGGCCGGATCGATTGTTGGTGGTAGGCGCAGGCGCTATCGGGGTGGAGTTTTCCTACTTTTTCAAAGCACTCGGTTCGAAGGTGATCCTGGTTGAGATATTACCGCATTTATTGCCCATGGAAGACGTGGAAGTATCCCGGTATCTGGGCCGTTCCTTCAAACGCCAGGGGATCGGGGTCCACACCCGGACCCGGGTGGAAAACTTGGCGGTAATGGAAGATGTTGTCCGGGCCGATCTGGTCAAGGGGGCCAAGGTCAAATCGGTGGAGGTCGATGCCGTGCTCTCGGCCATAGGGGTGGTTCCCAATCTGGAGGGCGCCCTTTCTCCCGGGGTTGAGCTGGAGAAATCCGGCGGCTATTTGAAAGTGGATGACCGTTATCAGACCAATGTTGCTGGGATTTACGCCGCCGGGGATATCATCGGTCCTCCCTGGTTGGCCCACGTGGCCACCTATGAGGCCCTTCAAGCGGTGGACGGAATGTTAGGGGCGGGAATTCCCAAACGCGTCACTTTATTTCCGGCCTGCACCTATTGTCTGCCCCAGGTGGCCTCCATCGGCCTGACGGAGCAGGCAATCAAGGAATCCGGCATACCCTATAAGGTGGGAAAGTTTCCCTTTACCGCCTCGGGGAAAGCCGTGGCCTCCAATGCGTCCGAGGGCTTCGTCAAAGTCCTGTCCTCGGAAGCCGATGGGGAAATTCTCGGGGTTCACATCATCGGCGCCGAGGCCACCGAGTTGATCGGAGAATATACCCTGGCCATGAATTTGGAAGCAACCCCTCGGGAAGTACAGGAAACCATTCACGCTCATCCAACTCTGAGCGAGGCCCTGATGGAGGCGGCGGCAACCATTTCGGGCGAAGCGATACATATCTGATGTCGGGTTCTGGTTTCTGGGCGCTCGATTCCGGATGCTGGAGGGGGATTAACCGCAGATAGCGCAGATGAACGCAGATACGATGCTGAGATGTTGAGGTTTATCGGGATCGTGATCTTGATCCTGATCGAACCATTCATATTTCGGGAGTTGGCATTTTTCGATCACGATCACGATCACGATTTATTGTGGAGGAAGGGGCCATTCGGGCCGGTCCCTTTGGGGATTTTGCGAACTTGGCCAGAGCAAATCCCGAATTCCGGGTCAGGCTCTATTTATAGGAAAGCAGAAACGTTACCTGTTTTGCCGGTCTGGGCGATTTCTCGGATTACCGCGGGCGACCCGGTTTCTTTGCCCTCTGTCACGTTGAATGGTGGGAGGATTTTCGGGGTCGAATAGAGGATTCACCTCGGGAAAATCAGCTCCCAAAGCTTTCAGGCGTTGCAGGAGTTCTGCTTCCAGTTGTCGGCATAGATCCTGTTTGGAAGAGGAGATGTCCCATCTTTCGCCCAGGTCCTCGGCCAAGTTGAAAAGTTGGCTGGTTTCGGTTTCGTAGTGGTAGACGAGTTTATAATCTCCCTTCAAGATAGCGGAATGCGGGGTGTCTCCCTGGTAGTGGGGAAAGTGAAATACCAGACCTTCCCGTGAGCGGGAGACCGGCCGGTCTTGGCCATTCAACAAGTGGGTGATACTGCCGCCTTCTATTGTTTTTGGCAACGCCTCGTCGTAACCGGCCCATTCGGCAAAGGTGTTGTAAAAGTCGTAACCGACCACGGCCCGGTGAGACCAGGAACCGGCTGCAATGCAGGGACCCCTGATAATAAGCGGCACGCGGATGCCTCCTTCCCAGACATCGCCTTTCCCGCCGCGCAGTGGATTGCCGCCGCGTCCGCCACCGCCATTGTCGGACATATGGATTACATAAGTGTTACCGGCGATGCCCAGTGAATCCACTGTTTGCATGAGCAGGCCGATACCCTCGTCCAGATTCTCGCCTATGGCGGCGCGCCCCACCAATCGATCATTTCCATTTCGTATCTTTTTTCGGTACTTTTCCACCGTGTCCGGCCGGGCGTTTTCCGGGTAATGAAGGGCATTGTAGGACATCTGAATAAAAAACGGTTTTTTTGCTTCAACCTGTTTTGCCATAAAGGCCGCCGCCCGTTTTCCCATCCCGAAAATATCTACGGGATTGCTTCCCTTGTGCGGGGCTGCATCGCCATTACTCGTGTCTCCATCGCTTTCATCGTAACCATGTTGCTCCGGGCCACCACCGCTAATGTGCCATTTGCCATAATGGGCGGTGGCATATCCGCAGGATTGCAGAAGTTCCCCTATGGTAATCTCCTCGCGGGCAATTTGCCGAACACTCTGGGGTGGAATCAATTTAAACCCGTCAACCGCGGTATAGGAGCGGGATGCCTTGGTCCAACGGACCTGGGCCGGGCTTTTCCCAGTCTGAAGACTGATGCGGGAAGGCGCGCACACCGGCGCGGGCGAATAGGCCTGACTGAACCGCATGCCTTGGGAGGCCAGCTTCACGAGATTGGGAGTCTCTGCGATGGCGCTTTTGGAATTCTTCAGATCCGGATGCATCTGCACCGCCGTCTCAGTCCACCCTTGGTCGTCGGCAAGCATGAAGATGATGTTCGGCTTCGGCGGGCTCGTCGTCGGCGGTTGTTGGGCGCTGCAATTAACTGCCGCGAGAAATAGTGTAACCCATAATTGTATTGGTTTCATCGCCGTTGGTTCGGTCGGTTTTGGCGATTACCCCGATTGGCGCCCTTGCCGCGGTTTTCCCGTCCGCTTATGGGGCGGGCCTTGGGATCGTAATTGGGGTTGAGTTTCGTAGGTCGGGGAGCATCGGTGGCTTCGTGCCAAGCCAGCAATTTCTCGTATAGCATCCCGGTTAATCCGGGGTGAGATTTGGCTGGGACTGGTTTTAAGGGAATGCGCCAGGCGTTTGCCCCGACATAGGGCTGAGGCAGCGGAACCTGCTGCTGCCAGGCTGTGATGCCAACCATCAGGGGGTGATGTGGCATGCTGTTGGATTCTACGTAGAGAAATTCCTGGTCGGAATAGGTGTTGACGTGCGGAGAAAAGGCCTGAAATGGCTGGGCCATAACAGCCCCGTGGCCCGTCTCATGGAGGCCGGAGCCGGGATACTCCGATTCAGGGTTATGCGGGTGTTGAAAATGAGGTATTTCGTGGCCGTAAACCGTACCCAGGCACAAAAGGGATCCGAAGCCCAGCCAGCTTCTGCAATCATATGATTTCATACTTGAGATAAGGTAATTAAATGTAATGGGAAACTCCTGTTACAGAATAACCATTATGGGGGGGAAATAGTTACCTTGGGACTTGAGATATTGCATTTTCGTTCTCCATAAGTACCGGGAAAGCCGAAGTTTGGGAGTTGGAATATGGGCTTTAACGAGGCACATTGGCATTGACCCAGGTTTTATTGGCCCTTACTGAATTGCCCCAGACTCATTTGTATATTCGATCGTAACGGGAGACCGGTACGATCGCTTTTTCACCCATCACAACCCTGATTTCACATGTCAGTTGAATCAAAATCAAAACCTGCCACCTTCCACCCCATACCGCAGGAGGCCTTTGATTGGTACGACGAGTACGCCCACGGCTTTATCGATCGACGAACATTCCTGGCGCGTTTGTCTACCATTGCCACTGCGACTTTGACCATGGGTGTCCTCCTGTCGGCTTTGATGCCCGATTACGTGGCAGCGGAGCAAGTTTCTTTCAATGACCCCGAAATCAAGGCCAGCTACGTTACCTTTCCTTCACCCCAGGGGCACGGGGAGGGCCGGGGTTACCTGGTGGCTCCTTCAGGTCTATCCGGTAAAGCCCCCGTCGTTTTGGTGGTTCACGAAAATCGGGGACTCAATCCCTACATCAAGGACGTGGCCCGACGCCTGGCCAAAGCGGGCTTTGTCGCCTTGGCCCCGGATGCGCTTCACCCGGTCGGTGGATATCCCGGCAACGACGATGAGGGGCGCAGCCTGCAACGATCCCTGGACCGGGTTAAAATCGAACAGGACTTCATTGCGGCGGCGAAATATCTGAAATCCCATGATTCGAGCAACGGAAAATTAGGAGCGGTCGGGTTCTGTTTCGGCGGCTACGTGGTCAATATGCTGGCGGCGGTCATCCCCGATACCCTGAATGCCGGTGTACCCTTCTACGGAACTCCGGCAGCCAAGGGGTTGCGCAAGAACATCAAGGCGCCGCTGTTGATTCAACTGGCTGAATTGGATAGGCGGGTCAATAGCAGTTGGCCCGAATATGAAGCCGATTTGAAAGCCAATGGAAGCGATTACGCCATGCATATGTATGCCAATGCCAATCACGGATTTCACAACGACTCGACCGGCCGTTACGACCCGGAAAACGCCGAATTGGCCTGGAATCGTACCTTGGAGTTTTTCAAGAAACACCTCCCTTGATCCGGATAAAGATGCTGAGGTTAACCACGGATTGCACGGATGGGTACGGATGTGTTGAGGTGCTGGGTGCTTGATTCTGGATTCTGGATGCTGGGAAAGAAAGGCACATAGGCACGGAGGTACAAGGGCACAGAGGAGAATGAGGAATTAGCAACGGTGCATTTGATCTTCGTTCGCTCGCTACGGATTTTGTGATATATTCGGGCTTGGGCCCCTCTTCTTTGGTTGCAGAATCGCTAGCTATCCGCATACTTGCCCGGATTCATCAACTTCGTCGAAGAGCGTAACCCTTACTCAATTGAACCATGGACAACACGAGGCGAAAATTTCTGCAAACGGGTAGTTTGGCATTTCTGGGTCTGTCGAGTGTTGCAGCGGCCGCGCATCACGAAGGGATGTTCGTTCACGTATTCCTATTTCAATTCAAGCCGGAGGTATCCGAGGATGAAATTGCCGACCTCATGAAACAACTGGCCGGCTTGAAAGCAAAAATCCCGGTCCTGAAGGAGTTTCTCATAGGAAAAGACACCTCTGGAAGGAATAGAGGCTATCATTATGCCCAAGTCTCGATTTTCGAGAGGGAGGAAGATTTGCAGGTCTACGAAGAACACCCCGAACATCGAAAGCTGGTCCGGCAAATCGGGCCCAAGATGGTGGGTGGCCTGGCCATGGATTTCGTGCCCTTGTGATTGCCTGTTGGTTTCAGCTCTGAGCGAAAGCTGAATTTCTGGCCAAGGGATTATGGCTACCCGAAGGCAATGAGCCGATTATTTCATTTAAACGGCTCATTATAATCTTTAAATTGAGCCGTTTAATTCGTTTATTCGGCTCATGCATTATAATTGGCAACGATCGGATTGGCCCAATTTTAATTACGACCTCGCGGACCTCGAAGGTGATCTCATCGCATTTGCCGACAAAGCCGGACAAATCACCGGAATGCTAAAAGGCTTACCAGAAACCGACCGGATCGAAGCAATGGTTCAAAGCATGTTGGCAGAGGCGATGAAGACTTCCCAGATCGAGGGGGAATACCTCCGGCGACAGGACGTAATGTCTTCGATAAGAAATCAGCTTGGGTTGAACGATCCGCTCCAACGGGTGCGGGATCGTGCCTCGGAAGGAGCGGCGGAACTCATGATCGCGGTGCGAGATAGTTGGGAGGAACCTCTCACGGAAGCCATGTTGTTTTCATGGCATAAGCATTTATTGAAAAGTTCGCGTCGAATAGAGCTGGGAAGATGGAGAACCCACAAAGAACCCATGCAGGTCGTTTCAAACCCTTACGGTAGAGCCAAGGTGCATTTCGAAGCGCCACCCTCCGACCGGGTTCCGAGAGAAATGGAGCAGTTTGTGAATTGGTTCAATTTGAGCCGATTGAAAATAAAACAAGCTCCGGTCCGCTCCGCTATTGCCCATCTATATTTCGAATCGGTTCATCCATTTGAAGATGGAAACGGAAGAATCGGCAGAGCCTTATCGGAAAAGGCAATTTTCCAAGGTTTGGGTCGTCCGGCTATTCTAAGTATGTCGCACGCCATTGAGAGGAATAAGAATCAATACTACGATGCTTTGCAAGAAGCGCAGGGTTCGAATGAGATATCGGATTGGATAAGCTATTTCGTAAGCATGCTCTTGCAGGCACAAGACTACACGGAAAGGCAAATTGATTTTGTCCTGCGCAAAGCGCGGTTTTTTGACCGTTTTACCACCGTGCTCAGTGAGCGTCAACTTCGGGTTGTTCGCCGCATGTTGGAGGAAGGTGTTGATGGGTTCGAAGGCGGAATGAACGCTCGCAAGTACCGGGCCCTGACCAGGGTCTCAAAAGCTACGGCAACC
Source organism: Opitutales bacterium (assembly GCA_965219475.1). Taxonomy (GTDB): domain Bacteria; phylum Verrucomicrobiota; class Verrucomicrobiia; order Opitutales; family UBA2995; genus JAABVD01. Next base: position 40,856 of record CBDCNU010000017.1, on the reverse strand, counting down.
CGCGACCTGCAGGATTTGGTCGCAAAAGAGGCGCTCAGGCCCATTGGAGCCGGCCGCAGCGCGCGCTACGATTTGAGATTGTGAAAGGCCTCCGCCCGCATGTCTCACAAAATGCGTAGCGAGCGAACGGAGACCGAGTGCTGGCGCGGGTTTTGTGCAGATTTGCGAGACATGCGGGCTACGGATGCGACCCGCAAAAAATGGGGAGCAATGAATTGCCCGGATTGAACCGAATGGGCTATTCCGAGCTCAGGGCAGTGGTGGCGGCTTTCCGAATGTGCTCGGGCAAGTCTGCCTTTTGGACGGACTCCAATAAATCCCGGGCCGCTTCCGTCTTTCCGTCTTTTGCCATCCGTTCGGCTGCGGCCAAAGTCGCATGGGCCGCCGTTATCCGGAGCTCCTCGGACTCTCCCTGGAGGGTTTGGACGACCGTAGCCAAGGCATCCTCGCTGCCTATCTGAGCCAGAGCGGCCAGCGCGGATGCGGCCACTTCGCGGTCCGCATCGGTGGCGAGGGCTTGCAGGGCGGGTAGAGCGGCTTCATCCCCCCGCACCCCAATCGAGGTCACCACACCGGCCAATAAGCGGCCCTCAAGTTTCGTTAAAGCTGCACGGAGCGCTTCGCCGGCGGAGGGATCTTCGATCGCCTCCAGAGCAGTTCGGGCGTAGGAGGCGAGTTGATTATCCCCCAGAAGTTCCGCCAGGGCCGGTACCGCCTCGGGCCCGCCCACCACTGCCAGGACTTGGCAGGCGCGCGCTTTTTCCTCGGGGCCGGAGGCGAGAGCAGCCAGGGCCGTGGCTTCATCCCATGCAGGGGAGGCTTGGGCAATATTCCCGGCTAACGCCAAGCAAGGAATCAAAGAAAAACCAGACAATTTCATAAATCGGTGGAAGCGGGTATCAGGCATGCCATGGGCCGCGGCGGGAACGGCTGCACATGCGGTCGGCTTCCTCATCGCCAATAAAAGTCTCGGAAATGGGATCGAACTGCACCTTCCGTCCGAGTTGCCACCCGATGGCGGCGACGTGACAGGCAATGTGCCCGCGGCGGGTGACATCGGCGTTTGCGGCGGGTTTTTCCCGCGTCTTTACGCAGTCGAGGAAATCCCGGACGTGTTTGGTCGGATCGGTCCCGTAGAGGGAGTTGGCGGGTTGTCCATCCTGAAGCGATTTTGAGCTGGCCACGACGGAGCCATGGTCGGCGGCTTCCACCCAGCCTTCGTCTCCTTCAAAGCGAACCGGGCAGGTACCGGGAACTTTCCAATCACCTTCCCCTTTGAATCCGGATAGGCGCATGACGAGTTTGATGCCGTTTTGGTATCGCCCGATAATGCTGTCGCCATCGTATTCATACTCGATGGGCATGGTTTCATCGGCGCTGGCGGCCCATTGGCAGAGGTCGATGGTGTGGGATCCCCATTCGGGAAGTCCCGCTCCGCCATGGAAATCGTAGTGGCCACGCCACCGTCCCCGTACGTAATCCTTGTTATAGGGGCGCCAGGGAGCCGGTCCCAACCAGCGGTCCCAGTCGCAGATCTCCGGATCCGGTTCGGGTTGCCCCGGCAGCCAGGCCAGGTCAGGCACCAGTTTGAGGATCCCGGCATGAACGGTATGGATGTTGCCCAATTTACCATTGCGGGCCAAATGGGCGGCATATTGAAAATTTTCCACGTTGCGCCGCTGGGTGCCGGCTTGAAATACGCGGCCATAACGATTGACCGCGTCGGCCAGTTCCTGGCTTTCCCTGACGGTCATGCTGCAGGGCTTCTCGCAGTAAATATCCTTGCCCGCCTTGGCGGCGAGGATGGTGCCCAAAGCGTGCCAGCGGTCGCCCGTGGTAATCTGGACCACATCGATGTCGTCCCGTTCGAGGATTTCGAACATGTCGCGGCATTTGTAGCAATCCTCATTGCCGTATTCCCGATTGACCAGACGGCGGACGATTTCGCGTCGCTCCTCCTGGGCGTCGGCCACCGCGACGAACTGCACATCGGGTTCTTTGAGGAAGCAGGCCAGAACCTTGCGCCCGCGCGGGCCAATGCCAATGCCTCCCATCACCAGCCGGTTGCTCGGAGCCACCGCGCCATTCTTGCCCAGGACGCTGGCGGGAATGATGGTGGGCATACCGATGGCGGCGGCAGTTGTTTTCAGAAAATTTCTTCGGGTGGTTTTTGTGCTCATAATAAAGGGGGTGTGCCAATGGTTATAGGGACTACGAGCTTAATGAGAAGTAGAATCGGTCAAAGATTTATTTTTGAGATTTAAAATTTTTGTAAGGGTTTGTGCGCTGGGATAGCACGGCTATGCCAGTCGGCGCGTTTCTTTGATGAAATGTATCTACTCAGGTCTACGTAGCCTGGATTAAAGGAGGCCAAACTGGAAAGAACTGCAACGCAGTTCCACTCCAAAGCCCAGTGTCGCACAGCGCACACTGGGTTGGATTGGACAAAAAACACCGAACCCCAACGGGGTTCCACAAATAATCTCACAAAATCCGCAGCGAGCGAACGAAGGTCAAGCGTTGGTGCGGATTCCCTGATCTCAGTAGAAAAACATCCATGCGGAAGATTGTTCAAGATACCTGAGTAGTTACGATGAAATTTCTTTTGAACAGATTAAACTTCAAAAGGATTGAGCACATCGGTTACAGTCAACCCGGAACGCCTTAACCCTTATTGCCAGCAAAACCTTCCCTGAAATATGAAACGATCACTACTCTGCCTCAGATGTTTTTTCTTCAGCGCGCCCGTCCTTCTGTTGTCACTGACGGCCATTCTTCTAACCGGCTGCGCGACCCTTTACGAACAACAGGATCCACTGGTGGGGGCTTGGGATTACGAATTGTATAACTTGCCACGAGGAGAGCCTCTCGGAGTAATGACCATCGAAAAAATTGAGGAGGGTTACTCCATAAAGCTGGTGAACTCAGCCGGTGAAGCATATGATCTGAAGGAGGTATCGGTGGAAGGCAACGCTTTGACCGGTGGACACTTCAGGGCCCAAGGCTATATCGTGGTTGCGACGGGCATTTTTGAAGAAGGCTCCTTCGAAGGCCAGATCGATGTGCGGGGAAATGTGTTTCGCATGACGGCTACCCAACGTGAATAAGGATCTCATTTTTCCGTTCCTTGCTCTTTTTTCGATGTGGTAATAACCCGCATGTCTCACAAAATTCGTCGCGAGCGCACGAAGATCGAGTGCTGGTGTGGGCTTCGCGCTGATGAGCGGATGAAGCTGGGTCGGCACCCTGTAAAGGCGCGAATCCAGCGAAGTCCGCACCAGTGCCGATTTCGATGGATTCTACAAAAATAAAACCATAAGTTATTTTTTATAAGTAACTTACGGTTTTAAGTGGTGCTCCCGCCGGGAGTCGAACCCAGATCTCAGGCTCCGGAGGCCAGCATTCTATCCATTGAACTACAGGAGCGCGGAAAGGGTAAGGACCCTTTAGCGGAGGGGATACGAAGTCAATGGACTTTTTGAGGGGAATCGTGCCCGGTTTTCGGTGGCCTTACGGGGCTAGAATTTATGTTTCTTCAGCGCTTGAGCTCGGTTATGGCCGATACCCGACCATCATCGAATTCGATTTCCGCCTCCACTTCCAGATGCTCGGAATAAAGGTTCACGTATTCGGGGATGTAAAAAACGCGATAGACCTGGAATAGCCTGTCGTAATAGATGCGGCCCCGATAACCGGCCAGGTCAGTTCCCTCATAACGGGTGGAAATGCGCGTATAGACCCAGACTTCCCTCCGTTCTTCTCCTTCTGTCTTGGTCCTCGTTTGATCGGGATTACCCAAAATGAAATAAACCACATCGGTCGAGTGGCCGATATCGATGGTTCTATTTTCCACGGCGAGCTTCTCACTGGGGGAAAGCGATTTCCACAATTGCGGATTCTTACGAATGCGGTTCTCCACACTTTCGCAACCGGCGAAAAGGACAAGGCCGAGAAGAAGGCCGGGAAGAATACGGAGGATTTTAACCAAAGAGAACACGGAGGAAAATTAAATGAAGAAGGAGAAAGGAAAAAGGAAAAAGGACTTGGGATTAACCACAAATATCAAATCCGCCTTCGCCAAAAGTCTACGGCGTGACAGGGAGGTCACGGAGAAGGGGAGAGGGCGACGCATGCGTCGCTCATAAAAATCTCTGTGTCTTCCGTTATTTCGAATCCGTCGAATCGAGCAGGCCGATCTTATGGAATTTCTGGAATAGGAGGAGGCTCACCCAGGCGTCCGTGGCGGCGTAGGTCATTTGGCCGGAGGAAAGGACTGGTTTCGACCAATTGCTCAATTGAGCTCTTTTGGAAAGGCGACTCCCTAAAAGAATCCCCGTCATGTTTCTCAGTCCCGTTTTTTGGAACTTGGCCATTTGGGCGATTTTGGCGAGATCGAGGAAACCGCGGGGTTGGAATGGTTTCAACCTCTGCAGGTGTTTGATATCGTCGTGAAGAGCCAAGCCAACCTTCACGGTATGGGGATCCTGAAACAGGTCGAGCAGACCGCTATGGATGCCAATGCTCTTCAGTCGGAACAACCATGCCTCTGTCCGGGTGGCAAATTGAGCCAAGGCGGGCGCGTGCATCACTCCCTTCTTGAAGGATGGTCTCGTTTCCGTATCGAAGCCTACGACGGCTTCCTGCTTTAATCGCTCAACTGCCTTGGAGGCGCTATGCTTCGACTTGATCAGGTGAATGGGGCCTTTGAATTTCAGGAGAGGAAGCCGATTGATTTCATCCTTGGTAATGGTCGAATTTCCCAGCCTGAATTTTTCCTCCTCCATGAAATGAGCTTTTATTTCATTTCCTTTCTTCGTCGACCACCTCAAAATCGGCATCGACCACATCGGAATCCGAGGAAGTGCTGGAAGCGGACTCGGAGGTCCCGCCACCCGTGTCGCCGGTTGCTTCCGGGGGAGGCGCTTCGGTTGCCCCCGCTTGGCCATAGAGGTCCTGGGCGAGGCTGGCGAAGAGATTCTGTATTTTTGTAGTGGCCGCCTTCATTTGATCGGCCTGGTTGCTTTCCAGGGCTGACTTTCCTTCTGCCAGGGCGGCGTCCAGTTCAGATTTCTTCTCGGCGGGCAACTTGTCCCCCAATTCCCCGATTTGCTTTTCCGTTTGGTAAATCAGGTTGTCGAGGCTGTTCTTTGTTTCAACCGCCTCGCGTTGTCTTTTATCGGCCTCGGCGTTTAATTCGGCCTCCTTCTTCATCTTTGCGATTTCGTCTTGGGACAGACCGGATGAATTGGTGATGGTGATTTTCTGGTCCTTTCCGGTGCCTTTATCCTTGGCTGAGACGTGAAGGATGCCGTTGGCGTCGATATCGAACGTCACTTCGATCTGGGGCATTCCCCGCGGAGCCGGCGGGATGCCGTCAAGGCGGAAATTGCCCAGGAGCTTATTGTCTTTGGCCATGGGCCGTTCACCTTGCAGGATTTTGATATCCACCGCGGTCTGGCTATCCGAATATGTTGAAAACACCTCCATTTTCTTGGCCGGGATGGTGGTGTTGCGTTCGATCATGGCGGTGCTGATGGCGCCGGCAGTTTCTATTCCCAGGGTCAATGGGGTGACGTCGAGCAGCAGGACGTCCTTCATGTCTCCAGCCAGAACGGCGCCTTGGATAGCCGCTCCAATAGCTACGACCTCGTCCGGGTTTACTCCTTTGTGAGGGTCCTTGCCGGCGAGGCGAAAGGCCACCTCCGAAACCTTGGGGGCCCGGGTCATGCCGCCCACCAATACCAAGTCGTCGATTTCGGATGCGCTCAGTCCCGAATCCTGCAAGCACTTTTGGAATGGTCCCACCGTGCGCTCAAAAAGAACATCGGTCAACTGTTCGAATTTTGCTCGACTGAGTTGAATATTGAGGTGCTTGGGACCGGAGGCGTCCGCCGTGATAAAGGGCAAATTTATTTCGGTCGATTGGGCGGAGGAGAGGGCAATTTTTGCCTTTTCCGCCTCCTCCTTCAGGCGTTGCAGCGCCATGGGATCATTGCGCAGATTTATGCCATTGTCCCTTCTGAATTCATCGATCAACCAGTCGATGAGGGTCGAATCCCAATTATCCCCCCCGAGATGGGTGTCTCCGTTGGTTGCCTTGACTTCGAAGACCCCGTCTCCGATTTCCAGGATGGATACGTCGAAAGTTCCACCTCCCAGGTCGTAAACGGCGATTTTGGACTCGTTCTTTTTATCCAGTCCGTAAGCCAAAGAAGCGGCGGTGGGCTCATTTATGATGCGAAGGACCTCCAGACCGGCGATGGTTCCGGCATCTTTGGTCGCCTGTTTCTGGGAGTTGTTGAAGTAAGCCGGAACGGTGATGACAGCCTGAGTCACCGGTTGGCCCAGGTAGGATTCCGCATCGGCCTTCAATTTTTGCAACACGTAAGCCTGGATTTGTTCAGGGGCAAAGAGTTCTTCCTCTCCATTCATGGTGGCCTTGATGTATGCATCCCCATTTTTGCCTTCCACCACCTCGTAGGGCAGACCGGCCGCCTCTTCAGTGACTTCAAAGAACTTCCGCCCGATAAGCCGTTTGGCCGAAAAAATGGTGTTTCTCGGATTGGTCACGGCTTGGCGCTTGGCGGCTTGGCCGACCAGGCGTTCGCCATTCTTGGAAAATGCCACCACGGATGGCGTGGTGCGGGCTCCCTCGGAGTTGGCGATTACGGAAGGTTCACCGCCTTCTAAAACGGCCATGCAGGAATTGGTTGTGCCTAAATCGATTCCTAGAATTTTACTCATGTCGACCACCTTATTGCAGGATTGATACCACCTTCGCTAATTCCTGCATGGTATACACTTATAAAAAACAGAATATCCTTGATTTACAGGATCTTGGGACAGCCTGTCTCAACCATTTGTTATGGCAAATTGGGCTGTCACACTGCGGGGTTCTCCCGCCGCCTGCCCGGACCCATCCCGATCGATCAGGAGCCCCTGCCCCCGGAAAGGGAATGGCGGGATAGACGAGACTCGAACTCGCGGCCTCCGGCGTGACAGGCCGGCGCTCTAACCAACTGAGCTACTACCCCGGAAATTTGGGAAATTGAAACCTATGATCTGGAAATAATTCCTAGTCAAGGGGGATTCTCACCTGAGGGGGCAATTTTCCCAATGTTACCATTCTCTAATTGAATATCACCGGGTTCGGGCCAGACTGCTGGGGAATGAAATCACCTGCGGAAGGCAAATTGGGCGGATACCGCTACGAGGTAAGGCGATCCTTCCGGGTGAGCGCGTTATTTTGGGCGGTAGTTCTCCAGATTATCCTTCTGGTGGCCGCGGTTTTCGTTGTGGTAGTTGTTCCCAACCTGCGGAAGGATCCCGAATTTGTGGCCAAAAAGACGATTTATCTTCCCCAGAGGGAGTTGGATCATTCCATGGCCCTGTCCGAGTATCACCAGATGAGCAGCAAACCTGTGCTCATGGAGCGGCTCACCACCGAGTCCATGCTGAGCAGCGATCTGCCCCGGCTACCGGAGCTTCCCGCCACTGCTTTCGATCCTTTCCAATCCCCCTTTAATCCTTTGAATGACGCGGCTGCTTTGTTGCGGGAGGCCGGCCTGATGGGATCCCTGCAAGGATTGGTCTCGGAATCTTCCACCTTTAGTTTTTTTGGCATCGAGGACCAGGCCCAACGAGTCGTCATCGTCTTCGATATTTCCCAAAGTGTGGTGACCAAAGCCAGGAAAAGCGGTATATCCATAGGGCGTTTGCAGAGTGAAACTCTGAAATTGATCGAGAGCCTCAATGCCAATACCTTGTTTGGGTTGATCCAGTTCAGCCGCAGTTATGACCCTTTCGAAAATTACCTGGTTTCGGGAACTCAGGCCAACAAAGCGGCGGCGGGAGAATGGTTGAAGAGGGAGTTCCGTACCGATGGAAAGTCGGGGCGCAATTGGGTGAGGGATACCGTCAATGGCATTCAATCGGTTATCAAAGCCGCCTTTCATATGCAGCCCGATGTGCTCTTTATCCTTTCGGACGGCGATTTTCAGCGCACCACGCCGGATGGGGGAAGCCAGAATGTGCCCTTTGAGGCGTTGGCCGGGGACATCCGGAGCCATCAACAACAGTCCGGGAAAAACGCCCGCATCCATTTTATCGGCTTTCAGGTAAAACCGCAGCACACGAGGCCGCTTCAATCGATTATCAGGAGAAACGACGGTAAATTTCGCGAGCTTTAGCCCGGCCTCTGTCCACCTCCACTTGTGGGGGCGCGGATCGGCGTATAAATCTGTAACCTGGCGGATTCCCAATGCGTTATCCAGACAGAACCAACATTTGGGTCATGAAATTTTAAATAGTTAATTATCAATAATATAAGAAAATGAAATCCATTAGGTGGACACTGTGTTTTACCGCTTTCGCGGTTGTCACCTCTTTTGCCGTGAGGAGCTCGGCCCAGGAAGAACCCATACCCGATTTCGGTCCGTCCGGACCGGAAGGAATTGAAAACCGCGGTTTGAGGGGCGGGGGACTTCCCCCAGCAAACCTCGATCAGCGGGACCGGTCCATGGCCCAACGCAGGGTAATTCAGATCCAAAGCATGCGACGAGCCTTGCAGCGCATGGACCTGACCGATGAACAACATGGAGAAATAAGGTCGATATTCGCCCGATACGCCGAAGATGGAAAGGTCGTCCGGGAAAACCTGTCAGTTGCCCGCGAATCGTTGAAAGCGGCCCAGGAAGCGGATCCAAGAAACCCAACCGCGGTTAAAACGGCCAAAGATGCGGTCGATTCGCAAATGAAAAAAATGGGCGCCCTTCAGGCCGAAGTCGGATCCTCCGTCCTCAACGTGCTCACTCTCGAGCAGGAGGATAACCTTTATAAGCACTTGGAAATCATGCGAAAGCGGGAGGAAGGCCGAACTTCCGACAAAGCGGACCCCTAACCCTTTGTTCCAGAAAATTTAACCCATAAAGCCCCGGAATCGCGTGGAGCCCGGGGGTAATACTGAAAAAACCAAAGTGTTGAATTGTTATTTCAGTCCGATTGCCCTAGCAGTTTTTGACCGGAAGATGGAGACGGAAACCGACACGGATCAAAAACTGGTCGATCGAGCGCGGGAGGGAGACCTCCGGGCCTTTGATCAGATCGTGATCCGTCATCAAGGTATGATTTCCCGGTGTCTCTTCCGCTTTTGTCCCCACCAGTCCGATTTGGAAGACTTGGTGCAGGACACCTTTATAAAGGCCTACCGTAAGCTGCACCTGTGGAAGCCGACCGCACCCTTTGAAAACTGGCTGCGCCGCATCGCCTACAATACGGGGCACGATTACTTCAGGCGTTGTAAACGCACTCCCGTGGCCCTGGCCTCCCGCGCCGGGAAGGCCAACGCCTACGAGCAAGAACTGCCGGAGGACAAACATGACTTCCGCACCCAATTCCAGGTTACAGAGCAGGTCCAGTTTCTCCTGTCCCATTTGCCGGCAGACGACAGGCATTTATTGACCCTCCAATATTTGGAAGACAGGTCTCTGGCCGAAGTGGCCGAGATAACCGGATGGAGCCTCTCCAAAACCAAGGTAAAAAGCTTTCGAGCCAAGAGAAAACTACGTAAATACTTATCCCGTTATGAAATCTCCGGATAATAATCCCGGTCCATCCTGGTCCCGATTGGTTTCGGCCAGCAGGAAGGAATCGCCTGCCCCGGTCGACGTTCGTTACAGAGTTCGAGTGGAATTGGAGAAAATTTTGCGCCTTCCGCGGAAGGATGAAGTGGACTGGGTGGAGGCGCTGATCAAACTGTTCAATCCCAACCTGGTCAAGGTCGGGGTGGCCGCGGCATTGGTCTCCCTGCTGTTGGTTACAGCCGTCATTCCGGTGGAGAATGAAGGGGTTTTGGAGTCGGAAGACCCATTGATCACTCTCTTTTCCGGTGAGGGAGAATGGTCCGACTGGTTATGAATTCGAAATTTAAGGCAGGTTTGATCCTCTCCGTGGTATTTGCCCTCGGAATGCTCGTCGGTTACTCGGCCGATCGGCTGCTTTTGAATCAGTCCCCCCTTCGCCTTCAACGGGCGGGTCTCGATCCATTCCGCATGGAGAAGGGTGTGGTGGAACACATCGAACAACGGGTAACCAGACGCTACGGCCTGACAGAAGAACAGGCCGTCCAGTTACGGGAAATTCTGGAGGACTCACAGCTCAAGTACAATGCGTTTTTCCAGGAGACGCGTCCTACCTTTGACCGGATTCGCAGAGGACAACGGGAAGCTATCAGAAAGATCATGACTCCCGAACAAATCCAAGCCTTCGACGAATGGTTGGGAGAAAGGCGGGGCCGCCATGGGGGTCGGGAAGGGGAGCGCCGGGGTTCCAACAGGCACGGTGGTCCCGGGCCGGACGGGCTTCCGCCTCCGGATGCGGCCAACCCGGCAGAGAATTGATTTGAGGTAAATACTCAGGTATCTTGAACAATCGTCCGCATGGATGTGATAACCTCCTACAGTTCCCTCAATCCCCATCCCATGAAAATTTGTGAGAAACGCAGATTAGGCTATGGAAACCTGAGTTTTTGCGATTTGAGATCAGCTTATGAGGGTGGAAAATTCCCCGGATCCGAATAGGGTCTGAAGGGCATGAGCATGAGCTATACCATACGAACTCATCCTGCTACGAGCCGGCTTTTCCACATCACCATCGAGGGAGAGGCAGTGAGCCGCTTTCTCCAGGAAACCAAAGATCTATCGGAAGAGCGGCTGACTTATGTGCCGTATTTGCGCTCCATTGCGGCCGATGCATTGCAGCAGGCCGTTGGAAAAGATTTTGCCGAACGAATCAATACAATCCTTCGTGACCGTTCCACAGGTGGTTTTACCCTTTCCTTTGCCCGTGAGCTTGGATCCATGGATCAACGTGTCGCGCTGGGAACGGCCGTTTCCCACCTGATCGGGATTCCCAATTTCGATGACATGACAGGAAATTTCTACGCCTGTTTCCCGGTAAGGGATTCCGACGAAAGCGACTCCTACCTTCGCCAAGCATACCGCACCTTTACCTTGCACACGGACGGCACCTACCTGAAGGAAACGACGGATTGGATTCTAATGATGAAGATGGAGGAGCGCTCTGCAGTCGGAGGCAATTCCCGATTACTGCATCTCGACGACTGGTCGGACATGGCAAGGTTCAGCAGTGATCCCTATGCATCCCAGCCAATCAAATATAAATCTCCCCCAAGTAAGAATTATCCCATTACCTTGGAAAAGACCACTTTCCATGAAAAATTCGATGGGCCGGCGGTTTGTTTCATCGATCAATTCGCTTATCCTGAAACCATTGGGGAAGCCCGCTATCTGAGGGATTTGTCCGAGTCCATGGAGGCTTCCTCAGCCGTCGTGTCTTTAAATTTACCGGTCGACCACCTCATCCTTCTCAACAACCATTTTTGGCTGCATGGCCGCGAGGCCTTTGCAAAAAACCCGAATCTGCATCGCGTCCTCATGCGCCAGCGTGGATATTTCAGGGAGAGCCATGGAAGGAATAAGTAAAAGCAAGTCCGATATCGGGGCTGGACTCAGGCGTGAAAATGCTTAAACTATTCTGGTTTCGTGAGAAGCTTCACAATAAAATCATTCGCTTTCCATTGTGTAAGCATAGGGGCCGTCATCAGTCTGTCGGCCGAGGTATCCTTTAATCGGGATATTCGGCCCATCCTTTCGGATTCTTGCTTGCTTTGCCATGGTCGCGATGCAGGCAACCGCGAGGCGGAATTGCGGCTCGATAGACCCGAGGATGCTTACGCCGAGCGCGATGGGGCCGCAGCCATTGTCCCGGGCGACCCGGCCAACAGTTTAATGATCTGGATGGTCAATGCCCAGGATGATGAGGACCGAATGCCTCCTCTGGAACATGCCAGGGGCCTCAGCCAGGCGGAAAAGGATTTGCTCTACCAGTGGATCGAGGAGGGGGCCCGTTACGAGAGGCATTGGGCCTTTAACTCCATACCCGAGATGGTGGCCGTACCTGAGCATGGAGGCCAATGGGCAAAAAATGAAATCGACCACTTCATTGCAGTGGGAATGGCTGAAAAAGATCTGAAACCCGCTCCGGAATCATCCCGCGAAAAGTGGTTGCGGCGGGTTTCCTTTGATTTGACCGGGTTGCCGCCCACTCTCGATGAAATCGACCGGTTCCTTTCCGACGAATCCGATGAGGCATTTGAAAAAGTGGTCGATCGCTTACTGTCTTCCCCAGCATACGCGGAACGAATGACCGGTGAATGGCTCGATGTGGCTCGCTATTCCGATTCCTACGGTTACCAGCGGGACCACGATCGCTACGTCTGGCCGTGGCGCGATTGGGTCATCGACGCTTTCAGGGCAAACATGCCCTATGACGAGTTCATTACCCTTCAATTGGCCGGCGATTTATTGCCCGATCCTCAGCCCAAAGACGTAGTCCCGACAGCCTTCAATCGCCTACATGCCCATAAAATGGAGGGAGGCATAGTCCTCGAGGAATACCGCGTCGAATATGTGGCCGATCGAACCCAGACCTTCAGCACGGCTTTTCTTGGCCTCACCATGGAATGCGCCCGCTGTCACGATCATAAATACGACCCCATTTCCGCGAAGGACTATTATGCTCTGAGTTCCTTCTTCGCCAATATCGATGAGGCCGGGCTCATTTCCTATTTCACCGAGGGTGTTCCCACACCGGCCATGCCGATTTCTCATCCGGAAGCGGATGAAGCCCTGGCCGCCGCCCAGGAAGAGATAACAGGGCTCGAAGGCCAACTGGAGAAAGCGGAAAGAGGGGTAGGGGAGTCGAAAGAATTCGAGTCATGGCTGGCCTCCCGGCCTGAGCTGACCTGGCCGGGCTTGGTGGCCAGTATCTCCTTCGACGACAGAGAGGGTGAAACCTTGGTTAATTCAGCCGCTCCGGACCATCCGGCGACTACTTCCGAATTAAACTTGTCCGTTCCAGGCGTTGCCAACGCGGCCATAGCCTTCACTGGAGATGATCCGCTCGAAGTCCCGGAGGTGGGGCATTTCTCCCGCGAGCAGCCCTTTTCCGCCGCCCTTTGGATACGTGCCAGACAACTGTCGGCCCGGGAAAACCTTTTCAGCCGAGGGGGAGGCGCCGACGACGCGGCCAGTCTCGGTTATGAGTTCCTGTTGATGGATGGAAAACCGACCGCATCCGTCATTCACTATTGGCCGGGGAATGCAATTCGGGCGCAAGCCAAGGAGCCGATCGAGCCTGGTCAGTGGCATCACCTCGCCGTCACTTACGATGGTTCCAGCCGTGCCGATGGAGTTCGCCTTTTCCTCGATGGCCGGTCGGTCGAGACGACCAATATTAAAGATATTTTAACCCGGCAGATTACGGAATGGTCCGGGGACCGGCAGCATCTGGTTCTCGGTCAACGCTATCGCGACCGTGGATTTGTCGGGGGGCAGATGGATGAATTTCGCATGTTCGATCGGGAAATATCCCCGGCGGAGGTCCGGGAACTTCATGACGGGGCGCATTTGCAGTATCTTTTGCAAAAAGACCTCGCCTTATTGGGGAAGAATGAAAGGACACAGTTGCTGGAATATTATCTGGCCACCCACTATGAACCCGTGGCGCAAATTCGCCGGGAATTGCAAACTGCCCGAGCAAAATGGAATCGGCAATTGGACGAGTTGCCGGATCTGACCATCATGCGAGAACTTCCCGAACCCAGGCCTGCTTATGTTCTGGAACGAGGCGCCTACAACGCGCGCGGCGAGGAATTAGCGGCGGATACTCCCCAAATTCTCCCAACCTTTCCCCAGGATCAGCCCCGCAACCGCCTCGGCCTGGCCCAGTGGCTAACCAGCCCCGATCACCCCCTGACCGCCCGCGTCGCGGTCAATCGGTATTGGCAGATTATTTTCGGCCAGGGGTTGGTTCGAACCCCAGAGGATTTTGGTCTCCGAGGGGAGCCTTCAACTCACCCCGAACTCTTGGATTGGCTGGCCCGAGACTTTGTAGATAATGGCTGGAATCTACACCGCTTGTTAAAACAGATGGTGTGTTCCGCAACCTACCGGCAAAGCTCTCGGACGGACGAAAAAACCCGGAAGATCGATCCCAAAAACGAGACCAATTCCCGGAGCAATCCGGATCGGTTGAGTGGCGAAATGATTCGGGACAATGCGCTTGCCGTAAGCGGTCTATTGGTCCGCACCCTGGGCGGTCCTCCCGTTAAGCCCTACGAACTGACGGTGGGCTTCATACCAGTTGAACCCGATGAAGGGGACGATTTATACCGTCGGAGTTTATACACCCTGTGGAAGCGGAATTCTCCAGCCCCTACCATGGTGACCTTCGATGCGCCCAAGCGGGATGTTTGCACGGTAAAGCGGGAAACCACCGCCTCGCCCCTTCAACCGCTCATTATTTTAAATGGTCCCCAGTTTGTCGAAGCCTCCCGGGTGCTGGCGGAAAAACTCATCAGGGAGCATCCCGGGGATGAGGAAGCACAAATCGAAATGGCCTTCCGCCTCCTCACCAGTCGTCTCCCCGAGAAAGAGGAAGTCTCCCTGTTAGGAAATTTCCTGGACCGCCAATTAAATGAATTTCGATCCGACCCCGCTGGGGCTGAACGATTATTGGAGGTTGGCCAAGCCCCGCTTTCAGGGGATGTCGATCCAATCGATCTCGCCGCCAAGACGGTGGTTATCAATACCTTGATGAATTTCAACGAAAGTATTTTTCAACGATGAATACACCACTGTGCACCGGGCATGAAAACGGGATTGGTTTGAGTCGCCGCGACTTCCTCAATAAATGTGCCATGGGCTTTGGCGCGATTGCCCTGAGCGATCTTTTCAATCCGGTCCGGACGTCTGCTTCTGGCGGGATTTTGGAGAATACGCACTTTGTCCCCAAGGCCAAGCGGGTGATCTTCCTCTACCAATCCGGCGCGCCCTCCCAAATGGACCTGTTCGACCACAAACCGGTTCTCAATGCCCGACATGGCGAAGAACTTCCCGACTCGGTTCGAAGGGGACAGCGGCTCACCGGAATGTCCACCCATCAGGCCAGTTTCCCCCTGGCGGGTTCGCCTTTCGCCTTCGGGCAGCATGGGGAGAGTGGGGCAACTTTGAGCGAACTCCTTCCCCATACGGCAACCATCGCTGATGAGCTTTGTTTTATAAAATCCATGTATACCGAGGCCATCAATCACGGCCCGGGAGTTACCTTCATGCAAACGGGTTCCCAGTTTCCGGGTCGCCCCACTTTCGGGTCCTGGATGTCATACGGACTTGGGTCCATGAATGAGAATCTTCCCGTCTACGTGGTGCTGACCACCAAAGATGGCAAAGGGCAACCTTTGACATCCCGCTACTGGGATAGCGGATTCCTTCCCGGTCGTCATGATG
The DNA here is from genome assembly GCA_965219475.1 of Opitutales bacterium. Classification (GTDB taxonomy): domain Bacteria; phylum Verrucomicrobiota; class Verrucomicrobiia; order Opitutales; family UBA2995; genus JAABVD01. The sequence continues at coordinate 25,488 of CBDCNU010000017.1, read as the reverse complement.
GGGTTCGCTTTCGCCCGGACGAGGATGCCGTGCTCTACCTGAATAATCCACCCGGTGTCAACCGGGAGAGCCGCCGTTCCGCCATTCAATGCTTGCGGGAGCTTCATGAGCGTCAACTGGCCCAGTCGAAGGATCCTCAACTGGAAAATCAGATTCTCCAATACGAGATGGCTTTTCGCATGCAAACATCCGTGCCCGAAGTGACCGACTTGAGCGGAGAGTCGGAAGCTACCTTGAACCTCTACGGCGAGGACGTGCGCCAACCGGGCACCTATGCCTCGAATTGTCTTCTGGCCCGGCGATTGGCCGAACGCGGTGTCCGGTTTATTCAACTGTTTCACCAGGGCTGGGATTTTCATGCCAATCTCCCGGAGCGCATTCAGCAAATTTGCAAGAAGACCGATCAAGCCTCCGCCGCCCTGGTAAAGGATTTGAAGTCCCGGGGCATGCTGGAGGATACCCTCGTCATCTGGGGCAGTGAATTCGGGCGCACCAATTACTGCCAGGGAAAGATGACCAAGGATAATTTCGGCCGGGATCATCATCCCCGTTGTTTTACCATCTGGCTGGCCGGAGGGGGTTCCAAGGCTGGCTACGCCCATGGGAAAACGGATGATTTCAGCTACAACATCGCCAAGGACCCGGTGCATATTCACGACTTTCATGCCACCCTTCTCCATTTGCTGGGGATCGACCATAAACGCCTGACCTACCGTTTCCAAGGCAGGGACTATCGCCTTACCGATGTCCATGGGAAAGTGGTGAAGCCTCTGCTTGCCTGATTCAAATGCCTCTAATCGCGCCGTGAAATGGCTCGATCAACGCTTCGAGGTCAGCCGTCGAGGCAGCACTATTCGAAAGGAAGTCCTCGCCGGGATAACCACATTTGCGGCGATGGCCTACATCCTGGCGGTCAATCCTTCCATTCTGGCCGAAGCCGGCATGCCTCGCGAGGCCCCTGGTCACCGTAACCGCCATGGCCGCGGCGCTGGGCTGCTTCCTCATGGCCTGGATGACCAATTTCCCTATCGCCCTGGCCCCGGGCATGGGAACCAACAGTTACTTTGCCTTCGTCATATGTCTGGGTATGGGCCTGCCCTGGCAATCCGCCTTGAGCCTGACCTTCTGGAACGGCGTTGTTTTTTTCCTCCTTTCCGTTACCGGCCTTCGCAGGAGGATTGCCGAATCTTTGCCCAATGGACTGAAGGTCGGCATTCAAGTCGGGATTGGATTCTTCATAGCCTTCATCGGTTTGAAAAATGTGGGCTCCGCCTTGCCGGTAATCCTGACTCTGTTGGTGTTGGATTTGTTCGATAGCATAGGAACCCTGGTGGGTTTGGCCCGCCGGGCAAAGTTGATGGATGAAAAGGGGAAAATGCCCAAAATGGGCCAGGCCCTCACGGCTGATTCCATTGCCACCATGGGGGGCGCCTTGCTGGGAACTTCGACCACCACATCCTATATCGAGTCTTCGGCGGGGATAGAATCGGGGGGTAAAACGGGATTAACCGCCGTAATAACCGGGGTATGCTTTCTTCTGGCTCTTATCTTTACGCCCATCCTCACGGCAATTCCCAAGGAGGCCACGGCTCCCGCCCTGATTATGGTGGGGGTATTCATGGCCCAAGGATTGAAGGAACTCGACTTCGGTGACCTGTCGGAAGTCACACCGGCCTTTTTAACCATGCTCATGATTCCTTTGACCTTCAGCATTACCGAGGGGATTGGAATCGGGCTGGTCGCCTTTGTCGCCATCATGCTGCTGCAGGGAAGATTCCGGGAAGTCCCCTTATTCAGTTACCTGGTGGCGGTCCTGTTCCTGGTCTACTACGGACTCAGGTAACTGGAATACCCTGATTTGGCCGAAAAATCGACCTGAATGGTCAAGAGTCAAGACCTGACAGCTTCCACGGTGCCTCCGGGTTGGACGTATACGAAAATGCTTGAAGTTATAACATCAGTAATTACAGGTAGGCTATGGTTTTGAAACTCAAACTTCGCAAGATCGGCAATTCCGTGGGTGTGGTAATTCCTAAGGAAGCCCTCAATAAAATGGACTCCAAGCAAGGGGATAACCTGATTTTGTCCGAAACTCCCGATGGCGGTTTTCGGGTCACACCGGACAAGGAGTCCTTTGCTGAACAGATGGCGGTAGCCGAGGATATAGCCAATCGTTATCGGAATACCCTAAACGAGTTGGCCAAGTGAAGGAGCCTGCCTGGGTGAGGCGAGATGTGGTTCTCTGTTATCATGAAATGCTTTTGGCTCGTCATGGCGGGAAGACAGGCATGCGTGATGAAGGGATGTTGGACTCGGCCTTGAACCGACCGTTGAATCAGTTTAACCATCAGAAACCCAGCCTGTCTGAACTGGCGGTCAGCTATGGCTTTGGCCTTATAAAAAACCATCCCTTCATAGACGGGAACAAGCGGATCGGTTTTGCCACCGCTGTTTTGTTTCTGGAGTTGAACGGTAGAAATTTTGTGGCTTCGGAAGTGGACGCGGTCTTAAAAACACTCGCTCTTGCTGCCGGAGAAATGAATGAAAGCGCATTTGCCTGCTGGATTGAGGCGAACACCTGCAAAATCTGATCAAGCGACCAGAGGGTACGTTGTTAACTCTCGCGAAGGTCGCGAAGGTCGCAAAGACGAGAAGAATTGGGAAGTGTGTGTTTTTGCGCCTTTTGCGCTTTTTGTGGCTATTTTTCCCTCTTGCCGCTCTTGGCCAGAGTCGATTCCTAATCCTTCCAACCTCTGTTTCCTTTGTGGTTAATCCCTCTTCATTCCCAATTCCTGATTCGCTGAAGGCTTTCAACGCTTCCTCCTTCCCCTCTCTGCGCTCTTGGCATCTTTGCTAGAGTCAAGACCTGACGTCTTCTATGGGACCCTTGGTGAGATCCATAATTCTCAAAATTATTTGTAGGCGACGATGGTGGCAAGCTCCAGGCAACGGAAAGTACATTCAACTTCAGAAAAACCCGATTCCTCCAGCCATCTCAACTGATCATCAACAGGCTCAAGGATATTATCCTTTTTATCGTCACGTTGCTTGAAATCGCTCAGCAACCGTTTGAATTCATCCGATTCCGGAGCGATGCCTTTTGAGCACGCCATATTCGTCGCGATTGTCTTTTCAAACAAGTCTTCAAAACGACTGCTGCGCGGTGAGACGTGCTCCACATTAACAAATGCATGACCTTCCGGTAGTATTTCAGCTATTTCCGAATACAAATTTTTCTTAGCCTGCTTTGTTAAATGATGTATGGCAAAACTGGACACAACAGCATTCACTGAACGGCCGGATACTATCTTCTTAAGGCCGCCCGCTTTGCTCAGATCCAGGTCTACCATAAGGTAACGCTCCTGATGATTATTCAGGCGATGAGCAGCCGCTTCACGCATTTCAGCTGAATTATCGACAAGAATCGCGAAAGCTTCCGCATACACATCCAAAATCATTTCTGCAAAAAAGCCGTCGCCAGCTCCCAAATCAAGAAAGGTTGATGGCAAGGTTGGCTGCCTGGATAGAGCATTGAGCGCAAAGGCGAACAAATCAGCCAAATACGGCAGCGCATTCCGAGTGCCGGTCAAATATTGATCAACAACCTCTCGTCGTTGCCATACGTGTTCAGTTTCCCTCATATAATGATCGGATAATGAGAAATGCCGCCTCAAACGCTAACATGGCAAGAGCTTTTCCCATAACACTTCTCCACATCCTGTCCATCCTGTTCCGGTGCAGCCGGACCTGTCCTGGGGTAGTCCGCCACGCGGCGAAAGCGCTCAAAAGCCGGTAAATACATGCTGGGGAGACCTACAAGAACGCCAAGCTCAGGATTTGGGAATTTTGGGTTTTTTGCCTCTTCCCTCTCAGCATCTCGGCACCTTAGAATCTCAGAAACTCTATTCCATCATTCCCTCCCTTCGCGCCCATGCGTGGCGTGAAGAGGATCGCGGCGTAAAGCCGCTCCTACATTTCCATCCGTGCCCATCCATGTAATCCGTGGTTCATTCCTAATCCCAAATCCTGTCCATCCGGTGCATCCATGTTTAATTTCCCATTCTCCCAATTCTTCAGCCTTTTTGTCCCTCTGGGTCCTCTTTGGTTAATCCTCTCCTCTCAGCATCTCGGTAGCTCTGAATCTCAGAAACTGTTCTCTGCCCCTTGTGCCTTTCCCCTTCCTAATTCCTAACCCATCCTGATTTTCTTCCTCGATCCAGAAGAGCTGAAAGGTAGCCGGTACCAACGCATACGGAAATCGCGATAACCCCGAATAGGAGTCCGTTGAGATGGGTTGTATATTTGGCGTAAATCGTTGCGATCAGGCTACAGATGACGCCTATCCAGGCGTGTATGGGGTTCGCGCGGCGCACAAATATTCCCAGCAGAAAGAGCCCGGCAAGGGGACCTGCGATGAGCCCCATGAGTCCGATAAAATAGTCGAAGAAATGACCCGTTTCCATTGTGGATAGCACCAGAGCGGCACTGGTGCCCAGAACGCCGAGACACCCGACCAGAAGACGTGCGAACTTGAGTTGCCCCTCATCACTCCATTCGGATTTGAAACGACCCACGAAGTCATTGGAAACTGCCGTGCAAATCGAGTGCATGCTGCTGTCCAAACTGGACATGGCTGCGGCGAACACTCCGGCAATCACCAGTCCGGCCAGTCCTGCCGGCATCTGATTGGCCACGAACCAGGGCAGGATTTGATCGTTCTTGGCCAATGGTCCGAGGAGATCCGGGTGAGACTGATAGAACACATACAAAGCGATGCCCATAAGGGCGAAGAGCAGAGTGGCAGGGATGGTCAGGACCGCATTGGTCCAAACCGCCTGTTGGGCCTTTTTCTCACTGCTCGTGGTGAGGTAACGTTGAACCACTGCCTGATCGGAGGTGTAGGGTACGAGCGCATTGGAAAATATGCCGCCCAACACCAAGACTACAAACGTATCGCCTGCCCAGGACCATTCCAGGGGCGCCATCTTGAATTTACCGTTTTCACTACCCAGCGACAGCAGGGTTGAGAAGCCTCCTTCCCAGATTCATCGAAACCAGAACCAAAGCCAGCAAAGCTCCCCCAAATAGAACCACAACCTGTAGAACATCCGTCCAGATCACCGCCTTGATACCTCCAAAAGCAGTATAGACCGTGGAAAATCAGACCCATTAATATGATGCAGAGCGTCAGGTTGAACCCGGTTACCGCCGATAAGGCCAGGGCGGGCAGGAATACGACTACACTCATGCGGAACAGTTGAAACAGGATAAAGGAGGCGCTTCCGAAGAGCCTCAGGCCGACATCAAAACGGTTTTCCAGGAACTGATAGGCGGTTACCGCGTTTATTCTTCGCAGCCGCGGTATGTAGGCAAAGGCGATTAATGGCGCTACCAGCACAATGCCGGCGTTTACGATGATGATCGACAATCCGTTGCATATACCCTGGCTGGAAGGGCGAGATAGGTGATTGCGCTCAATTGCGTGCCGAAGATGCTGATACCGGCGGCCCACCAAGGAATGAAACGCCCGCCCAGGTAGAAGTCGGAAGTGGAGTGAGTCTGACGCGCGCATAGGAATCCCACAAAGAGCAACCCGCCAAGATACGCGATCAATGCAATCCAGTTTAGAGCGCCGAATGCCGGATCAGGTGACAGGGACGCGACCTTCCAAATGACGGGAGTGCGAACCCGAGGCCTGACCTCTCCGGAGGCTATTATGTAGTCGTTGCCCCATTTGGCAACTTGGGTGGTGACATGGTTTTGCGGAAGACTGCCCCCTTTCTGCCACCTGTCGGTGAGTGCATTGTAGGTCCAGGCCTGTTTGGGAAAGCCGGGATGGTCGTCCTTGAGATCATCGGCCTGGTCAAAGAGAGATCCATCGGCGCCGCCTACGACAAAGATGTGATTTTCACCCATGGGAATGGCTTCACCGGCCATGACGCAGGCCGGCGGGTCAGCCAGCCTTTTCCAGGTATTGGCGCTCGGGCTGTAGGCGTAGGCATCCTTGAGGAATTCGAGTTCGCTATTTTCAGCAACCCGGCGGCCGCTGAAGAGAAAGACTTGTTCTTCCGCTCCGTTGCTTTGAGCCGCGACCAGGTTGAATCCCCGGGCCGGACCTGGCCATCCGGGAAGTTCCTGCCAGCCGGCTTCCGGATTTTCCATGTCCAGGACCCAGAGGTTATTCAGTGCGGATGCCAGATCGTTGGTTTCAGTACCGCCGGCGAGATAGACTTTATCTCCAATTGTGGCGGCCATAGTAAAAGCGAGAGTAAACGGCAGATTTGGCATGGACTTCTGTTCAACTGTTTTACTGACCGGATCCCATTCCAGCAGGAAAACGTCGTTGTAGGTTTGGTTTGCATCGTTCCCGCCCATGCAGAGGACGCCCTGAGAGAGTGAAACCGAAGCCCCATAACCGAGAGGCCGTGGCAAGGTTCCCCCCTTGGTCCATTCTCCGGATCTCTCCAGCACCCAGATATCATCGTGCCATATCTTATCGTTTCCCCAATAGGGTTTGGGAAAATTGGCGCCCCCGGCGACAATCAGTGCATCGTCATGGACGCCGACATAGGGCCCGGCAACCCCGAGGGATTCGGATTGGTCCCCGACGGGCGGGAGGTCAGCCAGGTGAGACCAGGAAAGGTAGGTTGGGGGCTCAATCCCTGTGCTACCGGTCTGTAGTGAGACAAAAAACAGGAAATGCAGAAAAAATGCGTTTATTTTCTTCAAGCGTATCTATTGGTGGGAATTTCCATTTATACTGCCCCCGGTTAAGGAAAGGATGGACAGGATCAGGAATCAGGAGGGATTAACCACAGAGGAAACAGAGAACACTGAGAAGGGAGGAAGGCTGGGAGGATCGGGAATGAAGGTGAGCGATCACGATTACGATCATGATCAAGATCAAGATTACAGGGATGGGAGCGGATGCTGGGGGCTAAGCGAGACTGATTACGGTCTGGGGGGATTTCTCTTTGGCAAGGAGTTTGGAGTGGGTTTTCGTGCAGCCGCAATTTTCCATTCCGCAGGCTTTGGGGGACTTCCATTTTTTGTAGTAGCGCCTCCCCAGGTAGGCCAATGCGCCTAGGACGATGAGAATGACGATGATGGAATCCAGTGCGATCATGCTATAACCAATGGGTGCCAACTTGATAACATAATACGGCGCCAAGCCAAGCTAAAGCGGTCATGTAGAGGAAGGACCAGACGGCCCATTTTAATCCGGTCTCCTTGATGATGATGGAAGTGGTAGCGCCACATTGAGAGCAAAGGGCAAAGAATACCATGAGTCCGACCACGACCGGAATGGTGTAAATGGGGGTGCCGGCACGGTGACCTTCCTGCCATTTGCTGTTTTTCAATGCGGCACGCAGATTGCCGTGCTCCTCGTCTACATCGCCCCCCAGACTGTAGATGATCCCAAGGGTTGAAATAATGACTTCCCTGGCCGGGTAACTGGCCAGCACCCCGATGGATATGCGCCAATCGAACCCGGCCGGTTCAAATATGGGTTGCACCATTCTGCCGAAGCGTCCCATGAAGCTTTGGTTGATTTGGGCCCCGCCCAAGAAGAGGTTGAACTCGTGGGCCAGAGGGGAGTCGGGGTCGGATAAAAGGGATTCTATTTCGGTTGCGGTTCCCGCACCGGCCGCGACCTTTTCAGCGATGAACTGTTGGCGCACTTCCGCCTTCAGCCCTTCGGGATTGGGGAAATAGAGCAAAGCCCAAATAACGATGGTGATAAAGAAAATGATGGTTCCCGCCTTTTGAACGAACTCCCGACCGGCTTGCCACATGCGGTAACTCACATCCCGCAACCTCGGGGCGCGATATTTGGGCAGTTCCATGACAAAGGGCTGGGATTTTGTTTTAAGGACAAACCGTGTAACCACCCAGGCGGTGGGCACAGCCACGGCCAAGCCGACGAAGTGCATGAGGAAAAGGGTGAATCCCGCCCACCAAGGGCCATAGACGGGTTCGATGAAGGCCCCGATGCAAAGGACGTAGACGGGCAGCCGGGCGGAGCAGCTCATGAAGGGAGCTACGAATACGGTGGCCACCCTCGATTTCGGGTCCTCGATAGTGCGGGTAGCCATTATACCCGGAATGGCGCAGGCATAGCTGGACAGCAAGGGCACGAAGCTTTTGCCGTTCAAGCCGCACCAACTGAACAATTTGTCCATGATAAAGGCGGCACGGGCCATGTACCCACTATCCTCAAGCAGTGAAATGAAGGCGAATAGAATGAGGATTTGGGGCAGAAAAACGAGAAATGCCCCCACGCCTTCGATGACTCCGTCCAGGACGAGGCTTTGCAGCATGGGCGTGCCTTCCAACCATGGCCCGATACGATCCTGGGTCCAGACCTTGCCTGCCTCAATGGCGTCCATCATGGGCCCGGCCCAACTGTATACCGCTTGAAAAACCACGTACATCATGGCCACGAAAGCGGCCAACCCCCATCCCCGGTGAAGAAGCAAGCGGTCGATGGATTCGGTTTTGCCTTGAGCCAATTCCGTGTCCTTCAAGATGACCCCGCCTATGAGGCCATCGATATGGCGATAGTGAAGCATGGCCTCGGCCACCAGGGGATTCATCCCGTCCCGCCGCAGAAATTCCCGGGCTTTGACGACTTCTCTTCGCGCTTCATCCGGTGAAACCCGCAAGCGCTGGATTTCGGCGGAGTGGGTATCGAAGAGCAGGCGGTGCGATTCGCTTTCGCTCAACACCTCTTCGTCGATACACGGCAGTGAAGATTTGAGGCTCTCCATGGCCTTTTCCATGGATGGCGGCCAAGTTATTTCGGGCAGGAAACGGGGTTCCTCCGACTGACTCTCAATGGCTTCAATAATTTCCTCGGTGCCAATGTTCTTGGTCCCCACCGTCGGAATGACCGGTATGTTCAACCGTCCCTTGAGCAGATTCAGGTCGATCCTCTGTCCGGAAGGTTCCACCGCATCCCATTGATTGAGGACGAGAACCATGGGGATCTTCAAGGTGGCTACTTGCGAAGCAAGGAACAGATTTCGCCTCAGGTTGGTGGCATCGGCTACGAAGAGGACCACATCCGGTTTTCCCATGCCCTGGAAGCGTCCATTGAGCACGTCGATCACTACGCGCTCATCGGGAGAATGGGCTGACAGGCTGTAAGTCCCGGGAAGGTCGATCAGTTCGGCGGTGGCCCGCTTCAGCCTGAGCTGACCCATCTTGCGTGTAACGGTGACTCCAGGGTAATTGCCGGTGCGTTGCCGTAGACCGGTCAGATTATTAAAGATAGTGGTTTTGCCGGTATTGGGATTTCCAATCAGGGCGATGTGAAATTGGCCTTGGGCCGCGGATGGGGGGGACGCCTGCATGCAGAAATATTAGAGCGGTTCGACCTGGATTCCGCTCGCTTCCGATTTACGGAGCACAATCTGGGCGCCATCCACTTCCACCGCAATCGGATCCCCCAACGGCGCCACTTTACAGACCTTTAAAACCGCGTCGGTGGCGATTCCCAGGGAAAGGATGCGCTGGTCGATAGGGTATTGGGCGCGGATGGCCGTCACCCGGACGGACTGCCCCTTTTTTATGGTCAAAAGATTTGGCACGGTTCCATTTGAGAATGGCTCTCAATAATAGTCAAGTTTCCCATTTGTCCAACCTAAAATTAGGAATTGGGAATGGATGAGGCACAGGGGCACAAAGGCACAAAGGATAGAGAAAAGTTGCTGAGATTCTGAGCTACCGAGATGCTGAGAGGAGAGGATTAACCACGGATGGCCCTCAATCTTGATCGTGATCGAAAAATCAACGACTTGGAGAAGGAATTAACCACAGAGGACACAAAGGGGGGAAGCGCCCAAGGGTGCGAATTAGGAATTAGGAATTGGGGAGAGTTTCTGAGATTCTGAGGTGCCGAGGTACTGAGAGGGAAAAGTGTGTTTTTGTGCATTTTGCGTTCTTTTGTGGCTATTTTCCTTTTTCCTGTTGGAACTCTGCTCCATCCAGTTGCCGGCTTGTCACGCCGTAACTCATTGAAGGCGGGCTTGTCCTGCCGTAGCCCTTGGCGAAGAAGGAAGGCATCAAGCGAAGCGTTGTTTTATTTTAAAATCCATGCTCATCCGTGAAATCCGTGGTTCATTCCTCCCCATTCCAAATCCTATCCATCCTGTGCAACTTGTCCTGCGCTGTGCCGTGCGATGCCTCTTGACCTGCGTAGCGTTGCGAAGCACGGTTTAGGCGAAGCATTGTAGCCCCATGGCGTAGCGGGATCCATGTTTTTTCCTCAGAATCTTCGCGAACTCGCCGAAAGCTGATCCGAACCATCCTGACCCGCCGCACGATTATGACTTTTTCGGGGTCGACGAAGTGCGATTTTCTGAGCCGTTCAGGCGGAAATTTTGCACATTGTCGCGCAGATCCGGAGGAATGTGACCGGCGATGAATACGCCTTCGTCTCTTGTTTTTTCTTCTTTTACGCACCCTGCCTGGTGCAGTTGGGCGACCAGGTCGTAGCGGTCAAAGGGAAAGACGAATTCTGCGTAAACCGTTTTGGATTCGAGAAGGTCGTCCATGCCTTGGATCAGCTTCCCGATACCCTTGTTCTCCCGAACGCTGACGAAGGCGGCCTTGGGGTATTGGAGTTGGAGTTGTTGCAGGAAAAGTGCGTCCCGGCAGATATCCACCTTGTTGAAGACGGTCAGGATGGGTTTTTCATCGGCTCCCAATTCCTTGAGGACCCTCATGGTTGTCTGAATGTGTCTCTCCACCTCCGGATTGGAAACATCGAGGACGTGAATGAGGAAATCAGCTACTACCGCTTCCTCTAAGGTGGCCTTGAAAGCCTCGATCAGATTATGGGGGAGTTTGCGCACGAAACCGACCGTGTCGGTGAGGAGCAGTTTCTGCCCCGAAGGCAGGAGGAATTGGCGCGTGGTCGGGTCGAGGGTGGCGAACAGTTTATTTTCGGCCAGAATATTGGCTCCGGTAAGGCAGTTGAGGAGGGAGGATTTCCCCGCGTTGGTATAACCGACGATAGCGGCGGAAGGTAAGGGTTTCTTCATCCGTCGTTTCCGCTGGGTCTTGCGTTGGTTGCGGATAACTTCGAGGCGCTTTTTGAGGGAGGCGATGCGATCCCGCACGATGCGCTGGTCGGCCTCCAACTGGGTTTCTCCCTGACCGCGCATTTTGCTTCCTCCGCCTCTTTGCCGGCTCAAGTGTGTCCAGGCCCGGGTCAGGCGGGGCAGGCTGTAGACCATGCGGGCCAGTCCCACCTGTACGACTGCTTCGCGGGTTTGGGCGCGGCGGGCAAAAATATCGAGAATGACTTCCGTACGGTCGATGACACAGAGTCGGGACTCCTTTTCCCAGTTCCGCTGTTGGGCCGGAGTGAGGGCATGATCGAAAACGATGCAGTCGTAGTTTTCGGCCTTGGCGTGATTCATGATGGAGTGGGCTTTTCCCCGGCCGATGAAAAAGTGCGGATGCGGCTTACGAATGGAAATGGCCATGGTTTCCATCACTTCAATGTCCAAGGTCTCGACCAGGGCGGCGAGTTCCAGGAGCATGTCAGACACGTCATCCCCGTTCCGGGAGGGTTGGCGGACACCGACCAAAAGGGCCCTTTGGACCATCTTCGGCCTATCCCTTACCTCAAACATCGTTCTGGCTCACCATGGAGGATTTATCCGCCCAGGTCAAAGCAATCGGGTAATTTCCCGTAGGAGCGGCTTTACGCCGCGATGAAAGAGGGTCAATCATGCCTGGGCCAGGGCGGCCTGTGCGGCAGCCAGACGGGCCACGGGCACTCTGGGAGGGGAGCAACTGACGTAATCCAACCCGGTTTTGTGGAAGAAGGCGATGGAGGTTGGATCGCCTCCATGTTCTCCACAAATGCCCAGTTTGAAACCCTTGCTCTTGGCTCGGCCTTTTTCCGAAGCCAATTCCACCAGTTTGCCCACCCCGGCTTGATCGATACTGGCGAATGGATTCTGGTTGATAATTTCCAGGTCTTTGTAATCGGGCAGGAAGGAACCGGAGTCATCGCGGCTCATTCCCAGGGTGGTTTGGGTCAGGTCGTTGGTGCCGAAACTGAAAAATTCGGCAGTTTCGGCAATTTCCTCGGCTCTCAAGGCAGCCCGAGGCACTTCGATCATGGTTCCGACCAGGTATTTAAAGGTCACGTTTTTCCTGGCCATGACTTCGGCGGCCACATCGTGAATGATTTTAACCTGATTTTTCAATTCGTCGGCGAATCCCACCAGGGGTACCATTACCTCGGGAAGGACCTCTACGGCGGGCTTCATACCGGTCACCTGAGCGACCGCTTCGAAAATGGCCCGGGCCTGCATTTCGGTGATCTCCGGATAGGAGATGCCGAGCCGGCATCCCCGGTGACCCAGCATGGGGTTTTGTTCGTGCAGGTTCTTGACGCGGTCGATGATAACCTCGGGGGAAACATTCAGGGTATCGGCCAAGGCGCGACGGCTTGCGTCGTCCTGGGGAAGGAATTCGTGCAGAGGCGGGTCCAACAGGCGAATGGTGACGGCATAGCCGTTCATGGCCTTGAACAGGCCAATGAAGTCTTTTCGTTGGAAGGGGAGGAGTTTTTTCAGGGCCGCTTTGCGTTCATCTCCATCCCCCGCCAAAATCATTTGACGCATATAGTTGATGCGGTCCCCTTCAAAGAACATGTGCTCGGTTCTACAGAGGCCGATGCCTTCCGCCCCCAATGACACCGCCATATTGGCTTGTTCGGGTGTATCGGCGTTGGTGCGCACCCGGAGCTTTCGATAGCGGTCCGCCCAATTCATGACGGTTTCAAACAAGGTGTAGGTGTAGCTTTTTTCGGCGCTCAAATCGCCCGATAAGACCTGAGAGACTTCCGAGGGCGCCGTATCCAGGTGACCGGCGAATATTTCCCCGGTAGTGCCATCGATGGAGATGAAGTCGCCTTCTTGTAGAACGGTGTTACCAGCCCTGAAGCTTCGGTTTTCGTAGTTGATTTGGACCTCCTGGGCTCCGCATACGCAAACCTTGCCCATCTGGCGGGCCACCAGGGCGGCATGGGAGGAAACCCCGCCGCGCGAAGTCAGAATGCCTTCGGAGGCGATCATTCCGCGAAGATCGTCCGGGGTAGTTTCCACGCGGCACAGCACCACTTTGGTTCCGTGCTTGGTCAATCGTTCCGCCGTGCTGGAGGAGAATACGACCTTGCCGGAAGCTGCCCCCGGACCCGCCGGCAAACCGGAAGCGATTTTTTTGGCCGACCGGCGGCTCTTTTCATCGAAAATGGGCACCAGCAAGCTGGAAATGGAATCGGCCGGGATTTTGGTAACGGCCGATTTGATGGTCATCAGGCCCTCCTTCTCCATTTCAACCGCGATGCGCACTGCGGCCAGACCGGTGCGTTTGCCGTTGCGGGTTTGCAGCATATAGAGTTTGCCTTCCTCTATGGTGAATTCGAAGTCCTGCATGTCCCGGAAATGTTCTTCCAGTTTGGTCCGGACTTCCTCCAGTTCGGCATGGGATTTGGGCATTTCACGGGCCAGTTGTGCGATGGGTTTGGGGGTGCGCACCCCGGCGACGACATCCTCCCCCTGGGCATTGATCAGGTATTCTCCGTAGAACACTTTTTCACCATTGGCCGGATCGCGGGTGAAGGCCACCCCGGTGCCCGAGGTGTCGCCCAGATTGCCGAAAACCATGGTCTGCACATTGACCGCCGTTCCCCAGTCGGCCGGGATATGGTATTGCTGGCGGTAGACCAGGGCGCGGTCGTTATTCCAAGAGCTGAATACGGCTCCCATCGCTCCCCAGAGTTGCTGCCAAACGTCCTGGGGAAACTCCGAATTTGTGCGCTTTTTTATGAGGTCCTTAAAACGTTGGATGAGCAGGAGGAGGTGTTCCTCGGTGAGGTCGTTGTCCCGCTGGACCCCGACACTTTTTTTCAGTTCGTCCATGACCTCGTCGAATGGTTCGTGCACATGCTCGGATTCGGGTTGTACCCCCATGACGACGTCACCATACATTTGAATAAACCGTCGGTAGCAGTCGTAGGCGAAGCGTGGATTGTTCGATTTGGCGACCAAACCCTTTACGGTCTCATCGTTCAAACCCAGGTTGAGGATGGTATCCATCATTCCGGGCATGGATTCGCGCGCCCCCGAACGCACGGAAAAAAGAAGGGGATCGTCGGCATCGCCGAAATTTTTGCCCTGCTGCTTTTCAATCAGGCGTACCGAGGCCCGCACATCGCTTTCCAGGGAAGGCGGATATTGCAGGTCGTTTTGATAGAAGTAGGTGCAAACTTCGGTGGATAGGGTGAACCCGGGTGGCACGGGCAATCCGATGCGGCTCATTTCGGCCAAGTTGGCTCCCTTCCCTCCGAGGAGGTTCTTCTGACTTCCCTTGCCGTCGGTTTTTGTCCCGAAGTCGTAAATGTATTTCACCGGTTTGGACGAACCCGTTTCCTCTGCAACAGGTTCTGTCGGGCCGGCCGTTTGATTGCTGACGCTTTTTGCCATGATTTGATCGATTTTGGGTTAGCAAGCGTTAATTCGGGGGTAGCCCGATTGAGAAAAGGCGAAATTGAACAAAATGAATTTTTGCTGTCAATGGTTAAGAATCTGTCGGAAACTCCGCCCTGATCCGGTAAAACTCCGGGGTTGCCGTTGTGGGCGCAACATGTTTGTGAATCAGGATATGAATCGAAAGAGTTACGGAAATGGCAGCAGGTGAAAACGAGGATCTGGAGAAGTCGGGTGAGCTTCAAATGACGTTTCTGGAGCACCTGGAGGAGCTTCGGCACGTTTTGTTCAAGTCTGCCTTGGCCTTCTTTCTCGCCCTCATGGTGGTGGCGGTTCTCTTTCTAAAATTTAACGAATTCCTGCGCGCGCCTCTGGAAACGGCCATGGCCAACCATGGGGTTACCGAAGCGCTGGTCACGACGGGTCCCTTTGGGGTGTTTTCCTTTCTTCTTCAGATGGGGTTCATGGGTGGGATATCCTTGGCTTCCCCCTTCATACTTTATTTTGTCTCCACATTTGTGGCGCCCGGCCTCAATGTGAGGGAGAAGCGCGTTCTTTTACCGGGTTGTGCCGTAGGCCTGATCTTGTTTTGTTTGGGATGTCTTTTCAGTTATTTCGTACTGATTCCCGCCGCCCTAAACGTCTCCATTTACCTGAATAAACTGCTGGGCCTGGAACTCATCTGGCGGGCCGACCGTTATATCAGTTTATTGTTGTGGATGGTTTTGGGCATCGGTCTGAGTTTCGAGTTTCCCCTGGCCATTACCCTCCTGGTTTACGTGGGAATTCTCAATCAGCAACAGCTCAAGAATGTAAGGCGCTACGCCGTAGTTGGATTTTTTGTCCTGGCCGCAATCATCACTCCAACGGGCGATCCTTTTACCCAATTGCTCATGGCGGTGCCCATGTGGCTGCTCTACGAGGGATCCATTATCGTAGCCGGCATCATAGAGCGCAAGAGAAAGCGCGAATACGAAGCCGAATACGGCAAGTGGGAAAATGATGATTCCTACGATTTCGAGGCCGATCACAAGGATTATGACCCCGAAGGGGACCCATCGGCCGAGAATGAATCCGACGGTGAAGCGGATAGTGGCGCCAAGGAGGAGGAGGAGGAGGAGAGAGAATGATTCAGAAGGGAGAATTAGGGATTGGGGAGAGATGGAGTGATGGAGTGATGGAGTGGTGGAGAGATGGAGTGGTGGAGAAGTGGAGTGGCTAGAGTTAACGGAGGGCGGACATTCCTGTCCGCCATTGCCCCCTCTTTACGCTCTTCGCGCCTTTGCGAGCGTCATTTCTCCATCCGCGTGGTGACGCACAGGCAGGCAAACCGCTTTATGGAGAAAATGACGGACAGCCTGCCTGTGCGTCACCGCACGCAGACAGGGAATGTCCGCCCTCCCTTTATCTTTTCTTCTTTTTCTTATAGTCGTTGACCGTCACTCGGTACATGGCCAAGCAGAGGTAAAACGTGAGGGTCAGGGCGGTGGCCGGTAAAGTTGCGAAAATCCAGCGGTTGATCTCGCTTTGGGCCGGAACATGAGGTCGAAGGATCCAGAGAAAAAACAGGAAGGCCAAGGCGGTAATTATGAGGTTTACCACCGGGTTGCCAAAGTGGAATGGATTCTTATCGGATTTTCCCATGGCTGAAAATGGGAACCGTTTCAGGGGATTTGTCCACTAAAAATTAAACCGTTGCAAAACCTCGTGGAGATTGTCCACGACTTCATTGTGATGGGCTTTCAACCTGCTTTCGGAGTTGTGCCCGGTGACCACCAGGATGCACCTTACCCCCATCGCCCGTGCTACCTTCAGGTCGTGGAGGGTATCGCCGATAAAGAGAATTTTTTCTTTTTCCAGGTGATTGTTCCTTATCCACCGGTTCCCTAGTTGAAATTTTCCATCGGCGTAATGATGGTCCAAACCGAGGATGGATTTAAAAAAGGAGGTTATGCCGTGTTGGCCAAGGTAGGAGAGAAGGGACTCCTTTTTCGCGGCCGACAGCATGCATTGAGGTATCCGGTTGCGCCGAAAAATCCGCAGGGCCTCCTTGGCTCCGGAATGGAGTTGCAAAGACCGGCGCTTGCTTTCGTAAGCGCCGATAAACTCATGGCTGAGGTCTTCAAAGCTGTCCTTTTCCAGGTTGAATCCCAATTTCCGGTAGTAATCGATGACGGGGAAATCGAAAGTTTCCCTGTACCGCTGGACCGTGACCTCGGGAAGTTTCCGCTGGTGCAGTATGCGGTTGATCACGTCGACGCACAATTGGACGTCGTCTACCAGTGTTCCGTTCCAATCCCAGATGACGTGTTCGATGGAGCTGAAAGTTTGCATGGAGGATTAATACCCATTTAAGGTTTTGCAGGAAATATTGGCAGGGATCTCTCCGCTAACAATAGATTTGCCTTAACCGGGAAATTCGTCATCAAGTCATCAAGTTTGCATGGAACTCAGGCCCATCATAACCCTGATCGCAATGGCGAGCCCCGGTTTCGAATGGGGTCTCTTCTCTCAGGAGGAAGATTCCGATTTGCCATTGATTCAGTTGGCTCCTCATGAAACCTTTGGCCAGCGCATTGCATTGAAGGAGTCCCTTTCCACTTTCAGCATGCCGGTTTCCGCCCTGAAATTTGAGCCGTTGGTCGATGTGCAGTCGCGCAATTCCGTAGAGAGTCAGGGTGATGTAACCATTCGAGGAGGTATCTTTGAAAATACCGGTTTCATGCTGGGGGCGGCTACCCTTTTCGACCCGCAGACCGGGCATTATTTTGCCGAGATCCCCGTGGCGCCCAATATGATTGCTTCCCCAAGCATTCTCACCGGCTCGGAGAACGCCATTGCCGGGTTCAATTCCGGAGTCGGTTCGGTGCAATACGGTTGGCAACCGGTTCGCCCGTCGCAGGAACTGGCTCTGGGTTTGGGTGGGGATGGTCTGTTTTTCGGGCGGGCCTACGGCGCCCATACGGTCGAAGCCGGAGATCGGAATTACGGGTTTGACGTGGAGGTTGCCCACTCTGAATCGGATGGCGCCATTGCCAATGGAGATCATCTCTTCGACCGTATCAGCGGAAGGTTCCAGTTTTCCAATGACCGGTCCCAGACCGATTTTTTCTACGGTTATCAAACAAAATTTTTTGGATGGCCCAATATGTACACCCCTTTTGGTGTGCCGGAAACCGAGGATCTTGAGACAAACCTGCTTTTTCTCAATCATTCCGTTGGAGGCGAAGACTTCGGGTTACAATTCAGCGGTTATTACCGGCGGCATAAGGACGATTACGAGTTCGATCGCCGCAATCCGGGCGCGTTCAATCCCTTCGAGCATGAAAGCAGGGTTGCGGACATCGCGGCGAACGGATTTTGGCTCCTGGACGATTGGGTCCTGACGGGGAAAGTGGAGTGGGTGGACGACGTCATTGAATCGACCTCGCTCACCTTCGGGGACTTCACCAGTCGTTCCTATTTAAAATATGGAGCAATGGCCGAGACTTCTTTCGCCGCCGCCGGTAATGGGGAGTGGACGGTTCTTGGTGGAGTGGTTCGCGATGACAACAACCGCGGATCCGGCAGTACCTCCCCCGTCTTTAAATTAACTTACCAGGCTCCTTCCTCCCTGGATCGGTCCTGGCAAATTTACCTGGATGTTTCTGAGGCGACTCAGGTGCCGGGCTACACCGCCATCGCCTCCAATCCCAGCGGTGGGCTCTTCAGGGGCAACCAGAACCTGGGACGGGAGAATTCCCGGAATATGGAGGTGGGTTACCGGGCTCAGGGAAAGCGTTTTGTATTTCAAGGCGCGGTATTTGTGCGGGATGACGAGGACTTGGTTGACTGGACCTATACCGAGGGAGTATTCGGGCGCACGGCCAACCACGTGGACATTGAAACCACCGGGTTGGAACTGTTGGGCCAACTCTCCTTCGATCGGGGCCGGGTGGTGGCTGGTTACACCATGCTCGCCAAGTCGGAGGATTATGGCGACGCGCTGGTCGACGCCAGTTTTTACGCCCTCAATTTTGCCCGGCATCGCCTGACCCTGGCATTGGTTTACCAATGTACCCCCGAATTGGAAATTCGTTCCGACAACGAGCTGCGCATGCAGGAGAAAAACACCCTTCGGTCCAACGGGGTGGACGAGGCGGTAATATCGTCTTTGGGGCTTTTCTATTTTCCCGACTCAATAGAAGGACTGGAACTCAGCTTGGCCGTGGAAAACTTGTGGGACAGTCGCTTTGAAGAAATTCCTTCCGTTCCGGCAAGCCCCCGGCAGGGTTCCCTCAGCGCGGTTTATCGGTTTTAGGATTTTGTGCGGTGTTCCTTGAATAAATCACCACAGAGAACACCGAGGGCACAGAGAGAGGAAGCGCCCAAAGGCGCGAATGAGGAATGAAAAGGCAGGGAGAATAAACCACGGATGACACGGATGGGGAAGGATGAGAAGATGACTCTCGCAAAGAGCGCGGTGATAGGAAGGTGACCGTCCGGTTGATACGGTCGCGGTCCCCCCACTCGATTCTGCCGAACAGGTCGTTGAACTTCTCGATTGATGCGGCATCTTCGCCTCAAGGGTGTCATGGCCGGGCGCCTCCGGGATCCGGAGGCTAATGCGCGTGTCTCAGGCCATGCCATACTCGCCGGTCGGGTTCCCTTCCCGGCGAGCAAGGCTCATCCTGGCGTCCGTTTTTTTTCTTGTGGAAGAAAACCGCAGCCCAAAGGATTATCACCTCAAGACAGGCGGAGAGATTACCTCTAGGCTGCAAATACCTCACTGTCTGCCTCGACCCCACTGGAACCACCCACATGCCCGACTCCAACCTCTCGACACCTTCACCGGACACTGATGCTTGCGCCGATCCGACGCTACCAGATCACCCCATCGGCAACGTCCTCGACATCCTGCAGCGCAGCGCCCGAGAACTCGGTGCCACCGCCAATGAACTCGCCCAACAGCCCCCAACAATCGCCCTTTTCAGTGCCGTCGAGAAACTCACGGCGGACATACTCAAACTCCGCGAACCGGCACTCGACGCGGCTGCCCAGGAAACTATCGACGCTCTGCTCGCGGACTTGGCCACATACCTCAGCGAGAAATCGAAGACCGCAACGTGGCTCGTGGCGAGAGTCGACTCCACAATGGCCGAATGGCGCTCCGCCTACTCACTCCAAGGCGGCAACCTCCCTGACGAGCTACGGGCAAGCATTCGGCGAGCTAAGCGGGATTTCGATCGGCAGCTAGAGAGGTACGCCGTTACGTACGCCCAAGAGCGGGATGCTAAAGACGCACTTGATCTCCACGATTCGGCAATGGATGCCAAAGGCGTTCCATCGAGAGCTGACCTGGAATTGCTTGACCGGCGATCCGACGACCACTTGGCGGCGAAGAAAGCAGTGTTTGTCGCCAGACGGGACGCTATCGATGCCTTGGCACCCACCTTTTCCGAACTCCCCGCTACGTCACAGCCGACTGGAGTTCCGGTTGACACAGCCACCTCTGTTGCGCCGCCTGAGTCCGCTCACGTTTCTTCCGACTCCTCCCACGCTGCCCTGCCGGATTCCCTCAACGAAGCAAGCGGCGTCTCCAGCCGGCAGACCCTCTCTGCTACGCCCCCGGAGAATGAAGTCTCCGACCCCGATCAGGACCGCCCGTCCGGTGGTCAGTCGACGGCCCCGCCCGATAACCGCGATCACTCGCCGCAGACGGTGCCTACTACAGAACCTACGAGTGCCGCTGGATCGGTGCAGGATACACCCCCAGAGGAAACAGGCCATGCCAATGCGTTTCGTCCCGCGCAAGCCGCCGTCTGGGACGCCGTCGGCAGCGGTCGGCTCGGATTGGCCTACCAGATCGCCCTTGCCGACCAAACGGTCGAAGGCCGGGTAGACCAACCGTCGCCTGAACTGCTTGCCGCCGTCGCGTTGGGAACCGTAGTGCGTGGTCCCGAAGATCCCGTGGCCCACGAATTCGGTAGACGGATCGGCAACCTGACCGGTTGTCTCGATTTCGGCAACGTCGACCAATCGACTGAGGACGCGCTGAATCTCCTGCTGTTCGCCGCATCGCTGTTTCCCGCCCTGTTCGCTTCTCAGCCAGGAGGGGGCATTCCCCTCCTGCGGCGCGTCGAGCTCTCAGATGCGCTGACTCCTGTATTTCGGCTCGCCGACGCTGTGGCAAGACATGCCGAAAAGCTACAGACCATCCGGCTCGACCTCCCTACGCTTACGGCGATCCTCGACGAAGGCGCGTGGCAAGACCACATCGCGAAACACGCCGACGAGGTCGCCGGATGGAGGTCTTCCACGACGTTCGCAAAGTTCCTCTACGCGCCAGCCGGTGCGGTATGGAAGCACTGGCTGAGAGACGACGGCATCCTCGCCGAACTGGATCGCCTACTCTCGACCGATGAAGCTGCCCACGTGGAGCGCGTCCGCCAGATCGTAGATCAGCTCGCTGACAAGAGGTCCGTAGACGACTTGATCAAGAACACGGATCGGAAGGAAATCGGACGTCGTGGCCAAAAAATCACGGGTCGGGCGCTCTCACAGTTCCAAAGCCGCCTCGCTGAACCCCTCGCCCTTGCACGGGCTTGGCTGCGCCTCATCGAGGCAAAACCTGGGGGCACCGGATTCGTCGAAGGTATTGTGGAACAGCTCCACAGAGACATCAACGATCATGTACCCGTCGCTCGCGATACCATCTGGAAACTTCAGCGGGCTTCCCCGGCTGTTCCGTTGGCCAGCGCGCTCTGCTGTGCACTCGACGCCATCGAGTCGCTCGACGCCATCTTCCGTCGCAAACAGGAGGGCGACGGCAATGTCGCCATCGGACCGGTCCAAGCGCTGTCGGACGACCTCCTGTTCATCCCTGGGCTGCGCGTTGACAGCCGAGGGACCATCCCTGAGTCCATCCCCCCGGTTAGATCGCTCGCCCTGATGATCGACGCCAACGCACACGCCGAGACACTGAAGGCTGCTTTTGACTTACGGCTCGGACAAAATGACCTCTTGGGCGCGCACGCCGTCTGTACCCGAATGGCTGCCGAGGACGATCCTGCGGAGGACGCCTACCAAGACCGGTTGAACCGCGCCGTAGCACAGAGTCGCGGCGACCTGCGGCATCGACTGTACGACGTGACAGACAAGCTCGAACAGGCGTTCATCAACGGCCAGGTCCCCGAAAACCTACGCGCCGACTTGACCGCCTCCATTGCCGAGGCAAACCACCGTGTCGAGCACAGAGACCGCGCCCTACTACTAACGGCCCCGAATCATGTCGCCGACATCGAAGCGCAGATTGAGCCCTATTTCGCCAACGCTATCGACAAAGTGCAGGCTCAACTCGACGAATACCTTCCTCTCAGCGACTCCCGCGAACAAGCCCTTGTCCAACACGCGCTAGACACGGGCGACCTGACCATTCTCCACGAACAGATCGATTGCCTAGAGTCGGGCCAGCCGCTCCGCTCTGCCGATGCCGACGGGCTGTCGCGTCTTCTGTCCCTCCTAGAGGTTGTTGACCAGATCGCCGCCGAGCTCGACGGGACAGCCGGACCCTCGCACGATGCCCTTGTTCGCGCCGCAGCCAACCGGGAGGACATCCTCGGCCTCAAATTTTCCGCTCTGTCGACGGCTCAATCCCGACGATCCGCAGACCTCTTAAAGGTCTGGTATCTGATGGCGCGTCAACGGAGGGTAGACCCCGACTTGGTGTCCCAGTTCTTCGCAGGGCCTCGGATTCACGATCACCGACGACAGCGTGCAGGTGCGCACTGACGCTTCGGTATCCCTGCGAACGGAGCCCCTCCGCGCTCGCGAGTTGTGCCCCGCCCACTCCTTCGGATCACATGCGCGCGGCCGCTACGAAGTCGCTCTCAACTGGAACGCCTCTTCGCGCGAGTCGATCATTCAGCTGGTCGGCTCCACTCCCCATGCACGAACGGTCGTCCTCCACTTCGGCAAGCTCGGGAGAGCAGACCGGGAATGGCTGCGCCGATGGTCCATTCAGCACTCGGTTCAGTTCATCACCGTTGACGAAACCTTGGTCCTGTATCTCGCCTCTTTGCCTGACGGCGCGCTCAGGGCGCTGTTCGACTGCACGCTGCCGTTTACCTGCGCGGAGCCCTTCTTCACCGCAGCTGGATTGGTTCCGCCCGAATCGTTCTTCGGCCGCGAAAGCGAGCGCAGCAATATAACGGAGCGATCCGGCAGCTGTTTCGTCTACGGCGGACGCCAGCTTGGGAAGACCGCACTCCTCAACGCCGCGCAGGCCGCATTCGACGACCCGGCGTCCGGTCATCTGGCCCACTTCCTCGACCTCAAGGTGCATGACATCGGCATCGGTCACGACGCCGATCACATCTGGCGGGTTCTCTGGGGGGTGTTCCACAAACTTGGCGTAGTCGACACCGAGCAAAAGATGCCTCGAGGCCACGACAGCCTGGTAGACGCGATCGAGAAAGGTGTCACCGAGTGGCTGGATCAGGAGGACCATAGTGGAATTCTCCTTCTCCTGGATGAGGCCGACTCCTTCCTCGCGGGACGACCTTAAAAACGACTTCCGTGTATCAACCCGCCTAAAGGGCCTGATGGACCAGACCCAACGCGAGTTCAAGGTCGTCCTCTGCGGCCTTCACAACGTGCTCCGCAACACCGAGCGCGCCAACCACCCATTGGCACACTTCGGTGAACCTGTTTGCGTCGGCCCACTTCTCGGCAACGGGGACCTACAGCAGGCTCGGGCACTCATTCGCCAACCCTTGGCCGCCGTCGGATACACCTTCGAAACTGAGAACCTTCTAACCAAGATTCTCGTCTGGACCAACTATTATCCGTCCCTGATCCAACTGTATGGTGAAGCGCTCCTTAGGTACCTGCGTCAAGCGCCCGGTCGGGACATCCCGTACACAATCACGTCTGAAGATATACAGGACGTCTTCACACGCGACCAATTCCGTGACTACATCCGCGACCGCTTTTCCCTGACGCTCCAGCTAGACCCGCGCTACGAAGTCATTGCCTACGCCATGGGCCTACAATCTGCTGCAGGATGAGCCGCACATATTGTCGGGTGAAATGCGCAGCACCGGCATCCGCCAGGACGCTGAAGAGGCTTGGCCGGATGGATTCAAGATACCCGATAAGGAATTTGATACGCTGCTGCACGAAATGTGCGGACTCCGGGGTGCTCCGCAAGCGTTCCGACAGCTCGGGTCGAGCATCCTACGTCTTCCGGAACCCGAACGTCCTCCTGCTCCTCGGCAACACCGACAACATATTGGAGATCCTGTGGAAGGATCGTGAGATGCCGGAGGTGTTCGCAGCATCCGCGTTTCATGCCCAATACCCTCAAGGAAAACCGCAGTCGCCCCGGCGCGGCCCGCTGACCTACGAGCAGGAAGCACTCCTCAAACGCGGTGGTCGCGTAGCCGTGCTCAGCGGAACACGCGCGGCTAATCACAGCTCCGTTAAGGGGTTTCTTTCCCAGCGAATGGAACAGAGACACTTGCGCTCACTTGACGCTGCTGTCACCGACAAAGCGTTCCGCAAGAACTTGACCGCCTTACGGCCCACAGACACGTACGTCTCCATGGTCCACGATCAGGATCCGTGGACCATGGGCTGGATCGAAGGGGCCTCCAATGCCCTTAAGAAGATCAAGCGAGGCAAAGCACTCCGTGTCGTCTTTTTGGCCAACCCCGACCAGCTGTGGAGATTCGTCTCAGATCTTCCCGACGAATACCTCTGCGAGCCCAATGGCCTCTTCGACTGGGTGGCCGTGCAGCCTTGGAACACGGCGTTTCTGCGACGCTGGTGCAGCGACCAGAATCTGCACGAAGCGACTGCCAAGATCGACGAATTACTCAAACTCACGGGCGGATGGCCTCTCCTACTCGAGCGCTACGCCAAATCAGCCAAGAAGAAATGGAAAGCCAAGGTCAGCGAGCTTCAGAGTTATGTCACCAAGAACCGTGAAGATCTTCTCGAGGCCCTCGGCCTCGGATCGGCCATGGTCCGTTCTCAACTCGCCCCAATGCGCGAATGCGGTTGTCCAACGGAGGACGACTACGAAACATACGTAGAATTAGTGGTCGAGGAGGGCCTAAACACGTTTACGCTAGATGTCCTTCGACGACGCCTTTGGTGGGCAACGCAGCTGGGACTGCTAAAGGATGACCATGGGGCCCTGTCACTCAATCCTCTGGTTGACCGGATCCTGACAGACGACTCCCCATGAGACTCTGGGACCTCCCCGGTGCCAGGCGCTTCATCGACGCCACCTGCGACTCCCTTCGAGGCGGCAGTAGCGTGGTCATTTGTTTTCCAGGCGCCGCACCCGAAGGATTCGACGACGCGTTGTTAGCCACTCTCGGAAACGCGCTGGAGGTGCGTCGCCTAACAGCGACGGTGACACCGTTAGAAGATCTCAGCCGTCGATACGCACGCCATCCGTCTCACGTCAACTCCGTTTCCGACCTCTGCGACGACCCCGATTTCCGCGGACTTCTCGTCCGGCTCGACAACGTGAACGAAGGCAATTGGCCCGCTTGGCGTGACTTCCTCGGTCGCTATGCCCAGACGAGCCGCTCCCGGCATCTGATCGGCCGTTCACTCTTCCTGGTACCACTAGCGCGCTGTGCCGCTTTCGAGCCCCCGCCGACAGATGTCGCACTAGCCCACCGCACTTGGGACAGCATTCTAGACGATGTCGATCTCCTGCTCTTTGCCAGCGAACGCCTACGACAACGGTCTGGAGACACCTTGCTTCGCTCACTTCTCGCCAACATCGTCGCGCGTGTAGCGTCCTGGGACTTCGACACAGCCGCCGCGCTGCTCGCCAAGGACGACCGCACAATCCTCGACCCCACCGAATTCCTCCGCGCCATTGCAAGGAGGAAGGGCTGGACAGCTGACACACCTTTGGACTGGCAGTTGGGAACCGAGTCTCGATCCGGAGTCGCCCACGCGGCACGCGCAGCGC
>CBDCNU010000016.1:0-57675 GCA_965219475.1 Opitutales bacterium | reverse complement strand
ATTACGGTTTACAAGATGGATTAATCGACAACGCGCTAGTTGTGATCCCCAGTTCCAGAGGAGACCTTTGGATAGCTGGATCCCATGAAAATCAGGCCGCTGTCAGTCAATTCGATGGAAAGAAGTTTGAGCTACACCAACTACCCGAACTCGGTAATATTATCAGCCGTTTTTCTGCCAGATCACTGTCAGACGGGAGCTTGGTGTTCGGCTCCGGACAGGAAGAAGGCTTAAGAAATGGTATTGGAGGTATTGTTCGCTTTCGCTACCTGAATGGCAAGTATGTGAAGGAGAGACTGAGGAACTCGCATCCGAGGGTGATATCAATCAAAGAGATCCCCACGGGGACTTATTATATAGCAAAGACCGAATTTATCGATTTGCGGCGGATAACCAATTTTCACCTCTGGACGTGCCGGCGGAATTTCGAGTTAGCTGGATCGACGACTTTCACATTCAAGAAAACGGCAACCTGTGGTTTTGCAATTGGGGTGAGGGCATCCGATTTTTTGATGGAAACAATTGGCATTCGTTTTCTGAAAACGAGGGGTTGAGCTCCAATTATGTTTCAAATTTGTTGATCCTTGACCCCGGGAATGCTTTTGCCTTGACAGCCCGAGGCTTGGACCGCTTCCACAATGGCCGCTGGGATAAGGTAAACGGGGGGCCTGAATTCAATGGTATTCGGGAGGGATCGACTCTAAAGTTATCCTCAGATGGATTCGTTTGGGTGAGCTTGGCTTATCGCGCCTGGTATTTCAGGCAGGAGTCGCGGTTAAGCCTGACGAAACATTTCAAGTGTTTGCGATTCAAGACAAACGACCTGGCCCCGAAAACTTTTGTAGCCTTTGAAAACACCGGAGACAAGTATTCAAACTCCATCTACCTAACTTGGTCGGGACGCGACCCTTGGGCAGAGACACCAGCTAAGGATTTGGTATTTTCGCATCAAATTGATCAAGAGGAATGGTCCCCTTTCTCCTTAGAAAAATCAAAGTACATTTCTAAACTGGAACCAGGTAATCACACTTTCAAAGTGAAAGCCCGTGATCAAGATGGAAACATCGACCCGAATCCGGCGGTTCTTTCCATATCATTTTTGCTCCGTTTTGGCAAAGCGCATGGTTTATCGCCCTAATCATTGTAACCCCCATTACCGTTATCGGGCTGATATTCCTCCTACTGGCGCAAAGACTCCGTCATATGGCGGAGTTGGACAGGGCGAGAACTCGCTTCATGACGAATATCTCGCACGAGTTGCGCTCGCCCCTGACTCTTATCATGATGCCATTAGAGAAGTTCTTGAACGAGAACAATAACACCAACGAATATTCAAATGGCCTCGGCACAGCTCTTCGCAACGCTAAACGCCTCAGCCTGCTCATTGAACAACTGCTCGACTTACGCAAGGCCAAAGCTGGAAGTTACAAAATACATCCAAAAGCTGGAGACGTGATTCGATTTACCAAAGCGGTCTTGGCGGATTTGGATAACATCGCCTCTTCTCGAAAACAGCAGTTGCATTTCTTCCACGACGCGGACGTTTATAATACCTACCTTCGACGAAGAAGTATACCACAAGATATTAGACAACCTCGTCCTGAATGCTATTAAACACTCGCCCGTCCGTTCCAACATTTCAGTCACCTTGAGATTTGGAGCTATGGATGGCTTTGGAGAGGACAAAATTCGATTAATAGTCGAAGACCATGGTTATGGTATCAAGCCTGAAATTCTGAAAAGAATATTCGAACCATTCTACAGTCGGGGAAAAAAGGGTGTCAAACAAAGCCAGAGAAGCTACGGCGTCGGGCTCGCTCTAGTAAAGGAACTCGTTGATCTTTGCGGCGCTACAATCGCGGTGGAAAGCCCTACTCAATACGACAACGGCCGAAAGTATGGTTCCCGTTTCACCGTCGAATTCCAGGAAATGCCTGCTATTGAGAAGATTCTAATTCCAGCCGACTTCAAGGAAGGCGCAGTTGATGAATCGGAAAATTCATCTTCCATCCCCTTCCCCGTTGTTTTATCAAAAAGCAAAATGAAAAAGCGTTAATTCTCCTGGTAGAAGATCATATCGAACTGCGAGAATACATCGCCCAGGAGCTAGCTCTGGAGTTTACGGTCATTCAAGCTGCAAATGGGCGTGAAGGGATTGACATGGCAATGGAAAGGATACCAGATCTCATTCTTGCCGATGTGGTAATGCCGGAGATGGATGGAATCGCTTTCTGCGATACCATAAAGAGAAACCTGTCTACCAGTCATATCCCCATCATATTGCAAACTTCGCTCGCGTCCGACCAGAAAGAAACAGAGGGTCTGAAGGCTGGAGCCATAGACTACATCACAAGGCCTATCTCCATGACGTTACTTGTTGGACGCATCCGAAATCATTTGAGATTCCAAAATCAATATGCGATTTACTTAAGATCCCAGCTATTGGCTGCAGACAAAGACGCAAGTTCTGCAAAGAACGATGTTGAATTGGAATTTGTAAGAAAAATTCGTTCTATTTTGCAAGAGAATTGGGCCGACATCCATTTTAACACCGAAATACTTGCCCAGCATTTGGGGATGAGCAGGAGTTCTTTTTATTATAAATTTAAAGCGCTCACCCATCTATCTCCGGCGGCAGTCATCAAAAATTATAGACTGGATAAAGCGGTAGATCTTTTGCGAAAGGGGAAACCGGTTTGCGAAGTTGCCAGCCTCATAGGTTACTCGGAGACAAGTCCTTTCTACCGAGCATTCAAGAAACGATTCCATTGCCCGCCCTTCCGAATTCCAGAAAGAAGCATAGCCGACAAGGGAGCTGGAGCCAGTCGGCTATCATGCCAATAACCATAAGGCCTTATGTTTCGGTTGTTCACGCGGAGCAATCATGACTTTTCAGGGTCGATTGGTTGGCTGCGTTTGAGGCCAGAAAAACGACGGGTCCTTTAAAGTCATCTGGTTGGCCCCAGCGACCCAGACTGGAATGTCCTTTGGACCCTTTGGTCGCCGGTTTCAGTCACAATAAAAGCGCTTGATTTTCGACCAGGCTTCGATTAATCGCGTTGCAGCCGTTAAAAGTCTATCGTGGTACTGAACCTCCAAGTACGAGGCCCAATGATTTGATACCTGCGAATCGCTCCATCTTGAGTGTAGCGCAACGGCTCTAGCCTGTAATCGCCCTCCAAAGCGTTGTTCACGTTCAACTGAAATCTAACGCTGTAATTCTGCCTGCCGAACTTGATTTTCGTTCTATATTGAGCCATCAGGTTCAGTCTGAAATCATCGTCCGAAACATAATCGGTAGTGCTTTCGAGCCGGGGGGCCCAGTCACTCCTGGGAGTCAGGCGACCGACCGTGCCTTGGCTTGGATCATCCGGATCTCTGTAATAGTTGAAGACTCGATTCAGGATGCGCCCGTCTCTCCAGCTAAAGCCACCGCCAAAGGTGAAGCCTTTTAACTTTCCTTCTCTGAAGGAATACGCGGTGAACATGTTAGCCTTCATCGGGCTTACACCCGAGCCTAGTTCGACCAGCAGCTTTTTCAAGTCCATTTCCTGCTTGGCGAAACCGTAGGCCCGATCAATCGGACTCAAGGAATCCAGGAACTCATTGGCGGCCTCCGGGTCCGGATCTTCTTCCAGAAGCTCTTCGTAGGTGATTCGGGCATCTTCCGAGATGAAAAACTCGTTCAAATCATCTTCCAATACTTGAAAATGCGCCCTATAAGCCTCGGCGCTTCCATCGCCAGCAGCGACATACGCCTGGTAAATCTCCTGCGCGGCCTCCGCCTGCTCATCGCGCCAGATTTCATCCTCCGCATACAAATTGCGGCGGGTGAATTCGAGAATGTCGGAGAAGTTTAAAACCAGCCTCCAACTCTGAGTCAAATTAGCGATGATGCGCACGTCGTAGCCCGTGGACGACTTGTCGAACAGGGTTTGGTTGACGCCTTCCCCGTAGCGCTCATCGCGCTCATCGGTGCTGACGTAGCGGGGGTCTCCCTCGCCAATGCCCAAGTCTGAGCTTATGTCGGCAAAAGCGTCCCAAACCGTGCGATGCGGCTCAAGAAGAACTTCCCGGATACTGCCGCCGGTTCTAGCGTTATTTTCTTGGCTCTCAAAGTAATTGACGTTAATGGACAACCTGCGATCGAGAAGGTTAAAGCGGAGTCCGTAATCCTCGCCCTGGCCATCACTGTTAGGGGCGATCACACCAGGGAGAATCACTCTGAAAATATCCTGGTCTTGCCGGTTGTCGGAAAAATTGTATACCGCAGACATCCAATCGTTAACTTTATAAACCACTCCTAAACTTTTGTTCCCAGTCGTGGCCGCCCTGCTTTGCGTTGCGATTGTCGGCTGGTAATAGAACGATTGATTGGATGGCGCAAGCTCTCCAGTCAACGGGTCCCAGTAGATAAAATCCCGCGCGGCTTCATCGGTTAGAATTACGTTTCCAGCCGCATCGAATGTGGGATTGCCCTCGTCGTCGAGGGCAACCGCGTTATTCGCTCGCTGTCCGCTGTAGACAGTAGTTTCCACATTGGTGCGACGATAACCTAATACCGTTCTAAGCCGATTTTTGAGAAACCTACTGACTATGGTAAGTGAGTAGCCATCGGTATTGTTGTAGGTGCCGCGACGGTGGCCACTGCCTTGGGGAACCATAACCGTATCGAGCAACAGCGGATTTCCGCCTGCGTCGTGCACTAACATGCTAACTGGCGCGTCAAAGTCCCCAAAGGCGATTTCCGTGTCATCGGCCGGCAGGTTGTCCGGACCGGCCTTGTAGTAGTGGCGCCGCCAGATGTAGTTCCTTGAATTGCCGATATCGGGGGAAAGATCGTATGCGGCCAAGTCTACACCTCGCTCATAGGCCGTGCGGGTATCGACAACCCTGCGATCCGACTTTCTCGTGAAGGATCGCTCCTTCTCGCTCCACAACACCCCGAATTGGTGGGTGCCCCAGCGCTCCGTTGCGAGTCTGTATGCCCAATTCACACGAAACGTCTCGCTATTGATGAACGTATCGTACTCGCCTAAATTAGTTTCCGAATACAGATAGAACCCATCCTCAGTCGGAGAAAACGGGTTCCGCACATTATCGAAAGGAGAAGCGTCGGCAATACCATCGAACACCTGGGAAGGCTCCCCCGTAATCGTAATTACGCGTCCGGCCGGAAAGCGCTGGTCCGCTGAATTCTTCGACTTCCAATAGGAAACATTCAGGTGCATTTCAGGCGTCAGCCTTTGCGTGAGGGTTATCTTCGTATTATTGATACCCTCGTTCCTATAGGAGTCGCTGCCGTACGGAGTAAACGCCGAAATATCGATTTCATCCTTCGAGAACATACGGTTGCTGATGAGCGGCTGCGTTCTGGGATAATGGGTAAAGGGCAAGAGATTTCCCGCATTCGCGGGCCATCCATAGGCCGCGTAATCAATGTCGTTGTCGATGAACACCTTCCGACGCGCATTATTGCCTCGAGTCAAGCCGTTGAGGTTCAGGTTCGAGTTATTCCTACCGCGATTCTGGTTGATCTGCTCGTAAGTTCCATCGCCGAAGAGTTCCTGATAATCTTCGGTCAAGCGAGCCGCGGCCCATTCCATGTAGCCATCCATCGCCCCTTGATTAACCGTGAAGACTTGGTCAATGCCGCCGTCTTCGTAAGTTACGTTGAGATGGGTGTTTTTCCAAGGAATAAAAGACATGGCGAAGGTGGTGCGCTCGGTATCTTTGCTTTTTCCCGCTCTCCAATCATCCGCCTTTTCCAGGAGGGTAATCACCCGTAAGCCGAGCTTTCCATCAATTATCACCTTGTTGACGTTAAAAATGTTTCGCCATTGATTGAACGACCCAATCGTCGATTGCAAGCGATACGAATCCTGATGGGTATACGCCCTCTGTGTGGAGAGGTTGATGAGTCCGCCGGCTCCGCCA
Organism: Opitutales bacterium; assembly: GCA_965219475.1. Classification (GTDB taxonomy): domain Bacteria; phylum Verrucomicrobiota; class Verrucomicrobiia; order Opitutales; family UBA2995; genus JAABVD01. Next base: position 51,738 of record CBDCNU010000016.1, on the reverse strand, counting down.
AACCCGAAAAGGATCGCGTTCGGACCCTGCGAGATCTCGATTCTCGAGGTATTGTATGTGTCGATTGACCCGCCTCCTTGGTTGTAGTCAACCGAGACGGAACCGAGGTTCCCGCGAATGTTGTTTCTATTATTAGGTCGAAACTGTCGCATGGTACCGATCTGATTCTCCGCCCCCTCTATTTTGTCCTCTTCCAGGTAGATCTCCGCGTTGACAGCGTATTGTAGAATGTCATCAATATTCTCAGCTGCCACGTCCTCAAGGAATTCGAGTGTCATGACGGTAACGGATTGCGCCACGTCGGAAAGGGACATGTTCATACGGCCACCGGCGAGCGTGTTCTCTGCGAGGTAACCGATGTCCGCCGATTCGTCTACTTCGAAAGGCGACAAAGTGTAAATGTCTTCGTCTCCAGGGGCGTCATCTTGGGAATACCCTAACGGCATGAACGCGCAAAGCGCGATCATGCTCAATAGGGGCACATTAAGAATATCATGGAAGATATCGGATTGGGGCTGTTTCATAGTCTGAGGTCTGAGGTCTGAGGTAGTATATCATGTTTAACCGCAATTCGACAATGACCTCGCATCCAAAAGATGAGACCTTTTGTCCAAATATCCTCATCATCGTCTTGAACACCGTGTGCAGGCCCCTATTCTGATCTGCTTCATCGCCCTGGTGATGTGGCGCGGCTTGGAGCAAAGGCTACAAGCGGGTGGATTGGGCAGTTGTGCCCGACAGGTCCTTCATGAATATAAACCGTTCAGTTAGCCTCATCCCGGCCGAGGATCGCATGGAAGCGAACACCCTGGCCCCAGTTACTCCCATTCCGCTTCATCCAGCAAACAGCCGGTGTCGTATTCGTCTGCAGTAAACCGGATCCTCCCGCACCACCGCCCGAATTCGGCCACCCTTCCGCCGCTGATGGTCGCCTCGTAGCTGCCATCGGAGTTCTTCGTAACAGCTGACGCTGACGCCCCCGCCGATCTCCCGGCTGCCGCCTTCCGGAATGAGCGAGAAATCATCCTTTCCTCATCCCACCTCCGTCAGAAAATTCGGGTTGTCGGCGTTGTAGAGCGCCGGCCCAAATCGCGCGCTTGCGCCGGTGCCCGCCGTCTGGTTGTAGCGGCTCATCAGCACGCCTTCGTACCTGCGCGGCCGCCGCCTTCCCGGCACGGACGGGTCATAGACCTCGGCTCGGGAGACCTTGAAATGTTCGGTTCGCTCCTCCAGAACTGCCAACGTCGTTAAAGCGAAGCGGCGCCCCGAATGGATGACGAGGAACTGGTACCCTTCCTCAAACGGTTTGCGCAGCGTGTAGGTGGCGCTGTCCTCCAGGTGCAGCGCCACATCCTCGGGATCTATCCAGCCAGCGGAGTAGCGGTTGATGGCCAATGTTGACGGCAGATCGTGACTCCATCCCAGTATTGATCTCAGGTCCAGGCCCGACATGATGTCGTAGAAGTTGCTGAAAGGGTTGGGTAATTTAAGCACCCTGCCGACAGATGGTCGCCACAGGATCTCTGCAAACGAATGCGGCCAGGACATCCAGCCGTGGCCGATCTCGTGGACGATCGTTTCCATGTTCCCGTCCCGAAAACTCACCAAACCAAAGCCTGCAGAACCGTTGTAGGCCCCGCCCCCCCGTATCGGAAGCGACGTTCGTTGAGCAGGATACGGTTCAACCCGCCAGGGGCTCCGTGTGTGCAGCCCTCAAGGCATGCTCCTGCAAGCCTCCAATGTTGATCGATAGCTGCTTTCGGCGAGCCATCGTCGGGCACATCATATTCGTTGCCCATCCGGAAAGTGATTCGCAACCGATCCTGCGAGATCCGCCTGAAATAGGTCGCAACGTAGGTGTTCAGGAGCGCAACCGCTTCGACCATGCTGAAGTCGATCCGGGAGCCGTCATCATCAAACCATCCTGTCGCTTCCTCAGGCACGCGCGCAATGTCGATGTGGATGTCCAGATCACCCAGGGAGTAGTATAGGTCGGATCGGCAGACGGGTCCAAGTGGAATGAATCCGGGTATTTATCCATCGCCGTGCATCCGGTGAAGCCCATATACCCATACCGCAAATAGCTCCCGTTACCAAAGTAGCGGATCAGCGAAAAAAAAGTGAACCTCCCCCGATTTTGTGGACACGAACAGCGCAGTCTGAGAGAGAATATCAGACATGCCAAGAACCCACAAAAACTATGATGAGGAGTTCAAACGCCGAGCCGTTGAACTCTATTTGCACAGCAACAACAGCCTCAAGCAGGTGGCCCGTGAACTGGGGGTCTCCGATGGGAGCCTCAGGAAGTGGCGTAAGGATCTCCTCGGAGATCCGGCAGACCGGCAGGGAGGTTCCCACACTCTGAGCAATCCCGAAGAGATGGCCCGCGAGATTCGTCGTTTAAACCGCGAAAACGCCTACCTGCGCCGCCAGCGAGACATTTTAAAAAAAGCCGCGAGCATACTGGCCGAGGACCCGCAGCTGGGTATGCGATGATCGATCGAATGCGGGAAGAATACAGCGTGATTGAATTGTCTGAGGCCTTATCAGTGAGCACGAGTGGTTATTATCAATGGCGCAGGAAAAAAGAGGGAGTGCGGCGGCGCGAAAACCAGCTCCTGATCACCGAAATCCACAGGATCCATGGCGACCGGCACACCCGCTCTTACGGTAGTCCTTGCATGTGCGTCGAGTTGAACGTGAGAGGGGTTCAGTACTCGGTTAACCGAGTGGCCCGGCTGATGAAACAAAACGCTCTAAAGGCCTGTAGGGGAAGCTCATACCGACCTAAGACTGCCCAACAGGACCCTCGCAGCCTTCCTGCGCCCAACCACCTGGCCGAGGCTCCAGACCCGACCGGGCCCGGCCAAATCATGGTCAGCGACATCACCTACATCCCCACCCGGCAAGGCTGGTTGTATCTGGCGGTCGTAATGGACCTTTTCGGCCGCGTAATACAGGGCTATAACATGGCCGAGAGCCTGGCCTCCAGTCTCGTCGTTTCAGCCCTGCAAAAGAGCAGGAATCGAGTGGGAGGTTTTCAAAAAGCTCTCTTTCATTCAGATCGCGGCAGCCAGTATACCAGCCGCCAGGTGCGTCAGAAATTGAAAGACTATGGCTGGATTCAGAGCATGAGCGCGCTAGGCTATTGTTACGACAACGCCGCATGCGAGAGCTTCTTTGCCTCCCTCAAAACGGCGTGTTCGAGTCCAAGCAGCAGGCCCGCTTGGCCATCTTCGATTACATCGAGACTTTTTATAACAAACGTCGTAGGCACAGCAGCCTGGGATACCTTTCACCAGAAGTATTTCTTCAAAAGTACTTCCAAAATCAGAACCATAACCTAACATGAAAAACGCTGCGCTGTTCGTGTCCGCAAAATCGGGGGAAGACCATCCGCAACCCAATGGTCAATTGGGCCGATACCGTATTGCGGGATAGTCCCAAGGTTTCGGCGATCTCTTTTTGTTGTATTCCGTATACCCTTCGCATGGTAAAAATCTCCCGGCATCTTTCCGGAAGTGATTGGATTGCTTCTCTTAAAATTTCAAATTCCTGATTGTGCGACACCATCTCAGGAACAGATTCACTCAGACGTATAACGTTCGATTCCTCCAAGTGCGCTATAGGTTCGGCCAGATATTTTGATTTTTTTCTCAGGTAATCGATCGCCAGGTTGCGCGACACTTTGAACAGGAAGGCCTTCGGTGAATACAAAACCCCCCGGTCTCTAGCCTTTATCGCACGTAGGAATGCTTCCTGCACGATATCATCTACGGCGCTGCCCAAAGAAAACCTGTCTTGCAACCAGGACCGCAGCATGGATTCGTGCGGTTCTATGTTTTTGCCATACCAGTTGGAAAGTTCTTTATCCTCGGACGACATGGTGGAGTGAAGTCAAGATTAACATCGGCAAACTTACTAACCCCAGGTCAAAAGTAGAATAACAAAAAGTCAAACGCGGGAGAAGGAAGAGGTCATGCCGTGGAAAAGTGATGCTTTACAGGACCCTTTTTCTCCAAAAGGCATCACTTTTCCACGGCATGACCCCGATTGACGTTCATACAATATTCCTCTACAAAAACGCTTAACCAAGCGCCTTTCAGGTTTGACCCCTTTCAATCCTCTTTTACAGGTTGAATGGGACACCCCTTGATAACGGAATGGGCAGACGATCGAAAGTATTGGTGCTTTGCACCGGCAATTCCTGTCGCAGTCACATGGCTGAAGGTATTTTGAGGGAGGTGGCCGAGGACCTTTTCGAGGTCTTCAGCGCCGGCAGCAAACCGGCGGGATATGTGCACCCGAAAGGCATTCAGGTAATGGATGAAATCGGCATAGACATTTCGGGGCACGTTTCCAAGCATCCGGATCGATTTCTGGGCGCAGGGATCGACACCGTAATCACGGTTTGCGACCATGCGGCCAAGGATTGTCCGATGTTTCCCGGGCAGGTAAACCGTTATCATTGGGCCTTCCAAGACCCGGCCAAAGCGACGGGTTCGGAGGAGGAGATCCTGCGACAATTTCGCTCGATTCGCGATCAGATGCGGTTGGTCCTCGAGGCCTATGTTTCCGGTTACCGGGAAAGGATGAGTCGGGGTTGCTGCTAGCCTGAAGTTGTCCAATCCAAGGCCGCCAAATCTGCCACGGAAATCGCTAAGGAATTGACCTTCCCGGCTGCGCATCTGAAATGCGGGCATGGGTGATTCGGTTCGGTTGTTTGTAGCGATTCCGGTTCCGGAATTCGTGCGGCAACGATTGGCCGGGCTGGAAAGGGAAATGCCCGGCTTGAACTGGGTCAGGGCAACCAATATCCACCTCACCCTCAAGTTTATCGGGGAAACCGATCCGCAACGGGTCGACCCGTTGCGCGAATCCCTTCGCGCCATCCGGGTTCGACGTTTTCTACTGGGAGTATCGGGTCTGGGAGTTTTTCCTCCGCGGGGCAATCCGGCAGTGCTTTGGGCCGGACTGGGGAGCGCTCACCCCCATTTGTTTCAATTACACAAACGGGTGGACGACGTCCTTTACGGCTGTGGAATTGAACCGGACCGCCGCGTATTTCGGCCCCATATCACCCTGGCCCGGTGCAAAGGGGTAGCCCCGGCTGCAGTGCGAAACCTGATGAAGAAGTGTGGAGCCCTGGAAACTGCTCCTTTTCGGGTGAAACAATTTGGAATCTATTCGAGCGAACTCGGCTCCCGGGGTCCCCTCTATCGGTGCTTGGAAAGCTATGATTTGGAAGAGTGAGGGGGGAGAAAATTAGGAATCAGGAATTAGGAATGGGGAATTGACTCTCGAAAAGGACGCCAAGGATACAAACCAGCATCCAGCATCCAGCATCCAGCATCCAGCATCCAGCATTTGTGTGTTATTGTGCTTTTTATTGAAATTTATCCGTTTCCATCCGTGTAATCCGTAGTTCATATTGAGCTTGGGGAGATCAATAAGAGCGTTGAGGACCTTTCAACATGATGGAAAAAGATGACTTGAAATGGGAGACCGCCACCCTCGGCGGTGGATGTTTCTGGTGTTTGGAGGTTGTTTACCAGCAACAGCCCGGCGTGAAGAAGGTGGTCTCCGGTTACGCCGGAGGGCACGATCCAGATCCCAACTACCAGAGTGTTTGCCGGGGCCGGACCGGGCACGCCGAGGTGATCCAAATCACCTATGATCAGGAACTGATTTCCTATGAGGACTTGCTCGATATATTCTGGCAGGCGCACGATCCCACCACCCTGAATCGTCAGGGCAACGATGTGGGGACCCAATACCGCAGTATCCTTTTATACCACGACGATGCCCAGCGGGATGCCGCCCTGAAATCCCGCGACGCGGCCCGGGCCCAATTCGGGGAAGGGATCGTCACTGAAATCGCTCCCCTGCAAATCTTCTTCCCGGCCGAGGATTATCATCAGGACTATTACCGAAGCAACCCGAGCCAGCCTTACTGCGCCTTTGTCATACGGCCCAAATTGGAAAAACTGGGGTTGAAAAGTTAGCCGCCATAAGGGCGGGGAAGGGGTTCTGAGAGGGTGAATTGACTCTCGCAGAGAGCGCGAAGGAGCGCAAAGAAGGGAAGCCGATTGAAACTGCAATAGGATTGCAGGCGGGAAAGGAATAAACCAATAGAGTAGACGAGAGGGCCAGCCTGGAGGCCACACTACAATGAACTGCGAAGCCTGGTGTCGCAAAGCGCACACCAGGTTGGAATGGACAAAAATAACGAACCCCAACGGGGTTCCACAACGAATCAATCCCAAGGCATTTTGGATATTATTTGTGTAACGCCGTTGGCGTAAAAGCCAGATGTTTGCATCGGTTGATCGGGGCTATGGATGGGCTCATTTGAAAATCAGGAATTGGGAGAGGTGGAGAGAGATCACGATGGATGGGAAGGGAATAAACCACGGAGGACCCAGAGAGCACAGAGAGAGCGCCGAAGGCTGAAGGCCTTCAGCGAATTAGGAATTGAATGTTTTTGGGAGTTGGCTTTTTTCGATCACGACCATGATCATGATCATGATCACGATCACGATAAAGGGGGGAAGCGCTTCTGAGATGCCGCCCTATCCTTTTTTTCTTGGGAATCTCCGTTTCCTGGGTGAATTTAAGGATCCTTTCCCGGCCATGGCATGAAGGATTCATTACCCAAAGCATACCTGACCCGAACAATGGTTCCAACGGTACTTGAACGTCTGCGGTCCCTCTGTGACGTGCACATAAATCCGAAGGACCGCACTGCTACCCGGGAGGAATTGATCGAGGATCTGAGAGATGCGGTTATCCTCGTTCCGAGTGGTCCGGACGATATCGCTGCGGAAGTCCTGGAATCGGCCCCCAAACTGAAGCTGATTGCCAATTTCGGAGTGGGTTACAACAACATCGCGGTCGAAACCGCCACCAGGTTGGGCATCGCCCTGACCAATACACCCGGGGTGCTGGCCGACGCAACGGCGGACATTGCCTGGGCGCTTCTTATGAATGCAGCTCGCCGAATCGGCCAAGGGGATCGCATGATCCGGGCCGGAGCCTGGAAGGGCTGGGGTCCGTTGCAGCTCCTGGGAGGGGATATTGCCGGCTCCACCCTGGGGATCATCGGAATGGGCAATATCGGCAAAGCCATGGTCCCCCGGGCCAAAGGGTTTTCCATGCGTGTCATTTACTGGAACCGCACCCGGCTCAGCCCGGAGCAGGAGAAGGGCTTGGGAATCGAGTATTTGGAGCGGGATGATCTGATCCGCCAAGCCGATTACATTTCCCTCCACGTAGCCTTGACTGAGGAGACGACGCATTTGATTTCAAATCGGGAACTGGATTTGATGAAACCCTCCGCCTACCTGATCAACACCACCCGCGGACCGGTGGTGGATGAGAAAGCCCTGGTCGATGCCTTGCGCGAGGGAAAAATCGCCGGAGCGGGACTGGATGTCTTCGAAAATGAGCCACAGGTGGAGGCCGGGCTTCTCGGATTGGAAAATGTCGTTCTCACCCCGCACTTGGGCAGCGCGACCATCGGAACGAGGACCCGGATGGGAATGATGGTCACGGATAATATAGAGGCTTTTATTAAAGGGCTGCCCTATCCCAACCTGGTTAATACGGATGTTTTAACGGGTTGACCCCGACGGGACAACGCGGAAGGGAAACAGTGAGGAGACCTAGGAAGTCAAGGCGATCAGTTGCCTGAAGATGGCGCGGGCCGAATCGGGGTCTTGTTGCTTATGGGAATTACTCAGAAAGGTGCGGGCCAGAACGATCATGCCCAAATGATTCAGTTGAGACCGCATGGCTTCGATCACTTTGAATCCGGTTCCGGCGCTGCTGCTGCCCACAACGGCGAACCTCCCGTTGAAGGCGGCGCGAAAATCCGAACCGCTTACGCTCATCCAAGCGATGGCATTGGTTACCACGGGGGGGATGCTGCCATTGTATTCCGGGGCCAGCAAAATCAGCGCGTCGGATTCCAATAGTTTTCGATTCAGCATACCGGCTTCTTCGGGAATGCCGGCTTCTTGGACAGTCGGTGTGAAAAGGGGGATGTCCAGATCTTCCAACTGGACGATTTCCGTTTCCGCGCCGCCTTCTTCGGCCAAGCCCATCAGGAGCTTGGCCAGTTGCAGATTTGTTCTGTTTGTGGCGCAGAAAAAGACAAATTTCGGCATGATCCGAGCAAAAGAGGGGACATCGAATTTTTCGACAAAAAAACTTGGATGAACAGGGGCTGGAGGGAGTCAGGGCTAGAGCGATTCCACGAAGACGATGAGGAGTTGTCGGTTTTCCGCCGACATGGCCTTGAAGGCGCCTTTACTTTTTTCCGCTTCCCCACCGTGCCAAAGAATGGCTTCTTCCACGTTGCGGGCCCTTCCGTCGTGGAGGAGCCGGGAGTGTCCATTTACCGTTGGCAACAAACCAATGCCCCAAAGGGGCGGGGTGCGCCATTCCCTCCCGGTGGCCTGAAAATCCCTTCTTCCATCGGACAAGGCCTCCCCCATGTCGTGCAACAACAGGTCCGTATAGGGGCGAATGGTCTGCCCGGCCAAGACGGGGATGGGATAATGGGGATCGGTGTTCATTTCCGGTATGTGGCAGGACGAGCATCGCGCCGATTCAAAGAGGGCCTTCCCCTTATGAAATTCCTCCGGAGCATCGATGCGACTGGCTGGAACCCCCAAAGTCTTCAGGTAAAATACGAGGTCCTCCAGTTCCCGGTCGGGCAAATCCGGTAATCCGGCCTCGGGGAACGGGCCGGTAGGCGCCTGGACCGCGCTGTGATTCTCCTCAGGGAAAAGGCTGGTAGTTATTCCGATGTCGCCGACAAAGGCTCCGGCAATTTGGTCGATGAGTTCCGCTTTATTGGCCTTCCAACCAAAACGGCCGATTCTTTCGCTACTTTTGCTCGGGCTCCAGACCCGGTTGATTCTGCCCGAGATGCCATCGCCATCCCTATCCTCGGGATCGGCCCGTTGTTCCAGTTCCGTTTCCCCTATGGCGTCCAGCAATCCGAGCCCGAAAACCGGGGAGGCCACTCGCGGGGAAAATTGCAACTCCTCATGCGGCTCCCCGTATCCCCAATCGAGGACCGCATAGTGAGGTTTCAGCAGTGAATAGACGCTTCCATCGGGATAAGCGCCTGCAATTTCTTCCATTCTCAGGACTATCCGAGCCTCCGGATTTTGTCCCGGCAAGGCTCGAACGCTCACCTGGTTTCCATAAATCGGATCCGGTAGAGGACCCCCGTTTTCTCCGAGGCCGGGAATACCGATACGAAAAACCAGCCCGTTGGGGATCTCCCCGAGAGCGGGCGGCCGTCCCCGGCCATCCTTGAAGTGGCAAGCTGAGCAGGACCGCGCATTGAAGAGGGGGCCCAGACCATCCCGCCCATCTACGACCGAGGAAGCAGACACCCAATTCGTATTGAAAAGGGCGTTACCGGAAAAAAAGCGCGGGAGATCCCCCAAGGGCAGATTATCCGCCGGCAGGCTGAAAGCGAGGCTGGACCGGATGAACACGGTTGCCTCCCCGCCGGACAATTCCTCGTTGGCCAGGGCGGTCCAACCGAGAAGGGGTAACAGGACCAGGAAGATGGCAGGCCCTTTTGCTACGCGTCTCATTGGCTCCACATGGCCGCTCCAAGTCCTCCCTAGCTCCGCTTTACATCGAGTTGGAGGATTTCGTTGGCATCGGCCAGCGCATAGACCAATGCCCATAAAGCTTGAACGGCGGCTTTCACTTTTAGAAAGGGGGGAGTATTTTCATCCGCCACAATGGCCTGGTCAAAAGGGGGGTCGATGGCTGCAACTCTTTCCTTGACCACAGCGAATTTCTCCAAAACGGCATCGGCTGCCCCCCGGTCGGCATCGGCGATAAAATCCAGCAGGCCCTTCCCCGCCACCGGGGGGGCAAAGACCGGATCGAATGCGCCGGTGAGAATGGCCTCGATGCCCTCAACGTTGGCAATGAGATCCAGATGGGTCGTATCGCTGAAGCAGGAGTGTTCGTCTTCCTGGGATTTGGATCGCAGGGCCAGGGACATGCGTTCCGCGGCTAATTCCCGGCCGGCCAGGGAAGTCACACCCCTCATGATCTGCTTTATCAAAGTGGTCGGGCGCTTCAGGAAAAAGTCACCGGTGTGGTTGTCGTAATTGGTAAGGCTCCATTCCTGGGTGACCGCCACCAATTGGCTGCGCAGGAGTTCGGTCGAGGCCACGAGGTAGGCCATGCGTCGATCGGCATTGGGAGCGGTGGTATAATCGGTCCATTGCCTGCGCCCCGGTCCATCGGGGAAGAAATCCTGCCCCCAGAGCAGAAATTCAATGGCGTGCCAGCCGGTTGAAACATTGGCTTCACCACCGGCCTGGTTCAGTTTTCTCAATTCCAGACTGGTTATCTTGGGTAACATTTCGGGCCGGTTTACGATGCCCGAACGGGGATCATCGCGCGTGTAGTCGATAAAACTCTCGTCGATGGGCCATGCGTTGATCAGGATCTCGAGTTCCGAATTGTCTATGGGGCCTTCGGAAAACCGGTAGACCTCGGTGCGCCCGTAAATCTTGCGGGCTTCCACCCAAGCCGCTTTGGCTGCAGCAAACGTTTCTGCCCCGGGCTCCTTGCGGAACCGGTAGACGGCCATGTTGAACTGTACGGCGGACTTGACCGCATCGGAATAAAGGTACCAGGCCAGGGTGGCGTAATTGCTGAGAAATTCAAACGCCACCTGATTGGAAAAAGGTTGGCCCTCCGGAGTTTCGATAAAAAACTCGAAATCAGCTCTAAGTGCGGCCACTCCCAAGAGGGAGGCGAGGATAATGCTGTGTAACCGGAACCTCATGGAAGGACGGGGAAAGGCGGAACACTAGGACCTGACCATGGACAAGGCCAGTCCAATTTCACGCCACCGGGGAGGCGACTTTTCGGTTTGCCCGCGCCACGCGCTGGACGGTGTTTTTGGTGACGATATTGCCCTGGCTGCCCCGGCTTCGGAGGGTGAAATCGGCAAAGTTGAAGGGAACCACCAATTTGCGAAGGCGTGGAATCGGCTTGTGGTAGACCTTGACAAACGGGCTGGCCGTCTCGGTCTTGTCCACCGAAAAAAACAATACTCGGGAACCTGGAGCCCCTTTGGTCAGGTCGTATTCCTTGTCGCGGGTGATGCCACCGATGCGGAATTTCTTGGCATAGGTTGCCCCTCGTTTACCGTCGCGATACATCATGGAATAGACCGACTTGTCATCACGGTTGAAAACAGCCAGATGGATGATGTTTTTGCCTACGAACGCCTTATCCGCGACCTTGACCACCCTCATGGTTCCCTGACGGGTAAAGGCGATGATATGATCGAGCCGGGAACATTTCAGAACGGACTCCTCCCGCTTCATCCCCGTGCCGATAAATCCGTCTTTGCGATTGACGTAGAGCGTTTCGTTGGGCACCGCCACCCTGGCCGCCTCCACCCGTTCGAATGAGGTCAATCGGGTTTTGCGTTCCCGGCCCTCACCGAAATTGTCCTTCAGAGTCTGGTAGAATCGTATGGTGAGGCGGGTCAGGTTTCGGAGGTGACGGTTTACCACTATCATGCGGTCTTCCAAGCCCTTGATATACTCGTCCGCCCGCAACGCGTCGTACCTGGAAATGCGTTTAATTTTTATTTCGGTCAGGCGTATGATGTCCTCTCTGGTAACCGTTCTCTGAAGCAGGTGGTGGAAGGGTTTGAGGCCCCGGTCTATGGTGGCGATGACGCTCTCCCAGGTGGTGCACTCCTCGATTTTCCGGTAAATCCTGTTCTCGATGAAAATCTTTTCCAGGCTGCTGCGATGCCATTTTTCCTGCAGCTCCCTCAGTTCGATTTGCAACTCCAGCTTTAGCAGGGCCTTGGTCCGTTCGGCCGATCGCCGGAGCAATTCCTTTATGGACAGGAATTCCGGCCGGTTGTTTTCGATAATGCAGGAATTGGGCGAAAGCGACACCTCGCAATCGGTAAAGGCATAGAGGGCGTCGATCATGGTCCGGTGATCGATGCCGGTAGCGCATTGGATGAGGATCTCCACCTTTTCGGCGGTGTGATCCTCGATCCGGTTGAACTTGATCTTCCCTTTTTCACGGGCGTTGACGATGGAATCGATCAGGGAGGCGGTGGTGGTGCCAAAAGGAATTTCCCTTATGACCAGTTTGCGTCCCCTGAGGACTTCGATCCTGGCGCGCAGGCGAATGCGTCCCCCGCGAAGACCTTCATTGTAATCGGATACGTCGGCCATGCCGCCGGAAAGGAAATCCGGATACAACTCGAAGTCCTCCCTTCTCAAACATGCGATGGAGGCGTCGATCAATTCGATAAAGTTGTGAGGAAAAATCTTGCAGGCCAGTCCCACTGCGATGCCCTCGATCCCCTGGGCCAGAGCCAGGGGGAACTTGGCGGGCAGAACGACCGGCTCTTTGTTGCGGCCGTCATAGGAATCTTGAAATTCAGTGGTCTTGGGGTTGAACAGCACTGCGAGGGCGAACTTGGAGAGACGCGCTTCGATGTAGCGACTGGCGGCGGCTCGGTCACCGGTAATGGGGTCTCCGAAGTTGCCTTGGGTATCAATCAACAAGTTGCGCTGGGCGATCTGCACGAGAGCGTCGGAAATGGCAACATCTCCGTGCGGGTGCAATTTCATGGTTTCACCCACGATGCTGGCCACTTTGTGAAAACGCCCATCGTTCAATTTGAACAGGGTGGCCAGAATGCGCCGCTGCACTGGTTTCAGACCATCCAGGATGGAGGGCACGGCCCGATCCAGAATGACGTAGGAGGCGTACTCGAGATAATATTTTTTATAAAGGTCCGAAACCCTGAGGAGATCCGAATCCAGTTGCAGGGGTTTATTCATGGGTCAGGCGGCGGCCGTGTCCGCCGTTTCCTCTACCTGGCTTTCCTGGTTGATTTCCGCCGCCGCGCTGTCGTTGATCGGTTCCTCCACCACCAGATTCTTCACGATGAAGTCGCGGCGGTTCGGGGTGTTTTTTCCCATGTAAAACCGCAGCATGTCATGGAGGTGCGATTTCTTGCCGATGACAACCGGTTCCAGCCGTATGTGCTCGCCGATAAATTGTTTGAACTCGGATGGGGATATTTCCCCCAGACCCTTGAATCGGGTGACTTCCACCTTCCGGCCAAGGGTAGCCATGGCGGACCGTTTTTCCCCTTCCGAATAGCAGTAAACCGTGGCCTTTTTATTGCGGACGCGAAAAAGCGGGGTTTGCAGGATGAACAGGTGCCCTCGGCGGACCAGCTCCGGAAAAAACTGCAGGAAATAGCACATCAGCAGGATGCGGATGTGAAATCCGTCCACGTCCGCGTCGGTAGCGAGAATGATGTATTTGTAGCGCAGGTTTTCCAATCCATTCTCGATGTCGAGAGCGTCCTGCAGCAGGTAAAACTCTTCGTTTTCGTAAATGACCCGGCGTTTCATGCCGTAGGTGTTGAGGGGTTTTCCCCGGAGGGAGAAAACGGCCTGGGTCATGGGATCGCGCGACTTGGTGATGGAGCCCGAAGCCGAGTCGCCCTCGGTGATAAAAATCGAGCTCAACTCGGCCAGTTTGTGCCTGGTGTTGTAGTGCGCCTTGCAATCGCGCAGTTTGCGGTTCACCACCTTGGCTTTTTTGGCCCGCGCTTTGGCGATTTTTTGTATCCCCTTCAGTTCGGTGCGTTCCCGCTCCGACTGGAGAATGCGTTTCAGGATGGCTTCGACCGTAGGGGGATGGCGGTGCAGGTAGTTGTCGAGGTGAGTTCTGAGGAAACTGGTGATCCCCTGTCGAATACTCGGACCGTTCGGGCCAAAGCTGTCGCTACCCAACTTGACCTTGGTCTGGCTTTCAAAGGTGGGTTCCTGGATGCGCACCGCTACCGCCCCGACGATGCCGCCGCGTATGTCGTTGACGTGGTAATCCTTTTTAAAGAACCCGCGAAACGTTTCCACTATGGCCTGTTTGAAATACATTTCGTGGGTTCCGCCCAGAGTGGTATGTTGGCCGTTGACGAAGGAGAAATAGTCTTCCCCGTACTGGTTGGTATGGGTGAAGGCGATTTCGATGTCGTCCGTTTTGCAGTGAATGATGGGGTAATTGGGTTCGGACTCCAAATTCTCCGTCAGCAGATCGAAGAGTCCGTTTTTGGAAAAATACCGTTCCCCGTTGAGGGTCAGGGTGAGGCCGGTGTTTAGATAGGCGTAATTCCAAAGGAGTTTCTCGATGTATTCCTTGCGGAACCTGTAGCGGCCAAAAATTTCCGGGTCGGGAACAAACCGTGTGAGGGTGCCGTTTTTTTCCTGGCAGGTTCGCGGTCTCATGTCCTCCCGCATCAGGTTGCCCCGCTCGAATTCAACCCGGATGGATTGGCCATCGCGGAAGGATTGGGTCATGAATTGGGAAGACAATGCGTTGACTGCTTTCGAGCCCACTCCGTTGAGTCCGATGGATTTTTGGAAGGCTTCGGTGTCGTATTTTCCTCCGGTATTGATTTTACTGACGCACTCCCTGACCTTCCCGAGGGGGATGCCGCGGCCGTAATCCCTTACGGTGATTTGGGTGTTGTCCAGTTTGAACTCGATGCGCTTCCCATAACCCATGGTAAATTCGTCCAGGGAATTGTCCGCCACTTCCTTGATAAGCATATACAATCCTTCGTCGTGGGAGGCGCCCTTCCCGGAAACGTTGCCGATATACATGCCGGGGCGCATGCGGATGTGCTCGCGCCAATCGAGGGATTTAATAGACTTTTCGTCGTAAATGGGCTCGGCCATTTCCGGAAAGCTCCTAAACGGAAAAAAGGATTAGATGGGGTTGGTTTTTGGGTTTGGCAGGGTGTTGGGCACCAATGCTGGGGAAACAAAGGCTGTTGGGCAAGGAATTTTTGGGGCAGGGTCCAGGTGACTTTAACCTCGATCCGTATTACAGCAGGTCAACCGCGGATTACTCGGATGGGTATGGATTTCCCTAACAATTCAGGTCTTCGTAGCCCGGATCGTCGGAAAGTATGAGAATGAAATGGGGCTTTGCTCCAAGGATGAAGGCAGAAGGATAAAAATAAGAAACGAGAAAATTTCATGGGATGGCGATTGAGAGAACTGTAAGAGGGGATTTATCCCCCGATCTTCCAAATGGCCTCACCGCAATCGGGGGATAAACCCCCTCCTACAGTTTCGTAATAGGTTATCTATCAAACATCCATGCGGATGATCGTTTAAGTTACCTGAGTAATTACGAAAATCCGTGTTTATCCGTGCCCATCCGTGGTCAACCCCTCAACTCCATGTCTTTCCGGTCAGTGAAATGGAAACCAGGCCAGAATGGGATCGTGGTCGCTGGAGCGGAGTTGCACGCTTTTATCGGCATTGACATGGGCTATGAAAATGCCGGCCCGGCGGGCCAGGTCGGGAGTGACCAGGATGTGATCCAGCGCCTGGGACATTCCCTGGAAGATGTAGGTATAACGAGCCTCCACCGGTAAGGTTTCCACCAGGTTGATAAGGCCGCCCTTCCCGCTCAATTCCCTCAAAGGCGGGGAAAATTCGAAATCATTCAAATCGCCCAGAACCACGATCCCTGCTTGGGGGCGTTTCGCCCTGAGTTGGGCCACATGGGCCCGGACCCGGCGGGTTTGTTCCAGGCGTTGGGGTTCGGTAATTCGATTCGGGGGCCGAGGAAACCCGTAGCTGGGCGCATCACCGCGTTTGCTGCGGAGGTGGCAATTTATCACGATCAATTCGTTTTCCTCAAAATCGAACTCAGCCACCAATGGCTTGCGCGTGCCGGTATAGTTCTCCTCTGATCTATCAAAGGAAGCGTGCCGCAGGAGGTAACTCGACTTCCAATTCACCTCCTGGGGATCGTAGAGAAAGGCGTTGCGGATATTGCTGCCGGGTCTTCCCCCATCGGCCCGGTCGAACGGGTTGATCTGGGTAAAACGATAGTTCGGACCCCGGGCCTCCCGGATAAACCGAATCAGCTTTTTCAGGGTGGCGGCGGCATTGACGACCCCGTCATCCGCAGGTCCGGAATTATCCTGTATTTCCTGTAGCCCCACGATGGAGGGAGATTGGAGTTGGCCCGTGACGATGGCGGCCAGAGCGGCAAATTTTTCGTCTGAGGATCCGGGGAACAGGTTCTCCACATTGAAGCTGGCGATAGTGAGGGCTCGGTCGGGTATGGAGGGAACCTGGGGGGTTGGCGCCTTGGCCGGGGTCGGCGGGCTCGTTACTTTGGTGGTGACAACCTTGAAATTTCCAAAGGAGTAGGTCACCACCCCCTCGATGGGTATCCGAATGCGATCACCCGTGTTGTAAGCATGTTCGTTTTCGGGTCTCAACGCCACCAGTACCCGGGCGGAATTTGAATCGAAGCGGGTTAATTTGAGCCCGCCTTTTTTCGTCACCGGTCCCGGCCCGGCCCGGGCTGCGCGGACGGCAATTTCGTCGTAGGGGCTGCGGGGACCGATAACCATGGAATCCCTGAAGACCACCCGCATGTGTTCGAGGCTTTCCCAGAAGTCCATGGCGTTGAGGCCCGGATCAAAAGAGGATCCGGGTTTTTTGATGGCTTCCGGAATATTTCTCAAGAGGGTGTCCAGGACCATTGGACCGGGCAAGGCGACTCGCTTGCTCAGGATGTCGATGTTCTTCCCCCGCAGTTGGGTGAGGGTGAGGTTGTGGTCTTCCTCCTTTCCCCATTTCCATTCCTCGACCCGGCCGTCAATGCGCAGGAGGTTGCCCACCTCCACATTGGAGTTTGGCCAATAGACGTAAATGGCTTCCGAAGTTTCAGAAAATTTATCCGGCCGGGCGGATTGCAGGCAGAATCCGTTTTTATCCACGGCAGTTACAATGCCTTCCGTTGTCACTTCCCGGCCTTCCAGGGGGGATCGGTGAGCCGCCCCCTGTATTTCACCTATGGGAATGACGGCCTGGGCGCAGGCCTCCGCCACAAATGCGAGGAGGACGGTGAGCTGGATTACAGGTTTCACCCCGATAAAGAGATTGTCCGGTCCTATTCGGGTTTCCCCGGCGGCGGCGGGATTACAAGGACCGTGCGGCCGATACCACATTTTCGACAGAGATGCCGAGTTCCCTTAATACCAGACCGCCATCGGCAGAAAGTCCGAAACGGTCAATTCCCACAACCTTGCCCTCCAGTCCGACGTATTGGTACCAGGTTTGCGAAACCCCCGCTTCGACGGCCACCCGGTGTTTGCAGTGGGAGGGAAGGACGTATTCGCGATAAGCGGCGCTTTGCCGTTCGAAGCGTTCAAAACTGGGCAGGGAGACCACCCGCACTCCAGCCCCAAGCTCCTCGGCCGCCCCGAGGGCAAGCTGCAGCTCGCTGCCGGTGCCGATCAGGATCGTGGTCAGGTTTCCCGACTCCTTTTTGGCGATGTAACCCCCCTTCAAGACACCTTGGCGGCGCTCCCGGACCGTAATCCGGGCCAAGTTGGGAACTCCTTGCCGGGAAAGCACGATGGCAGTTGGCCCATCGCGTTTTTCCAGGGCCGCCACGAAGGCTCCGGCAGTTTCCTCCGGATCGGCCGGGCGAATTACATCCATATTCGGAATAAGGCGCAAGGCGCTCACCACTTCCACCGGTTGGTGGGTTGGGCCGTCCTGACCGACCGCGACGGAATCATGGGTGAACACGTGGAAGTTGGCCAGTTTGGACAACGCGGCCAGGCGCAGGGCCGGCCGCATATAATCGGCAAAGGTGGTAAAGGTGGCTCCCGAGGCGGTAAAGATTCCGTAATAGGCGATGCCGTTGACAATCGCCCCCATGGCGTGTTCCCGAATACCGAACCGGAAATTTCTTCCCGAAGGGTTATTCCGGGTAAAATCCCCCGCGTCGGCCAGATAGTTTTTGGTAGAGCCAAAGAGGTCGGCGCTTCCGGTTACAAGGAGGGGCAACACCCGGCTCAGAGCGTTGATCACTTGGCCTCCGGCCACCCGTGTGGCCACGGACTTTTCAGGGTCCGCTTCGGGGATGGAAGCGAAGAGTTCCTCCTCCCTCATCCCCTTCCCATTTTGGGTGTCTTGCAGAAGTTTTGCCAAGTCCGGATGGTTCGACCTCCAGGAACGGTAAGTTTGCTTCCAATCCTCGTACTTCCGGACCAGGTCCCTTTCGCGTTGGTCAAAGTAGTTCCGGACGGATTCGGACACGTAGAAGGTTTCCTCAGGTAGTCCGAGCCCGGCCCTCGCCTCCGCGGCGAAGTTCACCCCGGCTTCTCCATGTCCCTTGAAAGTCCCGGCCACTTCCGGTATGCCTTTGGCAATGAGGGTCTTGGCAACGATCAATTTGGGTTTGCCGTTGTCTGCCCCGCGAGCCCGGTCATAGGCGGATTCAACCGCATCCATATCGTAGCCGTCGACGGTCTCCACCTCCCAGCCGTAGGCCTCGTATCGTTTGGCCGTGTCTTCGCTCTGGGTGGCATCGGCCGGGGCGTCCAGGGTTACGTCATTGGAATCGTAAATCATGATGAGGTTATCGAGTCCGAAATGCCCCGCGAATGAACTGGCCTCGGCCGCTACTCCCTCCTGCATGCACCCATCACCGGTCAGGCAAACGACGTGATGGTCGATGATGGTATGCTCCGGTGTATTGAATTTGGCTGCGGCCATTTTGGCCGCTACGGCCATACCCACGGCGTTTCCCACCCCCTGCCCGAGGGGACCGGTGGTGCATTCCACCCCCGGGGTATCGCCATATTCCGGATGTCCCGGGGTCTTGCTGTGCAACAGGCGGAAGCTTTTGAGGTCGTCCAGGGTGAGATCGTAACCCGCCAAATGCAGCCAGGCATAAAGGAACATGCTGCCGTGACCGGCGGACAGGACAAATCGATCGCGATTGATCCATTCCGGTTGGCGGGGATTGAGGGAAAGGGTTTTCCCAAAGAGGACCGCGCCGATTTCCGCTGCTCCCAGAGGAAGGCCCAAATGTCCTGATTTGCATCCCGTAACCGCGTCGATGGCCAATCCGCGCGCGATGGTGGCTGCTTGGGCAAGGATTTCTTTATTCATGGGCGGTATATCAGTGTTCGAAAGTCCGTTCGGATGTGGGGTCCCGGAGAATTAGCTCAGGGAGTCCCCATGCAAAGGATAGGTCGGCAAAGGGCGAGGAAAATTTCATTGGATTGTAATTCTTGTAAGCCGAGGTTTAACCCTTAAAAATCGTGGCTTGATGAACCTTCAGGCTTACCTCCCCTATTTGTCGTCCTTGCCTTGGTGGGTTCCCGGGCTGCTGGTTTTGGGGTTGGGCCTGCTGGTTTGTTTTTGGGGTTACAGATTGTTGAAATCCGTATTATTCCTTCTCGGATTTTACCTGGGGGTGTATGTCACCTTGTTGTATGGCCCCGCTTTATTTCCCGGCCAGCCCGTGTTCGTTTGGGGTATCGCCGCCCTGGTCCTGGGCTTGGTCGCCGGGTACCTCATATACATCTTTTTCCGCGTCGGGGTTTTTGTTTTGGGAGCCTGCCTCGGGGTGGCCCTTACGCTGTACTTTGCCGCGCACCTGCAGGAAATGGCAAAATGGGCCCTCCTCATTCTGGCCGGGCTGACCGGTGGAATTCTGGGTCTGGGGCTGGAAAAGTGGACCATGAAAGCGGCCACCTCCTTCCTTGGCGCCTGGCATGCCGTTCAAGGTGTTTTATTTCTCTTCAAGTTGTCGCCCTTTCTCCTCCCCTGGGAGCAAATGCTGGGTGAATCCGGCGGCGCCAGCTTGAAGGATTTGGCGGATAGGCCCTGGTATTTCTGGGCCAGCGTTATCGGTCTGTCCATCCTCGGCATGGGAAGGCAGATATTCCCCGCTCGATCCTGATTCCGGAAGAAGACGTCAGGTCTTTCAGCGTTTTCGACCGTCCCAAAGAAATGCCCGGCCCGGGGTGTCCTCCCCTTCCCATCCGTAGAAGAGCAGCATGTCCCGCATTTTCGAGGTCATGTCGGCCGAAATGAACTGGATGCCCTGATACCGCAGACCAGGTTGCGGGGACAGATCCCGTTCCAGTTCCCATCGGGCGCCTCCATCCCGGGAAATCCATCGTTCCACCCGGTGTCCGAAGCCATATTCGTCCATTCCCTCCCTTTTCACTATCTCCCCGCTACCGGTAATCATGCCGGCGTAATAGACTCCGTCATCCCCCAATTCCAGGTAGGAGGAATTAAAGGGGTGCAGGGTGTCCGCAATGGGGATCTTGCGCCAACCGCCGTCGACGTGGGACACGAAATAAAAAGAGCCGGTATATGGATCCTGCTTGGACACAGGCAACAGGAAATGGGGTTGGTCGTATTTGTCCAAGGCAAGGGAAGGACCGACCGCGGCCGGCCGTTCGTCCGTGTTCCAAACCAGGCAATGGTCGTCCGCATCCAATTTTCTCAGCGGCAGCTTGACCTCCCGGCCGGCGATGTTGTGTCCCTTTCCCGAGGGGAGGTCTACCCAAAGGTAGTAGAGGTTGTAGCGTTGGACGTGGTCGTGCAGGATCTGGCCAAATCGCTTGTTGTAGAGGAGATCCTCCACCTTCCAGATGAAGGCCACATGCAGGCGTTTTCCATCCGCGCTTATCGCTGTGGTATGGTAGGAACCGGCGTGAGAGGCGTGAGTCCCATCCTGCGGTTCGCCGCTCAGATCGACCACGGGCCGAGGAGACTCCTTCCAAGTCCGGCCCCCGTCTGCGGAAATATGATACCGCCAATGACCCAGGTGCCCGGACCAGCGTGAATACAGCAAGGTCCGGTCATTGTAAATGCGATGGACCTGGGGATAGGAAATGGATTCCGAGATGTCCGGACCCCGTACCCAGGCATCGACCGACCGGGGATTCCGGGAAATCAAATGCAGCCCGCTGGTCCGGTGACAACCGTGCAGCACATGCAGGTAGCCGTCCTTATCCGACCAAAGGACCGGTGCATAATGATGATCCTTCCTGTATTTTTTTTGGTCGATTTGATCCTCGTATCCGATCATCAGGTTCCGAGGCTCGGAAAATTTTCCATTTTGCAGGTCGTAGGTAATCAGGTGGGGATACCCCTTTGCATATCCCCTCCAAACGATATGGACCTCATCTCC
The DNA here is from genome assembly GCA_965219475.1 of Opitutales bacterium. Classification (GTDB taxonomy): domain Bacteria; phylum Verrucomicrobiota; class Verrucomicrobiia; order Opitutales; family UBA2995; genus JAABVD01. The sequence goes on along the minus strand of CBDCNU010000016.1, from coordinate 30,657 downwards.
CAGAGCCACCGCTTGGGGATACATGCGGTTGTCGTAGAACATCTTCAGTCCCCCGTTATGGGCAAAGGATACCACCTTCGCCCCGGTCGGGCTCATCCCGGCCAGCAAAACCGTCACCAAAAGCCAAAGCAACGAAGAAGAGGGCGGGGCAGACCTGGAGCGGGCCATTTGCGGGCTAGATCCTTTCTATGCTGATCCGGACAATTTTGACGTCTTCCACCGGCCGGTCGCCGACGGAAGTGGCAACTTTCTGGATCGCTTCGGCCACGTCCATACCTTCCAGGACTCTTCCGAAAACCGTATGTTTCCCGTTCAACCAGCCGGCGCCGTCTTTCTTGGTTACGATAAAAAACTGCGACCCGTTGGTGTCGGGACCGGAATTGGCCATGCAAAGGGTTCCGTAATCCACCGTTCCGAGAAGTTTGGGCTGATTGAGGGCAGCTTCGCTTCCCACCAGGGCCTGCAGTTCCTCGATTGTTTTACCAACCAGAGGACGGAGTGAATTCGTCGCAGTGATCTGCGCGTGCAGTTCTTTGATTTCCGCAACCGGACTGCTCCCCTGGTGTGCCTGCAGGTGAGGCACCAGCAACTTTTGAAAAACAGTGTTGGCCGTGTATTCGTCTTTAATCACCCCTTTGATGGGGATGAGTTCCTTTTCAAACCCGGTCAGTTTTTCGGTCGATCCCAAAAGGGCCTGCAGACCTTCCACTTTTTTGCCCAAAAGCGGTTGATAGGATTGGGAGGACTGCATCTGCCCAAACAAAGCGGCTATTTCGGGTATGGGACTGGTTCCGTCATTATCCCTCAAGTGTGGAAGAATCAGTTGGTCGAACACTTGACCGGCCATTTCCCCATCCCCGATCACGCCTTCCAGCGGGACAACAGAGCCGGCATAGCATTCATCCCGAAAGCTGTATCCAGGCCCCCCCGTACCTGTTCCCTGAGGGCAGCCACCCTGGATCATGAAGTCCTTGATAACCCGGTGGAAAATGAGTCCGTTGTAAAAGGGTTCACTTCTTTCTTCCCCGGATGGAGTCTTCCAGGTTCTGGTTCCCCCGGCCAAGCCGACGAAATTTTCTACCGTGATCGGAGTGGTGTCCTCGAAGAGCTCGATCACCATCGTCCCCATGCTCGTTTCCATACGGGCCACCAGGGTTTTTGGCTTTTGGCGACAACCTGAAAAAATCGTCATGGCAACAAGTAGCAGGCAGATGGCAGGTTTGAGGAAAATTTCCTTCATTGAGAGGGAAGGAAAAACCCGGATTACTCCATGGGCAACTGGAAAAGACGCCAGTACATTCGAAGGGGTCAAACCTGGAATCTCAACATCGCAAGCGACGTCAAGACGACACGCCGTTGCATAGCAACTTTGCGACGCACGGTTGCAAGGATCAGCCGTCGCCCAAGGGCTATGGCTAACATGATGACCCCGACGTCTTCCGCCTCATTACCGGGCTTGAAGTCTACCGTAAAACCCATAGGGTTCCTGGAATCTTACAGCAAAATTAAATCCCCCCCACCCCATCGGGGATGAGGGAGATCTGATATGAAACACGGAATTGTCAGGCCAAACTCCGGTCCCCGGTTTGAAGGGAAGCAAATCCTGCCCATCGAACGCGCGGGCAACCGCCTGACCTCAGGTCCTGATTTGCGGGGATCGACATCGAGGATTCGATTAAATTTGCTCCCAAGGTTGCTCTTTCCCGTAACGGCCGGGTGCCTCATCTCCGCCTGCTCCCATGCACCGGAACAGATCTCCTCGGTTCCCCGACCGGTCGCGGAATTGCCATCGGAGTTTTCCGAGAGTGAAGTTGTCGGCTCATACGAACCGCTGGAGTGGTGGAAAGCGTTCGACGATCCGGTCCTCGACCAGGTGATCGCGGCCGTACTGGCCTCCAATTTCGACTTGGCCGAGGCGGTGGCCCGGGTCGATCAGGCCAGGGCGCGGGAACGCTTCGCCAAATCCTCGGCGATTCCGTCGCTTCAACCTACGGTTCTCGTAAGCGAATTCGATATTCCCATTAGTTCAGGTATTGGCGCACAATTGGAAGGATTGGGGGTGATTTCCGACGAAAACAAAACATTGTTTCCCGACCGGCTCGGCCTGACTACCTATACCATGGGTCTGGATTACTCCTACGAACTCGACTTCTGGGGGCGGAATCGCAACGACGCGCTGGCCGCCGGAGCTGAGTTGATGGCATCGGAGTCCGACTACCTGACCGCCCGGATGGGGGTGCTGGCCGAAACCGTTCGCACCTACTTGGAAATGGTCAATTTGCGCCACCAGCATGGACTTGCAGGGGAAATCGTAGAGATTTTACTGTAGCGGGAATTGCTGGCCAAGTCCCGGTATGACCGTGGTTTGACCGATTTGCGCGATCTGCATGCGGAACGGCAAAGCCTGCGGGAAGCCCAGGCCGAATTGCCGCAAATCGAAGCGCTGCTGGCAGATGCGGAGGGACGGTTGTGGATACTTGCCGGAGGCTACCGTGCCGACCTCGCGAATATGCTCTCCAATTCCCAGATTTCATTCATTGGGTTCAAACCCGTTCCCGTAGGCATTCCGGCCGACCTCATGGTGCAGCGGCCCGACATCCTTGCGGCGATGCAGCGCTTGGAAGCGGCCCGATATTCAGTCGGCGCCCGCCGCGCGGACCGGTTGCCGAGGTTGTCCCTGCAAGGTTCCATCGGACTAAGGTCTACGGATTCGAGCATGTGGTTCGATTCGGAACAATGGTTCCGGACATTCAGCATGAACTTGCTAGGTCCCGTATTCCAGGGTTCCCGTATTCGCAGCAACATCGCCCTGGCCGAGGCCAGGTTGAATGAGGCTGTGAACGCCTTTGGACGTTCCGTGGTAACCGCGGTCAACGAGGTTGAAGCGGCCCTGGTTGGCCTGCAAGCCAGCCGCCAGCGTCATTCACTGCTGGTTTCCCTTGTGGATGAGGCGGAGGCCGAAGCAGAGTTGCAGGAGCAACGCTACCTTTCGGGTGTGGGTGACTATGAGGCTTTCCTGGCCGCGGTGCAGTCCCAAAGGGGCACGGAGTCGGTACTTTCCGCTGCGAGGCGCGATCTGGGTTATGCCCGCCTCGCACTCCACCGCGCGCTTGGGGGCGCGTGGACCTCCGAGGACAGGGAGGCCCTCCAGCCTCAACCGCATTCCCTGCTTCTTTCATCTCGATCTCCTACAGAGTAATTCACCATGTCCCGTATATCCAGTTTTGTAGCCGCCGCCGCCATTATCGTGGCTTCGGTTGCTTTGGCTGCATTTTTAATTTCACGAGCGCCTGAACCGATCCGTACCGAACAGCCTCCCCAGATCCCCTTTGTGCAGACTGGCCTGATCCGAGCCGGGGCCGGTCCCATACCGGTATTTGGATCCGGCACGGTGTGGCCCAGTGCGGAGATCGATATCGTTCCTCAGGTGGGCGGCAAGATCGTCTGGGTGGATCCGGGATTTCAAAGCGGTGGACGGATAGCGCCCGGCGAAACCATCTTCCGCATTGAAGAGAGCGATTTTCAATACCGGATAGAGGAAGCGGAAGCCAATCTCGCCACAAGCCGAGTGGCTTTGCTCGACGAGCAGGAACAGGCATCGATTGCCCGGGAACAATACGAACTGTACACGGGCCTGCGACGGGATGAGGCTTCGGCCTCGATGGCGAATCCGCTTAGGTTGAGGGAACCTCAGGTGAACGCGGCTCGGGCCGCTGTTTAACAGTCTGTCGGACTTAAAAACAACAGGTTGGCTGCGTTAAAATTCTGGCCAAAAGCTGGGTTGGCTTCTAATGTTAGAACATGGCTACGAGATTTATTAATGTCGACCGGGCAACGCCCATGTTGCTGCCTGTGGATATGCGTGAATGAGTGCCCAACAATGACATGGTGCACTTTGTTCTTGAGGCGATTGAGCAAATTGACCTGAGCGAGGCCCAAGTCAACTGGCGTGGGACAGGCAACGCTCAGTATCCCCCCTCAATGATGACGGCGTTGTTAATCTACTGCTATGCCCATGGGATTTTTTCGAGTCGCAAGATTGAAAAAGCCACTTACCGGGATGTGGCAGTGCGCTATCTAACCGGCGACACCCATCCCGACCACGATACGATAGCGACTTTTCGGCGTCGCAATGGTCGGTTGTTTGAGCGTTGTTTTGTGCAAGTTTTAGAGATGGCCTCAGAGGTGGGGGTGTTAAAAGTGGGCACGGTGAGCATCGACGGGACCAAGATGAAGATCAATGCCAACAAGTATAGGAATGTGACCTACGCTCGTTGCCAGGAGCTGTTGGAAGAATTGGAGAAAGAGGTCAAGGAGTTGGTCAAGCGTTCCGAAGAGGTGGATGCCAAGGAGAACGGCAATGCCGATGAATTGCCTGAAGAGTTGCGTGGGGCAAAGAAGCTAAAGCGCAAGCTGGAGCATGCCAAAGCGGTAATGGAGCGGCGTGCCAAAGCGAAAGCGGCGGAGGCGCAGCTAGCCTATGAAGCGAAAGTAAAGGCTCGCAATGAGCGTAAAGGCCGCCGCAAGGGCGGTAAGCCAAAGCCTCCCAGTCAAGAAGGTCCCAAAGCGGCCGATCGCGTCAATTTGACCGATGAGGACAGTCGTTTGATGCGGCCGAGCAAGAACAGTTCATATATCCAAGCCTACAACCCCCAAGCGGTGGTGGATGCGGATGGCAGTCAATTGGTGGTGGGCGCAAGGGTGAGCGTTTCTGCGAATGATAAAAATGAGTTGGAGGAGGACTTGGAAAGGGTTCCCGAATCATTGGGAAAGCCAGAGAAGGTTTTGGTGGACAATGGCTATGAGAACATGGACCAGATTGAAAGGGTGGAAGAAAGCGGCGCTACGACGGTCTACTGCTCAATGGGACGGGGGCGGGAGCGCTGGCGAGCCCGTCGTGATTTAAAATCTTCCAAGCCGCAAAAGCCGCCCAAGGAGATCAAAGAGCCGCGGCGGCAAGCGATGGCCAAGCGCATGGACAGCGAGTCCGCTATGGAGATCTACAAAAAACGTCAGCAAACGGTCGAACCGGTATTTGGGATCATCAAAGAGGTGCTTGGTTTTCGCCGTTTTCACTTGCGAGGATTCTCCAATGTAGAAACCGAATGGCAGTTGGTGTGCCTCAGTTACAACATTAAACGGTTCTTTAATCTGATGGAGAACAAATCAGCCCTGAAGATAGCATAAATTGCCAATGGGATAGGCAATCTCACGCTTGAAAAGGCCCTTTCAGGTATTTTTCCAAGGGATTTGCAAAGGGCAAAGAGAGATATCTTTGGTCGGACCCTTCAATAAACCCAAAACCGCAATTCTTACCAAAAACTGGGAAGTCAACCCCGACAGACTGTTATCTCAAGTATGGGGTCCAGGGCGGAGTTGCCCGTTTCCGTCTTATCCACCAGGAAGAGGGATTCCATGTCCGTGTCGATGCGGGACCTGAGCGAAAGTTCCGCCAGCACGCCCCCGACCACAGCGCAGTTCAAATCCCAACCGGGCACCTGGTGAAAGTAGCCGGTCTCCTCGTTGAGGAGCATCAGGATGAGTTCCTGGGTCAAAGTTAACGGTTGGGTCGTCAACCCTTCTGTAGAAGTAGTAGCCATCAGACTTAGCCTCCCTGCATGATCTCGAAACTAAGGGAACATTCCCCTTGTTTTCTCATAGTGGATATACTGATCCCGCATGGGGGGAGGCAAGTCATATTCTCACTCGAAACAGACCCTGGGCAGTTTCGGGAAAATGCCCTCCGGCAGGTTGTCCTGCTAACGGATTGCTCAACCCGGAGCGCAGGACAAACCTTCCGCTGAGCCTTCCATCGGTTCCCTCAGCTTGGCCCGCCGATGCAGTACAAGCGGTTTGCGGTGCGAATGTAAAGTCGGTCGTCGTGTGGAACGGGGGAAGCGATGGCGCTGCCCGGCAATGTATTTTCGGCAAGGATTTCCATGCCGTCTTCGCTCAATCTGCAGACAAAAATCGTTCCATCTTCGCGACTGCAAATCAGTCGGTCACCCGCCACCACGGGGGAGGCATAGTAACGGGTAGGCTTTCTCGGCAGATTGCTCTGCCATTTGATTGCGCCCGATTTTACTTCTATGGCGGTGAGGATGCCGCGATCGTTCAATATGATGGCCGTGTCGCGGTAGATGGCCGGAGTCGGCACGTCGGGTCCGACACGTTCGATCTGCCAAAGTCTCGCATTCTTGGTGATGTCACCCTCGCCCCCCATTTGAATGCCGGCCACAGCGTAGCCGCGGCCGTAAGGCACGATGGCCACGTCATCCGCAATGGCATGGGAAGCGATGGTCCTCCAATTCTTGGCCTCGTTCGGGTTGAAGTCCTTGCACCTCCAGATAAGGTTGCCGTCTTTCAAGGAGTGTCCGGTCAATTGGTCGGCTCCCCAGATTACCAGTTGTTTTTCTCCGTCTACGGTTGCCACCAGAGGGGTGGAGTAGGAGTCGTTGGATTCGGCCGGTGCGCGGAGGTTGCGGTCCACCTGCCAAGCTTCTTTGCCCGAGTCCTTGTCGAAGGCCACGACGTAGGCACTGGCCTCTTTTCCGTCCCTGCGCTGGGTTTGTTGCATAACGGCGACGATGAGGAGATCGTCTACCAGAACGGGAGAGGTGCCCTCATCCCACCAGTGGCCGTCGATGCTGTATTCCTTCTTCAGATTGGTTTTCCATATTTTCTCACCGCTGTGAGAAAGCTTGGCCAGATTGCCGGACTTGTAGTAAACATAAACTCCGCCGGCGTCGACCACCGGACTGGAATTGGCCCCGGTACCGGACCGGTTGCTGCCTTCAACGCCCAATCCGATTTCCGCTTCCCATCTTTTTTGACCCTGGTCATCGAAAGCGATGGCCAGGTCGAGACCGTCGTAAAAACAGGTCAGGTATACGGTATCTCCCCAGATGGCCGGTGTAGAGGTGCCTTCACCGGGAATGGGGACGGACCAAACCACGTTTTCGGAGTCCGAAAACTGGCTGGGAAAGGCCTGCTCCTCGGTAGAAAGATTGAAGTTGGGGCCCCTCCAGTTGGTCCAGTTGGCCAAGAGGGAAGAAGATGCCAGGCAAATAATGAGGATGATATGTTTTTGGCGCATGATGTATTCCTAATGCATGTTTCGCTTCAGGAAATTGTCTGATTGACAGGTTTTCAACCTTGGATTGCATGGAGGCCCTCTTCCAACCATCTTTTTTTATATGCAAACAACCAAAAGCCTTCCCTGCATTGTCTTTTTTCTTGTTTTTGGGTCGAAGGATATGGTCCTTTCCGGCCAGGAGAATATGGATACGGTAGACCTCGACACCTTTGAAATTCAGGGGGATTATCAAGCAACCGACCTGCAAATCGACCTGTCCAAGTCGGTAATCGAGGAAAACCTGCTGGCCATTTATGGCGCCACTCAGTTGCAGGACCTTTCCGGGTTGGCCCCGAACCTTTATTCCAGCAACGCCGACACGCGTGGTTTTGGCGACATTATCTCCATGCGGGGAAGCGCCAATACCATGTTCTTCAGTTCACCGGCGGTTGCTCTTTATATCGATGATATTCCGGCCAGTTCGGTATCTACTTATCCGAGCGACCTGTTGAGTATCGCCAATCTGACGGTACATTCCGGTCCCCAATCGACGCGTTATGGGCGCAATGCCCCGGCGGGGGTCATCGAGATCCGTTCGCGCGAGCCCAGCCAGACCCACTACACCCATATGCAAATCGATTCCGGGTCCTACGATGCGCTGACGGTGAAGGGGGCATTCGACGGGCCCATAAGCGAAGGAATCGGCTACAATTTCAGTTTTGGCTTCCACCAACGGGATGGATATTTGCACAACACGTTTCTGGATCGCACGGCGGATAACCGCGAGTCCCTCAGTGCGAGGGCCAATATATTTTTCAGGCCCAACGAGGATGTCCAAATTCGGCTCGGGCTGTTTGTGGAAAGCGACGATGATGATGCGACCCGGCTCAGTTCGCTTCATAGTGAAAATCCCTATCAGGTGGCTTCGGATTTCAATAGTCAGACCGTGGTCGACCGCGGTCAGGTCAATTTCCAGTATCGCAAGCTTTATGATTGGGGGAGACTGGTTGCGACCACTTCTTTCCAGGGTTGGGAATTAAATCCGTCCAGCCTGGATTTGGACTTCAGCCCGGCTCCGATTTCCACTTCCGTGATCGTGGGGGAGGAAGATACTTTCACCCAGGAAGTCTGGGTGGAATCCCTCGACTTTGGCGGCCCCATGACCTGGAAGTCCGGGTTGTTGTATTTTGATTCGGAGTACAGTGTGAATTTCTACCGGGAATTTGCAGTTCCGCCCAATGCCTTTATTCCTCCGGGATTGATACAAATGGAGGGCACGGATTTTGAAATCGGGCAACTCAACCTGGCGGCTTACGGGGACGCTGACTTTGCCGTTTCGGATACGACCTCGCTCAATCTGGGTGTCCGGGTGGACCATTTCGATGCCGGTGTCTCCAGGACCTCGCAAAATTCCAACAATTTCATGATTCCCTTATTTCCCCCCGAACCGGATGTCGACACGTCGCGAAAGGAATTGAATGGTTCGGTGAGTGGCGGCGCCACATTCGCCATCAACGAAAACATGGACATCGTCCTTCGCTCTTCCCTGGCCCAACAACACCATGGATTCAGCAGTTTTGCCGGTAACCCGGAATTGCTGGGGTATCAGTCCGCCGATATTTGGGCCAATGAAATCGGCCTTGATTTTGCCAGCGAGGACGGGGAAACCGGGTTCAGCATCCTGGTTTTCTACAATCAGACGGACGATTACCAGTTCGAGAGAACGATCCCCATGACAACGGATTTTTTGGTTATCAATGCGGAAGAGGTCTCCGCACAGGGTTTGGAAGGCAAACTGGTGTTCAGTCCTCTGGACAACTTTTACGTGGATATACAAACCGGTTATAACGACGTAACCTTCAAACGGCACACCGATGGGTATGGTTTGGACGTGAGTGGAAATCGCGTTCCTTTTATTCCCGAGTACACCTTCAGAACGGGAGCGCGTTACGAATTGGACAACGGGCTATTTGCCAGCGTTACCTATACCGCATTTGGGGATACCTATTACGACGAGCAAAACACTGAAAATTTCAGCCAATCCTCCTATTACCTGTTAAGTACTCAATTGGGTTATCGCATGGGGCGGTATTCCTTTACCGTTTTCGGGCATAATGTGACCGACGAACGCTATTATCAGTTTATTAATCGGGATATACAGGCCGGAAGCCCGGGAGCGCCCCAGAGATTTGGCTTGCGAATGAATTATATCTTTTAGTTTTTAAGACAATTTTCTGAGGAAGGGAGGGTGGTTCCCAAATTTCTTTCCCCTATTTGAACGCTCTATGAAGCACAATATCCGTTCCCTTCATCTACCTGTTTTTATTCTGGCAGCCTGGTCTGTCAGTCTCGACCTTTCGGCCGTTACCGGTTGGCTGAACTGGCGGGGACCGGAACAGAATGGAACCTGCGATGCCGTGGTGAGCCTTCCCGAGGAGCTGGACCTGGAAGGTTCGGATCACCGTTGGTCCCACCCGGTGCGGGGCGGGGGAACTCCGGTCGTGGCGGATGGTCGATTGTACGCCTTCGGTTATTATGGAGAAACCGGGGAGGTGGAGGAAACGTTGCTTTGCCTGGATGCCGAAAACGGCCAAAAACTATGGGAACACCGCTTCTCCGATTTCATCAGCGACATCATTTACAACCGTTATGGTATCGGGGCCCCCGCCATCGATGAGGAGACCGGAAACGTCTATGTAAAATCTACCAACGGGTTGGTCATGGGTTTTACGGCTGAGGGGGAAGCCCTGTGGGAACGCTCCATGATGGAGGAATTTGGCATGCTCACCTTCCCCAACGGGAGAACCGGGGCGCCGGTGGTGGAGGAAGATCTGGTCATCATTCACGGGATCACTGCAAACTGGTCGACCAATGGCCCGGCCCGCAATCGATTTTATGCATTCGACAAGCTTACCGGTGGCTTGGTGTGGTACAGCACTCCCGGGGTAAGGCCCATCGACAGCTCCTTCTCCACTCCCGTCTTCAGCAACCTGGGTGACCAGCGCGTATTTTATGCCGGGACCGGATGTGGCAATGTAGTGTGTATAAACGCGCGCACCGGTGAACCGGTATGGCGGTTCCAACTGGCGGTGGGGGGGGTTAATTCCAGCATGCTGCTTTATGGCAAAGACCGCTTGATCGCGGTGCACGGGAAGGAAAACGTGGATACGACGGCCAAGGGTCGGCTGGTCAGCCTGAAAATACCCACCGAATATCCGAGCGGCCCATTGCCCGTAGTTCTTAGTTCGGAAATAGAGGCCTGGCGCAACGACGATCACGTGGCCTTCACCAGCTCCCCCATACTTGTGGGTAATCGCATTTTCACCACCATCGCCACGGGTACGCTGGAATGTGTCGACGCCGACACCGGGAAAACCCTCTGGAGCAAAAAACTGGGGCCGGATCAATTGCATGCATCCCCCGCCTACGCGGACGGCAAAATCTATGTGCCCATGCTGGATGGGCTCGTTCACGTGATGGAATCTTCCGAGAAAGGTCCGGAAATTTTGAGTGTCGAGGAAATGGGCGCACCCTGTCTGGGCGCACCCGCCTTTTACCGCAATCGCGTATATGTTTTTACCAAGCAGGCCCTGCATTGTTTTGGCGAAGCGGAGGCCGCGGCCCTGCCCCAAGCCTCCCCCTATCAAAGGGAAAAGCCCGGACCCATCGCGCAGATTCAACTCGTTCCAGCCGAATTTGCCCTGGCTCCCAATGAGCAACAAATTTTCGAGGTTTACGGGCTCGATGCCGCCGGCCGCCGGGTAAGTTTGGTGACCGAGGAGGCCGAGGCTGTCCCATTGGTCGCCTCCGGGGGGTAAGCCATCCAGGGTGGATGCCACCATTTCCGGCAATGTTCTGGCGACCGATGGGGATGCCAGGATTTCGGTCGGCCACATTCGGGCTTCCTGGAAGGGCCACACCAGCGCGAGCCGGGGGGCGGATCGTGGTCGGTTACGGTTACGAGGAAAATTTCGATGCATACCCGCTTCCCTTGAAGGACAAGGACGGGGTGGCCGTCGCCCCGCCTCCCCCCATATGGCTCGGAGCAGGCCCGAAGTGGCACATCATGAAAATGGGAGAGGGTCAGGCCATCGCCAATCGTTTGGAGGTTGTGCTGGTGGCAAGCGGACCATGAATTTCATGGGGAAACCCACCCTGCACAGCTACACCTTTTCCGCCGATGTCATGACGGACGGGACCCGCCGGGTAATGTCCACGGTGGGATTGGTCAACCAGCGCTACCTGATCACTCTTGCGGCCAATCGCCGCATCCTGGAAATTTCCAGCAATCATGAGCGCCTCAAGGAATCGGTCCCCTTCCCGGTCAAACCCAAGACCTGGTATCATTTGAAGACCCGGGTCGATACCCGTCCCGACGGGAGCGGAATGGTGCGGGCCAAGGCTTGGGAGAAAGGAAGCGAGGAACCCTCCGATTGGTCCATCCAGGTCGAACCGGACAAGGTTCACCTGCAGGGAGCGCCCGCCGTTTACGCCTTTTCCCCGCAAAGTTTGAAACGCGTTTTTGTCGATAATCTCTCCTTGACCGCCAACCCCTGAAACATCCTAGAAAATGAATTTACGGTCTATCGTCCTGCTTTTATTCTCAATCGGCCCTTGCCAGTAGTCCAGGCTTCCGACTGGCCCATGTGGGGTCGCTCAGCCGATCGCAACATGTTGGGGGAGGCATCCGGTATTCCCATCGACATTGTCAGCGGAGACTTCCTGCCCAAGAGCGAGGAAATAAACATGGAAACGACCAAGGGGGTCAGGTGGGTGGCCAAATTGGGTTCTCAGGCCTATGGTTCTCCCGTGGTGGCCGGCGGAAAGGTTTACTCGGGAACCAATAACGAGTCGCCGCGCGACCCGTCTCAACTGGGCGACCGCGGGGTGTTGATGTGCTTTGATGAAGCGAGCGGTGAATTTCTCTGGCAATTGATCGTTCCCAAAGTCGGAGCCGGCAAAGTGAGCGACTGGGAGTACGTGGGGCTGTGCTCATCCCCGGCCATCGAAGGCAACCGCGGCTGGGTCGTGACCAATCGGGGCGAGATCGTGTGCTTCGATACGGATGGGCTGGCCAATGGCAATGATGGAGACTTTCAGGACGAAGCAACCTTTTATTCCACCACTGGAGAGCCGGTTGAATTGACCGGGAAATACGCCGATATCCTTTGGATTTACCAGGCGCGGCAGGATTTGGGAGTATTCCCCCACAATGTTTCGAGTTGTTCGCCGCTCGTTTTTGGCGACAACGTCTATGTCGCCACTTCAAATGGGGTGGATTGGTCGCACAAGAACATACCCGCGCCTTATGCCCCTTCCCTGGTAGCTATCGACAAGGAAACCGGCGAACTCGTGGGGGAAGAGGTTTCGGGTGTGTCGGAAAGGGTATTGCACGCCAGTTGGAGTTCCCCGTCGGCGGCCACGGTAAAGGGAAAACCCATACTTGTATGGGGAGGAGGGGATGGTTTCTGTTATGGTTACGAAGTGGATCCCTATCAACATGAAGACGGCTTTGCGGCCCTGAAGGAATTGTTCCGCTACGATGCCAATCTTCCCCAATACCGCACCAGGGACGGGGAACCGATCAAGTACGCCACCTACGACGGTCCCAGCGAAATCATCGCCACCGCCATCCTTTACCGGGACAAGGTTTATGTGGCCATCGGGCAGGACCCCGAGCATGGCGATGGAGTCGGGCTTCTCAGTTGTATCGATCCCACCCTTTCCGGCGACATTTCCGGCCAAGCCACCTGGACCAGCCCGGAAATTGGCCGAACCATTTCAAACCGCCAGCGCCAAGGACGGATTGATTTACCAGGCGGAATACGATGGAGATATTCACTGTTTCGACGCCGATACGGGAGAACACCTCTGGGTGCACGAAACCAACAGCCGCATCTGGTCTTCCACGCTGTTGGCCGACGGAAAGGTATTTATCGGCAACGAAGACGGTGAACTGGTCATTCTGAAAGCCGGTCGCGAAAAGGAAGAAATTGCTCTCATTGATTTTTTTACCCCGATTTATTGCAGTCCGGTTGCGGCCAACGACACCCTTTATTTATCGACGCAAACCCATCTGTATGCCATCGGCCGGTAAACCCGGGGGTGTCGGGCCCGATGTAAACCCATATTCTTCATGCGCAAAAAATCGTTAATCATAGGCTTTTTGATCCTGCTTTTCTTCCTCCATCAGGACTTTTGGCTAAAGGACAACCCTTCCCTGGTCTTCGGCTTTCTGCCTGCCACGCTGGCCTATCACATGTTCTGGACGGTGGCGGCAGCCTCTGGCTGGTGGTGCCTGGTCAGGTTCGCCTGGCCGCCGGAGTTCGAGGAAAGTGATTCCGCAACCTCGACTTCGCTTCCCAAGGAAAGGGGGGCCGAGGAATGACCCCGGTCATTATCGTCTGTCTCTACCTGGGTTTGCTGATCATTCTCGGAGTGGTCAGCAATCGTTTCTTCCGCGGCAGTCCCTCGGATTATTTTGTGGCGAGCCGTTCCATGGGTCCGTTCGTACTGTTCATGACGGTATTCGGCACCACCATGACCGCCTTTGCCATGGTCGGCAGCACGGGTGAATCCTACCGCGTGGGTGTGGGCACTTACGGCAAGATCGCCTCCGCCTCCGCCCTGATTCATTCGGCCTGCTTCTTCCTGGTTGGACTTCGGCTGTGGGCCTTGGGCAAAAAACACGGTTACATGACCCAGATCGAATTTTTCCGGGACCGTTTCGAAAGCCGCGGCTTGGGGTATTTGTTATTTCCCATATTGGTTGGATTGTTGATCCCCTATTTGTTGGTGGGTCTTCTGGGCGCTGGAACAGTGCTGAGCGGAGTGACCCGGGGGGCATTCCCGGTAGCTTTTGCTTCCACCGGGGGCTCCATTCCACCCGCTCTGACCTCGGCGGTGATATCGGCAGTGGTATTGTCCTACATTTTCATGGGCGGAGTGCGCAGCGCGGCCTGGGCCAATACCTTTCAAACCCTGGTCTTCATGTTGATGGGCCTTTTGGCTTTCCTCCTTATTTCGTCAAAACTGGGCGGGCTTTCCGCCGCCTCGCAAATGGGCGATCCCGGCAAAGCTGTGCGCGCGGGCAATATTTCAGAACTCCAGTTTCTGACCTATTGCCTGATACCCCTCTCCGTGGGCATGTTTCCCCACCTGTTTCAGAATTGCCTCACTTCGAAATCATCCAGGAATTTCAAGTTCATGCTGGTGGCGCATCCCATCAGCATCATGATCACCTGGATCCCGTGTATCCTGATCGGTTTCTGGATGACCGGAGCCGTTATACCGGGGACGGAAGCGCGCATAATTCCGGAGGCGGCCAGCCCGAACGCGGTTCTGGGTATTGCAGTGGGAAAGCTTGCCACTCCGGTAATTTCCGGATTGGTCACTGCCGGGGTATTGGCAGCCATCATGTCGTCGCTGGACTCCCAGTTCGTATCGGTGGGAACCATGTTCACCCGGGATATCGTGGTCCATTTGGTGGGCAAGGACCGCTTCTCGGACACGGCCATGGTGTGGTTGGCCCGGGGATTCATATCGTTCATCGTATTGGTAACCTTCCTCTTCAGCCTGGCCGAGCCACGGCAGGTGTTTACCTTGGGCATCTGGTGTTTTAGCGGATACGCCAGTCTCTTCCCGCTCGTCTTCGCCGCCATTTACTGGAAGCGCACCACAAAGGCGGGGGCCTATGCCGCCGTGGTGGCGACCGCGGTGGTGTGGTTTCTCCTTTTTCGCGCTTCCGACTACGGGGCCAACACCTCTTATCTGGTGGGGGGTATGATGCCGGTCGTTTTCATGTTTGCCGCCTGTGTGTTGACTTTGATCCTCGTATCCCTCATGACCAAGGCGCCTTCCCGTCGAACGTTAGTTAAATTTTTTCCCGCAAATAAGGTATGATCTTCGAACGCGCAATTGAATCGGCCCGGGAGACTCTGGATGCGCATACCCGAGCCATGATGGTCTGGCACTTCTCTGCCGAGACCGGCTGTCCCTTTTGGTTGGATTGGGTCGCCTCTGCCGGCTGGAATCCCATCGAAGAGGTTCAATCCTTTCAAGACATGCTTAAATTTGATCACTTCGATGACGAAACCCTGCGCAAGGAAATGCCGGAGCGTTTCATCCCGCGGTTTTACCGGGACCGTCCCTACAATGTCTTTGAGACGGGAGGAACCACCGGGATGCCGAAACAGCGCATCGGCTGGGACGATTACAAGAAGGACTACGAAGAATTCAGCGATCACTACGGTGATTCATTTTTCCCATTAGGGGCGAACTGGCTCATGGTGGGGCCGACGGGACCCCGTCGTTTGCGTTTGGCCATCGAACATCTGGCCAACTACCGGGGCGGCGCCTGTTACTTTGTCGATCTCGATCCGCGGTGGGTAAAACGCCTCATATCCTGGGGGGAGGTCCATGCCGCTCGGCGCTACCAGGAACACGTAATCGATCAGGCATCCGCCATTCTGCGGCACCGCAACATCCAGTGCCTCTTCACCACGCCCAAGTTATTGGAAAGCCTGGCCGAGCGGATGTCCCTGGTCAAAGCAGGGTTGAAGGCCTGCTTTGCCGGCGGAACCACCATGACGCCTCAATACGTGCGTTTTCTCACCGAGGAGGTTCTGGAAGGTCAGATCAATTTCGCCCCGACTTATGGCAATACGCTAATGGGTCTTGCCATAAGCCGAAAACTGAAACCGGAAGATAACTACAGCCTGACTTACTACGCCCCCCAACCGCGGGCGGTGCTCCGGGTGGTCGAGCCGGACAATCCCGACCAACTCGTCGACTACGGGGAATGCGGAAGGGTGGAATTGACCACCATGACCCGGGAATTTTTCGTGCCGCGATTCCTCGAAAGGGATGAAGCTATTCGACGTGAGCCATGCCATGAGTTCGCCTGGGATGGCGTTGGGGATGTGCGTCCCTTCCGCTCGGGTTCGAAAGCGGTCATCGAAGGTGTTTATTGATGAGGAGTTCTGAACAACGGCCATTCCCCTCGCAAGTCGTACCTCTCGGGTAGGTTTTTTGGCCAAGGCGAAGTAAGATGGTCGACCCCTTTGTATCCAGGCCCTCTCCCAAACTGGTTTTTGGCAACGGTGTATTGCGAGAACTCCCCTCCTGTGTAGGCGAGTTGGGGGTTTCGTCCGTGCTGTTGGTTACCGACCAGGGTATTGTCCGGGCCGGGCACGTGGAAACGGCCCGATCTTTGTTGGAAGCCAACGGCATTCCCGTTTCGGTTTACGATGCGGTTCAGGAAAATCCGACCGAGTCCGATGCGGCCGAGTGCTGTGAAATGGCCCGGGGGGTGGACTTCGATTGTTTCGTGGCCCTCGGCGGCGGCAGCAGTTTGGACACGGCCAAGGCTTGTAATTTTCTTCTTACCAATGGAGGGAGGATGAGCGATTACCAGGGCTACGGGAAAGCGGCCGAGCGCATGCTTCCCTTGATCGCCATTCCCACCACCGCCGGCACGGGAAGCGAATGCCAATCCTACGCCCTGGTCAGCCGGGATGACAACGGGGAGAAGATGGCCTGTGGAGACCCCAAGGCCCTGGCCAAAACCGCCATTCTCGATCCGGATATTTCGGATACTCAACCCCGGCAGGTTGCCGTTCAAACCGGTATCGACGCCTTGGCCCACTCCCTGGAATCGGCCGTATCCATCCGAAGAACCGAGTTATCGTCTCTTTATGCGGAAGCGGCCTTTCGACACATTTCCCGGGCCATTGGCGACATCATCGATGGACAGGTCAAGGGTGACGACCGCGGGCACATGTTGTTGGGCGCCGCTTTGAGCGGCCGAGCCATCGAAAACAGCATGCTGGGCGCGGCCCATGCTTGCGCCAATCCTCTGACGGCGCGACACGGGGTGATTCACGGGAGGGCGGTGGCCTTGATGTTGCCTCACGTCATGCGGCTCAATGCGGCCGACCCGGACGCGGCCCGGATTTATAGCCGTTACTCCCATATCCTCAGGGAGACGGGCGCCTGCTCCCAAACCTTGATCGATTGGGTGGCCGATCTGGTCGGCAGAATCGAACAGCCCGGGTTCACGGCCAATGAGTCGGAGATACGAAAATTGGCCTCGGCCGCGGCCACTCAGTGGACCGGACGGTTTAATCCCATTCCTCTGAAAGCGGAAGGCTTTGCCGACCTGTATCGTTCTGCTTTCGCCATGCTGGAACCCGCCTGACCCAAATTGCCATGGCGAATTTTTCAGGAATGGTATCGGGAGGATTAATCGGGATCGGTCTGATTCTGTCGGCCGGTTGCGGCAAAACCGAAACCGCTTCCGGGGAGGATGCACAACAGGTGTCGGCGACAGTTCCCACCGCTTGGTCCATGACGCGGGGCGGACCGGACCTGAGCGGAAGAATTTCGGCGGTCGTTCCGAAGAATCCGACCCTTAAATGGACTTTTGATGCCGAGGAAATGGTTAGCGCGGAAGCTGCCATTGCCCACGATCGCGTCTACGTGGGAAATGAATACGGGGTTCTCTTTGCCATAGATAATCAGACGGGGAAGCAGGTTTGGAGGTTTGCCACCGAGGATGCCATTACGGCCGCCCCGGCGGTGAGTGAGGCCGCCCTTTTTCTTCCCTCCAACGATGGAAACCTTTATGCGCTCGACCCCGATTCGGGAACCGGGATCTGGCAATATTCCACCGAGGACAAGATCAGCGCATCCCCGGTATTGGTAATTGATCCGGAGAGCGGCGATGCCTGGGTATTGGTCAATGGATACGATGGCTCCACCCGCTGTCTGGATGCCGCAACCGGTAGTGTCGTGTGGGAATATGAAACACAGGATTTCATTAACGGATCTCCCGCCGTGGTGGATGGTCGATATGTGGTATTTGGAGGGTGTGACGCCCAACTGCACGTGGTAAATTTGGCCGATGGTTCTTTGGTCCGCATGATCCCGACCGATGCGCAGATAATAAATTCCATCGCGACCAGGGGCGCCATAGCCTTTTGTGGAAATTATGCCAACCAGGCCTTGGGATTCGACATCGCCGAGGGCAAGGTAACCTGGGTTTACCAGGACAGGAACCTGCCCTTTTACAGTTCTCCCGGGTTGAGCGAGGATCTGCTCTTCATTGGTTCGAGGGACAAGCACCTTCACGCCATCGACCAGGATTCGGGAATGGCGGCCTGGAAATACCGAACCGGAGCCCGGGTCGAGGGATCGCCCATCGTATTTGATGATGCGGTGGTCTTCGGATCCGATGACGGCCGCATTTACGCCTTAAAACTCGACAGCGGGGAAGAGATATGGAAGCTCGATCTCGGTGAGGGACTATCTGCCTCCCCTGCTTTCGGTTATGGCAACATCGTCATTAGTGGAGAAGATGGAACCGTTTTTGCCCTGGGAGATTCCTGAAAGGCACCCGGGCAAGGGTAATCAGTAACCATCCAACACCATGGAAATAGATCAACAGCAACCGGCCAAAAGCGCGAAGACCTCCACCTTGGCGGGCAATTATTTTATTTCCAACTATCCGCCTTTTTCCTTTTGGTCGGAGGGCCAGAACGTGGAAGCGGAGATGGCGTTGAACTCCGAGCCGGACCCGGAAGTCAAGTTGGGGCTCTACCACCACATACCGTTTTGCCGCAAGCGGTGCCATTTTTGTTATTTTCGGGTTTATACCGATAAGAACGCCAAGCAGATCAAGGAATATCTGGATGCCACGATTGCGGAACTGAAAGCGATGGCGGAACGGCCGCTGATCCGGGGGCGCAAACCCCACTTCGTCTACTTCGGCGGTGGAACACCGTCATACCTGTCGGTCAAACAACTGAGGGAACTGACGGACCGGATGAAAGCGTTCCTGTCCTGGGACCAGGCTGAAGAGGTGGCTTTCGAGTGTGAACCCGGCACCTTGACACCCGGCAAATTGACTGCAGTCAAGGAAATCGGGGTGACACGCCTGAGCCTGGGAGTGGAAAACTTCGACGACCATATTCTGGTCATCAACGGCCGGGCCCACCGCTCGCCCGAGGTATTCCGGGCCTACGAACGGGCCAAGGCGGAGCAGTTCGACCAAATCAATATCGATCTCATCGCCGGCATGTTGGAAGAGACCGAAGAGAACTGGCAGCGCAACATCGAGCAAACCATCGATCTCGAACCGGACAGCGTCACCATATATCAGATGGAGATTCCCTACAACACGGGCATCTACAAGGAGATGGCCGCCAGCGGCGCCCTGGAAGCGCCTGTGGCGGACTGGGAAACCAAACGGCGTTGGGTAAAGGAAGCGTTTGCCGCTCTGGAAGGGGCCGGCTACACTATCGCCAGCGGTTATACCGCAGTGCTCAATCCGGAACGGACAAAGTTCATCTACCGGGACGAATTGTGGCGAGGAGCCGATTTGATCGGGCTGGGAGTAGCCTCATTTTCCCACGCGGCCGGGGTCCACTATCAAAATTATACCGAAATGGAACCCTATCTGGAGGCCATCGGGAAAGGAACCCTGCCCATCAAGCGGTCCTTTCGTACATCGGTTGAAGAACGCATGATACGGGAGTTCATTTTGCAAATGAAACTGGGCCGGGTGGAATTGGGCTACTTCCGGGAAAAGTTCGGCCAGGACGTCGGCCTGCGGTTTTCCTCCCAGCTCCGGAACCTGACCGAGAACGGATTTCTGAGGGTTGAGGACGATGAAATACTTCTAAGCCGCGACGGCCTGCTTTGCGTGGATAGCATACTGCACCAATTTTTCCTGCGAGAACACCGCACCTCCAGGATTGTCTGATCCGGGCAGCCCCCCACCCTCGCCATGGTTGAAGCTGTTATTCAGAAAATGCCCGCGGGTTTGCGTGAGTTCATCCAAAACAACTGCGCCTTGTCCATGGAATCCTTCCGGTTGATTAAGCCGGCGGAAATGCCCCAGCCCCAGAGAAAGCTCCTGTGTCACGACGGCGACATGACATCGACCCTGTCCGCATTTCATGGCGGCGTCCTGCAGGTGGAAGCGCTGCAGAAAAAGAACCGGAAGGGAACCTACATCCGCGAAGTCTATTTGCGTGCGGGGAATGGGGGGAAAATTGTCGAGTATGGGGTAATCGCCATTCTCCTGCAGGGGTTCGACCGGCAACAGAGAAAGCTGATCGAGCAGGACAGGGAACCCCTGGGAGGGCTTTTGCACCGATTTGAGATCAAATTCACCAGCGCCCCACTCTGCTTCTTTTTCCTCAGCCAGGATGCCGTTGCCCGGAATCCAATGGCCGGATTCGGTCAGCCCGGATATTACGGAAGGTTCAATGAATTGGCCAAACCGGGCGGTCAAACCCTGGCCTGGATCATGGAAATTTTACCCGGCTGACGGCCACCCTCATCCCTTCCTCCCCTCGATAACCTCATTCCATCACTCCATCACTCCCTCACTCCACCCTCGAAATCCGTACCTAAAACCATTTCAGGCGGGCGATGATGACGACCAACAGGATGGCGTGGAGGATGAGGGAAGCGATGAGGATGTAACGGAATTTCTGGTTTTGCGATTTGTGCTCGAACAGCCAGATGCCGACGAAGCCGCCCGGGAATCCTCCCAGGAGAGCCAGGGTGTGGAACCACCGTTCGGGAATGCGCTTCCACTTGGCTTTGGCCAGAAACTTGTCCAGGCCGAACAACATCAGGGTCAGGATGCTGATGATGAGGTAACCCCTCCAAAGCAGGCGATACATGCCGAGGTCAGGAAAGGAACGCGGTCGCGAGCGATCTCCACTCTTCCTGCAAAGTCCCTTTATGCCGGGGTTTTCCAGCACGGTTGTACCAATAGGAGGCGTTGCTCAAATCCCCTTCCTTGCGATGGAGGTAGGCATGTACCCAATCACCTTCCACGGAAGCGGCCCGCTGACAAAGCTCGTGCGCTTTATCCCAATCCCCCTTGGCGTCCCACCACAGGGCTTGGAGGCTGGCGGACAGGGTCGTATCCGGAGCGTCGTTGTGGGAGATGGATAGGATGAATTCTGTCAGGTTCATGTTAAATTGAAAAAAAAGTGGAATGGACGCCGCTGAAGATTGCCGGGAAAAAATTGTTTTTCGGAGATCGCAAACGATCCTTTTCCCCGGCGCCTCATTATTCTTTTAAAATGGGAAAAAACATTCCTTTGGCAATAGCGATTCCTCCCATGCCGGCCTCGGCCTGGACCGGGCCGGCTTACTCAAACCCTCTTAAGATTTCTTGCAAGCGGCTTCGAATTTTCCCGGTCAAGGCGGGACCGCCCGTTTTTATGCCGAGCGATCGTTCTCGCAGGAATTGCCGGACGTCAATAGGGGTATCAAATTTGATTTCCGCGGTGCGTGGGCCGTAATATTTTTCGGAATTCAGGACGTCCTCCTCGAGTTTGAACAGTGTCTCGGCGATGCGGTCATGCGTCGGGTTCTGTTGGAGGTAACGGCCGGGGTAGCTGTAAAGTTGCTGGGCTACGAATATCCGGTCCAACTGATCGTAGAGATCTGCTTCCTTCCGGGGATCCAAAGGGGACTTCTTATCGGTGAGTTCCTTGCGAATCCTTGCCCGCAGGGCCTTTATGCGCATGGGCATTTTCAAGTCGCTGTTGGATAATTTGTAGATGGACTCGATGGATTCTACCAGACTGGTCTGGAGACCTCGAATGCGATCGACCAGGTTCCCCGGCCGGGTCCGACCCAGAAACTCCTCTTCCTTTATGGAAAGCAGGGCCGAACCCAGGCGGTAAATGCGATCGACCGGACCCAGTCCCGATTTGGGCTTCCAAGTGATGTAGGCTTCCAGGCGATCCAAACGATCGGAAAAGGTTTTCCCGATATCCGGGCCGTTCCTGATGCGAATTCCGGTCGGGACGACGTAACTGGTCCTGTTTTCGGGCAGTTTGGCGGTGGCTCGCAGCAGTATTGTGGCTACGCCTTCGTTCAACTCGTCCAGCATCTCGTGATGATGATAAATTTCCCCTTCCGGAAAAATCACCAGGGGAAATTCACCCTTCTGGAGGATGCGGATGGCAGTTTTGATTGCTCCCAGGTCGCCGCCTTCGCGATTTACGGAAAAAGCCCCGGACTTTTGCAGGAAAAAACGCTGTAATGCACTTTTCTCAAACCCTTCCCTGGCCGCCATGAAATGGAAGGTAAATCCGTAGCGCCGGGCCACCGTCAACATGATGCTGGGATCGGCGTGGTCGGCATGATTGGGAGCCACCAGGAGCGATTGCCGCTTAAGCGCGAGGTCGGCCACCCTTTCGGCGCCGCTGATTTGGATATTCCTTACCTTGAACTTGCGGGTGAGAAAATACCTGGAAATGAGGGAAGTGACCGGTTTGAACCAGGGGGAGTACTGGGGCGGCCTGAAACGATAAGGCACTTGTGGACGAAAGAGGTTCACTTTGTCGATCCTTCAAATGGTTGGGCCAGATCCTGGACGGCTTGGCGGACCTCCGTGGGCTGGGAGTGCGCCGCCATCGGTTTGCCGAACCTGACCGACACCGGATAGGGAATTCGTTTAGGCATTTTCCAGACAGCCCTGCCGCGCTCGTAGCTGAAAATACTTCCCCATACCCCGCCCAGATTCACCGGGATGATCGGGTTGTCCAGATCGCGCATGATCCTGACAAATCCACGGCGGAACGGCAGCAGGTTTCCGGTGCGTGAAACCTGACCCTCGGCAAAGATGCAGACCACTTCACCAGCCACGATCCGTGCAGATGCTTCCCGGAGGGCTTTGACGATTTGGCGGGGCCGTTGCCTGGAGGGCATGGGAATTACCTGCAAAATTTTGGCGAAAGGTTTGACAAACCAGATCCTGTAGACCTCGTCCGACATGATAAACCGGATGGGGCGGTCGATGGAGGCGAACAAGAACAAAGCATCGATGTAAGACAGGTGATTGCAGACAAACAGAACACCTCCCTTGTCGGGGATATTGTCCCGCCCCCGGATGCGAATGCGGTACAGTGTATTGGTCAGCAAAACCAACAGGAGGCGCAGGAAAGAATCGGGCAGCAGCCAGAGTACGTAGACGGTGGCGACGAGGGTGACGGCCCCTACTACGGTGAAGATATTCGAAGTGCTGAGCCCGATCGATTTCAGCAAAAAATAGACCCCGGCGGCCAGGAGGATGCCCACCCACGAGAGAAATGCCTGCATGGCGATTATGGAACCTTTTCTCCTGCTTTCGGGCCGGTGCTGAACCAGGGCATTGATGGGAACGATATAAAATCCTCCGAAAAATCCCACACATCCGAGGAACAGGCCGAATTGGTGGGTGGGGAGTCCGGCTTGGCCCATGAGAAAGCTGAATACCGATACGCCGATTGCCCCCAAGGGAATAAGTCCGGTTTCAATTTTTCGCTTTGATATATACCCGGCAGCCATACTGCCCAGGCCGATGCCCACCGCCATCATGGCAAACAGGATGCTGGTGTTGAAAAAACTCAATTGCAGTTCATTGCGCCCGTAAATCATTACCGACTGTTGAACCAATGCGCCCAAGAACCAGAAATAAGTGCTCCCCACGATGGAAATGAGCAAGACGAAGTCTTTCCGCGCATAGGTGAACTGCCTCCAGAATTCCCCCAGGAAATTCAGGCGGTAAGGTTTTGCCGGATCGGCCGGTGGCACCCGACTGATACCCCGACTGGCCATCATGCCGGTAGTGGCCAGGGCGATGAGGATGAAGCCGGTGTTGACCTGGTTGTCAAACGCCTCGAACAACAATCCCCCGGCAATCGTTCCGAGAATGATGGAAATGAAGGTTCCCAATCCTATGATGCCGTTGCCCCAGGATAATCGCTTTTCCACCAGGAGTTCGGGAAGAAGGCCGTATTTGACCGGACCGAAGAATGCGCTCTGGGCGCTCATGAGGAAAATAACCCCCAACAACAGATTGAGGTATCCCAGGAAGAGGCCGATTGCTCCCAGGGACATGATCACCATCTCCCCGAGCTTGATCCGAATCGCCACCGATCGTTTGCTGAACCGGTCCGCACAGAATCCCCCCGTCATGGTAAACAGGATGAAAGGAACGGCAAACAATGCCCCGATGAGCGATACCAGCCGGTCCTGGTCCGACTCGTTCGGATACAGGCTCATGGCTGAAAAAATCACCACGAATTTAAATACGTTGTCGGAAAAGGCTCCCTGGCACTGTGTGACCCACAAGCTCCAAAACCCCTTTAACCAATCTTTGGGCGGTCCTGAGCGGGTCGTTTCGGGCATGGGTTCCATGGGGACAAAAAATCGGCCATGTCTCAGGGTTTCCCCGGGGTGACCCCGACCATGCCGAATGGTGCAGCTACCTGCTGAAACTTCTTTTGAAGGCTCTGACAAGACAAGCAAATTTCCCATCCATCGAGCAACTTGCCGGAGGTATGGCTCTCTCGGAAAAAGAAGGAATCAAGACGTGGAAAAGATGCCTTACAGGGTCAGTTGCCTTGCAAAAGTGTATGAAGTACAACGGAATACAGTTTTCAAGGCCTGACCCTTTTCTTGTAGAAGGCATGCCTTTTCCACGTCTTGACCCCGCTTAACCATGAAATATCGAATTAAAGCCGGTGTCGGGGTCATTCCTTGCAATCTTGACGTCGCTTGCGATGTTGAGATTCTAGGTTTGACCCCTTCCAATGTAAACGGCCTGAACGTCTGTCCTACAGCCGCTTAACCAAGCGCCATCCAGTTTTGCCCCCTTCCCACCGCGACCGCCCTTTTTGAGCCTTTTGTGCTTTTTGTGGCTAATTCCAGATTCCTGATTCGCTGAAGGCTTTCAGCGCTTCTCCCTCTCCCCATCCGTGCCCATCCGTGTAATCCGTGGTCAATTCTCCTCCCCAATTCCTAATTCCTAATTCGCGCCTTTAGGCGCATTCCCCCTCTCAGCATCTCGGTACCTCAGAATCTCTATTCAAGACTTTTACGCCAACGGCGTTAAACTCCGGAGCCCAGCGTCGCGCAGTGCCGTGCGAAGCCTCTTGACCTGCGTAGCGTTGCGAAGCACGGTTTAGGCAAAGCATGGTAGCGCACGCTGGGGTAGCGATCGGCCCTTTGATTGAACCCCAACGGGGTTCCACAAATCATATCCAATATGCCTTGGGATTGATTCGATATTTCTTGGTAAATTTGCTTAACTGAGCAGCATTCAGGTTTGACCCCTTCGAAAGTACCCTTAGGCGGGTTGACCCGACCCTTTTTCTACTGTGAATCCGGCTGCCAAATCCATCATCAACCGCCTGTTGGTCGGAGGTACGCTGATGTTCCTCGGCGCCTTTGCAGGTCTTTGGTGGGCCATGGAACGGGATCCGGTGTGGCTGCCTTTGTTCAACGGGGAGGATTTGTCCGGTTGGACCGTGCAATGCCTCGAAAAGGACAGGGGGAAGAACTTCTGGAGAGTGGAAAATGGGACCCTTCTCTGCGATTCGATGGGCCATGGGGATCACGGCTCCATCTGGTTGCAGCACCTGCACGAATTCGGTGATTTCGAGCTGAAATTCAAATTCAAAGCCTTCCGCGATTCACCGGGTAACAGCGGGGTCCAGGTGCGCAGCCGTTGGGAATCCGGAAAGGGGGATCCCCAAGAGGGCCGGATGCATGGACCACAGGTGGATATACATCCTCCGGGCCCCTGGCGAACCGGTTTGATCTACGATGAAACGCAAGAGGTGCAGCGGTGGATCAGCCCGAGTTTGCCCGATTGGAAAATCCAACCTTCCCAGGGGCCGGAGAAATGGCTGTTCTATTACGCGGATGACCCCAAGCCCTGGAACGAAATGGTCATTCGTTGCCAGGGCAGCCATATCACCACAACCGTGAATCGCATGCCGATCTCCGATTTCAATGGAGAGGGCATACTGGACGACGCCAGCCACAGGAAACACGGTGTGGGGGTTTCGGGATTCATCGCTTTACAGCTTCACGGTAAAGATGAATTGAAGATCCACTTCAAAGACATCTTCATCAGGGAGCTCTGATCGGAGCCGGACCGGAATATTTCCTCCAGGGACGGCAATCTTTCCTGGGCAACCCTGGATCCATCCCCTACCCTTTCAGCGTGAAATCCTTTATTTACTTCCTTCTGGCTCTGCCCCTTCTTTCTAATTTAAGTTCCGCCAATCCGGTGGCCCTGTTTAACGGCCTGGACTTTACCGGATGGGAAGGGCCCCTCGAATCCTTCCGCATCGAGGACGGCGCCATTGTCGGCGGCAATCTTCATACTCCCATTCCCAAGAACCAGTTTCTCAGCACCAGGAAACGGTATGGCGACTTCGAGCTGCGCCTGAAATTCAAGTTGGTGGGAGAGAAAGCGAACGCCGGGGTCCAGATTCGTAGCGAGCGTATTCCCGATCACCACGAAGTAATCGGGTACCAGGCCGACATGGGAGGCATTTATTGGGGAGCCCTTTACGATGAATCCCGCCGGCGGACCATCCTGCAGGGCCCGGATATGGAAAAGCTGCAGAAATACATCAATTTTCAGGGCTGGAATACCTACGTCATCCGCTGCGAAGGGCGCCGCGTCCAATTATGGCTCAATGGGCACAAGACCGTCGACTGGCACGAGCCGGTAGATGACATCCCCTTGCGAGGCGTGATCGCACTCCAGGTTCACAGTGGCCCCCCCACCGAGGCTTGGTACAAGGAAATAATGATCGAGGAACTGTAATCCTCGCCGCACTATGGAGATCCACCCCCAGGACCAACCTGCCGGGATGCCGGGAGCAGGGTTTGGCCCGGCCGGAATGGCTTTTTCATACCATGCCCATTCGTAAAGCTGTTCTCTGCCTCAACCTTTCGGTTTGCTGGTTCCCCACCATCCCGCTGTTTTCCGGCTTTGAAGATCCGGCGCCGCCGCAGATCAATATTCTGGCGGAAATTCCCCCGCCCGGTCCCCGAGTCCAGAGCGAACTGACCTTCCACCAGCCTCCAAAACCCCTTTCCCCTCGCGCCAAAACCGCGGACTGGAGGGAATTCCTGGGACCCACCCATAACGCTCATTCCCCCGAAACCCACCTGTTGAAGTCCTTTGGCCCCGAGGGTCCGGCCAAGGTTTGGGAGGTGCAGCGCGGCGCCGGTTATGCCTCAGCCGCCGTCGTAGGGGAAAGGCTGATCCTGTTTCACCGAACCGGCGGGGAAGAAGTGGTGGAATGCCTGCAGGCGGAAACCGGGCAGCGCTATTGGAAATTTACTTACCCCTCCAACTACACTGACCGTTACGGGTTTGGCAATGGGCCGCGCTGCCAACCTATTTCGGATGGCCGCTACGTCTATACCCTGGGAGTCGAGGGTCGGTTCCACTGCCTGGAACTGACCACCGGCCGTGTGCTCTGGAAACGAAACCTCAGAACCGAGTTCGACCTCACCCTCGATTTCTTCGGCGTTGGCGGCGCGCCTTTGCTGGAAAAGGACCTCATCATCATCAACCTCGGATCACCCGGAGGTCCTTGTGTGGCCGCTTTCGACAAGCACAGCGGAAAAATGGTGTGGGGCGCCGGGGAGGAATGGGGACCCAGCTATGCCTCTCCCGTCCCGGCCGATACCGGAGCGGGCCGCCGTATCTTCGTTTTCGCCGGCGGGGAAAGCAGGCCTCCCACCGGGGGTTTGTTGATCATTGATCCGGAGACCGGGCAAGTGAATTGCCGTTTCCCCTGGCGCGGCCGCCGCTATGAATCTGTCAATGCATCCTCTCCCGTGGTCGTGGGCGACCAGGTATTCATCTCCGAATGCTACGGCGCGGGGGCGGCGCTGTTGGAAATCCGAGAGGACGGTTCCTGCCGGGAGGTCTGGAGTAACGAAATCCTCAATACCCACTTTATGACCGCCGTCCACAAAAACGGGTATCTCTACGGGATAGACGGCCATGGGCCGCGCAACGCCCCGCTCGTCTGCGTCGAATTGAAAACCGGCAAGCAGATGTGGCGCCACGAACCGACCTGGTTGGCCGAGGTGGCCACGGCCGGCGGTTCGCAATCCTACCCGCTCGGGCCGTCCCTGGCCTCCCTTCTGCGGGTAGATGGCCGCTGCCTGGTTTTGGGCCAATACGGTCATCTGGCTTGGCTGGACCTCAACCCGGAGGGTTACAGGGAACTCGCCCTGAGCCATCTATTCCTGGCCCGCCAAACCTGGGCCATGCCCGCCTTGAGCCGGGGCCTTCTCTACGTCGGTCAAAACGACCAAGGCCTGGATGGCACCTCACCCCGGTTCATATGCTACGATCTTAGGGCTCATCCGGAGAATTGACAGGTTCTTCAGTGGTCCCAAGGGTCATCCGCTTTCCCCCCCTCTCCCATTCCTCATTCGCGCACTTGGGCGCCTTCCTCCATCCATACCTGTCTGCGTGCGACGCACAGCCAAATAATCAGGATCATGATCATGATCCTGATCTCTCCCCCACATTCCAAAATCCTGTCCATCCTGTGCAACTTGTCCTTCGCTGTGCCGTGCGGAGCCTCTTGACCTGCGTAGCGTTGCGAAGCACGGTTTAGGCGAAGCATGGTAGCCTTCTGGCGAAGCGGGATCCATGTTCAATTCCCCGATCCCACGAAACGGCCTCACCCCAATCGCGGCATAAAGCCGCTCCTACAGCTTAAAACCACCATTCCCTTACTCCATCATTCCCTTACTCCATCATTCCACCATTCCATCTCTCCCCCCCATTCCTAATTCGCGCCCTTGGGCGCCTCCCCCTGCTCCGCAATGATATCCAGAAACGCTGGCAGGATAGATTCCGCTTTGGCCGGGCCAATGCCCTTGATGGCCATGGCTTCCTCCGTATTGGCCGGTTTCAGGCTGGCCAGTTTCTTCAACACCGTGTTCGGAAATATGGTATAGGACGGGACATTGCCCCTCTGGCGTCGCATCTCATTGCGTTTTTCTACCAGCATTTTGTAGAGATCTTCCTCGTAAACGGGCTCCTCCTCAGGCGCCTTTGCCGGGCTTTCCGGTTCTACTTCCGGCCAGGCCAACTCCGCCGTTTCCTGGCCGAACATTACCCGCGATCCAAACTCCGTCAGTTGCACCATCGGGTAGTCTCCCGTGGTGGTTTCGATGAGCCCTTGTTGGTCCATGGCATCGAATAGCTCTGAAACAAACCCCGGCCTATGGGCTTTCAGGATCCCCCAGGTGGGCAATTGGTCCAACCCGGCTTGCACAATCGTTTTTGCCCGACTGCCCAAAAGACACTTCATGATGCGGTCCCGGCCAAAACGGGCTATCCACAGATGCTTTCCGCCACGCCGGGACATGCGGGCTATCCCGCTCAGAGCCTTTTGCACAATGACGATTTCATGTTCATTCAAGACGCGTTTCGGGGCGTATTTTGCCGTGAGACAGGCATCGCACCGCCCGCAGGGGTCGGTGTTCAACTCTCCGAAATATCGCAGGATCCATTCCTCCCGGCAGGTCTTGGCATAGGCCCACTGGATCACCTTCTTGAGCTTGGCTTCGTCGCGGTGCTTTTTCTCGGCCAGGACCTCGGTATCGAGAACGAGGTCGCCCGGTAACAGTTCGGGCTTGAGCAACCGGGTGCCCCGTATCCGGCTCCCCGGCAGATCGAACCGTTCAATGATTCTCTGCCGCCGCAGGACGCCCAGTGAGGAGCTCACCGACATGAAATTGGTTCGCTTGCCCAAGCGGCCGGCCAGGTCTTCCACCGATAAAACCACCTCGCGCTTTTCATCGGCGGCGGAGTGCAGATGCGCGTAGGCGCTCTTGATCAGGGAAACATCCGGATTTCCCCCATCGATGAAAAATTCCTGTATCCGTTTGTCCGCATACATGAACTGCAATTCGCAAACCCCGGGTTTGCCGTCGCGTCCCGCCCGCCCGGCTTCCTGGTAATACGCTTCGATGCTGCCCGGCATTTCGTAATGGCACACGAACCGGATGTCCGCCCGGTCGATGCCCATGCCAAAGGCATTGGTGGCCACGGCCAGTGAGATTTCTCCATTGATGAACCTTTCCTGGGCCCGTTCCCGGTCGGCATCGCTCAGCCCTCCGTGGTACATCACGTGATCCACCCCCTCCTCCTGCAACCACTCCGATACCTCCTCCACACTCTTGCGCGTGGCACAATATACGATTCCCGTCCCATGCAGCTCGATGAGCCGGAGGATCCTGGCGTATTTAAGCCGTTTGGTTTTGGGTTTGCGTAGGGTAAAGGTCAGGTTGGGGCGGGCAAACCCCGATACGAACACTTCGGGAGATTCCAGATGGAGGTGTTTGCGGATATCCTCCCGGACTTCCGGGGTGGCGGTAGCGGTAAAAGCGGCGCAGAGCGGATTCCCCAACGACTTCATTGCATTTCCCAACCGAAGGTAGTCCGGCCGAAAATCGTGTCCCCACTGGGATATGCAATGGGCCTCGTCCACGGCAAAGAGGGAGATGGGCACCCCCTCCAGCGAATCGGTGAAGGAACCTGCCCGAAACCTTTCCGGCGCGATATAGAGCAACTTGAGTTTGTTTTCCCTCAGCGCCCGCAGGGTTTGCCGCTGCTGTGGCCAGGACTGGGAACATGTTGATCATGGCGGCGGCAATTCCCTTGGCCTTCAACCCGTCCACTTGGTCCTTCATCAGGGCAATCAATGGGGATACCACCAGCGTCACCCCCGGCC
>CBDCNU010000015.1:0-98642 GCA_965219475.1 Opitutales bacterium | reverse complement strand
CCCTTGTCGGACGATGGATATTGCCGGATTGCCGCCATGATATCCAAGGATGGCGGTAAGACGTGGGGAGAGCCTTGGGTGGCCATTGATGACCGCGATGCCGAGGTCAATATTCTCTCCCCGGGACTGGCGCGACTGCAAGATGGCCGCCTCATGGTTGCCTACAGTTGGCGCAGTTCACAGAACAGAACCAACAAAGATTTGGGTGATGCCACCAAGCGTATCCGTTTTTCCAGCGACGAGGGTAAAACCTGGTCGGATTACAGGGAGATACGCCAAGACCTCGAGGGATACCACACCGGCGCCTACGACCGCAGTTACGTCCTGACATCCGGGCGGATACTCGTTCAGCGCCACACCCTCATTCCCAATCAAACCGGATTTAAGGAAATGGGCACTTATTACTCCTATTCCGATGACCAAGGTGAAACCTGGCAACGTTCGGAGGTTTTGACCGATTTGGTCAATGGCCACTTCGAGGAAGCCAGTATGATCCAACGAACCGATGGGAGCCTGCTTCAGGTGATGCGTGCATCCAGGGGTCAGTCGTTTATTTCCGAATCCTGGGATGACGGGGCCACCTGGACCACTCCACGTCCTTCCGGGGTGGTAAACACCCGTGCTCCGACCCTGTTGAAACGCTTTCCCAACAGTGGTGATATTCTCATGCTCTGGAATTCCAATTACGTGGAAAAGGCATCCCACGGCTGGACGCGGACGACTTTGCAGGCCGCCGTAAGCCAGGATGGAGGCAAAACTTGGAGTACTCCCAAAGCATTGGAATCGGACCGCGAGTATCAATGGGCCTACCCGGGGTTGTTTTGGAAAGATGGCTACGCATTAATCCATTACTACCGGGGTCCGGCCTTTGCCGGAGGCCGGGAAATGGTTTTGGCTCGCGTGCCCATCGATTGGTTTTACTCAACCGAAGGATCGGAAAATGTGACGAGGTTTTGAGGAAAGTGAATGATGCTGCAATTTTTTCGTAGGAGCGGCTTTTCACCGCGATCATGTCGAAGTCGGTACAATCACGGCGTAAAGCCGCTCCTACAATTATTTTTCTGCCTTCTTCCCTCAGCCTTCTGCCTTGCCCAGGAGAAGCCCATGAACGTGTTGCTGTTGTTGATCGACGACACCAGCCCGATATATAACAGCGTCTTGCAGGACAGTGGGGTCAGCACACCCAATCTCGAACGATTAGCCAGGCAAAGCACCTGGTTTTCAAGGGGATATACTTATCCCGGGTGCTGCATATCGCGAACGGCGTTCTTAACCGGACTTCGGCCTTCGACAACAGGTGTGTACTACAATGGTCAAAACTTCCGGCAGGTCGAAGGGTGGGTGAGTAAAGTCGAGTCTCTCCCGGCCAGGTTCAAACGGGCCGGATATCTGACGGCTGGATACGGAAAGATTTTTCACAACCGCTATCAGGAATGGGATGAGCATTCCTGGTCGGAGGGACATGTCGTTCATTATTCAAATGAAGCCGAGGAAGAGCTGCTCAATCACATTATCCCGGGCACGTTAACGGAAATTCCCGAGGGTCCGGGCAATTACACCTGGGGAATCCTGCCGGACGATTGGGATCGTGACGAATTATCGAAAATGTCGCAGGACCGGCGCAATGCCAAACGGGCAGTTGACTTCCTGAGTCAAGATCGCAACAAGCCCTTCTTTCTGGCCTTCGGATGTTGGCGTCCCCACGTGCATTGGACGGTGCCCCAACGATTCTACGATTTGTATCCCCTGGAAGACATTGAGATACCTGCGGGATTTCGTGCAGATGATTTGGAAGATATTCCAAAACCCGGTCGTTGGATTGCAACACACCGTGGATTTCACGACAAGATAGTAAGGAGCGCCCTGTGGAAGCGGGCCTTACAGGGCCTGTTCGCAGCGACTACCTTTGCTGACGAACAAATTGGCCGCGTATTGAATGCCTTGGAAAACAGCCCGTATTCCGACAACACGATTGTGGTGTTTGCGGGGGATAACGGCTGGCACACGGGGCAGAAAAATCACTGGTCCAAATTTGTGTTATGGGAGATGGCGACGAGAGTGCCTTACTCCATTCGCGTACCCGGAATGAAACCGCAAGTTTCCAACACCCCGGTGAGTTTGTTGGATCTATATCCGACCTTGATATCCTTGACCGGATTAAGCGGACCCCAGACCCATGAACTCGAAGGTATCGACTTGAGTCCGGTCCTGAGTGGCGCCTCTTCCGAAAGAGGTAAACCGGTTGTATTGAGTTATGGCTGGCAGAATCACGCCGTGCGGGACGACCGTTTTCGATTTATCCGCTATCGAAACGGCGATGAAGAACTTTACGACCATGCAAATGATCCTCACGAGTGGACCAACTTGGCCTCTCTGCCTCGGTTTCAAGGTGTCAAGGACAGGTTGGCCGGGTCTTTTCCCAAAGTGAATGCCGAGGAGGTGCCGCTGGTTGGAGCCGATATCAACGTCTTCGTGGACGAGGCATTTGAATAATGATATATGGTATGATTTTTAAAGTAATGGTTTTAGCCTGGATATCTCACAAAATTCGTCGCGAGCGAACGGAGGTCGAGTGCTGGTGGGGGTTTCGTGCAGATTCGGGGGTGAAGCCGGGTCGACACCCTGCAAAGTCCCGAATCCAGGGAAATCCGCTCCAGTGCCGTCATTCCGGAGTGCAGCAGAAGATTTGTGAGATATTCGGGTTAGGTTGTAGGAGCGGCTTTACGCCGCGATTGGTTCGAGGCCTTTTTGTGGGATCGCGGCGTAAAGCCGCTCCTACCATGGTTATCTTTACCCTGTTGCTTGGCATGAGGGTTCTCTTTGCTGAAATACCGGACTCTCCCAATGGTTTATTAGTTGTTCCCGAATCGGGTTCGTCATTTCTCATAGCTTGGGTGGATAACTCAAGCAATGAGGACGGATTCCGCATCGAGCGGCGCTTGCCAAAAGGTGACTGGCGGTCGGAAGGGATAGCGCCCGCAAACGGCACCAGCTTTATCAGCGCCGGTTGCCGGGCCTATACTGATTACGAACACCGGGTGATTGCTTTTAATGACCGTGGTGAATCCGTTTCGGAGCCGGTTTCCGGGACAACCTTGGCTTTACTCAATCAACGCAGAGGACGTGTGATCGAAGCCGGTAGCGCACGGCAAAGCGAGGGCGCGTTTGTCAAACTCGAGAATGGAAACCTGGAACTTTATTACAGCGACATGGTTACGGTGAGTGACTTGGCTGAGGCGCGCATTAGCAAAAAGGTATCCAGCGACGGCGGGGATACCTGGGGAAAGCCGGAAGTGGTCTTCGTCGAAAAGGGGATGGCCCTGTTCCTCGCCAGCATTTTGCGTTTGGGGGATGGGAACATCGCCATCTCCTATGCGCGTCGTGTCCCCGGTGAATGGTATTCCAAACGTGTGGTTCGCATTTCTGAAGATGAAGGTGAGACTTGGGGTGAGGAGATTGTGGTTAGCGATGGCGCTTACAATTACCAAACCGGCTCGCACGATCGTTTTTACAGGCTTGGGAATGACGACCTCATTATTCTGGTTCATTCGGTCAAAGGCGACCCAGCTCGGCCCCGTCAGTTGGTGACGGATGTTTTCGGGTCTGGCGATCACGGGAAAAGTTGGGAACGTTGGACCGAGGAATCATTGGACGTTCCGGTGAATCCGTTTGGGCATGGTGAATACGGATTGTGGGAATGTGCCATTGCCGAATTGGGCAACGATGAGATTCTCATGTATGGCCGGAACGCCACCGGTTGGATTTACCAATCCCGTTCCATGGACAACGGCCGCTCCTGGTCCGAGCCGGAACAGACGGACATCCGAAATCCCCTGGCGCCGCCTTACCTGAAAAACATTCCCGGCACTTCGACGCTTCTGCTGCTTTCTACCACCATGGTGGATGCCAAAGCTCGCTTGTTAGGCGATCGTTATGTGCTGGCCTCGCGCATCAGTAATGATGGTGGAAAGACCTGGAAGAACCACAAGGAGATCGAATATCACACCCATGACATGTGGTATGACTATCCCAATGTCCTGTTCGACGGAGACTTTGTGCACCTGTCCTACCGCATGATCGATCTCACCCCGACCAAGCGCTGGGACCGCGTGAACCTGGGTTATCTGAAGTTGCCGCTGATATGGTTTTTTGAGTAATGGTTTTGAGTTGTAGGAGCGGCTTTGCCCCGCGATCCCAGGAATCAGCCTCGAAGCAATCGCGGCGTAAAGCCGCTCCTACAGTTATCTTTGTCCTGTTCCTTTGCATGAGCGGTCTCTTTGCCGAAATTCCGGACTCTCCCACGGGTTTGTTGGTTGTACCTGAATCGGGTTCGTCTTTTCTGTTAGGTTGGATGGATAATGCTGATGACGAAACGGGGTTTCGAATTGAACGACGGCTTTCAGGCGGAGACTGGCTGGTGGCCGGATATACCACTGCAGATGAAACCACCTTCCTCAGTACGGGTTGCTACGCCTACTCCAACTACGAGCACCGCATCGTAGCTTCCAACGAAGACGGAGAATCGGTATCGGACGCGATTCAGGCCAGGACGCTTCCCCTGCTCAATCAACGCCGCGCAAGGCTCATTGAATCCAGTTCCGCCCGGCAGGGGGAAGGATCTTTTCTTGAGTTAAGCGATGGAACGCTTGAAATTTGGTATAGCGACATGGCCACGGTAAGCGATCTTGCCGAAGCCCGGATCAGCAAAAAGACTTCAAAGGACGGAGGTCTCTCCTGGAGCGATCCGATCGTAGTATTTGCGGAAAAAGGGATGGCCTTATTCTTACCCTCCATTTTGCGCATGGAGAGTGGAGAAATTGCACTATCTTATGCGCGTCGGATTCCAGGAGATTGGTTTTCCAAGCGGGTCGTTCGCATATCCGGTGATGAAGGAGGTTCGTGGTCAGATGAAATTGATGTCACGGATGGAGCCTATGATTATCAGACTGGATCCCATGACCGGTTTTACCGATTGAGCAATGGGGATCTCATCATCCTCGTTCATGCCTTGGAGGGAACCCCGGCTCGACCGCACCACTTTGTGACTGACGTCTACGGATCCACGGATAACGGTCGCAGTTGGGAGCGTTGGACAAAGGAATCTCTGGATGTGCCGTTAAATCCTTACTCATTTCAGGCTTACGGATTCTGGGAATGTTCGCTCGCCGCGTTGGTTGATGGGGAGCTTCTCATGTACGGACGCAACGCTACGGGCTGGATGCATGAATGTCGGTCTAATGATCACGGTCGGACCTGGACGACCCCCGCGAAAACCACATTGCGCAGTCCGGTGGCTCCCAGTTATATAAAAAATATACCCGGAACGGACACCTTGCTTCTTCTAGGTACTCCCATGTTTTACCCGG
Source organism: Opitutales bacterium (assembly GCA_965219475.1). GTDB lineage: Bacteria > Verrucomicrobiota > Verrucomicrobiia > Opitutales > UBA2995 > JAABVD01. Next base: position 93,276 of record CBDCNU010000015.1, on the reverse strand, counting down.
ATAAGAAATTCCTGGGTTTGCGTTATGTGCTGAGCTCCAGGATCAGTGACGATGGAGGCAAGACCTGGCGTAATTACAAGGAGATTGAATACCATTCCCACGACTGGTGGTACGAATACCCGCATGTGTTGTTTTCCGGAGACTTTGTTCACATGGCCTACCGCGCGATTGAATTACGTCCCGACAAAAGCTGGTCCGGGGACTTCGTTCAAATGGCAAGAGTACATTTGGGATACAATCGACTGCCGCTGGTCTGGTTTACGGAGTAGTGCACTATGATTGTAGGAGCGGCTTTACGCCGCGATTGCAACGATGATCGTTGAAATCGCGGCGTAAAGCCGCTCCTACATTTTCATGTTGGGAACTTGTAGAATTAGTAGATCGGTCTAAAGAGATTTGCAGCTCCATTGGATCTATTGTTGGCTTGGATCATGCAAAGAAAGGTCTTGATTCTCCATTTGGCAATTGCGGCTGTTTTTACGCTACGAGTGAGTTACGGTCATGACTTCGACCCTGTGGGTTGGGCCTTGGGTGGCCTTCGCGGACAGGTGATAGCCCCTTCAACCGACCAGTATCCTTTTCAGTCCGAGGGGACGACGGTGAAGTTGAAGGACGGCGCCCTGATCCATGCTTTCAACCTGCGCTTTGGGGAAGAGGATATGAGCAACTGGCACGCCCACTATGCCCGCACCGTGATCGGAAAAGTGGAGTCCAAGGATGGTGGCAAAACCTGGAGTGAGCCGGCGGTGATGTTTGAAAGCAACACCGGCATCAACGCCTCGCATCCGGCCTTGCGGCGCCTCGCCAACGGTGAATTGGGAGCGACCTACCAGCGTATCAACACCAAACCGATCGATCAGTGGGACAGCGGGAACTGGCTCAAATCACTCACCAATGCCGACAAGATTTTCCGTTATTCCAAGGATGAAGGGAAGACCTGGTCGAAGGAGATTCTCATCTCTCCACCCACTGGTTATTGGACGAGTGGACACGACCGGTTACTCGTTCACTCGAGCGATCGGCTCATTCAGCCCCTGCACACCCAGGCCAACTTCGACAAGGGTATCCACAACGTTGTGGCTACGAAAGTGGCCTGGTCGGATGACCACGGCAGAACCTGGCATTTGGGCGAGCAACTCCTGGAGGTGCGTAAACTGGCGACGGGATACAGGAACATCCGCATATCCAACTTCCACGAAGTGGCGATTGCGGAAAGGGCCGACGGATCGATCTACATGATCGGCCGGACCTCCGCAGGCAGGCTCTACCAATCCGAGTCTTTCGACCGGGGAGAGACTTGGACCACACCCAGCCCAACTGAATTGTATTCCTCCGAGGCGCCTCCCAACATCGAGCGGATTCCCGGGACAGACGATATACTGCTCATGTGGAACAGCCAGAGCGTCTACAACACGCATTCACACCTGGGACAACGGTTGACTCTGGCTTCGATGATCAGCAGCGATGGCGGGAAGACATGGAACCATTACCGTGAATTTCTCACCATTCCCGCATATGAGATCGGAGCCGAAACTTTTAACCGGAACGGGGTCAGTTATCCCTCCATTTTCTTTGACGAAGGTTGGGCTCACATCGGTTATTGGGGCCGCGCCTGGATCGATGGCAGATCCTACGATCAGCAATACATGGCTGCAGCGCCGATTTCGTATTTCTATTCCTTGGAAGAGCACCAGCCCGATTCGGTGGATTGAATGTTTTCTCGTAGGAGCGGCTTTACGCCGCGATTTTCTTTGGATGAGAAGTCTCTCCAAAGGACACGCAGCATTGCGAAAAGGGCGGATTTCAGCAACAGGTTTGTCCTACTTCGTCACCATTTGTCTGTTGAAGGATCAGAAAGGTTTGGATTCTACCGACTTCTTCGAAGGCAGTCTAGCCACGCTTCTTACGATAGAGGCAGACGGCAAACTTGAATTGATTGCGTTGGTTCACATGCCCGATCACTTACATTTGCTTTTCTGTCTTGAATCTGATCATTCTTTAAGTGACTACATCCGGCTTTATAAAGGAAAGATGGCTCCATTATTGAGGAAAAATGGATTGAAGTGGCAACGAGGGTATTTTGACCGTTGGTTGCGAGAAACTGATTCTATTGGAGTGGTGCTGCAATACATGCTGATGAATCCGTATCGGAAAACACTGATTCCAAAGGAACAAAGATGGCCGTATTGGTTTTGTACAAAGGAGGCAAAAAAATGGATGTCTTTAGATGAAGATGTGCCATATCCGGAATGGTTGACCTGCTAGAGCAATCGCGGCGTAAAGCCGCTCCTACGTATGATACTTCGGAATCTGTGGATTGAATGTTATCTCGTAGGAGCGGCTTTACGCCGTGATTCCTACGGATGTTACTCGGGGTTGGGGATGGGTAATTGAGCGCCGACTTCGCGCTTCCAGTTTTCCAGCTCGATGGCCAGTTTGCCGGCCATTCTTGAGTGACTCTCGCTCAGGTCAGTGGTTTCACCCGGGTCCTCGGCCAGGTTGTAGAGTTCGTGGTGTCCGGTTTCGTAGAAGTGGATGAGTTTCCAGTCTCCCGAGCGCAGGGCGGATGAGGGAGAGGCATGAAGGCCTCCAAAGGCTCTGCGGTAGTGGGGCCAATGCCAGAAACGGGTAGGGGATGGGACCGTTTTTTCGTGCAGGAGTGTATCGACCAGGCTGATACCGTCGAGATGCCGATCTCCAAGAGAGATGCCCGCCAGTTCGAGTTGGGTCGGGTAAAGGTCCAGATGGGCGATGGTAACCTGGTCGGTGCGATAACCCGGCTCGATTTTTCCCGGCCAGCGAACTATCATGGGCACCCGGATTCCTCCTTCGTAGAGGCTGGCTTTTCCATCCCGCAAAGGTTCGTTGAAAGCTACCCGGTCCTCCTCCGAAAAGCCCAGGAAACCGCCGTTATCCGAAAAGAAAATGACCAGTGTGTCTTCCGCTTTGCCAGACTGTTCGAGCGCCTGTAATATTTCCCCGGTCGCAGTATCAATCTGTTCAGTGATGGCGGCGTAGTCGGGATTGTATTTCGAGTTCTTTCCCAGTAGTTTTTGGTACTTCGCCTGGATTTCGGGATAAGGTTTAAGAGGGATATGCGGCCAATGAAAATTGACGTGAAGAAAAAAGGGCTGGTTTCGTTTCGTTTTCACATACCGAACAGCTTCCGAGGTCATGGCTTCGTTCGATCCGGGAAGGTGAGCGATGCCATACCGTTCGGCCTCGTCGGTGAGGTTCCATTTGCCCAGCAACATGCAATCATAACCAACGGATTGTAAGTCCTTGAACAGGTTGGGGATAGCCGGTGACACAGACGTTTTAATCGGTGGATGCAAAAGGGCCCGATTGGACTGGTCGTCTTCCAGGTAACTGGGTTGCCCGGTGGTCTTCAATCGGGACGGATATTTCCCGAATATGCCGGCCACCCGGGATGGCAGGCAAATGGGTGAAGCGGCGTAGGCTTGGGTAAAGAGAACCCCTTCTCTGGCCAATTGATCTATGTGCGGTGTCTGGTGTAACGGGTTGCCGTAGCAGGCCAGGTCCGACCACCCCATGTCATCTGTGTGGATAACCAGAAAATTTGGAGGAGTTGCTTTGAGGGAAAAAGCAACCAGCCAAGCCAGAACAGCCGGTAGGCAGGGTTTTATGCTTCCCAGGAACATCGAATGGATGATGGATTGCGCCGGTGGGGATCGACCCCTTCCCGCCGCGATGTCCAAGTCCGCTCCAGCGCCGATCATTCCGTTGCTCAGTAGAAAATTAATGAAATATGTGGGCAAGGTATTGTCCAAGGTTTCCCGAATGTATATTCTTTAAACCTCCCCGGTAGCATTGTAATTCTCGAGTAGTATTGACCAAATAAAGTACATGAAATTCACCTGTCCCAGGTCCATCTTATCTTGGGCCGCATTGATTTGGATTATTTTCGTCATTCCAATCCTGGCCCAGGATAGGCCGAATATACTCCTGATTACAGCCGACGATATGAATTGGGATTCTGTTGGTATCTATGGAAGCCCGATGGAGAATCCGACGCCGAATCTCGACCAATTGGCTCGTGAGGGCATGTATTTCAAATATGCTCATGTCAATGTGGCCGTTTGCGCTCCTAGTCGATCCATAATCATGACCGGACTTTATGCCCACCAATCCGGAGCAATGGGATTCGCGGGGATGGATAGCGAAACCAAAACCCTGTCGGTACTCCTCAAGAGGAACGGGTATTTGATGGGAATAATTGACAAGGTGGGTCACCTGAAGCCCCGCGAACTTTTTGAGTGGGACTATGTAAAAGATGCAATCGATACGGGTCACGGGCGGGCCCCCAGTCTGTTTAAAATGCACACCGCTGAATTCCTGGCCAATGCTGCAACTGAAAAGAAGCCCTTCTTCCTGATGGCCAATTCCCGCGACCCACACAGGCCTTTTGCAGGCAGCTATCAGGAATGGCAGTATTTGAATGAACCTAAAAACAGCGACGAGGCCAATTTCGGCCAGCCGCCGGAAAAAATAGCCGCTATTGAAACTCCCAGTCATGTCTATGAAACAGGTGAGGCTCCCGTTCCGGGATTTCTCGCCGATACGCCCGACTTGCGGGATGAAGTTTCCGATTATTATAGCTCTGTGCGGCGCTGCGACGATACGGTGGGCGCCGTGTTGGAGGCGGTTGAGGAAGCCGGACAAACAGACAATACGCTGGTTTTGTTTCTGTCAGATAATGGCATGGCTTTCCCCTTTGCCAAGTTCAGTTGCTACGCCCACGGAACGCGGACGCCGATGATCGTGCGTTGGCCCGGAGTCATCGAGCCCGGTGGTGTCGATATAAAACATCTTGTTTCGGGGATCGACATTACGCCCACTTTTCTGGAAGCAGCGGGAATTCGCGTTCCTCGTGTAATTGAAGGCCGGTCATTCTTGGCCTTGCTCAAAGGCCAGTCCGCAAAGGGATTCGACCGAGCATTTACTGCCTTTTACATCTCTGCCCTGGAAGAAGAAGTTCCGACCCGCGCCGTGCAGGAAAAACAATTCGGCTACATTTTCAATCTCTGGGCGGACGGAGCCTCCCAGGCTCAAGCGGAGTTTTACAAGGGCCTTGCTCTCAGGTCCATGATCGAAGCCGGCATGACGAATGCGGAGATTGCCCGGCGGGTCCTGTATTTCATGTTCCGGACCCGGGAGGAGCTGTATGACTTTGAGGCTGATCCGGATGGTCTGAACAACCTGGTCCATCACCCTTCGTATCAAGAAACCCTGGTCCGTTTGCGTCAGGAAATGTTGGATTGGATGAAGGATACGGATGATCCGAAAACCGAGGATTATGAAGCCTATCTGAGGGGTGAGCACAAAGATTTTTCCGGTCCTCGGAATCCGGGAGAATTGCGCCGCATGCGTGAGATATATGGACGATACCAAGCCGGTGAATTTAATACAAAATAGACAAATTGCTGGAGCGGCTTAATGCCGCGATTCGGACGTCGATGATGATCGCGGCATAAAGCCGCTCCAACATTACAAAGCAAGTACTATGAAACCGTTTACATATATTCTTCTACTCATCCTTCTTCCTTTACCCTTCGACCTTTTTGGCGCCCGCCCCAACATCATCTTCCTGTTTGCGGATGACATCCGGGGAGAGGCGATTTTTGAAATTGAGGGCGATGAGGTATCCACACCGAATCTGGATCGTCTGGGGCGGCAAGGCATTCGGTTCACCAACGCCTACAGTATGGGAGCCTTGTCAGCGCCGGTTTGCCAGGCCAGCCGGGCCATGGTATTGACCGGCCGCGGAGTGTTTGAGCAGGAGCACCGTGGCATGCGGATTCCCGAAAGGATGACCACATTGCCTGAAGCATTGGGGGCATCCGGCTACCAGACCTTCATCAGCGGCAAGTGGCATAATGACAGTGATTCTTTGTATCGATCATTTCAAAAAGGCGGAACGATTATTGGAAATCCCAAACCTCACCAGTGGGAGTTCTCGGCCAGGAATTTTGAGACGCGTAAGGGCTTTCAATATCAGGGCATTCATTCCACCGATTTGATCGTGAATGAAGCGATTGAATTCATGGACGCTTCCCCAAAGGAAGATCCGTTTTTTATCTACTTGGCCTTTAGCGCTGCGCATTGGCCCTGGGAAGCTCCCTGGCGTTGGATGTCTCAATACGATCCCAAGGACATGGACTTGACGGACAGTTTTCGCGGTCGGCATCCTTTCAATAATGGCGAGTTGGGGTCGAACGGTAGCACAACCGAAGTCAAATACATACCCTTTCCTCGTGATCCGGCTAAAGTTAAGGAAATCATGGCCGCCCACTACGCCATGATTTCACATATGGATGATGCGATAGGACGCCTGATGGAAGCCCTGCAGAAGCGAAGCCTTCTGCAAAACACCATTGTGGTATTTTCGGCCGACAATGGTTTGGGCCTCGGACAACACGGGCTGTTGGGAAAACAAAATATATACGAGTGCGGAGTTCGCGTTCCTCTCCTCATGGCAGGACCGGGTGTGTCGGGAAAACAAACCTCTGAGGCCCTGGTCTATCTTTATGATATTTATCCGACACTTTGTGATTTGGTCGAAGTGGAAACGCCTGAATCCGTCACCGGAAAATCACTGAAGCCCGTTATTGATGGTGGTCAGCAAAGCGTTCGCGACTCCCTCTTGATAGTGTACAAGAACTATATGCGGGGCTTTCGTATGGGACCTTGGAAACTGCACCAATACCATGTTCGAGGTGATCGGAATGAGCTTCTCTTCAATGTTGAAGACGATCCCATCGAAAATCGCAATCTGGCTGATGATGAACGTTATGCTTCGGTCATGAGAAACCTGAAGCAGGTAATGCAGAAACGGATGAAAGAACTCGGCGATGGAGTCATCCTGGATGCGCCGGACTGGGGTGTGGAAGAAATTCCCGAACATCCGATCGAATTGGAGTATTGGAAGAAATTTGAACAGGGATCCTAGTGTGGCTTCCTTGAAAAAACCACCACAGATGACGCAGATGAACCACCGATTACACGGATGGCCACGGATTTAAAAAATAGCCACAAAAAGCACAAAAGACTCAAAAAGATGGCACTAACAGATTAAACGGAATCTCTGGGTCCTCTGTGGTCCATCATCTTCTCCCCATTCCTAATTGGCGCCCCTTGGCGTCTCCCTTCCTACATATGAAATCCAGTTCTATGAAATTTAGTAAGGTCCTACTTCTTATCGGCCTTCAAGCCTTGGCTGTCGGTATGGCCTCCGCCAAGCCCAACGTGCTTTTCATATCCATCGATGATTTGCGCCCTGAACTGGGTTGTTACGGGGACGAGCACATTATCAGTCCGAATCTGGATAAACTGGCTTCCAGCGGTATGGTGTTCGAAAATGTTATTTGCCAGGAAGCGGTGTGTACGCCCTCTCGAGCCGTTGTTTTTACCGGGAAAAGGCCTGATTCAGTTGGCGTGATCCATTTGCGGGATCATTTTCGCACAAAACATCCCCATATCCTTACTTTGCCGCAATTGCTGCAAAAGCATGGTTATCGAACGCAAAGCCTGGGTAAGGTTTTGGGAACTTCGGATTCCAAGTCCTGGACCGAGCCAGGCATGAATGATCCGAATCCCGGAAATCTGGTCAATTCGGCCCGGAAGTATGCTGATCCTGATAGGGTCAATGAAGTGCAGGCTGAGCATGAGGCGGCCATTAAAGCGGGCCTGACCGGTATCAAATTCGAACGGGCGGCACGCGGCCCGGTAATGGAAATAGCCGATGTGGACGACGCAGCCTATTTTGACGGCCGTTTGGCGATGGCCGCAATTAAGGCGCTGAGGAGGCTGAATGGCCTGGGTGATCCGTTTTTCCTGGGAGTGGGTTTTACTAAACCGCACCTGCCGTTTGCCGCCCCCAAGAAGTACTGGGATCTGTACGATGGAATTGAACTGCCCCCATTGACCAATGATTTTCATCCGAGCAAAGCGCCCTGGTTTGCCCTGGGCCGTAGCGCCGAGTTTCATGGATACGACGGTTCCCCTTCCGGCACGGTTCCAATGGAAATTGCGTTGGAATATCGACGAGCATACTATGCCTGTATCAGTTATGTGGATGCGTTGCTCGGAAAATTGTTGGATGAGCTGGATACGCTTGGATTGAGGGAAAGCACCTCGGTCATACTCTGGAGCGACCATGGTTTCAAACTGGGCGAGCACGATGCCTGGGGAAAATCGACCAATGTCGAACTGGATATCCGGGTGCCGCTCATGATTCGTGTTCCGGGAGAAAAGGGTGGAGTGGGTCGATCTCCAGCGCTCGTTGAGTTGGTGGACCTCTATCCCACGGTGTTGGACATTTTGAATTTGGAGGCGCCGCATGCCATGGAAGGCCTGAGCCTGTTACCACTATTGAGGGATCCGGATCGTCCTTGGAAGAAAGCGGCATTCAGTCAGTATCCGCGCAGTGTAGGTGAAGATGAACTGGAGCGCCGCGCCTGGGACCTGATGGGCTATACCATTCGGACCGATCGTTACCGCATGACCCGTTGGGATTCCGTTTATGTCGAAGGTCAGGTGGAAGGACTTGAACTCTATGACCACTCCGTGGATCCGAAGGAAAATTTCAATGTGGCCAGGGAATCCAGATACGCGCACATCGTAGAGGATCTTTCACACCGATTGGATCAAGGTTGGAGGGCGGCCTTACCGCAATGATTTTTCCGGAAGGGATTCGTCTGCATTGTTGTCGTATCGAAATCGATCAATCGCCTTTTACAGAAACTGACCATCTTGCCATCTCCTCAGCCACTTCCAGGTCATGGATCTCCTCCTCCGGCATGGGCCGGCAATTACGCGAAACGGGGAAGGAGCTCGGACCATTCCCGCCAGAATTCTTGGGCGCAGGTTGCCGGGCTGTTTCCAGCCCTTTGCGTATCAAACGGTTGATGGCCTTGCTCATCGAGGTATCCTCAGCTTTAGTCAGGTTCTTGGCTGCCCGGTAGAGATCATCTTCTAAAGAAATGGTAAATCGTATAAACAACAACTGGTAAAGTGGTGAAAAATGCCAAGTCCTGAAATTCACCAGCTTGAGTAGGAGCTGCTTTACGCCGCGATCCCTCTAAACAACCCCGAACCAATCGCGGCGTAAAGCCGCTCATACATCTTGATCCAAAAATCACCACTCCCAAAAATCCTTCCCATCCTGTTCATCCATGTAAATTCTCCAACCGATCGCGGGGTAAACCCCTTCCCCCACACTATTTCGGTTTTTACACAGGTGGAATCGATGGGAAAATGATAGTTGGAAATCCTATTTTTTTAGATGCCATGTAAAAAGCCGATACCCCTGATAATGAGGCGTGTGTTGATAATTGGTTTGATTCAGGTAGTTGCCTCGTTTAGCAGCAATTTGTCAGCTCAACAGAATCAAGGTGCCGCTCCCAACGTGATTTTCATTCCAGCCGATGAACTGACCAACTGGGTGGGTTACCTGGATGAGTTTCCGGGCTATTCGGGCGAGGCGCATACACCGAATCTGAACCGGCTTGCGGCGCAAGGTGTAGCCTTTACCAAGGCCTATTGCAATTCACCCGCCTGCAGTCCATCGCGGGCCAGTTTTCTGTCGGGCCTCCAGCCATCCACGTCCGGAGCCTACTATGGGGAAAAGTTCCGTAAGATCATGCCCAGGGTGATTACCTTGCCTCAGTATTTTCGGGAACATGGTTACACCACTGTCGGCGCCGGAAAGATTTTCCACAGCTTCAATTCAGAAGATCCCAAATCCTGGGATGATTACTTGAATATGGACCGGGAACCGCAACTCGATCCCTATCCGCTGCCGAAGGTGAGCGATCACGGTGACCATCAGTGGGCGCCGTTGACGGGTATGCGCGAAGAGGATCTGGGGGACTTTAAAGCGGTGTCATACGGGATCGAGTTCCTGCAGCGGGATCACGACAAGCCCTTCTTTCTGGGTATCGGTTTTATCAAGCCCCACCATCCCTGGGTGGTGCCACAGAAGTATTTTGATTTGTATCCCATTAAGAGCATTGAGCTTCCGCCGATTAAAGATGGCGATTTAGATGACCTGCCACCCTACGGACGATTTTACGCGGACATCCGCAAACAACTTTCCCACTACGCCATCGTCGAAGCCCAACAATGGGAACTGGCCATTCAGGGTTACCTGGCCTCAGTTTCCTATATGGATGCCCAACTGGGTCGTTTGTTAGATGCTTTGGATGCTTCTCCCTATGCGGACAACACCATCATCGTGTTGTTTGGCGACAATGGCATGCACTTCGGGGAAAAGAACCATTGGACCAAATGGGCGCTCTGGGAGCAGGCCACGAACGTGCCATTAGTAATCGTAGCTCCGGGAGTGGCCAAAGCAGGAAGCCTTTCAAATTCTCCAGTGGGGTTGGTCGACATCTATCCGACCCTGGTGGAGTTGGCTGATCTACCACCGAATCCGGCTAATGACGGAGAGAGCCTGGCGCCAATCCTTGAGGATCCTTCCCTATTCCGAAGTGAACCGGCGCTTATGACCTTTGGAGAGGGAAGCCACGCCCTACGCGATGAACGTTGGCGCTACATCCGCTACCGCGACGGAACGGAGGAGCTGTATGATCACCACAGCGACCCGCACGAGTGGAGAAACCTGGCAGGGAAATCCGCATACAAGGCAGTGATCAAACGGCTTTCCCAACACCTGCCACTCCATAACGCTCCGGAGGACGATTTCAGCAACAAGATTTACTGGCCGAATGATCCGAGTTTTCCGATTCGCTAGTTTTCTTTCCTGATTCCTCGGCCCTGAAAAAGTCAAATTGAGCCAGCTTGATTGGAGGGCACTTTGGATTATTGGATTAGCTCTCGCAGAGACCATGGATTAATTCCCCCAGCAATCGCGGGGTAAACCCTCCAACATCTTGATCCTGATCCAAAAATCCCCACTCCCAAAAATCCTTCCAATCCTGTTCATCCAAGTAAATTCCTCCAGCGATCGCGGCGTAAAGCCGCTCCTACATGGGGACACCCCAAACCCCGAATACAATCGCGGCGTAAACCCGCTCCTACATTTTAATTCCCGGTGCTTCGAGCATTTCGGAGCGCAGTAGAAAATTTGTGAGACATGCGGGTTAGTGGCCTGGACCAAAAGGCTAAGAAACCTGAGATCTCCATCAATTTGACAAGGTTTTGGGAAGATCAATTCTGATTTTTTCAGGATCGACTTTTTGAATGCCTATTCCTTCAAAACTGGAATTACAGGTACAGAAATTGAACCAGTCCTAACCTTTTGCGAAATCACCCGATTGGGGTTCCGTTAAGGGCCAGAACCGAATCCAATATTTACTCCAAAACGGACAACAATTTATTCCCGTCCTGTTGGAGGAATCGTCGGATTAGGGCTTGGTCCGTGAATTTCTTAGCCAAAAAAAACAAACCAAATCTCCGAATGAAAACCGCATTAAAAAAACTTTTTTCCATCCTTTTTGCCCCGCTTACACTGGCCAATGTTGCCGCGGCGCAGGAAGACGAGGAAGTATACGTCCTTTCACCGTTTGAAATTCAGGACATGGGAGTTACCCGTTACGACGCGGGCGCGTCATTGGCCGCCTCCCGCATTGCCATTCCCAACATCGAGTTGCCTGGTTCCATCACCACTATCAGTGAACAATTGATTGAAGACACGGTGGCCCTGACGGTTCGCGATACTTTCAATATGGTGGCGGGTGTGAACCAGGGTAATCAGGGCACAGGCAGCCAAACCAATAATGTCTTTGTGGTTCGCGGTTACACGATTAGTAGTTCCCAGCGGGATGGTCTGCCCGATACCCTTTTTTCTAGAACCGGTGGCTTCGACTACTCCCTCATCGAGCGAGTGGAGATTGTCAAAGGCCCCAGTGGTATCCTATACGGAAATCATTCGCCAGGAGGGGTGGTAAATCTGGTAAGCAAAAAACCTCTGGCAGAGCCCAGAACGCGGATCGGCGCCATGCTCGGTAGTTATAACATGTATCGCGGCGAGATCGATACCTCCAATTTCTTTGATGCGGAGCGGAAGTGGGGTTACCGGGTTTCGCTCTCCTACTACGATTATGATGGGGTAACCGAAGCTCCCCAGGACGCCGAGAAAGATGGTCGATTGGCCTTTAATCCGAGTATTTTGTATCGAGGGAATGAAGGTCTTCAATTTTGGGTTTGGACTGCATTTGTTCGGGACGAAGCAAATCGCCTGAACCCCATGACCCGGGCATTGGCCTCTGAGGACGGTCGGGGCAGGTTTATAAAAGACAAGAACTTCGTCTCCCAGGGGGGAGCAAATAACATCCACAATAACTTGAGTGAAGTGGAGGTGGATAATTACGAAGTCGGTTTTTCCAAATCCTTCCTGGGAGAAAAGTTGACCGCCGACTTGCGGATAATTGCCCGGCTTACCGAGCGGTTTAGCGACGGAAGTCGCATTCGTGGAATCGGAAATGGAAGAGGTCCCGGATTTGAAGAGTGGTGGGATCAAAACGACCAACCGTATCCGACCTTGAACGGAAGAAATGACGGGGTGGATTCCCGCCAGATTCTTTTCAGTTCCTTAACCAATGGGACGGTGGGTTCCATTGCCCGATATGGAGTCCGGTGGGATCGATATCCCCAGACCCTGGATACCCAAAACTATTCCATCGACTACAACTTGAATTTCGATACCGGCGCTATCCGACATAGCCTGCTGCTTTTTGGAATCTACGGAGAAACTAAATCGAACGTGGTTAATTTTCTCGTCAATGTGCAAGCTGATCTCGAGACGATGGAGCGCATAACGGGTTCTCCCAATGGCCGGGTGGTCAATTTTCCCCAGGGCCAAAAACCACCGGCCAGTTTTTGGACCCCGGAATGGGTTTTAGCCAATGAGACAAGCCGACGCGACCGCGGATCCAACTCCGCTGATGGCGAAAATTTGGGACTCGGAGCCATCGAACGAGCTTATTTTATGGACGATAAGTTGATTTTCGTTCTGGGAACGCGTTACACCGATTTTGAATCAACTGTTTCCAATACAATCAATGATGTAACTATCCCGAATCCACCCCAGGGTGACACGGTGTGGACCAGCAACCTGGCTGGTTTGTATAAGCTGTTGGAAACGGATAATGAAACAATTTCGGCTTTCGTTAACTTCAACGAAACCTTTATCCCGGTGTTTACTCAGGACGAACGTTTGGCTACCTTTGGCCAGAAATTTCCCAATCGCTTTGCCGAAACCGAAGAAATAGGTCTGAAAGCTGAACTGCAGGGAGGTAAAATCACGGGTTCTTTAGTATATTTCGACAACACCGAATCGGACGTTCTCATTACATTTCGGGACGATACATTGGGCACCGTAACGGGAATTCCCGAAGAGGGCTACGTAGCCCCTGCCGGTTCTCGGGATACCTCCGGTTGGGAATTTGAACTCTTTGCCAATCCAATGCCGGGATTGGACATCTTCCTGACCTGGTCGGATGTTTCGGCCACGATTGAGGATGGTTCGAGGCCGGATGTTATTCCGGAGAGCACGGCATCCTTCTTTGGTCGTTATGAACTTCAGGAAGGCCAATTGGCTGGATTCAGTTTTGCCTGGCAGGCCTCCTTTTGGGGTGAAGCAACCATGGGACCGCGAACCAATTGGATTACTCCTAGTGGGGAACTGCACAACGTCATCTTGGGATTCCGCAGCAAAGACAACTGGCGGTTGAACCTGCGCATAGGAAATGTCTTTGATAGCGTGGAGATCTTTGCCAATACCTTTGAAACGGCTGTTGGAGTTGCGGACCTGCGAGATTACCGCGTGTCTTGGTCTAAGACTTATTGAGTAACCGTATTTTGGGGTGTCCCCTTATATGTGCGGCTTTACGCCGCGATTGCTTCGAAGGCTATTTCGTGGGATCGCGGCGTAAAGCCGCTCCTACGATGGATATCTCACTACCAAACGCGACATCTTCCTATTTGCTACTGCGCTCCGATAGGTAACGGTAGAGAATCTCCAAGGCTTTCCCCCGGGTTAATACTTCGTTCGGAAGGTCCGGACGTCGCTTCCATTTCTGGTTCCGACAAAATTCCTTGGACTTTAAAAGCTCCCGCGCATCCCCATTTTCCGCTTTCCGGATCATTCTGGCCACCTCATTGGGGTTCAGGGGTTCTTCCTCCCTGACGGCTGTTACCTTATTTATCCATATTTCCGCTACACTTTTCAGGAGGGGTTCATTAGGGCGGGCATCATAGTCTGCAAAGAATCCCTGATTTCCAAATAACAGCGCTGCCTCTTTCCAAGTTTCCTGCATGGCCATGTCGAAATCATTGAAAAACGAAATCATGGCGCCATTTTTCACCAAGTGTTTTTGCAAACTTAGGGGGGGAAGATCGGCTAAATCTGAACCTAGCTTCAAGCTCAATTCAACCGCGAAGGCACATACTTCGGCCAAATGCAGAAGACAGGAGGTTTGCCGCACCGTTCCCCAGGCGCAATGGGTGACGGAAGGCGCCGTCGGGACAAGCAGGTTGGAAATACCCATGGGAAGTAGGCAGCGATAGGGTAGGGAGCCTGGCCGGCTTTTATCTTTTTCGAAAAACTGACCGTTTGGTAAACTTCCCTTGAAGCGTTCCGGTGTGCAGGGAAGTGAATCGAGGGCAAATTCGGTAAAAGCGATTCCGTCCCGGTGGATGGGGGCTCTTTCCAAACCTTCCGCTTTGAGACAGTCCTGTTCGCGATAGACGTAGGCGCCTTTGAACCTTCGGCCTTCCCTGACATACAGAGCCGGGGGAATATGGTCGTTTTCAAAAAATTCATCCCTGGCCAGTCCCCATTTCCGCGCTTCGCTTTGGATATTCCCGGGAACTTCGGAATCGTTCTGGAGAAAGTAGAGTAGACCCAAGGCATGGTTGAGGTGTTGGACTTCAATTGCCAGCCTGCCCTCCCCGTCGGTTGTCGGATATCCCCTGCCAGCACCCGTGAAATTGGTGGCGTTCCAGCTTCTTTTACGCCCAGGTAATGCATGGCCGTGAAAGAGGTGGTCTTTCCCCATCATTTCTTCGATGGACTGGGTCAGCCAACGATGGTGGAAGGGTAACGGTAGCTTTGCTTTTTCCTCGGCTGGAAGCAGCAGTGGTGCGAAGTGCCTGCGGTTGTATCCAGGGGGCATTGATGGGAGAAGGCGATTTTCAGGATCCTCCGATAAGCACAGCCGATAGCTGTAATCTTGTATGTTTTCGTCCCCTTCGCCGGTGCTGCCCTCCAGGGGATCTGTGGTGGTCCAGGTAGGAAGTAAATTCAATCTGCCCTCGACACTGGCTTGGGGAAAGCGGCCCTGCTTCCAATGGGTAAAGATCTGGCCGGCATGGGGTTCGCCATACCGGGAGCGAGATTCTCTACCCATAAAGAAATCGGCCCCTGCCCTGGCGCCCAAATCTCCGGTATAGCTGCAATCGGCAAAACAGGTTGCCGCAAATTCAAGGACTTTATCGCCTTTTCGGCAGACGACGGATCGAATCTTTCCATCATCCATTATCACCTTTGAAAGGTGGCAGGAGGAATACACACGCAGATTTGGTTCTGCTTTCATCAATTCCCGGAGTACTTTTTCTGCTACCTGGGGTTCGAAGGTTACCATGGGATTGTTGTCCTCCAGAGATAGGCATTCCCTTAATCTAGTTGAGTTTTCTCCATACGTTTTCCTGTAGTAATCAATAATTTTCTGACGAACTTCGTGAGACAGGGGTGCGCGGCAGCCTAGGTAATGGGTTTCCCAGGCCCCCAGAGAGGGGAAGGAGCCAAACGGGTATTCTGATTGGGTAAGGAGAACCGTTTTCAAGCCACACCGAGCTGCGCGAACGGCTACAAAGATGGCTACTTCGGTGCCTCCAAAGGCTAGGAAGTCCGCTTCAAATCGAACTGGAGAATCGGGCATATCAACTGCTATTATCCCAGGTCAGATCATGAAAAGTCCTCTGGATTGTAAAGAGCAGGCCATATTGCTTGTCCAATTTTCGAACAATAAAAACGAAAAGGCAAAAATTACGGTTTTGTAATCCTGTTAAACCTCACTAGAATACTTCTATGAAGTTCCTTAGACGGCCGTTGTTTCTGAGGGTTGCGGAGCAACTTGAAGAATGCATTCGTCGGGGTGAGTGGACCAATTGGATGCCCAGTGAGAAGGACTTGGCCAAGGATCTGGGGGTGAGTCGCACGACTTTAAGACAGGCCTTGGGAAAGTTGCGGGACCAGGGTCTGATCATTATTCGGCAAGGGAAAAATTCTAGAATTGCACGAAATAAGATAACTTTACCTGCTCAAAGTTTCAAATCGCAAACCGTGACGTTGCTTTCACCGGTTCCCCTGCGGCAGCTTCGGCAGCATACTTTAGTCTGGATTGATGAGTTGCGCGGTTTGTTACACGAAGTCGATTTAAGTCTACATGTTCATGCCGGTCTCGCCCCATACAAAGGACATCCCGAAGCAGAAGTCGAGAAACTGATGCATCAGCACCGCTCATCGGTATGGCTCCTTCTTTGGACGAATAAATCAACTCAAATGGCATTCGCAAACCTGGGCATACCGGCAATTGTGATTGGAGCCACCGATGAAGATGTCCCTTTGCTTACCGCCTCTGTTGATAACCGTGCGATTACCTTCCACGCCATAGGGCAATTTACCTCGCGGGGGCACACCTCGCTTGCGCTGGTTACCACCAAAAGTAAAATGGGTGGAAACCGGCAGTTTGAGTCCAGTTTCAATGAAACCCTTTCCGCTCAGGAAAATCGACATTTCAGGGGTCGGAAAATTATCGTAGACGAACAAGAACCGGAAAAATTGAAACGCGCTTTGTTACAGGTGCTCAATCAAGTCGACCCCCCTACCGGATTTATCCTGGTCCACCCCTTGCACATGTTGACGGCTTACAATGTATTCCAGGGAACGGGTCTGAGGGTGGGGCGCGATGTGTCCTTGATTTCCGCTTTTGCCGACAATTCCTTTGATTTCCTCACCCCGCAACCATCCTATTACCGCCACGACCCCGAAGCATTTGCCAAGAAATTATTTTCCTTGGTGAGAAAAGTCAGAGATGATGCGGCGGGCAAGGAAGATGCATTCAGCCTCTTTCCGGAATTAATCTCAGGTAAGTCCCTGGGCTGGGTTGAAAGTGAATCCAGTTATTTTTAATCTTATGGTCGAAGAGCGGTGAATTTTATGCCGCTTTCTCCAATTTCGTCACCCACCAACAAATTAGAATTAGTAATGAGGAAAAGCAGATTTTGTGTATGCTCCACGGTGTCCAGCCAGGGAATGGCAATTTTCCATGCCGCCCTGGTCTTTGTTGTTGGGGCGACGACAATCGCCTACCCTCACCAAACGGACACGGCGCCCGATCCCAATTTCTCTTTGATCCAACTACCCATCCAATTCAAAGCCAGGAAGCATGCCGGTCGCGCCGTGCTTAACCAAGGCGATTCCTACGATATTTTCAATGCTACAGGCCCCGGTTGCATACGCCATATCACCGTGATCTACAAACCGTTCGGCGATCATGCCACCATCAAAATCTATGCCGACGATACCGAGGAACCTCAGGTCAACATGGACCTGAATGCGTTCTTCGGTGTTCTGCTGAATAAAGATCCACGCACAACGGGCTATCGGGCCGATGGCGCCGGAATAAAGATCCTGCCCGAAGCCGGGTTCAATTGTTATTTGCCCATTCCATTCGAGACATTCTGCCGGGTTGAGATAACGACTGAATCGTCGGAAACCATGCAACTGTACACCCAGACCGATTGGCAACAATACCAGCCTGAGACGGAATTGACACCCTTTCGCCTTCATGCCGTGCACCGAAAGGAGACGCCGGCTCAACCCTCATATGGAGGTACCTTTCAAATTGCAGACATAAGTGGCGCCGGCTTTGTCGCGGGACTGTTCAAAGCCATTCGCCACCAAGATGAAAGCGATATTCTTTACCACACCGGTGGGTCCGTATGGTTGGTCGACGGCGAAACCGATCCGCACGCCATTCGCGGTTACAATGAGGAAGACGACTTTGGTTTCGGTTGGGCCTACCACCAGTGGCTGGGCCGATGGACCGGGTGTGCTTACGTGGTGAATCCCGGTCAGCAAGCCACCGAGTTTTCCGCATACCGGTTCTACGGGCCGGATCCAATTCCATTCACATCCTCCTTGATTGCCTATTCCGGGTCGCGAGCGGATGACACGGAAACTGTGCTGTATTTTTATAAGGAATTGGATTCCCAAGCCCCGGCTGTTGAGTCCCCGCAAGAGTGGCAAGTGACCGGACCTTATCGTAGTTTTACCTTCGAGGAATTCTTGGAATCCGAAGCCCCCGAGTCCGAAACCGTTTGGCCGGATAGCTGGCAGAATGATGGTCGAACATTGCCGACATTTGAGCTGTCTTCGCATCGTACTTGGGTGGATATGACCTGGGAGTTCAGAGGGCGCAGACCGCTTTGGAACGACTACGCCAAGACTTACAGTGAACAAACCATTTCGCTCTTCAGCGACAAACCGGTCGCTGTTTCGGCTTATGGGCGCACCATCGTTGCATCCAAATCCGAACGGGGGGTCAACCTGAGCCTGGCTTTTGACGATTGGTTGACGCTATGGGTGAATGGGGAGAAAATTGCCACCCGGCGGCACGACCTGGGCTATGCCATGGCAATCTTCCCAGTGAACCTGCAAGCCGGGCAAAATACTATTCAGATAAAGCTCAGCAACTTCGACAACCAGGAACACCGCCTATGGGCATTCAGTTGCGCAATAGAGGATTGGACGCCTTGAAATTCACATGAAGTAAGGTTTCCAACTGAGCCGAATCGGTGGACTTTCCCTCGTAGGAGCGGGTTTATCCCGCGATTGTTTTAAAGATTTACCTTATCCGGAATGGTTGAACCGCTAGAGCAATCGCGGCGTAAAGCCGCTCCTACGGACGCTTACCTCGCACGGACCCTTACTTTTGAATGCGAGCCTTGGAGTTGCAAAATTGACTGGGGTCCTTCTCAATAAACCCCGGGAAAGATCCGGTACTTGACCCGTGACTGATACTCGGCCCACTTTTCGGCGCCGTATTTCTCAGCGCAATAGCGGTCGTCAAAACGTTGACGGAAAGTGAATAACAGGACGATGAAGACAAAGTAGGTCCAGGCCCAGGGATTTGTGAAATAGCCGAAAACCAGGGCAATGGACAGGGCAAGGAACCCCTCCCCCATGTAGTTGAAGTGGCGGGCCACACCCCATAGACCGCTGCACAGGATCTTGCGGTCGCCGGCCTCGATGAACTTGGGCTCGATAATTCCGAAAAACTTGCGGTCGGGCCATCGCTTGAATGTGTATTTCTGCAGGTTGGCGCTACGTGAAATGCCCCATCCGAACAGGAACAGCGCGGACGTTCCGACAAGCCAAACACTCGTCCATATCGGCGAGAATCCGGGATCCGGGTGCACGGCCATGCCCCACAACGGGAGGATGAACAACCACCCGTAGACCACGAGGCCGCCCCAAAACAACTTGAAGCCGATATTCTCGTGGATCAAATCGTAGGTATAGAGTTGGACGCGCTCGAAAATGAAGTAGTCCAGAATATAGAATGTGAAGAAGGTCGCATAGAGGAAAACCCCTGGATTCGAGTCTTCGCCGAAGAGTTGGTAGTGGTAGGCAGCGCCGGACAGGGCGTTGAGCGACAACATCGTCCCACCGACGACGTAGAAATACATCTTCATGTCGAAGCGCTCATTGAAGAAGGACAATTCCTGGGCCCGTCCATCCCACAGCGCCAGGAGCGGATTCTCAATCTTGCCTTTCGGCTGGCTGTAAACGGCTACGATCGCAAAGATGGTGGTGAAGACGGTCCCTCCGGCCACGGCATAGACTGAGGACCGGAAAAACCAATCACGCGGCATCCCGGTGAGTTCGAGAGCCCACACGACCAGCGCGATGGCAAACACGAGAATCCCGTTCAGCCGATAGTTGCGGGGTTGACCGGTTTCCGGATTGATGACGTAGCCGGGAACCTGCTTTCCCGGCAAAATGATTTGGGTCAGAAAAAAAATGACAAAAATCACCAGCGGGGTGAAAAACCCCAAAATCGCTTCCGTCCGGGAAAGCTCGAAAAGGTGGCCCATGCCAAGCCATTCAATCATGACCTGATACCCCTTCTTACGCTAAGGTGGTCCTTGTGGATATCGGATCGACCTTGCGGACAAAGCCAGGGGTCCGGACATCTTTGGGATTGCGACCCATCGGTTTTGGGTTTCTGGGGACCTTGAAAAACATCATTCCCCACTATACTTACCGCCATTTGGGGGATCAAGGGCTTTGTCCGGACCGTCGGAGACGCGCCACGCCCGGCATGGGCTCATTTCAGTCGAACTTGGGCTGGTGGGGCCGCTTTTTTGGGATGCTAAAACGGTGTAAATGGAGAGATAATCAGTTTGAAGGTGTCCTTGAGCGCGCCCCAAATATACTTTCACGTGGTTGCCCCCGCAGCGCTGATGAACCCGGATTTGGAAGATGATGAGTCACGGTTTTTGGAGGAATTCATGCCCATGTAATAGAATTGTTCACTCTCCCATAGCGGCACCCCTTCCGCCAGAAGCCGTTCATGCAGTCGAGCTGTCCGCTCATCCTGACTGGCCTGTTGCAGACCACCCATGGCATGGATGACCAAAACAGATTTCTTGTACTTCAATTGCAACTGATTGTAGTGGGTCACATCGCCCGGAAAAAGGGCCGCGCCCCTTAATTCCCCCAAGGGGATGCGAAGTTCATTATCCCCTTGGATATTGGGGTCGCTTGGGGAAAGAAGGAGCCTGGTATTGCTAAGAAGTAAGCCTTCCATGTTATCGTGGCGTAAAGCCGCTCCTACAGTTATCGCTGGATAAACCCACTCCTACAGCTCGTAATCCTGAAATTTGAGGAAATTGAAACCGGGAATTTAAATGAAGTATCCGTACAGGTATACTACAATCCTGAATTGACATGCGCGAACCATGGCCATCCCAGAGTGTAGAGGGCTGATTGTCGATGACGGCTGGAATAACTTACGCAACGATATTAATGGTGCGGTTGGGTTCGAATTCCGGATGACAATTTCCCGTATCGCAACGCATCTTGGGATGTGGGACGATCATAACAAGGACGCGCCGGTCCGTCCTCCTCGCGACGTTCCGACAGAATTTGATTGTGATCGACCCAGCCTGACCGGAGAAAAGAGCCGAGGCATCAACGCCTCCCACTTGATTACACTGTATGAACTGGATAATGACAGAGTGGTCCGAGTGCTTGGAGAGGTTCAAGTAACCTCCAAATCGCCCGGTCACTTGGAGGGTGAATTCCGGTATGTGCCATTACCCGAACCTGTGAAATTGGAAAACGGGACCACCTACCTGCTGACGATGTCTACTCGAGCCCAGGATGGAGATCAATTTCAAGATCCGGTGAGTTTTGATGGCTTGTCGCCGTTGTTTTCTCAGTCGGTTGAAATCGTTCGTGCGATTCTGGCGAGGAATGATGACCTGAAGGGGCAAGGAGCAATTCCGGCGTTTTCTGATATGTCCGAAGACTATTCCCGTTTCCGGGCTCCGGTCGGTCCGACTTTGAAATTCAGGATTTACGGACAGGTTCAAAATATTGGACCTTAATGAGACAAGCATGATAATGGTATTCACATGCTTCACTTTTACTGTCGAATCAGGTCACTTATCCTCGTGTTTTGTTTCGTTTCAAGTGTCACCCACCAGTGGGGCCAAACGGTGGAGGATGTGGCTGAGACCAGGGAAAATTTGCGCGAAGTCGTGGAGTTGCGGCGATTGTTTTCGGCCGAGTTGCGTGCTTGGCGCGAGCAGAAGGAGCTCATGGAAAGTCAACTTCGCCTGGACCGGCAGTCCTTAGGGCAAATTGAGGCGCAGTTGGAAGAGAGCGGGCCCTTGTTGGATGCGCTCTTGTCGGAAAGAAGCCGATTAAAGGAGGATTTGGAAGCCTATCGGAGCCTGATTGGTTTTTGGCAGCAGAAGCTGGTTGTCTTGCGACACAGGCTTGGTGGTTTGGCGACTCGATTTCATTCCGGTTTGAAGGCCGGTCTGCTCCCCAAAGTCCGGGATCTGGAATCCATTGACCTGACAGGGGATCTATCGGGCACGAAGAGGGCGTTTGGAATATGCCTCGAAGTCATAAAGGAGGCAAATGCCTACAATGAGGAAATCCATCTGGTTACCGAAATCCAACGGCGCAAGGATGGCCGGAACGGTAAATTCAGTGTCATTTACCTGGGGCTTTCCGGTGGATACTATTTCTCCGTGGAAGCCGGACAGGCTGGGCGGATCATTTGGCAGAATGGGCAATGGTCCTGGCTTGAAGAGACGGAATTGTTGGGTGATTTAAGGGATCTCGAGGCGGTTTTATCGAAGCGGAATCAGCCTCGTTTCGTGGGGTTGCCTTTTAACTTCGATAAGGTGAGTTCCCCATGAACCGGGTGATCCGTATCCTCGGCAGTATAATCCTTTTTCCCTTTCTTATGGAGGGCCAAACCTTGCACGATGCGCATTCCTGGAGTCGGCAAGAGTTGCAATCGGCGCGGGAGGAACTCGAACGGGGCCGCGACAAAATAGTGGAAGAAAAGCTGCCTTTGGTCAGGGACCTACGGAAACTGAAAGAAACCCTGCAGGCCCAAAAAGAGGCCTTGCGGTTACTTGAAAGTAGAGAGGAAGCCACTGATTTCGATTTGGAGAGACTAAGGAGGGAGGACCGGGAGTCCGCCGATTTGGCACAGCAGTTGGACAACCAGGTGAAAGGTTTCCGACAAGAATTCGAATCGAGCCTGACGCCCGGTGAGCGCAACAACTATGCGGATAGCTTACTTGGCCTCGATGCAGCCCACTACGCAGAAGGGGAAGATTTACTGGATCGTGCGGAGGTCCAATTCGGATTCCTGGAACAATCGCTCGATCGATTGGAGTCGTTGTTGGGAGGCAGCAGTTATGAAACTGAAGGCATTGCGGAATCGGGCGCAGTGGAGCAGGGTAGTGCATTGGCTTACGGCCCCGTTGTCTTTTTCAAATCGCATAACGGAGTTGCAGCCGGGAACTTGCTATTCAGCGCCTCATCCAGTCTGGCTGAGATCCAATCCCTGGATGCGGGTCATAAGGTCTCGGTGGATAATCTGTTTGATGAAGGGGAGTCGGTTATACGAGTGGATCCGACCCTTGGCCAAGCCACCCTTATATCGGATGATCAGGTAACCTTTACCGAACAACTCAAACAAGGCGGACCTTGGATGATCCCGATTGGTTTGTTTGGGACCATCGCCTTTTTGGCAAGCATCATAAAATGGATTCGTATCAGAATGGTATCGATTCCCTCCTTGAGCGATTTTGAACGGCTGCAAAAAAATCCACCGGCAGAATGGGACAAGCAATACGGCGGTTATTCGAAGCCCCTTTTGGAAAAAATGGTCGCCGCCATGGGCCAGCCCGATTACGTCGGAGGCGCGGAGCTGGACGTCGCCTACCAGGAATTTAGATTCCTTCTCAATCGATGGTTGCCGGTTATCGCGTTAACGGCAGCGGTATCGCCCTTGTTGGGGCTATTGGGAACGGTGACGGGAATGATTAAAACCTTTGAGTTGATCAGTCTATTCGGAATGGGGGATGCCAGGCTGCTTTCCGGGGGAATTTCCGAGGCCCTCATCACTACAAAATTTGGCTTGGTCGTAGCAATTCCGGCCTTGGTTTTGCATGCCTACCTGCAACGCCGAACAAAAAAAATTCTTATTCAAGCAGCGGGGTTGCTGGAGCAAATCGTACCCCGTCGCTCCCCTTGACATGGTTCAGGCGTTTCAGGATATCGGAGGCTATATTGCGAAGGGCGGATGGATGATGATTCCGCTCATGGTTCTGGCTTTTGTATTATTTTCCTCCCTGTTCAGCGCTTTAATGAATCAATGGTTCACCTGGGATGGAGAAACCGAGGAGCGAACCGCCTTCGACCAGCGTTTGCGCATTCTCAAGGTATTGACCAGCGCCGCCCCACTTTTGGGGCTTTTGGGAACGATTGCCGGGATGTTGAAAACTTTTCGAGGATTATCGATTAGAGGAATTTCGCCGACCGAGGATTTGGTGGCGGTAGGCATTTCCGAGGCCTTGGTCACTACCCAATTGGGTCTTTCCATCGGAGTCATCGGACTAACCGGAATCATGGTATATGGACAGGCTCACCAAAAGAAATTGCTTCGGGAGTACAGAAATCGGGTTGCCAATATCGGATCCCCCAAAACAGAAGGCGGCACATGAAGAGAGCTTGGGAATCGGATCTGCAACAGGACAGTGGAGCGAACATAAACATTTCTCCGCTCATCGATATTGTATTTATCCTGCTGCTCTTCTTCATCGTGACCTCGGTTTTCGTTCAGGAAACAGGGATTGAAGTGGAACGGCCCAAGTCGAGTCAGGCCGTCACCCTTGAACGGGAGAGTATCTACGTGGCCGTTAACGCGGACCGGAAAGTCTATTTTGGAGGTTCCGAAATCGGTTTACAGGGAATTTTACCAACGCTTCAGCGATTGAGTCCGACGGAAGATCAGCCGGTGATTATTCAGGTGGACGGCCGGGTCCCTACTCAATTTCTGGTGTCGGTTATAGACGAAGTGAAGCGTGCCGGCATTCAAACCATAAACCTGGCTACCCTGGACCCGGCATGATTGGGTCGGCAGCACGAAAACAAATGGCCCTTAACGGTTTGTCCGGAGCCGGCGCCATGTTTGTTCTGTTTGGTTTGCTCTACTTGCTGTCCTTCGTCCATCTCCGGAAGGTTCCCGCCCGGGATATCGAGAGTCTGGACATTCGTAGCGTAGTAATTCCCAGTCCGGAGGAAGATATGGAGAAAATCGCTACCAATACAGTCAGCCAGGTTTCTCCGATGAAGGTAATTCCAACCCAGCCACGCCGAATCCCTGCCTTGGCGGTCGAACCCATGCCTTTGGACTTGCAGGTGGATATAACCCAAGTTCTGGAGCAGCGAGACGCCCTGGATTACCTGATGTCTCAGCGCGACCTCTACGGTCCTTTTGGTTCGATTCGTTTGCAGGGCGCCGATTCGATTCCCAGGCCCCTATTCATGCCGCCAAATCTATACCCCGAGAAGCTCAAGGAACAGGGTATTTTTATCGGCAGGGTACTTTTGATTCTGGAGATCAGCGAGGAGGGTATTGCCAAGGTTCGCCAGGTTGTGAATGCCGATTACCCCGAATTGGTGGATCCGGTCATCGAATCCGTCGAAAACGCCATATATAGCCGACCGTTCCGTCATGGAAAACCAACCCGGACGATCATCAAGAGCAGGATATATTTTCGGGCCGGACCCACCAGGAATAACATGATAATGAACCTGCAGAATCAAACGGGAGGGGGCCGAAGGTGAGAATCATCCTCCTGACTTCCTTGATGTGGGGCTTGGCTGTTGCACCGGGGCCTGGTCGGGACGACGCGTTATCTTTCGAGTTGCCGGAAGATCTGTTCAATTGGAAGGAGGAGGATTTTGAAAAACGATTTAAAGGTTCCTACGGCATTAATTCCTATCTGGAACCGGAATTGGACGTGGATAATTTCAATGTCTACGAGGGGGTGCTTGCTTATCTCGAATACCCCGAGGAGGCCATTGCATTTCTGATAAATGGCATGGCCAATATCAACGAGCAAGGATTTGAGGTCAGCGCTACACTCAATTTCTTGTTGGGCAATTTTTATTTTGAAACAAACGATCATTCCCGTGCCATCGAGCAATACATTTCGGCCATTCACAAACACCCTGACTTCCTGCGAGCTTACGAGAATCTCGGATACTCCTTCATGTTGAATGATGAGAAGGAGAAAGCGCTCCCGGTTTTGCTGAAGGCTATCGAGCTGGGCAGCAACGATTCGCAGATTCATGGACTGATCGGGTTCCTATACCTGGAAAAGGAACTCTATTTGAGCGCTATGGCAGCCTACGAGATTGCCATGCTGTTTAATCCGAGAAATAACACCTGGCGATTTGGAATTCTGCAGTGTCTCATCAATCTTGGCAGGAACGAAGATGCTCTGGGAGTAGCCGAGGAAGTCCTTTTGTTCGACCCGGACCGGGCGGCAAATTGGAAAAATGTGGCCAACCTGTTGCTCAGGATCGGCCGAAATGACGATGCCGCCGCTCACCTGGAAGTCATGCATCGATTGGGAGGCGCATCCTATGAAAGCAGACGCCTGCTCGGCACTCTTTACTTCACGGACCAGGACATTGAATCCGCCTTCCGCGAGTTTCTCCAACTTTTGGACCTGCTCAGTGACGGGGAGCAGTTGAATGAAATTCTCCTGGTTTGCCAGGGATTGCTAGTCCACGGTTACGCTGAGGAAGCAAGGATCTTGATTTCCAAAGCCAGGGAGAAGAGCCGGCAGGAAGATTTGAGGCTGAATTCGATGGCTCTCGATCTGGTGGAAGGAATGATTTTTTTGGAGACGGATCAATTGAGCCAAGCGGAATCAGTCCTGACTCGCGTTCTCGAGGTTGATCCGGCTAATCCACGGGCTTTGCTGGCCATGGGGGAGGTTTATTTGAGGAGTGGCAAATGGGACCGGGCGGTCCTGTATTTGGAACTCGCGGAGTTGATCCCGGAGGTCGCCTATGATGCCTATA
The DNA here is from genome assembly GCA_965219475.1 of Opitutales bacterium. Taxonomy (GTDB): domain Bacteria; phylum Verrucomicrobiota; class Verrucomicrobiia; order Opitutales; family UBA2995; genus JAABVD01. The sequence continues at coordinate 66,593 of CBDCNU010000015.1, read as the reverse complement.
ACAACCACGCTCGATTGCTCCTGGGTTTGGGCCAAACCCAGGAAGCCCTGGAAAAACTCCGTGCCGCTTATTCCCTGGAGAAAAATGATGAGCTCCTCGAGATTATCCGGTCGCTTGAGGAATCGGGCCGCTTGATGCCCTGATATACCGCATGCGGATTCTATTCTTCGTTGCCTGGGTAATCCCAATCGAAGCCCCTGAATGCGCCGTCTCCCGGAATGTTGTCGTTGAATTCCAGTTCCTCGGTTGAGTTGAAAGTTTGTGGGTCCTGTAAGCGTCCGGCCATTCTGTCTTCAATGCGTTCAAGCTCATGCAGTACGTTTTGAGTCCGGTTGGCTATCCGTGGAATCTGGCTTCGTTGGGGGAGCCGGCGCAGGGGAGAGGCTCCATTATGTTGAATAAAATGCAAAATGCGATTTACCAGTCTTTGCATGGATTCAACATCATAGGCGTACTCTTGAGGAGGAGTGATGTCGGGCCTTTCCCTCGCTTCACCACTAGTAATGGGTTCCAGGGTGCGGAGAGGTCTGTCCGTGATGCTCAGGTAGAGACTTTGGCCATCATTCACAAAGGGATTAACCAGGGCAAAATCATTGATTCTAAGGATGGGATTCTGCTTATTCCGCATGATCAGGATGGGACATTCTATTGCTCCGGTCACTGCCTCGTATTTTTTTCTCAACTCGGTCATGGCCACCGCATCCTGGGTTGTGGCCGGCAATGAAGCGCCAAATATTACACTTTCCGGCTCCTCTACCAGCAACCCCCCCCATTCCAGATGGCTCCCCAATCGGAAAGCGGCGCCGGCATATTCCCTGGTCGAAACCAAAAACACACTTTCCCCATCTACAACTCTAACGGACCGAATGAATTCCATGACGGCCTGCCAGTCCCGCAAAGGGATGCCGTTGAGATTCTCCAAGGTTTTCAGAATGGGGATAACCACAGCCACTCCACTCGAAATGAGTTGGTTTCCGATGGGGTTGTGGGTGATGTAGCGGCCGCGATATGATTCATCGAAGGGCAATTCCCTTTCGGTGGGAATCAAGCGTGTAATTTCCCGGTATGCCTTTTCCCCGACCTCCATTTGCAGGCCAATTTCAGGATCCAGGACAAGCGCAACCGGGAAGGGTCCGGCAGCGCGGGGATAGCAATGGATAAAAGTCAGTCGCGCACCCGAAGGGGCTTTTACGCTTCGCTCGACCCAGGTGAGAACCTCTGGAGCGATCGACCGTATGTGAGGGTTCTTCCCGCTTATTCTGTGGTGTTGGACATATTCATCGAACAGGAACTGTTCATCGGGCGAAAGGGCGAACCCGAGTTTCAGTTTCCTTATTATTTCCCTGATTTCAGGATCCGGTGTTTCCCGGCCCAAGGCATAAAAGACATTCCCCTTTTTGATGATCGCATTTTCCTCTGGCTGAGGCGGGGGGCCCAGGACTTCCTCCAAACTGAGTATGAGGTTCCGCGAATCCAGGTTTGCCATGGGCAGCAAACCGAAAATCGCAACCGGAATCAGATGAAAGACGGCACGTGCCAAACTGGAATCCAAGTGAATCAAGCCCTAATTCCTAATGGGTTGTGCACTGCTTAACAAGGACTTAACCCGACAGGGAGGGATAGCGCCCCGGCCATTTCCTGCGCCGCAGGGTTCGGTCCTTTGGCAAATTGTCCCGATCAATGCGGCTCTTCCTTCACCACCGACCCGTCTATGATCACCGCGGTGCAATGGGTGGCGTATTCAAAGGGATCGCCATCGAAAAGGGCCAGGTCGGCGTCCTTGCCGGCTTCGATGGAACCAATTCTGTCATCCATCCCGAGGAGCTTTGCCGCATTGATGGTAATGGAGCGCAAAGCAGCTTCGAAGGGCAGGCCATAAGTGAGGGCCATGGCGGCCTCGAAGAGGACGACCCGCGTTTTGGGGACGTAAGTTTCGTATCCGCTCTGCATGGCGAAGAGGATGCCTTCCCGCTCCAGGATCGCTGCCATTTCCAAGGTGGCGTTCTCCAGTTCGCCCTGGGCGCGGACCATGGTTGGGTGGACGATGACCGGCGCCCCGGCTTCCTTTATCTCTTCCAGCACGAGATGCGCCTCGCTGGCCCCGTCCAGAACGAGTGGAAAAGCGAACTCCTTGGCCAATCGAATCGCGCTGACGATATCCTGGTGGCGGTGGGCTGTAAGCAACAAGGGCACGCGACCCTGCAGAACCTCTCCCAAGGCTTCCAGTTTGAGGTCCCGAGGCGGTTCCTTGTCTGCATCGGCCTGTTCCCGTTTCCTCAGGTATTCGCGGGTTTTGATCAGTTGTGTCCTGAGCATGGCTATCGATTTGGCCCGGGTGCCGGGAGACTTTTTTTCGTTGCGGCTAAACCCTGATCGTCCCATGGACCCTGCCAGCATGGCATAGGGTCGAAGGATTCCGTCACTGATATTTTCCCTGTCCGTTTTCAGGATCATGGTCTGGCCGGAAATCAAGGCCCCGGGCGCATGTCCCGTATGGATGGTGGTCACGCCAAAATTTCTCACCCAATCGACCAGTTCATCCCGGGCATTGTAGGCATCGAAAGCGCGGAGATCGGGCTGGATGGCAGAGGACAACTCGAGTTGTTCCTGATCGTGTTTCTGGTTCAATAAGCCGGATAATCCCACCACGGTGCGGGCGTCGATCAATCCCGGGGTAACCACGGCTGCCGACAGGGTAGGCCAGCCCTCCGGGATTTCCACCGCATCCGAGGATCCGACCTCCAGGAATTTTCCTTCCCCGATAAGGATGACCCCGTCCGGAATGGATTCTCCTGCCATGGTGTGAAGGATGTCCCCTTTCACGGCCAACTGGGCGGACAGGGCCGGTAGCGCGAGAAAAAACGATAGGGAGAACAGAACTTTGAAAGCGTTTGGATTCATGGGAGGGAAGCGCCCAAGGGCGCGAATTAGGAATTAGGAATTAGGAAATAGGAATGGGGGGAAGTTTCTGAGATTCTGAGGTGCCGAGATGCTGAGTGGGAGAATGGAGAATTAAACATGGATGGACAGGATGAACAGGATTTGGAATGGACTAACCACGGATTACACAGATAACCACGGATGGCCCCTAATCGTGATCTTGATCCTGATCCCTCTCCCCCATTCCAAATTCCTCATTCGCGCGCATTGGCGCGCTTCCCCCCTTCATTGGTCCAGGTCCTCATAGCAGCACAGGCTAAGGGTTCTCGGGGAACCGGCTCCCAATCCTCCGTGGGCCCACAATTGATCTTCCGGATCGCTCAGATCGAAAACTTTCCGGCCTTCCACCCAGGTTTCTTCTACTCGGGTATAAACGCTGAGGGGAGGTCCGGAAAGGATGATGAAATCGGCATCCTTGCCTGCCGTAAGCGATCCTATGCGGTCTTCCATATCCAGCATGATGGCGCCGGCCATCGTCATTCCATAAAGAGCCCCGTCCTCGGACATCCCGGCGCGCACGGCAAAACCTGCCGATCGCAAAAACCAGCGTGAATCGGTAATGCTGTCGTCGGTGTGAAAACCGGTCACCACCCCCACGCGTTCCAATTCGACGCCGTTCCGCCAATCAATGTCCCGGGCCTCCAGTTTACCTCCCGGACTGTCCAACATGATGATGGAGCAGGCAACATCGGCCTGGGCGATTTCTTCGGCCACCTTCCAGGCTTCGCTCACGTGGTGCAATACTACCCGAAACCCAAATTCCTCTTTCAGGCGGAGCACGGTGATGATGTCGTCGTGCCGGTGGGTATGGTGGTGTACCGTTCGCTTGCCTTCGAGCACCTCCACCAATGCTTCCAATCCCAGGTCCCGGTCGGGTGGATCCTTGTCCGGATTCTCAGCCGCGGTCCGGATTTTGGCTCCATACTCCTGGGCCTTGATGAACTGCTGCCTGACCAGTGCGGCCGACTTGGCCCGGGTGCCGGGAAAGGGCGGGTCTTTGAGGGAATTCGTTCCATTGGCCATTTTAATTCCACCGGCGATTTCCCCTTCCTCCGTATGAATCAACAGGTCCTCGATCTTGTTTCCGTCCCGCAATTTCAGATAGATGGTTTGCCCGCTCAGGAGATGTCCCGATCCCGACATGACGTTCACCGTGGTTATGCCGCCGGCCCGGGCCTTTTCCACCCGGGTTTCCCGGATATTGATCGAATCGAGAGCGCGCACCTCGGGTTGGATGGGTACGGACCGGTCGCCTCCGCTCACCTCGCCAATGTGGCTGTGGGTGCAGACCAGACCCGGCATGATGACTTTGCCCGATACGTCGCGCACCTGGGCCTCGGCCGGTATATCGACCTCCTCGGCGCTTCCCACCGAGAGGATTTTGTTCCCTTGGACAACCAGGACTCCATCCTGGATGGGATCGCTGGAGATGGGAATCAATTGGGCGCCAACCAAGGCCTGGACGGGGTCTTGCCCGCTCGAGGAGTGATAACCCATCCCCAAGATCGCGGACCAGGTGAGGAGGGCAGGTTTGAAGAAATAATTTATTCTATTCATGCAGCCAAAAAACCTGCTGGGCTCCATTCCCCTAAGCAACCAGATTTTGCGCGTGGATGGTGCGGGCGCCAGCCAGGGTCGGTCGTTGAGGAGCAAAACCGCTCTTGCGTTGACGGTCCACGGGATATCCCTAATTTCGCTGTGTTAAAAGGCGGGCGTAGCTCAGGGGATAGAGCTGCGGTTTTCTAAACCGTAGGTCGCAGGTTCGAATCCTGCCGCCCGTGCCATTCCTTAAATATAGTCATCATGCAATTAATCGACCGTCTGTTTCCTTCATCTTCCTCCGGCCGCCTCTTCAGGCTAATGGTCTTCCCTCTCCTTTTCGGGTTTTCGTTTTTGGCCACTGCCTCGGACTGGCCGCAGTGGCGTGGACCGGACCGCGATGGCACATGGAGGGAAACGGGCATTATATCCAGGTTTGACGCGCCGGAACTCCAACCGCGCTGGAGCTCCCCTGTCGGGGCGGGTTATTCGGGTCCGACCGTCAGTGGGGACCGCGTTTATGTGACCAGTCGCCTGGATGAGCCCGAGCAGGTCGAGCAGATCCATTGTCTGGACCGGTTTAGCGGAAGGGAAATTTGGAAGCATGTCTACCCTTGTGAATATCTGGATCTTCCCTATCCGCTCGGCCCGAGGGCATCGGTATCCGTTCGCGATGGCAAAGCCTACGCGCTCGGAGCCATGGGCCATTTTCACTGCCTTGACGCCGCAACCGGGGAGGTGTTGTGGAGCAAGGACCTGGTGGAGGAGTACAACGCCAATCGGCCTTGGTGGGGCATCACTGCATCCCCCCTTGTCGACGACGACAACGTGTATTTGCAAGCGGGGGGCAGTCCGAACGCCTGTATATTAGCGTTGGATAAAAACAATGGGAGGGAACAATGGCGGTCCCTTGATGGAGGGGCATCCTATTCTGCGCCCAAATTCATTGAGCAAGGGGGGCAAAGACTATTGTTGGTCTGGACTGCGGAGTGGTTTGCCGCACTCGATTTGAAATCGGGCCAACCCGTATGGAAGGAAAAATTCCAGAGGGCAAGGACTATTATCAACGTAGCCGATGCCGTGGTGGACGTGGAAACCGGGCGGATTTTCCTCACCTCTATTTACGATGGATCCTATCTCTATCGTCTGGACCACGAAAATATGGGGGTTGAACTTCTCTGGAGTCGGCGGGGGCCGAGTGAGAGCAACACCGACGCCCTGCACAGTATCATTATGACCTCGGTCATTATCGACGATCATGTCTATGGCATCGACAGCCACGGCGAATTTCGCTGTCTGGAACTGGGCCAGGGAGACCGGGTGTGGAGTGAGCAGACGCTATTGGAAAAGGGTCGATGGGCCACCGCGTTTTTTGTCCAGAACGACGATCTGACCTGGATTTTCACCGAGAAGGGAGATCTCGTTATCGGACGCCTCACGCCTCAGGGGTTTGAGCGCCTATCCACCACCCATATCATTGACCCCACCACCTTTCTTCCAAGGCGCAGCGGCAATATCGTGTGGTCGCATCCGGCCTTTGCTTACAGACACATTTTTGTCCGCAACGATCGTGAACTCGTATGTGTGGATCTCTCCCAATAGCTCCTTGAACGGGAACTTCATTCACCCGGTCAATGAAGTTATTTGTGAGCGCTGAGACCGATCCCCGGGTCAATATGGGATTGGAGCATTTTTTTCTCATGGAATGGGGTGGGGAGGGGTGCCTGGTTTACCGCAATTCCCCGTCGGTATTGATTGGGAAAAATCAAAATCCTTACCGGGAAGTGAACATTCCCATTTGCAAGCGGGAAGGGATTTCCATTTTTCGGCGGATCAGTGGCGGAGGTGCGGTGTATCATGATTTCGGTAATATCAATACCGCATTTTTCGGGAAGAGAGGTTCCACCTGCTGTGACAACTACCGGCGATGGTGCGAACCCATGGTGATATTCCTTCGGGATTTGGGTTTGGATGCCCGATTGGGAGAGGTAAACGCGGTGGACGTGGCGGGGAAAAAAGTATCCGGTTTTGCCCAATGTCTGAAGGGACAACGGTTTTTGTGTCACGCTACGTTGCTCTACCGAAGCGACTTGGCCTTGCTGAACCGCTCACTCGAGGCCCCGGACTTCATTGTGGAAGCCCAGGGAATCAGTTCGCGCCGGAGCACGGTAGCAAATGTTTCCCAATTTCTCTCAAGTCCGGAATCGACCAAATCCTTTCAACAAAAATGGGTGGAGTTTTTGACCCGTTACCTTCGTTGCGAAAGAACTCGCACCCTGCCTGAAGAGGCAACTCCATCCACGGAACATTTTGTGGAGAGCCATGTGGATCTGTGGGAATGGAACGTCGGCCGCAGTCCCCCCTTTACCATAGCCTTGCCTGGGGCCAACGGGAGTGGAACCCTCCGGCTGGCGGTATGCCGCGGTAGAATAGAATCGGCCAAATGGGAAAAGGGCCAACCCGCTCAAATCGAGAGCATTTCGCCCCTTGTCGGTCGACCATTCCGGGCGGATTCACTGCCCTCGGTTCCAGGATTGAACCGTTCGGTATGGGAAAAGCTGCTCATCTAGTGTAACGTCCATGAGAATCGACAAGTGGCTTTGGCATATCCGCGCCTACCGGACGCGGTCCAAATCTTCCTCAGCCTGTCGAGCGGGGAAAGTTCGTTTGAACGGACAGATGGTAAAACCCGCTGCCCAGGTCAAGCCTGGGGACGCCATTGAACTTCAATACCCGCGATTTAAACGGTCCATCGAAGTCGTAGCCCTTCTTCCCCGACGGGTAAAGTTTGCCAAGGCGGTCGAATACTACAGAGACCTCACCCCTCCCAACGAGTATGGGTGTTCTAAGAAGCAGTCCATGGCCCGATCCCTCATGCAACGGGAACGGGGAACGGGCCGGCCCACCAAAAAGGACCGGAGACAATTGGATAGGATGTGGAAGGAATTGGCGGAGGACTGAAGTGCGCTCTGAGTTGTAGGAGTAGCTCTTATCAAGTTGATAGTATAAATTCTGGATCATTATCGATTCTGTGCATCAAGGTGATGAGTTTGTGCATGACCGCGACGACAGCAACTCTGTCCTCTTTGCCCCTTTTTTTCAATCCGAGGTAAAACTCTCTGATGGTGGGATTGAAGCGGATGGCGGACTTTGCGGCCATGTGAAGCGGTCTTCTGATTTCTTTCCTTCGCCCGCAGTCTTGGCCTTGCCAGTGTAAGTGCCGCTGATCTGGGTATAGGGTGCCACACCGGCCAACGAAGAGGCTCTTTTTGCAGTGATCGAATCGAGTTCGGGCATGAAGGCCAGAACGGTATAGGCGGTTACCGGACCGATGCCTTTGGGTGCCATGAGTTTCTGATAGCGTTCATAGAGTTGCTCATCGGTTTGGAGATGCGCTTCGATGTGTTGTTCGATTCTGCATTCTCTTTTCTCAAGGATGGCGATCATGCTGAGGATATCTTTGCGCGAAAATCCTTCAGCGTGTTCCAGTCGTGTTTTCTCCTGCTTGATCATATCCGATATCTGGCGGCGGCGTGAGACCAATTGCCGCAACACTTCAACACTACGGGCCGGGGGTTGCCATAAGGCAGGGTTCTTTTCTCGGCCGAATCGCGTTAGCATCTCCGCATCAATGGGATCGGTCTTGCAGCGCAGACCTTCTGACTGGGCAAAGCGACGCGCTCTCAGTGCATCCACTCTGGCCACCGCAATGTTTTTTTTGTAGAGGCTTCGCAGCAGCAACCGCTCGTAGCCTCCAGTCGATTCGACTATCACCATCACCTTGCCGCAGTGTTTTTTAATCCAGGTGATGAAGGAGTCCACTCCTTCAGGGGTATTTTCCCATGACTGGGTCATGGAACTGTCCTCCAGGTTACTATCGAAGGTTGCTTTGGCGCAATCTACGCCGAGATATTTGACTTTATCTTTCATTTGGATCATGACTTTCTCTTGCTTGTTAATACGAGCTCGAGGCTCTTGTAGCTCATCGAGATAAGCCAGGATGGCATGGAAGGTCCTTACTCCTAACTCGGGTTCAAGACCCTGCGGCTTACGGGCTCTTCCACGCCTTTCCATCGTAACTCTGCAGAGCACGATGGAAACCTGGCCCTCGTAGTTCAACTCAAGGGCAGTCGTAATACGAGGACTACTTGCCGCCCATGCTGCGACGCCTCTTAAATGAGTTCTCGCATGGGCTACCTCTTCCATGAATACCACGTTAGACATACAAGCGGCTTTACGCCGCGATTGCATTGAGGTGTTTTCGAAGGATCGCGGCATAAAGCCTCTCCTACGATTCCGGTTTCCGGAACAGGCCCAAACCAAAGGCCGTTCAGCCGTAGGCCAGTCCCCAAAGTTCGACCCTGCCGGCAAACCAGTGTTTGAGGCGGCGAACGGTTGGTTGCTCCTGGGAGATGTGTCCCTTCTCCACAAAGCTTTTCAAATGGTCCAGCGTCAGTTCTTCAACGGGAACACTCGCCTCGACTCGGTAATGGCGGGATACGTTCCGGGCGAGCAGTTTGATATCGTAGCCCCGCCTTCGCCGGATCAGACACAAACGGAGGTCCTGCCTTTGCCCGGTTTGCTCGCAGGAGAGAAAGGATTGGGTAAAATCCAATTGCAACCGCAGTTGCTTGCGGTCTTCCCCGATGCGTTTCAAAAACCGGGATGTGGAGGAGGTTGGCGCTACCCTGGCTTTGCCGCCCAGGACCAAGGTAATGAGGTCCAAAGCCGACAGATTCACGTTGCCCCTTCCATTGTTCACCCAATCCTGGGCTTTGGGGTCCAACTGAAAGGAGATGTATTGAACGCCCATCCGTACAATAATGGACAACATTCCATCCTTCGATGTCAGGGCCTGGATCATTGGCGGATCGTTTTTTGCGGTGGGAGATGCCAATAAAACGCGGAAATCTCCAAAGGGAATTGGAAATAACAACAATTTGAGGGCCGGGTTCAACCAAAATTTACCGTGAGATGTCACGCAAAAACTCCCGGCGCCAATCTTCCGGCTTTTCCCCAGTCGTTGAATCCTGGGCCGACAAAGCCTTGCGTTTCCTTGCCGGAAGCCCTTCCACGACGCGGTCGTAGGAACCTTTCACCATGTCCTGGAATCGTGCCAGGGGGATGCTTCCGTCCACCGTAACCGTATTCCAGTGTATTTTGTTCATGTGATATCCCGGTCTAACCGCGGCAAACTCTTCCCGCAATTGCAGGGCCAGTCGGGGTTCGCATTTCAAGTTGATGGTCAAGGGTGAGGAGTATGTGGTCAGGGCGAACATTTTACCCATCACTTTGTAAACCACCACCGTGGGACCGAACGGTTGTTCTTCGGTAACCCCTTTGAAGGATAATAGATATTCCCGCAATTCAGTTGGATCCATGGTGGGGATTTACCTGAGATTTCCTGTCCGGATCAATGTCAATTCTCTCCTCCACACTTTAACGTGACCACGGATTTTAAAATAAAACAACCCTTCGCTTGATCCGGCTTCGCCGCAACAGGATGGAGCTGCACTCCAACAAGAAATAAAAAAAATAGCCACAAAGAGGCGCGCTGGGGCGCGCGAATTAGGAATTAGGAATTAGGAATGTTTCGATTTGGAGGTTGGCGGTGGAATGGTCGGCTCTCGGAAAGCCGGAAAATGAATTAACCACAGAGGCCACAGAGAGCACAGAGATTTGGAATAGACTCTCGCAAAGTCGCCAAGAGCGCAAAGAGATGAAGAAACAGGAAATAGGAAAAATAGCCACAAAGAGGCGCGCCCCAGCGCGCCTTTCCCCCTCTCTCTGAACTCTTTCCTCTGAACTCTTTCCTCTTCTCCCCGCGCCCCCGCGCGCTTCCCCCCTCTCTCCCTCTCTCCCATCATTCCCTCTTTCCCGAGTGTCCCATCTTCCACCTGCCAACCCCCAAATCGAAACATTCCTAATTCCTAATTCCTAATTCCTAATTGGCGCGCCCCAGCGCGCCTTTCCCCCTCTCTCTGAACTCTTTCCTCTGAACTCTTTCCTCTTCTCCCCGCGCCCCCGCGCGCTTCCCCCCCCTCTGTGCCCTCTGCGTCCTCTGTGGTTAATCCTCTCCTTTCAGCATCTCGGTAGCTCAGAATCTCTGAAACTCTATTCAATTCCCTCACTCCATCATTCCATGCCCCCAATTCTACAATTGCTTTTTCAAAGATGGTTGCCCCATATAGGTCTTCAAATTGATTCTGTAGGAATGGAGGTACTCGGTATTGATGTTGGGGGTTCAGGCATAAAAGGCGCGGTGGTTGACTTGCAGAACGGAAAATTCGCCGCCAAACGCATTCGTTATCCCACGCCTCAACCTTCTACCCCTCGGGCGGTTTCCGAAATAATTGCCCGAATCACACGGGAATTTTCCTGGAAACAACCGATTGGGATCGGGTTTCCGGCGGTGGTCAAAAAGAACGTCATTTATTCAGCGGCCAATGTGGACCGTTCCTGGATCGGCCTGGATGCGGGCGAATTATTGACCGAGGCCACGGGATGTCCCGTTGCGCTGGTTAACGACGCCGACGCCGCCGCCTTGGCCGAGTTGAATTATAGCGGGATAAAACACAAGTCGGGCACCGTGCTGTTCCTCACCGTGGGCACCGGCATTGGTTCCGGGTTGATCCGGGACGGCAAGCTGATACCCAATACGGAGCTAGGGCATTTGATCCTCGAGGAGTGCGGCGAAGCGGAAGTATACGCCTCGAATGCGGCCCGCAAGAGGGACCGCTTGAAGTGGAAGGATTGGGCGCCCCGATTCGGCCTTTACTTGCGCCATTTGGAAGACCTGTTCCAGCCGGATTGCTTTATCATAGGAGGTGGGGCTTCAAAAAAAGGGGACCGGTTCGTGCCCTACCTCAATATCGAGACCCGGATTCTGATGGCCTCCCTGAAGAACCGGGCCGGGATTATCGGAGCGGCGCTGGCGGCTAAGCAGACCCTTTACGGTTAGCCTGCAGTTCTCACAAATTTTCTACCGTGCTCCGGAATATCCGCCATCGTACGGACTTAAGGGGTCAAACCTGAATGCCGCTCAGTTAAGCGGGGATAGTTGTAGGAGCAGCTTTACGTCTTTTGCGTTCTTTTACGGCTATTTTCCCATCCTTCCCTCTCCTCCATTCCTAATTCCTAATTCGCGCGGCCTCGGCGCGCTTCCCCTCCGCTAGTTTTCCAGGCCTACCCCGGTGCAGATGATATAGCTGATCGCTTCGTCGTCGTCGCGAATGGCGGAGTTGCACCAGCGGATTTTCAAGGTCTGGTCGAATTTCGTCATCCACCTGCAGTCGAAGGTGCTCTCATGCCGGTTGCAATTGAGGACCTTGAAGGAGGAAGAAGCGACATCGGACTCCTCGGAATCCGAGCACAAATCCCAGAAAAATTTCTTGTGGGCGTCTCGTTCGCTCAAACCGGTCAGGTTCTGAGCCTTCTGGTTGAAGCGGATTATCTTACCATCCCGGTCGGTTACCACCAGATAGGAGGAAAGGGAGTCCAAAACGGCCGGAATGAGATCTTCTCGATAATTGTTTTCCGCCTCAATACGTTCGGAGGCATCCCTGAACACGAGAACCACCCCCAACACCCCTCGGATGGGGTCCACAATCAGGGTGGCCGTTTCATCCACCGGATGGATGGTTCCCCCAAGGGCTATGAGGAGGGCTTCACCTTTGCGAACCACGGTCTTTCCCGTTTCCAGGGCCAGGTGGATGGGGGGTGGGGAGGTCTTCTCCCGTGGCGGCATGGCAGGTGGTATAGATCTGGGTAAACAAACGTGATTTGGCATCCTTAAACCGCCAACCGGTAATGCGCTCCGCCGCCTGATTCATTGTCTTCACCCGGTACATCGCATCTACCGTTATAATAGCTTCGTGCACCGAGGAAACGGTGGCGGACAACCAGCGTTCGCTTTCCTGTAAACGACTCTGCATTTTGTGTTTATGCAATGCGATTTCCACTGCAATCTGCAGGTCGCGCTGGTTGAATGGTTTCAGGACGTAACCGTAGGGGTCGGTTATCTTGGCTCGCTCCAAGGTCTGCGGGTCGGAATATGCGGTCAGGTATACCACCGGGATTTCGTAATGTTCCCGGATAATATCCGCCGCCTGTATACCGTCGACGACCCCGGCCAGACGAATATCCATCAGCACGAGATCCGGTTCCAGATTCCTGACCTTTTCCACGGCCTCTTCTCCGGTGCTGCAGATGCCCAATACGTCGTACCCCAGACTGATCAGGTAATCTTTGATGTCCTCAGCTGTGATACCCTCATCTTCGACTACCAGGAGCTTGGCTTTGGGGATAGTTCGTTTCTTCACTAATTTTCGAGGTTGAAATTCCTTCTCGTTTCGGCCACCCATACGGTGTTTTTTCGGGCTTGAAAGCAACACAAATTTGTTTGGCCCGTCAGGGCATGAAGGAGAGCCGGAATTCCGCTCCCCCGTCACTGATGATTTCCATTTCCCCGCCGAGCTGACGGGTGAGAGTGCGGACCACCTTGAGTCCCAATGTTTCGCTGGCTTCAATATCCAGGTCCTCGGGGAAACCGGCGCCGTCGTCTTTGATTATCATGGTTAACCAGCCCTTGTTTTGGGAGGCATTGATGGATATTTTCCCTTCGCTCCTTCCATGGAAGGCGTATTTCAAGGAGTTGGTGACCAATTCGTTGGCGATCAGGGCGCAAGGTATGGCTTTGGTCAGGCTGAGGTAGATATCCTCGAAATCTATGGAACTGATTACGTCCAAATGTTTCAGGTCGAAAGTGTGGAAGAGTTGCCGCAGAAGTTGGCTCAGGTAGTCGGCAAAGTCGATTTCAGCAAAGTCGTCCTGCTTGTAGAGTTGTTCGTGGATCAGGGCAATGGAGCGAATGCGGTTCTGACTCTCCCTCAACAGGGGCTCGAGAGCGCTTCCTTTTACCTCACGGGCCTGCATGCGCAAGAGACTCTGGATGACCTGCAGGTTGTTTTTTACCCGGTGATGCACTTCCCGGAGCAGCACCTGTTTTTCGTCGAGGGATTTTTGGATAAACGCCTCATTTTCCTTCTGGGGTGTGATGTCCTCCAGCATGTGCACCACGAACTGGGGAGCCTGGTTGATACCCAGGATCATCGACGTGTTCAGGCGTCCCCAAATGGTGTGTCCATCCTTTGCCTTCAACGGTTTATCAATGCGGTAGGACCACCGTTTGCCATGCTTGCATTCCCGCAGGAATTCCTGTTCGTCCTCCCCCATCGGTTCGGCATAAAATTTCTGGATGCCATGGCCCAGGATTTCCGGTTTCAGGTAGCCCAGAATGCGTTGGAAGGCGGCATTGCAGTCAATGATGTACCCCTCCAGATCGGACAGGGCGATTCCGGTGGCCGCATCGCGGAAAAGGGCGGAAAACTTTGCCTCGGATTCCAACAAACTCTGTTCCGTGATCAGTCTTTCGGTAACGTCGGATCCCACGATAAAATACCCCAGGACTTCCCCTCCCTTTTTCTTGTGGGGGGTCAGAGCGATCTTGTAAGTCTGATACAACCCGTTGGTGTTGGCTTGACCGTGCTCGAATTCCTGGTGCTCGCCCTGCATGACTTTACGCCGGGCTTCCTGAAAGGCATGGCCCAGGTGGTCGGATATTGCCCGACCCAGGATTTCACTCTCCTTGCAGTTGAAAACCCGTTCGTATTGACGGTTGGCAAATCGATAACAATCCCGGTGATCCACATAGGCCATGAACGGGGGAACCGCGTCCACGATCATGCGGCTGAATTTTGCGTTTTCCCGAACCTTGCGCTCCGCCTTCCCGCGCTCCTCAATTTCCACCAGTAGCCGCTCATTGGTGAGGAGGAGATCGCGCGTCCGTTCTTCCACCAACTTTTCCAAGTGGTCTTTCATCACCCGCAGTTGGTGATTTTTCACCTCCAGGTCGAGTCGCTGATGTTCCAGACGCTTTTGCAGGCTCACCTTCTCCGCCGCGTTTTCTATGGCTCTTTGCAGGAGTTCCGGGTTCAAACGCAATTTGGAAAGGTAATCGTGCGCGCCCTGATTCATGGCCATTACCGCGTCTTCCTCGCTGCCCTTTCCGGTAAGCATCACGATGGGCAAATGTAATCCCCAAACTTTTGCTTGAAACGGGAAAGGAATTCCAAACCGCTCATATCGGGCAGATTCAGACCCAGGAGAATACAGTCCACCGCCTCTGCGGAAAAGGCCTCCAATCCGGCTCTTCCCGTTTCTTCTTCCAAAAAACGAATTTCGCTGTCCGAAAACATGTCGATGTAGAGGCGGAAATTTTCGCGGTCTTCCTCCTCGTCCTCGATGATGAGGATGGTTCTTATGGCGGCTATGGGTGTGCTGACCGGCATTGGAGCAATTTCACAAAGTCTTCCGTTTGAAGATAATCGAGATTACCGATTGAGCAAATCTCCCGTCCAGTTTTATTCCCCGGTTTCCCGGAGGTTGCCCCTTAGCGCGCCAAGACGCGCGAATTAGGAATTAGGAATTAGGAATGGGGAATGGGAAAGATGGAAAGATGGAATTGAAAAGAGTTTCTGAGATTCTGAGCTACCGCGATGCTGAGAGGGAGAGGATTAACCACGGATTATCACAGATGGAAATGTAGGAGCGGCTTTACGCCGCGATTCTTTGGGAATAACCGTGGATCCTGCTTCGCCCAAGGGCTACGGCAGGACAAGCCCGCCTTCAATGAGTTACGGCGTGACATGCCGGCAACAGGAAATAGGAGAAATAGCCACAAAAGAACGCAAAAGGCACAAAAACACACTTTTCCCTCTCAGCATCTCGGCACCTCAGCATCTCAGAAACTTTCCCTAATTCCTAATTCGCGCGCCTCGGCGCGCTTCTCCTCCCTCCAACTCTGTTCTCTCTTAGTCCTCCGTGGTTAATTCCTTCTCCAAGTCGTTGATTTTTCGATCACGATCACGATCAAGATTGAGATCCATTCGTGCCCAACCGTGAAATCCGTGGTTCATTCCAAATCCTGTACATCCATGTTCCTTTCCCCATTCTACCTCCTAATTCGCGCCCTTGGGCGCTTCTCCCCCCAACGGGGTTCCACATCTGTCCAACGTTTGTTTAATCGATTAAACAAGAAACCACGCTAAAAAAGCGAAAATGCCTGAGCGCTTTCCAGAATCAGCCAACCGAACAAAAGCGCTCCAAGGGCAAATGACCCCCGTTTCCACAAGACCTTTCTGCGTAATTTTCGTTCGTACCTATCCAGATTCCTGTAATAAAAATGGGTTGATTCCAAATGGATGACGAACTGAGGATTCCTCAATCTGGAACGCTTCTTCATGTAGACAATACGGAAGGCCTCTTTCCGCTTGAGCCTGAAGATCAATAGTTGAAACAACGTGTTTAGAACCCTTTGCAATGGAACGGAGTTTTAGAATGATAGGGTATCGGTTCTTTCTACCGCCGCCTGGAATAAAGGTCAAGCAATGCATAAAAACATAGAGAAAAATTCGGTTCTTTTATTTTCGAATCCTCCCTCCTAAGCTCGCTCCCTTTGAATCCATGAATTTCTGCCTACTCGGTGCCGGCGCCTGGGGAACTGCCATGGCGCTTCATCTTCTGAAGAAGGGACATTCGGTAACCCTGGTTCCACGTCGTATGGAGATGGCCTTGGAGATTTCCACCGCGCGGGAAAACCGCGATTATCTGCCCGGTTTTACACTACCGGAGAATTTGCAGATCGGTTTCGAGATCAAACCGGTTTTGATGGAGGCGGATGTGGCGGTTCTGGCCTGCCCTTCCCAAGGATTGAGAAATCTATGCCGGGCTGTGAATGGGGTGAGGCAGTCCTCCTGGGCCCTCAAGCTGGTCATCACCTTGTGCAAGGGGTTGGAGCGGGAAACCTTTCATCGACCCAGCGAAGTCGTTCGGGACGCTCTGCCCGGGATTCCCCACGCCGTATTATCCGGGCCCAGCAATGCGGCGGAAGTGGCTCGGGGAAAACCCACTGCCCTCACCCTGGGGGTGGAGGCCGTCTCCGGCTTTGTCAGGCAGGTGCAATCGGCATTGAGCAGCCCCAACCTGCGGATCTACACCTGTGAAGACGTCAAAGGGGTGGAGCTGGGAGGATGTCTGAAAAACATTTATGCCATAGGGTGCGGTTGTGCCGATGGTCTGCGCATCGGCGACAACGGAAAGGCCGCCTTGATCACCCGGTCCCTCAGTGAGATGATCCGGCTCGGGTCTTCTCTGGGGGCCGATGCGAAAACGTTTTTCGGGCTCAGCGGTTTTGGCGATTTGGTTGCCACCTGCAACGGCGCCTGGAGCCGCAACCGGACGCTGGGCCAACAATTGGGGGAGGGATCGAAGCTGGACGATTTGATGCGCCATCGCAAAACCGTGGTCGAAGGCGTCTTGGCTACGCGCGTCTTTCACGAACTCTGTCGAAAGCGGGATATTGAGGCGCCCATTCTCAATCAAATTCACCAAATCCTGTTTGGTGGCTTGCCTCCGCGCAATGCCATCGAGGCGCTCATGCTACGCGATTTGAAATCGGAATAGGGCCGGGGCCGGACCAATGAGGGTGGTTATCCAGAGAGTATCCCGCGCATCGGTTCGGGTGGAGGGCCGGGAAACGGGAACCATTGCCCGGGGAATGGTGGTCTTGCTGGGTATCGATCGGGACGACGGGGATGACGACCTGAAATGGCTGTCCAATAAAGTGGAGAAGCTGCGGATTTTTGAGGATGATGAGGGCCACATGAACCGCGATATTGGCCAGGTAGGAGGGGAAATGGTAGTGGTGAGCCAGTTCACCTTGTTCGGAAACCTGAAAAAGGGCTCTCGACCTTCCTTCAACCGCTCCGCTCACCCCCGGAAAGCGTTGCCACTTTACCGCTCCTTTGTCGGGGAAATGGAAAAACGTCTGGGGAAGCCCGTGGTTACGGGTAGCTTCGGTGCCATGATGGAGATCGACCTGACCAACGATGGACCCGTCACTCTGATCATCGATTCAAAGGATAAACGTTTCTAGTGTCTCGCCAGCCCGTATTACCGCTTTCCTTTTTCGACCGGCCGGTTCTGGAAGTATGTCCCGAGCTGTTGGGACATTTCCTCGTCATCCGCCTGGAGGGGCGCATCGTGCGGGCCGAGGTGCTGGAGATCGAGGCCTACGATGGACAGGAGGACTTGGCTTGCCATGCTTCCCGGGGAAGGACGCCGCGCAATGCGCCCCTCTTCGGACCGGCCGGATATTGGTACGTTTACCTGTGTTACGGTATCCATTGGCTCCTCAATATCGTGACCGGTCCGGTTGGTTACCCGGCAGCCATTCTGATTCGTAGAGTCGGGAGCTTCCTTGGACCCGGTATCCTTACCCGGGAACTGAAAATTGATAAACGCTTCAACGAACTCCCGTCAGGCCGGTCTACCGGGCTGTGGCTGGAAAGAAACCCCCACCGCCCGGAATCCCTGGTTTATGAAACCACCCCTAGAATCGGGGTCGATTACGCCGGGGAATGGGCCCACAAACCCTATCGATTCGTAAACCCCAAAACCAACCAGGGATTACCTGCCTGTGCGTCGCACGCAGACAGGCACGGATAAGCACGGATTTTAAATTAAACAACGCTTCACCAACCCGCCATGCCCGTCGGGGTCATCATGTTAGCCATAGCCCTTGGGCGACGGCTGATCCTTGCAATTTTGATGAAGCGCAGCGGAGTCGAAATTCGAGGTTTGACCCCTTACCACCGCGACCCTCCAACAAGAAATAAGAAAAATAGCCACAAAAGGCACAAAGGGTGGGAGAAAAGTTTCTGAGATTCTGAGTTACCGAGATGCTGAGAGGAGAGGATTAACCACGGATGGGCACGGATCGGGAGGTTAACCGCAGATAATGAGAAAAGGCACAATTAGCTGTAGGAGCGGCTTTACGCCGCGTTTGTTCCGAGTTGTAGGAGCGGCTTTATGCCGCGATTCAATGGGAATAACCGTGGATCCTGCTTCGCCCAAAGGCTACGGCAGGACAAGCCCGCCTTCAATGAGTTACGGCGTGACATACCGGCCACAGGAAATAGGAGAAATAGCCACAAAAGAAC
Source organism: Opitutales bacterium (assembly GCA_965219475.1). Lineage (GTDB taxonomy): Bacteria > Verrucomicrobiota > Verrucomicrobiia > Opitutales > UBA2995 > JAABVD01. The sequence continues at coordinate 48,054 of CBDCNU010000015.1, read as the reverse complement.
GCAAAAGGCACAAAAACACACTTTTCCCTCTCAGCATCTCGGCACCTCAGCATCTCAGAAACTCTATTCCATTCCTAATTCCTAATTCGCGCGCCTCGGCGCGCCTGCGCTCCCCCCTCTGTGGTTAATTTTTCCGTGTCATCCTTGGTTATTCCCAAAGGATCGCGGCGTAAAGTCGCTCCTACATTTCCATCCGTGATAATCCGTGGATAACCCAACGTCTGAACATGGGGCATCCGAGCAACGTGAGTCGTCATATTAATGCTATACCAAACATCAAGGGTTTGTGGCTCACGTGTGAGCGACAAAGCCCGTTAATTGCTCTCAGATGAGTCACAAATGCTATTGTGGAAAGCACGTGAGCGGGGACAATCTTGTCCCCGACTTTTCATTGTAGAAAGTGAATTTGTCCGATAAAAAACCACAATTGCGACAGACCTGGAAAGATACTGGAACGAAAGATATTTCAAATTTACCGGGAAGAAACGATGAAATTGAAAGTTGTAATAGATCAAGCGGAAGAAGGCGGTTACTGGGCGAAAGTCCCTTCAATCCCCGGATATGCTACTCGAGGGGAGTCCTTTGAAGAGTTGTTGACCAACTTGTACGAGGCCATCGAAGGTTGCCTGTCCGTGGAGATAAGGAGATGAACATGGAATACACGGCGATAATTAAACGCAGAGGGGATTGGTGGATTGGCTGGATTGAGGAAATACCTGGTGTGAACTGCCAGGAACGCACTCGTGAAGAATTGAGGCAAAGCCTTGTCGAAACCCTTTCCGAAGTGCTGGAGTTCAATCGGAGCGAAGCCTTGGATGCGGCGGGAGAAGACCACAAGGAGGAGAAAGTTGTTATTGCATGAAAAGGCTCGAACTGCTGAAGCGCCTTCGACGGCAGGGATGGGAAATGATCCGTGAAGGCAGTCGGCACTCCTTGTGGCGCAATAACCGTGGCGATAGGCGTTCTGCAAAGGGATTGCAGGAACGAATTCACCTCGCTACCGAGATGATACTCGTGATGTGGTGTCAATGGCGGTTTAAAATTGACCCACCCTTAGGGAAAGATATCACGGTCAAATTCTCCAACAGGATTTCTAACGTGGTTCCCATAAAACAACGCTTCGCTTGATGCCTTCCTGCAACAGGATGGAGCTACGCTCCAACAGGAAATAGGATGATTAGCCACAAAAGAACGCAAAAAACACAAAATTCCTGGAACCTTTACATCCTCGAAATTCTGATCTCTCTCCCCCTCTCCTCTCCCCCATTCCTAATTCCTAAGTGGCGCGCCCCCGCGCGCCTTTGCGTCTTTTGCGCTTTTTGTGGTTAATCCCTCTCCCTCCCAATTCCTAATTCGCGCGCCTTGGCGCGCTTCCCCCCCTCTGTGCCCTCTGCGTCCTCTGTGGTTAATCCTCTCCTCTCAGCATCTCGGTAGCTCAGCATCTCAGAAACTCTATTCAATTCCTGATTCTTCCTCCCCCCTTCAATCCCTTTGCAGCCACCCTGCAACCACATTGCAGCCCGCCTGCAGCCGCATTGCAGCGCAGTTGCAAACCCATTGCAGTTTCAATCCGTTTACATCCGTTCCTGGCTGCGTGTGACGCACAGGCAGGTAATCCGTGGTTAATCCTCTTCTCTCAGCATCTCGGCACCTCAGAATCTCAGAAACTTTTCTCTACCCTTTTCCTCCTTGATGTTCCATGCCTCGCAATTAGGGTTTTGATGCTCAATCTGGAGGGCGTAATTTTCTTAGTGTGTTCGCGTTCAATTCATCTGAAGCAAGAATCTCCGATAGCAGGCTTATACTGCATTGCTCCTTTGGATTCCATGGGCCGATGGTGAACCCTAAACAGGAGGTTGAATTGTGCAGGAAATTATAGACGATCTGTCGAGTAATCCCCTCGCATCCTTTCTTGAGTATGGTTGGATTCTCTATCATGGGACCTCCGGGTCGTATTCTTCTTCAATAGAGTCCTGCGGACTCGGCCATCAGGATGGAACCCCAAGTTACTGGGATGATGTGCAATCCTTTATTACCTATTGGAAGACCTGGCACTATGTTTCCCCTGCATTTTCAGCATTATTGAGTTTTAGTCGGGTTAACGAAGGTATCCGCGCTGTTTCCCTCGCCGAGACATTCGAGAGAGCGGCGCGTTATGCTGTAGAGGAGCCTGGTGGTGAGACCATTAGGCTCATGCGTAGTGCCATTAGTCAGATTGCAGAAATAATCAGAAACCCGGAGTCTGCCAGGACATTCTTTCGGGACCGTCGCGTAGTCCTATCTCAAGATGCCCTTGTTGCTGGGTACGACAGCGAAGAATCCTGGGATGCGGCAAACGGAGAATTCGAATTCGGTGAGACCTTTCATGAAATTGATCAATTTCTTGACGCCCTTGAATGTCCTGAGGATCTCTAAAAAGAACTCGATAAGTTCAAATCCTACAGAAAAAACGAAGAACATCCTCCCGTTGTCTACGCAGTACGCATTCTCAGATCGGACATCAGTAATTTTTCGATCGATGGAGCTGGACTCAACTTCCGTGGGGTGTTTCCACCGAAACGCCTTCTGGCTCGCGTTCCGATTTCTTCCGACAGAGACATCCCCCAACCTGGTAAGAATAGCGACGAACGTTTGGAAGCCCGGAGGATATGGAGTAAGAGACTAAACCGCTAAGGTGGCCAGTCTCGTCTGGTAGAGCTTGATCATCACCTTCTCCATCCCCTTTATCCCACTATTTCATGAAACTTGAGGAAATCACTGCTGGACAATCGCTGACCGGGATCGAGTCGGAAACATTGGTCCAAGTAATTACTCCGGTCAGGATCGGCCCCGACTCTGTCCAACTGATCTATAAGCTGCAGGACGGATCTATTCGGGAAACCCTGCTGGATCGAGGGCGCGAAGGTTCCATCGCGGTTGCCACTGCCGAGAGCCCTTGGTCGTTTGATGGAGACGGTGAAGCCTTCAAGCTTTCCGTTGAGGCAAAGCGAATCGACCTAGCCTTTCTCTTCGACCCAATGATGGCGGTCCACACCTCGAACGTGGAGCCATTGCCTCATCAGATTACGGCTGTCTACGAGTCGATGCTCCCCCGGCAGCCCTTGCGTTTCGTTCTGGCGGACGACCCCGGATCGGGGAAGACGATTATGGCTGGTCTCTATATTCGGGAACTCATCATGCGTGCCGATGCCCGCCGCATTCTGATAGTGGCTCCCGGATCACTGGTCGATCAGTGGCGCGACGAAATGTTTGAAAAGTTCGGTTTGGAGTTTCCGGTTTACTCCCGCGATCTGGAGGCATCATCACCATCAGGTAATCCATTTGAAGATTATGAGCGCATCATCGCGAGGCTCGATCAGATGGCGCGAAACGAAGAGCTTCAGGAAAAGCTCTGTTCGGACACCTGGGACCTGGTCGTCTTCGATGAAGCGCACAAACTCTCGGCGCATTACTTTGGCTCAGAGCTGAAGAAGACAGGACGCTACCGGTTCGGGGAAAAGATCGGAGGGCACACTCGCCACCTCCTTTTGATGACGGCAACGCCGCACAACGGCAAAGAGGAAGACTTCCAGTTGTTCCTGTCGCTGCTCGATTCCGACCGCTTCTACGGGAAGTTCCGAGACGGTGTTCACAAGATCGACGCGTCAGACCTTATGCGACGCATGGTAAAAGAGGAACTCGTGAAATTCAACGGGACGCCCCTGTTCCCCGAGCGCCGAGCCTACACAATCAACTACAAACTCTCCGACCTTGAGGCGGAGATGTATGAGGCCGTCACCCAATACGTCACGACGGAGATGGGAAAAGCCGATCAACTCGACGGGAAGCGTCGGGGCTCAATTGGATTCGCCCTGACAGCCCTTCAGCGACGTGTCGCATCCAGCCCGGAAGCGATTTACCAGTCACTCAAGAATCGCCGGAATCGATTGGAGAATCGCCTCCGTGAAGAGAAACTCGGGGCGCGTGGGCGAAACCTCATAGCGGCAAAGCTTGAGGACATCCCGGAAGACGAAGATGACCTCAACGCCGAAGAACATGAGAATCTCGTAGAGGAACTGGTCGACCAAGCCACCGCGGCACAAACCATTGACGAGCTTGAACAGGAGATTCGCATCCTTGAAGGGCTGGTCGCAAAAGCAAACGGCCTGGTTGCTTCGGGCAAAGACCGAAAGTGGGACGAACTTTCAAAAATCCTTCAAAACGACCCGCACACACGGGACACGGACGGAAGGCTTCGGAAGCTGATCGTCTTTACCGAGCACCGAGCGACGCTTACCTACCTTCACGAGCGAATTGCCGGAGTTCTCGGAAACCACGATTCCATCGTCACCATACATGGCGGAACCTATCGTGACAAACGACGCAAGATGCAGGCGCTCTTCCGCTCGGACAAGAATGTTCGCGTGCTGGTGGCAACGGATGCAGCGGGAGAAGGTGTGAACCTGCAGAACGCCAACCTGATGGTGAACTACGACCTGCCCTGGAACCCGAACCGGATAGAGCAGCGGTTCGGACGCATACACCGCATCGGGCAGCAAGAGGTTTGCCACCTGTGGAACCTCGTGGCCAAGGAGACCCGCGAGGGTGACGTTTACCACCGCCTCCTGATGAAGCTCGAAACGATCAGCGAAGCGTTCAAGGGACGCGTCTTCGATGTGCTGGGCGATGTATTTGAAGAGCGAAGCCTGAAAGACCTGCTCATGGATGCGATCCGCTACAACGACCGGCCGGAGGTCCGGGCACGTTTGCAGCAGACCATCGACTCCGCACTCGACGAGACCCACATTCGCAACCTGCTCGATCGGAACGCGCTGGCCCAGGAACACATGGGAACGGAGCGGCTTTTCTCCGTGAAAGAGGATTTGGAAAAGGCCGAGGCGCGACGCCTTCAGCCTTTCTTCGTCCGCTCCTTCTTCATGAAGGCTTTCGAGACCTTGGGAGGATCGATCTACCCGCGTGAACCGGACCGGTGGGAGATCACCTATGTCCCGAGCGCCTTGCGCGACCGCGACCGGCAGATTACAGGCCGTAACCGTCGAGACTCCGCCCCGGTGCTGAAGGCCTACGAGCGGGTCTGCTTCACAAAAGAGGCCGTCCGGCTCGACGACAAGCCGAATGCCCCGATGGCCGTCATGCTACACCCCGGCCATCCACTCATGCTATCGGCGAGCGATGTCATCCTCGAACGCCACGCGAACTTGCTCCGGCAGGGCGCGGTCCTCGTCGATCCGACGGATGCAGGTAAAGAGCCTTCACTCCTCTTTCTCCTGACTCACGAGGTTCGCTCTGGCGAGGGAGCCGTTCTCTCCAAGCGACTGCAATTCGTGCGTGTGGGTCGCGAGGGCAAGGCCGAGTTTGCCGGGTGGGCGCCGCACCTCGACCTGGAACCTGTTGAAGACGCGGATAAGACACTTTTGCAAGACTTGCTGTCGGCCGACTGGCTGAATGCCTCACTCGATCAAAAGGCGCTTGAACTCGCGGCAACGACCTTGGTTCCCGAACACTACAACGAAGTCGCGGAGCGACGGATCGCCCAAGTGGACAAGACGCTCCACGCCGTGAACGAACGGCTCAAAAAGGAGATTTCCTTCTGGTCGGATCGCTTCATCAAACTGACCGAGGACAGGGCGGCAGGCAAAGATGTGCGCCTGAATCTGGAAAATCTACGCCGAATCATTAACGATCTGAAGAACCGGCTGGAGAGCCGGAAGAAATCCCTTAATGCAATGCGCCACGTCACCTCGGCAACACCGGTGGTCTTGAGTGGAGCGCTCGTTGTCCCCGTCGGCCTGCTGAATAAGCTGAAGGGCGAACCGGAAAAACCTGGAATCTTTAGCAGCAATCCCGAAGCCCGAGCCAAAGTCGAAAAGCTTGCCATGCAAACCGTCATACAAAGCGAGAAATCGCGCGGCTGTCGCTGCGTCGATGTCTCGGCGCAGAAATGCGGATGGGATGTCACGTCGTATCCCCCAGCCGAGAACGGCGTTCAACCCGATGCCCGCCACATCGAAGTGAAGGGCCGCGCCAAGGGCGCCCCATCAATTACGGTCACCCGCAACGAAATTCTCTACGCCCTCAATCAGGCGGAAAAATTCATTCTCGCAATCGTGCTGGTCCATGAAAACGACAAGACCGATGGACCCTATTACCTCAAGAACCCATTTACCCAGGAACCGGACTACGGCGTCGCTTCGATCAATTACGATCTGGGCGAACTACTAAAAAAATCACAGAGTTCGATATGATCAATAACCTGAAAGTCAAAAACTTCAAAAGTTTCAAAGATCTCAAATTAAGATTTGGAAGCCTTAATTTTATAATTGGCTCAAACGCGAGTGGGAAATCTAACCTCTTCGATGTCTTCAGATTTCTTCAGGGAGTTGGGAATGGCTTTACACTCTCAGAAATCATCGATGGTAAGCCTCGAAGCGCGACGGCCGAAGTTTGGGAACAGATACGTGGGGGGAGTGGGAAGCTGGCATTTCTTGATGGTCTTAATAATTTGACCAGAATAGAGGTTGTTCAATCGGGAACGACTCCGGAAGGTTGGCAGTTTGCATTCAACCCAAACAAGCTACGGGTTACTTTCGAGAAATTTGGAAGACTATACGATTCCAGCGGCGCTTCCAATGATCCGGATCGCCCCTTCTTCAAGGTGGCCCATTACGGAAAGAATCCCGGGCGCCCGCGTCATTATGAATATGAGCCCAGAAAACCTGTTTTAAGCCAATTCGCGGAGGGAAAGATGGGAAGGAAGGCTGAACGTGAAGCGGCATCGGATTTTCTTTTGGGGCTGGCCAATATGCAGCGGCTCGACCCATGGCCAGCTCTTCTACGCGAATATTCGAAGGCTCAAAGCATTGAGAGAATGGGCGAACACGGGGAAAATTTCGCTGCCCTTATTCAGAACCTGATTGATGACCCGAAAATGAAGGACGCCTACCTCACTTGGTTACGTCATCTAAGGCCCCAAGAGGTGAATGACATCAAGATACTCAAGGGGGCTGTTGGAGAACCTCTCTTTTGTTTAGAGGAAGGAACCAAGGAGTTTCCAGCTCCGGTACTGAGCGATGGCACACTTCGTTTCGCTGCTATTGCAGCAGCCCTTTTCCAACCTGACATGCCTGCGATAATGACGATTGAGGAGATCGAAAATGGCATCCATGCCAGCCGCCTTCGACTTCTCGTTGAGCTTCTACGCAAGCAGGCCTCAATCACCGGGACACAGGTTTTCGTCACCACCCATTCACCTATAGTTCTAGCATGGTTGAATGGGGATGAGTATGCGCACACCTTCTTCTGCAAACGCGACGAAGAAAGCGGTGAATCGCGCATCTGTCCGCTTACGGAAATTCCCCATTTCGAAGACATCGTAGCCAAGCAGCCTATTGGTGATCTATTTGCGGAGGGATGGATGGAGGCGGCATTATGAGCTTTAAGGTTCTCGTAATACCTGAGGATCCCACGCACAACAGCTACATCCTCAAGCCGCTAGTCGAGAAGCTCCTGGCAGACGCAGGCAAACCCAATGCAAAGGTGACCGTTTTGACAAATCCGAGACTGGAAGGCTACGATCAGGCAGTGAGAGCCATTCGGGAGGAGTTGCCGGTTCGCTATGGGTATTTCGATCTTTGGTTGTTTATCCCCGATGCGGACCGAGCAACACCTGAAGCAATGAAGAGCCTGGAAATAACGTTGGCGGAACAATCCGTGAATCTTCTTTGCTGCCCTGCACAACCCGAAATCGAGATCTACCCGTGCGTTGCCTATCGGTCTGAGATCCAACAGCCCTGGCAAAAAGTGAGAACTTCGATGCGAATGAAGGAAGATCACTTTGAGCCGCTCCTGAGCAAGCACGGCGATCCTCGGCGAGCAGGTGGCGGTCGCGACATCATGATCCGAGAGAGCCTGTCCAGCATGCAGGGGCTCTACCAGTTGTGCCCCGAGTTACAAGAACTCAAAGACAGGATCGCTGACGTTGTTTCATAATCCAAAATTTATAATGTCTTTTCCCATAAAATCGCCCAAGAAACTCATTGAGGTCGCGCTCCCGCTGAACGCCATCAACGCGGCTTCGGTTCGGGAGAAGTCGATACGGCACGGACACCCGAGCACGCTGCACCTGTGGTGGGCCCGGCGACCACTGGCGGCGGCGCGGGCCGTTATCTTCTCGCAGCTCGTGAACGATCCGTCCTGGAAATGGGAGATGGAGCATCCCGGCAAAATTCCTCCAGGGCATCTAAAGGGATCATGGGCCGCGAGCCGGAAACGACTCTTCAAGATCATTGAAGACCTCGTTAAGTGGGAGAACACGACAAACGAGGTTGTTCTGAAGCGGGCGCGGGTTGAAATCCGCAAGTCTTGGATCGAAACCTGTGAGATAAACAAGGGCCATCCCGAGGCTAAAGAACTCTTCAACCCCGACAAGATGCCGGGACTTCACGACCCTTTTGCAGGTGGCGGGGCGATTCCGCTTGAAGCGCAAAGGCTTGGGCTGGAGGCCTACGCGAGCGACTTGAATCCGGTCGCGGTGCTGATCAATAAGGCCATGATCGAGATACCGCCGAGGTTTGCCGGGATGCCGCCGGTCAACCCCGAAGCGCGACGCAAGTTCGGTGGGGCCAGCGGGTCTTGGAGAGGCGCAACCGGTTTGGCCGAAGACGTGCGCTACTACGGTGAGTGGATGCGCCGTGAGGCCGAGAAGCGCATCGGACATCTTTATCCTCCGGTTGAAGTGACAGCCGAAATGGCCCATGAGCGACCTGACCTAAAGCAATATGTTGGGCAGAAGTTGACGGTGATCGCCTGGATTTGGGCCCGGACGGTGAAGAGCCCGAATCCTGCGTTTGCCGATATCGAGGTGCCGCTCGCGTCGACGTGGATGCTTTCAACGAAGAAGGGAAAGGAGGCATACGTCCGGCCGGTGATCGACGAGCGGGGATATCGGATCCGGGTGTGGAACGGAGTTCCGGCGAATCCCGGCAAGGCCAAGGCGGGGACCAGCGCCGGTCGAAGGAGGGCGTTCCGGTGCTTGATGTCGAGCGCTCCGATTCCTTATGACTACATTCGACGCGAGGGCCAATCCGGACGCATGGGGGTGCGCCTCATGGCCGTTGTGGCGGCGGGTAATCGTGGTCGAGTCTATATCCCGCCCTTAGAAAAACATGAACAAACAGCGCGTGAAGCTTCCCCAAATTGGAAACCCGAAGCTAAACTACATGGCAAATGCCGTGTAAATGTATCGAATTACGGTTTTGATACATTTGGTGATCTCTTCACCCCGCGCCAGTTGGTGGCGTTGACGACCTTCAGCGATCAAGTGACGGAGGCACGAAAGCAAATCGAGCAGGATGCTCTGGCTGCCGGCATGTCCAACGATCCCAAGGGAATTGAAGCGAATGGCGCTGGCGCCAAAGCCTACGCCGAAGCGATAAGTGTTTATCTGGCTTTTGCAGTGGATAAAGGCTCTGACTATTGGAGTTCTCTTTGCTCATGGCACTCCAGTAAAGAACTGATCAGGAATACCTTTGGGCGGCAAGCCCTTCCGATGGTTTGGGATTTTGCAGAAGCAAATCCTTTCTCAAGTTCGACTGGCAATGCCATGAGCGCAATTGGATGGGCAGAAAAAACGATAAAGGTATATCCATCCATATCCATTGCAGGTAAGGCATTTCAACATGATGCCCAAACACAGGAACTTTCCCGCAACAAGTTGATTTCCACAGACCCTCCCTATTACGACAATATAGGCTACGCTGACCTCTCTGACTTTTTTTATGTGTGGCTAAGGCGCACCCTGCGTCCAGTTCTCCCCTCTTTGTTTGCTACAATAGCCGTTCCCAAGGCCGAAGAATTGGTGGCGACACCTTACCGTCATGGAAGTAAGCAGGCGGCGGAGTCTTTCTTCCTAGATGGGATGACGGATGCAATGACTCGTCTTGCAGAGCAAGGGCACGCTTCGTCACCGATCACAATATACTACGCCTTTAAACAGTCGGAAACCAAGGGGACTGAAGGCACCCTTTCACCGGGTTGGGTAACATTCCTCGGCGCCGTTAACACTTCAGGACTTCAATTAACAGGAACATGGCCGATGAGAACCGAGTTAAGTAACCGGATGATCGGTTCGGGCACCAATGCGCTTGCATCAAGTGTTGTTCTCGTCTGCCGCAAACGTCCTGCCGATGCCCCCACCTGTTCTCGCCGTGATTTCCAACGCGAACTCAACCAAGTCTTACCCGAAGCGCTCGATGAAATGACAAAGGGGCCTGGGGATAACCGTTCCCCGGTAGCCCCCGTCGATCTATCGCAAGCAATTATTGGTCCGGGCATGGCCGTCTTCTCGCAATATAAGGCGGTTCTGGAAGCTGACGGTTCTCCCATGAGCGTAAAGACGGCCCTCCAACTCATCAACCGGTTTCTGGCCGAAGACGACTTCGATGCCCATACGTCGTTCTGCCTACATTGGTTCGAACATACGGGATGGACCGCGGGCGCTTTCGGGGAAGCTGACACCCTGGCCCGGGCCAAGGGAACGAGCGTGGATGGCGTGAACGCCTCCGGGGTCCTGGAGTCCGGTCAAGGGAAAGTAAGGCTGCTGAAATGGCGAGAGTATCCCGCCGACTGGGATGCAACGAGGGACAAGCGATTGCCCGTCTGGGAAGCGCTTCACCACTTGATCCGCGTCCTGAAACAAGGCGGAGAAGCGGAGGCCGGAATGGTTCTGGCAGTGGTGGCCGACAAAGCCGAAGCGATCCGTCAACTCGCCTATCGGCTTTACACGCTTTGCGAGCGCAAGAACTGGGCCGAGGACGCCCGCGCCTACAACGAACTCATCACGAGTTGGTCGGCAATAGAGAGCGCCGCCACCGCCCCAGCCCCGAAGCAACGCTATCTATTTGAATAAGTACCCATCTGGTTTGCGAAATGCCACTACCCATCAACATCCAGGATTTACTCTCCGGCCATGTGGTCGAGTGGGATCGCCTCGAATTCAAGGAAGGCTGGAACCCGAAGGAAACCTTCCACACGATGGATCAAGTGGGCACTAAGATAGGCACCAAGTCGAAGTTCTACTTAAATGCTTGGAAGCCAGAAAGTTACCGTAATTAATGAAGGATTCAGGGCGTAGAGACCGCACCAAGTTCAGACGCCAAGTTATCCATCCTTTGCTGCGGCGTGGCTATCTCGCAATGACGATTCCAGAAAAGCCCACAAGTCGGCATCAGAAATACCAAACGACCCAAGCCGGCATTGATGCCATTCATAACATGGAGGACCCACTTTAGAATATAAAGAGAGACAGATCATGAAACCCTGGAGAGAAGTAGCGACACCGCATCCCGACGTGCTGGAGGGAACGTTTCAACAGTCGGAGTTTGCGGCCGACATCACCGCCGTCCACACCGGTATGGCCTCAAGGGAATATCAAGACGCCGTGGCTTTCTATGACCGGACCTTCATCACGGAAGGCATGCGTCTGCTGTTGACCTCCGTCGCGAAGCGACTGAATGGCAAGGGCGGCGATCCGGTCATCCAACTGCAAACGGCTTTCGGGGGCGGCAAGACGCACACCATGCTGGCCGTCTATCACTTGGCCCGCCGGACCGGGTCTCTGAGCGATCTACCCGGCGTGTCGGGCCTGCTAGACGCAGCGGGGGTAATGGATGTCCCGAGGGCCCGCGTTGTGGTGCTCGATGGGTCCGACCGCGGGCCGGGACAAGCGCGGATACATGGGAAGCAGAAGGTCCAAACGCTGTGGGGCGAACTGGCTTGGCAATTGGGCGGCGAAGAAGGTTTTGCGTTGGTCAAGGAAGCGGACGCGAACGGAACCTCTCCGGGCAAGGAAACCCTGCGCGCACTACTGGAAAAGTACGCGCCATGTGTGACGCTGATCGACGAACTCGTCGCTTACATCCGGCAGTTTTCAGACAGCGAGAAGATCAGCGGCGGCACCTACGATAGCAACCTGTCCTTTGTCCAGGCATTGACCGAGGCAACCAAGCTCGTTCCGAATGCTGTCCTGCTCGGGACGCTGCCGGAATCGGAGGTGGAGGCCGGAAGCAGTAAAGGCGTAGCCGCGCTGCGAGCATTGGAAAAGACCTTTGGCCGGGTTCAGGCCCTCTGGAAGCCAGTGGCCACGGAAGAGGCCTTCGAAATCGTCCGGCGGCGACTCTTCGAGCCGGTGCATGATGAATCCGGACGCGATGAGGTCTGCCACGCTTTCGCATCAGCCTATGTCGCCGAAGGCGCAAAGCTGCCCAGCGAAACACAGGAAAGCCGTTATCAGGACCGGATGCGCCAGTCCTATCCAATTCATCCGGAAGTCTTCGATCGGCTCTATGAAGATTGGACAACGATTGAAGGATTTCAGCGCACGCGCGGAGTCCTCAAGCTCATGGCAAAGGTTATCTACCGGCTTTGGCAGGATCAGAACAAGGACTACATGATCCTGCCGGGCAGCATCCCACTTTACGATGGAGAGACTCGCAATGAGTTGCTCTACTACTTGCAAGCCGGTTGGGATCCGGTGCTCGAACGCGACGTCGACGGCGAGCGGGCGGAAACCACTGAAATGGAAAATCGTGAGCCGCGTTTTGGCTCCGTCCATGCGGCCCGCAGGGTTGCCCGAACGGTGTTCCTCGGAACGGCTCCGAGCGCGGTCGCAATGAAACCGAGCGCGGCCCGTGGACTGACGCGACCGAGAATCTTACTTGGCTGTCTGCAACCGGCACAGAGCAGCGCTCTCTATACCGATGCCCTTGGCCGGTTGAGCGACACGCTTCACTACCTCAACAGCAACGGAGAACGCGGACAGGACATGGAACGCTTCTGGTTCGACACTCGTGCCAACCTGCGTCGCGAAATGGAAGAGCGGAAGCGCCGCTTTGATAAGAAGCGCGACGTTCGCCCGAAGGTCGCGGAAATCGTGCGGAGGCTCTGCGGATCGATCAGCTTGGTTGATGGCCTCCACGTGTTCACCCCGAACAGCGACGTGCCGGACGATAGCGCGCTTCGATTGGTGGTCCTGCCACCGGAGAAGTTCTACAGCAAGAGCGAGCCGAGGCTGGCTTTCGGGGAGGTCTGCGACTTCATCCGGAAAAATGGCGAGAAACCCCGATACCGCGGAAACCGGCTGCTGTTCCTCGCGCCGGATCACGACACGCTGTCAAGACTGGATGATGCCACAAGGAGGGTGCTGGCTTGGAAATCCATACTCAATGACGTCCAAGACCGTCGCCTGAATATAGATCGCGAACAGGAGCGCCAAGCTAAGCGCGAGTTGCAAGGGGCTGAAGACACCCTGCCTCGGGTCGCACGCGAGTGCTTCCGCTGGATACTCTGTCCTTACATGAATGCTCCGACAGATCGTGATCCGACCGTGGAAGCGTTCCTTCTGAATACATCAGGCACGGGTATCGGCCCGGAGGTGGAGCGAGTTTGTAGCGAAAACGAGCTTGTGATCGCAGTCTGGTCGCCGATCCACCTTCGCGACAGTGTGCTCAAGCGTTTCTACTGGAAGCACGACCGAAACTCGGTCAACGCCCTGGCCGTCTGGGAGGACATGCAACGCTACTGCTACCTCTCACGGCTCCGAAACCGGCACGTTTTCGAGCAGACCATCTATAAAGGAGTTACGAGCAAGGATTTCTTTGGCACTGCCTACGGCGAACACGACGGCAAGTTCGATGGGTTCGAGTTTGGCGATGCCAACATCCAAGTGGATGACACGCTCCTCCTTATCGAGCCGAAAGCTGCCGGAAACTATCAGGCCGCACAGATACCGGCGCCAACCCCCGAAGGCGGTACAGTCGAAGGTGACGGAGGGGCTGGAACCGGAGGAGATCAGCCGACCCCAACGCCTGGCGAAGGATCGAAGCCTGCCGTAGAAGAGCCGAAGACAACATCTTTCCACGGAGCTGTGGACATCGATGCGACGATCGCAAAGATGAAGATGTTTGAGGTCGCCGATGAAATCATCCAAATACTCACAAGCGATCCAAACGCGAACCTCCGCGTAACTTTGGAAATCGCTGCCGACTTCCCGAACGGAGCATCTGATCAGATTAGAAGAGCCGTTTCCGAGAACGCCAATAGCCTCGGTTTCAAAAGCCAAAATTGGGAATAGCCGGTCGCCACAAGCGGGGTTGGTCCCAACCGACAACCTCGGTCTCTTTGGGAGAGAGTCCAGACCCGCAGCTGGTGTCAATGGCGGATTAAAATTGACCCGTTTGGGGCGGTTTAAAACTGACCCACCTTGGGTGCAGGAGATTCTGGTTGATGATAGGTTTATTATGTGAGGTTGTTGATGGTGGTGGTGATGCCAGCCAGGCGCTTTTCTTTGAGCCTGTAGGAATCGCCGCGTATGTTGATGATGGTTGATCTGTGTAGCAGTCTGTCCAGGGCTGCGGAGGCCAGGACGGGGTCTGAGGCGAAGACACTAGCCCAATCTCCGAAGGCTTTGTTGGAGGTAAGGATGATGGGCAGGCCGGCTTCGTAACGCATGGAGATGACCTGGAACAGAAGGCTGGCCTGGGGCTTGGAGAGTTCCAGGTATCCGACTTCATCAAGCACCAGCAGGCGCATCTTGGTGAGGGTTCTGATCAGCCTTGGCAGGTGGTTGCGTTCGGTGGCTTCGGCCAGTTTGCGGGCCATGTCCATGGCGTTGATGAAGTAGGCGCGTTGACCGGCTTGCAGGGCTTTGCTGGCCAAAGCGATGGCCAAGTGGGTTTTGCCCACTCCCGGTGGCCCTAACAATACGATGTTCCGGCCTTCTGAGAGGAAGCGCAGGGTGGCCAGTTCGTCCACCAGTTTCGGATCAATGGAGGGCTGTGCACTAAAGTCAAAGTCCTTTAGATGCTTGTGGTAGGGGAAGTGGGCGAAGCGTGTATTGACCTCCACCCTACGCTGGTGTCTGCTCTTCAGCTCGGCATCGAGCAGGTAGCCCAGGAAGTGGGAATAGGACCAGTTCTTGGCCGCTGCATTCTGGGCGGCGCTATCGAGGAGTTCGCGTGCCGTGTTCATTCCCAGTTCTTCGAGTCCCTCGGCCGCTTTAGCTTCGTAGATGCGGCTCATGATGTGATCTCCTGGTAGACGTTCAAAGGCCGGGTCTGCACCTCATGGGATGCTCCGATGACCCAGCGGGGAGCGGGTGGCGGGGCTTTGGCGGCTTCTTCCATCACCCGCTCCCAACGCTCTTGAACATGGGGCTTTTGTTCGACGCGTTGACCGGGTCGCTCGGCGCGGGGATGCTCGGCGATAATGGTGTCGCCCAGGCGAATGGAGATGGTTTGTCCCCGCGCTTCCACCACCACGGACTGCCCGGTGGCCATGACGGGCGTCGAGTAGTAGCTTTTTTGATACAGCACCAGGGCCTCGGAGTTGACGACCCGGCGCTCCCGCTCCACCCATCGGTAATGGGCGATGGTGTGGCAAGCAGTGAGTTGTTCGCGTTGCAATAGATCACAGGGCCTTTGTCCGGTGGTCTGGTGCACGCGCCGGTTGGCGGTTTGTTCCAGCCAGATGAGCGCTTTTGCGTTCAAGTCCTCCAGATCGGCAAAGCGGCATCCGTTCAGCAAGTTGTCTTTGACATAGCGCACCATGCGCTCGACTTTGCCCTTGGTGCGCGGCCGGTAGGGCCGGTGGGTTTTGGCCACAATGCCATAATGATCGGCAAAGTCCATGAAGTGAGGGTTCCAGCTCTTGGCATCCAATCTGACCTGTTTCATGTTGTCGTAGAGGATGGAGCGGGGCCAGCCACCACAGTAATCGAAAGCTTTCTGATGGCAACGCACCAGACTCTTCAAGTGCATGCGGGTGGTAAAACAGACGTACATGAAACGGGAAAACCCCAGCACCCAAACAAAGGCATAGATGCTTTGTAATTGTCCGGAGGCGTCCCTGTAACGGCCGCAATGGCCCCAATCACATTGAGCCTGTTCTCCGGGAGGGGTCTCGAAACGTACGGTGAGCTTAGCGCTGGTGCGTGGGCGCAGGGTACGCAGATAGGTCTTGAGAATGGTGTAACCACCTTCATAACCCATGGCGCGAATCTCCTCCAGTAATCGCACCCCGGAGAGGTTGCACTCATTAATGCGTTTTTTCAGGTAGTCTTTGAAAGGGTCCAGTTTGCTTGCCCGCCTGGGGGTATTAAAAACCGGGGGACCTTTAGCAGCCAGAACCTTTCGAACGGTGTTGCGGGAATGTCCCGACATCCGCGCTATGGCTCGGATGGAGTGGCCTTGTCGATGTAAGAGTTTGATATCCATGTGTTGATCTATGTTGAGCATCTCTTGAGTCATTAAAAAACGACAGCAAGGTCGATGCGGAGTTGTTTCGATCAACCAAAATCTCTCCAGGAGGGGGGGGGGAAGCTTCGGCCTACGGCCTTCGCTTCCCCCCCCTCCCGCTTTTCCCTCTCAGGTGGGTCAAATCTAAACCGCCCATAGTGGGTCAGTTTTAAACCGCCTTTTTCACTGGAACATGATATGTGGTTTCAGCTGCCGTTCATCGCACTATAAGAATGGAGCAACGGCCCTTCTTTTCGAAGTCGTGAGCAAACCGGGGATCATTTGAAATCTTCCTGTTGGGGTCGTACACGATAAACAGGATATGGGCCCTCTCAGGGTACTTGGTGAGGTCGGCAGCAATTCCTTCTGATGCCTTAGATGGAGGCGTATGTCCTCGGATGTACTTGGCTTCAATTAGCAGATCGGAATTCTCAACTGTGTGATCCGGAGCCACGCCCGCACAAGCGAACGACACCGTTGGATGTTCACTTGTCAACTCGTTGTGAGAGCCGATCAGAGAGGCCAGCTTGCTATTCAGATCGCGCTCGTCGGCAGGCCATTGCACTGCAAAGAGATTTCCTACTGCTTCGTTGACGATTCGCATGATTGCATCCGCCAACCTAACCGCGGGCAGGCGTTGATGCTCGCGGGACGCTACGAGCCCGAGCAGACTGCCTGGCGCAAGGTCACCCAACGGGTCATCGTACAACTCCCGCATCTTGCGGATACCATAGCGGACATTCTCGCCATGCGCATGGACCAGTTCCCAAACCCGTTCAGTCAATTCAACATCGTTGGTAGTGCAGGGAACGTCGTTCCCGAGAGCCGCGAGCTCGGACAGATACTCTTGGCCGAAGCTACCGGCGGTACTCTTTGCAAAACTAGCCGCTTGCCTAACGTAGTCGACCACAGTGGTCCTCCCCTCTGCATCAAGGATTGGCTTGCGAATGATGTCGGCAGCGTAGAGACCTGGATCATCGAAATGGTTAACACCGCCTGCAAACATGGCCATTCGTCTGTCTAGACACTGAAAGCACTGTCCGCAGTGAGTTGCGTTAGCATTTTTCTGGAATGTATGGGTACAACTAACACTACTCGCAATTAAGTGTCCCCCGTCAGACTTAACCAGGGTTTCGACGACAGCGCGCTTGGTTTTCCACAGGAACGGAGTCGTGATCTTGAAGGCATCATTGTCCGCGACGAGTCTGAGGAAACATTCGAGGTCGGCTATGGCCCTAGGATGAGTGGTTCTTGACGCTCGAGCGTTTGCCAAGTCCTCCCTACGCCGAAGATTCAAGCTAGTGACGCCGTTCTCGTATACTGTTAGTTCTCTAGATCCGAGTGCCTGACATATTGCAAACCCGATCGATGTATAAAGAAAAGAACGGCTTCTTTGGGTTTCCTCTGCTGCTCTGACACGTTTGAAGGTGCATGTAAAGCCGTAGTGATGGACTCGATGCGGATAACGATCCTTTAAAGCCTCGGCCAAGTGCATTTGCACCCCCTTCACGCCCGGTTGACCGTGATGGCTAACCAGCACCAACGACCTGTCATTGCGTGCTAGACTGCTCAATACGCCGCTCAGTGAGTCAAGACCACCGGAAAAAAGTGTCACTTCCGTGTTCTTGGTTCTAGCAGGATGCTCGAAATCTTCTCGATCAAACAGGCTGGTAGGATCCGTAGCGTGACCACCTTCGAACGAGAACGAGAACTCGGCATCCCCGGTCATGAACTTCAGGCACCCGCAGAGGGTTTCTCGGACCTCGGAACGCTGCCAAAAGTCCAAATCACGGACCTTGATGCGCATATGGATTCGTCGCGACCACGAATGAAACTCAACGGCTCGTTTCTGTCCTCGCTTAACTAGTCGATCCGCAGCGTATGTGTAGGCTGCAAGCTCAAGAAGGTCGAGGGTCCGCTGTGGGATGTGGAACACATCCCTGACAAATGACGCAAGGCTTATGTTCACATTCCGACCGGGATGCTCGGGGCGATACTCCAGAGGACGAGGATTTGACAGGTCCTTTTGACTAGCCCCATTGCAGAAGAAGCTGACCACCTCCCGACTCACTCGCCAGCCTCCCGTTGAATTTCTTGGCGTAGCTTGCTGAGCGCAAAAGAAAGAAATCCCCGTGTTTCATCATATGTAGGTGTCGCGTCCCTCGCGTTCTTGTTATACCAGCCAGCTGCAAAGGACTGCGTGATTTTGCTTGCTTCGAAGGCGTGTCGCGCGACGGAGTCAACGTGGCGCGTGAGGTTCTTGCTGAACGCGTCCCGATCTTCGATCCGGCGGAACTGCGTAGAAGCCTCTCTTTCTAGGAAGTATTTCAAGTACCGTTCCAGTAGTTTTCCGAAGAAGACCCGCGATATCTCCGAGAAAGCTGGGCCGGTTGCGGCTTCACCCCAGATTTGGGCGGCAGTTTGGTGGGCATCGAATAGCTCCTGCTGACGGGAGCTTCGCTTTGTCCAATAGGCGATTGCGTCTGCGCCGGAGCGCTTTGCAAGTTCAGCATACTCGAGAGACTCCGTGTAGGCGTCGATCCATGTGTTTAGACGCCTTGTAATCTCCAGGGGGGACGGGTTTTGACCGAGATCGATCAATGGCCCCTGGTCAGGGCCCGGCGCTTTCAACCCACGACTGCAGAGGGCCAGTATAAACGAGAAGGCAGCCTGAAGGCCCGTGTCCTGCTCCAGCCCATCAAGCCGACGACGAACTTGGTGTAGAGTCCGGTGGGCCAGTCTCGGGGCAGCATCGGCATTGGCGCCAACATCACCAATCTCGGTGACCAACTTCCGCCACTTGCTGGAGAGTGGAAGGAATCCAATTCTTTCGTGTCCCATCAGAGCATCCTCGAAGGTTCATGACCCTCGACACCTACGACAAAAGTTGTAATGACGAAGTGGAAGCACATCGCAGTCAACACCCAAACGAGAGTCGACTTTAGAGTCCGAATTGTACTTCTCGGAATCACGCGGGTAACTTTATCCAAAATCTCCCATGGACCATTGGGGGGAGGGGAGTGTACTCTGGTGCTACACCCGCTGTACGCAGAGTAGCAGCGGGTTCGAAAATCAGCCACAGGGTCTCATACAGAAATTCGATAATTGATATGCTAAAACACACCAAAACAATCAAAATACTCTCCAAAAAGTTTCCCCCTTCGGTAAGGATACTGTAGAGAATTGGCAATATTATCTAGCTTCCCTTCTTCGCAAGAACTTTTGAGTCCTGATTGTGTTCCCATATATTGAGCATTGTGGGAAAAGGGTTGTCCGCAGCCAAAGTAGCCACCTTTTCCAGTGTTTTCACGATTGGACGGTTCTCAATTTTACGGCGCACTCCTTTTTTAAAAATTCCCTCGACAAGCTGTTCCGCCAGCTTGGGCTTTGGTATGTCTCCACCTGTTCTTTCTTTATAAAGATCGGTCAAGCACGCCATGTGATTTCTCTCTTTTTGTATACACATTTTGACTTCCGAACTGGTGAAGCGCACCTTTTCCGGCACCAGAGCACTAAGCGCGGTTGCAATCTCCGTTGGGGAGAAATTGTCCATCTCAAACGATCTTCGCCAAATTTTTATGTATTCCGGCCGGGTAACATAACGGCGCCCTGGATGGATGGACCTCGCCTTTCTGGCTTTTTCTTTTAGCCGTTTCGCATAGTTCTCGTTATCGAGGATTAGAAATGTGAATGTCTGATGGTGGTGAAGGTAATCAACGAGGCGCAGAATCGCCCGAAACCGATCTTTCTTTCCACCGGTCGCGGTATCGACACCACCGAGCGATACGATTTCAATCCCGAGTTTGCCGGGATGCATTTCAAACCAGTTCTCGAATATTTTCCGAACCGCCAATTCCTCAGAAGGTCCTTCAACCATCAGGCATAGTTTGGGCTGCGGATTCACCCCGTAGCGATTTGCTACAAACTCCAAGTAACGCCGCGTATCCTGGCGAATCTCCAATTCAGGGATGTGGGTGATGATTCCCCCAGTGACTTCGTTGGGGTGCGGTAGGTCGCCACCATATAAATCCCTATAAAGAAGTCGCAGCATATGTGCACCGGCTCGTAGCGACTCAGCTCGGAGGGCATCACCCTTAAGATTACGCCGCTCACTTACCGACACAAACTGGATGAGTTGATACCAGTTGGCCATCGGGTCGCAGCTTTCTTGTGCGATTGCTAACTCTTTATAAGCATGGCGCAACTTCTCTGGGTTGAGTTGGAACAGTTTCTCGGTTTTATGTGGGTCCCAGCAACGAACATATTCGTTCCAATCCCAGTTTTCTTTATAGACGGTGATCCACTTGTCCGAGAAAATTCCACTAGATACCCGGATCGTACGTTGGTCACCCTGGGTAAGAGGGTAATAGCGGTTCGAAATAAACTGGCAAAGTATGGCTTGGCTACGACAGCATTCATGGTCACAAAGCATTTTTGCACAGTTCTTGGCGTGTTTTAACCATTGCTTACCCAATTTGTTCCAATTCACCTCTGACGGCTTGGGCGTTTCCAGATAGTCGTCCATGTGTATCGATCTGGTCATGCTTTTCAGAATAAGCCCAAGATGGCCGATCTGAAAAATTGAGTAGTAGCCCTCCACGGTGCGATCCTTGGAGTCGGGAACCTTATAAGCATCTTGCACCGAGGTCGTGTCCCAGGCCCACTTTTCTTTGAACCAGTCGTTATCTGCTTTTGGGGGAATCACGAAGCTCCGGTGCTTGCTTGGTGGCGTTTGTACCCGGAAGATAGGAGCGAAAAGTCCGAGCCGTTCGAGCCTGATCAAGCGCTCCCGATTGACCGTTAGGCCACGAGCTTCGCAAAATTGGACAAACTTATCTGTTCCCAGAAGTGGACATGCAATCAGGGCACCTTTGTTAACTATGGCACGCCCAACCTTTCTAGGAAGAGTCAAAAAACTCTTAGCTGCTGTTGTTTTACTCATCTTGAAGTTACCTCATCAATCTATTTTATTTAGGAGATCTCGCCAATCGAGTAATCGCCCGGCTTCGGAGGTGTCCGCCAACACGGCAAGATGCAAATGGTTCGTTTCCCAAAACCTTATTTGAATCCTGTGAAAAATAAACAGGCGAAGAATCTAACAAACTTGACTATTGATGCTTGCAAGTTATTCAGAACCGCCTTTTTCTGATTCTTCGTTTATAGTGATCCCTTTAGATCTAGCAGGGCAGAGATTTATAATCTAACGCAGTCTCCATCACCTGATCAACACAGAAGCGTGTAAAAAACAGAATTTGGGTCAGATCTTTGGGCGAAAGGAAAATCCATTCTCCTTGATTAAATTCAATTTTTTTCTCACTCCATTTTAGTCCGATTCCCCCCTTTTCCGGGGTGGTGACGGGTCAAAAAGATCTGGAACAATTACTTCTTTTCCGGATATAGGAATAAAGATTGATTGAAATCGCAGGAACCGAATGCTCAATGGATTGCCTCCTCTAATATCTTCTTTGCCTACACGCCCCAATCTATGGACAAAGCAATTTCTAATTGGGTAAAAAGATGAAAGCTGACCATCAAATCGGCTTCCCACTCCGAATTCATTTTTTAAAGTGGAGATTTTTTTAACCATACCCATACGATTGAATTTCTCGATCTTCTTTTCTTCATTCGATCTATCTATAATGCAACATGCTAAGTAAGTGCGGTCGTGGAAAACGCAAAGCCAGTCGATAATTTCACGGAAACCACTGCCGACAATCCATATCCGGAATTCTTTTTTCCAGTCTCCAAGAATTTGATCTGAAACAGATTCAGGTAGTATTTGAAAATTCGTGTCATTCGTAAGGTGATATTCTTTTAGATCCTCTTGATCGGCTGCATTTACGCCAAGGCCAAGGAACACAGCAGAGCGATTCAGACCTTTGATCGCCGTAGTATGGATCTTACTAAAGTCGATTGTAACGTGCCGTGGCATATCTTCTCAGGATCTTCAAATGAGGTATAATTTAGGAATAGCTTATGGCCTTACCCTCTATCATCTATTTGGCACCTTTAATTCCATTGGGAGATCTGCTCAATGTTCTCATATATTTCAACGAACCTATTAGTAATGGAAAATGATTGGTTCCATCCATGTCTCCATTGGTTGAGTTCACCCACTTCAGGAAATCCAAACTTCTTCATTAATTTTTCGACTTCTTCATCTTTTAAGCCGCTTCCTGTCAGGATCAAGGTGAACCACCAATCAACTTGTTTATCATCGAGCAAACCCTTAAAAAATTCGATTGCTTCTTGAGGTTTGAGTGTTTGGTTTCCTAGACTTTCAAAAAGCTCGGATTCTCCAATCTTTAATGCTGCCATTAGTATGGAACCTACAGCACAGCACCAAAGAAGTTTACCTCGTCTTTCTTCTGTAGTTTCAAGAAGATGACCTAGAACTCTGAAAACTTCCTGTATCTGCCGAGGAGTCAGTTTCAGGGCGCCAACAAGTTCAGAAATATTTTCTCGTCGATAATGGTCGAGCTCCATGAAGCATATTCTCGAACCATCTCGTTCAAGATAATAGTCTACATATTTTCGGCATAATTTCGCGTAATTCCCTTCTGAAATTTTTGGGAGCGAAACCTCTCTGTGAATAAATTTTCGATAGTATTCCTCAAAATCGAGATCAGCACCGAAAGCTTTCTTTGCTGAGTTTTCAAGTTGCTTACGATCGGCAGCAAGTATGAATACTGCGCCTTTTACATCGAAAATATGCTTGATGGTCTCCAAATAAGAAATCGCATAATCAGGTCTACAACGATCCAATTCATCTACGAGAAACAAGATCTTACGCTCACTTCCTTCCACAAATTCTTGGATCGCTTTTTTTAATGATTTCATGGCTTTTTGTCGGTCTTCATAAACCGAGAACGTGTCGGGTTTAAACTCGTTCTGCCGCATTGCTCTTTTCACTAACACAAATTTACCAACAGCAGCAACATCAATGCCCGACCGTTTCCTTAGAATCTGCCCACCTATTGCTGCCGTGGCCCAGCCTAAGTCCTTAGCAGCATTTATTAATTTCTATGCAGATTCTCCCTCTTTTTTAATACAATTCACGAGTGCAGAGATTATCGCGTAAAAAGGATCTCCATAATAATCGCTCTCCCAGGCGTTCAAGGATATAACATAAGGCTTATCTTCTTCCTCTTCGGCCTTTTTAAGTGAAGATCTCCACATCTCTAAAAACGTGGTCTTCCCAAAACCAAATTTCGCGCTTAACGCTATGACGAGACTGCCGTCGACAAAATTCAGTTCTGTGTCGATGAATTTATCGAGGCGTTTAGCAAATCCCTCTAATCCAAGTAGATCTTCTTCAAATGTAGAAACTTCCATTTCAGAGTTGGGTTCATAGGTCAAAATAATGAAGTAGGGAAGGTTCTTTTGCATGGACCGTGCCATGTGGTCGAACTTCCTGGTTCTGTAATCCTTCAGATCATTTAACCACCTGACAGGCAAAGAGCAGCGATAGCGAATCAACTGCCATACCATCATGCCCGGATACAGTGAAAATTTTACCCGGATATTGCCTTTGGGTCATAGTGTCTCGATTGGGACACAAGATATCGGGGCGCTAAAGAAATTTGACCCCTATATATGGGGGTTATGCTTTCGACTTTGGGCAATCTGCCTGTTCACTCGGCCATCGGTTCGGGAAACCTAGCCCGCCAATCTCTGCAATAGTGCTTACTGCATGCCATGCCTCGGGGCTATCTTTCGCTTCAATCTGGTGCAGCCTCCCGCTCATTAAATTTCAGGTGCTCCTTTGGATCGGAAAGATGGCTTCATGCGATTCCTTATCTGCCTTCCCTTGACATTGGCCAACAGGTCAATGACTCAGGGGGGATCGCGAAAGCTTCGAAAAACCAAAGAAATTGTAGAAAATTGGGCTGAATCCTTTCTGCATAGATTTTGAAATTCCCTGAACGGGCCAGGACTAGCGTTGACATCCTTGATTTGAGGAAGAAACATGCACTCCTATCCCGATAGTAGGTAAGCTACAAATAATGGAAATATTGGCCATAGTCATTAGCATCTTTTCAATGTTGATTGCAACATTTTCGTTGGGGTGGAATATTTATAAAGATGTAATTTTGAAACCAAAAATCAAGGTAAGTTTCGCAGTGATAAGTTTTGTTCATGACTCCCCAAAAGGAGAAGCCCCCGTGATTCACCTTAAGGCCGTAAATATGGGGCCAGGCCAAGTCACAACCTGCATGCCTACTAGCAAGAGCACGAGTTTAAGGAAGAAAATTACAAGAAAAACCCAATATTGGAATATTAACCCCGATTTCTCCCATCCATTGAGTTCTAAATTACCTCACAGATTAGAAATGGCACAATCGACTAAATTATTTTTTCCATATAACGAGGATTGTTTCCTGAAAAATAAATTTACTCATATTGGGATATATGACTCTTTTAGTAAAGTTCATTGGGCACCAAAAGAAGATTTAGAAGAGGCGCAGAAACAATATTGGAAAGATTTTGGGGATGAACCTGGGACATCGGCAACAGATAGGCCGGAGACATAGGTTTCCATATCATGTGGAATCAAAAGGGTCAGGTAGTATGAAAAGGAAAGACTTGAGGGCGACCTCGTTGAAGCCAGACGCAAGTGAAGGGTTTCCTCAAACCGGTATTGCCATGTAGATCGCTGGTGACTTGATTTCCGCCACACAATCCACCGCGATTTTTATCAGGCTTTTTAAAAGGCTCATTCTTTATCGGGTAGGCCTCAGTATCAGTTCTTCATATGTGAGTGGCACTCCCCGAATTCTTTTCAACTGGACCCTTCTTCTGGCCCTCATTAATTCCCTTTCAATCGACATGGTCTCCCTTATAACTTCCGGATCGATCAAGTCGCTCTGGGCATTCCTGGAGAACCAGCCTATCACATCAAGTCGGAGAAAATTTTTCCGAATTTTATGGATAGTGAAGACCAGCGTGGAATTCTGGCCGTGGATCATTTCTTGGATCGGCCAATCGACATAGAAAAAGTATCGATAGAGTAAATCCTCGACCTCATCATAAAACCGGTGCGGATCCTGCCGTGCTCGCTCGACAAGGGAGTTGAGCACATCCGGTTCGACAAAATCGGCCAACAACTTTGCAGTCAGTTCCGCCGCCCGGTCCGGCGCGAGATACTCATGCTTATCCCATTCGTCCTCGAAGGACTTCCAAAGGGCATAAAGCGGTTCATACGATCTTCGGAAGGCCTCGAAGGCAATGGTAGCCATTTCCCTGAATTTCACCAAGCGCGGGTAGAGATTCATCGCCTTGGCAGTCGCGCCAGCCCCCATAGGCCAAGGAAACTCTTTTTCATCATAGTCATAGTAATCCGAATTCACGTCCCACCAAAAAGTGATTCTCGCATCCTCGAAGTGGTCAATCCGTTCATGCAGGCTGCGAATCTTCTGAGAGACAGCCTGAAACATCTCCTCCACTTCCTCCGGTGCCAACCCCTCCGGGTTCAACGACGCGAGAAAAATAACCAAGTCTGCAGATGCTTTTTCCATTTCCTCGAAAGCTTGTTCGAACCGTGCAAGGTCCCCCTCGAACGCCACTCGATCCTGTCCCTCGGAATCGATTCCGGTAAGGGCGAAAAGCAAAGACAATGGCAAAGCGGGCCAAGTTCCATGGAAATTCATCAATCGATCTTGGCCTTTTCCCAACTGGCGGACCCTTCGCGGCGCCATCGGTTAAATGAGCAGCCCAGGGAAATTTCAGCCACGTAGCCGGGGTCCAGATCGTTGGCGTAGCTCCAGCGATATCCATCTACGGTTGGCACGGGGTTCTGGTCGAAACAGGCAAAGGTTGGATAGCAGGTTCCTTTGCTGTTCCAACCGCGTTGATCGGCGCCAGAGGCCCAGTTGCCGTCCAAGGAAACTCGCATGTACCAATCGGGCGGATTCTCCAGCGCCTCAGCAAAGACACACACCGACACGAATATCAAACACGGGATGTGGGATCGAGCAAAGGCCATTGATGGATACCGGCACACGACTACTGTCCTGTCAATTATTGAACGGTATGATCCGGTCACATAGGTAACACTTATTCTAGGCACATAGGTTACAGTCAAGCTGGGCATTATGCCCTGGAACAATGTAGACCCAATTGACCACTGACCCCATCTGGGTTGGTCCCTTATTTGGATCCCGTGAAGGATAGCGTCACACAGAGAAGGGTATGGATGGGAGTCGAATATGGGGATGCCGGTTCAGAGTTGAAAGCCAAGATAGAGGCGTTGCACATTCACGAGGACCAAGTAATTAGCGGGGACGCCATAAGGGTTTTACACGCATCCGAGGAATTGGATGACGACTTCGCCAAAGCCATCGCCGGGACTTTCCGGCAATTTATAGAGACTGTCACGCCGATGGTTGACGAATTCGTGGAGGAAGAGGCCAACCAGGAAGACACTTAATCCACCCCCATCGGTTCAGCAAAACCCCTGGTGTCAATGGCGGTTTAAAATTGACCCACCTTTAGGAGAACCAAAAAAGGGACGGACCCTGTTGTTTAGCGTTTTGAGTTGTTGACGATAACCTGCCTGCCTGTCCGCTGAAACCGGGCTGCAAGCAGCCTGCAGACAGGTTGCAGCCAGCCTGCAAATGTATTGCAGCAGCGAGTTTATCCCAAAACCGAGATGATGCTCGGATGTGGCTGCGATCTCCGACACGCTCATGGGCGTTCGAAGGAGATCGTTAAGTAGCGGCTCAAATTTCCCGGAATTAGCTTCTAATAAAAATTCCTCCGAAAGGGCCATTGCTGCGGTCCCTCTCCTCCCTCTTCTCGAAACGTCCGTAGAGCTGTTTATGTCGCGGCGGCCGCCCCCAGCCCCTGTCCAGCAAAGCCTTTGCCGCTTGCACTCTGGCTGCCGCTGGAGCCGAGGTATCCTAAGCAACCTCCAACAGAGCGGCCAAGGCGGGTTCCGTGTTATCCCGCGCAAGCGCGCTCAGGTTCTTCGCTCTTTCCTCCCGAGCCAAAGTTTCCTTGTTGCGCGAGCCGGGTGGCCTCCCCGCTCCCCGTCGCCGTCCTCCGTGATTTCCCATATTATCATCCATTCTTCAGCCTGAAATATTCTGAACATTTTTTCAATTCAAAGTATTATAAGTTACTGACAAAACCTGGGATAAAAAATTATCCTCGACAGAATCAATAGACTGCCAACGGTACCTGCACTTACCTCCCTCCCCGTTTGATCCCCTGAGAGGTGAAGCAATCAATTAAAGGTTAACGGTCGATATCACCCAAAAATATTAGGATTTACACCCAAAATACCCAGATCCGGCCTCCTGAACCTTAAATATCGAAACTTTTTGAAACTTTAATAAAGGTAAATAAAGGCAAATAAAGCCAGGATATCAAGATTTACCCAAAATTATCAAAATATATCAAAATTTAAACCCAAAAACTTGATAAACTTGATTTATTTGCCCACCGACCCCTGCATTTACTGGCGTCGCTCTCCAACTTGATATATTTTTGATATTTTATCAAGTTGGGGCAAAAAGGGTCATGTAGCATGAAAGGGAACAAGCTGAGGTAAACGATCTGTCTGCCGGACAGGCAGGAGACGCGTCATAGGCCGTGAGTTGCTATGGACAAGCAGATAAGAAACCACCACCTCAACGAAAACATCTCTCGGAAGCTTGCCTAATGAACCGCATTTGCCAAGGTTGATGACATGCCATTTCGACTGACCGCCAAAGAGAGACGGGCGCTCTCCGTGCTGGCCCTGGTTTTGGCCCTGTGCCTGATTGGGGTGATCCTGTTTTAGGGAAATGGTTTCAAGTTGTAGGAGCGGCTTTACGCCGCGATCCCCCGAAACAGCCTTCGAAACAATTGCGGCGTAAAGCCGCCCCTACGATGGTTCGAAATGAAGTTTCAAATCCCGGTTTCCGGGTCAGGCTCTAGATAATAGGCAGGGGCTGGAATTTCTGCCCCAGGACGGTCCGGGAATCGCAATCCAGCCAATGGTCCAGCACGGTTGCGTAGACCTGTCGGAAGTCGGTGGAATAAGTCAGGTCCTTATTTTTCCCCAGATTCAGGTCGGGAGCCTGGCCCACTATCGGATCTCCCAATTTGCTGCCCATGACAAACAGGGGCGCGGATGTTCCATGGTCCGTCCCGCCACTCTGATTTTCGCTCGCCCTGCGGCCGAACTCGGAAAACGTCATAGTGAGAACCTGGTCCTCCAACCCCTTGCTTTGCAGGTCTTTTTGGAAGGCATGCAAGCTGGGGCTCAGGATATTGAGAAGGCGCTCGTGGGAGCCTGCCTGACCCTGGTGAGTGTCAAATCCGCCCAACGACACAAAATAAACCCGCGTGGGAATTTCGGCGCTGATGAGAGAGGCCACATTGCTCATGGAAATGCCCAGGGGATGGTTGGGGTAAGCCACTGAGGGCTTGAATTTGGCAAATAGCGCCTGAATGCGCCTTTCCGTGATGAGGGTATCCATCATGGTGTGTTTCAAGTAGCTGGAGTTGTCCTTGCTACTGCTTTTTCCCACCATGTTGTCGAGAAGCCCATAATCGGGACGCCTGGCCGCGCGGCCGAACCGGTTGTTCAAGGCGAACAGGTTGTGGGCTTCGTTCCCTTGCACCGAAATGGGGATTTCGTTGCCGAAGGATACCGCTTCCGGTTCCCCGATTTCGGGTGTTCCACTGCAGTTGTTGTCCAGAAAACGGCCCAACCATCCCGATGACCTGTATTCATCCGATTCTGCCGCGGTTTCCCATATTTCCATGGAACGGAAGTGGCTGCGGTTGGGGTTGGGATATCCGACGTTTTGCACGATGGAGAGCAAGCCTTCATCGAAGAGTTCTTTCATGCCCTGGCAACTCTGGTGAAAACCGAGGTCATCCGTCAGCGGCAAGGCATCCTCTTTGCGAATTCCCAGGGAAGGCCGGAGCCGGTAGTAGTTGGAATCCTCGTAGGGAATCAGGGTGTTCAGTCCGTCATTGCCCCCGGCCAACTGCACCAGAACCAGAATCCTCCGGTCCTTCTCCGGAAGGGGGGCCTGCTTTGCTACCGAGTCCCGCAAAAAAGCGGGGACGAATTGGCTGAAAGCCAGCAAACCGGTCCCCTTGGCCGAGGCGCTGATAAATTCCCGTCGGGTGGCTGGAAAATTAAAAATCGAATTCTTCATGACGTCTTCAATTAGACTAATTGGTATTGGGGTGACTGCAGCAACGTAATGGCCACTGCCCGGGTTGCGGGTAGGGGAGAGGACTGGTTATCGCGCAGGAACCGTATCAAACTTTTCCGTTCTCCCTCTTCCAGGGGATTGGCCAGCCACTGTTTCTCCATGTGGTACAGGCGTTCTTCCGGGGGCAGGCCGGTCCAGGTTTCGCCCTGTCGGCGGGTGACAAAAAAACGGCCTTGGCCCGCTTCCCGGGCTTGATCCAGGGCCATCACCTCGTCGGAGTTCAAGTTGTTGCGATGGGGCGGGTTGAACAGTCCTTCCACCAAAAGTCGCCTTTGGATTATGGTGGCGCTGTTGATCCACAATTTACCGCCCACCCAGCCGCGCACGTTGGGTGGATTCAAATAATTCTGCCCCATTCCGCCCAAGGCCGGTAGAACACGCCGCGGCAGGGGCGCCAGGTCGAGATCGAGATCCTGCAACAGCCCGATGAGGAATTCGAAGGGGCTTTTTATCTTGTTCCCCCTGAATTCCGGGTGAAAAAACAGGCGGGAAGAAAAGAAGGTGGAGGCAAGCCAGGTGAGGTCGAAATTTCGGTCGGCCCATTCGTCTCCAAGGGTTTGCAGGTATTCATCCGGAATTATCTGGTCGCTCAGGTAGTGCTTGCACAACTCCCTGGGGATAAATGTGCGGGCGGCGGGTTCCTGGAGGGCCAGGTCTACGATGTCATCCCCGGTCCAATTCCCGGTTTTCCCAAAAACGGTTTTCCTGCTGTCGTCGTGCTGTTTGGGGATGAAGCGGAATTGGCCATTCACTTGCCGGTATCCGGTAAAGGCACGGGCCGCTTCCTTGATGTCTTTTTCGGTGTAATTGCCTTCCCCGAGCAAAAAGAGTTCGAACAACTCCCGGGCGAAATTTTCGTTGGGACTTCCCTTTTTGTTCTGTTGCAGGTCCAGGAAAAGGATCATGGAAGGATTTCGGGAAACAGCTTTGGCCAATTCTGCCAGGGTCTTGAAGGAATACCGCCGCAAGGTTGTCTGGTAATGGTAGAGCATGGCGGGGTTTTTCACCTTCTGCGCCGTAACCACGAATATGTTCTCCCAGAACAAGCCCCATTTCTCAAAAGCGGAGTTTTGCGCCTTGGATGCGTTCTTCAACCAATTGATGGTGATCTCCTCCATGGTGGCCCGCCGTTTTCGGTTCATGGCCTGCCTCATTTTACGGCGTTCTTTTTCGGGCAGGCCCTCTTGACGCTGGCGCAGGGTGCGGTAACCCTCCGCCACTTCCCGAAGGCTATCCGTGGGTTTCATGACCCTGGCCCCGGCGAAGGCTTGCCTTATGGCGGGCCCCAGGCCCTCCTCCAGGGCAATTTTCAACGCCTCGGGGCGGACGCTGAAGCCGGTTCTCCTCAACAAATGTCGCGCCGCGCCCTCATTCCAGTCGGATTTTTTCAGTGGCAACCAGGCCTGGGCCGGTTCGAGGTTCCTGATGACATGGGTTTTCATGAGCTTGATGATAGTTATGTCGGATGTCTTCCTTAGCAAGAGTTATAGCCGAATTTGAAGGGGGGAAGCGCGCCAAGGCGCGCGAATTAGGAATGGGGGAGAGATTCTGAGATTCCGAGGTGCTGAGAGGGAAAAGTGTGTTTTTGTGCCTTTTGCGTTCTTTTGTGGCTATTTTTCATATTTCCTGTTGGAGCGCAGCTCCATCCTGTTGCGGCGAAGCCGGATCGAGCGAAGCGTTGTTTAGTCTAAAATCCGTGCTCATTCGTGCCTGTCTGCGTGCGACGCACAGGCAGGTAATCCGTGGTCAGGGAAAAGAATTAGGAATTAGGAATGGGGGGAGATGGAATGATGGAATGGTGGTTTTAAGCTGTAGGAGCGGCTTTACGCCGCGATTGCCCCGAGTTGTAGGAGCGGCTTTATGCCGCAATTAATCGTGATCCTAATCGAACCATTCATAATTCGGGAGTTGGCATTTTTCGATCAAGATCACGATTAACCCCGCTTAACTGTGCGCCATCTACCTTTGACCCGAATGGCGCTTAGTTAAGCGTGTTTGGAGAGGCATATTGTATGGACACCAGTCGGGGTCATGCCGTAGAAAAGTGATGCCTTTTGGAGAAAAAGGGTCAGGCCTTGAAAACTGTATTCCGTTGTACTTCATACACTTTTGCAAGGCAACTGACCCTGTAAGGCATAACTTTTTACGTCTTGACCCCTTCCTTTTCCGAGGTAGTCATATATTCGGAAAATTGCTTAACTAAGCAGCATTCACGTTTGACCCCTTATTCCCGGAAGGTTTTGTAGATCCGGGGCACCCGTTGGGAAATCGAGCAAAAACACTCCCAGGGAATGGTTTGGGCCCATTTGCTGAATTCGGCAACGGTGATTTCCTTTTCACCTCTTTTTCCGATGAAGGTGGCCACATCCCCACTCTGGGGGAGTCTGGGCAAATCCGTCACATCCACGATTAATTGGTCCATGGTGACTCTGCCCAGGACGGGGCAGCGACTGCCTTTGATCAGGACCTGACCTCGGTTGGTAAATTGCATCGGGATCCCATCCGCATATCCCGCCGCCAATACGGCAATGTGGGAAGGCCGCTGCAGGGTGAGGAGGCGTCCGTAGCTGATGGGGGCACCTTGGGGAAGCGGTTTTACCAGGGATACCCGGCTGTGGAAGGAGAGGACCGGTTCGGTAGAAACGTTGGCAAACAACGAATCGGGGTAGGGCGCCGCGCCAAATTGCAGCAAGCCCACTCGCACCGCGTTAAAGGGACTCGACTGGTCAAAACTGCTCAAACTGGCGCTGTTGTCGGCGTGAATTAGGCAAGCCTCCAACTCGTGATAATTTGCCACTTGTTCCAGCACTGCGAGAAAACGGTTGCGCTGTAGAGAAGTGAAATCCCCGTCTGTCGGGGCCGAACTGAAGTGGGTGAAGATGCCGGTCAACTTCAATGCAGTGGTTTTTCCCAGTCTCTCGATGACCGGTTCGGCTTGTTCGTGCCAGGCGCCCAGTCGACCCATTCCGGTATCGATCTTCAGGTGCACGTTCAGGGTGGTCTTTCCCGCCCTGGCTTTGCCGTCCAGCCTCCTTATTTCCTCCAAAGTGGAGATGGTTGGTATCAAGTTGTGTTGAAAGAGGTAGGCATCCTCATGCGGAAGAACGGCCGATAAGACCAGTATGGGCCAACCGGATCCCATTTCACGGATGGCAACGGCTTCCCGGACATTGGCCACGGCGAACATATCCGCGCCCGATTGCATGAGCCGGGCCGCTGTTTGGGCCAGGCCGTGCCCGTAGGCGTCCGCCTTGACCACCGCCACATAACGAATGTGAGCCGGCAAGGCGGAGCGGATTTTGAACAGATTGCGTTCCAGGGCGGCCAAGTCTATTTCTGCCCAACACCTGGCTTGTTCCTGGTTAAATATGTTCATCCTGAGGGTATCCCGGCCGGATGCGGGCTAGCGGTGTCTTTGAGGGGCCCACTTTTTAAAGGTGGTTGCCGTGGTCTGAAAGGGCTTGGGGGTTCCCACACGCCGGATCAACCTGGCAAAATCTTCGGGGCTTTGCAGGGGCTCGATATCGTAGGGCAGTGACCGGCTGCCCGGTGGAGGTGCAGGGGAATAGAGCCGTTGACGCAGGTGATACCGGGTATCGGGCCAGTTTTTCAGATCCTTTGAGGTGACCACTTGCACGGAGGAGGATCGACCCGGCGAGTCGACCCGAATGGCATTCCACTGGTCGGCCCGCAGATCGGAAAAAATGGCAAATGAATGGTCCAGCCGGTCCGACTGAATGAGCGCCATGGCTTCCAGGCTCTTATAGGCGTAGACGGGGGGTTGGTCCGCATTCAGCCAGACCCAGGTTCTCACCGCCATGCAGTTGATCCGAATACCCATGGTGGAACCGGGCCCCTCGCAGAAAATAAAACCTTGCAGATCCCCGATGTGGAGTCCCGTTTCCCTGAGGAGGTGTTGGACCGAGGCAAAAAATGTCTTGGAAGTGGCGCCTCCTTCCGAGCGGTATGCCATCCAACCATCCCGGTCCATGATCCCCGCCAGGGCTCCGACCGAGCTGGCATCGGTAACCAACAAGGGAAAGGCGTCCAAAGAGCAATTTGGCATGACTTTCCTAATAGCCGCAAAAGAGCGCAAAAGACGCAAAAACAAACCATTCTTATTTCCAAATCTCTGTGTTCTCTATTGGACTCTGTGGTTAGTCCATTCCAAATCCTGTCCACCCGTGTAATCGTGATCTTGATCGTGATCGAAAAAATGGGAGGAGAAATGCCGCGAAATGGAATTTAAAATGATCCACGGATAATCACGGATGGAAATGTAGGAGCGGCTTTACGCCGCGATTGCTCCTACAACTATATATTCGGAAAATGGCTTAACCAAGCGCCATTCGGGTCAAGGAGAGTCATTTCCCCTGACCAAAATCCCTTGCCCGGGGGCATTGGGATTGACCACGGTAGGCCGGCTTCCATGATAAAGCGCTTTTTTAATTCCAACAATTGCCCATAGGCCCGTGAGGATTCAAGTAGAGGACATTAATACCACCCGAAAGAAGGTGACGGTTTCGGTGGAGGCATCCGAAATAGACCGAACCCAAAAGAAGGTGGTTGGACAATTCTCCCAACAGGTCCACGTACCCGGATTTCGCCCCGGGAAAGCTCCCGCCAATATCATTTTAAAGAGGTACGCCCGGGACGTGGCTGAGGAGTTGGAGCGAAAATCCATAGCAGAGGCCTATGAGGAAATGGTGGGAAATGGCCGTTTTAGGGTATGTTCGGTGGTCGAACTCGATTCCGGGGCAATACACGTGGGCCAACCAGTCGAAATCACCTTCCTGGTAGACATCGAACCCGAAATTTCTCTGCCCGAATACAAGGGAATCACCGTAATGGTTCCCCCTGCCCAAGTTGCAGACGAGGAAGTGGAACAGTACCTTTACACCTTGCGTTCCCAGCGGGCCGAATTCAAAAAGAAGTCCACCCCGGCCGAAGAATCCGATTACCTCATGATCAGTTATGAAGGCAGGTTGGAGGGACGCCCACTGGAGGAAATAGCGCCGGACACACCCCTGCTTGCCCGACAATCCATGTCCTGGGAAGAAGCCTCCTCCGAGCGGGCGGATTTCCCTGGCTTGGCCGATCAATTGATCGGGTTGGCGGCGGGGGATAAGAAGGAGATTACGGTGGATTTTGCCGACAACTTCGAGGTTGAAGTCCTCCAGGGACGGTCGGTCCAGTACGCCGTCCAAGTGTACGAGGTCAGGGAAAAGATTCTGCCGGAGATGGATGAGGACCTCCTCGAAAACTTCCAAGTCGAGTCGGCCGAGGAACTGAAGGAATCGATTCGGGCCGACCTGACCAACCGACTGGAAAAAGAAAAGCGGCGCATTATACGCGAACAGGTCCTCAATTTTCTGGCGGAAAACACCGCTTTCGATCTGCCGCAATCGGCTGTGGATGAGGAAAGCGAGTACCTGTTTCATACCCTCTTGCATAGGCGCCATAGCGCCCAGGAGGCGGAGGATGATCCGGAGGCGGTCGAGGCCGGTTTACGGGAGGAGGCCGCCAAGGAGGCCCGCCGGAGGGTAAAAATCAACCGGGTCCTCCGAAAAATCGCCGAAGTTGAAAACATTCAACCGGAGGAAAAGGATTATCAAAACTTCATTATCTTGGAGGCTATCCAGACCCAACAGAAGGTCGGGAAAATCGCCAAAGCCATCCATAAGGATCCGGACCGCATGCGTTCCATGCAGGAATCCATCTTGTTCAACAAGACTCTTGATTTCCTGGTGGAACAATCTAGCGTCGCGCAAAACCAAGGTATAGTGGAATAAGGAGAAAAATTTTGTGAGTTTTTACGTTCCCAACGTCATCGAAAATACCGGTCGAGGTGAACGCAGCATGGATATTTACAGCCGGCTGCTCAAGGACCGCATTGTGTTTATCGGCACCCCCATTGACGATTTGATCGCCAATCTGGTCATTGCCCAACTCCTCTTTCTGGAGATGGAGGATCCCAAAAAGGACATCAACCTCTACATCAACTCACCCGGGGGTGTAGTCACCGGGGGCATGGCCATTTACGATACGATGAACCTGCTCAGTTGCGACGTCGTCACTTACTGTGTGGGAATGGCCGCCAGCATGGCCACGGTTCTTCTAACTTCCGGAACGAAGGGTAAACGCTATGCCCTTCCCAATAGCCGGGTCATGATACACCAGCCTACGGGAGGGGCCGGGGGCCAAACTTCCGACATTTCCATAGCGGCGAAAGAAATCCTGCGCTGGAAGCGAACCTTGAACAGGATCATTGCCAAACACACCGGAAAATTGGAAGCGCAGGTTGAAAAGGATTCAGATCGCGATTATTATATGACCGCCGAGGAAGCGAAAGCCTACGGTATCGTCGATAACGTCATTTCCATTCGCACCGAGGTGGAAAAAGCATCCTGATCCATCATGGCAAAAGCCACCAAACTGACCTTTTGCTCCTTTTGCGGAAAATCGCAAAACGAGGTCCGCAAGATTATTGCGGGGCCCGGTAGCGTTTATATCTGCGATTCCTGTGTAACCGTGTGCAAGACGGTTATCGATCGGGAAGTAAAGACGACGATTCCTCCGTCCGCCGTCCCCTTCAAGCTGCTCAAACCCAATCGGATAAAGGCTGGGTTGGATTTGCATATTATCGGCCAGGAGCACGCCAAAAAAGTTTTGGCCGTGGCCGTCTACAATCACTACAAGCGCATAATTTACCGCAGCCAGGTTCATCAACACACTATCGATGAGTCGCTCCTCGAAGTTGAAATTGAAAAGAGCAATATTTTGATGATCGGTCCCACCGGCAGCGGGAAAACCTATCTGGCGCGGACCTTGGCCGAAATGCTCGATGTCCCCTTTGCCATCGCCGATGCCACTACCCTGACCGAAGCCGGCTACGTGGGTGAAGACGTGGAGAATATCGTCCTGAGGTTGCTGCAAGCGGCCAACTACGATGTGAAAAAAGCCGAATGTGGAATAATCTGCGTGGACGAGATCGACAAGATCGGCCGTAAAACGGAGAATGTATCCATCACCCGCGACGTTTCGGGTGAAGGGGTGCAGCAGGCCCTATTGAAGATTTTGGAGGGAACGGTCTGCAATGTTCCCCCCCAAGGGGGGCGGAAGCATCCCAACCAGGAGTACATCCAAGTCAACACGGAGAATATCCTCTTCATTTGCGGGGGGGCTTACGTCGGCCTGGAAGAGATCATCAACAAACGGATAGGCCAACGTTACCTGGGTTACAATCAATCCCATGTCCAGGAATTGCAGGTCCTGACCGCTATCGTGGACAATCTGGAACCGGAAGACCTCATTAAATTCGGCATGATCCCCGAATTCATCGGCCGCCTGCCTATCCTCACCGTGTTGGAGGAGCTTTCCCCCCATCATCTGGAAAGAATTCTCCTCGAAACCAAGAATGCCCTGGTCAAACAGTATGAAAAATTGTTTGCCCTGGAGGGTGTCAAATTAAGGTTTAACCGGGAGTCGATCAAAGCCATAGCTCTTCAGGCCAAGAAGCTCAAAACCGGAGCCCGCGCTTTACGCTCCATCATGGAGAAAATCATGCTCGATATCATGTACGACCTTCCTCACCAAAAAGATGTGAAGGAGATTCTGGTTACCCGAGCCGTGGTGGAGGGGAAGCATGAACCCAAGATCCAGTATTTTCCAAAAAAATCCCCAAAGGAGGCGGGGAAAGAACAGATGGGAAACCCCCGGGGTCATGCTTCGGACCCCTCCTCGGTCTCCTCCCCTTCAAAAGATGCGGCCTGAGTCGGCCAGGGGGGAGCGCGAATGAGGAATTAGGAATTGTGGATGAAGGGCTGGTGCCCCCCCCACCGGCGCGACTGCGGGCTGGCGCCCTTGTCTTGCCGACTCCCCCTCAAGGGGGGAGTGATGGATGGGCACGGATGGCCCTCAATATTGATCGTGATCCTGATCTCTCTTCCCCATTCCTAATTCCTAATTCCTAATTCGCGCCCTTGGGCGCTTTCCCCCCTTATACCACGGCCCGATCTCCTGTCTTGAGGGACTTTATGTAAGCCACCAGGAGCCGCACGCAGGCTTCAATATCCTCCAGGTCCACCATTTCACTGGGTGTGTGCATGTAGCGCAGGGCAAGGCCGATGGTTGCAGTGGCCACGCCCGGACCGGCCACCTGAATCGCCCGGGAGTCGTTGGAAATGACGCCAGATTCTGCTTCTAGTTGGTAGGCAATATTCTCCGCTTCGGCGGCGGCGATCAGCCCATCCGTTACCAGGGGATTGAGTTGAGGCCCGCGCGTTATTATGACTCCGCCACCCAGTTTAAACTCCCCAAACCGTTTATTATCCGCATCGGGAAAATCCGTAGCGTGACCCACGTCGATGGCTATTCCGAAATCCGGCGCCACCGCAAAGGTGGAGGTGGCTGCGCCGCGAAGCCCGATCTCTTCCTGGACGGTCCCCACCGCCACCACTTTGGCGGCCACTCCCGGTTCATCAGCCAATCGCCTCAGGGTTTCGCCGGCAATGTAGGCCCCGGTTTTATTGTCAAAGGCCCGGGCCGTTCCCACCGAACCGTTCAATAGCTCGAATTCGTGGTCGTAAGTCCCCGTATCTCCCACTCGCACCAGATTTTCGGCCTCCTCCTTGTTGGAGACTCCCAAGTCGATCCACATGTTGTGAATCTTTGGCACTTTCTCCCGCTCCCGGGGATCCATTTGATGGATGGCACGTTTGCCCGTGACCCCGGTCACGATTCCTTGTCGGGTTTTTATGCGGACCCGTCGGCCCGGTATCATGGAGCGATCGTGTCCGCCCACGGTGTCGAAAAACAGGTAGCCCCGTTTATCGATGTATTTGATTATGAATCCCAGTTCGTCGAGATGGCCGGCCAAGAGAATGGAGGGGTCTCCCTGCGGATTCAGGGTGGCGATCCGGTTTCCCAGCACATCCCTCTCATAGGAATCGGCCTTGGGAGCCACGAACTCATCAAATACCGACTGCGCTTCCCCCTCGTGCCCGGATGGGGACCGGCTGGCCAACAGTTTGGTGAGAAATTTCGGAACCTGGTACTCGTTTTTTGCCATGAACATCAGTCTGAAGGATAGGCCAAGCGCCTCAAGTCAGGAGTTGGGGAAAGGCACAAAGTGGGAGAAGCGCGCTGAGGCGCGCGAATTAGGAATTAGGAATTAGGAATGGGGGGGAGGGAGAAACCCACGGATTTCACGGATCCCGCTTCGCCCTAAGGCTGCGGCAGGACAGGTTGGCCCTCAATCTTGATCGTGATCTTGATCGTGATCTTGATCAAAAAATCAACGACTTGGAGAAGAAATGGAACATGGATACACAGGATGGACAGGATTTGGGATAGACCCTCGCCAAGAACGCAAAGCAACGCAAAGAAATGGAAGAAAGGCTGGAAGAATAACGGAGGGCGGACATTCCCTGTCTGCGTGCGGTGACGCACAGGCAGGCTGTCCGCCATTTAACCCACATATCTCACAAAATTCGTCGCGAGCGAACGGAGATCGAGTGCTGGTGTGGGTTTCGCGCCGATGAGCGGGTGAAGCTGGGTCGACACCCTGCAAAGTCGCGAATCCAACGAAGCCCGCACCAGTGCCGGGATTCCGGAGCGCAGTAGAAGATTTGTGAGATATGCGGGTTAACCCCAATCTCAATCCTGGTTTGACCTCTTCCCTCCGCGCCCTTAGCCCATTGGGAGTGATCATTTTTCCCGCTATCGATATCCACAAGGGGCGTTCGGTGCGTTTGCTGCAGGGCAGGGCAGACCGGGAAACCGTCTATTTCAACCGGCCCGCGGATGCCGCCAAGGTCTGGCTGGAGGCCGGGACGACTTGGGTCCACGTGGTCGATCTGGACGGCGCCTTTTCCGGAATTTCCACCCATCTCCATCACGTGGAGGAGATAGCTTCCCTGGGATTAAAGGTCCAGTTGGGTGGAGGCCTGCGGGATTTTCCCTCCGTTCGCAACGCATTCGCCGCC
This sequence comes from Opitutales bacterium, assembly GCA_965219475.1. Taxonomy (GTDB): domain Bacteria; phylum Verrucomicrobiota; class Verrucomicrobiia; order Opitutales; family UBA2995; genus JAABVD01. The sequence continues at coordinate 8,562 of CBDCNU010000015.1, read as the reverse complement.
GGCGTCGCACGAGTGGTGATTGGGAGCAGGGCCTGTACCGATCCGGATTTCGTGGGGGCTCTGGTGGAGGAATTCGGGGATCGAATCGCGGTGGGAATCGACGCCAAGGACGGCTTGGTGGCAGTGGAGGGATGGGTCCACACTTCCGGGGTGGATGCCCTCGAGCTGGCCGGCCGGGTTTGCCAATTGGGAGTGTGCACCATTATCTACACCGATATTCGTAGCGATGGCATGATGACCGGCCCGAACCTGGAAGCCCAGGGAGTCATGCTGAAAAACTGTTCCGCCGACCTTATCGCCAGTGGCGGCGTCGCCCGAATGGAGGATTTGGCCGCATTGGCCAATTTGGGAAAAAACCACTCCAATTTCCTCGGGGTAATAACGGGTAGAGCCCTTTACGAGGGAAAACTCGACTTGGGCCAAGCCCTGCGGAGGTTTGACCACGGATAACAGGAAAATTAACCACAGAGGGGAGAAGCGCGCCAAGGCGCGCGAATTAGGAAAGGGAGTGATGGAGTGATGGAGTGATGGAGTGATGGAGTGATGGAGTGATGGAGTGGGAAGACACATCCGCCTTCGCCGTCTGGCGGACTACGGCGTGACAGGGAAGGGGAGAAGCGCGCCAAGGCGCGCGAATTAGGAATTAGGAATGAGGAATTAGGAATGGGGAAGAGGGAGGAAACCACGGATTACACGGATGAGCACGGATGAGGGAAAAGTGTGTTTTTATGCGCTTTTGTCGCTATTTTTCCTATTTCCTGTTGGAGCGTAGCTCCATCCTGTTGCGGCGAAGCCGGATCAAGCGAAGCGTTGTTTAGTCTAAAATCCGTGCTCATTCGTGTAATCCGTGGTCAGGGAAAAGAATAAGGAATGGGTGAATGGTGGATTAAGCTGTAGGAGCGGGTTTATCCCGCGATGGTTTCTTTAGTTTCAGATGATCGCGGCGCAAAGCCGCTCCTACATTGGAAATCGTCAGTTGAACGCATAATCCGCCCTTCCGGTTTTACTACCCGCGCTTTTTTGTGCTCATTTTGTGACTTTTATGCATTTTGTGGTCATTGAATTGAACCCTTTCCATCGGTCCAAACCATTCTCCCATGCGCTTCAAAATTCCCCTGAATCGGCCCGAAGTTCTCTGTTTTTGTCTGCTCGCGTTACTCCTGATGGGCTGTAAGGCGCGCGAGCGTCCAGTGGACGCCGGGGCTCGCAACCAGGTCTTGCACATCGCCAACGGGGCGGAACCCCAGTCCATGGACCCCCACGTGGTGACGGGTTTTCCCGAGGTGCGGATTTTGGAAAACGTATTTGAGGGCCTGGTGCGCATCGATCCGGTTACCTTGGAACCGGTTCCGGCCGCAGCCAAAGCATGGAAGATCAGTCCGGACGGCAGGAAGTATGCCTTTTTTCTGAGGGAAAATTTGAAGTGGTCCAACGGAGAGCCCCTGACAGCAAATGACTTCCACTACAGTCTGAAACGCGCTTTATCCCCCGGTCTGGCTACGCCCTACATCCAGTTTTTCCAGGGCATTACCAATGCCATCGCATTTAACAAAGGCGAGGTCGTTGATTTTGACCAGGTCGGGTGCAAAGTAATCGACGACCACACCCTGGAGTTCCTGCTCGATCACCCGCACCCCGTCTTGCTGCTATACCTTGACGGTCAATATTTTTTCCCGGTTCACCGAGCCACAGTGGAAAAATTCGGAACAATGGACGAACGGGGCACCGGTTGGTTTCGCCCTGAGAATATCGTCTCCAATGGCGCTTTCAACCTGGTCCGGTGGAAGACCAATTCCCTCCTCACTTTGGAACCCAACCCCCACTATTGGGACAGGGAAACCGTTCGGCTGAAGCAGGTGAATTTTTACCCCATCGAAAGCCATGATACCACTTATCGGGCCTACCAGAACGGCCAGGTTCACGTGGCCGCATCCCTTCCTTTGCACGTCATCCAGGAAATGGAGCAAACCCGGCCGCCCAATTATCGCAGCCACCAGTTTCTGGGAACTTATTACTATTCCTTCAATGTGGAAAAACCTCCTCTGGACGATGCGCTGGTGAGAAAAGCTCTGTCTCTGGCCATTAATCGGAGCGACATTGTCGAGCAGGTTACTCAGGGAGGGCAACGAGCGGCAGTTTCCTTCATACCGCCGGGAGCCAATCATTATCAGCCCGATTACACCTTTAAAGAGGACTTGGCGGAGGCCAGACGATTGTTGGCGAAGGCCGGTTATCCGGACGGGGTGGGATTCCCTCAATTGGAAGTGCTTTATAATACAGCGGAAAGCCATCGCAAGATTGCCGAGGCCATTCAGCAGATGTGGAAAACCGGGTTGGGGATCGACGTCAAACTGGTCAACATGGAATGGAAAGTCTATCTCGATACCCGGGATAACGGGGATTTTCAGATCGCCCGGGCCGGTTGGGTCGGCGCTACCGATTATGCCGGCTATCTGGACATTTTTCTCAGTAATTCGGGCAACAACGATTCCAATTGGGCCAATGCCGAATTTGACGCCTTCTACGCGAAAGCATCGCGGACTATGGACCCGAAATTGCGCATCGAGATCATCCAGCAAGCTGAAGCCATCCTGCTGGAGGAAATGCCTCTGGCCCCCATTTACCATTACCGGCGCAATTACCTGGTGGATACCCGGGTAAGGAACTGGTACGACAACGTGATCGATAGCCGGCCCCTGAAGTTCGTTTATTTGCAGGAAGGAGGGGAAGCGCCCAAGGGCGCGAAGTAGGAGGGAGAAAGGCAAAAAGGCACAGAGGCACAAAGTGAGGGAGAAGATAGGCTGGAAGAATAACGGAGGGCGGACATTCCTGTCCGCCATTTAACCCGCATATCTCACAAATCTTCTACTGCGCTCCGGAATCCCGGCACTGGTGCGGACTTCGTTGGATTCGCGACTTTGCAGGGTGTCGACCCAGCTTCACCCGCTCCTCGGCGCGAAACCCACACCAGCACTCGATCTCCGTTCGCTCGCGACGAATTTTGTGAGATATGCGGGTTAACCCCAATCCAAATCCTGTCCATCCTGTTCATCCATGTAACCTTTCCTGCCGTAGCCTCTTGACTTGCGCTGTGCCGTGCGAAGCACGGTTTGGGTGAATCAGGATCCGTGGTTTATCCCCAATTCCTCTGCGATTTCCTCCAGGGGATAGGTGACCATTTCGGACAGGGTGGGGTGATACCAGGGCGCTTGCAGCAAATCCACCACGTTTGCGTTGAGGCTGATGGCTACGGAAAAGACGTGGATCAATTCCCCGGCGTCCTTGCCCACGATTTCGGCCCCGAGAATTCCGCCCGAACGATCGGCCCAGACTTTGGCATAGCCGTGCCTGGCCTCCATGAGGATGGACTTTCCATGGTCGTCCCAAGGATATTCGGCGCTGACGTAATCGGCGCCTTCAGCCTCCAGGGTTGCGTCATTCTTCCCAGCCAGAGCAATTTGGGGGTCGGTAAATATTACCCCGAGAAAGTCCCAATCGGATGGATCCCGCGTCTTTTGGCCCGTGGCATGTCGAGCCGCAGCCTCGCCCTGGATGATGGCGACGTGGACGATTTTTTCCGGTCCGGCCACGTCGCCTGCGGCATAGATATTCGGATTGTCCGTTTGGTTGTAGGGACCGGTTCTTATATAGCCGTTTCTTCTCAACTTCACCCCGGCAGAACCGAGTTTCAAACCCTGGGTGTCGGGGGCCCGACCGAGGGCATTGAACAAATGTTTTGCTCGGCGAATAAAGTGATTTCCATCCGATTCGAATTCCACTTCGTATCCCTCTTCGGTTTGCCGAATCCGGGCAATTTGGCTACCGGTAATGAGGTCGATTCCTTCCTCGCGAAATACCTTTTCAATAATGGTGGCCGCCTGGTGCGAGATTTCTTTCAAAATGTGGGGGCTGCGCTGGATCTGGGTCACCTTCGATCCTATGCGGTTCAGGTATTGGCTCAGTTCGCAAGCCACAATCCCGCCGCCCAGGACAAGGACCGATTCGGGCAGGAAATCCAGCTCCAGCACATCGTCACTGGTCCACACCCCATCGAGTTCCCGTAGTCCGGGGATGGGGGGAACTTGGACGACAGAGCCGGTGGAGATGAGGATTTTGTCCGCAGTCAACTGGCGGCCGTCATCGAGTCGAATGGAATCCAAACCGGTAAACTCGGCCCGGTTGCGAAAAAGGGTAAACCGGTCGCTCCCCAATTGTTCTGCCCGGTAATCGGCAAATTCTCCGATGGTATCGACCTTTCTCCGGTGCAGTTTGGCCATGTCCACCCTGGCCGCCGGAATTTGGAGACCAAAGAGGGATCCGCGCTGGGCGTTGTGTAGGATTTCAGCCGAATACAATAGGGTTTTCGAGGGCATACAACCCTTCAGGATGCACAGTCCGCCCAGTTGTTTGCTACCGTCCACAATAGCCACCCTGTCCACCACCTCCCGCGCCGTCCGGGCCGCGGCGTATCCGGCGCTTCCGCCTCCCACCACCAGAAAGTCAAAATGGGTGTCGTTCATATATCGTAAATATTTGGAACTGCTCTCATAAATACACCCCGACACCCATTTCAACTAGGAAGATTTTGTGGAAAGCCAATCTTTGTGGAGCCCTAACCGCGAAAAGGGAATAGAATAAACCACGGATGGGAGAAAGCGCCCAAGGGCGCGAATTAGGAATGGGGGGAAATGGAATGATGGAGTGATGGAGTGGGAAGAAACCACGGATTTCACGGATGGGCACGGATGCCGCTTCGCCCAAGGGCTACCATGCTTCGCCTAAACCTTGCTTCGCAACGCTACGCAGGTCAAGAGGCTCCGCACGGCACAGCGCAGGACAGGTTACACAGGATGGACAGGATTTGGAATGGACTCTCGCAAAGCACGCCAAGCAACGCAAAGAAATGCCTGGAATAGGCCTTGGCGCTCTTGGCGAGAGCTAATCCAGGGGAATCCTTTCCGCCGCGCCCCCTAAAAGATTTCCCATCACTCCACCCTTGAGGGGGAGTCGCGCCGGTGGGGGGAAGCGCCCAAGGGCGCGAATTAGGGATGGGGAGAAGGCACAAAGGCACAGAGGCACAAAGTGAGGAAGAAGATAGGCTGGAACAATAACGGAGGGCGGACATTCCTGTCCGCCATTTAACCCCAATCTCAATCGTGATCCTCCAACAGGGAATAGGGAAATTAGCCACAAAAGAACGCAAAAAGCACAAAATGGTCCTTCGGGTTAAAAACAGGGACAGGCTTTAGGAAATTACTTTTTTCTAAGACCATGGATAATCACAGATAGAATTGTAGGAGCGGGTTTACCCCGCGATTGCTGTGGTCATGATTCTCTCTGTGGCAGTCGCTGGAATCATAGAGGGAGAACCTCGCTCTTGCAGCCCGCATTTCGACCGCATTACAACGAAGCGGATGGACTTCGGTTGCTTCGCACCCTGAGTTCAACCCAACCAACGAAGGTCGGCTGAATGAATAATGGCAGGTGAGAGCCGGAATCGACCCAGTCTCAAATTACATTCGTTTGACTGCCCCGTTGTTTCGGGTTTCATGAGACTGTGCTCTCAAACGTTGAACTCTGGGGTTGGGCGCGGCGTAGCCTGGCCGCCTTGGCCCGCGGCGCGGCGGCGATACTGCTGTTCCTGGCGGGGCTGCTTGGGGTCTCGCAATCTGCCTCGGCCGCCGATGGCAGGTTCGTCAATCTTTCGACCCGCGCCTTGGTGAAAACGGGAGAGGAGGTCATGATCGGGGGTTTCATCATCGAAGATGGCGCCCGGCAGGTGCTGATCCAGGCTAAGGGCCCGGAACTAGTAAAATACGGCATTTCCAATGTCCTGGCCGATCCGGTTCTCACGGTCATCCAAACCAGCGAGGGCGACCCTCCTCGCACTGTGCTCGATCCTCCCATCGAACTCATGGTCAACGACAATTGGGAGGACAGTCAGGGGCAATTGATATCCGACCTCTGGGGAGGCAGTCCACCCCTGACGGTCGGCAGCCTGAGCTCGGCGGTCGTTCTCACTCTTGGTCCCGGGGAGTATACTGCGAAGGTGGAAGGAAAGAATGGAACTGCCGGAGTAGCCCTCGTCGAGGTCTATGGAATCGATTCTCCCGCTACGGGGTCAGGTGTAACGCGGTTAAGAAACGAAGGTTCCCCCTCCGGACCCGCCTGGTCTCCCGACGGAACCAGAATCGCTTTCGCCGCCCTCTCCCCTCTCGCCAGCAATTCTGACATCTACGTGATGAACGCGGACGGGAGCGGCGTGACTAACCTGACTGACAATTCCAACTTGCGACAAAGAAATCCAGCTTGGTCCCCTGATGGAACCAGAATCGCTTTCTCGGGCCGAATCGCCGAGCACATAGGCTTTGACCCCTACGAGATCTACGTGATGAACGCGGATGGGAGCGGCGTGACCCAACTGACCAATCAAATCGTTTGGGATGATGCTCCCGCTTGGTCTCCCGACGGAACCAGAATCGCTTTCTCGGACGCCTCCTCTCTCGGCATCAACTCCAAAATCTACGTTATAAACGCGGATGGGAGCGACGTGACCCAGCTGACCAACGATTCCGGCTTGCTGGAAAGAGATCCAGCTTGGTCCCCTGATGGAACCAGAATCGCTTTCTCGGGCGACTTCTCTGACATCTACGTGATGAACGTGGACGGGAGCGGGGTGACTAACCTGACTGACAATTCCAACTTGCGAGAAAGAGATCCCGCTTGGTCTCCCGACGGAACCAGAATCGCTTTCTCGGGCCACTCCCCCGTTGGCTACTACTCTGACATCTACGTGATGAACGTGGACGGGAGCGGGGTGACTAACCTGACCAATCACCCAGCCGTCGACATGGATCCGGCGTGGTTCCCCGACGGAACCAGAATCGCTTTCTCGTCTTTCCGCGATGATCCTCTCTCCCTATCCTTATATGTGCTGGGGGTCTCGCAGACGACCTCGGCGCCCGATGGCAAGTTTGTCAATCTCTCGACCCGCGCGTTGGTGGAAACGGGAGATGACGTCATGATCGGGGGTTTCATTATCGAAGATGGCGCCCGTCAGGTTCTCATCCAGGCACGTGGTCCGGAACTGGTAAATGACGGCATTTCCAATGTCCTGACCGATCCGGTACTGACCGTCACCAACACTACCGATGCTGTAAATCACATGGAGATCATGGTCAACGACAACTGGGAGGCCAGTCAGAGGCAATTGGTATTCGATCTTTGGGGAGGCAATCCAAACTTGGCTGCGGGCGGCCTGAGCGCCGCGGCCGTTCTCACTCTCGATCCCGGTAACTATACCGCCAAGGTGGAAGGAAAGAATGGAACTAGCGGGGTTGCGCTTGTCGAAATCTATGGGATCGATTCTCCTGAAACGGTGGAGCGCGAAGCGCTCGCGGCATTGTACCATGCGACGGATGGCGCGAACTGGGACCGGTCCTGGAACTGGGGCACCGCCGCACCGCTCGAACTGTGGCACGGCGTCCGGGTTGACGCAAACGGCCGCGTGATCGGGCTGGATCTCAGAGATAACCAGTTGAGCGGGCCGATACCGGTAGAGTTGGGGCGACTTGCTAACTTGGAAAATTTGAATTTCTCCGGAAACCAGTTGAGCGGACCGATACCGCCCGAGTTAGGTAAGCTCGCTAACTTGGAATACCTGGGGCTAAGCGGAAACCAGTTGAGCGGGCCAATCCCGGCAGAGTTGGAGCAACTCACCAATTTGCGGGACCTGTTACTCGACCACAACCAATTGAGCGGGGCAATACCGGCGGAGTTTATCAACCTCACACTGATCATTTTTTATTACTCCTCTACAAATGTGTGCCTACCGGCGAATGCAGAACTGGAAGCGTGGCTGGCTGGAATTCAGAGCCACTCCGGGACACGCAGGAATTGTGCGGACTTCGAAGCTTTCAAGGTATTGTACAATGCGACGGACGGCGAAAACTGGAAGACCCAAACAAACTGGCTGGGTGTTGCCCCTTTCGGTGAATGGTCAGGTGTAAAGGTGGACAATAATGGCCGTGTGATCGAACTGAACCTCTTTGACAACCAATTAAACGGCACGATACCGCCAGAGTTGAGCAATCTCGCCGGCCTTAGAGCGCTAAATTTAGGCAATAACCAGTTGAGCGGCATTATACCGGTCGAATTGGGGCTACTGACCAGCTTGACTGAACTTTCGCTCGAAAAAAACCAACTGGCCGGCCAGATTCCTCCAGAACTTGGCAACCTCTCCTTACTGGAAGTGCTGGATTTCAGCTACAATCGAATCACCGGACTGGTACCACCAGAGTTGAGCAATCTCGCCGGCCTTAGAGTGCTAAATCTAGGCAATAACCAGTTGAGCGGCATTATACCGGTCGAATTGGGGCTACTGACCAACTTGACTGAGCTGTCACTCGACAATAACCAACTGGCCGGCCAGATTCCGCCAGAGCTGGGAAATCTCAACAGTTTGCGATCACTGGAACTCAACACAAACGAATTGAGCGGACCTATACCGCCGCAGCTGGGTTACCTTCCCGATTTGGAAATTTTGGATCTCTCAGAAAACCT
>CBDCNU010000014.1:0-66578 GCA_965219475.1 Opitutales bacterium | reverse complement strand
GCGACTTTTCCAATGGCGCTGCCATGGACATCAAGCAAGCCACGCGGCTGGCGCGTCACATGGTTTGTGATTGGGGAATGAGCGACCTTGGACCCGTTGCCTATGGGGAAAATCGGGAACACATGTTTCTGGCCCGCGAAATCACCCGAACCCAAAATTACAGTGAAGACACCGCACAAAAAATTGACACCGCTATTCGCGAAATCGTCAGGGGTCAGTTCGAACGGGCCAAGAAGGTTATCGGAGAACATCGGGAATCCTTAACCAGAATCTCCGAAACCCTCCTCGAGTATGAGACCATCGAAGGGGTCCACGTGAAGGAAATTATCGAGCACGGTGGAAATACGGAGCCCTGTCGAAAGCAACACCCTGATCCACCGGAAAAAGGGCCAGCCCAAGGCAAACGAGGAAAAGGCGGCCGAAAAAAAGGAGGAACCCGAAATCGGGCCCTCCGCCGACGCAGCCGGCGCCATCGCTTGACGGGCAGTTTCCCTTCGTCTGGCGCGGGAAGGTTTAACTTGATGGCTCCTTTTTGCTGCCCCATTCTTCTGAAGCTTTAACCCGCGTCCCGGCTAATTGACCATGAGCAAATCAAGCATTTCCTACTCGGTGGTGGGAAGAATGGCGGAGCGACCCGTCATTACGGATATCATGAAGGTCGCCCTGGAAAATCCTGAAATTCTCTCCCTGGCCGCCGGATTTACCGACACCCACTCCTTGCCCGTTTCATTTGTAAGGGATGAGACCGTCGCACTGTGTAGCAGCGGAGGAGCGCCCGAGTACCTCCAATATGGCACTACCATTGGCCGCCCCGGCTTGCGCCGCCTCGTGGCAAGGCGTCTGTCCAGGGCTGACGGCCATGAAAATCGTTCCTACCATCCGGACAACGTGATGGTAACCAACGGTTCACAACAGGCGCTTTACCTGGCCATGCAGGTGCTTTGCGACCCCGGAGACATCATCCTGGTGGAGAGCCCCAGTTACTTCGTCTTTCTGGAACTCCTGAAGGGGTTGGGCATTGAACCGTTGGGCATTCCGGTGGATTCCGATGGCAGGATCGATCCGGATGGATTTGCCGTGCTGCTGAAGCGCTTGAGGGGTGAGAACCGATTGAGCCGGGTAAAGGGCGTCTACCTCGATTCCTGGTATTCCAATCCCTCGACCAAGTGCCTGGACAATGGGGCCAAGGAAGCCATTGCCGACGTATTGAAATCGGTCGATTTGAGGGTGCCCATACTGGAGGATGGCGCCTATAGGGAACTATACTTCCGAACCCCCCATTCATCCGCCAGTATCTTTGCACTGCAGGCCTTTGATGACTTTCCCCGCTTGTTTTTCGGTACCTTTGACAAGCCCTTTGCCAGCGGTTTGAAAACAGGTTTTGTCATTTGCGATCATGCCGGATTGTTCCGCAAGATGCTCAATGTAAAAGGCCACCATGACTTCGGGTCCTCCAATTACACCCAAGCCATAATACAAAACGCGATGGAAAATGGTTCCTACGACCGGCAACTCGCCACAGTTCGTTCCCGCTACAAGGCGAAAATGGAAATTCTCCACGGAACGATGTTGGAAGAGGACATGAGAGGACATGGGTGGACTTGGTCCAAACCGGATGGAGGCATGTATTTGTGGGTCAGGGGACCGGGGAACATGGACCTCGGCAAGGACAGTTTATTTTTCAAGTCCGCCGTGGAGGAGGGAGTCATCTACATACCTGGAGATTTGAGTTTTGCTTCCGGAGGCCCCACCCACTACATGCGCCTGAGCTTTGGCGTGTTGGAAAGAGAGGATTTGATCCGAGCGGGAAAACGGCTGGTCAAGGTCGTAAGACAATTTAGCGGCCCGCTTCCCGTTTAATGGCAAAGCCCATGAAGATTTGTTGTATCGGCGCCGGTTATGTAGGCGGCCCAACCATGGCGGTAATCGCGGAAAAGTGCCCCCATATCGCGGTTGAAGTGGTGGACGTGGACGCAGAAAAAATTGAAGCCTGGAACAGCGATACGCTTCCCATCTTCGAACCCGGCCTGGCTGATATCGTTAGACGCTCCAGGGGTAGGAATCTCTTTTTTTCTACCGATAGGGCCACGGCCATAGGGTCGGCGGATATCATATTTGTCGCGGTCGGAACCCCGACCAAGACAAACGGAATTGGCGCCGGCAGGGCGGCCGATTTGGTTTATATCGAAAAATGTGCCCGGGATATTGCCCGCTTGGCCAGGGGTCCTAAAATCGTGGTGGAAAAGTCCACCATTCCCGTGCGCACTTCCGATGCCCTGAAAGAAATATTGAACCACAACGGGGACGGGCAATTTCAGGTCCTTTCCAATCCGGAGTTCCTGGCCGAAGGCACGGCTATCAGGGACTTGCATAGAGCGGACCGGGTGCTCATCGGGGGGGATCAAACCCCGGAGGGTCTGCGCGCGATTGATACCCTGGCGGCCATATACGAGAATTGGATACCACGCGAACGCATTATCAAAACCAACCTCTGGTCTGCCGAATTATCCAAACTCACCGCTAACGCGTTTCTGGCCCAGCGCATTTCCTCGATAAATGCCATCAGCGCCCTGTGTGAATCGACCGGCGCCGACGTGGACGAGGTGGCCAGGGCCATAGGGGCCGACAGTCGTATCGGCCCGGAATTTCTCAAGGCTTCGGCCGGATTTGGCGGGTCCTGTTTTAGAAAGGATATTTTGAACCTGGTTTACTTGTGCGAACACTTTGGTCTCAAGGAACCGGCGGATTACTGGAACAAGGTAGTCGAGATAAACGATTACCAGAAACGCCGCTTCTCCGCCAAGATTGTCCGGGCCCTGTTCAATACGGTAAGCGGCAAAAAAATAGCCATTTTGGGTTTTGCCTTCAAGAAAGACACCAACGATACCAGAGATTCTCCCGCTATCTCCGTTTGCAGGAACCTGATGAAGGAAAATGCCCGGTTGTCGATCTTCGATCCCCAGGCGAGCGGGGAGTCCATCCTGGGCGCCTTGGGTCGGGGCTCGAAAGATGTTTCCTCGGGGGTTGAAATCGAGCGGGATGCTTACGCCGCCTGTCTCGGAGCCCACGCCGTGGCGATACTGACGGAATGGGACCTGTTCAAGGAATTGGATTTCCAACGCATATTCCACGGCATGGAAAAACCGGCCCGCATCTTTGACGGCAGAAATATTTTGGACCGGAAGGCGTTGGAACAGATAGGGTTCAAAACCTATGGGATAGGCAAACCCTGACGGATCAAGGCAAGATCAGTTGCTGCCAATCCCTCGGTTTTATCTGCTCGGGACGGGTGGCGGGGTTGAATCCCTTTCTCCTCAAGCCTTCCAACCAGGCATGGAAACGCTCCGCCTCCCGCATGCGGGCCAGGATGGATCCGATTTGTTTGCGCCGGTGACGAAATATCCGGCGAATGCCTTCCTTTGCCATCCCGTCGAAAACGAGCGGAACATTCCTGATCCTGAGCGATAACAGGGTTGAGTCGACCTCGGGCGCCGGGTAGAAACAGGACGCGCTCACTCGATGAACTGCTTCGATGTTGTATGCGCTACGGATGAAGAGGGAGATAGGGCCGAAATTTTTTCTGCCGGCCGATGCCACGAAACGATCTGCTGCCTCTTTTTGCAGCATGAGGGCCAATCGGTCCGGCAATCTTCCGGACAGGACAGCGTCCATCCATGATGTCGAAACGGAGTAGGGCAGGTTGGCCACGATCTTGAAGTTTTTTTCTCTATGGGGAAGTCCGGCCAGCGGTTGGTCGAGAGCGTCGCCGTTTAATAAGTGGAGCAAATGGGGATAGGTCGGTGCAACCTGTCGCCGTAGGTAGCGAAACAGGCCGGCATCCAGCTCCACGGCATAGAGTCGGCAGCCTGCTTCCAGCAACAGGTGGGTCAAGGCTCCCAGGCCGGGCCCGATTTCGACGATACAATCGCCCGGTTCCACCTCTGCCAGAGCCAGAGATTTTCGCGCGATGTTGGCGTCCACCAAAAAATTTTGGCCCAACCGTTTACGGGGGGACAAATGATGGGCCGCCAACAACTCTTTGACTCTTTTCGAGGTGGGGTAGGAGACCATTGCTTGGGGGATTACCGCAAGGCCTTACCTGACTGGTATGGCTTCATTTTGCGCGTCGGCGGTGGGATGGGAGGTTAAAGGGCGTGAATCTGCTGGATAAAGGATCCGGGATCCTCGTGTTGCATGAGGGCCTGGCCAATCAGCGCCGCATGCGCTCCAGTGGCCTTGACCCGGCGGACATCTTCAAGAGTGGAGATGCCAGACTCTGCGATGGAAATCAATGGGTGGGGGATTTTCGGAATCAGGTTCTCCGATACGGCCAAATCCGTGGAAAAGGTGGCCAAATTCCGATTGTTGACCCCGACAATTCTGGCATCGGCCAAAATGGCTCGTTCGAGATCTGCCTCGGTGTGAATTTCGAATATGGCATCCAGACCGGCCAGGTTTGCCGCAAGGTAAAGGGCCCGGATTTCCTCCTGCCTGAGCGTCCGCACGATGATGAGGATGGCGCTGGCCCCGGCCTGGGCAGCCTCGACCACCTGTATGGGATGAAAGAAAAAATCCTTCCTCAGGCAGGGAATCGCACCGGGGTTGCGCCCAAGGTGTTCCGTAACGCCGACAAGATCGTCGAGGGTTCCTGAAAAATATTTCCGGTCCGTCAGCACGGAAACGGCGTCCGCCCCGGCCCGGGCGTACAAGTTGGCCTGGTCCACCGCTGAAGCCCCTTGCGCGATGGACCCGGCCGAGGGGGATTTACGTTTGATTTCCGCGATGACCGAGAGGGTGTTGTGCCCCGCAATGGCGCGAAGGAATGAGGGCCTCCCCGGATCGGCCAATCCCCTCAGTTCCCCTTCGCTCACCTGGCGCAGTTTGCCCCGGATCTCATGACGCTTGTGGGCCATGATCTCGGTCAGTTTGTCCATTTTGCTGATTCCGTGCTTTATTTGTAGGTCGAACTGCTATAACCAAGAAGGGAAAAACCCAACCTATCCAACAAAAAAAGCTACCGTGAGTCCTATTGAGGTCCTGAGAGAAACGGTTTCAACATTGCGTGGACCGGGGGGATGTCCATGGGATATCGAACAAACCCACCAGTCCCTGGCCGTTTGCCTGATCGACGAGTGCTGCGAGCTTCTCGAAACCCTCGACAACCTGGACATGGAGCACATGCTCGAGGAATTGGGCGATGTGCTCTTGCAAGTGGTCATGCACGCCCAAATCGCCAGCGAGCAGGGGAACTTCACCCTGGACGATGTCGCGGAACACGTGAATGAGAAATTGATCCGGCGGCATCCCCACGTTTTCGGTTCCCAAGAACTCGGGCTTGTGGATGCTGCTTCGGTATTGGAGAAGTGGGATGAAATCAAAGCGAGTGAAGTTCGGAATGGTAAATCGCGGGGCAACGGGCTTTTCGACAACCTTCCCCCCGTCTTGCCGGCTCTGCTCTACGCCCGCGGTGTCTATAAGGAGATTCAGAAAAAGGATCTGGATCCATCCGGGACTCTCGATGTCGAAGTCATTGGAAAGAATGCCTCCAAGGTAACTGAGGATTCGGCCGGGAAAGCGCTTTTTGAATGGGCTGCGGCTTGTCGCTTGCGTGGGATAGACCCCGAGTCGGCCCTTCGGCGGTATGCCAAAAGAGTAATTGAATCGCTTGAAAATGGGCAGCGGAATTGAGGTGGATGGGGAATGGCATCATCGCTGTGACGATGGTCTGAGGCCAATTTGGCCAGGGCGGTTGGAGTATTAGGAATCATGCAGAAAGCGACATCTGAGGTAATGTATTTGGATCGGTTCCTGGATCATTTGTCCGGGGAGCGAAGGTTGTCCGCCAATACGGTGCGCAATTACAGACAGGCCATTCGGGACTTTCATTTTTGGATGCGGGAAAATGCTCGCTGGAACGGCGCTTGGGATGATTTGGATATGATGCAGATCCGTAATTTCATCATAGAGAAACAAGCCACTCATTCACGTCGGACTATTCACAACCACTTCTCCGCCTTGAAGACCTTTGCCAAATACCTGGTAAAACATCGGCTCATCAAACGAAACCCTTTTGCCGGGCTCACCTTGCCCAAATTGGACAAACCCTTGCCCAAATTCTTTTCCGAAAAGCAGATGAGCAGACTTCTGGCCGGGCCCACGCGTTTGTTGGAAAATGAGGCCCTGGAACCTTTTCAGGCCTGGAGGGACAGGCTGGTGCTGGAATTGCTCTATGGCGCCGGCCTGAGGGTCAGCGAGTTGGCCGGCCTGAATTATGGCATGATCGACATTCCCAGCGGCGTGGCCCGGATACGCGGAAAGGGCAACAAGGAGCGCCTTTGTCCGCTGGGTAAGATTGCCGTCCTGGTATTGGAAAAATTCAGACGGGAATACGCTCCAAGCGCCGGATGGGCCGATCCCGTGGTTTTGGGCAATCGCAAAAAAAGGATCCGCGTGCGGCAGGTTCAGTTGATCGTGAAGAAATACCTGGTCTTGGCGGATTTGCCCATGGATTTGTCTCCTCACAAGATCCGGCACTCGTTTGCCACCCATTTGTTGAATAGGGGGGCCGATCTCCGCCTTGTTCAGGACCTGTTGGGCCACGCCAGTCTATCCACGACCCAGGTGTATACCCACGTCACCTTGGATAGGCTGAAGGAAGCCCACAGCAAAGCCCATCCGCGGGCCTGACCCTTTTCAGCGTGTGAGGGGATGGGGCGCATTTCTTTCCGGCCGCGGAAGTGCGCCGACGCGTTCGGCCCAAGCTTCCCATTGTTCGGCCAAGCTGTAGACCAAGCCGGGGTTTTCCGGCGCCAGGTCGTTGGTTTCGGACCGATCTTTTTCCATGTCGTAGAGGCGCCATTGCCCGGGGGCCAGGCGCGGGATCACATCGAGTTCGCGCGGGAAGGGGTAGGCTTTGGAGACCAGTTTCAGCCTTCCCACCCGGATGGCCCGGTTGCCTTCGTGTTCCAGATACAAGGTGTCGCGGTCGAGGGTTTTGTTGTGGAAGCTGGGGGTCAGGCTCACCCCTTCCAGGGAATGGATAGCAACGCCCTTATAACGCTTCGGGTATTCAGCTTCGGCCACATCCAGGCAAGTGGCCATGATGTCGATCAGGTGGCTCAAGTGGCGGCGGTATTCACCTTTTGCGGCGATACCCTCCGGCCAATGGGCGATAAGCGGACTGGAGATGCCCCCTTCGTGAGACCAGTGCTTGAACATGCGAAAAGGGGTATTGGAAGCATTTCCCCAGTTTTTTGCGTATCCGATGTAAGTGTCGGCCGGACCAGGCATGACGCCAAAGCCCACTTTTACCCTTCGCCCATCCCGGGTGTGGCGCGGGGCCATTTCTGTTTGCAATTCGTTTTTGCCCATGGGTTTCAAAATTGCTTCCTCCTCGGGCGGTTCGTAGGTCCTTTTCAAACCGTAAGCTTCCTCCACCCCGCCGTTGTCCTGGAGGAAAAGGATGAGCGTATTGTCGAATTGGTCCTTTTCCTTCAAGGCTTCGACGATGAGTCCAATTCCCTGATCCATATTGTCAATTTGAGCGGCATAAACTTCCATGCACCGTTCATGGAACGGTTTGTTTTCCGCCTCTTCCCAGGGGATGGAGGGATAACGATCCGACAATTTCCAACGCGGGTCGATCAACCCCATGTCGATCATGCGCTGGTAGCGCTCCTCGCGCAATGCATCCCAACCCCGGCTGTAGCGGCCCTTGTATTTTTTTATGTCCTCCGGCAGGGCGTGCAAGGGCCAGTGAGCCGCAGTGTAGGAAACATAAATGAAGTAGGGGTGCTCGCCCGTGTGATTTCGAATATAATCGACGGTGGTATCGCTAATGGCATCGGTATAGTAAAACCCGGCCGGTGGAACGATGAATTCATTTCCCGAGGCGAGGGAATTGGGATCATAGAAACTGCCGGCTCCGTGAATAGTGCCGAAGAACTTATCGAAACCCCGCCGTAGCGGCCAATTGTGCTTTGACGGGTTTTCCTTGGTGGGGGACAGCGGTGTGAGGTGCCATTTTCCCGCCATGTAGGTCGAGTATCCGGCAGTTTTCAACACTTCGGCTATGGTCACACAGCGGTTGTTGAGGTCCCCCGCAAAACTTTCTCCGCCGCGGTCGTTCATCATATGGCCGATCCCGGTCTGATGGGCGTAGAGACCGGTCATAAGGGAGGCGCGAGTGGGGCAGCAACGCGAAGTATTGTAAAACTGGGTATAGCGCAGGCCATTCGCAGCCAAATTATCCAAGGCGGGTGTTTGAATTTCGCTTCCGTAACAGCCCAGATCGCTGTAACCCATGTCATCGCCCATGATGAGGATGATGTTGGGGCGTTTGACGGATGGCGCGCCCGTAAGCACACCGGCTGCGAGAATTGTCAGGGCGGAAAAGAGGAGCAAATACCGGCGGCTTATCATGATGTTCCCCAACAAACTATTCAATTAAGTGGCAAATTGGAAGTTATTTGTGGAACCCCGTTGGGGTTCAATCATAAGGGCGATCGGTGCCCCAGCGTGCGCAGTGCGACGCTGGGCTCTGGAGTTCACCGCCGTTGGCGTAAAAGCCAGATGTTTGAATCGGTAGATCGAAGCAATAGATGGGCTCATTTATATTCTCCGTTCCGGTCTACATTGAACTGCAAAGCAGTTCCACTGCAAAGCCCAGTGTCGCACAGCGCACAATGGGTTGAAATGGCAACAAATAACGAACCCCAACGGGGTTCCACATCTTACAAAATTTGTAGCGGAGTCAATCGATTCCAGGTTCCTGTCACGCCGTAGCCCCTTGGCGAAGGAGGATGACCCCTTCGAATGTAATCGAAAGTGGGTCATCCGAGGTATAGCTGGTCGAAAATCCGGTCGCGGCTGTTCCGGTTGAACCGGTGGTAGGACTTTTTCGGTAAGGTATTCAAGAACCGGAGGCCGTATTGTTTGGTGAAGATGCGTGAGTCGAGTATGGTAATCAGGCCGGTGTCGGTCTTGTTGCGAATGAGTCGACCCAATCCCTGCCGAAATTTAATGATGGCATCGGGAAGCGAGATCTCCCAAAAAGGGTTTTTCCCCTGCGACCTGATCCATTCGCTTTTCGCTTCGGGAATGGGGTGCGATGGATTTTCAAAGGGCAATCGGGTGATAATGACCTGTGACAAGGCGGGTCCGGGCACATCCACCCCCGCCCAAAAGCTGTCTGTTCCCAATAGCACGGCGTTTCCCGCCTTGGCAAACTCGCGGGTGAGTTCGGTGCGGGAATAGGTGCGGCCTTGCTGGAAGATGGACCGGCCCCGGCGCTCCAATCGGGATTCCAATCTACGCCCGATTTGGTTCAGATCGCGGTAATTGGTAAATAATACCAGGGACCCCCCCTGCACCCGGTCGACGCAGTAGAGGATGATGTCTTCCATATAGTCCAGGTCTTGCCTCCCATCACTGAGGTTGGGCGGGGGGAGGTCTTCCGCGATGCACACCTCCACGCATTTTTCATAATCGAAGGGGGAGTCCACCTGGAAGGCCGATTCCTTCTCCGCGCC
This sequence comes from Opitutales bacterium, assembly GCA_965219475.1. Lineage (GTDB taxonomy): Bacteria > Verrucomicrobiota > Verrucomicrobiia > Opitutales > UBA2995 > JAABVD01. The sequence continues at coordinate 57,048 of CBDCNU010000014.1, read as the reverse complement.
GACCTGCTTCTGGAAATTATCCATATTCGGGCCCGCCGCCAGGGTGGCGCTGGTGAGGACCACCCCCGTTTCCCGCCTGAAGAGACTCTGCTTGAGATACTCCGATACTTCGATCGGCGCGCTGCGTAAATGGATAATTCTTCCCGCTCGGCCCCTCCGCTCGACCCAGTAAACCTGATCCTCCAGGGATTGTTTGATAAACTGCCGAATCCCGTCGTGGTAATGGGCCAATCGGTCCCCTTGGTCTTCCACCATCGCTTTCTCCGGACCTTCTTTCAAGGGGCGGGCAATTTCCCTGATCCGGGTTATCAATCTCCCCATTGGGCCCAGCAAGGTGGGGTCGGCCCAGTCTGGTCTGTAGATGCGCGCCACATCCCTTTGTTCCAAAAAGGTCATCCGAACGTAACCGAAAAAGTCCTCTGCCTCTTCGCGCAACCGGACAATCATGGCGCGGTCCTGAGCGTTTCCCTGGCGTTGCAGCAGCCCTTTTTTACTCTTGGGATTGTAAAAGAAGGAGAGAAGGCGGTTGAGCCCAAAGGAACTGATGGCCATGCCGAAGTGCTGGGTAGCGACGGCGGGGACGGTATGCCCCTCGTCCAGAATGACGAAATCCTCAGCATACAGGATCCCGCGTCCCTGAGGGAGGGGCATGCCCGAACCGAGAAGGGAGAAAAGGAGACTGTGATTTATGATGAGAAGGTGGGAATGGCGTATCCTGGCCCGGACTTTCTGATAGTGGCAAATCTTGGGATTGCAGCGCTTTGGATGGCAGACGGAAGACTCCGCCGATACCCAATCCCAGACTTCGTGATTGGGGGCCGGAACCAGTTCCTGCCGAATTCCGACCTTTGTCCGTCCGGACCAACGGACAATGCGCTCCAGTTCAGATTGCTCCGCCGAGGGAATAAGTTCCGTTCTTTGGGCGATGGCCTGATTGAGACGGGTAGTGCAGAGATAGTTCCCTTTGCCCACCAGAAGAGCCACTTTGAAGGGTTTGAAGGCAGCCAGTTGGTCCACTTTGCCAAAGAGCGCCCGGCAAATTTTCAGGTCCTTTTTCTCGATTTGCTCCTGCAGCGAGATGGTATGGGTGGCGATGATTCCCTGGCGCCTTTGATCTACCGCCACCAGGATGGCGGGAATGAGGTAAGCCAGGCTCTTGCCCACCCCTGTTCCGGCTTCAAATAGAAGGGGTTGGTCGTTTTGCAATGCTCCCACCACTTGCCGAGCCATGATTTCCTGCTGGGGGCGATACTCCATTCCGAGAAATTCCTGCAGCCATCCATTCCGGCGGAAGGTGTTATGGACCAAACCGGGGATATGGTCTCCGGAAGGTTTGGCTTTGGCTTCGACCGCATTCTGAAATCCGATCATAACGGCGTTCAAACGTTCAGGGAGAACACTGTCGAACTTATAATGGGACGAAAACTGTTTTTAGAATTGTTCCAAATAATATTGCGGCTTCAAGTTGTGGCTTCAGCATGAAACTTCAATGAGGCATTCCGGGACAGGGAAAGAGGCTGATTGGGTGGAGAAATTGGGCCAATTCCTGCGGGAAAAGGCGGGGATTGTGGAATCGGACGGTATATTGGAGTCCTTGGAAAAGCAATTGGAGACCGAAAATTATTCGGGAACCCATCGCCCGGCGGATGGCCTTCCGGGGCCTACTTCAAGAAATGAGGCCTCGGCGAGGAAAACCACCTTCGTATCGGTGGAAAGGTCCGGGTCGATGCAGGAAAATAACTGGCCCTCCTCGGAGAAGGCCTTGGAAGAAGCCGGGGAAGAGTGGAAAACCCTGGCTTGGCTCGCCGGAATTTGCGGGTCTCTCATGGCGGCTGCTTTTTCCCTGAGTTTCGTCAACGGGTTGGCGGATTGGGTCGTTTACGGATTGTACGGGCTGAGCTTGCTCAGCGGGGGATGGGATGCGGCCAAGGACAGCTATGAAAATATCAAAAAAGGTTCCGTGGACATCCATTTTCTCATGCTGGCCGTGGCCGTGGGAGCAGTTGCTATCGGATCCTGGGCGGAAGGAGCTTTGCTCCTGTTTCTATTTTCACTTTCGGGAGCGCTGGAGGAATACGCGGAACACCGGACCCATCGTGAAATTGATTCCCTGACCCGGTCGGCTCCGAAAACGGCCAATCGCGTGGGACGGGGTGGATCCATTGAATCCGTGGCGGTGGAGGACATAGTCCCCGGGGACGTCATTCAGGTGAAACCGGACGAGCTGTTTCCGATAGATGGCGAGGTGACCTCGGGGATGACTGCCTCCGACGAATCGACCCTCACCGGGGAGGCCACACCGGTGGAGAAGGGCAGGGGAGATGCGGTATACAGCGGTACCCTGAATCTATGGGGTGTGGTGACGGTCAAGGTGGTGCGCCTGGCTTCGGAAAGCGCGCTTCAGAAGATCATTCGCCTCATTCAGGAGGCCCGGCATCTCCGGGCCCCCAGCCAACGGTTTACGGACCGGTTTGGTACCGGTTACACCTATCTGATCATTGGGCTTACCCTCCTTTATTTCCTGTTCTCCTGGATGTTTCTGGGTATTCCGGCCTTCGAACGAACCGAAATGGGCTACTCCGCCTTTTACCGTGCCATGACCTTTCTCGTGGTGGCCAGTCCTTGTGCCCTGGTGCTTTCCATTCCATCCGCCATTCTGGCCGCCATAGCATGGGGGGCTCGAAAGGGCATCCTGTTTCGCGGCGGCGCGGCTATCGAAAAACTCGCCCAGGTCAATGCGGTCGCCCTGGATAAGACCGGCACCCTGACCCAAGGGGATTTGAACGTGTTGAAAGTGGAAAGCTTTCCGCCCGGCCAGGAAGAAGAAGTATTTCAGTTGGCCTTCAGCCTGGAATCCCAGTCCAATCACCCCATCGCCAGAGCCATTGTCAATCACGGAAAAAAACAAGGGCTGGCACCCCAAAAGGTGGGAGAATTTCAATCTTTCAGCGGCAGGGGCCTGCGGGGACAAGTGGAGGAAAAATCCATTTTTCTGGGCAGGAGGGAACTCTTGAAAGGGAGTCCATTGGCCGATTGGATTGCCCAGGTGGACGAGCCCCCACCTTCCATAACGGAAGTCTGGCTATTTCATCGAGCTCTCATCGGGCGCGTCTTGCTTGAGGACAAAATCCGGGAAAAGTCCAAGGATACTTTGGGACGGTTGAATGACCTGGGCATCAGAACGCTCATGCTCACCGGAGACCGGCGGAGCGCGGCCGAGGCGGTAGGGGAGGCCATCGGTATTCAGGAAATCCGCAGCGGGCTCATGCCCAGGGACAAGGTAATGTGCATCAAGGAAATGACCGACCGGGGGGACAAGGTGGCCATGGTGGGGGACGGGGTGAACGACGCCCCCAGTTTGGCTGCGGCATTCGTGGCCGTTTCCATGGGAGCGAGAGGGAGCGATGCCGCGCTGGAACAAAGCGAGGTCATTCTCATGAACGACAAAATCGAAAAATTTCTCACTGCCTACCAGTTGAGCCGTAAAGCCCGATCCGTCATTCGGCAAAACCTGATCATCTCTATCGCAACCGTGGCCGTAATGGCAAGCGCGGCCCTTTTGGGTATCATCCCCCTTACCCTGGGAGTTTTTGTCCATGAGGGCAGCACGGTGGTGGTTTGCCTGAACAGTTTACGGCTCCTGATAGCCAAGGAGGAATAGAAAGAGGGTTGGAGAAATCGGCCTATATTGGTATTGAAAAAGCCCTGGGATTTCTTTTCATAGGTAATTTACCCCAAAAACTTAAGAATACCAAAGCGGGGAACCGACCATGGCGGTAAAATCCGATAAGCGGGTCACGGAAGTGGATCCGGCCAGCGCCCGGCTGCAAAACACCAGCGCCCGGACGCGGGTGCGCTGGGCCGTGGAAAAATTTGGCGATCAGTTGGTCATGAGCAGCAGTTTTGGGGCTCAATCCGCCGTCATGCTGCATATGGTTTCTTCCATGGCTCCCCGTGTGCCCATCATTCTGGTCGATACCGGTTACCTGTTTCCCCAGACGTATCGGTTTGTCGAGGCCTTGGAAGGGCGTCTCGGTTTGAACCTCCACGTTTACAAACCCAGGATGACCCCAGCCAGGCAGGAAGCTCTCTTCGGTAAATTGTGGAAGAAGGGGGAGGAGGGTCTCTCCAAATATAATTTGATGAACAAGATCGAGCCCATGAACCGGGCCTTGGTGGATTTCAAGGCCAAGGGCTGGCTGGCCGGATTACGCAAGGAGCAGAGTTCCAGCCGCAGACACCTCGACGTGGTGATGAAGCAGGACAAGATCACCAAGATTCACCCCATCATCGACTGGTCCGATTACGACGTATACCGTTACCTGACCAACAATAACCTGCCTTACCATCCGCTTTGGGAGGAGGGCTACGTATCGATTGGGGATACCCATGGCACCAGCCGGTTAATGGGGAAAATGTCGGCCGAGGATACCCGGTTTGGAGGCATACGTCGCGAATGCGGTTTGCACGAGTTGTCCGGGCAGGACGATTTCCAGATTTGACCCGCCGCATCGGGGTATCGTCCGTAGGAGCGGCTTTACGCCGCGATCCTCTCAAGCTACGACGGACGCTTGTAAAAGTACTGTCCCGACCTGGGTGTTATTCAGGCTTGTACTTGAGCAGCAGCGTGTTAGGGTCGAGGTTCGCCACCTCGATCAGGTTCAGGTTTTTGCGGTGTTCCCCGGCGAAAACGGGCGTCCCGGTCCCAAACACTCTTGCCTCCAGGGTAACCCAGAGTTCATCCAGAAGGTTTTCCCTCAGAAACAGGCCGTAGATTTGGCCGCCCCCCAACAGGGCGACCCGTTCATGCCCTTGGTCCCGGATGCGGCGGAGGACAGCGGCGGGGTGCTCATCGGTAAATTCCAGGCGACCGGGCTTGGCCAGGGAATGGTATTTCTTGGGTGATCGGGTAAAAACGAGGCGGAATTTGGAGGAGGTATTACGGGCCGCCCGGGTAATCGGTTCCCTTTCCGCTTCAAAGGTAACCGATCCCATGACATGGGCGGAAAAGGTCTTCAGGATTTGGGAAAACCACACCTTGTCGGCGGCCGAAGTGAAAGCCGAGCCGGGTTTATTTCCCTGGGTGATAAACCCATCCAGCGATATTGCCACGATGCCGATGACTTCCACAACCTACACTGTGAAGCTTGGCTTTCCTTCTTCAAGACAAACTCTTCCGCGCTTCAAGCTTGCAAAACGAGCGCCGTTTTTTTCTCTCTTCCTCCCATGATAACGCCCCATACCCGCTCAAAAATTGAAGAGATCAATATGCGTGCCGGTTACCTTTGGAGGTATCTTTGACGTTGAAAGCAAGCAGGTCCAAATTGCGGAATTGGAGTCCCGTACGGCCCAACCCGGATTTTGGGAAAAGCAGGCTGTTGCCCGGGAGACCCTGGCCGAGATCAAGGAGCTGAAACGCATGGTCGACCGTCTGACGCGTTTTCAACGTGAAGTTGACGATCTCAATACCCTCCTTGAACTGGTTGACGAAGCCGGAGGGGAAGAGGATGGAAAATTTTCCGAGGAGGTTCGCCAATCGGCCGAAAAGTTGACCGGATCCATCGAAGAGTTGGAAATTGCCTTGTTGCTCAGTGGCCCGCACGACTTGGCCAACGCCTACCTGACCATCCATTCCGGAGCAGGGGGCACCGAATCCTGTGACTGGGCCGAAATGCTCTATCGCATGTACACCCGCTGGGCCGAGCGCAACGGATTCACGGTGAGCGTGGAGGATCTGCAGGCGGGGGAGGAGGCCGGCTTGAGCCGCGTGACCATGCTGTTCTGCGGATTGGGAGCGTACGGCTATGCCAAAGCTGAACGAGGGGTACACCGGCTGGTGCGCATTTCCCCTTTCGATTCAAATAAGCGGCGCCACACTTCGTTTTGTTCGGTCGATGTTATTGCCGAGATCGCCGATGATGTGAACATCGAAATCAGGGATGAGGACCTCCGCGTCGACACCTACCGTTCCAGCGGGGCCGGCGGGCAGCACGTCAATAAAACCGAATCGGCCATCCGCATCACACACATGCCTTCCGGCATCGTGGCGGCTTGCCAGAAGGAACGCTCCCAGCACAAGAACCGGGCTACGGCCATGCGAAGACTGAAGTCCCGCCTTTACGAAAAACGGCAGGACGAAAAGCGGGCCGAAATGGACAAGTTTTATGGGGAAAAGGGTGAAATAGGTTGGGGCAACCAGATCCGCAGCTACGTGTTCCAGCCCTACCAGATGGTCAAGGACCTGAGAACCGGGGTGGAAACCTCGGACGTTCAAGGGGTGATGGATGGGGATATCAACCGATTCGTCTACAATTGGCTGCGGGCCGGATGCCCCACTTCGCGCATTAAGGCGATCAAAATAGAAGATTAAGCCATGACGGGTCCACTCAAGCGTTCGGGGTTGTCCTACAACCACCTCAGAGAATCGTTTAAAAACACCTCGTTATTCAAAGGAAAGACCTGGAGACTGGCGCCCCACTCCTGGCCTTTGTCCAGTAGTCTGGTCCAGGATATCGAGACCCTTGGCCAAGCCTGCCTCGATTTTCTCAAGGCTCTGGAAATACTCTACCTCCGTTCCCTGGGGAACAAAAAGCTGCTCCGCAATGAATTTCTCCTGGCTCCATGGGTGGCGAATTATCTGGATCGTGGCAAGCCCCGCTACCTTGTCGAACACGGCCGCCACAAGAACATTCGCGGCCAGCTTCCCCTGGTCCTCCGGCCGGACCTTTTGTTGACCGAGGATGGATTGGCCTTGACCGAAATCGATTCCGTGCCGGGCGGAATTGGATTGACCGCATTTCTCAACCGGTTGTACGGGGAAGTCGAGGGGGGCATTGTGGGAGAGGGCGACCTGATGCTGCACCGTTTCTACGATGCTTTGGCATCCCTGGCCCCCCACCGGCACGCTCCCTTTATCGCCATTGTGGTTAGCGACGAGGCATCCACCTACCGGCCCGAGATGGATTGGATCTGTCGGGAACTGCAAAAGCAGGGCCGCCGCATCTTCTGTTTTCATCCGGACGAGATCTATCCTCTGGGGGGAGTTCTGCACGCTTCCCTGGATGGCAACCCGGAGAGGATAGACGTCATCTACCGGTTTTTCGAGTTGTTCGATTTGCCCGGGCTGAAAACGGTTCCATATTTTTTTGAAGCGATCGATCAGGAGGAAGTGGAATTGTCACCCCCCATGCGGCCCTTCCAGGAGGAGAAGTTGGGCCTGGCTTTGTTTCACCATAGAAAATTGAGTCAATTCTGGCGCGAAAACATGCCCAGGACTTCCTTTCGGGCCCTGGCCCGCGCCCTGCCCAGAAGCTGGATTATGGATCCCACCCCGTTGCCCCCCACGGCCGTGCTCGACGCCCCGCTGGTGGGAGGAAACCCCATTCAGGAGTGGGCCGATCTGGCCAATGCATCCCAGCGCGAACGCAAGCTGATCATCAAGATAAGCGGTTTTCACGAAACCGCCTGGGGAGCCCGTAGCGTAATTCTGGGAAGCGATTCTTCCAGAGAGGTTTGGAGTCGAGGCATTGAGCGAGCCGTTGCCATGAGCGGGTCGCATTTGCATATCCTTCAGGAATACCGCAAACCGAAGCGCATTCCCCACAGGATTTACGCCAATCCGGACGAGTCCTTCGACATGCAGGGCCGCTTGCGCTTGTGTCCCTACTTTTTTGTCAGAGGCGGCCGAGCTGAACTCTCCGGTGTGCTGGCTACCTTCTGTCCGGCAGACAAGAAGATTATTCACGGCATGCGTGACGCGGCCATGCTTCCCTGCCGATGGGCGGATTGACCGGAAGGTTCCCAGACCGGCTACAGATTCATGAAGTCGAGGATGGAGTGGCTGATTTTTCCGCTAAGGAGGGTCTCGTAGTCCCCGGGCAGGGAGCCGGAGGGGTGGGGGGTTAACCCATTCAGGTAACGGAAGCGGAAGGTGTGGTCTCGCAGCTTGGAGAACATGCTGCCCATCCGGATTCTGGAAGGCCGGGTTGTCACCCAAGGGGTGTCCGATTCCAGTTTTGAGGGAAAGTTGATATTGTGGACCAGACCCCGGGAGTTATCCTGTCCCACCTTTGCGGCGGTGAACTCCGCGCCGAGTTCGGCGGCCAAATCAATGCGCCTCTTGACCTGGGGGGAGGGATTACCCGGGGACTTCTTGGTGGCGTTGAAATCTTCCTCCTTCAGGTGAAAAGACAATGCGACCGCCGGTACGCCCCAGGCCGCTCCTTCCAATGCCGCCGCCACGGTTCCCGAACTCAACAACACGGGAGACAATACATTGTAGCCGATGTTGATGCCTGAAACCACCACGTTCGGGGGCCTGGGCATGAGGTGGCCCATGGCTATGTTTACGGCGTCGCTGGGGGTTCCGCCCACCTGCCAGGCCTCGACACCCTCATATCCCTCGTAGGAGGCCACTTCGATATCCCGGTAACGGGAAATGGCTCTGCCAATCCAACTTTGTTCGCGGGAGGGAGCTACCAGGTAAACCTTGCCGAATTTTCCTAATTTTTCGGCGATGGCCCGAATAAAATAGACCTGAATGCCATCGTCATTGGTGACGAGGAAAGTCGGTTCCATAGGGCGATGGTCAATTCCCTTTGGAGACGGTTTGCCTTTTTTTCTTATTGCGGTTACCTTCCCTTTCCGCCATGGCGGCTTTTCGACTCAGTTTTACCCGGCCGCGGTCGTCGATTCCGATGCATTTCACCCAAATCTCGTCGCCCACTTTGGCTACGTCCTCGGTTCGGCGCACGCGAAAATCGGCCAGTTCGGAGATGTGCACCAAGCCTTCCTTTCCGGGCAGAGCCTCCACGAAGGCGCCGAAATCCTTGACCGATTTTACCGTGCCCCGGTAGAGAACGCCCACTTCGATTTCGGCCGTCAGAAGACGGATTTCTTCGTAGGCCGCCTCAAGGGACAACTTGTTGTTGCTGTAAATGTAGACTTTTCCGCTGTTGTCGTCATCAATTTCGATATTGGCGCCGGATACCTCGGTAATCTTGCGAATGGTCTTCCCCCCGGGTCCTATGAGCAGGCCGATCTTGTCCGGATCGATCTGCACCTTTTGGATGCGCGGGGCATTTTCCTTCAGATCGGACCGGGGTTCGGCCATGGTTTCGGCCATGACATCGAGTATATCCAGACGGACTTGACGGGACCGTTCAACGGCTTGCCGGGCAATTTCAAACGGGAGTCCGTCTATCTTCAAATCAAGTTGAAAAGCCGTAATGCCTTCCCGAGTTCCACAGATTTTGAAATCCATGTCCCCGAAATGATCCTCGTCACCGACGATGTCGGTCAGCACGACCTTCCGGGAAATCGTTCCTCCGTCATCTGTTTCGGCGACCAAGCCCATGGAGATGCCGGCCACCGGCGCCAGGATGGGGACCCCCGCGTCCATGAGGGCCAGGCAACCGGAACAGACCGAGGCCATGGAAGTCGAACCATTCGATTCCATTATTTCGGAAACGATGCGTACGGAGTAGGGAAATTCGTCCTCGGCCGGAACGACCGGAAGCAGGGATCGTTCCGCCAAAGCTCCGTGCCCGATTTCACGGCGGCCCGGGCCGAAAAAGCGCCCGGTTTCTCCAACCGAGAAGGGGGGAAAATTGTAGTGTAATATGAACGATTTCTCTTTCGACCCCCCGGTAATGGCGTCCAGAGACTGGGATTCGCTCATGGCGCCGAGGGTGAGCAACCCGATGGATTGGGTTTCCCCACGGGTGAAGATGGAAGAACCGTGCACCATGGGCAGGACATCGGTTTGACAATTGATTTGGCGAAGGTCTTCGGGCGACCGGCCGTCCGCCCGTTGCTCGTTTTGCAAAATACCGCCCCGATAAATTTCTTTTTGCAGAACATCCAGGGCCATACCGAGTTGGTTGGAATCGTAGTCTTCTTCCCCAAATTTTTCCAGCATGGCCGCATCGGCCTCTTCCTTGAGTTCGGCGATGGCTTGGCGGCGCTCCAATTTCTTGGGCGTATAAACGGCGGTTTGAAGACGATCTCCCAGAATTTCGCGCACAAACTGCAGGTTCTCATCGGTTACGTTATAGAGCTGGAACTCGCGCTTTTCCTTACCTGCCATGGCAGCCAATTCCACTTGAGCGGCAATGATGGGCTGAATCGCCTCTTGGCCGAACTGGAGGGCCTCGAGAAAGCGTTGTTCGGGTAGTTGGTCGGCCGATCCTTCGATCATGAGCATTTCCGAGGCGGTTCCCACGTAAATGAGATCGAGGTCGGAGTCGCATTGTTGTTCATTGGTCGGGTTGAGGACAAATTCCCCGTCGATGTGTCCGATGCGCACACAACCGACCGGGCCCTTCCATGGGATGTCGGAAAGCAGGACCGCGGCGGAGGCTCCGTTGACCATGAGGATGTCGGCATCGTTGACCAGGTCGGTAGACAGCAGGTTTCCGATAACCTGTACCTCGTTCATGAACCCTTTGGGAAAAAGCGGCCGAAGAGGCCGGTCGCACAAGCGGGAAGTGAGAATCTCTTTTTCGGAAGGCCGGCCTTCACGTTTGAAGTAGCCACCTGGAAACCGGCCCGCGGCGGAATATTTTTCCCGATAATCGACCGATAGAGGAAACCAGTTCTGGTCCGGACGAAGTTCTTCGGCTACGGTGGCGCAGACGAAGAGATGAGTATCACCAAGGGCGATGGTTACGGCTCCGCTGGCTTGCCTTGCGATATCGCCGGTAGAAATTGTGATGCCGAGTCCTTCGGCAGTAGTCGAATGCTTCTGTTTCATTTTGGGGATTTTTCTATGATTATTTCCTATTGCTGGCGGAGACTTGAACAATGCGGCACCCGGAATCCCTGGGTCTCGATTACCTGTTCCGCCCTTTCTTCTGAGATTAAATCCATCCCAGTACCGCTGGGGGGATACGGATGAATTTCATTAATGGGTTAACAAAAAATGTGCCGGGATCAGCGGCGCAATTTCAAATCTACCAGCAGTTGTTTGTATTTGGCCAAATCGTGTCTCTTGACATAGTCTAGCAGCTTTCTGCGGCGACTGGCCAATGCAATCAATCCTCTGCGCGAATGGTAATCCTTGCGGTGAACCCGCAAGTGATCGGTGAGCAGGTTGATGCGTGCGCTGAGCAGGGCGATTTGAACTTCTGAGGAGCCGGTATCGTTATCGCTTTGGCGAAACTTTTCTATAATCGGCTGTTTATCAATCTTACTTGTTTTCGACATTTAGGGTTCTATTGAATTTCACGACGTTTGGCCAATTGGCCTGGGTCCCGCCGGAGCCGGATCCACCGTTAGTCTCTTGGAGTGTCGCGGAGAAGAGGTCCTTGTCGAAGGCCCCTGCTCTAACGGTTGGCCGGTAAAGATGGTGGTCTAAATTTTGCAAGGCAAGGCTAATTTGGGAAAATTTGCCCGCTTTGGCGCTTTATCCGCGCGTTCCCGGACCCTCCGGTTTCCCGGGCGCGTTCAGCGATGTGCGATTGCCGTATCCGCGCGGGTTCTCAGACCCGCCAGGTATTGCGTCCGTAGAGCAGTTGGCGGAGGTCGCCCTTCCCCCCATTCCGGGCGACGGCGGTATCCAACTGTTGTTGGATTTGGGTATCGTAGGCAGGTTTGACCACTTGTCGAAGGACCCCGACGGGTACGGGGAAGTCCGGGTATTGCATCTCCGCCAGCATGGCGGCATAGATGGAATCCTTTCGGGTGGGGTCGTGGACCAAAATCCCGTTCTCCTCCGGCGTTGCTCCGTTCATGGGCACGAGTTCCGGCATTCCTCCGCCGGTCCAGGCCACCCCGCGCCTTTCCGTTTTGCCGTAAACCATAGGCTTTCCCGCTTCCAGGAAGAGCATGTGGTCATCACGCGATTGTCGACCGTAAACCGAATCCCAGGTCTTGTTGTTGAAGATAACGCAGTTTTGAAAAATCTCGATAAAGGCAACCCCCTGGTGTCGATGAGCCGCCTTGAAGATCTCGATCATGTGTTTTGGGTTGGTGTCTATGGTCCGGGCAATGAAGGTGGCATCGGCCCCCAGGGCAAATAGAATGGGGTTCAATGGATTATCGATCGAACCCATGGGGGTGGTTTTGGTCTTGGTCCCAACCGGTGAAGTCGGGCTGTATTGTCCCTTGGTAAGCCCGTAGGTTCGGTTGTTGAAGAGCATGATATTCAGGTTGATATTCCGCCGCAACGCGTGCAGCAGGTGGTTTCCTCCAATGCCCAAACCATCCCCATCGCCAGTGACCAGCCACACCGAGAGGTCGGGATTTGCCAATTTTACCCCGGTAGCGACGGTGGGGGCCCGGCCGTGAATGGTATGAAACCCGTAGGTGTTCATATAGTAGGGGAACCGGCTGGAGCACCCGATTCCACTGATCACTACGAAATTTTCCTTGGGGATCCCCAATTCCGGAAAGGTTCGCTGCAGGGCGTTCAGAATGGCGTAGTCTCCACAACCCGGACACCAGCGGACGTCGTTAGGGGTTACGAAGTCTTTTTTGGTGAGGGAATCCTGTAGCAGCGTTTTGGGAGCCATGTTGTCGGTGGAGTGAAAGGGTTCGATCAACTTCTCAGCACTTCCTGTATTTTCTGAAGGAGTTCCCTTACCTTGAAGGGTTGTCCCTGGACTTTGTTGTAGCTGATGATATCCAGCAGGAATTGTGAACGCAGCAACAGGCTCAATTGACCCTGATTCAACTCCGGCACCAGAATTTTGTCGAAATTTCCCAGGATTTCTCCCAGGTCCCGGGGAAGGGGGTTGAGGTGCCTCAGGTGTACACTGCTGACGGAAAATCCTTCTGCCTGAAGGGAGGAACAGGCAGCGGTAATGGCCCCGAAAGTGCCTCCCCAGCCAATTATCAGCAAATCGCCGAAGGATTCCCCATTTATCTTGGTCGGAGGGATCGAATCGGCGATGCGTTCAATTTTTTCGCTGCGCATCCTGGTCATGTGCTCGTGGTTCGCCGGATCGTAACTGACGTCGCTGAAGGGGTCTTTTTCCAGTCCGCCAATACGGTGTTCCAAACCTTGCTGGCCGGGAATGGCCTGGGTTCGAGCCAAGGTTTCGGGGTCGCGATGATAAACCTGAAGGGGTTCCCCTTCTTGGGCAAAGGCTACCTCGATGGGTGGAATGTTGGCGGGATCGGGGACTTTCCAGGGTTCGGCCCCGCTGGCGATGTAAAGATCGCTCAGCACGATGACGGGGGTTGAGTAGGTCAGGGCGATGCGGACGGCCTCGATGGAAGTTTCGAAACAATCGCAAGGGCTGTTGGAGGCGATAACCGGAATGGGCGCGTCGCTGTGCCGGCCGAAAATGGCCTGAGTGAGGTCACTTTGTTCCGTTTTGGTGGGTAGTCCCGTGCTGGGACCCGCTCGCTGTATGTTGAATATGATCAGGGGCAGTTCGGTCGAAGTTGCCAAGCCGATAAATTCCGCTTTCAGGCACATGCCGGGTCCACTCGTGCCAGTGGCGCCCAGGCCGCCGGCATAACTGGCTCCCAGCGCAATGCCGATGGAAGCAATCTCATCCTCCGCCTGGATGGTTTTTAATCCGAAATGTTTGTGCGCGGCCAACGTTTCCAAAATGGAGGAAGCCGGGGTGATCGGGTAACCCGAGTAAACCAAAGTTCGGTTGGCCTTGGCCGCGCCGGCGATCAAGCCGAGAACCAGCGCCTCGTTTCCGGAAACCTTTCGGTAGACGCCGGGCTCCACTTCAGCCTTGGCCAGCATGTAACGGTTGCGGGCGGTCTCGGTAGTTTCCCCAAAATAATAACCCGCCTTCAGGACCTTGATGTTGGCTTTGGCCAATTCCGGGTAGGGGCCTTCCCACTTGGAACGAATAAATGCGATGGTTGTCTCCATGGGACGGCTGTAGATCCAATACATGAAGCCCAGGGCAAAGAAGTTTTTGCAGCGAAGTTTGTTCTTCTGGTTCAGTCGGAAATCCTTGAGCGATTCCAGGACGAGGTAATTGAGGTCGACTTCCAACAACTCATAATTTTCGGTTATATGCGGGTCGTGCAAAGGATTGGCGGCGTAACCGGCCATTCTCAAATTTCCCCTGGTAAAGGCCGCTTTATTGACCAACAGCATGCCTCCATCCACCAGATCCGGCAAATGCACCTTGAGCGCCGCGGGATTCATCGCCACCAGCGCGTCAGGGGCATCCCCCGGGGTGAGGATTTCGGTGCTGCCAAATTGAATTTGAAAGGCGGATACCCCGGGGACGGTACCCCGGGGAGCCCGTATTTCAGCAGGAAAATCGGGAAAAGTAGCCAGGTCGTTGCCAAAGATGGCGGTGCTTTCCGTGAACCGTTCCCCAACGGTTTGCATGCCATCACCGGAATCTCCGGCAAACCGGACTACCACAGTTTGTAGTTCCTTGAGGGCTCGAGTTTTGACGGACTCGCTTTCCATGTCGTCAAAAGGGAATCTTTTAAGGCAGTTGGGGAATTAACGGGTAAGTCCAATGGGTTATTTTGGGATAGTCAACTGCTATGGGTATTAGATTTTTTCAGTTTGGGCGGACGCAGGATTACCAAATATGTTAAGCGATTAACCACGGATGGGTGCGAACCGGGTATCAGGTGTGTCTTCGGCCCGAGGAATTGAATAGAGTTTCTGAGATTCTGAGTTACCGAGATGCTGAGAGGAGAGGATTAACCACGGATGGGCACGGGTGGGGAGAGGGGTGTGAAGGCTGAAAGGCAGTGAGAATAGGGTATTGGGATGAGAGATCAGGATCACGATTACATGGATCGGGTATTGACTCTGGCAGAGGCGCGGGGAGCACTGAGTGAGGATTCTGTGGGAGAGGTTGGGGTCATTCCTTGCAATCTTGACGTCGCTTGCGATGTTGAGATTCTAGGTTTGACCCCTTCGAATGTAAACGGCCTGAACGTCTGTCCTACAGCGATCTCACCTAACAGCTTCGACGCAATCGCGGCATAAAGCCGCTCCTACGGCGATCCCACCGAACAATCGCGGCATAAAGCCGCTCCTACAGTTTATCGATTCGAGCCTTGCTGCGCTTTTGGCAGCGTCATTTCCCAATTCCCAATACCTGATTCGGGGCAGGTCTCAGCCGGAGCGGAGGACGATTTCCCTGATTTCGGTCCCTTTGAGAATGATTTTCAGACGCTTCAGGATTTCTTTTCGGCGAAACCAGATCTCCTGTCTCACTACGGAGTTGCTCACCGCGACGAAGAGACGCCTTCCCCGGTCCAGGCGCACGGGAAAGGAGTGTTGGGCGAAGCGTTCTCCCACGATGGTCATCCAGTGGGCCGCGATAGTTTCTTCCGGACGGGCCCCCTGAATTTGGAATCGTTCAATGAGCCGGTCCATTATGGTATCCAGGCCCAATTCCTTGCCCATGGAGGCGCGGGTGTTGGTGATGGGAAGGCCCTGAAAGTCGGCGATCAGGTTCATGGCCTGCTGGTTGAAGGGTCGGTTTTCCGGCATATTTGGCACAGGATCGTCACCCATTAAATTCTGAGAGGGAGAAGATTAACCACGGATGGCCCTCAATCCTGATCGTGATCATGATCTTGATCTTTATCGAAAAAATGGGAGGAGAAAGGCCACAAAAAGAATAAAACAAACATGGATGGAAAGGATGGACAGGATATGAGGGTAGTATAACGGAGGGAAGGGAGCGCAGGCGCGCCGAGGCGCGCGAATTAGGAGGGAGGAGGGAGGAGGGAGGAGTGATGGAATGATGGAGTGATGGAGTGATGGAGTGATGGAATGATGGAGAGATGGAGTGGTGGAGTGGTGCTGAGAGGTTGAGGTTTATCGTGATCGTGATCAAGATCAGGATTAAGTGTGGAGGAAGGGAGGCAATGCGGCAATGGAAGGCAGGACACATTTCGGGTCCACCCCTGGCGGTACCCGGCGGTTGACCAGGAGAGATTTCCAACCTGCCTGGGCCGCAGCCTCCAGATCTTCCTCGCGGCTGTCTCCCACGTGGAGGATAGCTTGGGCCGGGACGTTGAGGCGCTGGGCAACCAGCCGGAATATTTCCGGGGATGGTTTTTCCACCCCTAGTTGGGAGGAAATAAAGACGTCCTGGAAGAAGGCCCTCAATTTCAAGGCCTCCAACAGGGTGTGGATCCTTCGGTCCCAGTTGGAAACGACGATGAGCTGATACCCATCGCGGCGCAGTTGTCGAAGCACCGTTCTAATTTGGGGAACTCTCTTCCAATTTTCTCCCGAGGAAAAGGCCTGCCCCAGGGCTTGGAAAATGGGTTCGGTATAGTGTTCTCGGAGAATACCCCTGACGATTTGCTTCCATCGAATCCGTTCCGCTTCCTCGGTTACCCTGGCGAGTGGCTGGGAACGGGCCTTGTGGAATTCGGTGGAAAAACGCCGGTCCAGTTCCTTTGCGGGAAGGTGGATGTCGAATGAGGCCAGTACCTTGGCGTATATCGCCCCAATGGAAGGATTCGGTTCGAATAAAATACCGGTTGCGTCAAAGCTGATAATTCGGATAGGATATGCCGACATGGAAAGGTAAGGGAAATTTAGGGAGCAAACCCGATTTGGCATAAACTACAATGCAAAATCTTCCGGCTCCCCAGTTCGGGATAACCGGCTCCGGATCGGGGTCCAATGACTGCGCCTTTTTAAAATGTTGATTATCAAACCCAACCCGTTGAAGTGGGTTCTCCTGACCGGGGTTTGGGGGTTGGCGGCTCATTTGGGTTTGGCTTTCCTCAATGGAAACGAGACCTTCGAGCGTTCCTTTGACATGGTTTGGAACACCGTAAACGAGTCCTTTTGGGATGAGAATTTCAACGGCGTCGATTGGGAAAGGGTGGGGGACAGATACAAGGGAGAACTCGGCCAGGTAAAGAACCGCAAGGATCTGGTGGTTTTGCTTCAATCCATGCTCGACGAACTGGGCCAGTCTCATTTCCAGATCCTGAACGCCTCGGCGGAACCTTTGTTTGAGGCTCCCCGAGGGGGTTATACTGGAATTTCCCTGAAATACACCCATTATGGCGACTACGTAGTGCGTATCGAGCCCGGGTCGGTTGCCCATAAGGAGGGGATTCAAGTCGGCTGGAAACTGAAATCCATCAATGGCAAATCGACCAGACGGATTATCCAATCCATTTTACGGGCCGATATCCCGGAGAAGCGGAAATTGTTCCTCATTCAATTGAACCTCGGAGTCCGGATAAATGGAAGCGCGGGAAAACAACTGCGCACTGACTGGTATCCATCCCCGGGCGGGGAGGAAAAAATTTACCTCACCCCGGCGCGGGATGAACGCGAACGCTCCGAACCAATAGGTTTCTTATCCCGGCAGAAACTCGAATATGAGGAGACTTATTTGCGGGATCGGGTCCTGTACCTCAGGTTCAATTACTTCATGCCGGCGTTAATGGAGAAAATTCGCTTGGCCATCGAAACGGCGGAGGGACGTGCCGAGGGGTTGATTCTGGACCTGCGCGGCAATTTCGGAGGGCTGACCATCATGGGGACGGGAATTGCCGGACTGTTGGTTGAGGAGGCGACCCCTTTAGGGAAAATGACCATGCGAAAGGGCCTTGTAAATTATCGGGGTTATCCTCAGGCAAAGCGATTTACCGGACCTGTTGCCATTCTGATCGACAGTTGCACTATTTCCACTGCGGAAATGTTTGCGGCCGGTCTTCAGGAAGCGGGCCGGGCCAGGCTTTTCGGGGAGGTTTCCCAGGGCGATTCCCTCCCCTCTCTGTTAAAGAAACTGCCCAGTGGGGATGTATTGCAGTACGCCATGGGGGACTTCACTACCCCGAAGGGGAACCGCATAGAAAAAAACGGGGTAATTCCGGACGTATTGGTGGACCCGGATCCTGAGGCCCTGGCGGCAGGATTGGATCTCCCTTTACAATCGGCCATGGAGTGGCTTGGAATAAAGCCTTCCTTGGAGGATGATGGTGGAACTTAAACGGATCATTGGGTATGGGATAGGGGCCCTGATCCTTCCCCTGTGGGCTACGGTCCTTTCCGCGGAAGATTCCGGGGATGGTCCTCCGGGGGAGCGTGCCGCCGTTGAGGAAATAATCGAGCAATACATCGCATCGCAGGGTGGCCGGGAAAGGATGAAATCCCTCCGCAGGGTGGAATTGGAGGGACGGATGGCCCTGAAGTCGCAGGGCCTCATCATTGAAGTGCGGCAGAAGTTGGAATCTCCGGACAAGGTATTTGTTTCGATGGAGTTTCCTGGATTGGGCACGGTTCGGGAGATCATCAATGGTGATCGAGGGTGGGAGTGGCATCCCCTTTCCGGCACCCGTTCCCTGGAAGAACGAGAAGTCAAAGACCATTTGCGCGATGCGGATCTACAACGGGACTTGCGCTTGTTCGAGGTCTACGAGCAAATTCGCCTGGCCGAACCGGAAGAGATCGAAGGCCACATGACCCGCCACCTGGTCTTATTGGACCGGGAGGGCAAGGAGGAACATTGGTATTTCAAGGAAAATGGGGATTTGTTTCAGCAGGTCCGCGACGTTCCCGTTGGTCCGGGTGGGGAAGTGGCGATTCGCCAGCGCCACTATGACTTTACCACGGTGGAGGGCTTCCGGTTTCCCAAGGTGGTCCGGCTTTACAATCCGGCCTTTGAAGCTGAAATTACCATAACCCGGTGCCAAATAAATCCGGAGTTTGATCCGGCCATCTTTCAGATCCCCCCATCCGGGCTATAACTGTTTGTCGTAGAGTTTGGTATAGAGCGCACTGTGGTTGTAGAGTTCGCCGTGGGTGCCTTTGGCGGTGAGTTTGCCTTTGTCGAAGACAAAAATCCGGTCCGCCAGACGGATAGTGCTGAACCGGTGGGCGATAATGATAACCGTTTTTCCAATAACCAGGGAATTCAGGGCGCGCTGGATTTCCTCCTCGCTTTGGGCGTCGAGAGCCGAAGTGGCCTCGTCGAGGATGAGAATGGGTGAGTTGCGCAAAAAGGCCCGGGCAATGGCGATGCGTTGTTTTTGTCCACCCGATAACCGGTCTCCGCGTTCTCCAGCCAGGGTCTGGTACCCCTCTTGGAGTTCGGAGATGAAGGAATGGGCGAAGGCGTTGTGCGCGGCCCGGTAAACGTCTTCTTCCGAAGCGTCCTCCCGGCCCAGCCGGATATTATTAAACAAGGTGTCGTTAAAGAGTACCGGGTGTTGCGATACGATGGCAATATGGTCACGCAGGTCCCATTTGCGGAAATTCCTGATGTCGGTGCCGTTGATCCGGATACTCCCGGCAGTGACCTCGTAAAGCCTTGGGATCAACTTTGCAAAGGTGGATTTTCCGGCCCCGCTCGGTCCCACCAGCGCCACCACCTGGCCGGCAGGTATTTCGGCTTCGATCCCCTTCAGGACGGGCGCCTCCGCGTAGGCAAAGGATACCTTCTCAAAGAGGATGCTGCTCTTGCCTTTGGGCGCCGGTCTCGGATTTTCGGGATCCCGGATGCTGTCCATTTTGTGCAGGATGTCGTTGATCCGGTTGATGGCTCCCTGGCATTTCTGAATATTTCCGTAAACCCGGAAAATACGTTTCAGGGGGTCGTAGGTCATGTAGAGGACGCCCCCCAAGGCCATAAAAGTGGAAAACGGAACCCCCTCAAGGTAGCAGTAGACGAAGGAAAAGGCTACCAGGGCCGAGGAAAGAAACTCGATGATCGGCTGGGTCAGGCGTTCGTATTTCACCACCTTCATCTGACTCCTGAAGAGCTTCCTCAACAGGGCTTGGAAAAAGGAAATCTGCTGATCCTGCAGGTTGAAGGTGCGGATCTCGGTGGCGCTTTCGAGGTTCTCGCTCAAGCACTGGGTCATATCGGCCTGGGCTTCCTGCATCTGCAGGCCGCGTATTTTCAGGCGGCGGCCAATGAAAAAAACGGGAATCATGGCCATGGGGCCTCCCGCACAGATCAGCAGGATAATGGCCGCATCCTTTTCTTGCAGGGAGAGAAACACGAGGGTGGCAAAGGCGAAGACGACCTGCATGGGTTGTCGAAACAAGTCGTTGGCGGATTCCTGCAAGGTGAATTGCAGCAGGGTCGTGTCGGAAAGGATGCGGGAGAGAAGATCTCCGCTTTTGTTCTCGTCGTGGTAGGCCAGGGGCAAGTGTTGAATTTTAAAGAACAAATCCCCGCGGATGCCTTCCAAAACGCGCAATCCGCAATAGTTCATCCAGTATTGGTTGAGGTACCCGCAAAAGCCGCGGAGGAGAAATACTGCGGGAAGTTGGACCGCAACCAGGAAAATTGCCATGGCCGAATATTGGGAGTCGGTCGACTCGAATACCTCGGCAAAGACGATCTTAATGAAATAGGGCACCCCCGCCCCACTGGCCAGAGCGGCAAAGAATCCCGCCAAGAGGCCCAGGGTAAAGAATCCCTTACATCGTCTCAGATAACGCCGGAATGCAAAAAATTCTCTCACAACATTGAAGGGTAAGTTTGGAGCAGGCATACCGCGTGCGCGGCAATGCCTTCGGAGGCCCCCAACGACCCCAAATTTTCGTTGGTGGTGGCCTTTATGCCGATGCGGTCCGGGGTCAGGTCCAAGGTCTCAGACAAGGTGGTTTTCATGCGGTCGACGTAGGCTCCGATCTTTGGTTTTTCCGCAATGATGCAGGTGTCGATATTGGCGATGCGATACCCCTTCCCCCGGGCTATTGCGGCTGCTTTTTGCAGAATGATCTGCGAATCGAGGCCCTCGAAGTCGGGGTTCGTATTGGGAAAATGATGCCCGATGTCCCGTTCCCCGCAGGCTCCCAGAATGGCATCGGCCATAGCGTGGGTCAGGCAATCGGCGTCGGAATGCCCTTCCAAACCCATTTCACTTTCGATGCGGACCCCACCGAGTATGAGGGGTCTGCCGGCTACCAACCGGTGAATGTCGTATCCCATTCCGATGCGGCAAGGAGGAGGGTTCATGACCGTTCAGGGCTCGGATTATTTCCTTTTTCCCAAAGGAGTTCAGCCAAGGCTAAATCCTGGGGAAAGGTGATTTTTGGATTGGGACGGGGATTTTCCACCAGGGTCACTCTGTGTCCGAAATGAATGACGGTGGCCATATCATCGGTGGCTTGCAGACCGACTTTTTTGGCCTCGCTGTAACAGTGGCGTATCAGGTCGGCTGCAAATGCCTGGGGGGTTTCCATTTCCCAGAGGTTGTTCCGGTCCAGGTTCTTCAACTTGAGACGACGAGTTCCGGATGAGCCCCCCGTCGTCTGTTTGACCGTATTCACCATGCGGTGGGCCAGGCATGACGCCTTATCCTCGACCACTGTCCGGTAGAGTTCCTTCAATTGGTCGGGGTGGATGAGCGGGCGGGCGCAATCGTGAATGAAAACGTATTCGGTTTCTCCGGGCAGGGCTTGCAAGGCGTTGTAGACCGATTCCCACCGTTCCCGGCCACCCGCGACCCGGATCGTGGTCCGTTTGGTCAAGCCGGCCATCCGATCCTCCAGTCGTCTTCTTTGAACCGGGTCGCGATAGACCACGACGTAACCGTCCGTCTGCCGGTGTTTTTCGAAGGCCTGAAGGGAATGATCGAAAAGGGGACGGTTGCCCAGTCGGGCGAGCGCCTTGTCGGCCACTGTATCCCCCATGCGATGCCCGGCCCCCGCGCACAACAATATGGCCACGGTCTTCATAATGAGGAATCAGGAATCTCCCAGAGCCAGTTCGCGGTTGATCATTCGGACAACTTTCCGGGGATCGGCGGCCCGGTGGATGGGTCGCCCCACCACGATGTAATGGGAGCCGAGTTCGGCCGCCCTGCGGGGGGTTACAACGCGCTTTTGATCGTTGACCGAACTGCCCGTGGGGCGGATGCCAGGGGTTACAAATTGCAGGGAACGGCCAAACCGGGGGGCCAGGGAAATCAAATCCCGCCCCGAACAAACCAGGCCCCCTATCCCCGCGTCTCTGGTCAGGGCGGCCAGATTGGCCACCTGTTCCTCCGGGGTATTCCCAACGCCGATCCGGTGCAACTGCGCCGCATTCATGGACGTCAGGACCGTCACCCCCAACAGGAGCAGATCGGGATTGAGTTCCCGCTTGGCCTTTTCAGCCGCCGCAAGCATTTCTTCTCCACCGCTGGCGTGCAAAGTCAGCATGTCGATGGGCAGGTGGCAAAGGCTCTGCACCGATTTGGCGACGGTATGGGGAATATCGTGCAGTTTCAGGTCGAGAAATATCCGGTAACCCCGCTCTGCTATCTCCCTGACCCAATCGGGGCCATGGGCGGTGAACATCTGCAGGCCCACCTTGACCCACCTCAATTCCCCATCCATCTGCCCGAGCAGACGACGGGCCGCTTGGCGGCTCGACAAATCCAACGCCAGAATGAGTTTGCAGGGCTGCATGGGAAAGGGATGACGGGTAATTTTTCGATTGAGACAGAGAACGGCCTGGGCAACGTGGGAAGTGTGAATTTTTCCAGCACAATGCGAATGTTTTGCCCTGCCAAGGTAAATTTGCTCCTGGCCGTGACCGGACGACGCGCCGATGGATTCCACGAACTGATCTCCCTGGTGGCCCCGGTTTCTTTAGGGGATGATTTGATCGTTTCCGTTGCGGCCCGGCCCGGAACGCTGGAGTTGGTCTGCGAGGACGACCGGATTCCGCTGGACGAAACCAACCTGGTGATGCGCGCGGCGCGGGAATTTTTGAGGATTTCCGGTTACAAGGAAGGGTTGAGGTTCGAATTGGTCAAACGCATACCCGTGGAAGCCGGGTTGGGGGGCGGGAGCAGCGACGCGGCCGGAACGTTGCTCCTGTTGAATGCCCTTTTCGACCATCCTTTCTCCATGACCACGCTGGATGAGATAGCTGCGCAACTGGGTTCGGATTGTCCGTTCTTCCTTCGAGGCGAACCCCGGATCATGAGGGGCCGGGGAGAAACTCTGGAAGCGGTGAGCAGCGCGCGGAAGCGTGACTTGACCGGCCGCTGGGTCGCGTTATTCAAACCCATGTTCGGCATCAATACGGCTTGGGCCTATAATCAATTGGCCGGGACTCGACCCACTGCTTACGTCGATCCCGGGGAAGCGGAAGACCGATTGACCGCCTGGAAAACGGGCCGATCGGGGCTGGAAGGTCTGCTCTTCAATAATTTGGAGGTCCCGGTGTTCAAAAAGTATGTCGCCCTTCCCGCCATGCTCCAACAGATCCGTGAGGAACTCCATTTACCCTGTGCCATGAGCGGCAGTGGCAGTACCTGCTTTGCCCTCTTACCCGATTTCAACAAGGGCGCCGACCTGGCCGACCTGGTCAAAAGGTCTTGGGGGGAGAATACTTTCCTGCGATTTTGCCAATTGGGCATGGGCGAGAGGTCCGGTCTTTCCCTGGAAGCCCTGGAAGCCTAAAAGGGTCAGCCCTTGATGTTTGGTATTGCATAAATATGACGACTCACGTTGCTCGGATGCCCCATGTTCAGGCGTTGGGCTATCCACGGATTGGTTGCGCTGGTCTGTTTTCTGAGTTCCCGGGCCAGGACGATTTTCCAATTCGCAGATTTCTTGTCCTCGTCGATGTGTTTTTGCGTTTTGCCATGTTTCCTTAGCCAACACGCTACAAGTTCATCGTATCCCATTTCGTTCAGCTCCTTGAGATCTCGCCCTCCCCGGTCTTCCGGAGCCAGCGCATTCCTTCCAGGAGGTTTCCATTGGGAGTCTCCAAGCCCAGGTGATAGTGGTTACTCATAATCACGTAGGCATGCAGCCTCCAACCACAACATTCGCAGGCTTCGAAGAGGGCTTTCTCAAACTCTACTCCGGTTTCCTGGCCATGGTCGCCGTCCATGGAAGCCTTGAAACTCATTCCATACCAAACATCAAGGGCTGACTCTTTTGCCTTCCGAATTTTAGTTTTTGGTCCATTAGGCCTACAGTTTTCCAGGGCATAATGCCCTTTATACTGTAACCTATGTGCCTAGAATAAGTGTTACCTATGTGCCCGGATCATACCCAATTAGTTATTCGACAAAAGGAACCACTTCTTCGGCGATGCGATGTCCGCTATCCCGTTTGGCCTTGCGGATGTCATACTGGGCCTGCAGGCGGAGAAAGTAGCCTTCCGAAAGACCAAAATACCGTTCGAGTCGTAAGGCGGTATCTGCCGTGATGCTCCGGCTTTCCTTAATGATGGCATAAATGCGGGTAGCAGGAACATGGATGTCCTTGGCGAGCCTATAGGAGGTGATCCGCATCGGCTTTAAAAATTCTTCTTCCAGAAATTCGCCGGGAGTGCAGAGGGGAATCTGTCTCGTTGAAGTCTTCATGGTTAATGGTAATCGACAATTTCGACTTGGTGGGCTCCGTCTTGTTTCCAAATGAAGCAGACTCGCCATTTCTGGTTGATTCGTATGCTGTGTTGGCCTCTTCGGTTTCCGCGCAGAGCTTCAAGACGATTTGCGGGCGGGATGCGCAAGTCGCCCAACTTTTCCGCGATGTTGAGTTGCAAGAGTTTCCGGTGGGCGACCTTTTGTATAACTGTGGGCAATTTGCGAGAAAAATGGCCTTCGTACACCTTGCGGGTCTCCTCACACAGAAAGCTCTGGATCACGCTTCATAATGATTCCGCCTGGCGTAACTATGTCAAGCGTAACTATTTCATCGGAAGTGTGGTAGTTGCCCCGGCAGGCAGGTTACCGTCAACAACTCTGTCCCTTTTCATTCCTAGTTCCTAATTTATCCTGACCCTTTAGGCCTTCCTCAATGGCGCCGGGCGCGTAGAAATCGGGACCAACAATTCGAGGTAATCATCAATGGTGAAATTAGCCTCATTCAAAAATATAGGGAGGGTTATCGAAAGTTGACCCATCTCCCATTACCCGGGGGTCGTTCCTGGCAATAAGTTCCTTCATCAGCTTTCGGTTCAGTTCCCATTGAATCTCCCGGTAGCCTTTGTCACCTGCGAGATTATGAACTTGGTCAGGATCTTTCTTCAAATCGTAAAGTTCCTCCCGGGGACGTTTACCAAACGCCATGTGATAGTAACGCGAGTATTCGGAGTGATTCCGGTTCAGAACCAGAAAGGCTTTGGTGGGACCTCCATCCATATCGCTGTAGGTGATGAAAGTGTCGTGCTCAAGCATCTCGGCATCCGGTGAACTTTCGGAGGTGATATTATAAGGATTCCCGATGGGCCAGCGATCCGATTTGAAATTGATAATGTATAGGTAGTCTGCCGTGCGGTATGAGCGCTGTGGATATGGTAGCAATCCGTCTCGGGATTCGGAAACATGCCGCTCACGACCGGCAATTACCCAGGTGCGATCGGGATCTATCTGACCCTGTTTTTCTGACAACAAAATCGGAATCAGACTGCGGCCAGCCATCACCTTGGGAACAGCCACCCCACCTGCTTCCAAAAAGGTGGGGGCCAGATCCATCAGATTAACGAAATCGTCCACCACACGCCCCCGGTGAAGTTTACCCCACCGCACAGCCAGGCAAACCCGCGTTCCAAAGTCGTATAAATTGCACTTCCCAAACGTGAATCCCGGAGCGCCATGATCTCCGCTGACAACGATCAGAGTATTGTCCAGTTCACCGATGGCCTCAAGCTTTTCTAACAATACACCCAGCGCACCATCAAATGCCCTGACCTCTCCAAAGTAGTCGGCCAGGTCTTCGCGCACCACGGGAACGTCCGGCAGAAACGTGGGCATTTTGCCATTTAGCGCATCGGGTTCGATTCCCCAGAGGTTTTTGCCCGACCCTTTTATCCACTCCCGGTGCGGATTCGAGGCGCCAAACCAATAACAAAATGGTTGATTATCTGGGCGGTCAGCCAAGAAATCTTCAAAATTTTCCAGGACCTCATCGTAAAGGACCTGCTTGGCTTCTTCCACGCTCCGCCCGCTTTCCACCATTGCAGTCACTCTCTGGGAGAATTTATTGAACTTCGTTCCGGCGTCTTCATACTCGTATTGGGTCCCTCCATAAGGGCCGTCTCGCGGGATACCGGGGCTCCACACCTTATAGGTGTAACCGGCATGATAACCGGCATCCCGAAGGAGATTCGGGAATGTCGGAATGCTCGAATCCCATTCACCCGCTTGGATCGCCGCCAGACCAGTCTGAAAAAAGTACTGTCCGGAAAGCAGAGAGCTTCGACAGGGAGTACATTGCGGCGAGTTGATGAAAGCGTTTCTGAAAAGCGCCCCTTCACTTGCCATCTTATCAAAGTACGGGGTCTGCACTACAGCGTTCCACGGAGTAGTGTCCTCGATCTCTCCGTATGCGCCGGCATAGCATCCCCAGTCATCTGCAAACACAAAGAGAATGTTGGGGCGATCCGGAGCGACCTCTTTTTCTGATGCTAGCGAACAACCCGTGGCAGATAAAAAAAATGCACTGAGAAAGGCAATTAGTGTGTGATTCACAAACTGTAGATCATTGGGCTTTTTTAATGAGGAGCAAAGCGGGTTGATTTTCGGGTGGGCTGATGCTGATGCTTCCTCCATCTGTAACCAATATTTGGCCTGATGTGAGCGGTTCAGCGGAAGGAGTGAGCCAAGTATATCCATAATCTCCCATCTCGATTGCGGCCTCGATTGCCTCCCCGGATGTTGAATAGATAAGATAGGTCTCGCTCGGATCAGCCAGACACCAGTTTTGGGACGGATCAGAGAGAACGGTGTCGTCTGGAAACATTTTCCAAAGGTCTTTCCCCAGATCTTCATTGATGAATGCGTAAAGCGATTTTTCCCCCCTACCTGGCTTACTGAGACCGAGCCCGTCGTTTGAGTAAACAACGTAGGCGCCGCCAGCCATGAGAATGGGAAGCGGTCCCACTTCGGCGTGATAAGCCATGACTGCTTTATCCGGATACACATCCCGATATTCCCGAACCTGTTTATAAAGGAGTTCCTCCGTGGAAGGTGGTACCTTGTTGCCATCTGTATCTGGAAAAGTATACCTTCTATACTGGCGAAAAGCGCGATTTTTCCCCCCGTCCGGCGCGAAGAGGATTCCATTCTGCATATCCTGCCAATACCGCATATCGATAACCGAGATCATATCGGCATATTGAGGATCGACAAGGAGCGCATCGGTGATGTTCTTAGCGGTCTGAATGGCTAGTTTCAATGTGATGCCGTTGCGGTTCTGCCAGTCCTGGACAGTGTCGAAGAAGAACTGCACGAATTCCAGGTTACCGAAATATTGGAAACCGATGGTGTGAAGGACATTTTTCCGCTCACGCAGGTTGTCGAAACATTGAACAATGTAACGCCTGTGCAGCTCCCGGTTAACAGCATGAGTGAGGTCGTAAAACTCATCCACAAGCTCGATAAAGAAGTGGTCATTATCCCTCGGACCATAGATGAACGGTGGCGGCTCGGTTGTTCCAGTATCCTGAAGGGCGTTAACGGGCCGCCACGGGCAATCCACCCAATGGGAGCCATTCTCGATCAGCCAATGATTGTTATAGACCTCATGATAGAGCAAAAGCCCTTTCTGATCGCACAGTTTCGCGAACTCGTTAACGCGATTGAAATACCATGGATTAAACTTTGTCAGATCAAACTTGCTCAATCCGTCCCATGCTGTTCCTTCTCCGGTGCGGGCCCAAGGCATCTCAAGAAAGGGGGCTACCACATCCCCATTCTGCCGGGCCACCCATTGATGATCCATTCGCCTTCGATCATACCACAGGTTCGGCCGGTAGCCAAACATCCGGAGGTCCTTCGTCAGCAGTAATTCAGAGAGTTTCTCCAGATGGTCTGTGTAGCCAGGTCCCTCGCGCCCGGGCACATACCGCGTTAAATTTGGAGAGGCTTGTCTCGCCTGCGCTTTCGTCATCCCACCAACCCATATTTCCGAACCCCAATGCCCGCTCCAGAAGATTTTCCCATCGCAAACAAACCGGCCGTTGATTATTTCGATCGGCTTGGTGGGACTGGGCAAGGGGGTTTTTACCTGGCTCGGATCGAATCCAAATACCGGCGGGTTTTCTGTGCCGAATGCATACCGCTTTGGCTCTGATTTACTGTCCTTTTCTAGATCCGTCCGCGCGGCGAGATGCTCATCGAAGAGACTGTGAACGGGATGATGGCGAAAGGGATAGACTGGCTCCACATCGCCGACTAAAGATCCGCGTCCACTATAGATATGATTTTGCGAACCGGGCGGATTGTCGGCATCCAGTTCCGCGCCATCGCAATTCCAGAGAATACATTGTGATCCGGACCAGCCCATTCCATCGCCATAGGTTTCAAGATTCGAAAAGCGGATGGAATTCCCGTTTATCCCTACATTGTCGAACAAAGCCCCGCAGGCCCAACTTTCAAAACTGCCGCTGAAACTCAACGCATTGTCGCCGATGCAATCCTTAAACACATTGGGGCCGGCCGAGCAAAAACCGACTACAAAATCGTGGCGGCCATTCTCTGCATAGCAGTTTCTGACAAGGTTGAGTTGCCCCCCATTGTAGAAACTAACCCTCCGGCGCCCGCCGATTTCAGAAACGGGGCTTAAGGATTGGCAAAACTCAACCGTAACCTGCGAAACCGACGGGTCGAGCCGAACCGCCGAACTCACGAAATGAATGGCGGTAAGGTTTCGCACCCAACCGTTTTTGACATGCTTCAAATGGACACAAAACCAGGCATGCTCCTCATCCTTGGCATTATTGGAATCGAAATCACTGATACACCGCAGGTGTTCAACCCCCACATTTTCGATCCGGGTTTCCCAGGTATAAGCCCTCACCGTCGCCTGACCAAGGGATGAATCGATTTCCGTGGTTAAGGGAATATCTAGATATACGACATCGCCCACTAGGTTGGTAATCGTCCGGTCCCAGATCACATTCCGTGTTCCTTCGACCCAGTTGAGACGCTTTTCCAGGAAAAGCCCCTTAAAATCTTTCATTCCGAGCGCATCAATCCACTCCTCGGTCGAAGGGCGCTCGATGAAGACGGAATCCCCGATGGACAAACCTTCGGTATCATCCAGGGAAAAGGACACAGCCCCGGGCTCGACAAAAGCGCTGGAAATGGTGTGTTGATTTTTCAATACGACATCACCCTGCCCCTTCATTTCGATGAGGGTCCGCCTTGAGTTGCCGGTCGCTTGCAGGATGGTCTCCTCTTCACCACTCCCGCGCAGCACGACCCCATTTGCGGATATTACCAGTGTTCCGGAGACTTCGAAGGTACCCTTCCCCAGTAGAACGGCGCCGCGAAAGCCGCTGGCATCAATCGGCCGCGCGGATACCGCGTCGATGGCTTGTTGAATGAGGGCGGTAGCGTCACCGGATACCGGCTCCACCTCGTATACGGCAGGTACAAAGGGAATTCCATGAACGTTCTGCTCGTAGCCGCAACGCGAAAAGTCAAAATCCTCTACCACATCCACCGCGGCGAACCCAATAGAAGATAAGGCAATAATAAACAACAGGCCCAGCTTCCTCGTACTGACATGCTTTTTGTTTCGAAAATGACCCCCTCGTTCAAATGGATCGTTCAATTTTCGACGATATCATTTCCGTTTACGTTTTCTCTTCTTTCCAGCCCGCCTGTCCTTGTATCTAAAAAAGAACTACAGCCTGTCCCCCACCAAAGCATTGGAAATAATCTTTCGGGTTGAATACTTCGATTAAGGGTTTCGCAATGTGGCTGTTGTCTGGGTTGCATGGCATGAGTTCCGCTATTTGGCGCCACCAACGACGGCACACCTTGGTTGGAGCGATGGCCTGCCAACGCGCCTCATCCTCGATTTCCGCATAGCCGAAAAGTTGTCGTGTTTCGGGAGGTAAAAAAATGGAGTGACATCAATCAGGAATGACGGGCATCTCTGATGCGTGCGAGTTAATGAGCTGGCACGTTCGAATTATTGTTTATAAACATCTTTGCGGTGACCTGCTTTCACGACCAAAACGACCAGCCTGTCATCGTAAATTTCGTAGAGTATGCGATAGTGGCCAATTCTAATGCGATAAAGTTCTTCGTTCGTTAACTTTTTGCTGGAAATTGGACGAGGATTGTCGGCAAGTCCCTGGATCGTTTTCAGAATTTTCGGGACCTCTTTCTTGGCAATTCTCCTGAGGTCTTTTCTAATCGATCCGACCAACTCGATGCTATATCGTCCCATCTGCTCTTAGTTGAGACAATAATTCGTCATAGCTGATCGTCTTTTCTTTCCTTCTTTTTTTCCAGTCCTCAATGTCTTCAAGGTCTTCCAGGAGGGCGGCCTTAAGAGCATCATTTGCCAACTCAGACATGGATTGCCTGGTTACAGCGGACTTGAGCCGCAACGCCTTATGGACCGACTCCTCCAGGTATAGGGTTGCCTTACTCACGAATATTACTGTGACTCTTTGACGACAAAGCGTCAAGCCGTAAATTTTGCTAACCTTAGCCCGATCAAAAATTGGACCCTTTTGCCCCTTCCAAAGGGGAGGGGAATGGAACATGGATGCACAGGATGGACAGGATTTGGGATAGACTCTCGCAGAGAGCGGGAAGGTCGCAAAGGGGAAAGGAAGGGGGGAAGCGCAGGTGCGCGAATGAGGAATGAGGAATTGGGGAGAGTTTCTGAGATTCTGAGGTACCGAGATGCTGAGAGGGAGAAGTGTGTTTTTGTGCCTTTTGCGTTCTTTTGTGGCTATTTTTCCTATTTCCTGTTGGAGCGTAGCTCCATCCTGTTGCGGCGAAGCCGGATCAAGCGAAGCGTTGTTTTATTTTAAAATCCGTGGTTTGGTGCAAAAGACGCACCATTAGTGTTTCCAAATCTTTGTGTTCTCTGGGTTCTCTGTGGTGATTTTTTTAATGGACGCCAAACTGGTTTCTGGTTTCTGGCTTTGCGATCTTGGCGAGAGCCCATTTCTCATAGATGGTTAATTTGGACGGGATTTAGGTTCTTGAAGTTTGGAGAGGGTTCGCATTAGCCTTGGGCATTTCTGCATTATATTGCAGGTGGCGGTTTAACTGCCAGCGTTTATCACTTTAATGGCTTTGGGGACAGAAATAGAAAAGATTTATTGGGGTATTCCCGCCGCGCCGGGTGTGGCCTTCGGCACCATCTTCCTGGATGTGGAGGACGATCTCTACGTGCCGAACTATGCCATAGAAGAGGGAGCGGTGGAAGGCGAGATCAGCCGCTTTGATCAGGCCCTGCTGAAAACCTGGCAGGAAATCTCCCAAATCCGCCAGCAGGTAGCCGATTGGCTTGGGGAAGAGGAAGCCCAGATTTTCGATGCCCATCTGGTCGTTTTGGAGGACCCCGCCCTCATCGATGAAACGATTGAGGAAGTGGAAAACAGCCGCCGAAACGTCGAGCACGCCTTCCTCAGCATCAGTCAAAAATACATCGCCGCCTTCCAGAAAATTGATGACGAATTCATCAAGGAGCGGTTGAACGACATCAAGGACGTGTCCCGCCGCATTCTCCACAATCTGATCGGCGAGGCTCCCGGGTCCCTGGGGACCATCCAGGAGAGGCGGATCGTGGTGGCGCACGATTTAACCCCTTCCAAAGCGGCCGCGGTGCCTCACAGGTATTTACAGGGTTTCGTTACCGAAGCCGGCAGCCAGACCAGCCACGTGGTGATAATGGCCAAGGCGGCCGGCGTTCCGGCGGTGGTGGGCGTACACGGTCTCCTGAAGACCCTGCAAAATGGGGATGAGGTCATTCTGGACGGTTTTGAAGGCGTCCTGATCGTCCATCCCAGGAAGGAAACCCTGTTTCGTTACGGAGAGGAGAAGAAGCTCCGCGAGGTTAGGGAGCTGGAGTTTTTGAAGCTTTCGCGGGGACCGGCCGTGACGCGGGACGGCCACCAGATCGAAGTGATGGCCAACATAGAGGGCAATAATGAGATTCCGCGGGTGCGGGAAACCGGCGCGGAAGGGATCGGACTTTATCGCACGGAGTATCTGTTTCTGAAGGGAGGCAGCTTTCCCACCGAGGAGGAGCAATTCGTGGCATACAAAGAAGCGGTCGAGGCTCTGAATCCCGCTCCCGTAATTTTGCGCACCTACGATTTGGGCGGGGACAAGGTACTGCAAAGAAGGGATCTTCTCGATCCGGAGGATAATCCGTTTTTGGGGTGTCGGGCCATTCGTTTCAGCCTGCTCTATCCGGAAATTTTCAAGGACCAACTGAGCGCCATGCTGCGCGCCAGCGCCTACGGGAACTTGAGGATCATGTTTCCTATGGTCAGTGGGATAGAAGAACTGGAAATCGCCAACCGATTGCTCCAGGAAGTGAAGGGGAAGCTCACCGGGTCGAAGATTGAATTCGATCCCGAGGTGAAGGTGGGAATCATGATTGAAGTACCGTCGGCCGCCCACATCTGCGACCATCTGGCCGATCATTGCGACTTTTTCAGCATTGGGACCAATGACCTGATGCAGTATCTATTGGCGGTGGACCGGGGCAATGAAAACGTGGCCCATTTGTATGAACCTGGTCATCCCGCATTGTTGCGGGTATTGCGCCAGATCGTAGAACAGTCCATGCGGATAAATCATCCAGTGAGCATATGCGGGGAAATGGCGGGGGATCCCGTTTTCCTGGCTCTGCTCATTGGCCTGGGATTGCGCTCGGTAAGCGTTTCGCCGAATTCGGTCCCCTCCATCAAGTATCTCATTCGCCAATTATCGGTGAGAGAATCCAAGGCTCTGGCCGCAGACGCTCTCAAGATGACGGATCCGGTGCGGATACAAAAGATGATGCGGGATTTTTCCAATGCGAGATTGGAAGGCCCGGAGGTACTTTACGAGGGGGCGAGGTTGAGGCGTGAATCAGGAGGGAGGAGAGATGGAGTAATGGAGTGATGGAATGGTGGAGTGATGGAATGAGGGGGAAGGAAGCGCCCAAGGGCGCGATTTAGGAATTAGGAATTAGGAATTGGAAAGAGATCAGGATTACATGGAAGGTTTATTGATAACATCTTACGAAACTGTAGGAGGAAGTTTATCCCCCGATCTTCCAAATGGCCTCACCGCAATCCGGGGATAAACCCGCTCCTACAGCGATCGCCAATGCCTGCCCCAGGGATTCCTTTGCGTTGCTTTGCCCTCTTTGCGAGAGTCCATTCCATATCCTGTCCATCCTGTGCATCCATGTTAATTTTATCCTTTTTGTGGCCTTTCTCCCCAATTCCTAATTCCTAATTCGCGAACTTCCCTCCCTCCATGTCACGCCGTAGACTGCCAGGCGGCGAAGGCGGATGAGTCCTCTGTGGTAAATCCCTTCGAGAATTCAAATCTGCATTGGGCCGCGGTGATCCTTTGCCTGTTTCTGGCGCGGGCCGATGCGGAGGAACTTCAGGTGGCGGTGGCGAGTAATTTCATCAGGGCCATGGGTTCGATCGTAGTGGAATTCGAGGCGGGGTCGGGCCATCGGGTCAGGGTAATCCCGGGGTCCACCGGAAAGCATTTCGCGCAAATAATGCAGGGAGCCCCCTACGACGTTTTTTTGGCAGCCGATGTTCGCCGGCCGGAGGAACTGGAAAAGAGGGGGATGGTTCTGCCCGGCAGCCGATTTACCTATGCCGTGGGGAAGCTGGTATTGTGGAGCCCCCGACCCGGTTTTGTGGACGCAGAGGGGGCGGTTTTAAAGGGCGGGAATTTTCGCTTTCTGGCCATTGCCAATCCCCGGCACGCCCCCTATGGGCGCGCCGCCCGGGAAATATTGCAAGCGATGGATCTGTGGGGGGAATTAACCGGCCGCATCGTACGCGGGGAGAACATCAGCCAAGCTTTCCAATACGTCAAAAGCGGAAATGCCGATTTGGGATTTGTAGCCCGATCCCAGTTGCACGATTTGGGCGTCGCCTCGAAGGGTTCGCAATGGGAAGCGCCCGGCCGGCTTTACGCGCCCATTTTGCAACAGGCAGGGTTATTGAAGGAAAAAGTTTCGGGCCGCGAATTTTTGGCATTTATCCGCAGCGAAGCAGGGTTGAAGATCATATGCTCCTACGGATACGATGCGCCCGATCCCTAATGTTGAGTGCATCCGATCTTACCGCCCTGGGCCTAACCCTGAGGCTGGCCCTCGTCTCCACCCTGATCCTGTTGTTGACGGGCACTCCGTTGGCTTGGTGGTTGGCGAGGACGCGGTGGCGCTACAAGTTTTTACTGGAGGCGGTAGTTGCGCTACCTTTGGTCCTGCCACCCACGGTTTTGGGGTTCTACCTCCTGGTGGTCCTGGGTTCGCGGGGCCCCCTTGGCTCCCTCATGGAATGGCTGGGGGGAAGATCGCTGGCCTTTACCTTTACGGGGTTGGTCATTGGTTCGGTCATTTATTCCATGCCTTTCGTGGTGCAGCCTCTTCAGAATGCTTTCAGCGCCGTAGGGCGGAGACCATTGGAAGTCGCCGCAACTTTGGGGGCTTCCCCCCTGGACCGGTTTTTCACCGTGGCCCTTCCCCTGGCCAAACCGGGGTTTTTTACCGCGGCTGTTTTGGGATTTGCCCACACCGTGGGTGAATTCGGGGTCGTGTTGATGATCGGGGGAAATATCCCCGGGAAGACCCAGGTCGTTTCCATCGCCCTCTACGATCACGTCGAGGCGCTGCAATATGGTCAGGCTTATGCTTTGTCCGCGATTTTGTTGATCATTTCCTTTGCCCTGTTGGTTGCGGTTTACGCTTTAAACCGTCGATTCCGGGGTGTGCAGCCATGAGTATCGAAGCTCGATTTCAGGTGCGGCTCGGCGGGTTCGGATTGGCCGTCGATTTGAAGATTCCCCAACGAGGGGTGACCGGTATCTTTGGTCCCTCCGGTAGTGGAAAAACGACCCTATTGCGGGCCATCGCCGGTTTGGATCGTCCTGAAGAGGGTTTTCTCAGGATGGGCGATGAGGTGTGGCAGGATGGGTCTCGATTTGTCCCCACCCACCTGCGCGCTCTGGGGTTTGTTTTTCAGGAGCCCAGTTTGTTCGGGCATCTCGACGTGCAGGGAAACCTGGATTACGGCCGGAAACGTGCGGGGCGGAAGAACCCTCGGGTTGCGCTGGGGAAATGGATTGAACTCCTGGGCATAGGGGGATTGCTCGAGAGAAATCCCGACTCATTATCCGGCGGTGAATGTCAACGGGTAGCCATAGCCCGGGCCCTGGCCGCCAGTCCCCGGCTATTGCTCATGGACGAACCCCTTTCCTCTTTGGATCGACGCCGCAAAGTCGAGATTTTTCCCTACCTCGAATCTCTTCAGGACGAACTGGAAATCCCGGTCATCTACGTCAGCCACTCCCCGGACGAGGTGGCCCGATTGGCCGACCATCTGGTGCTGTTGAAGGAAGGCCGGGTCGAAGCAGCGGGGCCGATTGGCCGGCTCATGACCCGGTTGGATCTTCCCCTGGCCCAAGGAGATGAGGCGGAGGCGCTGATCGAGGGGAAAGTGGCCGGGTTGGAAGAGAACCATCATTTAACCCGGGTTGATTCCGCCGTGGGGAGCTTTTCCGTAGTCGGGACCGATTATCCAACGGGTCGTTCCATTCGTTTAAGGGTGGCGGCCAGAGACGTGAGCCTTACCCTGGCCCCTCCGGCTGAAACCAGCATATTGAACATTTTTCCCGCCACCGTCGATGCGATGCGCCCGGAAGGTAAAGCCCTGGTTTTGGTTCGCCTGAGGGTGGGGGATGGCCTCCTTTTGAGTTGCATTACGGCCAAATCGGCTGGCGATCTGGGCTTGGAACCGGGGAAGAAGGTATTTGCCCAGGTAAAGAGCGTGGCCTTGCTCAAGTGATGGGGGGGGAGCGCCCAAGGGCGCGGGAGTGATGGAGTGATGGAGTGATGGGGATGCGCAGGCACGCCGAGGGGCGCGAATGAGGAATTGAGTAGAGATTCTGAGAATCTGAGGTATCGAGATGCTGAGAGG
The DNA here is from genome assembly GCA_965219475.1 of Opitutales bacterium. Lineage (GTDB taxonomy): Bacteria > Verrucomicrobiota > Verrucomicrobiia > Opitutales > UBA2995 > JAABVD01. The sequence goes on along the minus strand of CBDCNU010000014.1, from coordinate 21,253 downwards.
AGAGGATTAACCACGGATGGCCCTCAATCTTGATCGTGATCATGATCGTGATCTTTATCGAAAAAATGGGAGGAGAATTGGGAATGGGTGCCTAAAGGCTGAAAGATTATAAGAAGAAACGAGAAATTTTTCATGTGATGGTGATTGAGAGAACTGTAGGAGGAGGGTTTATCCCCCGATTACGGTGGTAAACGTCCGGAGTAGCGCGTCCATGCAAGTGGGGGAATGAACCGCAGAATACGCAGATGCGATGCTGAGATGTTGAAGTTTATCGTGACCCTGATCTCTCACCCCATTCCTAATTCCTAATTCCTAATTCCTAATTCGCGCGCCGAGGCGCGCCTGCGCTTCCCGCGTATTTTTCTTGAACGGCTTCCGACCCCCCCGCTAACTTAGCCCTCTGTTACCATGACTATACCGGGCGATGAAATTGGTTACGATTCCAGGGTGGAAGGAGGGGTTGTCACCAGTCGCCTCGATGCCGCCATCAACTGGGTGCGAGGCCATTCCATTTGGCCCATGCCCATGGGTTTGGCCTGTTGTGGAATCGAGCTGATGGCCGTTGGCGCCTCCCGCTTCGACATCGGTCGATTCGGTTCCGAGGTGATGCGCTTTTCCCCCCGGCAATCGGACTGCATGATTGTGGCCGGTACGGTGACGTATAAAATGGCTCCCGCGATTAGGCGGATTTACGACCAGATGTCCGAACCCAAGTGGGTGATTGCGATGGGGGCTTGCGCCTCCACCGGGGGAATGTATCGGAGCTATGCCACCATGCAGGGGGTGGACCGCATCCTGCCTGTAGATGTCTACGTGAGCGGTTGTCCACCGCGACCCGAAGCCCTTTTGGATGCCTTTATTCAACTGCAACGCAAAATCGCTGCTGAACCTTCCGCAAAAAATCTGGTTCCCGCCTGATCCGATTCCCATGGAAGACCCCATTTTATCCCAACTGACCGCCTCTTATCCCTATCTCACTCCTCGCCCCAGTTCCGACCATCCCTCGGTCAATTGCCCGGTGGAAAATTTGCTCGAATTGGCTGGGGCCCTGAGGGACCGGGAAAGCTTCGACCTGTTGTCCGATATCACTTGCATCGATTGGTTCACGTCCTCTCCCCGTTTCAGCGCGGTTTATCATTTCTATTCATCGACCGGTCACCGTTACTTGCGCGTCGTCGTCGCACTGAAAGACGATGAGCATCCCCGGGCGCCATCCTTGACAGGTTTGTGGCCGACGGCGGATTGGCACGAACGCGAAGCCTACGACATGTTCGGGGTCGCGTTTGAAAATCACCCGGATCTACGCCGGATTTTGATGTGGGAGGGTTATGCCTGGCATCCCCTGCGCAAGGAATTTCCCCTGGCAGGCCACGAAACCGACCTGCCCGATGAAGAGATCCGTCGGGAATCCGGGACGCGCGTGATACCCGCTCCCATGGAGGGGGGGCCCTTTGCCGCCAGCCAGCAGAGCGGCATCATGAGCAGAAGCGAACCCCGTGGTGCGGACGAGAGCTGGAACGAAGACAAGGAGAAGCCCCAATAGCCATGGCAACCCACCAAATTTCGGTGGGCGACGTCCGCAGCCGCACATCCGAGATCGAGCAGGATCTGGGTCCTGATAAGATGAGCTTGAACCTGGGGCCTTCCCATCCCAGTACCCATGGGGTGCTGCGGTTGAAGCTGGAATTGGATGGAGAAGTCGTGACCAAGTGTGATCCGGATCTGGGGTATCTTCATCGCGGCGATGAAAAGATCGCCGAGAACATGACCTACAACCAGTTTATTCCCTATACGGACCGATTGGATTATCTTGCCCCGTTGGCCAACAACGTGGCCTTCGCCCTGGCGGTGGAAAAACTGGCTCATCTGGAGGTTCCCCCGCGTTGCCGGGCCATTCGGGTAATCATCTGCGAACTGGCCCGCATTTCCGCCCACCTGTTGGGTTTGGGCGTTTACGCCATGGACACGGGAGCTCTCAGCGTTTTCATGTACACGTTCACCGAGCGGGAAAAACTCTACACTTTGTTTGAGAAGCTGACCGGCGCCCGGCTGACCACGAGTTATACGCGAATCGGCGGGTTGGCCCGTGATTTGCCCGAGGGTTGGCTGGGAGAGGTAAACAGGTTCATAGCCAACCTGATTCCCCTGGTCGACGAGGTGGATGCCCTGCTCTCCCGCAATCGCATCTTTGTCGACCGCACCCGGGATGTGGGGGTCATCTCGGCCGAGGATGCGTTGGCCTACGGCTTGACCGGGCCGAATTTGCGCGCCTCGGGCGTGCCGATGGATTTGCGCAAGGACAGGCCCTACTGTGGGTACCAAAATTATGATTTCGACATCCCGGTGGGTGGAACAGGGGATAGCTACGACCGTTACAGGGTGCGCATGGAAGAAATTCGGCAAAGCGCCGGTATCGTGCGACAGGTCATTGAGAAAATGCCAGATGGTCCGTATTATGCCGAGGAGGCCAAGCGCATTTTCCCCCCGCCCAAGGAACGGGTCATGACCCGGATGGAGGAGCTGATTCAAAATTTCATGATAACGACACAGGGCCCGCAGATTCCGCCCGGAGAAGTATACTTTGAAGCGGAAAATCCGAAGGGTGCCCTGGGATTTTTTATTCATTCCAAGGGCGGCGGCGTGCCCTATCGCCTCAAAATTCGCGGGCCTTCCTTCTGCAACCTCAGCATCCTGCCCAAGGTTTGCGTAGGGGCCATGTTATCCGATGTGGTCGTCATACTGGGAAGCCTGGATTTTGTCATGGGTGAATGCGACCGATAGGGGGGACAGGCGAGGCCAGCATGAAGTTGTCACTGAACACCCTCCAAAGAATCGAGACGGCGATTGGGCATTATCCGCGGAAGCAAAGCGCAGTCATGACCCTGTTGCACCTCATCCAGGAGGAGCGCGGTTTCCTGTCCAATGCAGCGATCGAATGGGTGGCTGACAAACTGGAGATCCAACCGATCAAGGTATTGGAACTGGTTACCTTTTATCCTCACTACCGCCGGGAGAAACCGGGCAAGACGCGCGTGCGCCTCTGCCGCACGCTGCCTTGCGCCTTGATGGGCGCTTACAGGGTGGGGGATCAGTTGGAAACGGCCCTGAATTGCAAGATGGGGCGGAGCAAGGATGACGGCACGCTGACGCTGGAGTATGCCGAATGCCTGGCCGCCTGTGCTGCCGGTCCGGTGGCGCTGGTGGACGAGGACCTGTACGAGAACCTGAACCGCCCGGGGTCGTTGCAGACATTGGTCGACACCGTTCGGGACCGGGCCGGGGAGGGGGCATCGGCCCTTTAAAAAAACATATGACGGCGGAAAGAAGAATCCTTCTGCGACACGCGGATGAACCCTATTACTCTCCCGGTATTACGAGCTACCTGGCTTACGGCGGTTACGATGGGCTGAAAAAGGCCCTGAAGCGAAAACCGGAGGATTTGAGGCAGGAGGTCCTGAGGTCCGGGCTTCGCGGGCGGGGCGGCGCAGGGTTCTCCTGCGGGCTTAAATGGAGCCTGGTGGACCGGAAAAGCAAAAAGCCGATATACCTGATTTGCAATTGCGACGAATCCGAGCCGGGAACCTTCAAGGACCGGCAACTGGTGCACAAGGACCCCCATCAAGTCATTGAAGGAATGATGATCGCGGCTTACGCCAACGACGTGGTACAGGCTTTTATCTATATTCGTGAGGAGATGCCCTTGGGGGCCAAAATATTGCAAAGAGCCATCGAGGAGGCCCGGGCCAGGGGATTTGTCGGTGAGGACATTTGCCACAGTGGATTTTCCTGTGACATCGTGGTTCACCGGGGCGCCGGAGCCTACATTTGCGGGGAAGAAACCGGATTGATCGAATCAATGGAAGGCAAGCGCCCCTATCCGCGCATCAAGCCGCCCTATTTTCCGGCCGTGCTGGGCCTTTACCAGTGCCCCACCATCGTCAACAATGTGGAGACCCTTTGTAACATTGTACATATAGTGCGTATGGGAGGAGAGGCCTTCGCCGAGATCGGTCGCCACGGAAATACGGGCACGCGAATCTGGTGTGTGAGCGGAAAGGTGCGCAACCCGGGCTATTTCGAATTGGAGACCCTCACCATGAGGGAACTGCTTTACGACCTTTGCGGCGGGCCGCTGCCCGGCCGGAAGTTGGTCGGGATCATCCCCGGAGGGGCTTCGATGAAAATTCTCAAAGTCGACGACAACTTCCGGAACCGCGACGGCCGAGCCATAACCTTCGATGATATCATAATCGATTTCGACGGGATTCAGGCGGCCGGATCCATGTCGGGTTCGGCTGGAATGATAGTGCTGGATGATTCGGTCAATATTATCGAAGCCTTGGCCAATATCATTGCATTTTTCGCTCACGAAACCTGCGGACAGTGCACCCCCTGCCGGGAGGGCTCTTATTGGGCCCGGAAGATCCTTGCGCGCATGTGCTCGGGCGGGGCCAGGGAAGAGGACGTTGCCCTGCTCTACGACCTGGCCGGCAACATCGGAGGCCGCACCGTTTGTCCGATGGGCTATTCCATCACCTGGCCGGTGCAAAGTTACATCGGCAAATTTCGGGATCAATTTGAAGCAAATGCCAAGTCAAACACTTGCGGTGTGGAATCGTTTGCGGAAAGGTTGATTGAGAAATGAGCGCCGGAAAAGGAGCGGAAGACTGGATCGACGTGTTTATCGACGGCGAGAAGGTGTCGTGCCCACCCGGAAGGAACCTGATCGATTTGGTGGCAGGTATGGGAAAAGAGATTCCCCATTACTGCTATCATCCCAAATTGAGTGTGTCGGGCAACTGTCGCATGTGCCTGGTCGAATTGGGTACGCCGGCCATCGACAGGGAATCGGGCAAACCTGTTCCGGATGAGAAAGGCGCCCCCAAAATCATGTTTTTTCCAAACCCGGCGATCGCCTGCGCAACGCGATTGACTTCCGGTATGCACGTGAAGACCCAGTCGGCCAAGGTCAAGAAATGCCGGGAAGCCGTCCTGGAGTTCCTGTTGATCAATCACCCCCTCGATTGTCCCATCTGCGATCAGGCGGGGGAATGCCTTTTGCAGGAATTCGCCACGGACTACGGCAGGGGCTACAGCCGCTTTATCGAGGAAAAGGTGGTCAAACCGAAACGCACTGTCCTGGGACCGAGGGTAATGCTGGATGACGAGCGTTGCATTCTATGTTCGCGTTGCGTTCGCTTCTGCCAGGAGGTGGTGGAGGACGATGTTCTGGGATTCGTCGATCGGGGCACCTACACCACCCTGACCTGTTATCCGGGAAAGCAGTTGGAAAACAACTACTCTCTCAACACGGTCGACATATGCCCGGTCGGGGCCCTGACCAGCCGGGATTTTCGCTTCAGGATGCGGGTCTGGTTTCTCAAGGAAACTCCAAGTATCTGCACCGAAAGCAGTGTGGGCGTGAACACCCTGGTGGGCAGCAGGGAGGGGAAAGTGTACCGCATTACTCCGCGGAGAAACGACGAAGTGAACGACACCTGGATGCCGGACAGCGGGCGGGCTCTTTTCAAGAGGATCGACGCTGAAAGCCGCCTGCTCAAATTTCGGGTAAACCGCCTTCCGGTTCGGCCGGAGGAGGCCCTGCAAGAGGCGCTCCGGCGACTGCAAGGGGAAAAGGTCGCTTTCGTGGGCTCGGGTCAGAGCAGTGTGGAGGAACACTTCCTTTTCGATTGCCTCAGTCGTGCGGCGCGGAGCGTTCTAAACTGCCTGGTGAGCCGGACCCGGGAAGGGGATGGATTTTTGATTTCCAATGACGCAAATCCCAATATTCGAGGAGCGCTTTGCCTTGGATTTATCGACACTTTGCCCGAAGCCGAATTGACCTGTCTGGCCGAAAAAATCAATCGGGGCGAAGTGGATACCGTGGTGGTCCACAACGAGGATCTCACCACCGCGGGAATTGGCCGAGGCCAGTTGGAAAAGGTCGAGGTGATCTATCTGGGCAGCCATGGCAATGGCACTTCGGAGACTGCCTCGGTGGTCATTCCCACCCCCACCATCTTCGAAAAATCGGGAACCTTCATCAACCAGCAGTTCCGTTTGCAGAAATTTCTCCAAGCCATCCCGAGTCCCCCGGGAGTGTTGGACGACCTGGTGACGATTTCCCGGTTGCTCAACCTCCTGGACGGCGATGAGGGCCGGTTGGCGACCCCCGAGGCGGTCTGGTCCGTCCTCTCCGGCAAGCTGAAATGTTTTGAGGGTATTGCCTTCGACACCCTGCCCGAGACCGGAGTGCTCCTGGATGCCTCGGCCTTTCGGAGCCTCCCCTTTTGCGAAGGGGCCTCCCTGCACTTTGAACCCGAAACCGAATCCGTGGAGGCCAGGGCATAACACATGGAGGTTTTCAATATCCTTTGGATTACGGCAAAAGCGTTCGTCGTCATCATCGTCCTGTTGTCTCTCTCCAACCTGGCAATTCTGGCCGAGCGAAAAGTGTCGGGTTGGATACAGGGAAGGGTGGGTCCGAACCGGACCGCTCTACCCGTAATCGGCGCGATTCCGATCCTGGGCACCGGTCTGACCCGCTTGGGACTCTTTCAACCCCTGGCCGACGGCCTGAAATTGCTTTTGAAGGAAGATCCGGTTCCCGATCACGTCAACAAGGTCTACTACTTTCTGGCCCCGGTGGCTGCCTTTATTCCCGCGGTGACCGCCATTTCCGTGCTGCCCTTCGGTGAGGTCGTTCGCAACGGGGTTCCTCAACCGATTGTGCTGGCCGATCTGGACATAGGCATCCTCTTCATATTTGCCGTGGCTTCCCTGGGGGTTTACGGGGTCATTCTGGCGGGATGGGCCTCCAACAGCAAGTACCCCTTCCTGGGTGGAATTCGTTCCTCCGCCCAAATGATCTCCTATGAATTGGCTTTGGGGCTTTCCATCCTGCCGGTATTCATGTGGTCCAATGCGCCGGGTTCCGGGGCCGGCCTCAACCTCTTTGCCGTGGTGCAGGGGCAAGAACACATTTGGAACGTGTTCTGGATGCCGGTTTCCGCCTTGCTCTTTCTGGTTGCAATTTTTGCGGAAACCAATCGCTTGCCCTTCGACATGGCGGAATCGGAATCAGAATTGGTATCCGGGTTCAGCACGGAATATGGAAGTTTCAAATTCGGGCTCTTTTTTCTGGCGGAGTACGCCCATATCGTGGTGGGTTCGGGAGTGTTTACCGTTCTTTTCCTGGGCGGTTGGCGCCTCCCCTTCATCGCGTCGAATTTTTCCGGTGGAATGACCGGGGCGGCGCTATCCGTAATGGTTTTCTGCGCCAAGACCTTTCTGGTCGTCTTCCTTTTCATGTGGGTGCGTTGGACCCTGCCCCGGTTCCGCTACGATCAGATAATGAAGCTGGGCTGGACGGTGATGCTTCCGCTGTCCCTGCTCAATATAATCGGATATGCCATTTTATTGGCCATCTGGGATGGAATGTAAGGAATAACCATGGCTGTAAAGAAGATGGAGAGACGGCCCCTGTCCCTGCTGGAAAAGACCTACCTTCCGCAGATCCTCACCGGGTTGAAGATAACCTTGAGAAACCTTTTTCGACCGGCCGTAACCCTTCAGTATCCCGAGGAAAGGCCGGAAATTCCCGAGGGTTATCGCGGGGTTCCCACTCTGGTGAAGGATGCCAATGGACGGGAGAAATGTGTGGCCTGCCAGTTGTGCGAGTTTGTCTGTCCTCCCAGGGCCATTCGCATGACGCCGCGCGCGCTGGAATCCGGTCGAGAGGATGCCCACGTTGAAAAGGGACCTGAGGAGTTTGAAATCGATATGTTGCGGTGCATTTACTGCGGGTATTGCCAGGAGGTTTGTCCGGAGGAGGCCATCTGGTTGCAGGATATATTTTCCATTTCCGGATACAGCCGGGAAGCAATGGTTTTCGATAAGGAAAAACTGTACCAACTGGGCGGAACCCTGCCCGACAGCCACTTCAAGTGGGACAAGAAAAAGGCGGCGGAGGAGGCTGCCAAGCGGCCTTAGCAAGGCGCTCATTCGGGCATGGTCGACTTTCTGTTTTATCTGTTCTCCCTCACTACGCTCTTGGCTGCAGGGACGGTCATTTTGACCCGCAATCCCATAAATGCGGCCATGCTGCTGATCCTTACCTTTGTCGGGACGGGGGCTCTCTTTGTTTTGCTGGGGGCCTATTTCCTGGCGGCGGTGCAGTTGGCGGTTTACGCGGGAGCGGTCATCGTATTGTTTTTGTTTATCATCATGCTGCTCGACGTGGATGCGGCCCGTTCCAGAAAGCTCCATTACCCGGGATTGATCGCGGGAATCGGGGTGGGGGCGTTGCTCGTCGCCGGGGCTCTGGTCCTGTTTAAACGGGGTGATCATTTTACTTTGGCGACCCTTAGGGAATCGGTGTTGATCGGCGCGAGCACGAAGTCTTACGGTGTCGAACTATTCACTACCTATATGCTGCCGGTTCAATTGGCGGGGGTCCTGCTCCTTATAGCCATGCTCGGGGTGATCTATGTGAGCAAGCGGACGGGAGAATCTGCCGAGGAGGAGGCCTCTCACCAGAAATGACCTTGGGGCTCCATGAATTTCTCATGGTGAGCGGCCTTCTTTTTGCCATTGGCTTCGTGGGTCTTCTCACCCGGCGCAACGTGTTGATACTTTTCATGTGTCTGGAGTTGATGCTCAACGCGGTGAACCTGGCCCTGGTCGCGTTTTCACGTTTTACCGAAACCATGGGCGGCAACCTGTTCGTTTTCTTTATAATCACGGTGGCCGCGGCCGAGGTGGCGGTCGGGTTGGCCATACTTGTGGCGCTCTTCCGCAAGCGCCGATCCGTCTACGTCCAGGAACTGGGCGCCTTGAAGAACTGAGATGGAAGCCGCGACCGTATCCCAAATACTATTGCTCCTGCCGTTGGCCACAGCGGGGATTATCGCCTGCTTCTTGCGCAAGCTGCACCGGGTGGCGTCGTTATTGTCGGTCATCTCGGGCGCTGTTTTTTCCCTTCTCGGGCTGTTGTTGATCTACGGGGGCGCTCGATTTTCCTGGACCCATTCCTGGTTCTCCCTGGGGGAGGGCTTTTCCTTCAACGTCGGGGCGCATTTTGACGACCTCGCCGCCCTCATGTTGCTGGTCCTGATCGTGGTGGGATTTCTGGTACAGGTATTCAGCCTGGGATACATGAAAGGCGACCCGGGGAAAGCGCGGTTTTTTGCCGGACTATCCTTTTTCATGTTCTCCATGTCGGGAATCATATTGGCCGACAACCTGGTCATGCTCTTTATTTTTTGGGAATTGGTCGGATTCAGCTCCTACATGCTGATCAACCATTACTACGACCTGCCCTCCGCCGTTTCAGCTTCCAAAAAAGCTTTCGTGGTAAACCGGATAGGGGACTTCGGTCTATTGTTGGGTATTCTGTTTATCAACGGGCAGTTCGGGACCTTCGACCTGGTGGAATTGGAGGCCAAAGCCGGAGCTCGACCGGAGATGCAATCCACCACCCTGGGGCTATTGTTGTTTTGCGGGGTGTTGGGAAAATCCGCTCAAATGCCCCTCCACGTGTGGTTGCCCGATGCCATGGAGGGACCGACCCCGATCTCCGCCTTGATCCATGCCGCGACCATGGTGGCGGCGGGAATTTATTTTACCGCGCGGGTTCATTTCCTCATGACCCCGGGGGCGTTGGAGGTAATCCTGTGGATTGGAACCATAACCGCGGCATTCGCCGCCCTGGTCGCGTTCGGCAGAAGGATATCAAGAGGATTTTGGCGTTTTCCACCCTTTCACAGCTCGGTTACATGGTGGCGGCTCTGGGGTTGGGAGGACAGGACGGATCCCGCGGGGAGAGCGGCCAGGTGGCGGTGAGCGCCGGGGTGGCGGCGGCCATGTTCCACCTTGCCACCCACGGGTTTGGCAAAGCCTTACTCTTTTTGAATGCCGGGTCGATCCTCCACGCCTGCGGACATGAGCGGGATATTTTCCGGTTGGGCGGTTTGTCCGGCCGGATGAAGTTGACCTTTGCCACCTTTACCCTGGGGCTGTTGGCCATGGGAGGTTTTCCCTTTTTGTCCGGATTTTTCAGCAAGGACACCATCCTGCATTTGGCGCAGGAGGAAAATTTGTCCGTCTACATCATCCTTTTAAGTACAGCCGCCCTGACCGGTCTCTACCTGGGCAGGCTCTACGTGGTGACTTTTTTTGGAAAACCGCGATCGCACCGGGCCGAACGCGCCGGGGAATCCGGCCTTTTCATGACCATTCCCTTACTGGTTCTGGGTGTGCTCTCCGGCATCGGCGGGTACGGTTGGTTCTTTGGCGACTCCTTCGATGGGGTCATTTCCGGACTTCCATCGGGGGGAAGTTCCTTTGGGACCAACATGATCGTCGCAGGATCTCTTTTTTCCTTGGGGGGTGTCCTGATTGCCTGGTTGGTGTGGAATCCCAAAAGGAGAGCGGATGCCTTGGAGGCCAAGCTGCCGGGTCTTTTCAGAGCTTTGGCGGCGAGGTTGTATATCGATCATGCCTACGACTGGTATGTGAAAAAGGTGCAGGATCCGTTTTCCCAGGGACTGAGTTTTTTCCTGGACCGGCTGCTCGTCCAAGGCCTCATGGTGCGCGGTGTGGCGGGGATGGTGGGCCTGCTCGGAATTCTCGGCCGCTCGCTGCACCTGGGCAGCATACACGCCTATGTCTACTGGTTTGCCGCCGGGATGCTCCTTTTGGGAGCTATCGCATTCGGGATTTTTTGAGGAGGGAGACTGTGCATGAATAGTTATAACATTCTCCTTCTCAATGCGATAATCCTGCCGCTGTCCATGGCCATGGTTCTGCTGGTGGGCCGAAATCTATCCCCCAGGACGGTCCGGTTCCTCGCCACTACCGGTTTCTTTTTCCCCGCCTTGGCCGCTCTGGTCTTGTGGTCGAATTTCCAACCGATCGACCCATCGGGCTACGATTACCTGTGTTCATTCAATACGGGTTTGGAAGGCTTGGGCATAACCCTCAAACTGGGGTTGAACGGTCTATCCATGCCGCTGTTCGTCTGGCTGGGATCGTGGGTTGCGCAGCCGGAAGCTACGCCCTGCAAAGCGAGGCCCGGCCGCAGCGCCAGTACCTGATGCTGTTGCTCTTCATGCAGTCCGGGTTGATGGGAATTTTCGCCTCGGTGGACGTTTTCTTTTTCTACTTCTTCCACGAATTGGCCCTCATTCCGACCTTTATCTGTATTGGCGCATGGGGTGGACGGGATCGTCACATCGCCGCCATGGAAGTCGCCATTTACCTTACCTTGGGGGCCATGATTTCCCTGGTGGGATTGCTCGCAATCTGTTTTCAGAGCGGAGCCGATTCCTTTGACATGATTACGCTGAAAAGGTTTTTGGGCAGCGCCCCGCTCGATGGTGAGGCGCAGCATGTCATATTCGCCTTATTGCTCTTTGGCTTCGGAATCCTGGTATCCTTGTTTCCCTTCTATTCCTGGGCGCCTCGAGGTTATGGAGCGGCCCCTACATCCGTGGCGATGCTCCACGCCGGGGTTTTGAAGAAATTTGGTTTGTATGGATTACTCCAGGTGGCGCTCCCCCTGGTTCCACTGGGCGCCCTTCAATGGAGGGAGGAAATGTGCTGGCTGGCCCTTGGCAGTGTGGTGATCATCGGTATCGTCACCCTGGCGCAACGGGACCTGAAACAGATGATCGGATACAGTTCGGTGATGCACATGGGTTACTGTTTTTTGGGAGTTGCCTGCCTGTCGGTCCTTGGCGCCGGCGGTGTGGTGATCCTGATGGTAGCACATGGGTTGACGGTGGCTTTGTTGTTTCTGCTCGGTCACGTCGTCTACCGCCGGACCGACACCTTCAATATGGAAGATATGGGTGGGTTGGTCAGCCGGGCTCCGGTCTTGGCCGCCCTTTTTTCCGCGGCGGTACTGGCCAGCGTGGCCCTGCCCGGACCCGGCCTCCTCAATTTCTGGGGTGAATTTGCCATATTTTTAGCGCTGTGGGACTACCACGTGCCCTTTGTGGTCATGGCGGCATTGGGCCTCATCATATCCGCCGTTTACGGTTTGCGGGCCATCGCCCGGATTTTCTTCGGTCCGCCCTCGGAAGCCTTTGCCGATTATCTCAAGAGTAATACGGTCAAGGATATTACCACCGCCGAAAAGTTACCGGCGCTGGTGTTACTGGCGGCTTTGATCCTTACCGGGTTTTGGCCCCGCCTGTTCACTGATGAGATGAACAGGACCCTGGAGGAAAACTTTTCCCCTGTAATCGCTGTCGTTTCCCAGGCAGAGGAACCGGATCCCGACAGGGAATGAGTCGAAATGAATTGGAGCCATAATTTTGCCCTTACCGCGTCCCATCAATGGGCCTCCATCCTTCCCGAGATCTGCCTTGTGGTCCTGGCCATGAGCCTGTTGATCATCGACGTGTTGGGAGGCCGCCGGATCGACCGGGGTCTGGTGCCCCGGGTGGCCATAACCGGGCAACTCATACTGGTTCTGGTCTCTTTGATCGCCCTGTTCGGAAACGAAGCTCGGCTCGACCGGGAAACCTTTTCCGGAATGCTGTTACATTCCCAATTCGGGCAGATCATGCGTTTCTTCTTTCTGGTGAGTTCGGTTCTGGTCACCTACCTGGGTGGCATCTTCCTGGAGAAAAACCAGCTGCCCGGGACTGAATTTCATGCCATCTGGTTGTTGGTCACGGCAGGGCTCATGCTTTTGGCCCAAAGCAATCATTTCGTGATGTTGTTCGTTGCCCTCGAGACCGTCACGGTTGGTTTTTATGTCCTGGTCAGTTACAATCGCAACCTCTCCAACGGATTGGCCGCCGGCCTGAAATACCTGATTCTGGGTGGGGTGAGCACCGCCATCCTTCTCATGGGATTAGCGCTGCTCTATGGTATTGCGGAGAGTTCCGGTTTGGAAAATAGCGGTCGCAATGCCTTGAAATTTGACGAGTTGGGCAAATTTTTGGCGTTCAACAGCGACAATCTGGTCGCCAGGACAGGGGTGTTGCTGGTAGTGGCGGGCATAGCCTTCAAGATTGGAACGGTTCCTTTCCAGGTCTGGATTCCCGATGTCTACCAGGGAGCTCCCACCCCGGTGACGGCCGCCCTGGCGGTTTCTTCCAAGGCGGGAGGATTTGCCGTCCTGGTGGCTTTGGTCAACGGCCCCTTCCAGCCCATGGCCGATTTGCTGGTTCCGGTGCTCAGCGCCATTGCCATGGCGACCATTCTCTTTGGCAATATCGCCGCTCTGACCATGCGCAATGTAAAGCGTCTCATGGGGCTTTCGGGGGTTTCCCACGCCGGGTACCTTCTCATTGGCGTAGTGGCCATGTTTACCATTCCTGAGGCGCGGAATGCCATCGTGTTTTACCTGGTCACCTATCTGTTGGCCGCCTTTTCCGTCTTTGGTGTCATGGCCCACGTATCGGAAGGGGGCAGGGACGATATGCAGCCGATCGATGCTTATCAGAATTTATCCAGGGAAAATCCTTTTCTGGGGGGAGTCCTGGCCCTGGGGCTGGCTTCCCTGGCCGGAATTCCACCTCTGGCCGGATTTGTCGGGAAGTTCCTCCTCTTTTACGCCGCCTTCAAAGCGCAGCTCTATGGACTTTTGGGGGTAGCGGTTATCGGTGTGGTCCTCTCCATCTACTATTATTTCGGCTGGATAAGGGAAGCCACCTTCCGGGTTTGGAAATTACCGCGATTGGAAGAGGAACGATCCCCGCAGCCCAGGGTGTTGCCTGAGATCGGTTTGGTTGGGAAAATTACCCTGGGTTGCCTGGCCCTTTTGATCCTGCTCCTCGGTCTTTATCCGGGTCCGCTGAGCAGTCTGAGTCAGTATTGAAGTTTGACCCTCCTCCAACCAGCTATCTATCGTTTTTGCCATGTCCTCTATCTGGATCCATTACATGACCCTGATGGCCTTTGCCGTGGCAGGTCTGGTCCTGGCCTGCACCCCCCTCCTGATCGCGAGGTTTATCTGCCCGAAGAAACCGAGCGCCTTGAAGGAGGCAACCTACGAATGCGGGTTGGAATCGACCGGGGAAGCGTGGGGAAAGTTCAAGATGCAATACTACCTCTATGCCCTGGTCTTTGTAATTTTCGATATCGAGGCGGTTTTTATCTACCCATGGGCAACCGCGTTTACCGACATCAGTTTCGGCGCCTTCCTGGCCATGGGAATCTTCATATTAATCATGGCCGAGAGTTTGGTTTACTTGTGGCTCAAAGGCTGCCTGGAATGGAAATAATGCAATGAACTCTCCCCACCTGTCAGATCAGAAAGCAGTCGACCTTTCCCCCGAGGCGACGGCAAAATCCGGAGTCATCCTATCCTCCCTCGACTGGATCTATAATTGGAGCCGGAGCAATTCGGTATGGCCCCTGCAGTTCGGGTTGGCCTGCTGTGCCATCGAGATGATAGGCACGGCCGGGTCGCGCTACGACATAGCGCGTTTCGGAGCCGAGGTGTTCCGACCTTCCCCCCGCCAGTCCGACCTCATGATCGTTTCGGGAACGGTGACCAAAAAAATGGCCCCGCAAGTGGTGCGGATCTACAATCAGATGCCCGAGCCCAAGTACGTCATCGCAATGGGGGCCTGCGCCATATCGGGGGGACCCTTCAAACAAGGATACAACGTGCTCAAGGGGATCGACCGGTACATTCCCGTCGATGTGTACCTTCCCGGCTGCCCACCCCGTCCCGAGGCCCTGCTTCACTCCTTGATGACCCTTCAGAAGCAAATCAAACGACAGAAATCCCTGGGAAGAACCATTACCAATCCAGCCTATGGAGACGGCAGGCGGTTTTATCCGGTGCCCGAACTGAGGGGCGATGATCTGTTTCCCCCCTTCAACCCGGAAGTTTGGACACCTCCGGCCAAGAACCCCAATGTGGAGGACGGATGCCCCGCACGGAGGAAGTCCGGATAGGTGACCCGACCACCAGAACCATTGAGACGAGGATTGGGTATATGGCCGCTATTGACCATCAGGGGGTAATCCAACAGTTTCCCGAACTCGAATGGGAGGAATCTTCGGGAAGCCTTATCCTTTCCCCCGAAAAAGTGGCCGAGGTGGTATCCTGGCTGAAGGAGGACCCCGCCTATTGCCTGGATTATCTCAGTTGTGTTTCCGGCGTCGATTACCTCGAGAAGGAAGTAAAAACCAGAGTCCGCAACGAAGCGGGAAAAATGGTGGTCAAGACCAGCCTGTCGCCGGAAAAAATGGAGGTGGTCTACCATTTCTATTCCATGGAAAAGAAGACCGGACCCTTCATTTTGAAGCAGCGCGTCCTTTCCAGGGAAAACCCGGTGGTCACCTCTCTCACCCCCCATTATCGGGGGGCCGAATTAATGGAACGGGAGGTCTACGACCTCTTCGGTATTCGCTTTACGGGGCATCCCGATCTCCGCCGGATCCTCATGTGGGAGGGTTTTCAACACTATCCGATGCGCAAGGATTACGTCCCTCCCAATGACTACGAATACGAGCCCACTCCCCACGGGGACGTGCTTGAACGCGCCAGGGAAAGGCGTGAGGAATTGAAGGGACAATCGCCATGAGCCCCGTCCAAACCATGCCTCCCCGCAGCTACCACATCGGCAAGGACGATCTGGGAGCCGATATTCTCGAGGTGGCCATGGGGCCCCACCACCCCTCCACCCACGGGGTCTTCCGCATGGATCTGAAACTCGATGGGGAAACCGTAGTCGATCTGAAACCGGTATTCGGATACCTGCACCGAAACCACGAAAAAATCGCCGAAGACATCACCTACCCCATGTCCATGCCGTTTACCGACCGCCTGGATTACCTGTGTGGAATGACCAATAACTGGGCCTATGCTCTGAGCGCGGAAAAATTGATTGAAATCAAAGTTCCCGAAAGGGCGGAATACATTCGCGTGATAGTCGGTGAACTCACTCGCCTGGTCAACCACTGCCTCCTCATTGGATTCTTCATCAACGACTTGGGCGCCCTTGGAACTCCCTTGCTTTACGCCCTGCGCGAACGCGAGAAAATCCTCGATCTTTTCGAAGTCCTGAGCGGCGCTCGCATGATGGTAAACTACATCCGGTTCGGAGGTGTTCGCTGCGATCTGCCCGATGGTTGGTTGGGAGAGTGCAAGCGAATTGTCGACGCCTTTCCCGCCTTTCTCGACGAATATGAAACCCTTTTGACCGAGAACGAGATTATCATAGCCCGTGCTCAAAACGTGGGTGTAGTGACCCGGGAGGAAGCCATCGACTTCAGCCTCACCGGTCCCATGCTCCGGGCCAGCGGAGTCAACTACGATATCCGCAAAGTCGACCGGTACGGCATCTACGACCGCTTCAATTTCAAAGTTCCCATTGGCGGGCACGGGGATTGTTACGATCGCTTCATGGTCCGCATGCTCGAGATGCGGCAAAGCGTAAAAATCCTCAAACAGGCCATCCGGGATTTGCCCGAAGGTGAAATCATGGGTAAGGCGCCCAAAATTTTCCGACCTGCCCCGGGAGAGGCATATGGCCGCATCGAAGCCCCCAAGGGCGAACTCGGTTTCTACCTCATCTCCGACGGCACTCCCATTCCTTACCGTTTTAAAGTACGTCCGCCGTCCTTCGTCAACCTCACCGCTCTTCGCCACATGTGCCTGGGACATAAAGTGGCGGACGCCGTGATCATTCTCGGGAGCATCGACATCGTGCTTGGGGAGGTCGATCGCTGAGATGAGAGTCTCCTGCGCAACGCTATGAGCTTGATAGGGAAAGGTATTCTCAAAGGGATGGCGGTTACCGCCAAGAACTTCTTCCAAAGTTATTACCGGAAGGAGCGTCTTCCGACCGTCGAGTACCCCGAGGAGAAGGCCACCATAAACCAGTTCAGCCGGAACTTTCCCTTCCTCCTCTATGATGGGGACGACCCTGTCGACGGCATGCGCTGTACCGCCTGCACCCTGTGCGAAAGAGCTTGTCCGCCCCAATGCATTTACATCATCAAGGACAAGGATGAAAACGGTAAAGCCATCCTGCGCCCCGGATTTTTGACATCGACACATCCGTCTGCATGAGCTGTCAACTCTGCGTCGAAGTGTGCCCTTACGAAGCCATTCGCATGGACAGCGCCTTCGAACTCTCCAACGAGAACCGCTTCGAGGGCCTGCTGCTCAACCGGGAGGAACTGCTCAAGCCCAACGCCTACTACCAAGAAATCCACCCTCTGGAGGCACGGGAAACCGACGACCGCATCGCCGCCAAAGCCGCCTTGGCCGAGGCCAAGAAGAAGGCCCGCCAGAAGAGAGCCCGGTTGGCCGCCAAAAACAAACCGCCACCCCGCCTGAAGAAAACCCCTCCCACCCGGAAAAAACCACCCCAACGCGAAAAGAGTGAATAATTATTTCGACCTCAAGCTGGTGGAACTCGGACGGTGGATAGAGGCCTTCTTCGCCCATTACCCGTCGCTCAAATTAGTCGTCCACCTGTTATTGTGCACTTTGCCCCTGGCCTTGTCTTTTATGGGAGCCTTCGCTTTTACCACCTGGTTGGAACGGAAGGGGCTGGCCCGCATCCAGAACCGGCCCGGACCCAATCGGGTAGGCCTGTTCGGGTTACTTCAACCGATTGCCGACGGCATAAAAATGTTGCTCAAGGAGGACATCGTTCCCGTGCGATCGGACAAGCTTTTCCATTTTTTGGCCCCTATCATGCTGATGATTCCCGCCCTCATCGGGGTCGGTTTCCTGCCCTTGGGGGATGGGCTCCACGCCTTGCCGCTCGATTCCGCCATTATCTTTTTCTTTGCCATCAGTTCCTTGAACACCATAGCGATTTTCATGGCGGGATGGTCTTCCCGCAACAAGTACTCCCTGCTCGGAGGAATGCGTGCGGTGGCGCAAATGATCAGCTACGAAATTCCCCTGGTACTGTCTGCGGTCACCGTCATCATGATGGCCGGTTCGCTCAATGCCCAGGAGGTAGTGGCTTCCCAACAGATTTCCTCCTGGGTTGGCAGCGGAAATATCCTCCAGGAATTCTTTGGCCGGATTCTCGGCTGGAACGTATTCAAACCTTGGGGGTTTGCGGGGTTCATATTCTTCTTCATCGCCGCCCTGGCCGAGGCCAACCGTTCCCCTTTCGATTTACCCGAGGCGGATTCCGAAATCATTGCCGGGCACCTCACGGAATACAGCGGGTTCAAATACGCCATCTTCTTTATGGGCGAATACATCAGCGCTTTTGCCATAGCCGGCATCGGCGTGACCCTCTTCCTGGGCGGTTGGAACGGGCCGGTTTTTGCCGGACTTCCCTGGTTTGTGCTCAAGCTTTTCAGTCTTTTTGCCGTAATGATCTGGATTCGCGGCACCCTTCCCCGTCTCCGGGTCGACCAATTGATGGGCTACGCCTGGAAGTTTCTCTTCCCCTTGGCCATCCTCAACATATTCCTGGCGGGCTTTTACCATTTCCTGGAACGGCAATGGGGAACGGGCCATTGCCATGCTCGTGGGTTGGTTACTCGGTTTCGGCGCCCTGCAACTCGCCGCCACAGCCCTCAGTCGCCTCAACCAGTCCCCCATGATCCGAAGCAAACGCGTCTACCAACTTGTGGAATGAGTGTCGCATTTTACCTTCTCGCCTTGATTGCCGTCCTGGGGGCCGGTTTGGCTATCACTTTGCGCAACGTCGTTCACGCCGTTTTTTCCGTATTGTTGTTCTTCTCCGCCCTGGCCGGTCTCTTTTTCCTGTTGCTGGCCGAGTTCATAGCCGCCGTTCAGGTGCTGGTCTATATCGGTTCGGTGGGAATCCTCATGCTTTTCGCCATCATGCTCACCACCAATGTGGTAGGCGATCCCAACCGCCCCGTTCAATCCCGGGGGTTGGGTTTGGGGGGGATTGGCCGTGGTCGCATTGCTTGCGGGTGTGCTATTGCCCATCATTTCCCGAACAGGCGGCCAATCCCCAACCCCGCTCTCCGACTTCAATCCATCCGTGAAACAACTGGGACTGGTGTTGATGGATCCCTATTTCGCCTCCCCTCGGGGTCATAGCCCTGTTGCTCACGGCCGGCCTGATTGGCGCGGTGGTGGCGGCGACCGGAGCCAGTGAGGCCGACCAAGAGAAGACCGTTCCGGAAAATCGACCCCGTTTTCCCAATAACTGACCATGGGATTGACGCTCCACCATTTCCTCATCCTTTCCGCCATTCTGTTTTCCATTGGTTTGGTGGGCGCGCTGACGCGTAGGCATATTATCATAATGCTGATCTGCCTGGAGATCATGCTGAACGCGGCCAATCTCAACTTGATCGCTTTCTGGCATTTCAGCTCGAATCCCTTACTCATGCACGGGCCGTTGTTCACCCTCTTTGCCATCGCCATTGCCGCTACCGAAGCGGCCCTTGGATTGGCCTTGGTGCTGGCCATCTTTCGCCACTATAAAACGATCGACCTGGAGTCGATTCAGGACCTGAAGGAATGAACCTGTTTGATTTTTCGGATTCAGTGGGGTGGTTGTGGTGGATTCCGCTCTTTCCATTAATGGCAACGGTATGGCTGGGATTCTTTAATCCCTCCGGAAAATTTGCCGCGGCGGTTGCCAATGCGGCTCTGCTGGCTTCGCTTCTTCTATCCATTCGGGCCTTTGCCATGACCTGGGGCCCGGAAGCAGGCGCCCTGACCGCCAATTTTACCTGGATCCAGGTGGCCGGGGTAAACCTGGAGTTCGGAGTGGTGCTCAATCCCCTGACCGGCGCCATGCTGGCCATGGTCACCTTTGTCGGACTTTTGATTTTTCTCTATTCCACCAGTTACATGAGCCGCGATCCGGGTATGACGCGGTTCTTCTGCTACCTCTCCCTGTTTATGGTGGGCATGCTGGGGTTGGTCATGTCCAACAGCCTTCTGCTGCTATTCATGTTTTGGGAAATTGTCGGACTCGCCTCCTATCTCCTCATCGGGTTCTGGTTCCAAAAACGCAGCGCCGCAGCCGCGGCGAAAAAAGCATTTATCACCACGCGTATCGGCGACCTGGGATTTCTCCTGGGGTTGCTTTGGGCCTTTAAGGCCACCTCCACTTTTCTCCTGTTCGACGGGGGGCAGGGCCTGCTGGAGATCGAGCAGATCACTGCCCTCAGCGCCTCCAAGGATGTGCTCTTCGGCTTAAACGGCGCCGGAGTGATCGCATTATTCCTCTTTATCGGCGCGGTGGGCAAATCGGGGCAGTTGCCCCTCCACGTGTGGTTGCCCGATGCCATGGAGGGTCCCACCCCGGTATCTGCCCTGATTCATGCCGCTACCATGGTGGCGGCGGGGGTTTTCCTGGTGGCTCGGGCCTTTCCCCTTTTCCTGGCCGATGCAACGGTGCTGGGAATTGTTTCCTGGGTAGGCGCCCTCACCGCCCTCTTTGCCGCTTTGGTGGCCCTTGGGCAGTACGACATCAAACGCATTTTGGCCTATTCTACCGTCAGTCAGCTTGGACTGATGATGGTGGGCCTCGGCGCCGGGGGTCTGGCCCTGAGTGAGGGAGGGGTATCCATCGGTACTTTCCACCTCCTCACCCACGCTTTTTTCAAGGCCCTCCTGTTCCTCGGCGCCGGTTCCATCATTCATGGATGTGGTCACGAACAGGACATTCGCCTGATGGGCGGAGTTTTCAACCGGATGAAGGTAGCGAGCATCTGTTACCTGGCCGGGGCGCTGGCTCTCTGCGCCTTTCCTTTCACCAGTGGGTATTACAGTAAGGATCAAATTTTGCTCAGCGCCTGGACGGCCCATGGCGCCGTCTTCTGGATCAGCGCCTCCGCCTCTCTGCTCACGGCGTTTTACATGACCCGGCAGTGCTGCTACGTTTTCCTGGGGGATTACCGGGGGAAAGGCCCCATTCGCCAATGCCCGTCCTTGATGACGGCCCCATTGGTAATACTGGCCATCTTTTCCCTGGCAATGGGGATTGTCAGCGAGGAGTTCTACCACATTCTCACTTACCTTTCCGGAATTGCGGTGGACCAGCACGCCTGGATAGTGGTGGTTGTCAGTTGGGTGATCGCCCTGGGAGGAATTACCTTGGGTCTCCTGGTTTATGGCGGCTCCCAATTGGGTTTGGACGCGACCGATCCCATGAAGGGCTCCTTGCGCACGCCTTATACCTGGTTGGAAAACCGTTTTTTTGTCGACGAACTCTACGACGCTACGGTGGCCAGACTTTGGAAAGCTTCGGCTGTTCTGATCGTTTTCCTCGAGTCCGGCATCCATTTCCTGGTCGAGGCGGTGAGGGGATTGGTGATC
>CBDCNU010000013.1:0-224628 GCA_965219475.1 Opitutales bacterium | reverse complement strand
CTTAGTTAAGCGCGTTTGTAGAGGAATATAGTATGGACGCCTGTCGGGGTTGGGCCGTGGAAAAGTGATGCCTTCTGAAAAAAAGGGTCAGGCCTTGAAAACTTTATTCCGTTGTACTTCATTCACTTTTACAAGGCAACTGACCCTGTAAGGCATAACTTTTCCACGTCATGACCCCTTCCTTTTCCGAGGTAGTCCTATGTTCGGAAAATGGCTTTACTAAGCGCCATTCGGGTCAAACCTGGAATCTCAACATCGCAAGCGACGTCAACACGACACGCCGTTGCATAGCAACTTTGCGACGCACGGTTACAAGGATCAGCCGTCGCCCAAGGGTTATGGCTAGACATGATGACCCCGACGCCGGCCTTGATTCGATAATCCATGGTAAATTTGCTTAACTAGTCGGCCCTGAAAACTCCATAATTTGTTGTTATACAACATTTTATTGTTGCCAATACCCCTTTTATTTGACAAGGTAATTGTGCAATTCAGCCCAAAACCTGGTCAAACTTATGAAGCTCTCTGGTGTTTTTCGGCAATTGAACTGGGCCACGATCTCCCCAGAAAAAGGAATCCCTTATGTTTTGGTTGTCCACCTTGGACAATAATGCCTTTTTCAGGGTCGACTAACTAAACAGCACTCGGGGATGACCCCTTCTTCTGCGACCTCCCTTTTTGAGCCTTTTGTGCTTTTTGCGGTTAATTCCTCCTTCTTCTTTCTTCCTTTCCCCTCATCCTCCATATCCTGTGCAACTTGTCCTGCGCTGTGCCGTGCGGAGCCTCTTGACCTTCGTAGCGTTGCGAAGCACGGTTTAGGCGAAGCAGGATCCATGTTGATTATATGCCTTGATTGATTTTTGCGGCCTTTATCCCATCCGTGTAATCCGTGGTTAATTATTTTGAAAAAGAAAGGAAATTTCGTCCATAACCACGCTTAACCAAGCGCCATTCAGGAATGGCCCCGACGGGGCTCGCGGGGGATAAGCTCAGTCCTCACGGTGCACGGAGTGACAGGCTTTGCAGTCCACCGCCAGTCGGTAACTCTCGATCGCCCCCTCCTCGCCCGCAATGAGGCCCTGGGTGGCTTCGACCAGTTTGTTGGTTTTTTCTCTCCAACTGTCGAGCGGGCCCTGGGGCGGCCTCAATTCGACCATGGCCTGGTATTTTTTCAACATCCTCTGCAGGTCATCGACTTCGGCCTCCCCCGCCTTGGCCTGATTGGCGATGGAGGTCTCGCCCTCGTGAAATTCGGTCATCACATCCGATATGCTCACGGCCGAGGCAACCGCCTCTTCTTTCTGGGCCTGTAATTCGATATCAAAGGCCGAAACGATTTCCACTCGCAAGCGGTCGCGTTCCCGGCGTATTTCCTCGATTTGCCTTTGCAATCGATCCGCTTCCACCGCGCGATAGAGGGAGTTGTGCAAACCAGCCACTCCTTCCTCGGAAACTTCAGTCTGCCAAAGATAGACATTTTTCAGGGCCTTCAGGCGGCGCAACACCTTGAGGGCATTGTCGGTAATGGCCGTGTTGTAGAGGTTGAGGTACTCGAGTTGGTATAAATTTGCCAAATGCTCCAGACCGCTGTCGGTCACGGCTGAATTCTGCAAATGCAGATGGGTGAGGTTGGTCATTTGTCCAACCGCTTCCAGAGCGCGATCCGTTATTTGGGAGTTGGCCAAGTTGAGCTCGACCAGATTTTCCTTCAAAGCCAATAAGACCTCTACGCTATCATCCGCGCCCTTGTTGGCCCGGACCCCGATCCGAGGATCCTCCTGGGCCAGAAAATAAACATCTATTCCCTCGGGCTCCGGGAACAAATGGAGAATTTCATCCATATCTTCCCGCGATTTGAACTCCAGAACCTCATGTTCCAGAAAATGTAGGGCAATTTCCGGGGGAACTTCCATTTCATCGAGCAGGGCAGTTGCGCTGGCTCCCTGGTCGATCCACCACGATAACAGCTCGATGGCCTCCTCGGTGGGCTGGGGCTTGCCCTGGGGCGGCATGTGTTCTTCCTCCTCTATCGGTAGGTGCAGGCGATGGATCATGGCGCTTTCATCACTGTTGCCCGCCACCAGGACCGGACCATTCAAACCTCCCGCCAATAGCATTTCGTAGTTGTCCATGCGCAACTCCCCCTTGACCTTTTCCGGGTTGTGGCAATCCAGGCAGTAATCCTTTAACAGGGGTTGTATGTGGGTTTCAAATACGGCATTGCCCGATGAGGTCATCTCTTCGGGCTCGTCCTTGGCAAAAGGCAAATGTTCAGTCAAAAACCCGGAACCGTGGGTTATCGATCCGCCCATGTGGCCGGTTATGGTCATAACGAGAATAGTGGCGACCAACCCGCCCAAATAGACCGTGGGTAGCCGATCAACCCCGGTTCTGCGGGTTTTCAAGGACAGGTCCAAAAAGAAAATGAGAAAGGTAGTAACCACTCCTCCCCATTTGTGGAAATTCAAGGCATCGGTTTCGTAACCGCCCTCCCATGACAGGAATACACCGAAAACTGCGGAAATTGCGGTGGTGTAAAAGCAGGCGGTGAGAAGAAAATGAATTTTTTCCGGAATGCGCGAGACCGGACGAACCAGGACGTAGAGTTCAAGCAAAACCACGGCGGCGAACAATCCTATGGGGAGGTGCAGCAATACCGGGTGAAACCGGCCCAAAAATGGAATCCACTTGGAGGCGATATTCAGAGAGGTCCCATCGAACAGCGATAACGCCAAAAGCAAAATGAGAACTGAAACGGCGGGTAATCTACTGAGATGAGCGGTCATGTATCCTAAAAAATTTACAAAATATTTCCAAAACTCAATAATGCATTGGGCGCGAAAAGTCAGGAATCTCAGTCGGGCGGAAGCCTTTCCAACTTCGACCCACGCTCCCGGTCCTTCTGAGCGCTGAGCTTTCTGGCCACGGCGCGTTTTGCCAATTCGTCCGCGATCACCCCGCCCAAAATGACCGCTCCGATCACGGCGAATTCCGCCCTCTGGAATCCGAGAAAGGCCATATTCATCATGTTGCGCAATACCCTGAGCAGGGCAGTTCCGATGATAACCCCAACGATGGTTCCCGAACCTCCCCGAAGACTGCATCCGCCCAACACAGCGGCGGCGATGGCGTACAATTCGTAGAAATTCCCAAAATCGACCGGCTGGGCCAAGTTCAGATCCAGGACGAAGAGCAACCCGGCAAGCCCTGCCAGACCGGAGCTAATGACATAGGCCAGGGTGATCATTCTATCGGTATTGATCCCACTGAACCTGGCTGCTTCCTCGTTATTTCCCAGCGCCAGCAGATAGCGGCCATAGATGGTGCGGTTGAGAAAAATCCCTGCCAGGAGGGCAATCGCTATGAGAATTATGGCGGGAAAGGGAATGCCGAACCCCGGAAATAAGGGTATTTCCCCATTAGCGATCCACCGCAGCCCTTTCAGTTCACTGCCGAACCCTGCCGTTTGATCCCCTGTAAAACCTCGGGTAACCCCTCGATAAATGAGCAGGCCGCAAAGGGTTACGATAAACGGTTGAAGTTTCAACTTCGTCACCAGCAAACCGTGACAGAGCCCGATCAGCAAGGGCACGACCAAGGCCATGGTCAAAGCCAGCCAAGGGGCCCATCCCTGATCCATGATCAGCCAGGGCACGCCAACCCCTACCAGGCATACCACCGAGCCCAGGGACAAATCGATGCCACCGGTGATAATGACCAGGGCCACCCCGATTCCCAGGATTCCAAAGAGCGAGGTACGGCGAATCAGATTCTCCTGGTTGTAGGGACCAAGGAAATTCGGATTCAGGATGGCGGTCGCCACGTAAACCACCAAGAGCAAAAGAAATATACCGAAAATACGCTTCACCCCTTCGCCCTGTGCTCCGGATAGTTTGGGGAAAATATCCCCGAATGTTGTAGGCTTCATATTGGATGGAATTAGGGGTAGCTAGGCGGCTTTGGTATTGCCGATGGCGAGTTGCATGACGGCTTCTTCGCTGAGCCGGTCTCTGGGCAGTTCCCCCGTCAACCGACCTTCGTGCATCACCAATACACGATCAGACATTCTCAATACCTCTTCCATTTCGCTGGAAACAAACAGTATGGCAACCCCGCGCGCGGCCAGATCCTCCATCAATCCATAGATCTCCTGTTTTGCTCCAACGTCAATCCCACGAGTCGGTTCATCGAGCAGCAGAACCCGCGGTTCCAGGGCGAGCCATTTACCCAATACCACTTTTTGTTGGTTTCCACCGGAAAGATAGCGGACCACTTGGCGGGAACTCGGGGTTTTTATCTGCATCTGTGCCATCATTTGCCGGCTGATTTCACCTTCCCGCACCTCGTTGAGAAAAAGGCCGTAGGAACTCTCCTGCTTCAGGATGGCCAAGCCCAGATTCTGGCGAACGGTCATCTCCAGAATCAACCCTTGCAGCTTGCGATCTTCCGGAACCAAGGCCAACCCGCCTCGAATGGCATCCTCGGGCGAATGCAAAACGGCTTTGGCGCCGCAAAGGGAAATTTCCCCCCCTCTAAGCGGAGCAACCCCAAAAAGCGCCGCCAGCAGTTCAGTGCGTCCCGCTCCCACCAAACCGGCCATACCGACCACTTCCCCCGCCCGAAGCGAAAAGTTCAATTCATGTTCCGGATGGGCTGAAGTGCGCAAACGGCGAACTTCCAGCGCCACCTCTCCCGGCTCGTGAATGGTTCGGCTGTAAAACTCGGAGATTTCCCGCCCGACCATGAGCCGGACCATGGCGTCGTGGTTGATCTCATCTTTGGCCAGATCGCCGGCATTTTCCCCGTCCCGCAGGACCATGACGCGATCGGCCAGCTCCTTGGCTTCTCCAAGCCTGTGGGAAATATAGATGATGCTCACACCTCGGCCACGCAAATCCTTGATCACTCCGAAAAGTGTTTCCGTCTCTCTTTGGGACAAACTGGAAGTAGGTTCGTCCATGATGAGCACGCGTGCTTTAACGGAGAGCGCCTTGGCTATTTCCACCAACTGCTGGCGGCCTATGGCAAGGGTTCCGAGAATTTCCTGCGGATCGACCTCCAGACCTACCATCTCCAGGTAATTTTTCGATTTCTCCAGTATGGCAGTTTCGTCGATCAATCCCCGCTTGCGCGGCTCACGGCCAAGAAAAATATTGGCTGCGACGCTGAGATTGGTCGCCATGTTGAGTTCCTGGTGAATGAGGGCGATCCCCTGCTCCAGCGCATCGTTCACCCCGGCGATTTCCACCGGCTTTCCCGCCATGAGGATCTGGCCTTCATCCGCTGGCTGCACCCCTGCCAGGATTTTCATGAGGGTACTCTTCCCAGCTCCGTTTTCTCCCAGAACGGCCAGCACCTCACCTTTTTCCAACTTCAGGCTCACATCGTTGAGAGCCCGCACACCGGGAAAACTTTTCCCCATGGCACGGACTTCCAGGAGTGGCTCTGGGGACACCGCCCTCACTGTTTGCCCAGCTTCTTTTTCAAATCGGCCCAAAACTCCTCCACGTTATCCTTTTTTATTTTGCGGGCCTCGATATTGATAATCCCGTTTTCATCGGCTCCCGTTTCCCGTCCTTCGTGGATGGCCTTCAATACCTCGATCGACCTGTAGCCATACAAAAAAGGATTCTGCACCACGGTTCCATACACTTCTCCGTCGACGATGCCTTGCAAGGTGCGATCAGCTTCATCAAAGGCGATCACTTTCACCTCTTTGAGTCGGCCCGCCTGTTCCAGCGCTTCCAGAATCAACGGTGGATTGTAGGCAAACAATCCCACCATTCCGGAGATATCCGGATTCCGTGCCAGGGTGTCCTCGGCATTGGCTTTGGCTTTGGCGCGATCGAACTGGTCGGTCAAGGTTCCCAGAACGGTAAATTTTTCTCCGGCGATTTGACTTCCCGGAGGATCGAAACGAGTCGGGTCGTGGGAACGATCCAGTACTTCGTCGATCACCCCCTGGCGGCGGCGGCGAGCGTTGTCCTGTTCCATCCTTCCGACCAGAATCATGATGGATCCTCCATCGGGCAAGGCCTCCTTGACCAACTTGCCGCATTCTCTGCCCGCATCGTAGTTGTCCATCCCGATATAGATGCGTCGATTGGAGTCCGGAGCATCGGAATCTTGTGTGATCAAAATGGTTTGTTCCGCAACCTGATTGAGGAAATCCGTCTGGTTTGCCGAGTCGATGGGGCTGACTGCTATTCCCGTGGTACCACGCGTCATCAAATCTTCCAACATGCTCTTCTGCTCCACCGCGCCCGCCGCGGGCATCAATACATCGACGTGGACCTGGAGGTCGGCCGCCGCCGCTCTGGCCCCGCTCTCCGCTATGGTCCAAAACGGATCGACCCCGTTGGTAACGTAAGCGTAACGAGCATCGTCGCCACCACCAGAATCAGAACCG
Source organism: Opitutales bacterium (assembly GCA_965219475.1). Classification (GTDB taxonomy): domain Bacteria; phylum Verrucomicrobiota; class Verrucomicrobiia; order Opitutales; family UBA2995; genus JAABVD01. The sequence goes on along the minus strand of CBDCNU010000013.1, from coordinate 218,219 downwards.
GCTCCGCAACCGGCCAGGCCAAGGGTCAGAATTGCCAGACTTGCGGAAAGAAAAAAAGAGGAGAGAACTTTCATGAATGGGCTAAATCAGGTGGAGAAAAATTGTGCTCACCATAGGCACAAGTAGGAGTGGGGAAAAGAAGAATATTGCCCTCCTTTCCGCCTCAACGGACTGGATTCTCGTACCAGATAACCCCCAATTCCTCGCCCTTGTAACCCGCGGCCAGATAGGGACCCTTTTCTTCCACCGTGACGACGTCGAGGTCGCCGTCCCCATCGAGGTCGGTGAGTTGAATCAGGTCGTTGATGAATCCTTCGGGACCACTGATGGAAGTGGGCTCCCAACCCCTCTCCGCAGGACTGCCATCAAAGGATATCCAGAATGTGCCGATCTTGCCATTGACTGCATGTTCGCAGCTTACGGCCAGATCGAGTTGTCCATCCAGATCGATGTCCCCAACTTCCACCGCTTTGCCGCCTCCCGAGGCCGGAGGCATTTCTATGGAGTGGGTTTCCCAGGTGAGCGGAAATTGCGAGACCCGGCGGTGAAACCTGATGGGGCCGCCTTTCACCGCAACCAGAACGTCTTCGAGGCCATCCCCATCCAGGTCGGCTATGGTGTGGTGGAGAGCTTCGTGATCGTTAACGGGCCCGATCCGGTGCTCCTTCCAGCCTGAACCAGCCTTTTCAGGACCCGGATTCTCCAACCACAAAGCCCCCCGGTTACCTCCCAGGCGTTCCGTTGCCACGATATCCAAGTCCCCATCCCTATCCATATCGTTCGGGCGCAAGGTCATGGGCCATCTCGTTTCCAGGAGAGGATGCCAACGCCAGTTCTTCAGATCTCGAGGATTGTCCGGCGATGCGAACCAGCCAAGATGCCCGCTCTTGCCGCCGGCGATCAAATCGATCCCCGCTTTGCCATCCACCTGCATGGCGAATCCATACATCCATTTTTCCAAGCCGGAGGCCGGGGGCAATTCCTCCGTCTTCCAGGCCTGCGGATCGAACAAACGATCCGGATCCGTTGGGGACCAATGCACAAAAATAGCCCTGGTATCTCCTTCACAGGAACTGACTACATCCATGAATCCGTCATCATCCAGATCGACGAAAAATGAATCTTCCGGATCCCCCACTTCCCCCACTGTTACGGCGGGCCATCGCTTCCGCAATCCGGTTTCGCCCGGATGGATGTAAACGCGTACGCGACCTCCCTGTTCCCAGGGGGTGGTGATGTCCAGCCGGCCATCCCCGTTCATATCGGCAAAGCGCGTTCCATCCGCTCCCAAGGAGGAGTCATCTATGGTGTGACGCCGCCAGGCCCCATCCGGCCATTCGGGCACAGATTCGCTTTTGCGGCCGCAGCCGCAAAACCAGCATGGCGCCATGAGCAGCAGGATGCCGAAAATGGTATTTCGCATGGTTGCCGGAGTGACTGTGTAGGATATCCCGCTTACGGAGGAGGCAATGGAATGGATTTTACGCTAGGAGGTGACTTGCCAAATCTGCTCGCCTTGGGCGGAGCTACCAAGTAAAAAGTGTTGTAGTGAAAAAGATCCTCATATTCTTATTTTCCATAGGCTTCCTGCCGCTGTTCAGCCGGGCTGCAATCACCGATGTGCTAGGTGGAGGTTTCAGCCCGGATGAAACGATAGTCTTTAAAACGGTGCCCGGAAAAGTGACTGACCTGAAGTTGCACCTGTTTTATCCGGAAGGCTACGATACCGGCAAACCCTATCCTGCCATTGTCCTTTATTTCGGGGGCGGCTGGAATGGAGGAAATGCGGCCCAATTTTATATCCAGGCCAAGTACCTGGCTTCCCGGGGAATGGTCGCCATCTGTTCTGATTACCGCACCAGGAGTAGCCATGGGGTCGTGCCCTACCAGTGCGTGGAAGATGGCAAGGCGGCCATGCGTCATGTGCGGGAACATGCCGGGAAGCTGGGAATCGATCCCAATCGTATTGCCGCTGGCGGAGGATCCGCCGGGGGGCATGTAGCGGCGGCGACCGCTACCCTGGACCAATTCGATGCCGGCGAGAATCTCCACGTCAGTTGCGTTCCCAATGCCTTGGTTCTATTCAATCCCGTCTATGACAACGGACCCGATGGGTATGGCTACGACCGGGTTAAAGACTATTGGGAGGTCTTCTCACCCATGCATAACATCGATGAGGATCATCCTCCGACCATTGTCTTTCTAGGGGATGAGGACGATCTTGTGCCGGTTTCAACGGCAGAGGCCTACCAGCAGCAGTTGCGGGAACTGGGTATCCGATCCGAACTGCATGTTTATCCCGGCGCCCCGCATGGATTCTTCAATTGGAACCGGGATAAGACTCCGGACAAGGAATTGTTTGTCGCAACCTTGACCGCAGCAGATAAATTCCTGGCCTCGCTCGGCTTCCTCGAAGGTCAGTCCAATGTCATTCAGTGGGTAGCCGCCCACCGATGAACGAGGGGGTGGAAGGATTCTGACTGAAACCTGCTTTGTCACCCCGAATACATGAAAGCGGACCTGTCATGACGTAACCGATTGAGGCGGATGCCTCCATACCCGATGCAACCATTACATTCATCCGCTGTTGACAGCTTCGCTTGGTGAGAGGACAAAGGGAGAATAAATGATCGAAATCAGTGAAAACTATTGGGAGAATTTAATTGGTATCCTGGGGATGTTCACTTTGCTTGCCTTGGCAGTCGAGAGGGCCCTCTACCAGATATTCGATTCGAAACTCTGGCGTCGACTTGAAAAATATCTCGAAGAGCAGGTAGGCGGCGACTATCTGGACCTGAAGCCTTGGATCTCGGTGATCGTCTCCCTGGTAATCGCCTTTCAACTTAAAGTGGACGTTATTGCGACCATCCTCAGAAAAAACGAACCGGAAATTTTATCAATGGTCCTCACCGGGTTTTTTCTTGCTGGCGGGAGTACGGGAATATACAAGTTTCTGAAACGCGCTAGAAAATTGAAAGACGCCACGGCGCAGGACAAACCCTCGTCGTCACCATAACTGACGTCCTGCTGTCGGCCCAGCTATTACCTGCCGCCTCTCACAAATCGGAATTAGAATCATGGTGCGCATAATTCTTACTTCTTTTGTTTTAATTAACGCCGCATTTCGGGCGGGAGCGGTGGAGCAGCCGAATTTGGTAATCGTCATGACGGACGAGCACAACTTTCGGACTCTCGGATGTTATCGGGATCAATTGGCCGAAGATCAGGCTTTTGTATGGGGGAAGGGCGTAAAGGTGGACACGCCCCACCTGGATGCCCTGGCGGCCGAAGGAGCGTTACTGACCAATTTTTATGTTTCTTCTCCCGTTTGTTCGCCTTCCCGTGCTGCCTTTCTAACCGGCCTTATGCCGCATCTGACCGGGACGCCAACGAATGATAGGCCCATGCACGATCACATGGTGACTTTTGCGGAGGTTCTTGGAAGCAAGGGTTACTCCACCGGTTACTTCGGTAAATGGCACCTGGCCGGGATTGGGAAACCGCAGTGGGCCCCGGAACGGAAGTTTGGCTGGCAGGACAACCGTTACATGTTTAACCGGGGTCACTATAAGAAACTGAAGGACACGGATGACGGTCCACGGGTGGACGCAAAAATCGGGCGAAATGGAATTCCTGCCTACGATTTGAACCAAGCTGATGAAAAATCCTATACCACGGATTTCCTGATGGATCGAAGCCTGGATTTTATTCATGAAAACGAGGATCAGCCATTTTGCGTGATGCTGAGTATTCCCGACCCGCATGGTCCCAACCGGGTGCGTGATCCTTATTGGGATAAATACAGGCCTATGAAGTTTCAGGCGCCGAAAACCATGTCCAAGAAGGTCGATGAAGCGCCGGTCTGGAGTCGCGTTACCGGGAATAATTACATCAGCAACCTCGCATTAAACCAGAATCAAATGGCGGCCATCTTTGGTATGGTGGAATGTATTGACGACAATATGGGAAAGCTTTCGCGCGAGTTGAAGCGGCTGAATCTGGCAAGCAATACCATCGTGGTATTTACCTCTGACCATGGAGATTTGATGGGTGAACATCGTCGCCATAACAAGGGAGTTCCCTATGAAACCTCAGCCAAGGTTGCCTTCCTCCTCAAGCACCCCAAACAGGTCAGGGCCGGTAAGGTCATCCACTCCGTCATGACCTCCGTGGATTTTGCTCCAACCATATTATCTCTGATGGGAATTGAGAATGGGCTGCCAATGGGTCAAGGAAAAGACTTCTCCCATCATTTTCAAAATGGAAACATGAATATCCATGGTGAACAAATCGCCTACATTCGCGCCATCACGTTGCATCCCGCCTGGGTGGCAGCGGTTACAGAGGGATATAAATTGGTGATTTCGGATAAGGACAAACCCTGGCTTTTCGATTTGGAAAAAGATCCGGACGAGCTGATCAATTTCTACCAGGATCCCGCTTATCGGAAAACCCGTGAAAGAATGAGGAATGCTTTACGGCGCCAAATGCAAATAGCCGAAGAACCGGCTTTGAGAATAGCGGGCTTCGCCAAGTGGCTCCGGTGAGGAGAGAGAAGGGGGTTGGGGGTTGTCCCCTTTTGTGGGCCGATGTCGTTCTTCAATTATAAATGTTTCTTCAACGCCCTTTTTGTGGGAGCAGGACCTTGATCGGCATTCACTTTCCCGAATCAGGAGCCTTGGGATCATTTCCGGAGATCACGTCCAACAGCCCTTGAAATAATTCTGTCGTTATTGCGTCCAAATCTTCAGAGGTCGGCTGATTTTCCCTAAGATAATCGCCGATTTTTTTGAATCCCGCACTACCAATAGCGCTGAGAAAAACCCCGATTCCTTCCAATTCTGTTCTCTTTAAACTTTCGATATCCAAATTGCGCATCTTCGATCCGCGCATTTTCATTAGTCCGGATCCCAGATCATTTACATAGGCTTCCAATCGTTCAGCAGGAGTTGTCGGATCTCCTCTTGAATTTCCATAAATCAACCAGGGAAGTATATCCAGGACGAAATGTATAATTGGCTCTTGGGTTGGAAGAGCGAAATTGTATGAGGCGTCATCGATTCCGTCGTTTACAATGTTTCCTTCCGAGTCAAAAACGGCTTCCTTGTGCCCGTCCTGATGTAAATTTGCTGAATTGCCAATTGCACCTCCAGGCTGGTGGATATGTAACTCGGCCGTATTTAACAACAGGTTGTAAGTAAGAATGGCCTCGCGCCTATGCTGGGTTTTTATGTTCCCTACTACATCTCGCTGCTCATAAAGAATGATGCTGGGCGTTCTCGCGCTTAAGATAATTGGAATAAACGATATAAAGAGAGCTGAAAAACATTTCATTTGTTAAAAGACTACTGTTAACCTGGTCTCGCAAGCAGCAATAAGGCGATGCTAATGAGACAGCCGACAGGGTCAATAAGCAAGTATACTAATGTGGTCATATGCTCTCGGCTCTTTTGCAAAACCTGTACTGCCCCCTGTTAAGGAAATGATGGAAATTAGAAAGAGATCAATCGATCGTGCCCCAAACTTCGTGCCAAGTCAAATGTGCCTCTTGCCGGACTGTTTCCAGGGTGGACAGGATTTGGAATTGGACTCTCGCCAAGAACGCGAAGGAACGCAAAGACGGGGGGGAGGAATGTTTAGCCACAAAAAGCACAAAAGACTCAAAAAGGAAGAGGTATGGAAGAATTGGGAATGGAATAGAGATGCTGAAATGCTGAGATTCCGAGGTACTGAGAGGGAAAAAGGCACACTTCAGGGTATGACCTTTTTCCCTCGAAATACATTTTCTAACAATGCTGCGCTTGATCTGCTTGAAGCAGAACAGGATTATTGCCCGCGATAAGCACGAGCGACCCTCACCCAAGGGGAGAAGGGAGGGAATTGAACATGGATAGACAGGATTTGGATTTGGGCTCTCCAACAATTTACTTGCCTGGTAGCAATAAAACCATATTACTACCCATGTCATGAAAACGACGATCGATCTTCCCGATGAACTGTTGGCCGAGGCCAAGGCAACGGCGGCGCGGCGGCGCACCACCCTGAAGGCTATGGTGGAACACGCATTGAAGAGGGAAATAGAAGGCGATTTACGGTCGCGAGACCAACGGGACTCATTCTCCATCGACGAACACGGTCTGCCCCTTTTGAAGAAGAAGCGGGATTCCAGGGTAACCAATGAAATGGTCTACGAACTGATGGAAGAGTTGGGTATCTGACTCCAACATGCACTTGCTGGATATCAATGTATTGCTGGCTCTGGTAGATCCCGGCCACGTGCACCACCAGCGGACGCGGAGTTGGTTTTTCTCACCGGCTCGCCAGGCATGGGCCACTTGCCCAATTACGGAAAATGGCTTCGTTCGCATTTTGGGTCACGCCGCTTACCCCGGATTCGGGAGGGAGATCGAGGAAGCGCGTATGGTGCTGAAATCGCTGGTGAATTATCCGGGTCACCAGTTTTGGAGCGATGATCTCTCCTTGCTCGATATGAAGGCTATTCCGAAACTTTCGAGTTCAAAGCACCTCACGGATCTATACCTGCTGGCGCTGGCGGTTAAAAGAAAGGCTTCTTTCGCAACCCTGGACCAAAGAATCGATTCCCGACTGATTCCCGGTGGGGCCGAGGCCTGCGTCGTGCTGCCCGGACATTGAATTTGGAGGGATTAACCACAGAGGGAGGAAGGGTTAGGAATTGAACATGGATAGACAGGATGGAAAGGATTTGGAATTGGACTCTCGCCAAGAACGCGAAGCAACGCAAAGGGAGGGAGAGGAGGTGGAAACACGGGACCCAGCGATGACATTGGCGCAGTTCGTGATCAAATCTCCCTGTTGCCCCATATGGCCGAAAGGAGAGCCAAATTCCCCTTGCCTGAGAAGGAGAGAGACCCTTTATTTACTCCTCTTTATCCACAGGCTTGCGACGATTCCAGATGGTTGCGCCATAATCAGAACACATTAAAGGAGAAAATAAATGACTTCGAATCAGGACTGGTGGCCGGATCAGTTGAACCTGAAGATTCTTCGCCGGAATTCTTCCATGTCCGACCCGATGGGTGAGGAATTCGACTACGCCGATGCGGTCAGGACCCTCGACGTAAACGCGCTGAAGAAGGACATCGAAGAGGTGATGACGACCTCGCAAGACTGGTGGCCCGCCGATTACGGCCACTATGGGCCTCTCTTCATCCGCATGACATGGCACGCCGCAGGCACCTACCGCATCAGTGACGGCCGGGGTGGCGGGGGCGCCGGTCACCAGCGCTTTGCGCCCCTCAACAGTTGGCCCGACAACGCGAGCCTGGACAAGGCGCGCCGCTTGCTCTGGCCGGTCAAGCAGAAGTACGGCCGAAAGCTCTCCTGGGCCGACCTCCTCATTTTCGCGGGCAACTGCGCCCTGGAGTCGATGGGGTTCAAGACCTTCGGTTTCGCCTTCGGCCGCCCCGACGTCTGGGAGGCTGACGAGACGGACTGGGGGGCTGAGAGCACGTGGCTTGGAGACGAACGCCACGACGACGAGGGAGAAATCCAGGGACCCTACGGGGCCGACCACATGGGCCTGATTTACGTGAACCCGGAAGGACCGGGCGGCAATCCGGACCCGCTCGCTGCCGCAAAATACATTCGCAATACGTTCAAACGCATGGCGATGAATGACGAGGAGACGGTTGCGCTAATTGCCGGCGGACACACCTTCGGAAAAGCGCATGGCGCCGCTCCGGAGGATAATGTCGGTCCCGAACCGGAGGGAGCCAGCATGGAGGAGCAAGGCCTGGGCTGGAAGAACAGCTTCGGAAGCGGCAAAGGCAACGATACCTTCACCAGCGGCCTGGAAGGCGCCTGGACCGATAACCCAGTGAAATGGGACAACAATTTCATGGAAAATCTCCACAAATACGATTGGGAGTTGACCAAGAGTCCGGCCGGCAAATGCCAGTATGCTCCCAAAAATGCCCCTGAAGCAGCAACCGTTCCGGACGCGCACGATCCGGGGAAGAAGCACACCCCCATGATGCTCACCACGGATCTCTCACTGAGGGAGGACCCCGAGTATGCCTCGATCGCAAAGCGCTTCCTGGAAAACCCGGCGGATCTCGAGGACGCCTTCGCCAAGGCGTGGTTCAAGCTGCTCCACCGCGACATGGGTCCCCGCAGCCGGTATGTCGGCCCCTTGGTTCCCACCGAACCGCTCCTGTGGCAAGACCCCGTCCCGGAGGTCGATCACGAGTTGGTCGGGGAGAAGGATATCGCCGACCTCAAGGCGAAGGTCCTGGCCTCGGGCTTGTCCGTTTCCCAACTGGTCTCGACCGCCTGGGCAGCGGCTTCATCCTTCCGCGGCACGGACAAACGCGGCGGAGCGAACGGTGGACGCATCCGCCTGGCGCCGCAGAAGGACTGGGAAGTAAACGACCCGGCCCGGCTCAACCAGACGCTGGACGCGCTGGAGGAAATCCAGACCGGGTTCAACAACTCTCAGGCAGGGGGGAAGAGGATCTCCCTCGCCGATCTTATCGTCCTGGCGGGGTGCGCAGGGGTAGAACAGGCCGTCCGCAAGGCCGGTCACGACCTGCAGGTTCCCTTTGCACCGGGCCGCACGGATGCGTCGCAGGAGTGGACCGATGAAGCGTCTTTTGCCGTGCTCGAACCCACCGCGGACGGGTTCCGCAATTACCTGCAGGCGGGACAGGAAGGCACACCGGAGGATCTGCTGATGGAACGAGCATGCATGCTGACGCTGTCCGCTCCCGAGATGACGGCGCTAATTGGCGGCATGCGGGTCCTGGATGCGAACACCGGGCAATCCCGGCACGGAGTGTTGACTGATCGGCCAGGGAGGTTGACCAATGACTTTTTCCTGAATCTGCTGGACATGAGCACCGAGTGGAACGCGTCCTCCACATCACAGGACGTGTTCGAGGTACGCGATCGCCAGACCGGCGAAATCAAGTGGAACGCCACCAGGGTGGACCTCGTCTTCGGCTCAAACTCGGAGCTTCGATCCATTGCGGAGGTCTACGGGTGCGATGATGGGCAGCAAAAGTTTGTGCGCGACTTCGTGGAGGCGTGGGACAAGGTGATGAATCTCGATCGCTTCGACCTCGCCTGATCTCCCGGCAGGGTGAGGGCAGGATTGTGAATGGACTCTCGCAAAGAACGCGGAGCAACGCAAAGACGGGGAGAGAGGAAACGCTGAAAGCCTTCAGCGAATTAGGAATTAGGGTGAGAGATCATGATCATGATTACCCTGTTGGAACAGGATTATTGCCCGCGACAAATGCTAGCCCGCATGTCTCACAAAATTCGTCGCGAGCGAACGAAGATCGAGTGCTGGTGTGGGCTTCGGGCAGAGGCGCGGATGAAGCCGGATCGACACCCTGCAAAGTCGCGAATCCAGCGAAGTCCGCACCAGTGCCGCTATTTCGGAGCGCAGTAGAAAATTTGGATGGGAAATGCGGGCTAGAACCTGGATTGAACTCCGAGGCTGAACAGCCTGGGTGCGCCCGGGCGGGGACCGTGGGGATGCCGCGAGACGATGTAATGGTCGTCGAACAGGTTGGTTATGGTTCCGAAGATCTCAAGGTGTTCGGCCAACTCGTGATAAAGACTGACATCCACCACGAAACGGCTGTCAGTCTTTCCGAAACGCGCGTCCCCGTTACCGGTGTTGGGATTGATTTCAACGGCAGAATTGGTTGCTGACGTAAAGGTGGAATCGACGTAGGAGGCGTTGAAATAGGCTCGCCACTTTTCAGTTTCGAGGCCGGCAGAGAGATTCAACTGCCATTCCGGGATGTATGGAACAGATTTACCGTCTTTTCCTCCCGCGAAGATGGATTCCTCATCTTCCGAATTTGCGTCTCCCGCCAGAACCGCATCGGTATAAGTCAGCGAGATTGAATAGGGATTCCTGACATTCCAGTCGTTATCGACACCAGGGTCGTAGCCGATGAGCAGTTCGACGCCGTTCGAGTCCACCGAACCCACGTTTTCGGAAATACCGGTACCGGCCCCCCCGATATTGTCCACCACGATGAGATCATTGAAAGCGGTGTGGAACAAGACAACTTCCCCAAAGAGACCCATTCGATCATCAAAACGAGCGCCCAATTCAAAGGCATCGCTCGTTTCTTCCTTGATTCCGCTTCGGGTGTGATTGCGTGGAGAAGGCGTCGATATCCCTCTATGGTATCCGCCAAATACGATCACTTCATCTTTTGTCTGAAACGTTCCACCAACCCCGGGAGCAACCACTGTAAGGTCGCTCGCGCCTCCTCGAAAGGGAACATTGCTGCCGTCGGTCGTGAAATCCTCATACTCGAAGTCAAGATTCTCAAGGCGAACTCCTGGTCCGATCGACCAGGAATGGCCTCGGATTTCGTCGCTGAAATAGATGGAAAAGGCCTCGGTCACTTGTCGGCGATTTCCGTCGGAACCGTTCGGGCTCCGGATCGAATCAATCCAGCTTCCATTACTGTCCTGAATGAAGAGATTGTGCCACTGAAACCGACGGATGCGGTCTTTGTGGAATCTGATCCCGGCATCCATAAAATGGGTGACATCTCCCAATTCCAAGGAGTAGTCGAGGTTGGTTTGGATTCCAGCCATATAGTAGGCGCGATTGTTGGCTCGCACCCTTAATTTACCGGCACGACTGCCCTTGAGCACTTCCAAGGCCATTCCGTCCCGGGCTCCGGCAAGGGCTCGAGACAGGTTCTCCCCCACCCTGCTTCCATCCGGTTCATCCCCTTGCGGTATGCCGTTCCCATCGGTATCAATATCCCGAATATCGTGGAGCTTGTTCCAATTCCTATGGAAATTCTGGTAATAAACCGTCGATGACAGATTGCCCCGCTCGCCGAGTTGGAGAAGATGACGAAGGTGCAACCGCGTATGCCGCGTGTCGATGCGGTCATTGCGGGTGGCAGCGTAGCGCCGAAAAGGATCGTCCTCGAAGTCCTCGGAAGCTAATCCAAGGTAGGTTTCATCGGCTTGGAGATCCGAGTAGCCGACTTTTACTTCGAAGAACTGATAGCGTTCCGAGTCCGGCTCCCAATTCGCCTTGACCATGTAATCGGTGCGGTTGAACCCGGTTTGACCCGAACCGGGGAAATCGCCGGCCCCGTCAATCGTCTTGAAGCCGTCGTTCTGCCGGTGGAATACCTCCAAAAGGTATCCGAAGTCCCCCGAATTCTGTTGGATGACCCGGCCTAACCGTGCAGTTGTCCGCATTTCATTATCGCTGCCATAGGAAGCACGGAGCATTCCACTGGATCCACTCCTAGGCACCGGGGTCGACAGGTAGTTGATCGCCCCTCCGGTTGTATGGGGTCCCCATTTGATTTGGCTGGATCCCTTCAGGACTTCTATTCCAGCCATTCTGCCCGCCGTTGGCGTGTAATAGGCCGATGGGGCCGAGTAGATGGCAGGAGCGGTTGGGACGCCATCCTCCATCACCGTTATTTTGGCACTTCGGGTTGTATCGACTCCTCGCAGGCTGAGATTGGGAAAGAGGCCGTATCCATCCTCCTCGCGCCGGTAGACGCCCGGAACCGTCCGAAGGATGCGATTGATGTCGTCCAGTCCGAGATCTTCAATCTTATCGATCCCCAGGTAGGTTCCCGATCCGGGTAATCCATATACGGACTCCACCGAACCGATCACCTCGAACTCCTCCAATACCTTGAGTACACCATCTTTATCCTCCTGCCCCAACGCGGCCGTTTGTAATAGTGCAAAAATGGTAAATGCACCCCACGGATGCATTAATCCTGACGACTTTCTTTCTCTATTCATACTCCGGTGCAGTTCCACTACTCAGGTTTATTGTATTTGAGTCTCAGTCGCAATAAGTGGCCTCTGCCAGGGCCTGTCAATAAGGAAAAATGGAAAAAATCCATTTTTCAGATGAACTCCAATGGCATGATTTCGAATTGGAGCCTTTGGATTTTTTCAGTTTCGAGGCTATGAGGCGTGACAGGTCCGAATGGCGCCTAGTTAAGCGGGGTTATTGAGGGCATAAGGCATGGCGCCAGCCGGGGTCAAGAGGTTGAAAATTGATGTCTTCTGCAAGAAAAGGGTCAGGCCTTGAAAACTGTATTCCGTTGTACTTCATACACTTTTACAAGGCAACTGACCCTGGAAGGCATAACTTTTCCACCTCTTGACCCCTTCCTTTTCCGAGGTAGTCATATGTTCGGAAAATGGCTTAACCAAGCAGCATTCGGGACAGGCGCAGGTCTTTCTAAAAGTATTTGTCGATGCCGCCGTAGCCAATTTGCCGGCCCTTCTCGGTGGCTTTGAGGAAGTATTTCAAACGGCTTTCGAATATCTCCGGACGCTTCCTGGCCGAGTCGATATAGGCGACGCGAATACGCTGGTAGGCAGGGGAAAACCGCTGGTAGCGTTTCCAGGCCCGCTCGTTTGCCTTGAACGCCTCCAGGATGTCGGCGGGAAACACGAAATCCTCCTTCAGCACGTCCTCGACGGACTCGCGTACAGACGGGTGCAGAAGCCCCTCGTGGTCCAGCCAACGAAGCCTCTCCTTGTTTGGTTGGGAGTAGCTGCTCTTGGGGTTCCTCGGTGTGAAGCGCTGGACGGCGCGCAAGGGGTCGAGTTTCTTGATGATGCTGTCGATCCAGCCGAAGCACAATGCCTCCTCCACCGCGTCGTTGTAGAGGATGCGCGGCTGCCCTGAGGCCTTGTTGGGATAGATGAGCCAGATATCCCTGGCCGTGTCGAAGTTAGCCTCCAGCCACTCACGCCAGGGATTTCTGTCGACGACATAAAGTGTTTCCCCGATTTCCATGTGGAACCTATGCGAGACGGATAGGAGACCTTTCTACCAGCGTCATTCCCGCGAAGGATCTCTCCCTTCCACCGCTCATACCGAGTTGGTCCGGGAATGGATAACCGTTTCTGCCAAAAGGGCCGACTTTTGCACAACCTGCTCTCTCCAAGTTCCAAATCCCGTGCAGAGGGAGAGCCCCGCAATTCAGGTTCATGGGTCAAACGGAAATATGGTTACATCGTGTCGGCATCCCGGACCAGCCCATTGGGACGGTTCGCTACCCTCTACAGCAGTTGGTTGAGGGCTTTGAAGACCTTCTCGAAGCTATCGAGTTCCTGTCCGCTCAGTTCATTCTTATGGAATCCGAGGTAATCGCTAAAGTAGCGAGCAGGTCGATAGCGATCGAATGTCTCATTATTCGGAAGGGGATTGCTTTCCAGGTATTCTTCGAGTCGACCGAGGATTCGAGGATAGCTATCGGTCAGATCGGTCCAAACGATGGAGGCCCCAAAAGCTCCGTTCACCAATTTCAGATAAAAATCGGGGCTGAACAAATCTTCCATATCTGCCTCTTTGCTTCCGACAAAGTCCGCGTAGCTGATTACCTTTCGATTCCGGAGGAGCTTTCTCTTGTAGATATTCTCAATTTTCTGCTGATCCATCTCTTTTGAGTCCACGAGCACTGCGATATTCATATTTTCCTGCGAACCACTCAGAGCGATAAAAGTTGGAACTTTACCTAAACCGCCCACCGGGGTAATGGTCCAATCCCCATTCAGGCCCTCCCTCCCTCGTTCTTGAAGCACAGCCGAAACGGTTTGTATGAAGAGGAGATCAGAAGCTCCTTCCACGACAAGGCAATTGGGGCCGATGAAAAGGGATTGATGAATCTCGTAACCGAGGGCGCTTTGAAGCGGAAACAGACTATCGGGCGTGGCCTCGAGAACCTCGGTGATGACCTTGGTTCCTTTCTGCTCTTCAGGCAGGTCATCCGAATCGGGCTCCAGGCTCAGGTCCTGGACAATGCGCACGCGTTCAAAGTGATTGGGATCAACCATGAACGGTGAGTGAGTCGTGTAGATGAGTTGGTGATTGGGCTTGAGTTCCTTTTCGAAGTAGCGAAGAAGGTCAGCCTGGGCCTTGGCATGAAGGGAGAGGCCCGGTTCATCCAGAAGAAGGATGAGACTCTTGCCTTCTTTGCGGAGCTGCGAATACCAGGCCAGGAAAGAGAAAAACCAGATGAATCCACGGGAACGTGTACCAAGCGCAGTACTTACCATATGCTTGGTGTCTTGCACCCGTCCCCAGATATTCATCCCCGAGGTCATGCCCTCCGGGTCCTCGGACTGCCCCGGACGGATGTCAAATTTCATCCTGAGATGCCGGTTCTGAGACCAATAGGCGAGCACTTTGTTGGTAAGCCGGTTCTCAGCAGCCTCAAGTCTTGAAATCAGAATTTCCGTTCTATGGGGATCGGTGAGTTGGTCGAGATTGAGACCGGCAAGGTCTATCAATCCAAGCAGCGGATAATCTGAATTCTCAAGGGCGCCGTTAGCAATGCGCTGCATGAGCAGGTCGACATTGTCTTGACCCTTAATTTGGTAATACTCGTCGAAGTAGAGAAACTTCGGAATACGGTCACGGAGAATACGGTTGAAGGCGGCAGCAGAAACCCCTTGCTGGGAAATTTCCCTAAGTATGGGGATGAGCTTCCGGGCAGCCTCAGTCTGCTCGGCCTCATCGGAAAGGGCATTCAACATTGCCTCGGCCGTATCATGCTCGAGTAATTGCTCTGCGAGCGGTTGAGGAAGATCAGATGAGTTGACCAAATGAGTTAGAGCTGCTTCGGCATCGACACTAAGGCCGCTGCATTGGACCTCGTTTGAGTATCCCTTCCGGAGCGTCAAGGTTTGCGCTTCGCTATTAAGGCATTGAGATCCAAAGACTTCCTGGACAGCCGTGACGTCGCCGGGGTCCAGCTCGTAGGTGGCTTGAATGACCTGGGCATGCTCTCGGCGCTGGGCTTCGACGTCGTCTTCGTAGTCGCTTAAAAACCGCCTTGGATAGTCGAGCACCACATCAAAATCGCCCTCCTCCTCGACGATGGGGTTCAAGCGGTACAAGGCCTTCAATAATGCGGTTTTGCCTGATTCATTTTTGCCAACCAGGCAAGTAACATCGCCAATCCGGACTTCGTTCGAGTCCTGAATACTCTGAAATTCTCTTATATGGACTTTAACGAGTTTCATCTTCTTACAACCTTGGAAAGAAACGCCCAAATGTGGGTTGGAGGATACTGGCTTGCAACCCCTTATTCTTTCCAGTTAGCCATCAGTCCGAGTTTTCATGGAGGCTCCCGGACTCCGGATGACTGCCCCGATTGAAGGGATGGTTTGAAGGCTGAACAGGAGGAGGAAGGTTATTGGGAATCAGGGATTAACCATTGAAGTGAACGGATGATGTTTTAAAATTTTGCGCTATGAAGAACGACCCATGCAGCATTTCCCGGACACTGGCTCGGGCCGTTGATGGCCTGCGCTTCGGGCCTCCCGTGGCCCATGTCTATAATCCGTTGACTTACGCCGGGGAAGCACATCGGCAATACCTCGACAAGTATTGCCACCCGGGAACGGAGGTTCTCCTGCTGGGAATGAATCCCGGGCCTTGGGGCATGGCGCAAACCGGGGTGCCTTTCGGCGAGGTTTCGCTGGTTAGGGATTGGCTGGGCATCAGGGATGGAGTGATCCCCCCGCGAGCCGAGCACCCCAAGCGTCCCATTCAAGGATTCGCCTGCCGGCGCAGAGAGGTTAGCGGCCAGCGCCTGTGGGGATGGGCGCGGGAACGTTTCGGATCTCCGGAGGCATTTTTTGCGCGGTTTTTCGTGTGGAATTACTGCCCCCTGGCTTTTCTGGAGGAATCAGGACGCAACCGCACTCCGGACAAGCTGTCCGCCAAGGAACGCAGGCCCCTGTTCGAGGTTTGCGACCGCGCCTTGGCGGACATTACCGAATTCATCCGGCCTTCGCTAGTGCTGGGGGTGGGCAAATTCGGGGCCGGTCGGGCCCGCGCCGTGTTGGGCGATCCGTCTTCCGGAGCCACGGCACGGAGAGGCCAAGTGGAGATAGGGAGCATTCTGCACCCCAGCCCGGCCAATCCCGCCGCCAACCGGGGCTGGGCCGAGCAGGCCGAGAAGCAACTGCGGGCGTTTGGTGTGAATTTCTCTTAACCGCAATATATAAACCAGGGATCCTGCTTCGCCCAATGGCTACGGCAGGATCCCTGATTGCTCTTCTCTTCTACCCCTTTCCCCCATTCCTCATTCCTAATTCCTAATTCGCGCCCTTGGGCGCTTCCCCCTCTCCCTCTCAGCACCTCGGCATCTCAGAATCTCAGAATCTCTCCTCATCCGTAATCGTCTTCCGGGAGTCAGTTCAAATAGCCCTTGAGCCAAGTCCAGGGGGTGTGGTCGTTGGATTCGCTGAGGACGCGGGTAAGTTCTTTGCGTTCCCGTTGGGTTTTTTGGATGACGGAGGGGTCGTCCAGGCACTGGCGCAATACTTCCACCAATACTTTGGGCTTGGCCGCATATTGAGGAAATTCGGGATAAAGGATCCGGTTCAACAAAAGGTTGGCGATGCCGATGTAGGGGACATGGACGAGCATTTTTCCCAGGATATAGGATAAAGGGTGAATTTTGTGCACGACGCATCCGGGAATCCCAGCCAAGGCGCAGCGCAGGGACATGGTTCCGGAAGTGGTCATGACGGCGCATCCCCTGATGGTTCCTTCGTTTTTGACCAATTCCAGTTTCCCTTCCAAATCGGGAAAGGAGGTTATTATTTCCTGGATTTCGCTGCGAATAACATGGCTGGGGTAGACCAGGCGAGCCTCCCGGGCCGGATGGTCGGCCAACAACATACGAAAGGTCTTCAATTGAATGGGTAGAACCCGGCGAACGGTTTCCAGCCGGCTCCCGCCCAGAAGCAATATTTTTTCTTCCGGATGGTAGATTAATTCACAGTTCTGATCCGATTGCAGGAAGGGGTGTCCGACATAGGTCACGTTCAGTGGGGTGTCGGCGAAGGTGTTCACTTCAAAGGGGAAAATTACGGCCAGGCCGTCCAGCAGACGGGCCATCTCGAACCTTCGCTGGGCTTTCCAGGCCCAAACCTGGGGGCTGATGTAATACAACAGGGCGGTATTCCCACCGGCCCTCTCCCCCACCCCGCGATTGAACAGCTCCCGCGCCAGCCGGAGATTGAAGCCCGGATAGTCGACAAAAAGCACGACGCGGGGTCGATGCTCCTCTACCCAATCGGCCACCAGATAGAACAAACGCTTGAAGTAATGGTAATGGCGCAGAACTTCGTAAAATCCGACCACGGACAAATCGGTCAGATCGTAGAGGAGTTGGGCGCCGGAGGCCTGCAAATGCTTCCCTCCCACGGCGGCAATTTTAAATTCGGGATGCTCTCGCAGAAGGTTTTGAATAAGGACGGCGGCGTGTTCGTCCCCGGAATGCTCCCCGGCTACAACGAGAACGTCAACGCTCCCGGCCGAAGGGTCGTGGAGAACGATCGGCAGAGGGGGAGATTGGGTCATAAGGGCGAGAGCCTTTTGATTTGATCGGTAATGCGGAGGGCAATTTCGAGAGCTTGTTTACCGAGGGTGGCGTCGACGGTGGGGTTCTCCCGGTTGGCCACGCAATGGACAAAGGCAGCCAGTTCTATTTTCAGGGGTTCACCTTTTTGGATGGGAATTTCCTCCTTTGTCAATTGCCCCCCTTCCCGTCTTACAAAGTGCCCGATCTGGTTCATGAAATCGAGCGAGAGGTATCCATTGGTTTGAAAAACACGGATCTCCCTGACCTTCTTTTCACTTACCCGGCTGGTGTTGATATTGGCTACGGCTCCATTTTCAAAGGTAAGACGACAATTGGCAATGTCCTCCGTGGATGAGAGGACCTTCACCCCGATGGATTCCATTCTGGCCACGGGAGACTTGACAAGTTGCAGAATGATACCGATGTCGTGGATCATCAAATCGAGCACCACGCCCACTTCGGTGCCACGGGGCTGAAAAGGGGCCAAGCGGTCGGCCACGATGAAGAGGGGACGATCAACTGCTCGATTCAGGTAGCCGGTTACGGGGTTGTAATGTTCGACGTGGCCAACCTGAATGATGCGATCGTTCCTCTCGGCGGCGTGCAGGATCATTTCCGCTTCCTGGCTGCTCACGCACAGCGGCTTTTCGATGAGCAGGTGGCAACCGGCTTCCAGAAGGGGAACGGCGATCTCACAATGTTTGTCGGTCGGCACGACCACGCTCACGGCCTGACAGACCTCGGCCAGTTCCCTTATGGACCCGAAGCGCTCGCAGCCGTACTGATCCGCGACCTCCCGGGCACGGTCGGGATCGACCTCGCAAAATCCTATCAATCGGCAGGACTCCAGTTCCTGATAGATGCGCAGGTGATGCCGGCCCAAGTAGCCAACCCCCACCACTCCGCACGCGATCGGGGTTTTATCCATCATGTTTTACGGGGTGGAGTTTTCCCAAATGCAGGCGGTAACTGACATCGGTTTTGGCGGCGTGCTTCATATTGTGGGTCACCAATATCAAGCTGGCCCCCTCTTCCCTGACCATCTCCAACAAGAGTTCAATCATGGAATCCCCGGTAGTTTCATCCAGGTTCCCCGTTGGTTCATCGGCCAAAATAAGTCTGGGGCGGTTCATGAGGGCCCGAGCCAAGGCGGCTCTTTGCCGCTCTCCGCCGGAAAGCTTTTCCACGGAAAACTTGAGTCTTTCGGCCAATCCGACCCGGTGCAGCAGGTATTTGGCCCGCTCCCGTTCCAAGGATCCCTGCTTTCCGCGCAACCGGGCGGGCAACAAGACGTTTTCCCAGAGGTTTAATTCGGGCAGCAAATAATAGGCCTGAAAAACCAGACCCATCTGGGAAGAGCGCACGGCGGCCAACTCCCCGAAGAGGCGGAGGTCGACCCGGTTTCCATTCCATAACAGTTGGCCGCTGTCCAGCGCTTCCAAACCCGAAATAATATTTAAAAAAGTGGTTTTCCCGCTTCCCGATTCCCCGCGGATACTGGCGGTTTTCCCTCGTTCCAGCTTGAAATCGACCCCATTGAGCACCTGAATGACTTCCCTCCCATTGGGAAAGGTCTTTACGATCCGCCGGGTTTCAATGACCGGGGGAGTCGGCCGGATACTGGATTTTGCCTCCATGGTGGTTCGCAATTCAGAAAGTGGGACAGGCCAAAGATATCCTCGATGGCAATGGATTACTCATCTCTAAGAGCGGAAGCGGGTTTCATGCGCGAGGCGCGGAAGGCGGGGATGAGGCCGGCCAGGGTGCTGATGGTAATGGCGCACAGGACAACCCAGACAAAATCGTTGCTCTGGTAGTGGGCCGGGAGGTGGGTAAATTTATAAAACCGGATCAGGGCTTCCTCCTTGTTGAAGATTTTGGCAACAATACCTACTATTTCATTGCGATTGGCCAGAGCCAGGAGGGCGAAGGCGATTCCCAGCATGGCGCCACCCACCCCCAGGACGAACCCCTGGAAGGTATAACAGGCGACCAGGCCGGTGGGCTTGGCCCCCATGGCGGCGAGAAGGCCGATCTCCTTGGTTTTCCGCACTACCGTAATCAACAATGTGCTGGTGATGGCAAAGGCCGAGACCAGGATGACAAACAGGAGCAGAAAAAACATGACCGATTTTTCCAATTGCAGGACGAAGAGAAAATCCCGGTTCAGATCCAGCCAGGAAAATGCCCGCACTCCCAAGGGAAAATCAGCGCTTTGGGCGAGCATCTCATTGACCTTCCCGGTGATGAGGTCGACCTCTTCGTCGTAACCGTCGGCCAACCGGATGGTGAGGCCGTGAATCCCGTCCTCCAAGCCGTAGAATTCCTGCATCAGGGTCAGGGTGCAGAACAGCGTATTGTTGTCGATGACGGTCCAACCCGTTTCGAAAACTCCCGCCACCCGCACTTCCCGCGGCAGCATGATCTCGTCCTCTTTAATTTTTTCAATGATCAGGGGGGAAGCCAGCTCCAGAACGTCCCCCTGGTGGGCCCCGATCTTTCGGGCCAGGCCGGAACTGATGATGACCGAGTCGTTATCCAGATCATCCACGGAACCGGAAATAAGAAATTTATTAAACGGCACGATCTCGGCCTCGTATGCGATATCCACTCCGCGGATGGCGGGGAAGACCGGAACCTTGCGGTTTTGCACGATGACGAACCCGTAGGCGTAGGGGGAAACTGCCTGGATCACATTTTCTCCCCGGTATTCCAGCCCCAGCAAAGCTTCCATGATCCCATCGTAGTCGTAAATGACTGAACCGGCCTCCACCCGCAGATGACCCGTCGTCTCCACAATCTTATCCCTGATCTCCTTCTGAAATCCATTCATGACGCTGAGAACGACGATGAGCAGACAGACGCCCAGGCTCACCCCGGCGATGGAGAGAATGGAAAAGAAAGACACATTCCGCCCGGAAGGAAAGAGCTGTTTCAGGGCCAGATAGAGGGACCAGGGCATAAGGTAGAAAAACTAAAAACTCGTAGGTTTTGTTCCCTGAAACAAACAAAATACGGTTCCAAAGGGAGGAAGAAGTATAAGGAATTGGGAAGGTAAAGGCAAAGAGGCGCTGAGATGCTGAGGGTTTTTTACATACATAAAACATGGATGCACAGGATGGACAGGATTTTGGAATGGACTCTCGCCAAGGCGCAGGGAACACAGAGATAGGGAGAGGGGAAGCGCTGAAGGCCTTCAGGGAATTAGGAATTGGGGTGAGAGATCACGATCAAGATCACGATCACGATTAAGATTACCCGGATGGACTGAATTCGGTTAATTCGTGAGCTTGGCGAACTTCCCCCCTTTGTGCCTTTCTACCCCTTACTCCTTGCCTTGGTTCCTCTCAGCACCTCGGCACCTCAGAATCTCAGAATCTCTTCTCATCCGTGTAATCCGTGGTTTATTCCTTTTCCGGGCGCAGGGCTGGGAAGAGGATGGTGTCGCGAATATTGGCGGCGCCGGTCAATAAAATGATCAACCTGTCGATGCCGACGCCCATGCCCCCGGCGGGAGGCATGCCCTGCTCCAGGGCGGCGATGAATTCGTGGTCAAAATTTTGCGTTTCTTCCCCTACCTGCAGCTCGAACATCTCCTTTTGCAGCAACGGATCGTTTTGCTCGGAATAGGCCGGGGCGATTTCGACGCCATTGATGCAAAGTTCGAAAACATCCAGAACGGTTGGATCCTCCTCATTCAGTTTGGCCAAGGGACAGAGTTCCCGGGGAATATGGGTCACAAATGTCGGCTGGATCAACCGGGGCTCCACTCGCTTCTCGAAAACCTGATTGGTCACCTCGAAATCTTCCAACTCCGGGTTGAGGGCCAGACCCAGCTTCCGGGCGGCGGCCAGTTTTTCCCGTTTGGACCGGTTGAGCCATTGGGAATCCCCCGTGGCTTCGCGGATCAGGTCCAGATAAGACGCTTCGCGCCATGGGCCGGCCAACTCGATTTCCACCCCATCGGCATTCATCACCGTGGTGGAACCCAATACCTCATGACATACGGTTTGAACCATGGAGTGGATCAGCTCCATCATGCCCCGGTAATCGCTGTAGGCCTGGTAAATCTCCAGCATGGTGAATTCCGGGTTGTGACGGCGGTCCAGCCCCTCGTTGCGGTAGACCCGGCCGATTTCAAACACCCGGTCAAATCCCCCGACCAGGAGCCGCTTCAAATGGAGTTCCAGGGCAATGCGCAGGTGGAAATCGCAATCCAAAGCGTTAAGGTGGGTGACAAAGGGCCGGGCCGCGGCCCCACCGGCGATCCCGTGCAGGGTCGAGGTTTCCACCTCCATGAAATCGCGCGATTCCAGATAACGGCGAATGCAGGAGATGATGGCGCTACGTTTCTTGAACCGCTCGCGGCTCTCCTCGTTTACGATGAGGTCGAGGTGACGATTGCGGTATATTTGTTCGCTGTCCCTGAGCCCATGCCACTTCTCGGGCAGAGGGCGCAAGGACTTGGAAACCAGTTTGTAGTGCAGGGCGCGCACGGTCAATTCCCCGGTCCGGGTCACGAAAAGGGGACCGGAAACTCCGATGATGTCCCCGATATCGAGCTTTTTGAAAGCCCGGTAAGCTTCCTCTCCCAATACGTCGCGCCGGGCGTAGATCTGGATGCGTCCATCCCGGTCCAGGATCTTGGCGAATGCGGCTTTTCCCATGATACGGATGTTGGTGAGCCGACCAGCCACCGACACTTCCTTTTCCTTTTCTTCCCCCGAATAATAGAGGGCTTTGGCGGAGGCGGAAGTGTGGGCTTGATTCCAGTTGGCGCGAAAGGGATCGAATCCATCGGCGCGCATCTGGTCCAGCTTGGCCTTACGCACGGCAAACAGGTCGTGGGGATCTGGAGTTTGTTGGCTCATAATGAGTTTGAAAACCGGGCCAACTTGCAGCACCGGCCGGTAAATCGCAATGCCAAAGGAGGGAGGGAGATATGGAAAGATGGAGTGATGGAGTGATGGGGAGTTGGGGAGATTGAGAAGGCACAGGGGAGAGGGACGATGGAAAAGAATTGGGATTTTTCCTGTTGTGGCTTCGTGTTCCCGATTGGATGAATTTACAAAAAGACTTGTGCAAAAGTTGGGCGTCCCTTTCGTTACTCATTGACGGTCCGGAATCCGCAGAAAATAAACATTCTCTCATGTATCCCATCGCCATTTTCCTGCTCCTGTTTGGAATTTGGATCATTTTTTCCGGCCAGCTCGACGCTTTTCACCTCGCCATGGGCCTGATTTCGGCGCTCTTCGTTACCCTGATTTCTTCAAGCTTTCTGTTTCTCGACCGCGACCGGAGCGCCGGTCAGCGCCTGGGAGAGATAATTCGGATTCCTGGCTACCTGGTCTGGATTCTTTATAAAATCTTCCAGGCCAATCTTCACATTCTGAAACTCGCCCTCACCCCGGGGGATCTGAAAGGGGTGGAACCCTCCCTGGTGAAGGTAAAGACCAACCTGAAGACCGACTTCGGCAGGTACGTCCTGGCCAACTCGATAACCCTCACCCCCGGAACCATCACCGTGCTGATGGAAGGAGACGAGTTACTGGTCCACTCCATCAGCGAGGAGACGGATGCCGGCCTGCGCGACGGAACCATGGAGCGGAGGATCGCGGAGGTTTTTGAAAGGGGGAAGGAGTAAGCGGTGGAGAACTTTTTCCTGTTTACCGGGGTGGCCCTATTCGCCTTGATGCTGCCCATTCTCTACCGGATTCTGGCGGGCCCCACCGCCATCGACCGGATCGTGGCGGTCAACGTCATCGGCACTAAAACGACCGTCCTTCTGGTGATCATCGGGGTGATCTACGGGAGGGTGGAAATGTTCGTGGATTTCGCCCTGACCTACGCGCTGTTGAATTTTATCGGTTCCCTCGCTGCGGCCTATTTTTTGGGCCGGGTCAACCCGGAAAAACGCGTGGCCTCCGCCACCCCTGGAGAACAATCGCGATGATCATCCCCGCCATTTCCGCAGTTCTGATAGCGCTCGGCCTGCTTTTTTTCATTGGCGGGGCGGTGGGAATCCTTCGCTTTCCCGATTTTTACACGCGGATGCACGCGGCGGGAAAGGGAGACACCATGTCCATGTTCACGATTTGTCTCGGGCTGGCCGTTTACCAACTGCAGGACCCGACTCCGGCCCACATTCTGGTCGCTCTGAAGATCCTGTTGATCGCCCTTTTTATCATGATGACCAGTCCGACCAGCACGCACGCGCTGATCAAGGCCGGTTTCATCGAGGGCCTTAAAATGTGGAGGCGCAAGGACAGGAAGGAGAAATCGTGAGTCAGTTCTGGATATTCGATTTGATTCTCCTGGTCTTTCTCGTCACCACCGCCGTGATCGCGCTGAGAGTGCGGGACCTGCTGAGCGCGGCCATGATATTTAGCGTTTACAGCTTTCTCATTTGTCTTTTGTGGACCGGGATGGGGGCGGTGGACGTGGCCTTCACGGAAGCGGCGGTAGGGGCCGGGGTCAGCGCTGTGTTCCTGATTTCAACCGTTCTGCGAACCTCGAGGAGATCATCCGATTGAAGGCGTTGGGACTCTTAGCAGTTTTGGGGACCGGCCTGCTGTTGCTGGCGGCCTCCCGTGACTTTCCCAATTGGGGGGATCCCGGTTCTCCGGCCAGCAGCTACCGGCTTTCGCGCCATTTCATTACCCAAACCATAAACGAAACGGCCGTCCCCAATATGGTGACCGCGGTTCTGGCCGATTACCGGGGTTACGACACCCTTTTTGAAGCCGTGGTGATATTCACCGCCGGCATTGCCGTGATAGGGATTCTGCGCCGCTATGGGACCAGGGATTTCATTCCCGCCGGGGGGGAAGTCCACCTGACCCCGAAGCAGCCCGACCTGATTGTGGAGAGCACGGTCAGGCTGCTCATCCCCGTCATCCAGATCTTTGCCCTTTACGTCATCGCCCACGGGCACCACAGCCCGGGAGGCGGGTTTCAGGGAGGGGTAATTTTCGGGGCCAGTTTCATCCTCCTGGCTCTGGCCCGCGACCTCAAGGCGGCTCAAAACTGGGTAGCGGAAAAACGCATGCTGATCCTGGCCTGTTGCGGAATATTGATCTATGCCGGGATAGGGGTTTTGTGTCAGCTTCTGGGGGAAAATTTTCTCGACTATCAAATTCTGCACCGGATCCTGCCGACGGATCCGGTAATGGCGCGCTACCACAGCATATTGGGGGTGGAAATCGGAGTGGCCTTCACCGTAACCGCGATCATGTTTTCCATCTACTCGAACCTCTCCTCCAATGGCAAGATGAAGGAGGGCATATAGGTCATGGAGCTGTTGGAAACCATTGTCGCCGGCATGAATTACTGGATCTTCATCATCCTGATGATGATCGGGCTCTACGCCATGATTACCAAAAACAACCTGGTCAAAAAATTGATCGGGATGTCCATATTTCAGACCGCAATCCTGTTGTTTTACATTTCCCTGGGGGTAAAGGAAGGGGCCACCATCCCCATTTTGCACCACAATCAAGCGCATACCTCGCAGGAAGGGCATGGCAATTTGGTTGGATCTTCGGACCAGTCCCATGTGGGAAAAGAAGCGGCTTCCGCCACTGAGGGGGGCAAGGAGAAGCCCTCGGTTTCTCACGCCGGAGCCCCGAAAATCGACCCCGACCGTTTTACCAATCCCCTCCCCCACGTCCTGATGCTCACCGCCATAGTGGTTGGAGTCAGCACCCTGGGGGTGGCGCTATCCATTACGCAGAAGCTCTACACCGAGTTCGGCACCATCGAGGAGAACGAAATCCTGGACCAACTGAAATCCGGCGATGATTGATCAGGCTCCCGCCATCGTTCTGCTAGCTCCTTTTCTGACCGCCGTTCTGGTGGTCCTGGTGGGAATGAAATACGAGCGCGCCTGTTTTCCCTTGGTCCTGCTCGGGCTGGGTTGCTCGGCCGCCGCCGCCGTCCAAACGCTCCTGCAAGTCATCGAGGCCGGCACCCTTCGTTATTCCATGGGTGGATGGCCCCCGCCCTTTGGCATAGAATTCCGCATCGATGGGCTGAATGCCCTGGTGGCGTTGACCGTTTCCACCGTGGCCCTGATCTCCGCGGTCTATTCCAAGAACAGGGTACCGGAGGAGAACGGGGACAAGATTTCCATCTATTACACCCTGCTTCTGTTAGTGGTTACGGGGCTGCTGGGCATGGTTTTGACCGGAGATGCCTTCAACCTCTACGTCCTGTTGGAAGTCTCCGCCCTCACCAGTTATGCCCTCATCGCCATGGGAACCAGGCGGGCCACGGTGGCCGCCTTCAAATACGCCATCATGGGAACCATCGGGGCTTCCTTCTACCTGCTCGGGGTAGGTTACCTCTACATCAAGACCGGCTCCCTGAACATGTTTGATATTCACGAGGTGTTGGTGGCGGAAAACCTGCACCAATCGACCACGGTCCTGGTGGCGTTTATCCTGATTACGGTGGGGGTGTGGATCAAAATGGCATTCTTCCCCTTACACGCATGGCTGCCCAACTCCTATGCCTTTGCCCCTACCACCACCAGTTGCCTGCTGGGGCCATTGGTGACCAAGGTGATGGTCTACGTAATGATACGCATGATGCTGACGGTGTTCGATCCCCTCTACACCTATCTTCAGCTCAATTGGGGCAACATTGTGGTATGGATGGCAGTCATTGCCATTCTGGCGGGTTCCCTGGCGGCATTGGCCCAAACCGATTTGCGCAGGATGCTGGCCTTCCTCATCGTGGCCGAAGTGGGCTATATGGTGGGCGGGGTATGGCTGGCCAACACGGCCGGTCTGGTGGGGGCGATCTACCACCTCATCGCAGACGTTTTCATGACCCTGTGTGTCTTTCTTTTCGCCGGAATCGTATTTTCCAAAACAGGCAAGCGCGACATCACTGCCACGCACGGGTTGTTCGCCAAGATGCCCCTGACCATGGCCGGATTGGTGGTGGGCGCCCTATCCCTCATCGGGATTCCTCCAACGGCAGGATTTTTCAGTAAGTGGTACTTGATCCAAGGGGGCATGGCCGCGGGCCATTGGGGGTATGTGATGGCATTACTCATCTCCAGTTTGGCCATGGCCGTCCTCTTCTTCCGGGTGTTCGAGTACGCCTTGTTCGGGGTCAAACCGGCGGAGGGTCATGGAGACCACCACCCCTCCGGGAAGGGTAAATTTTCCGAAGCCTCTGCTTCGATGCTGTTGCCGCTCATGGGAACGGCGTCGCTGGTCCTTTTGATTGGAATATTCAACCAGAGCATCGTCTCCATCATTATGGACTTCGTCGGGCAATTCAACCTGGCTGGCTCAATATTGAGATGACCCCGCCTGCAATCATCAGCATTACCCCCGTTCTGGCCAGCCTGGTCTCCCTCCTGGCGGTTATCCCCATTATCCTGTTGGGAGGGCGAGCCAACCTGCGGGAAGGGGCCAGTTTCGTGGCTGGGATAGTAAAGTTCGGGCTCATTGCCTCAATGTTGCCGACGGTTATGGCCGGCTCGACCATCGAATACACCCTGTGGGAAATCGTCCCCAATCTGGCCATTGCATTTCGGGTAGATGCCCTGGGTATGATCTTCGGCCTGGTGGCCTCATCGCTTTGGATCATTACTACGCTCTATTCCATCGGCTACATGCGCGGGCTTAAGGAGCATGCCCAAACGCGGTTCTTTTCCTATTTTTCAGTCTCCCTGGCAGCCACCATCGGGGTGGCATTCGCGGCCAACCTGTTCACCCTCTTTCTCTTCTACGAGATGTTGTCGTTGGCCACTTACCCGCTGGTAACCCATCACCAGGACAAGGAAGCGCGCAGCGGCGGCAGAACCTATCTGACCTACCTGTTGACCGCTTCCATTCTATTTGTCCTGCCGTCCCTTATATACATCTTCATCAAAACGGGTGGAGGCCTGGATTTCGTTGCAGGAGGATTTCTGGAGGGCCACGTGGGTGGAACCGAGGCCCTGGTCCTGCTGCTTCTGCTCACCTTCGGTTTTGCCAAGGCCGGCATCATGCCCCTCCACTCCTGGCTGCCGGCCGCCATGGTGGCCCCTACCCCGGTGAGCGCTTTGCTGCACGCCGTAGCGGTGGTAAAAGTAGGGGTATTTTGCATCTTGCGGGTTTATTCGGGCGTCTTCGGGATCGAATTTCTGAGCGATTTGAATCTGGGAACCATCGTGACCTGGATCGCCGCCTTCACCGTGATGGTATCCTCCCTGATTGCATTGACCCAGGACAATCTGAAGCGGCGGCTGGCCTTTTCCACCATCGGTCAGCTTTCCTACATCGTATTGGGCATGGCTCTGCTCACCCCCAAGGGCGCAACCGGAAGCATGATGCACATTGCCATGCACGCCTGGGGAAAAATCACCTTGTTCTTCTGCGCCGGGGCCATCTTCCAGGCCACGGGGAAAAAGTATATCAGTGAGATGGTGGGAATCGGCAAACGGATGCCCGTGACCATGGCGGCCTTCTTCATCGGTTCTCTCAGTGTCATCGGCATTCCTTTGGCCGGGGGATTTTGGAGCAAACTCTACCTGCTTTGGGGTACCGTGGAGGATGGACGGTATGCCATGCTGGTGGTCCTGTTGACCAGTTCTCTTCTCAACGCGGCTTATTTCTTTCCCATCGCCTTCCGGGCCTTCTTCTGCAAACCGGAGGACTCGCGATTCGAAGCCAAAGTGGAGGAGGCGCATCCCTGCGCCGTAGTGGCGCTTTCCCTCACGGCCGTGGTCACCATGCTCCTGTTCATCTATCCCGAACCCTTTTTTGCACTGGCCGATGCCGCCACCCGACACCTGATGAACCGATAATACCCTTCCTCATGAACAAAGTATTAAAGGAACTTTCCCATGAAGCCTGGCCCGGGTTTAAGAAAGTATTTGTCATCGTTTTCGCTCTTCTGACCATCTATCTGCTAATCATCCTGTTGTCCTCACCCGATGGTGGGGCCGGAGGACTTCACCATTAAGGGCTAACCGGCGGAAACCACTTCAATATTGATCCATGAGTGATGCTTCACATCGACCCAAAGCGGCGAAAATCGTCATCAAGCTATTGTTCGCGGCCTGCGTGACCGGCTTTCTCATCGACTTTCTATTTCTTTCTTCCCGGTTCGAGAAACACGCCGTGTTCGAATGGGAAAATTGGCCGGGATTCTACGCCGTCTTCGGTTTTGTCGCCTGTGTGGCGCTGGTGCTGGTGGCCAAATACGTCCTGCGGCCCCTGGTCATGCGGGACGAGGACTACTATGATTAACCCCCTTCCTCCACAGTTCATCTTTCTCCTCGGAGGTCTCCTGATCCCACTTTTCAGGGGGTGGGTGAGAACGGCCTACATGTTGTTTTTGCCCGTGCTGGCCTTCTACAACTACCTCCTGCTGGAGGAGGGGACCTGCTGGACCGCCACAATCCTCGGTTTCGATCTCATCTTAGGTCGCGTGGACAGGCTCAGTCTTATTTTCCTCAATGTCTTTATCGTCATCACCTTTATCGGGATCATTTACAACAGCCACGTGCGGGGAAGGATGGAGCACTTCTCCGCCTTCCTCTATTCGGGCAGCGCCCTGGGGGTCATCCTGGCAGGGGACCTGATAACTTTTTTCGTATTCTGGGAGCTACTCACGGTTGGGGCCTCTTTTCTCCTCCTGGTCCGCAAAACGGCGGGGTCCCTCGGTGCGGCGGTTCGCTACACGCTGGTTCACGTGCTGGGGGGGCTGGTCCTGCTGGCGGGCATCCTTCTGCACATCCACCAGACCGGCTCGACCGGTTTCGGACAAATCGGACTGAACGGCTTGCCCGGTTACCTCATATTTTTCGGTTTCGGTCTCAACTGTGCCTGGCCCTTTTTACATTCCTGGCTGACCGATACCTACCCGGAGTCCACCGCGGGCGGCATCGTTTTCATGGCCACCTTCACCACCAAGACTGCCATCTACGCCTTGCTGCGAGGCTTCCCCGGGGAGCCTTCCCTGATCTGGATCGGGACGGCCATGGCCACCTTCCCGATTTTTTACGCGGTCATCGAAAACGATCTCCGCAGAGTCCTGGCCTACAGCCTCATCAACCAGGTGGGCTTCATGGTGGTCGGCATTGGAATTGGAACCGGTTTGGCCATGAACGGATCGGCCGCACACGTTTACAGCGACATCCTTTTCAAAGGCCTTCTCTTCATGGCGGTTGGAGCCGTCCTCTACCGAACCGGGAAAACCAAAGCCACGGAGTTGGGCGGCTTGTTCCGCTCCATGCCTTTCACCGGGGTCTGTTGCATCATCGGGGCCGCTTCCATATCCGCCTTTCCACTCTTCAGCGGATTCGCCAGCAAGTCCATCATCATGTCGGCCGCTGCTGAAGGCCATCTAACCGTCATCTGGTTGTTGCTGCTCTTCGCTTCCGCCGGGGTGTTTCACCACGCCGGAATAAAAATTCCCTTCTTCGCCTTCTTCTCCCACGACTCGGGCATCCGGGTAAAGGAAGCGCCCTGGAACATGCGCATCGCCATGGGACTCGCCGCCCTGGCCTGTATAGCCATTGGAACATTCCCCCACCAAACCATCTACCCTTTGCTTCCCTTCGAAGCTCCCGTTTACCAGCCCTACACCTTTTCCCACGTCATGGCGCAGAGCTTGCTTCTCATTTTCTCCGCCCTGGCATTCACCCTCCTGCTGCTCAGCGGGATTTACCCGTCGGAAATCCGTTCCGTCAATATCGACAGCGACTGGCTCTACCGGCGGGGCGGCGCCTTCTTCTACCACATTTTCGACCGGAGTCTGAACGGCATCAATGCCGTGGCCCACAAAACCGTCGTGGCGGGACTCACCGGTGCCCTGGCTCGATTCGCCGCGGCCGGACCGGCCTGCTTGGCCAATTTTCTCCTCAGCGGCTACTGGACCCTGACCGGAAAAACCGCCCAGCAACGCGATCGCTTGCGCACCGCCGTAATGATCAACCTGGAAAAAGGCGCGCTTCCCGTCGGCCTCGCCGCCCTCGTTGCCGTGGTCATACTCGGTGTGCTTTTCTTCATCTGATTTTTTTGATGTACCGAGATGCTGGGATTAATCGGGAATGAAAGGGCTCAAAGGGACTGAGGAAAAAGATGCTGAGTTGCCAGGTTGCTGAGTTGCAAAGGATCCAGCTTTGCCGGAACAGGAATTTATATATACATGAAACATGGATGCACAGGATTTGGAATAGACTCTCGCAAAGAACGCAAAGACGGGGAGAGGGAGAGAGATTATCCGATCTGACCCCAACATGACGAGATGAGTAATCGACACGTGGCTACTGGAAGGGAGCTGGAGCAGGCTACTCTGTCTTTCCTGGTTGAGGACTGGTGTCGCACCGAATACCGGGCCGCCTTCTGCAAGCAAAGGGAATACGTCAGGCAGAGGATAGCCGGGGAACGCCCGGACACCCTCATATTCACGGAACATCATCCCGTTTATACCCTGGGGGTTCGGCCCGGGTCCGAACACCACCTGATCTGGAATGAGGAACAACTGCTCCATCGCGGAATCACCGTACATAAATCCAACCGGGGTGGAGACATAACCTACCACGGACCCGGTCAACTGACCGGTTATCCGATTTTTTATCTGGATAAACTGCGGGATTTGCACGCCTACCTGCACTTGTTGGAAGGGGCTGTTGTCCTGGCCCTGGGAAATTGGGACTTGCAGGCCGGTCGCCGGGAAGGAAAGACGGGCATTTGGATGGGGAAGCGAAAGATTGCCGCCATCGGGGTAGCGGTAAAATCGTGGGTCAGCTACCATGGCTTTGCTTTGAATGTGACCAATCGGTGCCTGGCCCCCTTCGCCGGAATCATCCCCTGCGGCATTCCCGATGGAGCCGTAACCTCGATGGAAGAGGAACTGGGCTTTCCCATTGATCCGGAAACGGTAAAACCCGTAGTTTCCCAAGCCTTTAATTCAGTATTCGAACGCTACCTCAACTGATTGGATGTCGGAGAAACCGAAATGGTTGCGGGCCAAGCTGCCCACTAGTCCGGAATACGATGCGGTCAACCGGCTGGTCGCAGCCAACAAGCTGCACACCGTGTGTCAGAGCGCGCGATGTCCCAATCTGGGTGAATGCTGGGCCCGCGGCACCGCCACTCTGATGATTCTGGGAAATATTTGCACGCGGTCTTGCGGGTTCTGCGCCGTGCAGTCGGGAAGACCGACCGAGCTGGACCTGGGGGAACCGGCCCGGGTGGCCGATGCCGTGGCGAAGATGGGGCTCAACCACGCCGTTATCACCTCCGTGGCAAGAGATGACCTGAAGGATGGAGGCGCATCGGTTTGGGCCGCGACGATCAGGGCCATTCGTCACCGCAACCCCGCAACCGCAATCGAGGTCCTCATTCCCGACTTCAAAGGGAATACCGACCATGTCGACATTGTCCTTGGCGCCGGTCCGGACATTTTGAACCACAATGTCGAAACGGTGGAACGGCTGCAACGACCGGTGCGGAAATCCGCCCGATACGAGCGGTCCCTCCACGTCCTGCGCCACGCCAAAAAGCGGGGCTTCATCACCAAATCGGGCCTCATGCTCGGTCTAGGGGAGAAGCGGGAGGAAATCGCCACCTGCCTGCGCGACATGCGCCGCGCCCATATCGACATCGTCACCATCGGGCAATACTTGCGGCCGACCCCCCAACACCTGCCGTTACACCGTTGGGTCACCCCGGAAGAATTCCAGCACTGGAAACAATTCGGACTGAAAATCGGTTTTGGCATGGTAGAATCGGCTCCCCTGGTAAGGAGTTCCTACCACGCGGAAGAACAATCGCGGCACTACCTGTCAAAAGGATCAAACGCGAATGGCGCTTGACTCCTTTCAGGCAAATTTATCCCAAAAAAACAGTCCCCATACCAACCCGACGTTCAACAGGCTGATGAATACCGCCGCACTCCCGAGATCCTTGGCCAATTTGGCCATGGGATGAACTTTGGTGGATTGATAATCGATGGCGGCTTCGATTCCGGAATTCAGGAGTTCCACCATCCAAACCACCAGGACGCTGCCGATGAGAATGGCCCGGCCCACAAATCCCGGTTCCAGCCAGAGGGCCAGCGCAACCAAGAGGAGACCAAAAATTACTTCCTGTCGAAAAGCAGCCTCATTTTTTAAGGCGGCGATCAAACCCTGGGCGGAAAATTTGGTAGCCAACAAGAGGCGTTTTAATCCCGTGTTGCGAAATCGAGGGCTATTTTCCATATAACGACCCATCATGGTGCGGCAGGCGGAGAGGAGTCAAAGGCGAATGGCGCTTAGTTGAAGGGGCGGGAAGGGGTCATATGTTCAAAAATCGCTTAAGTAAGGACCCTTCCATTCAAAGGCAGACGCCGCTCCGTCAACACAAATTTCGGTGAAGGTTTTGAGAGGAGCTATCTGGATAGTCCCTTCAATTTTTCTTGCCAGGAAATAACCCATTTGTTCCTTTCCGAGCTTATGGAAATCCGCCCCTTTCAGGGCCTGCGCCCCAGGCCCGAACTCGCTTCCGAGGTAGCCTCGCCGCCTTACGATGTAGTCGACGGAGAGGAGGCGCGGGAGCTGTCGCGGGGAAACCCGAGGAGTTTCCTGCGCGTGATTCGCGCCGAAATCGATTTGCCCAATGGAACGGACCCCTACTCCCCTGCCGTTTACGAAATGGCGAGGGGCAATCTGGACTGGCTGAGGCAAACGGGCGCCCTGGTGCGGGAGACCTCCCCCAGCCTTTATATCTATCAACAGGAACTCGGGGGTCATCGGCAAAAGGGTTTGGTATCGATTTGCCACGTGGATGATTACCGCAACGACCGCATAAAAAAGCACGAAAGGACTCAGCCCCGGAAGGTTGAGGACCGCACTCGCCTCAACGCCACCCTCGATGCGCATCCGGGACCGGTGTTTTTAATGTACCGCGACGAACGGGAAATCGACACCCTGGTCGAGCGCATTCAACAAGACGCCCCTCTCATAGATTTTACAGCCCTGGATGGGGTCAGGCACATCATTTGGAAAATTGTCCGCACCCGGCCACTGGTAAATGCCTTTGCCAAAATAGGTGTCGCTTACGTGGCCGATGGCCACCACCGGAGCGCCAGCGCCGCCCGGTTGGGCGAGGAAAGGCAGGCGGCCAATCCCCATCACACGGGACGGGAAGATTACAATTGGTTCCTC
Organism: Opitutales bacterium; assembly: GCA_965219475.1. Classification (GTDB taxonomy): domain Bacteria; phylum Verrucomicrobiota; class Verrucomicrobiia; order Opitutales; family UBA2995; genus JAABVD01. Next base: position 184,670 of record CBDCNU010000013.1, on the reverse strand, counting down.
ACGGTCAACTTCCCGGCCAGCCAACTGAAAATCCTGCCTTACAATCGACTGGTCCGCGACCTGAACGGACATTCCAGGAAACAATTTTTGAGAAAACTACAATCGGTTGTCCCCCTCAGGGAACAAGCAGGCCCTTCTTGCGACCAAGTCCGCAACGTCAGCATGTACTTGGAGAACCGGTGGTACGGGTTCCAATTCCCCGAGGAGGAATATTCCGATCCGGCCCGCGGTTTGGACGTCAGTCGGCTGCAGGAGACCATTCTTGGGCCCATCCTGGGGATCGAGGACCCTCGAACGAGTGACCGGATCGATTTCATAGGCGGGGTTCGAGGGCCAACCGAGCTGGAAAATCGGGTAACCCGGGGGGATGGGCCGGTGGCCTTTGCCATGCACCCGGTCAGCGTCGAACAAATCATGGACATAGCGGATGCCGGAAAGATCATGCCGACCAAGAGCACCTGGTTTGAACCCAAACTGAGGAGCGGTTTGTTCATTCACACCATCTGACGTGCTGAGAGGTTGAGGCATGGTTTCAAAAAACCATGGATCCTGCTTCGCCCAAAGGCTACGGCAGGACAAGTTGCACAGGATTTGGAATGGACTCTCGCCAAGAACGCGAAGCAACGCAAAGGGAGGGGAGAGGGGGATGGCTGAAAGCCTTCAGCGATTTAGGAAGTAGGGTGAGGGATCACGATCACGATCATGATCACGATTACCCGGTTGGACAGGATTATTGCCCGCGGCGGAGGCGGCGGAACTTCTTGTTGAACTTCTCCACCCGGCCGGCGCTGTCCACGAAGCGCTTTTCCCCGGTATAGGCGGGATGAGAATCCGAGGTGACGTCCTGCACAATCACGTAATACTCGACCCCGTCAATGGTCTCCTTCTTTTTGGACTTCACCGTGGAACGGGTGAAAAACCGTTTCCCTGAGGATACGTCTACGAAACAAACGGGATGCGACCGCGGATGAATTTTTGCTTTCAAGGGAGAAAAGAAGTAAGAAGTGGAAAATTATCCCTGGCGGGCTTTAAAACGCGGATTGGATTTGCAAATGACGTAAACGCGGCCCTTGCGGCGAACGACCTGACAATCGGGATGCCGATTTTTCAGGGATTTGAGGGAAGATGCTACTTTCATGGGCCAACTGGGAAAAGGAATGGAAAAAACGGGTGTCCCGGCGCCTTGTCAACTGAAAATGAACCGCTCAATTAAATGAGGGATCTTCGGGGGAAAGCGCCTCCAGGGTATATTTCGGTCCGAGGTCAGCAACCATCTTTTTCCAAAGGAGATAGCCATCCAGATCATTGACAAAGCGAGAATTTACCTGTGAGACGATCCAGGAATCCCGTTCCAGTTCCACCTCCAACTGCCCGCCTGTCCAACCCGAATAACCCTGGAAAGCGCGGACGGTGGCGTGCGGGTTATGCATCAGTTCGGAGGCGCGGTCGGGATCAATCCCGAAAAAGAGTTTAAAGGAGGACTCTTCCTTGGACCAAGTCCAGGCCACGAGCAGGATTTGGTTGGAGGCCACCGGTCCACCCAGGTATATGGGGACCCTGGCCAGAGAACCGAAGGCGAACTCGTCTTCAATTTCCCCCAAAACTTTGTTGGTGGGGCGATTGAGGATTACCCCCACCGCTCCATCTTCCCTGGAATGGGCCGAAAGCAGGACCACCGTCCTGCGAAAATTGGGATCCAACAACCGGGGATGGGAAATTAAAAGTGAGCCCGAATAATTTTCGGCAAATGATCCCTTGTTTTCCATCTTCAAAATTTGAGGATTGCCACCCCGGCTTCGGCCAAAAGTTCGATCACCAGCGGGTCATTTTGATAATCGCGGTGGTATTTTATTACCGAAATGCCGGCGGCAGCCAGCACTTTCGCGCAGTTCAGGCAGGGGTAGTGGGTCACGTAGGCGGTGGCCCCGGCCAGGCTGATGCCCCGGCGAGCGGCATCGGCCACGGCATTCTGTTCGGCGTGCACCGTTCCCTGTTCGTGGCCGTCCCGAATCCGCGAAACATGGGAGGCCCCGGGTAGGAATCCGTTATAACCGGCCGCAATGAGACGGTTTTTCCCTTCTCCACCCGAAATGATGACGCAACCCACGCTCAAACGTCGGCAAGCCGATCGACTGGCGATGAGATAGGCGGTTGCCATGAAATATTCATCCCAGGACAACCGGTGGGGCCAGGCCTCGATCATTCCGGCTATGGCTTTGACGGGCCGCAAGGGGACCAAGTGTTCAACTGCTTCGGACATAAGTGAAATATCTATTCATGCTTGTGCGGGAGGGTAGAAGTCAATGCTCAGTCCCAAAATTACACTTCATCCTTCACAAACCAATCCGGCAAATGCAAAGAGAGATGCTGCCCGGGCTTGAGATTGACTTGTTTTTGCAGGACCAGTCCATCGCTGGCAATGAGGCGAAGCTCGTGTTTTCCCGGTTCGATAAACTTGATTTCTCTTTCAACCACCGTCCTCAACTCCTCATTCAGGAATACCTTCAGACCGGCAAAAGAAAAGGTGGGTTCGGGAGAAACCAGGGTGATGGCGCACCAAGTCGATCTCAGGTGCATCAAAACCTCCTCTTTTTGGCCACCCAGTATCCTCACTTGGCGTGACTGTTTGACGAAATGGTCCAGGCCGACCTGGATGAGCATTTCCGTTCCATGAGGTATGCCCTTTCTGGTCCATGGCGTCGTTCCCACCTCTTCGTCATCCACCCATATTTTTGCGCCGGCCGGGAAGGAATTGACCTCGATACTGCCGAACAGCGGCGCCATGGAGGCGCGAAACGTCACCACTTCTCCCTTGCCCACAAAATCGAAGGATTTCTCCTCCGGGAAGTACTGGGAGTGTTGCAATGACAACCTCAAACCGGATATGGCCTTTTCCTCCACCAGGGTCAGTTTACCATCCCGGCCGACACGGCCCACCACCCTTCCAGGCTTGTTTCCCTCAACCAGCCTGACGGTTGTTCCGGGCTCGGCATAAATGACAATGCGGGCTTCCCCGTGTTCGCGGAAGGAGAAGTAGCCGAGAATGGCCTCCCTTTGCCAGATGGAGAGGATCAGAACGACCAGCAAACCGAAAAAAATGGCCCGTTTTGCCCAGCGTTTGTTCGGATCCTGAAAATGGGTTTCATCCATGGTTTTCCCGCGGGAAGAGATATTTCCCGACCCGCTGATGGTGACGCATTAAATTAAAAAATTCAAGGATTCCCTCCACGCTCCCGCAGACAGGGGTGAAAGACAGGAATGTCCGCCCTCCGTTCCCTCCGGGCCGGCTCCGACCCGGACAGGGGTTCCGATTGACATGCCCCCGAGGATAAAAATGCTCGGTCCGTGGTACCGCTCCAAGACATCACCCGATACTGCGAAAGGAGGCTCGGGCTGGAAGAAATCGAGGATTTCCCCGGAGCCGTCAACGGTTTGCAATTTGAAAACAAGGGCCTGGTTACGAGGATCGGGGCGGCCGTCGACGCCGGAATGGAAACATTCGGCAAAGCGGCTCGGGCCGGGGTAGATCTCCTGCTGGTTCACCATGGCATGTTTTGGGGCACACCCTACCCCGTTTCCGGGATCCGGTTTCAAAAATACCGTTTTCTGTTGGAAAACAACCTGGCCGTTTTCAGCGCCCATTTGCCGTTGGATTGTCACGATGAACTGGGGAACAATGCCTGCCTCATCAAAAACCTGAACCTCGAGGCCAAGGGAAAGTTCCTGGAATTCAAGGGTAACCGCATAGGATTCCTGGCTGAAGGAGGCATTTCCCGAACCGACCTGAAATCGCGCCTGGCCCAGGAATTCCCCGCTGGGATAATCGCGATCGAATACGGTTCGGAGAACCCCGAAACCATAGCAGTGGTCACTGGCAGCGGGGCGGAGGCGGTAGCGGAACTGGAAAAAGCGGGCGCGGACACCCTGGTTACCGGAGAAGTCCGGCAGCACACCTACAACCAAGCTCAGGAAGCCGGGATAAACCTCTATTTGTGCGGGCACTACGCCACCGAAACCTATGGGGTCAAAGCCCTCGCCACAGAGTTGGCCGAAAAGTTTTCCCTGCCCTGGGAGTTCATCCCCACCGCTTGTCCCTTGTAGAGGCGGTGGGCTGCTCTATTGGGCCAGGTGCTGTAAAGCGCAGGAGTAGCCGTTCAGACCCAGGCCGGTTATGACCCCCTCGCACACCGGCGCCGTATAGGAATGTTTTCGGAATGCTTCCCGGCCGTAAATGTTGGATATGTGCACCTCGATGACGCGCAAGCCCGAGGCGGACACGGCGTCCCGGAGCGCCACGCTGGTATGGGTATAAGCGGCGCCATTCAAGATAACCCCGTCAATGCCGCCGTCGGCCAATTGACCGAACAAATCGACCAGGGCCCCCTCGTGGTTGGATTGATAAAACTGCAGGGATACTCCCAGGCCGGTCGCTTCGCTTTTCAGGCGGGATTTCAAATCGTCCAGGGAAAAGGATCCGTAAATTTCGGGTTCCCTTCGACCAAGCCGATCCAGGTTGGGTCCGTTTATGACGGCAACGGTTTTCATTTTGACCGGGATGCTAAGTTGCCGGGATGCGGTGAGGCAAGGGAAAGGAATCCGCCTGCGCAAAAGGCCTACGGCGTGTCGTCGTGCATTAGCACGCACGATTCAAGGAATGACCCCGACGGGCGGGCTAAGGAATATAGGGATCCAGGTGACCGCTGTAAAGGGCGATGACGGCGATCAGGTTCAGGGTAAGACAGGTCGCCAAGGCCGCGGCCAGGTCGTCGGCGACAACCCCTATTCCACCGGGAAGATTCTGAAACCTTCGCAGGCCCAGGGGTTTCAATACGTCGTAGAACCGGAAGAATACGAAACCCAGGAGCAGGGCCAGCCATCCGATTTCCGAATGCAAGAGGTCTTGCATGCCCAGGAAACAAACCGGAATAGCCACGAATTCATCGAGGACGATCTGGGGAGGATCCCGCTTTTGCATCCGAAACTCGGCTTCCCAGCAAAGCTGGATGGCCAGGTAAGCGGAAAACAGGGTGAAGAGCAAGGTAGCCAGGTAATTGAGGTTCAAATAAGCGATGGAAAACCAGATCAGTCCGGCAAAGGATCCCCAGGTTCCCGGAGCCAGAGTCCATTTTCCCACCGGGCCCAGAGTGGCGGCATTGAAGACGACCGAATCGGAAAGCAGCCTGACCCAGAGATGCTTCCTCATGAACGGTCCGGGGTTGAGGATGCGCCAAAATACAGATCCCCGTACTTGATCATGTAATAGGAACCCGAATACACCGTCATTACCGTGGCCACGGTGAATAAACTCAAACCCAGGAAGTAACAGGTATAAACAATCCAATCGAGGTCGTAACCGGTCAGGGGAAGCCAGTCGAATTCCCCGGCCCGAGCCGATATGAGCGCTCCGATGGAAACGATCTGAAATACGGTTTTTATTTTTCCAGCCCTTTCCGCCGGAAGCACTCTATTTTTCGCGGCCGCGACCATACGCAAACCCGTAATCAAAAATTCGCGGCTCAGGATGAACAAAACCATGATCACCATCCAGTCCGGCAATAGACCCACGGCCAAAAAGGTAATGAATAATCCCACCGTGAGAATCTTATCGGTCAAGGCATCCATGAGCTGTCCGAATACGGATATCATGCCCCTGTCCCGGGCAATTTTCCCGTCCAGCCAATCGGTTAAACCGGCCATTACGAAAACCACCAAGGCGAGGCTGTAGGAGAAGGGGAACCTCCAGTACAGCAGGGCGGCTATGAAAAAGAGAAAGGGGACCCTCGATAAGGTTAGTAAATTGGGCAAGTTCATGGGTTGAGCCGCGGGCGGGTTTCCGGCCAAAAGGGAAAGCAGACATGTTTCCCACTGTTGCCTTGAACTGGCAATATTCAAAGTTGCGAATCGGCCAACCTGCGGCAAAATGAACCCTTTTTGCAAGATTTCCCCATGAAAACCGCTCTTTATCCGGGCACCTTCGATCCCGTCACCTTAGGCCACCTCGACGTCTTTCACAGAGCCACCCAATTGTTCGACAAAGTGGTCATCGCGGTAGCGCGAAACGAAGAGAAGGCCCCCACTTTCGATGCTTCAGTGCGGGTGGAGCTCATTCGGCAGAACCTGGCCGGAACGCCCAATGCGGACGTGCAGGCCTTCGACGGCCTCCTCATCGATTTCGCCAGGGAAGTCAGCGCCGTTGCGCTCATACGGGGACTGCGCGCCATTTCGGATTTCGAGTACGAGTTGCAGATGGCACAGATGAACCGAAATCTGGATGAAACCGTCGAGACCATCTTTCTCATGCCTAAAGAAGCCTACACCTTCATCAGTTCAAACCTGATCAAACAGGTGGCGCAATTCGGGGGAGACATTTCCAAGTTTGTCCCGGAAAACGTCTTTGCCGCCCTGCAGGACAGGTTCCCTAAATTGAAGGATTGAGCTGATAACCGGATGCGGCGGCGCTCCTCCCGGCCAAATTATACCCTTATGCCCACCTCGCCTTCTCTCCGAAAAAATTTTGGTGTGGTTCTGCTCACCCTGTTCCTGGACCTGGTGGGGTTTTCAATCATTTTCCCCCTTTTTCCTGGAATGCTGGACTATTATTTCGAGGCCAGTGGACAATCGGGTATTCTGGGATGGGCCGTTCCACGACTGGATGGCCTCACGGGAGGGGGACACTACACCGCTGTACTTTTCGGTGGGATTCTGGGAAGTCTCTACTCCTGCACCCAATTTATTTTTGCTCCCATCTGGGGCCGCCGCTCCGACCGCATAGGAAGAAAGCCCGTTCTCAGGCTGACCTTGCTGGGAACGGCGGTCAGCTATCTGGTATGGGGATTGAGCGGAAGCTTTGAACTGCTGCTGCTGGGCCGTCTGCTGGGGGGGATCATGGCCGGGAACATCTCAGTGGCCACCGCCGCCGTGGCCGACATAACGAGCAAGAAAAACCGGTCAAAGGGAATGGCTCTGGTCGGGGCGGTTTTTGGGCTGGGTTTTATCGTCGGGCCGGTCTTGGGAGCCGTGCTTTCCAAGGTAAATATCCTGGATCTGGCACCCGGCCTGGCCCGCATAGGCATTAATCCCTTTTCCGCGCCCGCCCTGTTGGCCCTCATCCTCTCTCTGGCCAATTTTTTTTGGTTTCAAGTGCGTTTCAAGGAATCCCTGACCGAGAAAAACCGGCATCAGGCCCCCCCCACGGGAGCATGGGCATCCCTGGTGGCGCTGTTCCGGGTCGACCATCCCGGGATACGCCAGGTAAACGGTTTGTTCCTGATCTTCATTGCGGCCTTCAGCGGCATGGAATTTACCTTGACCTTTCTGGCGGTGGAGCGGTTCAACTACACCCCGGCCCAAAACGGGTTTATCTTCCTCTACGTCGGATTTTTTCTGGTCCTGATTCAGGGGGCGCTGGTGGGCCGATTGTCGGCGAAATTCGGGGAGAAGCGCATGGCCCTTTACGGTCTGGGGTGTGGGGTCTTGGCTTTTCTGTTGCTGAGCCATTCCGATACCCTCCCGCTCTTTTACGCCTCCCTGACCATGATGGCCATGGCCGGGGGACTGGTCAATCCCAGCCTGGCAAGTCTGGTATCCTTGTATTCACCAGAGGAAAAACAGGGAGTCCACCTCGGCCTGTTCCGCTCGTCCGGATCCTTCGCCCGGGCCGTCGGACCCTTGCTCGCAGCAGCGGTTTATTGGTACTTCGGGGCAAAAGCGGCCTACCTGTTGGCGGGCATTGTTATTGTTGTGCCCCTCTACCGGTGCTTCTTCCTGCCACCTGTGGGAGAGGAAAGGATCAAGGGCCCGATTTAAGGCGTTGCAGGGCAAAGGCGCCGCAACCATCGTGCCCACTTTCCCAGGGGAGGGAGATAATCCGGCCGACTTCCCGGAATCGATCCCCATGCCGGTCCAGGAAACGAGAGACCACTCCAGCATTCTCCTCGACATCGATACTGCAGGTGCTGTAAATCAACCGCCCATCCGGACCGACAAATCGGGCCGCGGCCCCAATCAGCTTTTCCTGTAGGGCAATGAGTCGGGTCAGGGAATCTTGCGCCATCCGGTATTTGGCATCGGGCCGGCGTTGAAAAACTCCGGAATTGGAGCAGGGCACATCCAGGTAAACGCAATCAAACTGTTCCAGGGGGAGGTCTTCCCCCTTCAATCGCAAGACATCGGCCGGAATCTGCCGCTTTCGGATGCCCTCCATGCCGTAGCGGGCCAGATTCCTTTTCATTCGCTCGAAGCGAGGTCCGGGCAGGTCCACTGAAACGAGCAGGCCACCGGAAGCCTCCAGACATTTCAACAAGTGAATGCTTTTTCCGCCCGGCGCCGCACACAGGTCGAGGATGCTCCTCACCCGCTCCCCAGAGATGAGGGATGGTCCCAACCGGGTGGAGGGATCCTGAATATAAGCCCTTCCGTCCCGGAGAAGATTTCCTGCGGCATTGCGCAAATTTCCCGAAACCTGATAGAAACCGGTCCAATCGGTCGGGATTAATTCCTCCGGCAGCCCCGTGGGATCCCCCAAAATGTGACAGTAAATCTTGGGTATCCGCTGATTCCATTGGCTCCACTTGGCAGTGGCCCTTTGCCCGTAGTGCTGTCCATAGCGGCGCAACAGCCATTCCGGGTGACTGTTGATCCGGGCCAGGGCCGGCAGGGACTTCCGGGCATCCGGCTCCCGTGCCACGGCTTTGGGCAACTGTCGCAATACCGCGTTGACAAAGGCCGATTCCGGCTCGCCCAAAAGGGCTTTGGCACGCTCTACGGCATGGTGCACCACCTTGGGTTTCAAGGTGTCGTCCGACTGCAACCATTCCCAGATGGTTACGAGCAGGAGGGCCTGACACATGCGTTTTGGGGGACGTCGGGCCACCTCGGCGATGAGCGCTTTCAACCGCCCGAGATGGCGAACAACTCCGCAGGACAGGAACTGGACCCGGGCCACCTGCCCCTCGGGCAAATGCCGGGCGCCCCCGCAGAGGAGTTCATCGAGTTTGGGGAAAGATTTGAGAAAGCGCTCAATGACCTGAACGGATACCTGCCAAGACCGGGAGTACGAATGATGATCTAACTTTGACATTTGATGGAAGGGTGTCGCATAATAGCCTTCAAATCCTGGTATATTCCTAAAATCCATTCATTTATGAACGAAGAGGCGGTTCAAGCGCTGATCCAACAAAGCCCGGGGCTAAAGCATGCAAAGGAAAAATTGCTTTCCATGCAGCCCGGCTGCTTCTGCATTCATCGCAGTTGGGGTTTTGGGCAAATCCAGGCTTATAGAGCTGAAGATAATCGGCTCATTATAGACTTCGAGGAAAAAGAGGGACACCCCATGGATCCCGCATTTTGTGTCAACACATTGCAAGTATTGCCGGATAACCACATCCTGGCCCGCCAAAGGACAGAGCCGGATACGGTCAAGCACATGATTGCCAAAAAACGGACGGATATCGTCTTTGAAATCCTGGCCCATCTGCCCGACCAGAAGGGGTCCGACCAGGAAATCAACAAAATCCTGAAACTCCTTTTGGGAATGCCCAAGGCCAAAAGGTGGTGGACGGCCGCGAAAAAACAGGTGGCCAAGGACTCGCGTATCGGCATGCCCGTTCGTCGGACCGATCCCTATTTCATTCGCGACGAACCGGTCAACCGGGAAGACGAAGTTTTCGATGCCTACTTTAAAACAAACTCCGCATCGCGAAAATTGAAGCTGGTCGTGGAATTGGTGGCCTCGGCTCGAACAAACTCGGCGGTCAAGGTGCACCTTTCGGAACTGATCGAGGACTTTTCGCGGTTCCTGGAGGAAACCCACCAGTTGAACCTGCTGGAAAAACTCCACGCCGCCTGGGTCAGAGATGAGGTCCTGACCCTCCTGGGCCGGGAAACCAATGTCGAACCCCTGCCGGAAAAATTGGTGGAGGAAGCTCCCGCCCTGGATGCCTTGGCCAATGAACTGCCCGGCCCCTATCAGACCAGGCTCCTGGAATTGATTGAATCGAACCAACCCGAATCCTGGACAAGGACCGTTCTGGATCTGTTCAAAAGCAGCAAAGGAAAATTCACCAATGAGAGCATCAATTTCCTGTATGAAAAAGCCTCCCTGCAGGAGATAAAGGAAATGCTCGAACGCTGGTTGGTTGAACAGAAGCTCAAGGCCCCGGTCCTGATATGGATCATAAAAAACCGGAACTCGCGCAAATTTTCCAAGCTCCTGGCCGACCTGATCAACCCACGGCTCTTTGTGGCCATTCTTTTTTCCATTGATTACGAGTCCCTGCAATCCTCCGGAACCCGCCGTGTGCCCTTGGCCGACCGTTTATCGGAGGACCGGGAACTGATCGGTGACCTCCTGGCCGAAGCCGATCCCGAAACGGCACGGGACCTGGCCAACTCCCTGCTCATTAATCAGGGATTCGAGGAGTTGACCAAAAAATCGATTCTGGCCCGCATCATAAAACTTTTCCCCAACGTCCAAAGCCTGGTCGACAGCTCGGTGGAACCCCCGGAGGACAGCTTCATATATGTTTCCCAAAAAAGCTACGATGACCGCAAGAAGGAGTACGATGGTCTGGTGAAGGAAAAGATCCCGGAAAACAAGCTGGCCATTGCCGCGGCCCGGGAACACGGCGACCTGACCGAAAACGCCGAATTCAAGATGGCGCGGCAAGACCAATTCACCCTTTTGGCTCGCAAGACCCAATTGGAGCGCGAACTGTCCACGGCCAGGGTGACCGATTTTACCCAAGCTCCCACCGACGTGGTGGGCATAGGATGCACCGTGGTGGTGGTGGAAGGGCGTACAGGGAAATCGTCCACTTACCATATCCTGGGCGCATGGGACAGCGATCCCCAAGCTAATATCCTCTCTTATAAGACGCCCTTGGCCCAGCAACTCATCGGTCGATCAGCCGACTCGGAAGTGGAAGTTGAAGTGGAGGGACATTCTGAAAAATGGAACCTTAAATCCATTTCCCGCTACATTGACCTCTAGCCCCCATATCTCACTGGTGAGAAATGCGGGCCAGGTAATTTGTTCACCCCGCTCCACCAAGTGGACACAGCCGATACGTTAAAGTTATTAGCCGACCCGACCCGTCTCCGACTGCTGGGTTTACTGGAAAAAGAAGAACTGTCCGTGGCCGAGTTACAGGATATCCTCGGCATGGGGCAGTCCCGCATTTCCTCCCACCTGGGACTGCTCCGACAAGGCGAATTGGTCATCGACCGGAAGGACGGCAAGAAAAGTTTTTACGTTCTGAACCGTTCCATGCCCCGGGAGAGGCGAAAACTGCTACAGGTGGTTTGTGAATCCTTCGCCCAGCAGGATCAGGCCAAGACCGATTTACAGAACCTCGGTCGGGTCCTGGAAGAACGCCGAAAATTATCGGAAGCATTTTTTAACGCCGTAGCGGGAAACATCGACAAATACAAATGCCCCGGACGTTCCTGGGAGGCCATCGGGCACTTTCTCTTGAAAATTGCCCCTCCCATAACCATCGCCGATCTGGGAGCGGGGGAAGGATTCCTGTCCCAACTCCTGGCCCGGCGGGCTGAAAAAGTATATTGCATCGACAACTCGCGGCGCATGGTGGAAGTGGGGGCGGCCCTGGCCGAAAAAAACGGGTTTACCAACCTGTTCTACAAACTCGGGGATATCGAAAAAGTGCCCCTGGCCGACGAGGAGGTCGATTTGGCCCTCTTCAGCCAAGCCTTGCACCACGCCAACCATCCCCTTACCGCCCTGAAGGAAGCCTTCCGTATTGTGAAACCGGGGGGGCGGATCATCGTCCTCGACCTCCTGGAACACCAGTTCGAAAAAGCCAGGGAGATGTACGCCGATCGGTGGCTGGGATTTTCCCAAAACCAGATTTACAGTTGGTTGAAAGACGCCGGGTTTGAACAGGTCGAGGTGTCGGTCGTAGCCCAGGAAACAACCGAACCGTTTTTTGAAACCTTGCTGGCCGCCGGAAACAGGTAAGACCTTTCCTGGCTTGACCCCGACAGCCCGGCACGCATCAAATGTCAGGCTTCATTCCCATTGGACACGAGAGACACAATTGAAACATAAAATGCTTTTTTTAACCTGAATTTAACCTTGCAAGTGGCAAGAATTGGCAATTTTGCTGGACTTTGCCGCATCTTTGAGGAACTTTGTTTACATATCTTAGTCTCCCAGCCCTTCCCAGAGCCGCACCTTCAAGGCAAACCCCGCACAAAAAAATGCGCCCTGAACAGTAGATAATGATCGCTTCGAAACCGAAATATCCCGGAATCAGAGTTACCACCAACGGAAACCAGTTGGTGAGTTACTTCACGGAAGCCCGGATTACCGATGGGGGAATTTTCTATCCCATCACCCCCAGCACCGAACAGGGAGAAATGTATCAGCAATCCTACGCCGAGGGGATGCTGAACATTTTCGGCCGGCCCAAGATAGCCATCGAATGCGAAGGGGAACACGCCGCCCAGGGGGGAGCGATTGCCTACTCCATAACCGGCAAGAGAACGGTCAATTTCACTTCCGGCCAAGGCATTGTTTACGGCATTGAGCAATTTTACCACGCCCCGGGAAAACTTTCCACCATGATTCTGGAAGTGGGAGCCCGGGCCTTGACCAAACACGCCCTCAATGTTCACTGCGGTCACGACGACATCTATGCCGCTCTCGATACGGGGTGGACCATGTTGTTCGCCAAGGATGCCCAGCAGGCGGCAGACCAGGCTCTCATTTTAAGAAAGGTCACGGAGAACTCACTCACCCCCGGGATCAATATCCAGGACGGATTCCTCACCACCCACCTGGAAAGATCTTTCTTCAAGCACGAATCGGAACTGCTGAGGGAATTCCTCGGAGCCCCCGACGATATGATCGAGTGCCCGACCGAGTCGCAGAAGATTCTTTTCGGTCCTACGCGTCGCCGTGTGCCCAAAGTAATCGACCTGAAGAACCCCGCCCTCATCGGGCCGGTGCAAAACCAGGAACACTACATGAACGGGGTGGCGGCCCGCCGCAACAACTTCGTTGAACCCATCCTCGATTTCCTGCAGGAGGCTTACGACGAATTCGCCCGGTTGACCGGACGCTATTACGGATTTGTCAGCGAATACAACACCGCCGAAGCGGACACCGTATTCGTCACATTGGGCTCTTCCGCCGAGAATATCGAGGCGGCCATCGACTACGTGAAGGAGGAATACGGGGAAGAAGTGGGCGTCATCCACGTCAACGTCATTCGACCCTTCCCCGAGGCGGCCGTGGTCAAGGCCCTGACCGGGAAAAAGAACGTCATAATCCTGGAGAGAACCGACGAGCCCATGGCCGGGGATAATCCACTGGCCCGGGACGTCCGCACCGCCCTGACCAAAGCGCTGGAAAACCAGGACGAATTTGCCCATCAACACCTGGGAGACATCATTTTGGAAAAAATGCCGCGCATTTTCTCCGGAATATACGGATTGGGTTCGCGGGATTTCCGCCCGGAGGACATTTTAGGGGCTTGGCAATATGCCACTGGCAGAATCACGCGCCGGGATGGAAAACACAGGGACGACGGCGAGTCGTTTTTCGCCTTGGGCATCGACCATCCCTACCGGGTCGTTTCCAAAGAAACCCCCTCCCTGCTGCCGGAAGGATCCATTGCGGTGCGCCTCCACTCCATCGGGGGTTGGGGCATGATAACCACCGGCAAAAACCTGTCGGAAATTATCAGTGAAATCGGCGATGTGGTGTCGAAGAAGAAGGGTTCCACAAACGAACACGGTCTCCCGGAGGAAACCATCCACATTTCGGCCAATCCCAAATACGGTTCGGAAAAGAAGGGCGCGCCAACGGAATTTTTCCTCGTGGCCAGCCCAGACCGAGCCCGGGTGAACTGCGACCTGCGCCATGTCAATGTCGTCCTTTGCTGCGACCCCAAAGCTTTTACCCACATCGATCCTCTGGAAGGAATGGTGGAGGGCGGGATATTCGTATGGGAATCGGATGAAGATCCGGCCACCGCCTGGGAGCGTATCCCTCCACGGGCCCGCCAGGCCATAATCGAAAAAAAGATCCGCGTCTTCATATTGCCCGGCTTCGATATTGCCAAACGAGCTACATCCCGGCCGGAACTGCAGCTCCGCATGCAGGGCAATTCCTTCCTCGGAGCCTTCTTTAAACTTTCCTCTCTGCTGGCCGATTTTGACATTACGGAAGAACATTACCGCCAAATAGTGCGGGCCCAATATGTGAAGAAGTTCGGTCGTTTCGGGCAAGCCGTGGTAGAATCCAACATGCAGGTGATGACCCAGGGAGGGGAGCGCCTGATGGAGGTGACCTACGGCGATCTGAGGGCTCCCGACCGTTCCCAGATGCGCGGGGAGGTCCTCATCCCCAACGTCGATTCCTCCGGGGATTGTGGTCCGCTCGGATGCACCACCCCGAAACCGGCCCGACAGGAGGAGCGTATTCCGATGTACAAAACGGAAACCTTCGACGCGGAATACCGTTCGGGCCTGGGCTATAACCAACCAGCCTCCCCCTTGGCCTCGGTCGGGGTGATGGCGGCCGCATCGGGCGCTACCGCATCCAAGTACGGGGCGCGCCGGGAAACACCGATCTTCATAGCCGAGAATTGCACCCAATGCATGGCCTGTATAACGGCCTGCCCCGATACCGCACTTCCGACCACCACCCAGGAACTGGGAACCATCCTGGAAACCGCATTCAACAATTATGTTTCCAACGAGGAAGACCGCGCCAAAATGATCGAAGCCATTCCGGGCATTGACGCGGCGGCCCGGGAAATCATGCGGAACTCCATCAAAGCCAAGGAGAAGACACCCCTGCCTTCCATCCTGACCCGGGAGGTGAACCGAATTGCCGACATTTCCGAGCCATCGAAGGGGGAATTCCAGGCCATAGTAGAGCAACTCCCCCTGGCCTACAACAAAGTCAACGCCATCTTCGGCACCAGGGAACGCAAGTCTCCCGGTGAAGGGGGGATATTTTCCATTTTTGTATCCGACCTCTGCAAGGGTTGCGGTGAATGCGTCACCGAATGTGGAGATCACGATGCCTTGCGCATGCAACCGGACACCGAAGTCAACAATGCCCGTGTCCTGACGGCCTCGGCTTTCCTGGATATCCTGCCCGAAACCAACGAAAAATACCTGGGTTTTTACAACGTGGACGCCCCCAAGGAGTCCCGTCCCGCCACCCTGCGGAATTTGATGATGATGACCGGCGCCTACAAGGCCCTGGCATCCGGAGATGGCGCCTGCGCCGGTTGTGGAGAAAAATCGGTGCTCCACGCCTTGGCCTCTGTCACGGAAGCTTACATGCGACCCCTCTACCACTCCAAATCGGACCGCCTGATGAACAAGGCGTGCCGACTGGAAAAGGAAGGGGAAGAGCGGCTTGCCGCCCTGAAAGCTGAAGACGAAGAAGCCTATCAATTTTTCAAACGGACCACGGCCCATGTTTTGATGGGGCTGGGTGGTGACAGCGATGAAGATACCGATGCACGGCTCGCCCGGCATGGGGAAATTTCGGATAAGGAGGCGGTCGACGCCATAGTGGCGGTAATGCGCCAGGACGCCTTCAACCACAAGCACATCCAGACCCTCGACGGAGGTCTGGACAACGGCATGTCCGTCATGGCAATGGGGGCGCACACCGGTTGCAATACCGTCTACGGTTCCACCCCTCCCAATAATCCACATCCCTACCCCTGGATGAATTCCCTGTTCCAGGACGGAGCCACCATTTCCTGGCTCATGGGGGAAAGTTTTATTCTGGATAACGCTCGAACCTCGGTTATTCCCGAACGTCTCACCGATCATTTGTTGAAGGACGACCGGCTCACCGAGGTGGACTGCTTTGACTACACTCACTTCAGCGACACTCTGATGACCGATCGGGAAATCAGGGAAATGCCCAAAGTCTGGTGTGTGGGAGGCGACGGGGCCATGGGGGACATAGGCTACCAGAACGTATCCAAGGTCATCCTGCAAAACCGCCCCAATGTGAAAATGCTCATGCTGGACACCCAGGTCTATTCCAATACGGGTGGTCAAAATTCCGACTCTTCCCCCATGACAGGCGGGTTCGACATGAACCAACTGGGGGCAGCCTCCCAGGGAAAACTGGTCGAAATGAAGAACGTGGCGGAATCCTTCGTCAGTGGCCATGGTTCACCCTACGTTTCACAGGTTTCCATGGCGGACGTTCCCAAATTGTACAGTTCCATCCTGGAAGGCCTGGAATACAGGGGAACTTCTTTTCATCTCTGCTTCACCACCTGTCAGCCGGAACATGGAGTGGGTGACGACATGGCTACCCGCCAGGCCGTTTGGATTCGGGATAGCCGCGGCCTTCCCGAGTTTGTCTTCAATCCCGATCTGGGAGAAACCTACGAGGAATCCTTCAGTATCAAAGGCAACCGAAATCCCAACCGGGATTGGATGATAGCCCGGTACAAGTCCAACAAGCAGCGATACAATTTCACAACGGTCCATTGGGCCGCCACCGAGGGTCGCTTCCGACGCCACCTCAAACGCATAACGGAAGAACAGAGCAAAGACCTCATCTTCCTGGATAACCTGATCTGGTGCGTGGAGCAAAAGGATGTGGTCAATAAACGCTATCTGAGGAGCGACGCCCGCGCCTACGTGCCGGACTTCGGGGTCTACATCCTGGTGGAGGACGCCAGAAAAAATCTGGTCTACATGAGCCTTTCCCGGCAGATGGTGCTCTTCGTGGTGGAACGCCGCAAGGCTTGGCGCATGATGCAATCGCGCGCCGGACAGAAGAATATCGACTACGGCACCCAGAAAAAAATTCTGGCCAAGATCCGGAGCGGAGAAATAACCCGCGACGAGGTATGGGAAAAGGGAGCCGCGCTACTTACGGATGAAGTGAAGAGGGTTCCGAGCAGGGTAAGGGGTTGAACGAGCCCAACCCTTCATGCCGATGAAGCCAGTAGTACCCCGAATTCTTCTGGGGATACTCTTGTTTTCCGGATTTTCCGGTCCGGTCCTGATGGCGAAATCGCGCATTGTTATCAGCGCCACCGCCTCCCCCGAGTTCACCCAAATGAGTCAGGACCCCGATAAGATCTGGTTCTTCCAGGTGGCCGAGGGAGTCTTCTTCGGGGGAAATGTCCGCGATGACAGCCTGACAAACGTGGAATTTGAAGACATCATACTCACTATCGGCAACCAACTGAAAAGACGGAACATGTTTCCGCACATCGAACAGCAGAAGGGCGACTTCCTGCTGGTTATTCATTGGGGCGCTACGGACTGGGAAGATGACTTGGAGTCTTTATTCCCGGGAGGTTTGCAGGACGCGGAGGGGAATTTGGATGTCGACCTGGTCAATATCATGAATAGCTGGAACTTCAATACCCGGAGGCTCAACGCGGCCCTCACCGGTTTTGACAAAGTGCTCTACGGAAAACGGCGCCCGGCCCCTTGGGAGGAAGCCGAACTGAGAGAATCGCTCAGCGATTCCCGGTATTTTATCGTGGTGAATGCCTTTGACTACCAGCTACTGCAAGATACCGGGGAGGTTAAGTTGCTTTGGACCACGAGATTCAGCACCCGGTCCCCGGGAACAAATTTTGAAATTGCCCATGAGGATCTCATAAATGCGGCAGGTGGTTACTTTGGGAAAGATTTGGATGGGCTGGAGAAGGAGCGTGCCGGCGTCGACACCGGGGAAGTGAAGATCGGAGAGATTGAAGTCATCGAAACCATCGAAACACAACCCTGATCGGGAGTTTGGATTTTCCCTTAAAGGAGGCCGCGGACAAATGTGTCCAATTTTCCGGCCATGACCGGCAAATTAAACTGCCCCACAATCCGTTGATGAGCCCGGTCCGCCAAAATCCCATGGTGGTCGGCTCTGTTTAAAGCCTTTCGGCAAGCCTCCAACAGAGCGGCGGGGTCGCTTGGATCATAGGGATAACCGCAAGCCTTATGCAAAATCTCGGGCGTTCCGCCGGTGGAGGAGCCGATGACCACCACCCCCGAGGCCATGGCTTCCACCACGGTCGAGGCGAAAGGCTCCTGCCAGACACTGGGAAACATGAGCCAGCCAATGCGACGAAAGAATTTCTCGTGCATCTCCTCATGGGGCACCTGTCCCAACAGTTCAACCGAGCGTTCAAGCCGGCGGTCGCGGGAAATTTTGCGCCGAAGGCGGCGGCCATAGGAAGTGGTCAGATCCGATGCGACCAACAAATTCAAGCGCGCATCCCGCCGCAACAGCTCGGAAAAGGCCTGCAAAGCCCTATCCAGGCCCTTTTCCGGAACGGCACGGCCACAAAAACCAAACACTTTCAAGTGTTCACGGTCTTTGGCCGATTTCGGGAAACGCTCCGGATTTGTCCCCCAATGAATCACCGTCTGATGTTCCAATCCGTCGAAGGTCTCGCGGTGCGTTTGTTGAAGAAACCGGCTGCAGAAAATCACACCTCTGGCTCGGGAAAAGATGGCTTCCTCTTCCAGGAATGGTTTATAAATGACGTCCAATGCCGGGTCCCGGGGGCGCATGGAATGCCTTCTCTTGGCCAAACCCGTGTAAAACAGGTCTGCCCCAAAGGGATCCTGAGGCCAGAAATCAGAGACAAAAAATACTACCGGGGTGGGGGAATTGAGCAGGCGGACCCATTGGGGGTATATTAACCGCCTCGGGTTGAATACGAGGATTACCTCCGCCCGTTCCGCCTCCCGGTCGATGGCCGCGCAAATCCCTTCGTGTCGGGCGATTAGTTCCCTTTTGACAAGGCGGCTCTGATAGGACGGCCCCAACCGGCCAGGGAAAAAACCGGTGAGCGGCGGACTCAAAATCCCCGGCGGTGTTTTCTTGCGCACGGAGGAAAACACTCGAATTTTCCACCCGCAGAATCGCTGCAAGGCGTCCACCAGGTTTCCGGCGCCAAGCTCGTACCCTCCCGCATGATCGGGGGGAAAGGAATTGGAAAAAACCAGGCAAGGCAAGGCACTCACTTTTCTCGCATCCACCTGAGAACGGATTCCGCGGTGTCTGCCCAAAGGGGCACCGTCCTCTCCCTGGCTTCACGGGTTACGGCTTCCGATTCGGTTTCCCGACAAAGCCAGGTCATCCAGGTTTCTTCCATCTCTTCCGCGCTTGATACGACCCGGCATCCACCCCCCCGCGCCATGGCCGCATGGGAGGGCAAGTCGGAACAAATGCAGGGAACTCCCAACCAGAGGGATTCCAGCAGGGGCAGGCCAAATCCCTCGGCTTTGGAATTGAGGACGCTGAAATGGGCTTTGGTATAACAATTCAAGAGCAATTCATCGCTTTGGCGGGAGTGGTGGAAAACGGAATAGCCCAGCCGTTGGGCCCGCTTTATTTCCGCAGCCACCGGTTTGCCAAAATGGGGATTTACCCTGCCACAGAAATGAAGTTCAAATTCCAAGCCTCCATCCCAGAGGCGCTTGGCCAGGGCCAGAATCTGGCTTTGGTTTTTACGGGGTTCGAGAATGCCGACGGAAAGGATGAGGGGGATTTTGCCCGGGGAATGCCTCCAGTTCCTGGCAGAGAGATCAGCAAAATCAGCCCCCAAAGGCAAAACCGAAACGGGTGGAGAGGCCGCTATATCCAGCCAATCCAGGTATATCTCCAACTCCCCGGCGCTGCTCCGGGAAACCGCGAAAATGTGATGAAAGCGCGCCAGCGCCTTCATATAGGATGGATGCCTGGCCACACTTTCGGGCCATGTTATTTCCGGCCACTTCAGGGGAATGGCATCGTGATAAATGATCGCGCTGCAGCAGCCGCTTTCCTCCAACCCATGGAAAAACCCCGGCCTTTCCTCCGGAGAAAAGACTTCGGGGCTGATGAAGTGATCCTCGCGGGTGAGAGTGACCGGGGCACGGGTTTCCCCACGGTAAAACCCTCGCCCCCGGGCCCTCCACCGCACCGGGACCAACTCATCCCCAATTTTTTTCCGAAGGGCCCTCCTCAACTGATCGGAAACCCGTTGCAGACCCGAAAAATGCCTGTTGCGCCCGGCAAGGGTTACATCGAAATAGAGTGGCATGCTTCAGGATTGGGGCTCTCATTCTTTTCAACTACCTTCAGAAGCGCCAGGTAAAGTTCCCGGGAGTTTCTTCGTGCATCAAAATGCTCTTCCACCCAGGCGCGGGCGTTTCCGCGGAGGGTTTCCATGAGGGCATCGTCCCGTTGTAATCGGACCAACTGGTCGACCCAGGCCTGGGTGTCGTCGGGCGGCAATACCAAGCCCGTGACCCCGTGTTCAACGGCTTCGGTGGTAGCGCCCACCGCGGTGGTCAAGACCACCGCCCCATGGGCCATGGCCTCCCCTATTACATTGGGCAACCCATCCCGGTCCCCTCTCGCGCTCACTTTTCCCGTGTAAAGGAACAGGTCGGCCCAATCAAATTGCTCTTGCACGGCGGCAAAGGTCTGTTCTCCCAAAAACTCCAGTTCACCTTGAAGGCCGGACCGGTCGCGGTAACCCTTCAATCTCCCATCCAACTCCCCGCTGCCCACTATGCGGGCCCGGAAGGATACCCCGGACCCTTTCAGGGATTGGAGCACGTCAATCTGGTAAAACAACCCCTTTTTCTCCACCAGACGGCCCACATAAAGCACCCGAATCGGATTTCGGGGGGACCGCAAGGACTTGAGGGAAGGAAACCCCATCAACCCCGATAGTATCACACGGGTCTTTTTTGGATCCGAGCCTCTCCCCAACAAGGCTTGGCAGGTGTTCTGGCTGGTGGTATGCAGCAGGGAGGTCCGACGGAGTTTTTCAGCCAGGTGCCAGTCTCCCCCATTTTCAAAAACATCGTAGGCGTGCGCTCCCATGGAGAAGGGAATCCTCGTCAATATGCTCAAAAGAAAGGCGGCCGAGGCGGGTGAGGTAGCCCAGGTCCCGTGGATCAGACCCGGTTTGTTTTTCTCCACTTCGAACCATTGGGCGAGAGCGAACCCGTACCCGAGCAGGTTTTCCAAAAAATTGAGAAGGGAAGGCGGTCGCCGGGCCAGGAACCATTTCAGGTTCCCCGACATTACCCGGGGCTTAAGGAAAAAGGCCAGGGGCAAAACCCAGCACAACCTGAACAACTTCAATTTTGAGAACCGCCTTACGGGCAACCCCTTATAAAAGGAGTCCCCTCCCCACAAGGTGACGATCTCCAGGTCGACCGGCTGTTCGGACAGGGCATCGACCTCCCGCATGATGAACTGTTCACTCTGTTTGGGAAAGGTGGTGCAAATGTAGAGAACCCTCAACTTCATCGCCCTTCTTCTATCGCTTCGACGGCCAGGCCATGCAACTCCCGGATCAGGAGGGTCGGATCTTCCACCACGGCAATTTCCCGGCAACGTTCCCGCATGCGGGCGTAGGCCGGTTCATGGGTGAGCCACAACCCCAGATGACCATCGAGGTCCTCCAGGCTGGACATCCTTACCGCGGCCCCGGCCCGGCAAAAATAGTTGCAGGTCAACCGCTCCTGGGGCATCAGGCCGCCGATGCCGTTGAAGATGACGGGAACCTTAAAAAACAAAGCCTCCGCACATGTGGTGGCTCCACGACCGACCACTGCATCACTGACCTGAATCAGGTGATGCATGCGTTGGGAATATCCTTCCACATGAACCCGAAAACCGGGGGTTCGCTCCTTCCATTCCAGAATTTTTTCCTCGGTATTCCCATCTCTTCCGCATACCGCAATTGCCTGCACACGACTGGCGTATCGCTTGAGGATTTGCAAAATCCTCAAGTGGTTGTTGGCGCCCATCCCACTTGCGGCCAGCAAGAGGGTAAATTTGCCCGGGGATAGCCCGAGATGGTCGACCAGAAGATTCCGGCGTGCCCCATCGTCCAGAATCTGGTCGTAGACCTTGGGGTGCATGAGATGACCCCGGACGCGGCACTTTTGAGGAGAGATTCCCATCCGCACGGCATAGTCCTGGGCCATGGAAGTTCGCGAAAAGAATAAATCAACGGTTGGCTCCACCCAATTTCTACTGTAGCCGAATCCACCGGAAAATTCGCCACAGTAAGTCGAGCACCTCACCCGATGGCCCAGAATGGATTTGGCGGTTTGAAAATAACCCCGATTGAGAAAATCATGCACGCTCAAAATCAGGTGCGGGGCAAACTCCCTGAGCAGTGATTCGTAATATCGTTTGCCCAATTTCACCCTGTTCCGCTGCAGGTAACCGAGCCCTTCCACGAACCACCAATAGGGATGGTGTAACAGGGGAGCCCACTTCTGGATAACATTATAGAGTCCCACCCCAAAACGGGTAATCGGGGTGGCGCTTTCCAAGGGCCGAACGATTCTCAGAACCACTCCGTCCCGGTAGAGCTTGCGACACCAGGCGGCAAAGGCCGAGGCGCGGGCGTCATGCCCCCCACCCGTGGCGGAAGTCAACACCATAATCCTCAATTGACGATTGTCCTTCAATGGAGATCGAAGTAGCGACGGAGAGCCGTGCGCTTGCATCCAGTCGGGACAAGTCGCGCCCCCAATCGGGCCATTATCCTTTGCAAGAAGGATCCACTGTGCAAGGTGCAATGCCGAAACCGCTTCAACCCGCCCATCAGATCCTCTGCTGCCCGTTGGGGAGGAAGGGCAGCTTCGGTATTTTGTTCAATCCGACGCCAGACCCTTTGCAACCTTCCCGATGGCTCGCCCCGCCGCACGGTGGATCGATTGAAGGGGGTCGCGAAATCTCCCGGGCAAAAATCGATGATCCAGGGGGGGGTCGCGGGGGCCTCCAGCATCAGGCTCTGGCTAAAAGCGGATAATCCGGCTTTGCCCGCGTTGTAACTGCTGAAAAATGGAATCCACAAACTTCCAGCCATCGAAGATATGTTGACGATGCAACCCCGTTTCCGGGCCCTCATGCACTTTATCGCACCCAGGGCCAACTGCATGGGGGAGGTCAGGAGAACACGCAACTGGCTTTGGATATCCTCATCCCGGAAATCACCAAATTTCCCAAAGGCCCCAAACCCGGCATTGTTGATCAGGAGGTCGAAACCACCGGCCAGGCTATCCAGATCCCGGTACCAATTGGACAACTCCTTCTCCCGGTTCAAATCGACCAGGACGGGAGTAATTCCCGGGAGGTTCTCAAAAGCATCCGGCTTTCTGGAAGATCCCCACACCTCGATCCCCTCCGCCATCAACCTGAGGGCGAAGGCCTTCCCCAACCCGGAACGAGCCCCCGTCACCAACGCGCGGGCGTAGCGAGAGCTCAATTCAGACATGCCTGAAAACGAGTGAGGTATTGGCGCCTCCAAAACCACTACTGTTACTCAAGATATAGGTGGGTGTAGCGTTCACGGTTTGGCGAATGATATTCAAACCCTCTGCTTCCGACATGAGCTGCTGGATATGGGCCGACCCGGGCACGAATCCCTGTCTTAGAGCGCTCAGGCAAAGGGCCGCTTCCAACACACTTGAAAGGGAAAGCCCATGACCCGTCAAGGCCTTGGTGCTGCTGATCATGGGCCTGGTTTCCCCCGGGTTGAAGACACGGCGAATGGCCCGCACCTCGGAACGATCGCCGATGGGAGTGGAAGGAGCATGAGCGTTGATATACTCAATCTGAGCGGGTTGGATGCCGGCATCCCTCAGGGCCCGCAACATGGCCGATTCCAGTCCACGCCCCTCAGGATGCGATATGGCTACGTTGTGGCCGTCCGAAGCTTGTCCCCAACCCACCATTTCACCGTAGACGGGAACACCGCGGCGCTCCACCTCTTCCTCGGATTCCAGCACCACGGTAACCGCTCCGCCCGAGGAAACAAATCCGTCCCTGGTTCGGTCAAAGGGCCGCGAGGCCCGGACCGGATCCAGGGAAAGGCTCAAAGCCCGCATGCCGCAAAACGGCACCACGCTTTCAAAGTTACAATCCTCAGCCCCCACCACGAACATTCGCTTCTGCCGACCCCGTTGAATCTCGTCGTAGGCAAAACCCATGGCATGTCCCGAGGAGGCGCAAGCTGAGGCGAACCCCGTGGAGGCCCCTTGGATCTTGAAATGAGAGACGAGATTGAAGGAGAGCGTCCCGGCGATGGAGGAAATGATGTTTAGAGGATTACAACGCATGACACCCCGCTTTTCCATTCGCCTCAGGTGGTGGTAGATAAAGCGAATGGACCCGCCGGAAGCCGTATAAATGCCCGTTTCCTTATTGGAGATATCCACCTCCTTGAGATCGGCATTCTCAATGGCCTGTAAAAACGAGCAATAGGCGTAGAGGACGTGAGGGGAAAAACTGCGAATGGTTTGCCGGCGGATTTTGTAGCGGGCGGGATAGGTCCAATCCTCCTGATCCAGGGAATCCACCTCGAATTCCCTGACCGGGGCGACCACCCTGACCGGAGAATCCGGAACGTTCACCGGGGGGAACAAGGCCATGCCATGTTTCAGGTTACGGAGGTTATGCACCACAGTTTCCTGATCATTCCCGATGCTGCAAATATAACCCAAGCCTGTTATAAATACGCGCGCCATGTAGGGGCAAAACTTGCTTCATTGTCCTTTTGGGGCAAAGGGACAAGCAAGCATATTGTTTGACCTTTCCCAAATCAGCGAGCACCCGGGACACCCACCCAATCGAACGTCAAGCTGATTTCTTCGGCCCAGGCCGCACTCTCTCCATTGACCATTATCTTGCCCTCGAACATGGCCAAAGGATGGCGGATATGCTTGAGTTTGATACGGAGGGTCAAGGTCTCACCCGGAAGGCAAATCCGTTGGCACCGGACCGCCTCGACCGAGGTAAATAAAACCTTGCTGGAATCGACTACCGAGCCCGTCCCATTCTTCTGGGTCGTCACCAAATGAAATACGGCCAACTGACCCAGGGCCTCCAGCATGATGCTGGCCGGCATAATCGGATTACCGGGAAAGTGGCCGCCAAGGAAATCTTCCTCCCCGGTTATGGTGTAAGTGCCGATGGCGGCGTCTTTCTCCACCCTCGCTTCATTCAAAAAAAGGAATGGGGGACGGTGCGGCACGGCAGCGCCGATGGCTTCAATCCCGAAAAGCCGCCCCCGTTGGGGAAGGGGAAGCCCCTTCGTCTTGGCATCGATAAAACAACTGACATCGTCCAAAGTCCGCAGGTCGCGCAACTCCTGGTTATCGATCGATATGTCCAGGGCCTCTTCCACCAGGACAACGATCTCCATCATGGTGAGAGAATCTATCCTCAAATCGTCGACCAGACGAATCGAGTCGTCCGAGCTTCGCAGTTGAGGACGGACCTCAGGTTCCAAAAATCGTTCGATCAACCCGATGACGATACCGGGGAGAAGGCCAACCCGACCCGTTTCCCGAAATTCAAACACGGCGTTTCGAGTTTCTTCACTACATCGCTTCAGACTTTCTTCAAGATCAGCCCGCTCCTCCGGGGTAAGCGGGTTAACCGCAACAGTGTCTATTTCTGTCCCAGAATTCATTTGTAAACAGCCAACTATTTTCGCTTCATGGGAAATGTAAATGCTAATTTGGGAAAGTATGCATCCGCGCTACCCTCAAAATGACGAGAATGGCAGGCTTCCCCTTCTGATATTGACCCACGAATTTCATCCCCGGAAGGGAGGGATCGCCACTTTTACCGAGGAAATGGCCCTGGCCAGTAGCGAGTCGGGGTTTCAAGTCGAAGTCTGGGCTCCCGGTGGCGGAGGGAATAATTCCGATAAACCGTGGCCGTTTACGGTCCGGAGGCTACGCATGAAAGGCAGTCAGAATCTATCCTGCCTCTTTACCCTCTCCAAGGAAATCATGTCCAAGCGAAAGCATCTGCGCCAAGCCACCGTTTACCTGCCCGAACCCGGTCCGATTTCCGCCATGCTCTACCTGCAATTCTTTAAAGCCTTCCTACCCGGAAAACTCTACCTCACCTTTCACGGTTCGGAGATATTGAAATATCACGGAAAACTGCACCACCGCCTGCTCCTGAAAAAGTTGATTGAGAAGGCGGAACGCATCGGCGCTGTATCCACCTTTACCCTCCGCTTGCTCATTTCCCGGTTTCCGGATGCCGAGCACAAGACGGTGCTCACCCCCAACGCCCTGCCTGCAGCATTTGTCGGAATCGACCACCGCAAAGCCGTCGACCATCGGAAGGTGGTCATCCTTACCGTCGGCCGCCTCCACCCGCGCAAAGGCCAGAATAATATATTGCAGGCGCTGAACCTCCTTCCCCAGGAAGAGAGAGCGATGGTGGAGTGCTGGATCGTTGGGGAGAGCCGCCACGATCCCTATGAGCGAGAGGTGCAACGGCTGGCCGAGAAGTGCGATTTTCCGGTCAAAATGTGGGGCCCGCTGGACGAGGATGGGCTCCGGTGGGCTTATGAACGCGCCGACATCTTCGCCATGACCAGCATAAACTACAAAAAGAGCGTAGAAGGTTTTGGATTGGTCTATCTGGAGGCATCAGCTCACGGGTTGCCCATAGTGGCGCACCGGGTCGGAGGCGTCGCCGAGGCGGTCGTAGATAAGCAGACGGGCCTGTTGGTAGAACCCGGCGACCGGAAGGCCCTGGCCGACACCTTTTCCACTCTTATTTCCGACCGGCGGTTGCGACGGCAATTGGGAGAAACCGGCCGGAAGTGGGTCAACCAGAAGAGTTGGGGCGCTTCGGTCGATCGATTGTTCGGACTGCGGGACGCGGTCATGGAAACATGATCTCCCAAAAATTTTACCGGACGGGAACATGATCCGCACCGTTAGCAGGATTCGGGTACGTTATAGCGAAACCGATGCCATGGGATTTGCCCACCACGCCAATTACGTGACCTGGTTTGAAAAGGCGCGTATCGAAATGCTCGACCAGATCGGACTGGCTTATCGCGACCTGGAGGCATCGGGCTATTTCATACCGGTCCTAGAGGTGAAAGTGAGCTATCGCCGCCCTGCCTATTTTGATGACCGTCTCACTGTCACCTGCATGGTCAAGGAACAGCCCGGAGTCCGCTTTCACATCGAATACGAGGTGCGACGCGGGGATACACTTTTGGCCACCGGATCATCCGCACACGCTTTTATCGACAAATCAGCCAAACCCATCCGCCCTCCCCAAAGGTTTCTAAACACCATGAAGGCGGCCCTCCGCAACGGCATCCCCGGACCAGACCCCGGCAATGCAAGGTGATCCGGACCAGGGGATTCGCGGCCTACTCATGTGGGCTGAGGCCCGGCCCCGCGCGCCGGTATATCCGCTTGATGTGATCGACGATTTCCTTTGGGCTTCGCCCGTCGGTCAGCACACCAATGCCCGCCTTCCGGTAAATCGGCAACCGTTCCTCCAGGAGCTCGCGAATACGGGCCAGGGGATCCTCCACATCGAGCAAGGGCCGGTTCTCGTTGCCGCGGGTTCGCTCATAAATCGTTTCGGGCGAGGCAAATAAGGAAATCACCACCCCCTTTTCCTGCAAAGACTCCAGAATTTCCGGCTGCAGAATCATCCCGCCCCCACATGAGACCACGCACCGCCCTCCGGGGTGACCCGATTCCACGAAACGGCGCTCCAGGTCCCGAAAGGCTTTTTCCCCCCTGGATTGGAATATCTGCGGGATGGTCAAACCGGTGCTCTCCTCGATCTGTTCATCGCTGTCGACAAAGGAATAATCCAGTTCCCTGGCCAAGAGCCGCCCCAGAATGGATTTTCCGGTTCCCATGAAACCGACCAGATAAATATTGGGCCGTGGCGAGTAAGTCATAAGAAGATTTGCGGGGAAGGGGTCAAATGTGGATTTTTCTGCCTCCGCAAAAAATCAACATTTGACCCCTTTTGGGCAACGCCTATCTGTTTAGCCAAAATTTTTCCGGACCCCGCTTTGAACAGGAGGAGAACAGCCCACTACAAGCCCAAGCTGGCATGGTTCAGCCTGGTGGTGCTTTTTGTCATGACCTTTCTGCTCTTTGCCGGTGGGTTTACCACCTCGATCGGGGCCGGGATGGTGTTTCCGGATTGGCCGCTGTCCGATGGTACCCTGAACCCAGAAGGTTGGCTGCAAGACCGGGCCATGCTGGCCGAACACAGTCACCGGTTGCTCGGCGCCCTCATAGGACTCCTGATCATGGTTCTAACGGTGTGGATCTGGCTCAGAGAAGATAGGGCATGGGTGCGTCACCTGGCGCTCGCGGCTCTGGCCCTGGTCATACTGCAGGGTTTGGTGGGGGGCATGCGCATCTTATTGAACAGCCTGCAATTCGCCATAATCCACGGCTGCCTGGCCCAAACCTTTGTTTGCCTGGTCGCTTCCATTGCAGCCGCTCAATCCTCCTGGTGGTTCAGGGACGGGCACGGGTTCCCGGCCAGGGCAAACCATAGGCTCAAAACCGGGGGTCTCATCGTTTGCGGGCTGATTTTCGTTCAGCTCATTATCGGAGCCGTCATGCGCCACATCGGGGCCGGTTTGGCCATTCCCACCTTTCCCCTCACCCCGGAGGGCGGTATTTTTCCCCAGTATTGGAATTTAGGGGTCGCCCTTCACTTTGCTCACCGGTTGATGGCGCTGATCATATTTGCCGTTTATCTGGTTTGGGCCATCCCTCTGATCCTGCATAGGAAAATGGACGGGCGCATCCGCCTTCTGGGAGGGGTTGGCCTGACTCTTCTGGCCTGTCAGGTTGTCCTTGGAGCCTACATCATATGGACCATCCGAAATCCCGTCATCACTACGGCCCACGTCCTGATCGGGGCATTTTTTCTGGCTACCTCATGGATCATCACATTCTTTCAGTTTCAACCTTCGCAACCTGTTCGAGCCGAAGCGGCCCCTCGGGCTCCCGCCGGGCTGGGCATGGGGGAAGCTTCCTTGGATAAACCATCCGCATGAGCCAGGCAGAAACCAATTCCGTGCGCATCAAACCATCGTCACCCCTGGTATCCGAATCGGGGTCGGCAAAGTCGCGCTGGATGGAATATGTCGAACTGACCAAGCCCAAGCTGAGCTTGATGTCGATCATCACTGCCCTGTTGGGATATTTTGCGGCCCGCCCCCCCCAGGACATTGCCATTTTTCTGAGTCTGGTGGCGGGCACAACTTTAACTGCGGCCGGTTCCGCCATCCTGAATCAGTGGTGGGAACGGGACGAAGACAACCGGATGATGCGCACCCGGAACCGGCCCCTGCCCCGGGGCGCGATCGGCATGCCTACGGCATTGTGGATGGGCCTGATTTTTTCCACCGGGGGTGTGGCTGTGCTTTGTTTGGGGACACACCCCGTCATCGGCCTTTTGGCCCTGGCCACCATGCTCATCTACATAACCCTGTACACTCCGCTAAAAAAAGTTACCCCTTTGGCCACGGAAATCGGGGCGCTACCGGGAGCCATTCCACCCTTGATGGGTTGGATGGCGGCAGAGGGTTCGGTTTCGGCTCTGGGGTGGATTATATTCGGGGTGTTGTTCACCTGGCAAATGCCTCACTTCATGGCAATCTCCTGGATCTACCGGGAGGATTACCGCAGGGGTGGATTCCGCGTGTTGGCCCTGGAAAAAGGGGGGGCGAAGAAAATCAGTTGGAGCGCCCTCCTCTACACCCTGTTGCTGATCGTCATTACGGCCCTACCCATTGTTCTCCCCTTAACCGGCTGGATATACGCCATCGGATCCACCCTGGTGTCGGCATTCATGGGATGGAGGGCCTGGCAATTCTTTCGGGCCAGGAACAAGGACAATCCGGCGCGAAATCTCTTTAACGCCTCCATTGTTCACCTGCCCCTGCTCTTTACAATTCTGGTAATTGATCGCTGGATTTTTTAGCCAACACTCTGCAATCTAGCCCCCCATGACCCTGGAGATAGCAATGGTGTTCGGCATTTTGGGATTGGCCCTGGCCAGTTTCATTTGGGAAAAGGTACCGGTTGAGGTCACCGCCATTTCCGTATTTGCCCTGCTTCCGGTTCTGGGTCTGCTGCAGGTGGAAGGAGCCCTCTCCGTTTTGTCCAATCCCGCCCCGGTTACGGTGGGCGCCATGTTTATTGTCAGCGCCGGTCTGGAAAAATGCGGAGCAATCGAAATGATAAGCGGCTATTTCGACCGTCTGGCCAAAGCGGGATATATCCCATTGCTGCTGATTATCATTCTGTTCGTGGCCTTTCTTTCCGCATTCGTCAATAACACCCCGGTAGTGGTCATCTTCATGCCCGTGCTTCTCAGCCTGGCACGCAGGATGGATATTCCGGCCTCCAAACTTCTTATTCCGCTTTCCTACGCCTCAATTTTCGGGGGAACCTGCACCTTGATCGGCACCAGCACCAACATTATCATCAGCGGAATCGCCGAAACCTATGACCAACCCCCATTGGGCATGTTCGAGTTGGGGATGGTGGGCCTGCCCTTGTTGGTCCTGGGAACCCTTTACCTGCTGGTTTTTTCCTGGAGAAGGCTGCCCGTTCGGGAGACCCTCACCCAAATCCTCTCCCCGGAAGAGCGCAGGGAATTTTTCACCGAGGCTTTAATCCATCAGCACTCGCCCCTGGTGGGGAAGGGGGTATTGGATTCCGGAATCCTGAGAACTCCCGGGGTGCGCATCCTGGAAATCCTGCGCGGGGGCAGGACCATGGTCGACAAACTGAACGAGATCGTCCTCGAAGCGGGCGACCGGCTCGTATTGGCTTGCAAGCCCCACGGTATTGCGGAAGCCCGCTCCATTGAAGGGGTGAATTTTCTCGGCGAAATCGGGGAGGGTCTCGAACAAATCGCCGCCTCGGAGGGTTCAATCGTGGAAGGTTTCATCGGCCCCAGTTCCTCCATCGCCGGTAAAACAGTGGCGGAAATCGATTTCCGCCAAAGATTCCGAATGATCATTCTGGCCATGCACCGGCGGGGCAGAAACGTTCGGGATAAATTGGCTACCCTGCCCCTCGAATTCGGGGATACCCTGCTGATGATGGGCACCGATCAGGCCATAGGGGAATTGCGCAAATCCGAAGATATAATTTTATTGGACCAGCCCCACGTGGCCTCCCGAAGCCGCCGCGAGAAAATACCCATCGTGGTCGCCGTTATCCTGGGAATCGTGGGTACAACCACCTTCACCAACTTTCCCATTGTGGCATCGGCCATCATGGGGGTGGCGGTGCTTCTGGTCACCCGTTGCATCAATTCCGAGGAAGCATTTTCCGCCGTGGGATGGAACATTATTTTTCTGATCTACGGAATGCTGGCTCTGGGATTGGCCATGCAGGAAACCGGAGCTTCGACCCTGCTGGCGGACACGGCTGTGGCAACGGTAAGCCACCTGGTTTCCCCGGAGTGGCAGCCCTACGTCATGTTGGCGGTCATGTATTTGATGTGTTCGTTCATGACCGAGGTATTGTCCAACAACGCCACCGCCGCTCTCCTGGCCCCGGTGTCAATCAGCATTGCCGCCACCGTAGGGGTCGATCCCCGGCCCTTCCTCATCGTCACCGCCATCGCTTCTTCGGCCAGTTTCTCCACTCCCATCGGTTACCAGACCAACACGTTTGTCTACGGGGTCGGCGGCTACCGCTTCAGCGATTTCCTGAAATTCGGCCTGCCTCTGAACCTGACCTATTTCAGTGGAAGCATTTTCCTCATACCGATGATCTGGCCGTTTCATTAAACTCCTCGAATGTAACAGAAAAAGCCCCGTCGGGGTCATCATGTTAGCCATAGCCCTTGGGCGACGGCTGATCCTTGCAATCTTGACGTCGCTTGCGATGTTGAGATTCCAGGTTTGACCCCTTCCTCTGCGATCTCAAAGGACCAGGCGCAGCCCGTCATAGGCGAGATTGACCCCGGAGGGGAGTCCTCTGTCGACCCGGTCGTGTTCCACGAGATGGGCCATGTGAATAAGATAGGTCTGGGGAGCGCCGATCGAGGCCGCCACTTCAACGGCCTCTCCAATGGTCATGTGGGTGGGGTGAGGTCGGTCGCGCAACCCATCCAGCACGACGACATCGGACCCCGCCGCCAAAGCGCGTTGCGATGCCTTGACCGTTTTGCAATCCGTGTAGTAGGTGAATTTTTTGCCGCTTTCCCTTTCCGTAAAAACAAGTCCGAGGACTTCGAACCGTCCATGGGGTAAATTTGTGGTGTGGAGGGTCCCCCAGGGAAACTCCAAGGTTTGCGGAGCCCGCACCGCATGGGGCACAAAGGCTGGATAACCGGGAAATTCGGGACGGTCCCGCACCGCGTAGGGGTACATTTGCCTCAATCGTTCCAAGGTGGGCCGGGAACCGTATACGGGCAGCCCTTCTCCCTGGCGAAAATCGACAAATCTCCGCAGGTCGTCCATCCCGGCAATGTGGTCGGCATGCCCATGGGTGAGGACGACCCAATCGATGCGATCGATATCATTTTCAATGCATTGCAGGCGAAATTCAGGCGCCGCGTCCACCTGCACGCCATAACCACCCGCCTTGACGTGAATGGAGGTGCGGCCCCGTTTGTTTTTGGGATTTGCACTTCGGCAAGTTTCACAATCACAGCCGATCATGGGAACACCTTGGGAAGTTCCCGTACCCAAAAAACAGATTTCCATTGCCCTGAATGCCATGGGAAAACCGCATTTTGCACAAGGCCCAACTGACTGAATTCCACTTCAAACCGGTTTAAACTATCCATGCCGCGCAGCTATCTCTAAACTCAGCCCCATGAGTAAGAAAATCGTGGTGACAGGGGTGACACGGGGGCTCGGCCGGGCCCTGGCGGAAGGATTTGTAAAACGCGGAAATCAGGTGTTCGGCTGCGGTCGCTCAAAGCGGGACCTCATAAACCTGGCTCGACAATTCCCCGAGCACATATTCGACCGGGTGGACGTGAGCGACTTCAGCGAGGTGGGGGATTGGGCAGAGGACGTCATAAGCCAGTTCGGCCCTCCCGATCTCTTGATTAACAACGCGGCCGTCATCAATCCGTCTCGCCCGCTTTGGGAATTGGAAGTGGAAGCGGTAAAAAAGCTTTTCGACACCAATATCCAAGGGGTCTTTCACTGTATCAGGGCCTTCGTTCCGGCCATGGTGCAACGTCAGTCGGGAATAATTGTCAACCTCAGCTCGGGCTGGGGCCGCGGCACTTCTCCCCACGTGGCGCCCTACTGCGCTTCCAAGTGGGCCATGGAAGGCCTGAGCAAGTCCATGGCTCAGGAACTGCCAACCGGAATGGCTTGTGTTCCCTTGAATCCGGGCATTATCGATACGGATATGCTGCGCAGTTGCTTTGGTTCCCAGGCATCCCATTATCCCGATGCCGAGGCGTGGGCAAAAAGGGCCGTTCCCTACCTGTTATCGCTCACCCCCCGGCACAACGGCAAATCCTTGTCCGTCCCGCAATAGGAAAGGGTTGCCCAGGGGATATGAACCACAGAATACCCAGATGAACTCAGTTACGATGGGACAAAAAAAGGCCCTTCCAAACGAAAGGGCCTTTTCAAAGAATTTGGGAATGACCGGGTTACATCATGCCGCCCATTCCACCCATGCCACCGTGAGGATCGGGAGCGGCGGGTTCGGGCTTATCTTCGGGTAGATCCGTAATCAGGCACTCGGTGGTCAGCAAGAGGCCGGCCACGGAAGCGGCATTCTGCAAAGCAGTGCGCGTCACCTTGGTGGGATCCACTACCCCAGCCTTGATCAGATCCTCGTATTCGTTGGTGGCCACGTTGAAACCAAAGGCTCCTTCTCCTTCGTCGACTTTTTGGGCCACAACAGCCCCTTCCACGCCGGCATTGGCACAAAGTTGTTTGATGGGAGCCCCAACCGCTCGATGAACGATGGCGGCGCCAATAGCTTCGTCGCCTTCCAAATCTATTGAATCAATAGCCTCGGCGATACGGAGCAGGGCAACCCCTCCTCCGGAAACGATGCCTTCCTCTACAGCGGCGCGGGTGGCGTGCAAAGCGTCCTCAACCCGAGCCTTCTTCTCCTTCATTTCGGGTTCGGTGGCTGCGCCCACGTTGATGACGGCTACTCCTCCGGCCAACTTGGCCAAGCGTTCCTGAAGTTTTTCCCGATCGTAATCGGAGGTCGTTTCATCGATTTGACGGCGGATTTGCTTGACCCGGCCCTGGATGTCACCGGGCGATCCGCCCCCTTCCACCATGACGGTGTTCTCCTTGTCCACGGTGATGCGCTTGGCCGATCCAAGGTCACTCAACTGGACGTTCTCCAGTTTGATACCCAAGTCTTCGGTTATGAGCTTACCACCGGTCAGAATGGCTATATCCTCGAGAATGGCTTTGCGCCGTTCACCAAATCCAGGCGCTTTCACGGCACACACATTCAGGATGCCGCGGATCTTGTTGACCACCAGAGCGGCCAGGGCTTCACCTTCCACATCTTCGGAAATAATCATGAAAGGCTTACCGGCTTGGGCAACTTTTTGCAGCAAGGGCAGGAGATCCTGGAGGTTGGTTATCTTCTTCTCGTGCAGCAGGATTTGGGCGTCTTCCAAAACGGCCTCCATGGCCTCGGTGTCAGTGGCGAAGTAGGGGCTCAGGTAACCCTTGTCGAATTGCATCCCTTCCACCACTTCCAAGGTCGTTTCAATTGATTTGGCCTCTTCAACGGTTATGGTTCCATCCTTGCCAACCTTGTCCATGGCGTCGGCGATGATATCGCCGATCTGGGTGTCCCAATTTGCCGAAACCGTGGCCACTTGGCGAACTTCCTCCCGGTCTTCCACCGATTTGCTGATTTTTCCCAGCTCCTCCACGGCGGCGCCTACAGCTTTGTCAATGCCGCGCTTCAGGTAGATGGGATTGGAACCGGCCGCCACGTTCTTGAGGCCTTCCTTGTAAATCGCCTCCGCCAGCAGGGTGGCGGTGGTGGTTCCGTCCCCGGCCATGTCCGAGGTTTTGGATGCCACTTCGCGAACCATCTGGGCCCCCATGTTTTCGTAGGGATCTTTCAGTTCGATTTCCTTGGCCACAGTGACGCCGTCCTTGGTCACGGTGGGAGATCCGAATTTCTTGTCTATAACGACGTTCCGGCCCTTGGGCCCGAGAGTCACTTTTACCGACTGGGTGAGAACATCCACCCCCATAAGTATCTTTTTACGCGCGCTTTCGCTGAAAAGTAATTGTTTAGGCATAATGTAGAAGGGTTGAAATTATGGATTGGTTAAGAGACGATGGCGAGGATGTCATCCTCCTCCACCAGGATGTAGTCGATATCACCGAGCTTGACTTCAGTTCCGCCATATTTGCTGGTGAGGACCCGGTCGCCGGCTGCTACGGAAAATTCGTGGTCGCTTCCGTCTTCACCCTTTTTCCCGGTGCCTAGCGCTACCACTTCGGCTTCCTGTGGTTTTTCCTTGGCGGTGTCGGGGATTATGATCCCGCCTTTTACTTGTTCATCCTCCTCAATTCTCTTGAGGAGAACACGGTTTCCAAGAGGTTTGATCTGACTCATTTCCGTACTAATTTTGGTTGAATTGATTTTGGTTGAAGTAAATTTGAAACTTTGGCGATAGCCAGTGAAGCAATGCCGGTGCCACTGTGGAAAAAAACCACATAACTATCTACTTTACAACAGGTTGCCAAATATTTTACAGGCCAGCCACCCCGATGGAAGGCTGATAAATGACTCAAACTGTCACACCTGTGACACACTGGGCCAAAAGGGGCATGGGATTGGTTCAGGAGAATTCCAGGGTTCCGTCAGGCCGGAGGCTACGGTAATAACAACCCGATCGCGCCTTTCCATCCGGCCCTTTGGTATGGCAGGCCCCCCTTCCTTTCGAGCGCACGCGGTAGAGGAGGGAATTCTGCTCGCAGTTTACCCGCACATCCACCAACTCCAGATAATCCCCCGAAGTCTTGCCCTTGATCCACAATTCGTCGCGTGAAGTGCTCCAGAAGGTGGCCAGCCGCTCTCGCATTGCCGTTTGCAGAGCCAATTCGTTGACGTAACCGATAAAAAGCACCTCCCCTGAATCTACATCCTGAGCTACGGCCGGCAGCACGGCTGCAGCGGTGGAGGCTACTTTTGCCAGTTTTTCAAAGTCGAGCATCACCTCGCAACCCTCTTCCAGCGCCTTACTCATAAGGGCTGAAACCTTGGGCAAGCCGACCGGGGAATCAACGGGAAAAACCAATGAAACGGGATGGACGCCCGAGCTACCCGCCGGATATACTTCCGGAGATGGGGCTCCATCGGCAATTGGCTTTACAAAGCAGAATAATGGCACACTTTGATCCTTCAAAACGGGGCCGGGATAGCTCAGTTGGTAGAGCAACGCATTCGTAATGCGTGGGTCGTCGGTTCGAATCCGATTCCCGGCTCCATTCCCCCGGGCCCTCCTCGGGGGAGGTTCCCCTCAATTCTCATATTGACCAGGATTCGGGTATTAACCCATCTTATGCCCTGTCTGAGCCTTTCCAAGGTTTAACATCGGCTGCAGGAATATGGATACGCAGAAAATCAAGGTAGTATTGCACGAAAACCGCACCTTTCCTCCGAGCCGGGAATTTCGGGGTAAGGCCCATATTTCCGGTATGCGGGCCTATCGGGAGATGTACCGCAAAAGTATGGACGATCCGGAAGGATTCTGGGCGGCGGCGGCACGGGAACTGCATTGGTTCAAGCCCTGGGACAAGGTGTTGGACGACTCCGAAAAGCCCTTCTTCAAATGGTTCACCGGCGCCACAACCAATCTTTCCTACAACTGCCTGGACCGCCACTTGAAGGGCCCCAACCGCAGCAAGGCGGCTTTGATTTGGGAAGGTGAACCAGGGGACAGCCGCGTGCTCACCTATTGGGACCTCCACCGTGAGGTGAGCAAATTTGCCAACGCGCTCAAGGAACTGGGCATTAAAAAAGGGGATTGCATCGCCATTTATCTGCCCATGATCCCCGAACTGCCCATCAGCCTCCTGGCCTGCGCCCGAATCGGCGCCGTGCACTCCGTAATATTTGCCGGGTTTTCGGCCGATTCCATTCGCGACCGCATCCTGGATTCCCAGGCCCGGATGGTTATTACGGGGGACGGCAGTTGGCGCCGGGGAAAGATCCTTCGATTGAAGGACATAGTCGACCAAGCCATTGAGGGGGTTGATTGCGTGGAAAACGTGGTGGTGGTCAAACGACCGGCGGAAAAGCCCATGCCCGCGACCATGCGGGAGGGACGCGATCATTGGTACCACGCCGTGGTAGAGCATCAGTCCATGAACTGCCCGCCCGAGGAACTCGACAGCGAGGACAGGTTGTTCCTGCTCTACACCAGTGGAACAACGGGCAAGCCGAAAGGCATCATCCATACTCAGGGCGGCTATATGGTCTACACCTATTTGACCGCCAAATACGTCTTTGATCTCAAGCCCGAGGATGTCTACTTCTGCACGGCAGACATCGGGTGGATTACCGGGCACAGCTATTTGGTTTACGGACCCCTGGCCAACGCCGCTACCTGTATCATGTACGAAGGCGCCCCCAATTTCCCCGACAACGGGAGATTCTGGCAGATTGTGGAAAAATACGGCGCCACCATCTTCTATACCGCTCCCACCGCCATACGGGCCTTCATGAAATGGGGAGACCAGTGGCCAACGGCCCACGACCTCAGTTCCCTGCGTCTGCTGGGAACGGTGGGGGAACCCATCAACCCGGAAGCCTGGATATGGTACCACAACACCATCGGGTCCGGGAAATGTCCCATCGTGGACACCTGGTGGCAGACCGAAACCGGAGGCATCATGCTGACCCCGT
This sequence comes from Opitutales bacterium, assembly GCA_965219475.1. Classification (GTDB taxonomy): domain Bacteria; phylum Verrucomicrobiota; class Verrucomicrobiia; order Opitutales; family UBA2995; genus JAABVD01. Next base: position 146,984 of record CBDCNU010000013.1, on the reverse strand, counting down.
TGCCCGGGGTCACCTCCACCAAGCCGGGAAGCGCCACCCTGCCCTTTTTCGGGGTCGACGCGGCCGTGGTAACGGAAACGGGAGAGCCGGCCGAAGCAGGACTGCTTACCATTCGCAAGCCCTGGCCGTCCATAACCCGGGGCATTCACGGGGATGCGCAAAGATACCTCGATACCTACTGGTGCAAATGGGGCGGTGATTATTACTTCCCGGGCGACGGGGCCAAGTTGGACCAGGACGGATATTTCTGGGTACTGGGACGCGTCGACGATGTAGTGAATGTATCGGGCCACAGGATAGGAACGGCCGAGTTGGAAAGCATATACGTGGAGCATCCGGCCACGGCGGAATCGGCCGTGATCGGGGTAAAACACGAAATCAAAGGGCAGTGCCTGATTTCCTTCGTCACCCTCAAAGAGGGAATTGAGCCGAACGATGCCTTGAAAAAGGAGTTGAACGATCTGGTGGCCAAAAAGATAGGAAAATTCGCCCTGCCCGAAAAAATTATCTTTTCGGAAGATTTGCCCAAGACCCGCAGCGGCAAAATCATGCGGCGCCTCCTGCGCGACATTGCCGAGGGGCGCGCCCTGGGCAATGTGACCACCCTGGCGGATCCCGGTGTGCTGGAAACCCTCAAAGGAAAATACGCCGAACGGTAAACCAGAACAAAGAAGGTTCGACAAATTCTTTGATCCGGACTGAAAATCGACAAGCATCATGAAAACCCTCCTCGCCCTTGTCCTCGGCTGCCTCCCGCTTCCCATCGGGGTGAGCGCCGCCCTATCCTTTGAGGTGAACAAGATCAGCCATCGGGCCGCGGTGGAGGAAAGGGAATACAGGGCTGTGTTTCCCTTTACCAACAAGGGGGAGGAAGCGGTTGAAATCCTCGAAGTCAGCTCCGGTTGCGGATGCACCACGGCCGTGCCCAACCAACGGGTATTCGATCCCGGGGAGTCGGGTGAGATCTCCGCCACTTTCGATTATGGTTCACGGGAGGGGAAACAGGTGAAATCCATCCTGGTCAAAACCACCCAGGCGGACAATTCCGACATTGTTTTGACTCTGGAAGTGACGATTCCCAAAACGCTGGTGGCGACACCCGGGGTGATTATTTGGAACATGGCAAATGAACGACCGGTTCAGGCCAAGACCGCCATTATTGAATCCCATCTGGAGTATGAGGTGGATGTACTCGAAATCGTCTCCAGCAATGAACGCTTCGATCACGAGCTTGAAGTTTTGGAAAAAGGAAAAAAGTTTTCCCTTACCATCCGGCCTCCGGATGTTTCGGAGATCGAGGGGATAATGCGGGGCACCTTCCTGGTGAAGACCAGCATTCCCAATCCGATGAAGTCCACCAAGAAAATCTACGCCATCATTCGGTAGCTCCCGGTCCATTGAAATTTCTTCGGCAAGCCAGTTTACAGGGGATTGGAATTCTGGCCCTGAGTCTGGCCGGCATGGGAGCCACATGGTTGCTCCATCCCCAGTTGCCCCCATGGGACCCCATGGAACTGGAAGAAGGAGAAATCCTGTTGGAAAATGCCCTGGCCCTGGCCGAGGTCACCTGGATCGATGCCAGAACTGAAGAAGCTTATGCGGCGGACCACATTGGCGACGCCATCTTATTGAACGAAGATGATTGGGACCGGCTCTTCGAAGCCTTCATTTTGCAATGGACCGGAGGCACGACCTTGGTGGTCTATTGCGACAACCGCAATTGCTCGGCCAGTAAAAGTGTGGCCGTTCGTTTGAGAGAGTCGCTCGGGATCGATTCCGTCTACGTACTGAAGGGAGGCTGGCAAACGTGGCTGGATTACCGGGAACGTTGAATTGGATCGAGTTCCTGGCCCGAATGGCGCTGGGAGGGGTCTTTCTGGTGGCGGGGATTCTGAAGATCCTGGATCCGGGTTCTCTCCTTTCCGCTACCGAAACCTACCAGATTATTCCCTACCACTTGAGCTATTGGCTGGCGCTTTACCTTCCCTGGGTGGAAGTTCTGGCGGGGCTGGGAATCCTGTTGCGAAAGGCCTATCCGGGAAGCCTGTTTTTGATCGCAGCATTGCTCGTCATCTTCCTAATTGCCCTTATTCAGGCTTGGGCGCGGGGTCTGAATATTATTTGCGGTTGTTTTGCCCAAGCCTCGGCTGAGAGCACCGGAAGGTATGTCCTTTACGTGGCCCGCGACTTGGCGCTGCTGGGGTTGGCCGGCTTTCTCTGGTGGAGGCATTTGGGCCTGTCCCATCCCCTCGTCCCGGCCCGGTGACAAAGAATAAATAAGGAATAAGTTCCAAGGTGAATTCTCCAACTGACATCCCGAGTAACATAGAGTTGGACTTCCAAGAACTGGTGAACAACTACTACCAGCCCCTTTATCGATTCGCTTATTCCTTGGCCCACAATGTCGAGGAGGCATCCGACCTCACCCAGCAGGTTTTCCTGATATGGGCAAAAAAGGGGTCCACTCTCAAGGACAAGACCAAGGTCAAGTCCTGGCTGTTTACCATCCTTTACAGGGAATTTCTGGGTACGCGCCGGAGATCATCCCGTTTCCCCCATATCAGCGCCGAGGTTATCCAACACGAACTGCCCCCCATCGAACCGGGGATTGTCAACCGGCTCGATGCGAAAAGCGCAGTGGAAGCTCTCGGCCAAATCGACGAGACCTTCCGTGCTCCCCTGGCCTTGTTTTACCTGAAAGACCTGTCCTACAAGGAAATCGCCAAGACACTCGACATTCCCATAGGCACCGTCATGTCGCGATTGTCCAGGGGTAAAGCCCAATTGAAAAAAATTCTCACTAAAACCACCGTCCCCCTTTCCTGAGACCTGACCAACCTTCAACCCAAGATGACCAAGGATCAGGCAAAATTTATTCTGCAAGCCTTCCGGCAAGGGGAGGGCCCCTCCGCCCACCCCGACCTCGAAGAAGCGTTCGAACTGCTGCGGAAAGATGCAGGGCTGCAAAACTGGTTTCAGATGGAACAGGCCTTTGATGAAGCCTTTTCCGCCAAGCTGGCCCGAATAGAACCGCCCCATGGCCTGGCCGACACTATCTTCTCCCAGGTCATTGTCAGAGAAAACAAGGTGGTGGAATTTCCCTGGTGGAAACAGTTCTCCGTCTGGGGAGCGGTGGCTTCCATGGCTCTGGTCCTTGGCCTGGCCCTCATTCCCGGCCGAATCTGGGTCGAACCCGGTCCGGTAACCATCCCGGTCCTGCAGGAATTCGCCAACCAGGCCCTGAAGGGTCCATCCAGTTTCGCCGCCAAATCGAGCGACTGGACTGAATTGGTATCCTACCTCGGGGAACGGAACACACCCGCGCCTATCAACCTTCCCGGCCGGATGGACCAAATGCCGGCCAAGGGCTGCATGACCCTTGAATATCAGGGTAAACCGGTGGGAGTCATCTGTTTTGGGAAAAACAGCAAGTCCCACATTTTCGTGGTCGATACCGGGGATTTTCCCGAACTTCCCCACAGGGAAAAACCCGTTCTGGAGCAAAACGCCTACGCCACAACCGCATATTGGACGGAGGAGGACCGACACTACTTGTTGGTCACCCACGACCCCGAGGAATTGGGCAAATTCGTGTCCTTCTAACCGGCATTTCTCCCTGCATTTTAATTCCTGATTCCTCATTCGTGAGCTTGGCGAACTTCCCCCCTCTGCGCCTTCTGTGTTCTCTGTGGTTAATCTCCCCACGGGAAAGCCTGCTTGATCTTCTGTCCGGATGGTTTAGCCTTCTGCCTTATGTCGGGCGAAACGCCTCAAAATCTGGTCGAAGAAGGGATATTGGAATTTACCTTGGGTGATTCCGATACCGCTATCTCCAAGCTCAAACGGGCCCTTGAACTCGATGACCGGTGCTTTGATGCCTGGCTGGCCCTGGCCGAGGTCCACCTCAGCGGGAAATCCCTCGATGAAGCTCTGGAAGCGGCGGAAAAAGCCCATGGGATCAAGCCGGACGACCTGCACATCAATACCAGCTTGTCCAGAATCTGGGTAGAACACGGGAACGTGGAAAAAGCGGAACATTTCGCCGCTCAGGTCCGCATGATAAGTTGGAAAAAAGAGCTGAGAGGCGATCCGTCCTGAACTCGGGTGGAGGCCCTCCCTCTCTAATTCCGCAAAAAATAGGAGTTAATTTTGAACTGATTGCCTGAAAACAGCGTCAAAAGACCTACACTAACCTGAAATTTGTCGCAATTCCGGGCTAAAACCCCGAGGTTGACCCATCTTTAACGCCGATCAGACTCTCCCCGGCTATGGAGAAATTTGAATTTATACTGGACTTCGAGAAGCCTCTCCGCGACCTCGACAAGCAACTGCGCGCCTTGGAATCCGTATCGCGGAAGAACAAAGTAGACGTCCAAGTTGAAATCGTGTCCATTCTCGGGAAAATCGAACAGACCAAAAAAAAGGTCTACCAAAACCTGACCCCGTGGCAAAAGGTCCAAATCGCCCGGCACCCCAAACGATTGTACGCGCTGGATTACATTCGTCCCCTTATCGAAGATTTTCAGGAACTGCATGGAGACCGCCGCTTCGGGGACGACCCGGCTATCATATGCGGCCCCGGTTTTTTCGAAGGTCACCCCGTCATGATCATAGCCCAGCAGAAAGGGCGGAAAACCAAACACAAATTGATGCGCAATTTCGGCATGCCCCACCCCGAAGGATACCGCAAGGCCGGGAGATGCATGGCAATTGCTCACAAGTTCGGATTACCCGTCATCTGTCTCATCGACACGGCCGGGGCAGCGCCGGGAATTGGATCGGAGGAACGACACGTGGCCGAGGCCATCGCGGTAAATATCCGGGACATGAGCCAATTGGAAGTGCCCATAATCGCAGCAATCCTCGGGGAGGGAGGTTCTGGCGGGGCCTTGGGAATCGGGGTAGCCGACCGGGTCCTGGTATTCGAAAATGCCTACTATGCCACAATTTCGCCGGAAGGTTGCGCCGCCATTCTCTGGAAAGATCGAACCCATGCCCCCAAAGCGGCCGAAGCCATGAAACTGGATGCCAAGGAACTGGTGAAATTCGGCGTGGCCGATGAAATTCTCGAAGAACCCATGGGGGGAACCCACAGCGACCCCGAAAAAAGTATCGCCAACCTCCGAGTTGGGTTGCTCAAACACCTTCAGGACCTGAAAGGAATCCCCATCTCCCAACTGCTGGAGAATCGGTATCAGAAATACCGAAGAATAGGGGTCTACCTGGAAACGGAAAATTTTGCCTCCGCCTCCCTCAGCGGATAACCCTCCGGTGGTCAATCCCGGTCGTCCCCGGGCCAAACAAAGCTCCGAACGGACGAGGCGGCTTGGCCGGGTTGGGCCAGTTCCAACTCGATCCCACACAACTTCACATCACTTGCGGCTACGGGAAAGCGTCTCGGGATACCGTCCAAAAACCGTTCGATCACCGGTTGAGTTTCCCGGCCCAGCACACCCGCATGGGGTCCCGACATGCCCAGATCGGTAATGTAGGCAGTGCCCTCGGGCAAAACCCTGGCATCCGCCGTAGCCACGTGGGTATGGGTGCCGTAAACGGCGGACGACCGGCCGTCCAGGTACCAGCCCATGGCAATCTTTTCGGAGGTGGCCTCCGCATGCACCTCCACCAAAATGAAATCCACTTCCGTGGTGAGCTCTTCTATCAAACGATCCGCCGTCAAAAAGGGGCAACTGGCATGGGGACGCATATAGTTGCGGCCCAACACGGTAAAAACTCCCAGTCTGGTCTGATTTTTCTCCAGGATGAGCCGATCTTTTCCCGGCGCCGCAGCCGGGAGGTTGGCCGGACGGCAAATCCCCTCCAACTCATCCACTTCCTTCAAGAATATCCTCTGGTCCCAGCAATGATCCCCCAGGGTCAATCCATCGATACCGGCATTGAGCAAACCGCGCGCGATTTTTCCTGTGACCCCGGCCCCCCCCGCCGCATTTTCGCAATTTGCGATTACAAAGTCGTACCGGCCCTCCTGCACCCATTCCGACACTTTGTGCATAACCAATCTCCGGCCAGGACGGCCCACGATGTCTCCAAGGACGAGGATCTTTGTCATAAGACCGGCATCCTAGGGCACCCAGGGGGAAATTAAAATACAATAAACAACCCTGGGAATATCAGGGAATTTGGAAGAAAATGGCCGAATTTCCTCCCAGGATGCCCCCTGTTGGTTTGCGCCTCAGTGCTCAAGCCCTAGTTTCGGCTGGATTTTTCCCGAAATCCGGATACACAGAGAGCCAATACTATGAGAAGCTCCTCCCATAACCCGACGGTAGCACCGCAAAAAGCAACAGCCATGATCGGCGCCGATATCCTGGTGGAAGCCCTGCTGCGCCAGGGGGTGAATACCGTGTTTGCCTATCCGGGCGGCGCATCCATGGAAATGCATCAGTCCCTGGTCCGCCGGCAAGACGAAATTCGCACTATCCTACCGCGCTTTGAACAGGGCGGGGGCTTTATGGCGGCGGGTTATGCCCGCGCCACGGGGAAACCAGGGGTTTGTATGGCAACCAGCGGACCCGGGGCAACCAACCTCCTCACTGCCATTGCCGATTGCTTCATGGACAGTATTCCGCTCATCGCCATCACCGGCCAGGTTCCCCAGCATCTCATCGGCAAGAGCGCATTCCAGGAAACGGATGTTTTCGGGATGACCCTGTCCGCCGTAAAGCACAGCTATCTGGTGCTGGATCCGGCCGATATCCCCAAAGTCGTAAATGAAGCCTTTTACATTGCCTCGACCGGCCGGCCCGGACCCGTCCTCATCGATATCCCCAAAGACGTTCAGCAGAAACGGACCACCCCCGAATTTCCCGAAACTTTGGATCTCATCGGTTACCATCCCCATAAGAGGGCCGCGGATAGAGAACTCATCGAGGTAATCGAACTGATCGAAGAATCCATCAAACCGGTTCTCTACGTCGGGGGCGGGGTCATATCCTCCAATGCCTCGGAGGAACTCTACCGGTTCGTTCAACAAACCCGCATCCCCATTACCACAACCTTGATGGGGGTGGGAGCCTATCCGGAAACAGACGACCTTTCCATGAAATGGTTGGGCATGCATGGATCGGTCACGTCCAACTATGCCGTGGCCGAGTCCGACGCCCTTTTCGCATTCGGCGCCAGGTTTGACGACCGCGTGACCGGATTGGTGAGCAAATTCGCCGAACACGCCCAGATCGTTCACATCGATATCGACCGCTCTGAACACCACAAAAACAAAATCGTTCAATACCCCATCCAATCCGACCTGAAATACGCCCTGAACCGCATGCTGGAACTCATGGCTGAAAGAAGGTTCAATGCCCCTGACCTGAGCCCGTGGCACGAAAAAATAAAAAAGTGGAAGGATGAATTCCCCTTTACCTACGAGAAGAGCCCCCACATCCTTCCCCAGGAAGCGGTCGAAGTGCTCTACCAACTGAGCAATGGTGAAGCCATCATCACCACCGGGGTCGGACAACACCAGATGTGGGCCCCCCAATATTATGATTTCCGGCATCCTCGCAGTTTCCTCAGCTCCCTCGGACTGGGCACCATGGGCTTCGGCTATCCAGCCGCCCTGGGCGCCAAAATCGCCCGCCCGGACCGCCAGGTGATCGACATCGATGGAGATGGCTCCTTTCTCATGAACATCCAGGAACTGGCCACAGCGGAGGTCGAAAAGATCCATGCCAAAGCCATGATCCTGAATAACCAGCACCTGGGCATGGTCGTTCAATGGGAGGATCGCTTCTACGAGGGGGTGAGAGCCCAGACCATTCTGGGCGATCCCAACAATATCGGCAGCCCGGATAACATCGCGGGCCTTTATCCCGATTACGTTAAAATCTCCCAGGGATTCGGCATCAGGGCTCGCCGCGTCCACAAAAAAGAAGAATTGCATGACGCCATCGGGGAAATGCTGGACTACGACGGGCCTTACGTCCTCGACGTGATCATTCCCTATAGTGAACACGTTTTGCCCATGATTCCGGCCGGCCGGACCGTCGCTGATATGATCCTCACCCCAAATCAACAGGTTAAACTGGAAAAAGGGGACAGCCTCTAAGTCCGAATCGGCCGCCTCTCCCGCAGGGAGAAGGGAAAGAATTATCACTCGCAAAGAGCGCGAAGGACGCAAAGAGAGGAAGAATCAGGAAACATTCCTAATTCCTAATCCTGTCCATCCTGTGCAACTTGTCCTGCCATAGCCCTTAGCGAAACAGGACCCGGCCCTATCCATCACTCCCCCCTTGAGGGGGAGTCGGCAAGACAAGGGCGGCCAAGCCCGCAGTCGCGCCGGTGGGGGGCAGGCGTCAGCCCTTCATCCGTGGTAAATTCCCCCCATCCCTCCACCTCTCCATCACTCCATCACTCCTTTTCTCCCTCTCCTCATTCCTCATTCCTAATTCCTCATTGGCGCGCCTCGGCGCGCTTCCCCCGTTTATCAGACCGTTGCGGTTTGACTTCCCGGCCGGGCAAGACCTATTTTGATTCATCAAAATTAGAATTTTTATCAGTCTAACTCTCCTTCTGGCAGGGCTTCCCCTGAACGGGAAAACACGGGTTGTGACCACCACCACCATGATCACGGACCTGGTTCAGGACATAGGAGGCGATAGGATCCACCTCACCGGGATGATGAACCCGGGGGTGGACCCCCATCTCTACAAGGCCAAGCCCAGCGACATCCAAAACCTGCAGCGCGCCCAGGTGATATTTTACAACGGATTGTTTCTGGAGGGAAAAATTGGAGACGTCCTGGAAAAACTGGAGGGAAAGGGAAAAGCGGTATACGCCGTCACCGCCACCATACCTGAGGCCCGCTTGCTCGAACCACCCGAATTTGCCGGGCATTATGATCCTCACGTATGGTTCGACCCCACTTTGTGGGAATATGCCATCGGGGTGGTGGTGGACGGACTGAGCCAGGCCGACCCTTCCCTGGCAAAAGTATTTGCCCGCGAAGGGGCACGGGTGCAAAGAAATTACCGGGCCATCCACGCCTGGGCCATCGAAGCGGTGGGCCAAATCCCCCCATCGGCCCGCATTTTGGTAACCAGCCACGACGCCTTCAATTATTTTGGCTTGGCTTACGGGTTTCAGGTGGTGGGGGTGCAGGGCATTTCGACGGCTACCGAGGCCGGTTTGGCCGACATGGTTAAAATGGTCGATTTTATCGAGCAAAAAGGGGTCCGGGCCATCTTCGTCGAATCCACCGTGGCTCCGGCCGCCATTGAAAGCATCAGCCGCGACGCCGGTGTGAAGATCGGAGGAGAATTGTATTCCGATGCCATGGGCATTCCCGGTACAACTGAAACCCGCCATGGAGATACCTATGACCTGGGCACCTATGAGGGAATGATCAAACACAATGTCTACCGCATCGTGGATGCGCTGAAATAATGCTTGGGGATATGCTTGCGCGATTAATGCAATTCTTTTCCCGGCGCCCCAGAGTCGAAAAATGCCTCCAGCAACGGAATTCCGAGGGCGACCCCCCCACCTCATCCCCTTCCAACCGACCCTGGATCGGCGTAGACCTGGACGGAACCCTGGCCAAAGATGGACCCTGGGTGGACGCCTATCACATCGGCCAGCCCGTGGAGCCCATGATGAATCGGGTAAAGGGATGGATTGCCCAGGGCATGAACGTAAAAATAGTCACCGCCAGGGCCGGGATTCCCCACGGAATCCCCCCGGTAAAGGCCTGGCTCAAAAAACATGGCCTGCCCGATCTCGATGTGACCAACGAAAAAGATTTCAACATGATCGAGTTGTGGGATGACCGGGCCATTCAAGTCATTCCAAACTCGGGAATACCTGTCCTCAACCGGTCCCCCGGCTCCCTTCCCAAAGCTCCTTTGGAAAAGGAAGACCATCCCTGAGGCCTTCTCAAATTGACTTGCCCCTCAACCTTTCAGGTCTTTTCATCAAGGCGATTTTGACTCATCAAAATTTCAATTTTTACTACTAAAAACCGTTATGTCGCCGCAAGCCCCTCCACCCCTTGAGATTCACGACCTCACGGTGGCCTACCACAAAAAACCCGTGCTCTACGGCATTGATCTGGTGGTCCCGTCCGGCCAATTGGTCGGTATTGTCGGGCCTAACGGGGCTGGAAAATCGACCCTGATCAAGGCCATCCTGGGTCTGGCCCCTCCCAGCAGCGGGTGGGTAAGGATTTTTGGCAAACCTTATCGGAACAACGCCAAGCGGGTGGGCTATGTTCCCCAGCGGGAATCGGTGGATTGGGACTTCCCGGTCAATGTCATGGACGTCGTTCTGATGGGACGCTACGGTCACCTGGGGTGGTTGAAACGCCCCGGGAAAGTGGACCGGGAAGTCGCTGAGGCCTGCCTGGAAAAAGTCCAAATGCTGCCCTATGCCAGGCGCCAGATTTCCAACCTTTCCGGAGGGCAGCAGCAACGGGTGTTTTTGGCCAGAGCGCTGGCCCAGGAAAGTGATCTCTACTTGTTGGACGAACCTTTTGCGGGGGTGGATGTGGCAACGGAAAGCGCCATCGTCACCATCCTGGGCCAATTGCGGGCCCGGGGGAAGACCCTGATGGTTGTTCACCACGACCTGACCACGGCCCGGAATTATTTTGATATGCTGCTGCTGCTCAACATGCGGATGGTGGATTTCGGTCCCACCGATGAGGTTTTCACCTATGAAAAACTACAGGCCACCTACGGCGGGCGGCTGACCATCCTTTCCCAAGTAGCAAATAGCCGCAGCCAGAAAAAGGAAAACCTGCCCCTTGGACGATAATGCATCCAAATTATCCATGCCGGGGTCTGGGTCTGGCCCTGGTGGCCGGACTGCTCCTGCTGGCCGCCGGAGATCTCTCCGCCGCAAAAATCGGTGATCTTTCCGACACCCGTTTCTGGGACCAACTGGTCCGGTTTTTTTCCCTGCGCGATCCCTCCTTGCGCTACACCCTGACGGCTTCCCTGTTTTTGGGAACCTGTTGCGGGCTGCTGGGAAGTTTTATCGTGGTGCGCAAACTCTCTCTGATGGGGGACACCCTGAGTCACGCGGTGCTGCCCGGGGTGGCATTGGGTTTCCTCTGGACCATGACAAAAAACCCCTGGGCCATTTTTGTGGGAGCCACCCTTGCCGGTTTACTGGGCACCGTGGTGGTTCATTGGATTCACACCACCACGCACATAAAGGAGGACAGCGCAATGGGCCTGGTGCTTTCGGGGTTCTACGCTTTGGGGATATGCCTTTTCACCATGATCCAGCAACTGCCTACCGGCAACAAAGCCGGGCTCGACAAGTTCATGTTCGGTCAGGCCGCCGCCTTGAGCACCGAGGATCTATGGATGATCGGCATCATATCCATCCTTTCCCTCATCGCAATCGTCCTGTTCTACAAGGAATTTCTCGTAACCAGTTTCGATTTCGGTTTCGCCCAGGCGCTGGGGCTGTCCGCCCGGTTCTTTCATTATCTGATCATGCTTTTGCTGGCCCTGTCCGTTGTCATAGCCTTGCAGGCGGTGGGCGTTGTCCTGGTGTCGGCCCTGCTCATTACCCCGGCTGCCACTGCATTCCTTCTGACCGACCGGATGCACCGCATGCTCATTTACGCCAGCCTGTTCGGTATGGGCGCCGGGGTGGCAGGCGCATTTTTCTCCTACCTGGGCAACAGCTTGCCCACCGGCCCCTTCATAATAGTTGCGGCAAGTGCGCTTTTCGCCCTGGCCCTCCTTTTCTCCAAGCGTTACGGCATCATTCCCCGATGGATCCGAAACCTGTCCCGCGACCGGCGCATCCAAGTGGAAAATACCCTCAAAGCAGTCTACCATGTTCGGGAAAAGAACGCTTTCTCCCAGGATGGCATCCCCGTGAAAGCGTTGGGGGACCGGAGAAATCTCTCCCCCTCTGAAGTGGAAAAAGAAATCCGCCAATTGGTGCGGAGGGGCTTGGCTACCCTGGAAGAGGGAGAACCCGAGACCCCCCCGTTTCGGGAAAGAAAGCTTTTTCTCACCACCTCCGGGTGGGAGACGGCATGCCGTATTGTGCGCAACCACCGGTTGTGGGAGCTCTACCTCACCGAGTCGGTTCGGTATCGACCCGACCACGTTCACGACGATGCCGAGGAAATCGAGCACCTGTTGGGTGAAGACACCGTGCGACAACTGGAACGCAGTCTCAATTATCCGACCCGGGACCCACATGGGAAACTCATCCCCAGCCTGCGGGACCTCAGCCAGACATCATTTGCCGGTCGTTCCCGATGAAAATGATTCCTCCATTCGATGTCGTGACGTTTATTACGGCTCCTTGGGCGGAGGCGGTGGAAAGTTCCCTTTGGATTGTGGTCATGGGTTTCCTGGTCAATGCAGCCTGTGGCTTGGTGGGAAGTTTTCTCGTTCTCCGGCGCATGGCCCTTGTGGGGGACGCGATCAGCCACAGCATCCTTCCCGGCATAGCGGTGGCTTTTCTTTTGTCTACCTCCCGCTCCAGCGGCATGATGATGCTGGGGGCGGTCGGCGCCGGTTTGTTCGCCGTCTGGCTGATCGAATTCATCCACCGCAACACCCGGGTGAAGCCGGATGCGGCCCTGGGGGTCACTTTCACCACCTTGTTCTCCATCGGGGTCATACTGATTGCCCTCTACGCCGATCAGGTGGATCTGGACCTCGAATGTGTCCTCTATGGGGAAATAGGCTTTGTCTATTTCGCCGACAGTTTTGCTCTCCTGGGAATGGAAGTCCCCATCCCGGTTCTACGGATGGCGGTCACCTTGTTCGGCCTGCTCCTATTGGTCCTCCTCTTTTACAAGGAAGCCCTGGTGACCTCCTTCGATCCGGTCCTGGCCACGTCACTGGGAATTCCGGCGCGCTGGATGCATTACGGCCTTATGCTGAGCCTGTCGGTGGTGATCGTGTTCTCGTTTGAATCGGTCGGCGCCATACTGGTTATCGCCATGCTCATTTTGCCCAGCGTTACCGGGTCGTTGCTGTCCGACCGCCTGGCCCATATCCTCATAATGTCGGCGGCCTTTTCCGCCCTTTACGCCCTGGCCGGACTTCACCTTGCAACTTGGTTGAATTGTTCCCCAGCCGGCGCCATGGTGGTGGCCGGGTTCCTCATATTTTGCCTGGCCTGGATTTTCAGTCCCCGCCGCGGCCTGCTGACGCAGATCAGAAAAGGCAGAGGAACCTTCACCCCGGATGTCAGCGGGAAACTCAACCCGGAATTGGGAATTAAGAATTAGGAATGAAAAGGCACCAAGGAGCAGGGGCACCGAGGAAAAGATGCAGAGTTACTGAGGCATGGGTTTCAAAAAAACATGGATCCACAGGATGGACAGGATTTGGATAATCCGTGGCTATTTTCTTCTCCCCTTCTTTGCGACCTTTGCGGCTTTGCGAGAGTCAATTCATGATTCACTGAAGGCCATCAGCGCTCCCCCATCTTTCCATCACTCCATCACTCCACCATTCCCTTTCTCCCTCTCCCCATTCCTAATTCCTAATTCCTAATTGGCGCGCCTCGACGCGCTCCCCCATCCATGGCCTTCTTCCCTGATCAAACTTTGAATTCCGGGAAGAAAGGATTGACCCTCTTTTCCTCGCCAATGGAAGTCATGGGGCCGTGCCCGGGGCAGACCACCGTATCGTCCGGCAGGGTAAACAGAGCCTTCCTATTGGTTTCCAGGGCGGCTTGATAGGACACCATCCCCCCGCCCATCGACTGGGCAAACAAAGCGTCTCCCACTATTACCAGGGGCCGCTTCAAGCCCCGCACGAAATAAGAAATACCGCCGCGGGCATGCCCTCTGGTCAATCGGGATTCAATCTCGAGCGATCCCAGGCTGAAGACTTTCCCGGCAGAGAAGGATTGCCCAAAGGATGACCCTTCTCCTTCCCCCACATATACGGGGCAGGAATAAGCGGCCACCACCTGGTCCACCGCGGCTATGTGGTCCCCATGGGTATGGGTGATGAAAAGCGATTTCACGGTCAGGTTTTTCCTCCTGATGAAAGCCAGAATTGCCTCGGCCTCGGCTCCCGTATCGAAAATACCTGCCTCTCCGGTAGCCGGATCCCAAACCACAAATGCGTTTACGGTCATGTCTCCATATTGGGTATTGAACAGGGTCAGGCCTTCCATCTCCACCGCTTCAGGATACCAGGTCTTCCGGCCTGCCACTACCAATGCTTCCGCATCCAAACGGAGGGGACCGGCCAGGAGGCGGACGTGATCCTCATTGAACTCACCTCGCAATGCCTTCCCAATCGCATCCCGCGACAATCCGGTTCGGTCAGCGATCTGAGAGGTGGTTAAACCCAATCCACGGGCCGCTTTGGCCAGGATGTCTTCAAAATAATCTTCAATGGGCACTTTCATAGTTAATTTATTCGGCAAGGAGGGGAGGATTGGCGTCGAGTTCCGCTTTACAAGAAAAAATTGCATTCCCTTTCCCCAACCTTTCCAGCAGAAAATGTCTCCGGGGGTCCGGGGGTAATTCCTTTTTCAATGGGTTTTCAACCGGACCACAGGTAAAAACTTGATCCCCCAGCCCGCATATTGCATGAAATTCGTAGCGAGCGAACGAAGATCGAGTTCTGGTGCGGGTTTCGCTTCATCCACCTGCTTATCTATGACTTACAATTTCGACAATCCCCCCGGGCGCCATGACACGGCCAGCCTGAAATGGGAAAAATACCGCAAGCGGGACGTGATACCTCTCTGGGTGGCGGATATGGATTTTGTTTCCGCCCCCGAGATAGTGGAGGCGCTGCATGGGCGGGCCAGCCACGGAGTGTTCGGCTATACGGTGCCTGGGGAAGAGGTGAGAAGGAGCGTAGTCAACTACCTCGAGCGACAACACAATTACGTCGTCGACCCCAGGTGGATCATCTGGACCCCGAGCGTGGTTCCCGCCCTCAACCTCTTCTGCCGGGCCTTCGGCCAACCCGGCGGCAGCGTCATAACCGCCACCCCGGTCTACGCCCCCTTCCTTACCTCGCCGATCTATTCCAGGAAAAAGCTGATTACGGTGGACCTGTGCTGGGACGACTCGCGTTGGACCTTCGATTTTGAAGCCATGGAAAAAGCGATCCGGCCCCACACCAAGTCGTTCATCCTGTGCAATCCGCACAATCCGGTGGGACGGGTATTTTCCAGATCGGAATTGAGGGCCTTGGGGGAATTCTGCATCCGGCACGATCTCATCCTGTGTTCCGATGAAATCCATTCCGATCTGATTCTGGAAAGCCACCTCACCCACCTGCCGACCAATTTGCTCGGCCCCGAGATCAGCCGGCGGACCGTCATGCTCATGTCCCCAAGCAAAACCTACAACCTGCCCGGCTTGTGTTGCGCCTATGCCGTCATCGAAAACCCGGAACTTCGCTCGACCTTTCAGAAAGCGGCCCGCGGAATCATCACTGAAATCAACGCCTTTGGTTACGTGGGCTGCCAATCAGCTTACGACCGGGGAGAACCCTGGCGCCAGGCTCTTCTTCAATACCTGCGGTCAAACCGGGACTTTCTCTATTCCTTCGCCGCGGAAAAACTGCCCGGAATCAAATTGCGTCCAATGGAGGCTACCTACCTGGCCTGGATGGACGTGCGATCACTCCACCTGAAAAATCCCGCCGCCTTTTTCGAAAAACACGGGGTCGGCTTGTCCGACGGCGCTCCCTTCGGCTCCCCCGGGTACCTTCGCCTGAACTTCGGTTGCCCGCGACGCCGCCTCCTACGAGCCCTTGAACGGATGGCCTCCGCCCTGGCCTCCCGGTAACAAACCCGCAATGCCACTCAGTTAACCACAGAGGGGAAAGGCAGGGAGAATTAGGATTTGAACATGGATGTACAGGATGGACAGGATTTGGATGATCCGTGCCCATCCGTTTAACCTGTCCTGCCGTAGCCTCTCGACCTGCGTAGCGTTGCGAAGCACGGTTTAGGCGAAGCAGGATCCGTGGTTAATTCTCTCCCTCACCTCTGTGCTCTCTGAGTTCTCTGTGGTTTATCCCTCTAAATTTCCAAATCCTCTTCGCGAAGCGATCCTGTTCCGGTGTAGCCGGATCAAGCGCAGCGTTGTTAGAAAATGTATTTCGAGGAAAATAGGGTCACCACATGAAGGGTGCCTTTTCCCTTCTCAGAAACTCAGAATCTCAGAATCTCTATCCAATTCTTAATTCGTGAGCTTTGCGAACTTCCCCATCCGTGCCCATCCGTGAAATCCGTGGTTAATTCTCCCTCCTCCATTCCTAATTCCTACTTCCTAATTTTTCCTGAGCCCTCCGCCCGGGCAAATTCACGCAACCACCGCCCGATCATGGCCTTGTCGTAATACAAGTTGTCGTGAAAATTGGTGCGCATCCGGTAATCGAAGGCCAGATCCACCAACCTCTCCTCCCCTGTCTTCAAAACATTTCCATCCCCGTCGACCAACTCATAACTGAAGGTCATGCGAGGAGGGTAAATGCTTCTCACGATTCGGATATCGTGGGTTAGAGAACCCCTCCACGGTTCGTGCTCCCCGGCCAGATCGATATCGGTGAAGGTCAGGGTCAGAACGAGGCCCTCCCGCAAGTGTTTCTCCCCGTATTTCTCAATATGTTCCTTCAATTGGGGGAGGTATATCCGCTGGCCCTTCTTGTGCCCGGCATAATAGTAATCGATATCCCGGTATTTATCCGGGTTTTGGAAAATTACCACCACTTCGGCGGACAGGTTGCCCCAGGCAAAAAGCCACCCCAGGAGGAGAACGGAAAAGGTTTTCATGCTTCTTGTTGTTTTAAATTTCATCACGAGTCACTGCCTGCCTCAACCCTATATTTCCCCTCCATTCATTTATACGGTATTTCGGCGCCATTCGGATGACCCGAATGCCACTAAATTTACCACAGAGGGGGAAGGAAATGGACCACGGATCCCGCTTCGCCCAAGGGCTACGGCAGGACAAGACGGCAACAGGATGGAGCTGCGCTCCAGCAGGAAATTAATTTAAAGAATTCCTGCTCGCGAAGCGATCCTGTTCCGGCAAAGGCGGACCTGTCCAAAAGTAGCCCTTGGGCGAAGCCGGATCAAGCGCAGCGTTGTTATAAAATGAATTTCGAGGAAGATAGGGTCACTACATGAAAGGTGCCTTTCCCCTTCCTCAGAATCTCAGTACCTCAGAAACTCTATCCAATTCCTAATTCTCTGAAGGCTTTCAGCGCTTCCCCATCCGTGCCCATCCATCACTCCCCCCTTGAGGGGGAGTCGGCAAGGCAAGGGCGCCAGCCCGCAGTCGCGCCGGTGGGGGGGAGTCGGCAAGGCAAGGGCGCCAGCCCGCAGTCGCGCCGGTGGGGGGCGGGCGCCAGCCCTTCATCCGTGGTTAATCCTCTCCCTCACCTCTGTGGTTTATTCCTTCCCCATCGAAAAGCCAAAATTTCGTTGCCGTCAACAACTCAATATACTCACCAACCGCGGCACATCCCTTTTGCATGATTCCCTATCCAGTTGACTCAGGGCAATATTTTCGTCTGGTTTTGGATCATAGCCACAGCTACCTTATCGAATTCGACCATCGCCATACCCCTCGGTTGCCCGAATGTTAATTTCCATGAATCAAGATCTCAATAGCGACCTTCGCAACTCAACCCGGTATGGGTATGGAGAAGCAAGCAAAGCCCTACAAATCCCGGCTTCAACCTTGCGTGCATGGACTCGTGGACAAGAAGGGTTCGAACCAGTTTTTCGTCCGTCAGGCAACGGAGGGTTGTCCTATTTCAATCTCATTGAAGCCCAGATTCTGCGAGCAATCCGGATGGTAGGTAAGATCAAGATGAGCTGCGTCAGAGAGGCTTTGAATGTAGGGCTGGAGGATCATGGAATAGAACGACTATTGATCCACAGAGATTTCAGATTCGGAAGAAGTGGGCTATTTATCGAGAAGTATTCACAACTCGTCAGGCTCACTCGCTCTAAACAAATGATCTTTGCGTTAATTTTGAATGATCACCTGAGCCGTGTCGAATACGATGGGGAAGGCTTCCCAAAATTGTTTTTCCCGAATTTAGCAAAATATTCCGAAAAGAAGTATATTCGCATTAACCCCTTTGTATCGTTTGGCCGAGCCACCGTCAAAACGAAGCCTATTTCCACGCAGGCCATCGTATCCAGAATCGATGCGGGTGAAGGTTTAAAATTTGTGGCTGAAGATTACGAAATTAAGAGGGAGGAAGTTGAAGCAGCGATCTATTACGAAGCCGGTCCATGTGGTCCTGTTTACGGATGAGGATACTGGCTGTCATCGGGACAACTTGTTGCCATCAATCTTGATCGGAGCCGGGTTAAAGGTCGAGTGTTTCGAAAAACACTTCGACCGCGGAATAGAAGATAATGAATGGCTATCTTTTTGTGGAAATATAGGTTGGATAGCCGTTACCAAGGATAAGAGGATCAGGTTCCAAGATGCCTCAACGATTGCTCTTGTTGAGTCCAACACAAGGGTGCTGACGCTAATTGGGGATTGGCCTCACAAGGAGTTGGCCATTAATTTGGTAAACAGCATTTACGTCCTTGAACGCATTGTTAAGCAGGAGAAACCTCCCTGCATTCTCAAGCTCCACATGGCTGCTCCACCCGCTCGTAAGACCGGGAGAGCAGGGAAAGTTGAAGTTTACAGAAATCATGCACAGCTTAATGCCAAATATTCCCAATTGAAAAATGCTTGATTTCCAATGGTGAGAATAACTTATGAGAAAGCATTCAAGCTCATTGACTGCCCGAACCCCATATCTGGAGGAGAAAAAGGAACCGTTTGGTCCGTAGCAAACGGTTATCGAAAACGCGTCTTCGTCTACCTCAGCTTGTTCCCTTTCATACTACTTGGCCTCTTCCCTTCATTATACCAAATATCAAGGGCCGACCCTTTTACCGGCCTTTTACCACAGAGGGGAAAGGGAATGAACCACGGATTACACGGATAAGCACGGATTTTAAAATAAAACAACGCTTCGCTTGATGCCTGCGGCAACAGGATGGAGCTACGCTCCAGCAGGAAATTAATTTAAAGAATTCCTCTTCGCGAAGCGATCCTGTTCCGGCGTAGCCGGATCAAGCGAAGCGTTGTTAGAAAATGAATTTCGAGGAAGATAGGGTCACCACATGAAGTGTGCCTTTCCCCTTCTCAGAACCTCAGTACCTCAGAAACTCAGAATCTCTATCCAATTCCTAATTCGTGAGCTTCGCGAACTTCCCTATCCGTGCCCATCCGTGAAATCCGTGGTTAATTTTCTTCCTCTCCTCTGTGGTTTATTCCCTTAACAAGCGCCAGTCGGACCGACCGGTTCCTATCCGGAAACCAGGGCAGGTAGCGGCGGCGTTTGAATAAGGCCAGTCGGGCGGGTTTCAATCGCCCGGAGCCCGATAGGACACCGACTTCTTCACCGCCTGATCGATAGTCTCCGGAGCGACCAGGACGGTCACGGCCACCTCGAGGGCGCCGGCGGCGCCGATGTTGATAGAAGCGGCTGTTGCGGCGGCATGATCAGGGAGGTCGGCAATAATTAGTAAATCCTCATCTCCAAAAGCGTAGTAGAAACCCTCAAGGCTGCCGCCGACACCCTCAATGGTCTGCTTGAGAGCTTCCCCGGCGGCTCGTGCCTCCTTCTTTGAGCAAGCCCCTGAGCCCAGCGGCGGTGTATTTAGTGCGGAATAAGTATTTGGCCATTTTCTTTCTCCTCATGGTTAGTGTTTAAATTATTTGGAACCAAAGGTACAAGTACAATCGAAGGGTGCAAAGGGGTCAAACGCGAATGGCGCTTGGTTGAGCGTGTTTGTAGAGGAATATTGTATGAACCCCAGCCGGGATCAAGACGTGGAAAAGTGATGCCTTCTGGGAAAAAAGGGTCAGGCATTGAAAACTGTATTCCGTTGTACTTCATACACTTTTACAAGGCAACTGACCCTGTAAGGCATAACTTTTCCACGACTTGACTCCTTACTTATCCGAGGTAGTTATATGTTCGGAAAATGGCTTAACCAAGCAGCATTCGGGTCAAACCTGGAATCCCGACATCGCAAGCGACGTCAAGACGACACGCCGTTGCAGAGCAACTTTGCGACGCACGGTTGCAATGATCAGCCGTCGCCCAAGGGTTATGGCTAGACATGATGACCCCGACGTCGGCCTTAATTCGATATTTCGCGGGATCGCGGCGTAAAGCCGCTCCTACGATGGTTCGAAATGAAGTTTCAAATCCTGGTTTCTGGGATAGGACCCAGCGAGCGACAGAAGCCCGGCGGGGCATTTTATTTTGCAGAAACAGCCAGGCCCGCTTTCTTTACCTTTCGAATTACAGCCTGAACCCGCCCCCCTGATGATCTGGATCTACCGCCTTCTTTTCCTTCCCGGATTATTGGTTGCGCTTCCCAGATATTGGTGGCAGACGCGGGGACGGGGCAGCATCAAGGAGAGGTTGGGGCAGCGATTGGGCTGGGTCCCCCGGCCCAAAGCAAAACCTCCCGGAAAGGTGAGGGTGTGGATTCAGACGGTGAGCGTGGGGGAATTGCAGGCCATCCATCCCCTCCTGGAATCCTTGCACAAACGCCGACAGGTTGAGGTCATTTTGACCACGACCACGGTTACGGGCTTTCAATTGGCCCGGGAAAAGTACACCCGATTGACCGAACAAATCTCGTATTTTCCCATAGATTGGGTAAGCTTCAGCCGTCGGGCCTGGAATCGGATTCAACCCGATCGGTGCATACTCATGGAAGGGGAGCTTTGGCCGGAACACCTGCACCAGGCCGCCAAACGGGGCATACCCGTCCTCCTCATCAACGCCCGCATGTCGGATCGAGCCTTTCATTATTATACCCGCCTCAAGGTCCTGGCCAAACCGGTATTTAAAAGCCTGACCAAAGTCCTGGCCTCGAGTGAGCAGAGCAAAGAGCGTTACGCCGGCTTGGGAGTCGATCCGGCCGCTATCGCAATTACCGGAAACATGAAATGCGATTTTTCCCTTCCCCGCACCTTGAGCGACGGGGAGGCCGGTCAACTGCTGAGGGACCTCGGCTTTTTCCGGGATGATCCTTCCCGGGAAAAACCCTTCGTCCTTTGTGGCGCCTCCACCTGGCCCGGGGAGGAGGAAGCGCTTCTCAACATCTTCCTGTCGCTCAAGAAATGGCGGAGCGATCTGCGCCTGTTAATCGTTCCCAGGCACATGGAGAGGCGGGAGGAAATCCGCAGGCAACTGAGGAACCTGCCGCTTCGCTTCCATTTCCGCACCGAAGGATTGCCCGAGAAACCCGTGGAAGTTCATATCGGGGATACCACGGGAGAATTGGTAAAATTCCTGCAAATTTCCCATATCGTTTTTGTGGGGCGAAGCCTCCCTCCCCATACCCAGGGTCAAACCCCCATTGAAGCCGGACTGCTGCAAAAACCCATCCTCTTCGGGCCCGGGATGTCCAATTTCAAAGCGATTGGGCAAAGCCTGATCGACCATGGAGTGGCCGAAAGAGTGGAGCATCCGGCCGATCTCGATCAAAAACTGCGGGATTGGATGGCCGCTCCCGATTTGCTTCGGGAAATATCGAACAACGCTTCGGGATGGATTGCGGCCCATCGGGGAGCCAATGCCAGAACCCTCCAGGGGTTGGAGGAATACCTGCGGTGAGGGTCCCGCGGCAAGACGGGATCAACCAAAAGGGTAGGAGCGGCTTTACGCCGCGATTGCTGTGAAGCTGTTCCTGAGATCGCGGCATAAAGCCGCTCCTACGGTGGTTTGATGTGGAGGCGCGGGTCGGAATCGAACCGACGTATAGAGCTTTTGCAGAGCTCGGCCTTACCACTTGGCTACCGCGCCCCAATTCGGGGAAACGGTAAAACAAACCAGTTCCCCTGAGGTAGCAAGTTGTTTTTACTGGAAAAAGGCGGTGGTCTTTTTTCCCTTCCTCCCTTTAATTCGGTGGGAAGACTTAATGGATTCGCCAGCAACCCATGCCCGCCAAATTCTTTTCCATCGCAAACCAAAAGGGAGGGGTCGGCAAAACGACCACCGCTATCAATCTGGCCGCGGCCGTCGCCGCTCAGGATATTCCCACCCTGATTATCGATTTGGATCCCCAGGCCAACGCCACCAGCGGGCTGGGTTTGGAAAAGGAGGTGGGTCAAAGCCTCTACCATGCCCTGTTGGGCCAGGAAGAAGCTGGGTCGAAGATCGTGCCTACCGCAGTGGAAAACCTGAGTCTCATCCCTTCCGAGGTCGATATCGCAGCCATTGAAAGGGAGCTGGCTCACACCGAGAATTATCTTCTCCGCCTGAAAGATACCCTCCTTCCGCTCAAGGAAAGCGACCGGTTCAAGGTGGTCTTTTTCGACTGCCCCCCCTCCTTGGGCATGTTGTCCATGAACGGCCTGGCCGCGGCGGACCACCTTCTCATCGCCGTGCAATGCGAGTACCTGGCCATGGAAGGGCTCGGGCAAATCCTCGACATCATCAACCAATTCAAAGAATCCGGGGTCAACCCCCGTCTCGGCCTGGGCGGCATCATCATGACCATGTACGACGTCCGCACCAATTTATCGCGCCAAGTGGTTTCCGAGGTCCGGGGCCACTTTGGCCAAGTCGTATTTTCCTCTATCATCCCCCGCTCGGTTCGCCTCGGGGAAGCTCCCAGTCACGGTCAGACCATCTTTGAATACGACCGGCTGAGTCCCGGGGCCGCCGCCTACGCCGCATTGGCCCAAGAAGTGATCGACCGATTCGCCTTAAACCGCTAATTCCACCGCAACAAAATGGATCTCGAGGAATTCCAGAGCGGCATCGGTTACCAGTTTGAGAACGAGGATTTACTGGTTCAAAGCCTGACCCACCCCTCCTACATGGCGGAGGCACACCCCTATGAAACCAACAACCAACGTCTGGAATTTCTCGGGGATTCCGCTCTGGCCCTCATCATTACCGAATACCTCTACCAGACGTTTCCCGAAATACGGGAAGGCCAACTCACCCAGTATCGCGCCACCCTGGTCAAAGGCAGCCTGCTCGCAAAAATGGCCCGGAAACTCAAACTCTCCCGCTACATGCGGGTGAGCCCGAACGAAACGGGAGAATCGACAAAAGACCTTCCCTCCTCCCGGGAAGACGCCTTCGAGGCCCTTATCGGCGCCATATTTCTGGACAGTGATTTTCCAACCACGCGGGAGGTGGTGCTGGCATGGTATGGGGATATCCAAAGTAACTTGGCCCAACTGAACCTTGAACACAACCCCAAGGGGCAACTGCAGGAACGCCTGCATTCCCGGCTGGGGGATTATGGTATTCACTACCAGGTGACGAGCGAGCGTGGTCCTCCCCACGACAAGACTTTCGAAGTGGGATTATCCATCCGGGGAAAGTCCATGGCCAAGGGAACGGGCAAGAGCAAAAAAGAAGCGGAGGAGCGCGCGGCCCGCCAAACCCTGGATCAATTCGAATCGCTCCTATTTCCAGATGCTTGATTCACTGGTTCAAACCCGGAAAAAGGCTTGCGCCCTACACGGAGTCACCCCCCCGGCCTTCGGCTGTCTGGCCGCCCGGGCCTTTCAGGACTCCCGGTTTACCCTTTCCCTCGTAATCCTGCCCGATGACAGGAAGCTGCATCGGATCGGGGAAGACCTGGAATTTTTTCTCAATCTTCCGAAGGAGGGTGGACATTCCCGTCCCCCGCCACCCCAACAAGGGGAAGGCCGGGATGATGGTTCCAAGGCAAAACCTCATTCTCCCCTTGGTAGAGGGTGGCGCGAAGCGCCGGGTGAGGGTGGCAACGCAATACGGGTGCTGTCCCTTCCGGAACTGCCGGTGGAAACCGGCCACGGACAGGCCCTTCGCCTGGACCGCCAACTCGATCAGATCGGCGCCCTGAGCCGTTTGGCCAATAGCGTGCCCTCAGGCCGCTTGGCCAACGACACGCCGTTGCAAAGCAACTTTGCGACGCACGGCCGGGGGCGAAAAGACCGGTTGATGGTGGTGACCAGCCTGCCCGCCCTGGCCCAATCCCTGCCCGGGAAAAAAGCCATCCTGGAAGCGGAAATCTCGCTTCAGACGGGAATGACTTGCTCCTTCACCGGGCTGATCGAGCGATTGAACGCCCTCGGTTACGACCACGAATCGGAAGTGGCAGGGCCCGGACAATTTGCCGTCCGCGGTGGTATCATCGACCTTTATCCGGTCAACGAACGCATGCCCTTTCGCCTGGACTTCTTCGGGGACGAGATCGAGGAGATTCGAGCCTTTGAACCGGATACGCAAAGGTCGGCTTTCCAGGTGAAATCGCTCACCGCAGCCCCGCCGCCGGGGCATTCGCTTCCCACCGTTCCCTGCGGCATCCTCCAGTACCTCCCGGAGGAGGTCCTGTGGCAATTTTGGGAACCCTGTCTGAGCGAGGAGAACTGCCCTCAGTTTTTCTCCAACCGGGGGGAGGACCTCACCTTAGCCAAACTCCTCGAAGCCCGCGCGGGAAAGGGAGATGCCTGGCTGGCCTATTCCGCCCTCGATCAGGAAAGCATTCTCTTCGATGCCTCCACCCAGCGGGTTTCCCTGGAAACGGAACCGCTGGACCATTACCGGCCTCCTCTTGTAGGAGCGGGTTTATCCCGCGATCATGTAGGAGCAGGTTTACACCGCGATTCCCACCTGAAATTCTTCCACCGCCTGCAAGACTGGCAGCGGGAAGGATATGAGCTGATACTCTCCGTTCAATCCCGGGGCGAAATGGACCGGTTAAACGTGTTAATCGATCAGCTTGTAGGAGTGGGTTTATCCCGCGATCTCTTCGATTCCTCCACTCTGGTTCCAAGCAATCTGAGCGCGGGATTTCGTTGCGATTTCAGCAAAGCGGGCAAAGGCGTGACCGGTCCGCTTGCCAACGACACGCCGTTGCAAAGCAACTTTGCGACGCACGGTAGCGTGCCTTGGCCGCTTGGCCCCGCCCATTTCCCCCTTTGGGCCCCTTCCGATCGTGATCGTGATCCCTCATTACGTCCCCCCGCCAAAGGTATCGTATTCGTCACCGATTCCGAAATTTTCGCCCGCCCGCGCAAGCGAATTGTAGGAGCGGGTTTATCCCGCGATTTCTCCGCCCGCAAAATTGCCCAACCCCAACAGGTCGACCAACTTCTCGATTTTTCGGAATTGGTCGAGGGCGATTACCTCGTACACCTTCAAAACGGCATTTGCCTCTACCGCGGGTTGAGCCGGCTCGATGTCGGGCAAGGCTCGCGCGAAGTCATATCCCTCGAATTTGACGACGGGATCATCCTCCACCTGCCCCTGCATGAGTCGCATCTGGTAACCCGTTACGTGGGATTGAAAAAATACCGGCCCACTCTGGGGAAAGTGGGCTCCAGTCGATGGGAGAAAACCCGGCGCAGAGCCGAAGAGGCAACCTTGGATTTCGCGGCCCGGCTCTTGCAAAACCAGGCCAACCGGGATTCGCGGAAAGGGTTTGCCTTCTCCGCCGATGGCAACTGGCAACGGGATTTTGAAGCCACCTTCCCTTACCGGGAAACTCCCGATCAACTCGAAGCCATCATCGCAACCAAAAAAGACCAGGAGAAGCCGCATCCCATGGACCGCCTGATCTGCGGCGACGTGGGATTCGGCAAGACCGAGGTAGCCCTTCGCGCCGCCTTCAAGGCCGTCCTGGACGGCAAACAGGTGGCTATCCTGGGGCCCACCACCGTATTGACCCAACAGCATTTCAACACCTTTCGCCAACGCATGTCCGCCTTCCCCATCGAGGTGGAGATGCTGAATCGTTTCAGGACCCGGGCCGAACAATCAATAATCCTCAAGGACCTGGCCGGCGGCAGAATCGACATCGTCGTGGGAACCCATCGGCTGCTCTCCCGGGACGTCGGGTTCAAAGATCTCGGACTCCTCGTCATCGATGAAGAGCACCGGTTCGGCGTCAAGCACAAGGAACGCCTCAAGGAATACCGCCTAAACGCCGATGTCCTCTCGCTGAGCGCCACTCCCATCCCCCGCACGCTCCACATGGCCCTGTTGGGGGCCCGCGACCTGAGCGTTATCGAATCGCCTCCCATTAATCGGCGGCCCATCGAAACCATCATAAAGAATTACCATCCCGACACCGTTTCTCGGGCCATAACCAGGGAAAAAAGCCGGGGGGGACAGGTTTTCTACCTGCACAATCGCGTCCAATCCATCCACATTGTAGCCGCCCGGCTCGAGGAAATGCTGCCCGAGGTGAAATTCGCCGTGGCCCATGGCCAAATGCACGATAGAACCCTGGAGCGAATCATGAGCCGGTTCGTAGACGGTGAATACGACGTGCTGGTTTCCACCACTATCATCGAATCGGGCCTCGATATCCCCAATGCCAACACCATAATCATCGAGGCAGCCGACCGCTTCGGCCTTTCCCAACTGTACCAAATCCGGGGCCGGGTCGGAAGGTTCGACCGGCAGGCTTACGCCTACCTGCTGCTCCACCGCCACGCCCGGGTTCTCGACACGGCGCGGCGGCGACTGGCCGCAATCAAACAATACAATCAACTGGGCGCAGGATTCCGCATAGCCTTGCGCGACCTGGAACTGCGCGGCGCGGGAAACCTGTTGGGAGCCGAACAAAGCGGTCACATAGCCGGGGTGGGGTTCGATCTCTACTGCCAACTGCTCAAGCAAAGTGTCGCCCGGCTGAAGGGCGATCACGCGGCATTGCGAATCCGCGCCACCGTTCAGCTCGATTTCGTTTACATGGGCGAAGGCAAGGCGACGGAAGCGCCTATCGCCAGAGACAGTTACCAAGCCCTCAAACTGGCTGAAATAGAGGCGACCCGGGGGCGCCTGTTGGAAGCCCGCATCCCTCCCCGTTACCTGATAGAAACCCGGCTCAGAATCGAAGTCTACCGGCAACTGGCCATGGCCGAGGATCTCGCGTCCATCGAAGAAATCGACCGGTCTCTGGTGGACCGCTACGGCCCCTATCCGGACACGGTCAAGGCGCTCCTCGAGGTATGCAAAATTCGAACCCTGGCCGAGGAAAAAGGAATCGACCGGATCGAAAGCGAAGGAAACCGCCTGAAGTGCCGCATAGCCGGGTCGGGCAAGGGGAACTTCATCATGCCCGGTCACCGGTTTCCCCGGCTCTCCCGCAAGGATCCCTATGAAAAACTGGAGGAAATCCTGCAATTTTTGCACCGGCAGAAGGTGGCAAGGCATGTTGTGAATATTCCGGTCATCCCGGTAAATCCCAGGCAGGGGCGGAAGGGGTCTTGACGAATCTGAAAGGAACCCATACCATCCCCGCCCTGATTAATTCTAGTGGTCCGGCTATTGGTTAATCCTCCATGAAAAAAATAGTGAAATTCGCCGCCTGGAGTGCGGGATTGCTCCCCCTGCTCCTGGGCGCTCAGCCCTCCCAATACGACAATTTGCCCACGGAAAACGGCATCGCCGCCATAGTGGAGGGCAAAATAATCACCCACGAAGAGTTGCGCAAAGACCTTGCCCCCCTGGTGCCCCAACTTCAGCGCAAGGCCAGGAACAACCAGGAATTCCAAACCATGCTGGCCGAGCTGCAGCAGGATGTTCTGATGAACCTCATCGACCGGGTGCTCATCATGAAGGAGTTTCAGGAAAAATTTGTCGAAAAGGGCTACAAAATGCCCCGTTCATTCGTGGAAAACCGTTTCGACGACGTTTTGGTCAACGAATTCAACAACGACCGGGAAAAGTTCCTCGACTACCTCAAGGGACAAGGGCTCAGCATGCGGGAATACCGCACCAAACTGCGCGAAGAAATTATCGTCCAAATCATGCTCAGCCAGCAGCGCCGTTCCCGCTCTATCGTCAGTCCCGCCAAAATCGAAGAGTATTACAACACGCAACGAGACCGTTTTTACGAAGAGGAACGGGTTCACCTGAAGCTCATACGGCTGGCCCCCTACGCTTCGGAAAATATCGACCTGCTCATGCAAACAGCAAACTTGATCATCGAAGAACTGGATGGAGGCGCCGAATTTGAGGAATTGGCCAAAAAATACAGTCAGGATACCCGCAAGGACCGCGGAGGGGATTGGGGATGGATCAACCGTTCCGATATTCGCGACGAACTGAGCGAGATTGCCTTCAGCCTGGAAAAGGGCGAACACAGCCAACCCATTCAAGTGAGGAACGACTTGTTCATCCTTAAAATCGAAGGTAAAAAAGAAGAAGGGGTGCAACCGCTGGCCGATGTCCGCGACCAGATCGAGGGGATCCTGGTCGGCCAAATGGCCCGCGAGGAGCAGGACAAATGGCTCCAGGGCTTGCGCGAAAAAGCCTTCATCAAGTTCTATCTTTAATCCTCCGGGGCAGGTAATCCGGAATGGGGCCCCACCAAGCACTTCCTGCGACCCGTAGCTTGGACCCATTCTCGAAAGCCGGTAAATTCATCACGGAAAGACCTGGAAGAAGCACCAATAATAAAGCACGAATAAGGAATTAGCCACAAGAAGCACAAAAATACACAAAACCCAAAATTCCTAATTCCTAACTCTCCCTGCCTTTCCCCTCTCCCAGTCCCTTTGCGTTGCTTCGGGTTCTTTTCGAGTAAGAACGGCTTTATGCCGCGGGTCCCACCAGCCTCGAAGCAATCGCGGCGTAAAGCCGCTCCTACAACTACTCCGGAGCCTTTCCCGGAATCCGGGCCTCTTCCTTTTTGAGCCTGTTGTGCTTTTTGTGGTTAAAATTTCCTTCACTTCCTGTTCGCAGAGCTATCCTGTTCCGGCAAAGCCGGGCCTGTCCTGCTCTGTGACGTGCGGAGCCATTAGGCGAAGCATGGTAGCCTTTGGGCGAAGCAGGATCCATGTTTCACTTTGGAAGCCCCTACCTTAGCATCTCTCACCCTCATTCCTAATTCCTAATTCGTGAGCTTTGCGAACTTCCCTCTCCCCCTCTCCCTCGTTCCATCATTCCATCTCTCCATCATTCCATCTCTCCATCATTCCCTCCTAATTCCCTATACCCCCAATGACAACTCCCGGCTCATCACGTTTAAAGGATCTCGCCGTCAACGAACGGCCGCAGGAACGATTGGATCAGTTGGGTCCAAGCAAACTCAGCGACACGGAATTGCTGGCCATGCTGCTGCGTTCGGGCACGGCCCGATGGGATGTACTGACCTTGTCGGCCTACCTCATCAAAAAAGCCGGCTCGCTGCACCGACTGATCAATTGGGGCAAGGAGGACTTCACCGCCATTAATGGCATCGGTAAAGTAAAGGCTTTGCAAATCGTAGCCGTCATGGAAATGGCTCGACGGGTCATCCGGGGGGAACAGGGCAAAGCTCCCCTGCTCAGCAACCCGAGGTCTGTGTTCGACTATGCCTTGCCCATCACCGCCGGCCTGGAAGTGGAAAAATTCTGGACGTTATGCCTGAACCGAAAGAACCGGTTGATACGGGAAATCGAGGTCACCTCGGGCACGGCCAGCAGCAGTCTGGTCCATCCCCGCGAGGTATTCAAGGAAGCCATTCGATCGGGGTCATCCGCCATCATCGTATTCCATAACCATCCCAGCGGGGATCCAACCCCCAGCCAGGCCGATATTCAGGTGACGAGGAAGCTCAGGGAAGCGGCCCGGATAGTGGATATAGACTTTATCGACCACGTCGTCATCGGGAATCCGGGCCAGGATCCCCGCAGCGTGGGATTCTATAGTTTCAAGGACGCTGGATTTTTGTAGAATTGCCTGTCGTTATTCCTTAAAAAGGTCTTGGCAAAGGCTGTTGGACCCAACATTTTACCCCTCTTAATCTTTGGCGGTGGGATACCCAAGTGGCCAACGGGGGCAGACTGTAAATCTGCTGGGGCAACCCTTCGGTGGTTCGAATCCGCCTCCCACCACCAGCCTCCCCTGCGGGGAAGAATTAGGAATGAGGATTTAGGAATGAGTAGGAGCGGCTTTACGCCGCGATTGCTTCCGGGCCGTATCGCGGGATCGCGGCGTAAAGCCGCTCCTACAATGGTTCGAAACCGGGTCCAAGACGTGGAAAAGTGATGCCTTCTGCAAGAAAAGGGTCAGGCCTTGAAAACTGCATTCCGTTGTACTTCATACACTTTTACAAGGCCGGCAAAGCTATAAATCGGGAATGGTTTCGGGAAACACCTGGCCGGTAGGGCTGATCTTGAAAATGTAAACCAGGCCGGGTTTGAGTTGGGTATACACCGCGCTACCGTAAACGGCCACGATTCCGTACTCCTGCAAGGCCCGGAGGTCGTGGGCCAAATCCCAGATTTCGGACCAGAACAAATCCCTTTCCCGCAGGGAGAGCCCGTTTAAAAGACCCCGGTAACGCTCCGGCTCGCGACCGAAAGCCTCGATGGGGAAGCCTTCGCTGGGGGCCATTTTCTCACCGTATACCCGCCTCCACAAGTAGAGGGAACGTCCCCGGCCCTCCCGCACAAACTGATTGTCGAATTTGACGATCAAAGCATCGAAATGCGCCACATCACCCTCCAGGGTAAACGCCCCTTCAAATACGGTTTCGAGCGGGTCGTTCCGCGCCGTCTCTACAAATTTCAACGTGGTAAAGAGGGTTCCATTGCGCCTCTCCTGGTGGGTCACCTTGGCGTAGCCGATTTGCTCCTCGGTGGTGAGGAGGGAAATGGCCTCTTTCAATTGCCGGTTTTCCGTGAGCAATTTCTGAATGGTCAGCCCCGTTTTGAGAAAGGCCACTCCCAGCAAACCCCCGAGGGCGAGAATGGCCAAACCGAGACTTCCCCAGAATAGTTTAACCGAAAGCGCCATGGTTGAATATCATCTTAGTTAACCGCAGAGAAAGAAAAAGGAAGAAGGAATTAGCCACATAAATCTCAAAATGATTAAATAAAAAAGCGGACTGGAAAGTCCGCCCTCCTTTATGGAGAAGGCCGATCCCCGCGACAAGGTTTGACCCTTTCGGCCTGCCCCGTAGCTTTTCCTGAACCTGGGTACTGTTTGAATGCGAGACTATTTCATAAGGCGATTCCTTCTCCTACCCCCTACCCTCTTGGGCATCACCCTCATCGTCTTTGCCATTACCCGGGTGGTTCCCGGAGGCCCGGTGGAACAAAGGTTGGTGCAAATGCGGTTGGCCGGGGCCAACCAAGCTTCCAATTACACAGTCGGCGGCCAGCAAGCGCTATCGGAGGATCAACTCCAAAAACTCAAGGAATATTACGGTTTCGATAAGCCCGTTCTGGTCAGCTACGTCAGTTGGCTGGGAAAGGTTCTCACGGGAGATCTGGGGGAATCCTACCGATGGAACGAACCCGTCCTGCAACGCATAAGGGAAGCGCTCCCCATTTCCACTTTCTACGGGCTGATCACATTTTTCTTTACCTACAGCATTTCCATTCCCCTGGGCATTCTCAAGGCGCTCAAACACAGGACCACCATTGACGGGGTCACCTCGGTGCTGATCTTTGCCGGGTACGCCATACCCGGGTACGTGCTGGGGGCCCTTCTTCTGCTGTTTTTCGCCGTTCGCCTGGATTGGTTTCCCATGGGTGGATTTGTCGGTTACGAGTTTCAGCACCTCATGCCCTGGCAGGTTTTTGCCAACGGCGAGGCCTTGCTCAGCATTCTGCTGCATTCCGTACTCCCCCTCATCTGTTACCTGGTGGGGAGTTTCGCCGTAACCACCTTGCTCATGAAAAACCATCTGCTCGACAATCTGGCGGCCGATTACATGCGGACGGCCGTGGCCAAGGGCTCGAGTTTCAAGCGGGCCGTTATCCGGC
The DNA here is from genome assembly GCA_965219475.1 of Opitutales bacterium. GTDB lineage: Bacteria > Verrucomicrobiota > Verrucomicrobiia > Opitutales > UBA2995 > JAABVD01. The sequence continues at coordinate 115,252 of CBDCNU010000013.1, read as the reverse complement.
ATGCCATGCGCAATTCACTCATCCCCATCGCCACTACCTTCGGGCAGAACATCACCCTTTTTGTTTCGGGGTCCTTTCTTATCGAGGCCCTCTTCGACATTAATGGATTCGGGTGGCTGGGGTTGGACTCCGTCTTTCAACGCGACTACCCGGTGGTCATGGGCGTGGTGCTCTTATCCAGCGCCCTCCTGCTGCTCGGCAACATCATATCCGACATCCTGGTCGCCCTGGTCGATCCCCGGGTCAAATTCCAATGAAGGCCGACTCCCAGAACCCATCAGGCGAAACGGTTTCGGGCAGGAAGCGCATCCTGCTCAACCGTAAATTGGCCCTGGTGACCATGGTTCTTCTCAGTGGTTTTCTGGGATGGAAAAGTAATTATTACGCCGGATTGGGCATTATCATCATTCTGGCGTGGTTGGGACGCCGTTTTCTCTACATTCGGTGGGATCCCGCGACCCTGAAAAAATTCAAGCGCTTCCGTCACCTGCGCAGGGGTTATGTGTCGTTCCTGGTCATCGGCGTTTTGTGGTTCGCCTCCCTCTTCTCGGAATTGTTTATCAACGACCGGCCCCTGGCAGTGTATTACCAGGGTCAACTCTCCTTTCCCACCTACGGACGGGTGGCCCTGGGAAGTGAATTCGGTCTTACCGGACCCGAGGGTTTCGAGCCCGTAAGGTATCGCGATCTCGACAGACGATTCGAGCGGGAAAAGTCGGGGAACTGGGCCATCATGCCAATGGTTCCATTCAATCCGAATGAGAACAATACCTACCTAGGCGTTCTCAAACCCCAACCGCCCGGTTGGAGCAGCCAGCACTACCTGGGCACCGACCAGACCGGACGCGATATCCTGGCCCGACTGGCCTATGGTTTTCGCATCGCCATCTTCTTTGCCCTCGCCTTCATGGTCCTGACCTACCTTATCGGCATCGGCCTGGGCTGCCTCATGGGCTATTGGGGAGGCACGTTCGACCTGATTTTCCAACGCATGATCGAAATATGGTCGAACATTCCCTTCATCTACACCGTGATCATCATATTTTCGGTCGTTCCCACGGAATTTGATCTGGGCATTCGTATCGCCATCCTCTTGATCATCATGGTACTGTTTTCCTGGACTGGAATGACCTATTACATGCGCACCGCCACCCTCAAGGAGAAGGCTCGCGATTACGCCTCAGCCGCCATTGTCATGGGCGCCAGTTCGACCCGGGTCATCTTCAATCACATTTTGCCCAACACCATTTCCACCTTGGTAACGTTTATTCCCTTCACCATCAGCGGAGCCATTGCCGCGATCACCGCCCTGGACTTTTTGGGATACGGATTGCCCCCTCCCACCCCGAGCCTGGGGGAACTCCTCAAACAGGGACGGGACAATGTCACCAATGCGCCCTGGATCGTGAGTTCCGCCTTTTGCGCCCTCACCTTTTTGCTCGTTCTCGTCACTTTCATCGGGGAAGGTATCCGAGAAGCCTTCGACCCAAAGAAATATACCCGTTATCGATAGCGTTTTTCAAAATGAACCCAGATCTACGCCTCACTGTAAGTTTACTTGCCGCCCTCGCCCTGTCGGGAGGATGCGGACCCAAAAGCGAGGAAGGCGCTATCCCGTCGTCATCCGCCGCGAGTGGGGACCCGGTCGAAATACCGGCGGAAATCCTCCAATACATGCAGTCTAAAGTGTATTTGGGCCCGGACGTTTTCCAGGATCTGGAGGCCGGCAGAATCACCCAGGAGGAGGTCGATGAACGCGCCGCGGCCGGGGAATTTCCCCCGTTATTTCGCTTCGCCACTCCCGAGGACCTACCCTCCGACCTTTCCTGGGAGAATGGAATGGACCTGCCCGACCTGGGCAGCCCGAATGCCAAAAAGGGCGGTACGTTGTACGATTACATCCGGGATTTTCCCCGAACCCTTCGCACCGCCGGGCCCGACGCCAGCACCTACTTCCGGGCCTACCTGTTGGACCACATGGCGCTCTCCCTGGGTTCCCGTCATCCCAACATTACGGAGATCTCCGAAAACGGATTTCGATATTATCCCGAACTGGCCAAAGAGTGGGCCATAGACCGCGAAAGAAAGACGGGGTATTTTCGGCTGCATCCCGATGCGACCTGGTCGGACGGAGTGCCCATTACGGCAAACGATTTTTTGTATGCCCTGTATTTTTTTCAATCCGAGCACCTGCAGGACCCCTGGTACATCAATTACTTCAACCGGAACTTCGCCAACATCACAAAATACGACGACCACACCCTTTCCATCTCCATCCCCGAAGCAAAACCCGACCTGACCACGCGCCTGCTCGGCTTCACCCCCCTGCCCCTGCATTACTACGGGGTTTTGGATGAAAACTTTGTCGATACCTACCAATGGAAGTTTGCTCCCACTACCGGCCCCTACGTCATACACGAGAAAGACATCAACAAGGGCCGGTTTATCCGGTTGACCCGCAACAAAAACTGGTGGGCCCGGGATAATAAATTCCTCAGAAACCGGTTTAATTTCGACGTCATCCATATCGGTGTCATCCGGGAAATCGATAAAGCCCTGGAGGCATTCATCAAAGGTGAACTCGATATATTCAGCCTCAACCTCACTCCCCATTGGCACGATAAACTGCCCGACGATCACGAGGTCGTGGCCGGTGGATACATCCACAAATACACGTTTTACAACGATATACCGAGACCCTCCTACGGCATCTGGATAAACATGGCGCAGCCAATGGTGGATGATCGCAACCTGAGAATCGGCCTCCACTACGCCTTCAACTGGAAGAAGGTGATCGAGGAATACAGCCGGGGAGACCTCGTGCGCATGAATTCAAACAGCGAAGGATTTGGCTCCTTCGTGAATCCCCGGATCAGAGCCCGTGAATTCAACGTGGAAAAAGCCCTGCAACATTTCGCCGAGGCGGGCTTCAAACACCGCAACGAAAAGGGAATTCTGGTCGATGATCAGGGGCGGGAATTATCCATTACCCTGACCTCCCCCTATCATACCGCCATGGATATCCTGACCATTCTGCAGGAAGAAGCGCGCCGGGCCGGGGTCGAAATAAACCTGGATATTCTCGACCTGACTGCTGGTTTCAAGAAGCTCGACGAAAAGAAGCATCAAATGGTTTTTGTCGGCTTCGGCACCTCCCCGGAAATGTACCCCCGTTATTTCGAATACTATCACTCCACCCAGGCTTACGATAGAGCCTTCCTTCCCGATGGCTCGGTCAACCCCGACCGCAAGACGAAACCGGACACCAATAATATACAAAGTTTCGCTGATCCGGAAGTGGACCGCCTCATCGAACAATACCGGGGATCGGAGGACGTCGAGGAAATGAGAGAAATTGCCCATCGGATTCAGCAAATCGTCTACCAACGGGGCACCTTCATGCCCGCCTACGTGCGCCCCTTCCTCAGGGTCGGATCATGGAGATGGATCAAATGGCCCCAGGACTTCAATGTCCGGATAGCCGATCAGTACCAAACCTACTACCTCCATTGGATGGATGAGGAGGAAAAACAGGCCACCCGTTCGGCCAGACGATCCGGTGAAACCTTCCCGCCGGTCATCAAAGTCTTCGACCAGTACAATATTTATAAGGATACACCCTGAGAGGAAGGGTTGACCCCTCCCGGCTCCGGCGGATTCAACTTGCACCATGACCTCACGGGACGACAGTGACATCCTCCTCGTGAGAGACCTGGTCACCGCCTTCGACACGGATGAAGGGCAGTTGAGGGCGGTGGATGGCCTTTCCTTCAGGGTGAAAAGAGGCAAAACCTTGGGGATTGTAGGAGAATCGGGGTGTGGCAAGAGTGTTACGGCCCTATCCATAATGCGCTTATTGCCTTACCCGATGGGAAAGATCCTGAATGGGGAAGTCTTGTTCGAGGGCCGCGATCTGGTCACCGCGCCAGCCGAGGCGTTATACCGAATCCGCGGGGCCGGGATCAGCATGATTTTTCAGGAACCCATGACCGCGCTCAACCCGGTGCATCGCATCGGCGAACAACTGAGGGAAGTCTACCAGCTTCACCACAAATCCATTTCCCGGAAGGAGGCCTGGGATCGCTCCATCGACATGCTGGCCAAGGTTGGCATTCCTTCCCCGGAAATTCGAGTTGGGGAATATCCCCACCAACTCTCGGGCGGGATGCGGCAGCGGGTGGTTATCGCCATGGCCCTGGCCCTCAAGCCCAAATTGGTGATCGCCGACGAACCCACCACTGCCCTCGACGTCACCATTCAGGCCCAGATCCTCGAGCTGATGCAATCGCTCCAACGCGAGATGCGCATGTCCATCATCATGATCACCCACAACCTGGGGGTAATCGCGGAAACCTGTGACGAGGTGGTGGTGATGTATGCGGGCCGCATCGCGGAAATGGGCTCCGTTTATCAAATTTTTGAAAATCCACAACACCTCTACACCTGCGGCCTGCTCAATTCCATACCCCGATTGGAGAATCCCCGCAAAAGCCGGCTGCAAACCATCGAAGGCTTTGTTCCCGGTTTGCGCGAGCTGCCCGCCGGAGCCCGGTTTGCCCCGAGGTCCCCCCACCCCGAAGCCAGATCCTACGTGGAATCCGACCGTTACCGGACCGTCCGGCCCGATCTCGTGGAAATTGAGGACGGCCAATGGGTGGAAGACGAATCCTGCGTGCGGGTATTTTGAGGACAAATCCACCATGGTCGACCCGATGGCAAATTCCGACGCGGCACGCCACCTCCATCAAGGCGCCACCCGCACTCCGCTCCTGGAAATCAAAAATCTGAAAATGCACTTCCCGGTCAAGGGGGGTGTCCTCATGCGGGCCAAAAAGGTTTGCAAGGCGGTGGACGATGTCACCCTCTCCATCCATCCGGGTGAAACCCTCGGGTTGGTGGGCGAATCGGGATGTGGCAAATCCACCTTGGGCAATTGCGTGGTCCGATTGAACAATCCCACAGCCGGGTCCGTTAAATTCAACGGCGTCGAGCTGACCCAACTTTCCCGCAAGGTCCTGAAGTCCTATCGAAAAGATATTCAGATGATCTTTCAGGATCCGGCCGAATCGCTCAATGCCCGGCATTCCGTAGGAGAGATATTGGAGGAGCCCTTCATCCTGCACGACATGGGGGAAGCCGGTTTCCGCAGAAAAAAAGTCCATGAATTGTTGGAAAAAGTCGGTTTGCCCTCCAGCGCGGCGGATAGATTCCCCTTCGAATTTTCCGGGGGTCAACGCCAGCGCATCGGGATCGCCCGGGCCATAGCCCTCAATCCCAAACTGATTATCTGCGACGAACCGGTTTCGGCTTTGGATGTCTCGGTGCAAAGCCAGGTTTTGAACTTGTTGATGGACCTGCAAGAGGCCATGAAACTTTCCTACCTGTTCATTGCCCACGACTTGGCCGTGGTGAAACACATCTCCGATCGCATCGCTATCATGTACCTCGGAAAAATCGTCGAGTCGGGCCCGGCCGACTCCATTTACCGCCATCCTTATCACGCCTACACCAAAGCCCTGATTTCCGCTATCCCCATTCCCGATCCCCGAAAAAAGAGCAAACGGATCATTCTCAAAGGCGACGTGCCCTCCCCCATCGATCCACCGGTTGGATGCGCCTTTGCCCGCCGCAGTTGGATGCCCTGCACCGAAGCGGAAGCCCGGCAGCCCGGGGTTTTCAAGGAAGTCCGACCCGGCCACTGGGTGGAACTTCATCCAGCCACGGTGGAAAATTACAAAGATTTTCTCTAACCCGCATTTTCATTCCTAATTCCTAATTGGCGCGCCTTCGCGCGCCTTCCCTCCCCCTCCTCCTTCGCTGAAAGCTTTCGGCGCTTCCCCGCTTGCGTTTTGAAACCTGGTTTCCTTTTATCAACGGCACCATGACAACCGATGATCCAGTGTGGACCCAACTCCGCAAAGAAGCGGGAGAAACCGCAGCCAGGGAAAAGCTGCTCTCCAGCTTCCTGGAAGAGGTTATTTTGAGCCAGGCTTCCCTGGAAAGGGCCATCAGCTTCCATCTCGCTCAAAAACTGGGTTGTCAGAATATCCCCTCAATCACGCTGTTTGACCTGTTTTGGCAAATCGCTCAATCGAAGAAAGGTTTTCAGGCTGCCATCCGGGCTGACTTGAAAGCAATTCTCGACCGGGACCCCGCCTCCGACGGCATCCTGGCCCCCTTTCTATTTTTCAAGGGGTACCATTCGCTTACGGCCTACCGCTTTGGTCACTCCATCTGGAAATCCAACCGCGAGAGCCTGGCCCGTTACCTGCAAAGCCTCATTTCCGAACAATGGGGAGTGGATATTCATCCCGCCGCCAGATTGGGCCGGGGCATCCTGATCGACCATGCCACCTGTCTGGTCATCGGCGAGACCGCCGTGGTGGGCAACAACGTATCCATACTCCACGATGTGACCCTGGGAGGAACGGGGAAGGAAAAGGGCGACCGCCATCCCAAAGTTGGACACGGTGTGCTCATCGGGGCCGGGGCCAAGATCCTGGGCAACGTCAATATCGGTACGGGCGCAAAAATAGGCGCCGGCAGTGTGGTGCTCATCGATGTGCCCAATCACTGTTCCGCGGCCGGGGTTCCCGCCCGGATCATCGGCAAATGCAAAGTCGATCAACCCGCCCTGAGCATGGACCATCACTTGCCCGATCCGATAATTTGACCGCCGCGGTCAGGCCAGGTTCATCGGGTTGACGTCGAACACGTCCAATACATCTTCACTCATGGGGAAGTCCTGGCGAAGCGACTGCAAAATCGGCATGGTCCTGGAAACATTTTTAGTAAAATACCAGACCTGGTAACGGTAATAGTCCTTGATTTTTTCGATGGGAGCCGGAACCGGGCCGCGAATTTCAACCCATCCCAGGTCGGCTTCTTCCACGTGCCTGACCCACCGCTCCGCAAAAAATTCCACTTTTTCGGGATTCAGGCCACGAAACAGGTGGTGGATGAGGTTTCGGTAGGGAGGATAATCGTGCTCCTTGCGGAGTGCGAGTTCCTCCTCCAGGAATCCATCGAAATCCTCCCGGCGGGCAAACTGGATAGGCCCCACATAGGGGGTGAAGGACTGGACCAGAACTTCCCCCGAAAGATCTCCCCGACCGGCCCGACCGGCCACTTGCACCAGCAGTTGGAAGGTTCGCTCGTGCGCCCGGAAATCGGGCATGTGCAACGATATATCCGCATCGATGAGACTCACCAGCGTGACGTTGGGAAAGTCCAAACCCTTGGCGATCATTTGGGTGCCCACCAGAATGTCTATTCGGCCGCGGCGGAATTCGCTGAGAATTTTTCGAAAGAGGTTTTTCTTTGTCATGGTGTCGGCATCAATCCGGACGACGGTGGCCCGCGGCAGGATCTGCTTCACGATCTCCTCGACCTTCTGTGTCCCCGAGCCCTTCCATTTGATTTGGGCCGATGCGCAGGCCGGACAACGGAACGGGGCGGGATCCTCCAGGCCGCACAAATGGCAGATCAGCTTGTCCACCTTGCGGTGAAAGGTGAGGGGTATACTGCAATGCCGACAATGGGCCACCCATCCGCATTGCGGGCAAATCATACTGCGCGAGTAGCCGCGGCGATTCAAGAAGAGGATGGCCTGTTCTTTTTTTTCCACTCGATCGCGCAACATGGAAACCAGAGCCCGCGACAAGGTTACGGCGCTGCGTTGGCTGATATACTCCTGCCGCATATCGACTACATGAACCGTCGGCATGCGACGATTGTCCACCCGATTGAAGATGCGATCGCACACGTACTTTTTCGTGGAAACGTTATAAAGCGATTCCAGGGAAGGAGTGGCGGATCCGAGAACGCAGACCGCATCGTTCAATTTGGCCCGGTACACCGCCACGTCACGGGCGTGATAGCGCGGTGTCTCCTCCTGTTTGTAGGCCGGTTCGTGCTCCTCATCCACAATGATGAGCCCCAGGTTGCTCAAAGGGGCGAACAAAGCCGACCGCGCCCCCACCACGATCCGGGTCTCGCCCGAGGCCAAACTGGTCCAGGCGTCCAGCCGCTCCCCATCGCTCAAGTGACTGTGCCAGACAACCGTTTTGAAATTGAACTGATTTAGCCGCGCCCTGAGCCGGCCGACCGTTTGCGGGGTAAGGGCCACCTCCGGCACCAGAAAAATCACCGTTTTGCCCGACTGGATAACCGGTTGTATGGCCCGCAAGTACACCTCGGTCTTTCCCGATCCCGTCACCCCGTGGAGAAGGTGGACCTTGAATTTCCCATCTCTCAGGCTGAGGCCTATGGAATCGACGCACTTCCTCTGCTCTTCCGTCAACTGAAACTCCTGGTTTTGGGCCTGCTCGGCTTCGCCGAATTCATCGGCGTAGGCGACCCGTTCAATCGCCTCCAACACCTCCCTGATCAATCCTTTTTTAACCAGACCATCCAAAACGGAAAGACTCACCTTGAGGCGTTTTGCCACCAGGCTTTTTTTGAGCGGCTTTACCTGATCGCCCAGAAACTGGTAGGCCAGGGCCTGTTTGGGCGCCCTCTTCCTCAAGGCTTCCCATGCCTCGGAGGAGAATTTCCCGGCCAAAACCAACCGCTTTTCCAGTTTCCGGCCCATTCCCTTCCTCACCACCGCGGGGATGAAGGTTTCGAGCAACCGTTCAAAGCCGGCCCCGTAGTAATCGTGCATCCAATACATCAACTCGGCTGAGTCCCGGGTCAAGGCCGGGTGTTCCATGACCAGATCGTGTATGTTCTTCAGTTTCTCCGGGGCCATCTCCCCCTTTTTCCGAAGCTCCATGACGACCCCCAACTCCTGGCGATTGCGAAGGGGAATCCGCACCAGACACCCTCGCCTCAATTTCTCCCGCAAAACCGCCGGAACCCGGTATTCGAGCACTTTTTCAAGTCCCCCAAGGGGTAAAACGAGGGCGATTCTGGGCGTCCTTGGCATAATTAGTGGCAATTCCCCAAACATCCAACATTGACGCGGGCCAGTTTGTCGCCTCTAATCTTCGCGTCTAGGTAAATTCATTCATCCCCCTGTCGCTACTGTGGCCGTCGAATCCGGAAGAGAAAGTTTCAAATCCCGCCTGGCCAATCTGGGACTGCGCGTAACCAGTCAGAGGATGGCCATTTTCCGCGCCGCCCGGCAATCCCCCGAACACTTCACGGCGGAGGAACTTCTGGAGCATTCCCGCAGGATCGACCATACGGTCAGCCGTGCCACCGTCTACCGCACCCTGCCCATTCTCACGGAAAGCCGGGTAGTGCGGGAAGTCGATATCGGGAAAAATTACAAGTTTTACTGCCCCGCCCGCGAGGAGGAGCCATCGCAGGCCCAGGTGATTTGCACGGATTGCGATAAAATCTTCGAGATGGACGCCCCTTTTCTGGAGTGGTATGGACATTCCGTGGCCCAAAAACTGGGCCTTTCAGTGGAAGATCAGCGGCTTCAGGTCAGCGCCTCCTGCGAGCGCTTGAAGACCAGTGGTTGCTGCGAGAATTGCGCGAATGATGAGCGATCAGCAAAATTTTGAAATCTCTTTTTACGAAAGCATCCTGAAAAAGGATCCCAAATATGTTGAAGTCATCGAACTTCTGGGCGGGCTTTACACCCGCGCCGGGCGTATCGACGACGGCCTTAAAATGGACCGGAAGCTGGTCCGGTTGAGGCCCGGCAATCCGTTGGTTCATTACAATCTGGCCTGTAGCCTTGCCCTTAAGCGCCGCTTGAAGGACGCCTTGACCGTGCTGGCCAAAGCGGTGGAACTCGGATACCGGGACATCAACTGGGTGCAGGAAGATCCGGACCTGGAAAACCTGCGCAGTCACCCTTCCTACCATAGGTTGCTGGAGGATCTAAGCGCAAAATTGCAGGAAAGTTAACAACCTGTCGCAAACTTCAGACCTCTATAGCCCCCAAGGAAGTTCATTAACGTTGTGCCTATTCCCTGAAGGTTTATCCCTGGAGGATTGAATTGAGTCATCCCGTGCCCGAAGCGCTTGCATACGATCCGCTGGTAGTTTCCTCCATCGATTTCAAGGAGGAACCTCTCACCCTTATTCAAGAGGAAATCCTGCAACTGAAAAAAGAGCGCAACGCCATTATCCTGGCCCACAATTACCAGATAGATCCCATCCAGCGAATCGCCGACTACGTGGGGGATTCCCTCGGTTTATCCTACCAGGCGGCAAAAGCAGATGCCGATGTCATCCTGTTTTGCGGGGTTCACTTCATGGCGGAAACCGCTAAAATCATCAATCCGCATAAAACCGTGGTCCTTCCCGACCCCCAAGCCGGCTGCTCTTTGGCCGATTCCTGTCCCGCCCCGAAACTCCAGGCTTATAAGGACGCCCATCCCGATACCTATGTGGTGGCCTATATCAATTGCTCCGCCGCTGTAAAGGCCATCAGCGACGTTATCTGTACCAGCGGAAACGCCGTCCGGATCGTGCGGCGGGTTCCGGAGGATAAGGACATCCTGTTTGTCCCTGACCAGAACCTCGGACAATGGGTAGCCAAACTGACCGGACGCCGACTCAAGCTGTGGCCGGGAAGTTGTTATGCGCACGTCTTGTTCACCGTTCAGTCTCTGGAAAGGCTGCGGGCTCAATTTCCCGGGGCCCCCATAGTGGCCCATCCGGAGTGCGTGGAAACCGTGCGCGACATGGCCGATGAAGTCTGCAGCACCGAGGGAATGTTGGGCTTTTGCCGGCGCCACCCCTCACGGGACATCATCGTTGTTACCGAAACCGGCATGCTCAATCGCCTCCGCCGGGATATCCCTGGAAAACGCTTTATCGCCGGGCCCACCGACACCTGCGCTTGCAACGATTGCCGGTTCATGAAACTGAACACCGAAGAAAAAATGCGGGATGCCCTGGCCAACCTGTCCCCGGTAATCGAGCTGGAAGAATCCATCCGCCAAAATGCTTTCCGGCCCATCAAACGCATGCTCGACTGGAGCAACTAGCCCTATTGCCCAAAGGCCTTCTTGATGCTCAGGTAGTAGCGGAGGCCGTCCGGCTCGTAGAGGAAACCGGGATAGCCGACGGAATTCTGGTAGGCGGCAAAGGCTGTGGGGGGGTCGGTATCGAAAAGATTTTCGATGCCGAGGGTGAAGGTCGTTCCGCCCAGCCAACCGACCCGTTCCGGCGGCAACCCGTAGGCAAGCTGCATGTCCCACAGCAGACGATCGTCCACTTCGGTCAGTTGGAAGTCACGGTCGATGTCGGCAAAACCGGAGGTGTAATGGCCAACCAGGAAGATTTCGAAGTTCCGATAATCCCAACCAAAAGTAGTAGTGAATTTGTATTCGAGATAGCCGTCATGATTCATGCCCACGTTGGTGATGACCAGTGGCTGCCCGTCCTTGGTTCCGACTTGTACATCGCTACCTTGCGGTTCGCGAAGGGCCAAAGAGGTTCCCGACCCGTAACCGACGAGGTCGAAGGCGGTGCTGTTGGGGTTGCTTTGGATGAGGGCTTCCAGCAGCCAGGTGAAGTTCACCCCCCAGTGAAAAATTCCAAGGTTGTCAGTCTGGAGGATGTGGTTGGTCCCCAGATCAATACCATTAAAGGTAGTGTAGCCGGAGTTCTGAAACAAAGTATCCAGGAGAAGGATATTATTCTGACTGTCCAAATGGACTTTTTCACCGGGGGAAAGGGGATCGCCGGCGAAAATGCGATCAACCGTGTCCTGCGGGTCGCTGGACACCGCTCCACTGCGTTTGATTTGCCAATAATCCAGATTGAGAGTAAAATTTTCCAAAAAATTGGGAGAAAGGACGGCCCCCAAGCTCCAGCTCTCAGAAGATTCGGGTTCAAGTTCGGGGTTGCCGGCGGTTGTGATGGGAATTTCCGGGTTAATGTCATCCGGGTTCCAGGGATTGGAAAGGGCGGTCAGACCGGACGTCTTGCCGGAAAAAAGCTCAAAGAGAGAGGGTTCACGGAAGCCATTGCTCCAACTGCCTCGCAGGATAAAATCTTCGGTGAAGGCGAGGCGGGAGCTGATTTTCGGCACGAAAGTCGACCGTTTGCTGGTGACGAAATCCTCGAAACGTCCGGAAAGATTGACGTCCCAGTTATAAATCGGAGCAAGCATTTGCGGTCCAATGATGGGCAATGAGCCTTCGAAGACCAGGGCCTGGATGTCGCGGCTGGCATTGGTCAGTGTTCGGGTAGATGAACCCACAATGTCGCCACTTTCCTGCGATGGGTCGGGAAACTGGTTAATCGTTTCCCTCCGCCAATCATAACCGAAGGCCAGCCCCAGGTCCCCACCCGGAAGTGAGTAAAGATTTTCGGAGGATACATGGGCATGGCCGAACAATACCTCGGAATTGGCCGCGGTCCGGAGGGCAACAACCGCATGCTCGGCCAGAGCGCGGTTGTTTTCGCTCCAATAACCGTCGAACTGAGAGGCGCCGAAGGGGTTGTAGGGCTGGGTGCCGAGGTCGAGAAATTGGCTGCTGGATGGATCGAACCAAGGATCGTTCGCATTCATCAAGCGGTTTATACGGCTGGCGGAAACACCCCTAAACACGCTTAGTTCCTCTACACGGCTGACCCGGATGCCCGTGTCAAAACTCCAATTGGCGTCGCCGACTTCCAGTTCCTTCCCTTTAAGCTCCAAGGTGGCGAGGTAGGCCTCGGTATGAGTGTCAACCAACCTCCGGCCGAATTCTTCCAGGCGGGCCCGGGTAACCCCTTCAAGATCCTGATTGAAAGGGTTGAAAGGATTGAAAGCCCCGGGAGGCAATTCGCTCAGACGATAGAAATTCTGGCCGTCCTGCGTATACTTGACGTAACCCGGTTCCGCGATTCCTTCCACGTTCGAAGTGGGGAGGCTTATGGGAAAAGGAGTGCGTGCGGGAATGACCAGGCTGGTGCCGTCCAAATTTCGGAAAGGCCCGGTGGCGGTGGGGGCAAGGGCATCATTCGCTTCCGCCAGGGTGTAGCTGAAGTCGCCGGAAGCGGTGACGGTATCGGATAATTTCTGTTTGAAGTTCAGAAAAGTCCCCATCCGTTCAATCCTCGGGGTGGCCGGCGCCAGAAGGTTGTAGTTGTAGCGCGAATGCATGCCAAAACCGTCCAGATAGGTGTACTGGTCCGCAGTCAGATTGCCGTCGTTGTTCTCGACATGGGCGCTTCCGGTGCGCGTGCCGTCCGGGTTGGAAGGACCGGAAGTAACCAGAACGGCGCGGTCCGGAGGGGAGGGCATGCCCTCGGTATCCAAACCGGGTATAAGTCCATCCGGACCCAGACCAAGCGCTTCGCGGGCGGCCTCAGCGGATATCTGTATGTTGATCGGAATCGAGTTGGAACTGAGAAAGGGCGGGACGGCCGAATAGGGGCGGTCTGCATTGGAGATGGGGTTTTTCTTCAGGTAAAATACACTGCCGGTGATATTTGCATCGGACCCGCCAACACCAAAGACGACACTGCTGTAAAATTCGGAGGAATCCGTGCTGGAAATATCATTTCCGTAGCGAGTCACAATCTCCGCGCCCTCGAAATCCGTGTTGGTGATGATATTGATCACCCCGGCTACAGCATCCGCGCCATAGGTGGCGGAGGCCCCCTCTTTCAGCACTTCAATCCGTCTAATGGCCGCTACCGGTATGGAGTTCAGATCGATGAAAGCGGTAGTGCCGCCAGACCCGGTGGGCCAGGGAGCGAGGCGTATGCCGTTAATCAGTATCAGGGTGGAGTCGGGCCCGAGACCTCTCAACGAAACAGAGGAAGCTCCCGGGGTAAATCCGGTCTGGTTGTTCTGCATCGGAACGGCTCCCGCATTGCTGACGGGCAGATTTTGCAGAAACTCCTCTGCCGTAACGAAGCCAGTGGAATCGAAGTCCTTGCGCTCAATCACCTGAACCGGCACTGAAGCAGCCTCATTGGAAAGCAGCAAAGAGCCGGTGGTTACGAATTCTTCTAATTCATAGATTTCCGGGAAGACTTCCTCGAAACTTTCCTGCGCCTCCGACACGAGGGGGAAGAGAAGAGAAATGAGAGACCAATAGCATATTTTTTTAGTCATCTTCTTTGCAGGTTGCACCGACAACTGGCCCGCATTTCTCATGCATTCAAAGGGCTCCCGACGCCGGCCTTAATTCGATATTTCATGGTAAATTTCCTTAACCAGGTGGCAATTGCGGGTGACCCCTTCCCACTGCCTTGTCCTCCTCACCCGCCAATCCCCAAATCGAAACATTCCTAATTCCTAATTCGTGAGCTTAGCGAACATTCCCCCTTCCTCCGCAACTTCCGGAGCGCGGTAGAAAATTTGTGAGGCATGCGTGATTTAATGGCGCTATTCAGGTCGAGCCCCGGATTCGGGGCGAACACGTTTGAACCGGGTGCGGATCCATAAGATGACCCCACCGACCATGGAGAGTGGGAGAATGGAAAGCAATGCGGTGGAAAAATAGAAGGCCCAGCGCGTTTCCTCCTTGGCATCGAAACAAACCGGGCAAGCATCCGCCTGCGCCAACCCCGCCAACAGGAAACAGAAGACCAGAGCGATTATGGAATTCCCCTTCATCTTCATAAAACCGATCAGGATAGGTAAACGAGATAGTAGAGAATGGGCCAAATGCCCACCACAAAATACCAGAACACCTGGGTTCCCAGAAAACGGGAGGCGGATTGTCCTTGGGGTCCAAAGGTGAGGAACAAGTGGAGCATGGCCACCAGGGCGCCCACCGCGTGCAGAGCGTGAAAGCCGATTATGAGGTAGAAAAAACTACCGTAGATGCTCGAGGTCACGGTCAGACCGAACCCGAGCAACTTGCTCCATTCGTAACCCTGAATCGTGACAAATATGCCGCCCAGAAAAACGGCCATCCCCAGTAATTTCCTGGAGATGGGGAAATCTCCCGCCCGAAATCTCCGGTTGGCCCAATAGAACGTGAAACCACTGGCCAGCAACAACACGGTGTTTACCGCGGTCACGATGACGGGCAAGCGAGGCTGCCCCAGGGGCGGCCATATGGAAGCGTCCGACTTGACGATCAGAAAGGCGCTGATCAGGGCGGCAAAGAGCATGATCTCCGTCAAAATCAAGGCCACCATAGCCAGGAGACTGTTTGGAATAACCGGACCCGTCCGGGTCTGGGTTCTGGCGGACCCAACCGGTTGTGGTCCGGACATGGCGGATGTGGGCATGGCGAAAATCAATGGGGCGCGGCTTCGGTCTGGTCCCCCGCGTAGTCCGCTTCCGGGGGATGAACGGCGATTTCTTCCTCGGTGGGCTCGACGTAGGTGCTGGACCAGCGCTGGCCGGACGGCTTCATGACATCAGGGGCAAATCCGGTAAACAAAATCAGCAGCAGCAGAAGGGTGGCGAACAGGAGATACCAGATATACTTGAGCTCGATATTGAGGTGCATGAAGTAGGCGCAAACCATGCCGGCCTTGACGATGGCAATGCCAAAGGCGGTGATCAGGGTCAGCCATTTGATGCCAAGGGTGGGGCCGATGATACTGACGGTCAAAAGAACCAGCAGAATGGCCCAGATTTTGACGTACTTTCCCGAAGAGTGATCGTCGTGATGTTCGGCTGCTTCAGACATATCGTTCAGGTAGGCTTGGAATCACTTGGCGATGTAGAGAAGGGGAAAAAGGAAGATCCAGACCACATCCACAAAGTGCCAGTAGATGCCGATGGCTTCGACGCGGTGGAGGTTCTTGCCCTTTTTAACATCCTGGGCGATGATGCCCATGATGACCATGCCGCACAATACGTGAAAACCGTGCAGGCCGGTAGCCGTGTAATAAAACGACCAGAACACACTTTTCAGCATGGTGTAGCCATGCATGATCTCGGAAGTGTACTCGTAGGCTTTTACCAGCATGAACACGCCTCCTCCCCCTATGGTGTACCAGATGTAACGGAAGGAACGTTTGGTGTCGCCGACCTCCGCTGCCTGGTGGGCCAGCACGACAAACAAACTGGAGGTCAGCAGGACGAAGGTGTTGAAGCCTCCGGCGTAGGGATTGGTGTGAGCGGCTTCATATCCCCAACTGGTATGCAGCAACCGAAAGAGCAGATAACTCATGAGCAACCCGCCAAAAATGACGATTTCGGAGGCGAGCACCCACCAAACCGCCAACCTCGAGGTCGGAATGCCGGTCGAGCTGCGGGAAGTTGCTGCGGGAACTTGAAAGGCCATATCGGGGGTCGAAGGTATTAGTTTCGGGATTTGGCCGGGTCGGGCCCGGGCTCGTTTTGCGGCCAGTAATCGTCTTCCCGGTCGGGGTGACTGTATTCATAAGGCCCGCGATAAACGGTGGGGAACTCTGCGAAATTGCCGTGCGGGGGGGGGGACGGAACCGTCCATTCCAGGGTGTTGGACTTCCAGGGATTGATTTCGGCCTTTTTCCCTCTAAACCAACTGTAGACCGTGTTGACGATGAAAACGCCCTGAAACGCCAACATGAAGATGAGCGAGACCGTGGCGATGATGCGCAGGTTTTGCAGGTCCTGGGTGTAGAGATCCGGGAAATGGACATAACCGGAAATCCGTCGGTGCTGTCCGGCAGCGCCCAGGATGAACAGGGGTATGAAGATGAGGTTGAAGGGGATGATAGTTCCCCAAAAGTGGACCTTGCCCCAATATTCGTTGAGCATGCGGCCAAACATCTTGGGAAACCAGAAGGTGATGCCCGCGTAGAATCCAATGATGGCAATGGGCACAAAGGTGTAGTGGAAGTGAGCCACCACAAAATAGGTATCGTGGTAATAGACATCCAAACCACTGGCCCCGAGGAAGATGCCCGTCACGCCTCCAATGAGGAACTCCGCCATGAAGGCCAATGCCCACAGCATGGGTGTGCTGAAGGTTATGGACGCCCCGTACAAGGTGGCAATATAGACAAAGCAAAGCTCGGCAATGGGCACCGATATGATTAAAGTGGTAACCGTAAACAAATTGGCCATTCGGGGATCGATTCCCGCGATGAACTGGTGGTGAGCCCAAACCACAAAGCTCAAAATACCGGTGGCAAATACCGAATAGAGAATCGTCTTGTAGCCAAAGAGTTTCTTTCGGGCAAATACCGCCATTATATCGGCCACGATACCCATGGCCGGCAACAGAACCACGTAAACTTCCGGGTGGCCGAAGAACCAGAACAAGTGCTGCCAGAGAAGGGGATCGCCCCCCAGATCCGGATTGTAAAAACCCGTCCCGATCAATTGGTCGAACAACAACATGATGGCGCCGGCCAGGAGGGGACCGACCGAGCACATGAAGAGGATGCTGGCGATGACGATCATCCACAACACGATGGGAATATCGTACATCTTCATCCCCGGGGCCCGGGCATTCATCAGGGTGGTGATAAAATTAATCCCACCCAGGAGAAAGGCCACAAACTCCAGCCCCACCGCAATCACCCACATGGGCGCGCCCAAAGGAGTCGCATTGTATTGCGCTTCCGCCGACAACGGCGGATAAGCCGTCCAGGAACCCCCAAAACCCCCGTTCGGCACAAAGAAGGAAGCGATTAGGACCAGGGCGCTGAGCAGAAAAATCTGGTAGGATAAACGGTTGATGCGCGGAAATACCATGTCGTCCGCGCCAATCATCAGGGGGATGAGGAAGTTGCCGAACGCCGCGATCAAAACCGGCATGGCAAACCAGAAAATCATGATGGTGCCGTGGTTGGTAACCAGGGAATTGTATGCCAGTTCCGATACGTGCCCAAAACCCGGAACGTCGATTCCGGGAAAAGCCAACTGCATGCGGAAAACGTAGACGAAAAACCCGCCTATCAAGGCCATGAAAATCCCCGTAAACATGTACTGGAAGCCAATGATCTTGTGGTCCGTGGAAAAGACGTACTTTTCCCAAAAACTCATTTCATGGTGAGTATGGGCTTCGGACATGACGGCAGAATCTAACGTTCGATGGTTCAGAGGGATGAGGCGGAAGCCAGAGCCTGGCCGGGCATGGTGGAATAACGTTGGTTGAGCCACTGTTCGTGGTCATAGGCCGACTCGATAAAGATGCGGGCCGCCATCAACCCATGTCCCAAACCGCAAATTTCCGTGCACTGGATATCGTATTCCCCGGTCTTGGTCGGCCTGAACCATCCCACAATTTTTCGCCCCGGCACCGCGTCCTGTTTCAGGCGGAAAACCGGCACGGAAAAGGAGTGGAGCACATCCGTGGCCTCGAGTTCGAAATGGTAGGTGGCGCCTTCCATGACGTGGAGTTCGTCCACAACCGCAACATCATCGGCCGTGCGCAGTTCGCCATCCGCTCCCGGGTGAACGAAGGTCCAGGCCCATTGCTGAGCCACGATCCCAACGGTCAGATCCGGTTCGGGAAGCCGCTGCTTGATGTTGTACCACACCGCAATGGCGCCCCATACGATGGCTACGTCAAAAACCAAAACCAGGTAGTGGGGAATGGAAATCCATTTCTTGTGCCGCTTTTTCTCCCCGGAAACGTACTGAGCCTTTTGACCAGCCTTCTTCCGGTAGCGGAACATGAAGTAGAAAAAAACAACCTCCGCCGTCAGGAACCAGATCCCCACAATCCAGAATATCAAATCGTTCAGAAAATCGATATCCCCGGCAAAGGAGGAGGCACGGACTAAATAGGTTTCGATCATGGAACAATGCGCCGGTGCGGGGAATAGAACGGTTTACAACACGAAAATGAAGACGACGGCCGCGAAAGCCACCGCAAAAGCAGTCAAAACGAGAAATGTTCTGCCGGCGATTTTGTGGGGTAGGTCTTTGCTCATCTGGGATAATGGGGTTATTCCTGAAGGGAAATGGAACGAATATGGGCGATGACGTTTTTCATGGCTTGTTCGTCCGCCAGCGTCATCGACATGGGACGCATTTGCATCCCCCCGATGTCTTTGGGATTGGTCCCCCGTATGCCTTCCTTGAATTTTTTCAGGGAGGTCAACATGTACCAGTCGCTCTGGTATTTCAGGGAGGGAGTCTTGAGCGCTTCCACGCCTTGGGCATCCGGGCCATGGCAGGCCAAACAGAGGGCGTAAGCAGCCTGACCCTTGACCGGATCCCCGCCCTCCAGGAAGTCCTCCGGCACTTTGGGAGTGAAGGTGGCTACGTAGGCGGCCACGTCCTTTATGGCCTGCTCGTCCGCCAGCGTCATCGACATGGGACGCATTTGCAGACCCGTCGTATCGCGGGGATCGGCCCCGCGAATGCCATGCTTGAAATTGTGCAATTGAGTCTCGATGTAATAGGCGGGAAGCCCGGCGATCTGGGGAGCATTGAGCAACTTGTTGCCATGACCTTCCGGACCATGACAGGCCATGCAGGTAATATAGGCGATTTTTCCCTTTTCAATGTCCTGGCCGACCAGACCTGGGCCAAAGCAGCCCAGGATAAGGCCCAGGATAAGGAAAGGCCGGAACTCTAGGCCCTTAACGGGGGATTGTCGGTCGGGGAACATGTCGTTGCCGGAAAAACAGCCAATCTGGGGATATGAAATTGTTTTTTCAACGCATTTTCAGTTCGAGGGAAGGGAATGATCCCTCCATCGAAAATTATAAGCAGCGATAATGCCCATTATACATTTCTCTTACACCAAACCCGCTTTGGCCCTCGAGGTCATCATGTCCAGCCATTGGGCGACGGCTGATCCTTTCAACCGTGCGTCGCGAAGTTGTTTTGCAACGGCGTGCCGTCCTGACGTAGCTCCGCCGGGACATCCCGGCTTGATCCCCAATATCAACTGTGCTACCAACATCGCTTGATTTCCTTTATGCGCCGCAAATCTTTCTTTCTCATCCTACTGCTTGGCCCCTCCATCGGCGCCTCCGCCTTTACCCCCACCTCGGATGGGATTTATGCCGTTTTCAACGTAACCCTTCGGCAATCCAACAGGGAATTCGCAACCAAGGAATTTGCCGCCCGCTTACATTACCAGGAGGTACCGGTCACGGTAGCGAATTTTATCGGTCTGGCCGAAGGGACCTACGAATGGTACGACTTTCAGGAACAGGGTCTGCGCAGCAATACGCCTTTTTACGACGGCACTCAAGTTCACCGGATCATAGAAAACCGTATCATTCAGGCCGGCTCTCCGGACGGCACTTTGAGCGGCGGCCCGGGTTGGACCATACCCGATGAAATAGTGCCCGAGTTGAAACATGAGGGCGGGGGTGTGCTATCCATGGCCAACTCCTCCTCCCAGGGAACCAATCTCAATACGGGCGGCAGCCAGTTCTTCATAACCATGGTTCCATTTCCGGGACAGGAAGGGCAATTGGCCGGCCTGGATGGCACACATGCCGTTTTCGGAGAAATTGTGGAGGGATTGAATGTCGCCCAGGAAATCGGGCGGGTTCCGCTCCTCGGTTCACGACCTCACCCGGAGTGGCCCGTAACCTTCGAATCGGTCAAAATAATCCGGCAAGGGGCAAACGCACAGGCTTTTGACTCCACCGATTATTGGCAACCTCCCACCTTTCGCAGGGGTGATTTGGAAACCCGATTCACCGTGGAGGACCACGATGACAATCCCGATACTGCCCGGGTCCCGGTTCTGGAATGGACCTTCCTGAGAGACCGCGACAACCATTACTATATCGAAGATTCGAACGATTTGGAAACTTGGAGATTAGCCCATGATTTCCAAAGGGCGGTGGCGCTCCGGGACCTGCCCATTCGCCGCGATATCCGGAGCGACGCCGCTTCTGATGGCCGGCACTTCTACCGCATGCTGGAACTGGTCTATCCCCCGCTTCCGGAACCACCCCTTCAAGGAACCAACGGAACCAATCTGACCCTGCAATTCAATGAGTACGACGTGGACCCGGAAACCGTCCCCTTTCTGCCCGAGTCACTTAGTTTCACCCTGCTGAGTAATCACCAAGGGTATTGGGAACTCAAACGGTCCGATAACGACGCCATGAGGCCCATCGGCGAGATTGATTCCTACCATTGGTGGAATTTAGCCGACAAGCATCAGGTAACTTTGTATCTGGATGGTTTCACGGGCTTGCAAGCCTACCTTACTCCAACCTCGGCAAATTCAGGCAACGCTTATGTGCATTACCTGAGCCCCAGACCGGAAGGGATCAATATTACGGGAACCTATACCCTCAGCAGTGAAAATGAAGGGAGAACCCGACTCGACCAGGATGGCCTTGGATTTACCTTCGAAATTGTCGACACCGACCTGCAAGGCGATCCCGTCACAACGACGTTTGAAATCGACTTCTGGGACCAACTCCGGGGACAGGAACCCAACGATGATATTTACTATGAAGGCGGTTGGAAAGTGACCTCTTCCAACAATGATTTCGTGGACATCGGGCGGTTGCTCTACCACTGGTTTGAAGCGGATGGACAAATTCAACTGCTTCTCGAATTCGATATTATTGCCGGGATCCATTTGCAGTTGGACCAGCCCTTGGCAGCCTCCGGTTCAGCCGATGCCTATTTCAGGTCCGGGGCCCGATTTGAAACCGTCAACTATACCACGGGAACAGGTGATGGCCGCCCGGCAGTTCTCGATAAAAACCTTACACGGTTGAATCTGAATATCGACCTCGAGGGTGAAGATTCCGGGAAAATCGTTATCGATTTCTGGGATAATTCCCAGGGCAGATACGAGTCGACTCGAACCGACCAGGAGGATGCAATTACCGGAGCCGTCCGCAATTATGAGTGGCTCGAATCCGATGACGAAACCTGGGTAGCATTAACCTATGACGGCAAGCTCCTCAATATGCTTGTGTTTCTTACCGAGACTTCCCCTGATACGGGTAGGGCAAAAGTTCAGATCCTTGACAGTCGTGCCGTTTTCGATGCGACGTATACCATCGGTGAAGGAACCCCCAGACCAGAGTCCTGATGTCATGTCTCAGAAATTCCCTTGCGCCCCCGGCGGGGTCACCATTTCCAGCCATGGCCGTTGGTCGGGTAAACGGTCCTTCATACACTTTAACAAGGCAACTGACCCTGTAACCCGCATTTCTTTTTCGTCCTGATCCCCCATGAAAATTCCAACTATTAGGCCCCTCCTGGCAACTGCCCTGCTTATCGCCTTCGGCCTCTCCGGTATTGGCGCCAATAACGAAGCCTCTGGCAAAAACGTCATCGTCTTTCTGGTGGACGATCTCGGCTGGAAGGACCTGGGCTGTTACGGCAGTTCATTCTACGAGTCTCCCCGAATCGATGCCCTGGCCGAGGAAGCGGTCCTCTTCACCAACGCCTACACACCCAACCCGGTCTGTTCCCCCACAAGGGCCGCCATCATGACCGGCCGCTACCCATCCCGCGTCGGGATCACCGATTGGATTCCGGGGATGACTCCCAAAAATCCGCGGTTGGTCACCCCGGAAGACCGCTACAACCTCGCCCTGCGGGAGGTAACCATTGCCGAGGTTCTCCGGGAACAGGGCTACCAGACATTTTATGCCGGGAAATGGCACTTGGGCGATGAGGGACACTTTCCCGAAGACCAGGGATTCGATATCAACAAGGGCGGCCACGACAAAGGCAGCCCACCGGGTGGTTATTACGCTCCTTTCAATAATCCCAAACTCGAAGACAAACCCGGCGACCATTACCTGACCGACCGACTGACCGACGAAAGTATCCATTTTCTGGAATCGCGCGACCAACAAAAACCCTTCCTCCTCTACTTGGCCTACTACACCGTCCATACTCCCATCCAGGGCTGGGACGTTCAGGACGCATACTTCGCAGAAAAAAAGAAAACCCTCCCCGATGGCGGAGAACCGAAAACCCGGCGGGAACACGATGGCCTCACCCGGCTCAACCAGTCCGACCACAAGTACGCCGCCATGGTAAAAGCCCTCGATAACAGCGTCGGCCGCATCCTCGACGCCCTCGAATCGATGGATCTGGACGACCAGACCATCATAATTTTCACTTCCGATAACGGCGGTCTTACCACCCTCTCCAGGATAGCGCCCACCTCCGAACTCCCATTGCGCGCCGGCAAAGGCTGGTGCTACGAGGGCGGCATTCGCATTCCAACCCTTATCCGCGCTCCCGGCATTGGCGCGACCGGCAACAAAATCGACACCCCCATCATCAGCATGGATTTCTTTCCCACCATTCTCGACTGGGCCGGGCTACCCCTCCGGCCCGACCTCCATCGGGACGGCCTGAGTTTGAAGCCGTTGCTGGAGGGGGAAGCCTCTCCAGGACCGCCCGCTCTTCTGGCACTACCCCCATTACCATGGCTCCACCTGGAAACCGGGCGCGGCCATACGTGTAGGCGACTGGAAACTGGTGCAATCCTATGAGTGGGAAACAGTCGAGCTCTACAACTTGCAGGACGACATCGGCGAATCGAACGACCTCTCCGAAAAATACCCCGAAAAGACCCGGGAACTACTCGACAAGCTCGAAGAAATGCAGAGGGAAACAGGTTCAAAAATTCCCTATCCGAAATCCTAAAGTGGAATCCGGGATTTCAAACTTCATTTCAAACCATTGTAGGAGCGGCTTTACGCCGCGATTGCTTCGAAGGCTGTTTCGTGGGATCGCGGCGTAAAGCCGCTCCTACAACAACACCGCGACCCCTCGCACGCCAGCCGGGGTCAAGACGTGGAAAAGTGATGCCTTACAGCCCTTTTTCTCCAAAGGGCATCACTTTTCCACGTCTTGACCCCTTCCCCCGCGCTACAAACGAGGCACGGTCAATCCTCCGTCCACCAGGAGGACCTGGCCGGTGGAATAGGGAAAATCGCCCCGGGCCAGAGCCGCCACCGCCTTGCCCACGTCCTCGGGATACCCCCAGCGCTTGGTGATGTTGAGCCCCTCCTCGATGAGCCGGTCATACTTATCCGCCACTCCGGCCGTCATATCCGATTTGATCACCCCGGGACGCACTTCATAAACCGGAATGTCGTATTGCCCCATGCGGGCCGCAAAGACTTGACTCATCATACTGAGCCCGGCTTTGGCGATACAATATTCGGCACGATTGGTGGAAACCACCGTGGAAGAGATGGAGGAAATGGTTACGATGCATCCCCGAAAGGAATTATCCGCCCGCTTGGCTTCGGCCATATCCCGCGCTATGGCCTGACTGAGGAAAAACGCTCCCTTCAAATTGATCGCCATGACCAAATCATAGTTTTCCTCGGTGGTCTCGAAGACATCGAGGCGGCCGGGTGAACCAATGCCGGCATTGTTGACCAACAGTTGAATGGCCCCGCCCGCAAATCTACGCGCCACCTGTAAAATGTTCGACCGCCCTTCGGCGCGTCCAATATCTCCGCGGGCATAGACCGCCTTGACCCCACTCGAACGCAGGGAATTCAAGGTTTCCTGGATGGAAGCCTCCGCCCGCACCCCGTTGATGACCAAATTCCATCCCTCTTCCGCTAATTTGGAAGCGATTCCAAAACCGATGCCGCGGGTTCCTCCCGTAATCAATGCTGTTTTCATATTCTTTCCCCTCAGGTTAAGTCGTTCACTTCTAGCCACCGGCGCTCCTTCCAGCTCTGCAGGCCGAGTTCGGCCAACTGGACGCCTTTGGCCCCCTCCAGCAGGGTCCAACGGAACGGTTCGTCCAATACGACATGCTTCAGAAACAACTCCCACTGCACCTTGAAGGCGTTGTCATAGACTTCCTGCTCCGGAACATTGGCCCAGTCCTCGAAAAAATTTATCGGCTGCTCGATATCCGGGTTCCAAATCGGTCTGGGGGTGTTGTTGGCGTGCTGGACGTGGCAATGGCGCAGGGTGGCCAGGGCCGATCCATTTTCTCCATCCACCTGCAAGGTGAACAAATCGTCGCGGCGGACGCGGGTGGCCCAGGAAGAATTGAAATTCACTACGATTTCACCATCCGGTCCCTCGATTTCAAACATCGAGTAGGCCGCGTCATCTGCGGTACAGGCATAGGCGGCCCCGTACTCATCCACGCGCTCCTTTATGTGAGTGGCCCCGCGGCAATTCACCGCCCTGACCGGACCCAGCAAATTGTCCAATACGTAGCGCCAATGGCAGAGCATATCGATGATTATTCCTCCGCCATCCTCCTTACGGTAATTCCACGATGGTCTTTGGGCCGGCACGCCGGACCCGTCAAACACCCAGTAACCGAATTCTCCCGTCGCGGCAAAAATGCGTCCCAGGAATCCGGAGTCGATGACCCGCCGCAGCTTGACCAGGCCGGGCAGCCACAGTTTGTCCTGAACTACCCCGCTCTTCACCCCCAAGTCCTCACAAAATCGATGGAGCGCCAGCGCGTTTGCGGTATCGACCGCAGTCGGTTTTTCGCAGTATACGTGTTTGCCGGCCGTAGCCGCCGCTCTCACCGCGTCGGCCCTGCGCAAGGTGCTCTGCGCGTCGAAATACACCGGGTAGGCCGGATCCGACAACACGTCGTCCGGCGCGGTGGACCATTTTTCGACCCCCGACAACTTGACCAGTCGCTTCAACTTTACCGCATTCCGCCCCACCAGGATGGGATCGGGCATTATCGTTTCCGTCGGGCTGACCTGAACTCCACCCTGTTTTCGGATGGCGACGATGGAACGCATCAAATGCTGATGGGTGCCCATGCGCCCGGTTACCCCGTTCATTATTATTCCAACAGTATGTATCTTCATGGTCTTGCTCCTTATCCGAAAATGCTAGCGGAGGTTGAGGTATGCATCTTTTATTTTCTCCAAAAATTCATCCTGATCCATGGCCCAATAGCGGTTGGAAAAGATTTCCACTTCCTCATAACCGGAAAATCCCGCCGCCCTTACCCATCGCCGTATTTGGGCGATGTCGATTACGCCTTCTCCCATCAAACCGCGGTCGTTCAACATGTCATTGGGCCGATCCTTCCAATCGCAGATGTGGAACGAGAAGAGCCGCCCCTTCTCGCCGGCGATCTTTATCCCGGACTCCAGTCGATCGTCCCACCAGACGTGAAAAACGTCTAAAGTTATGCCGAGGTGCGGATGGTCCAGGACATCGCAAATCGCATTGGCCTGACTCAGGGTGGAAACGGCGCTGCGACTGTCCGCGTACATGGGATGCAACGGTTCAATACCCAGTTTCACTCCCGCCGCTTCGGCATGGGGAAGAACCAACGCCAATCCCTCCGCCACCTGTTTGCGCGACTCGAATAACGACTGCCCGGGACTCGCCCCAACCACCAGCACGATCAAAGGCGCGCCCAATTCAGCCGCTTCATCGATGATTTTCTTGTTTTCACCCATCGCTTTCTGGCGGTCCGCTCCCTCCAGGGCGGTAAAGAAACCTCCGCGAACATAGGATACGATATCCAGTCCCTCTTCGCGCACCATTCGACCTGCAGCAGCCATGCCGCCCCGGAAGCCGCGGGCCGCATCAAGCCATATGGACATGCCCTTCACCCCTGCCGCCCCGTACTTGCGCGCGGCGGTTTCCAGATCCCATGGTTTGATCGTGATGGTATGGATACACAAATTGTCCAGTGTCATGTCCATTAATTTATTAAACAATTTCTGGCGCCGTCGGGGTCATTCCTTGCAATCTTGACGAAGCTTGCGGAGTCAACCGATTCAAGGTTTGACCCCTTCCTCCGAGACCCGACATTCCGGCGTGCAACAGAAGATTTGTGAGATTTGCGAGCCAGGCTTAGAGGCATCCGAAAAAGGTGTAATACGGTTCGTTATCGACAATGCGCTGCAGGTATAACGCAACCTCGCGCATGTGGTAATCGCCCCACTGGCTGGATTCTCCCGAAGCGATCTTTTGGCCTTCAGGTACATGGTCCCAGCCGTTTGGCTGGTGATAAATGGAATGGAGCAGCAAACCCTGGTGCTGGGGATCTTCGCTCAGATAGCGATCCGACAGGAGCGACTTCGCCGTGGACAGTCCGGCCTGCCAGTAACGTTCCCCCTCGTCCGTTTCTCTTCCCAGTATATTTCCGAGCCTCAATAATCCCTGCGCGCCGATCGCCGCGGCGGAGCTGTCCACGGGCTCCCAAGAGTTGAAGGGATCGGCCGGCTTTTCCCGCCAATCACCCAGGCGGTGCAGGTTGGGGGCGCCTCCATCCCAATAGGGAATTCCGTCCGCAGCCGTATTGGCGATGAACCAATCGCAAGTGGCCTTGGCCGCCTTCAGGCAAAGTTCCAAAAGGGCATCTCTGCCCCCCAAGTCGGTCAAGGAGGCTTCGTCCAAGGTAGCGATGAACTCCAATTCTTCCGCAAAACCCAGCATGGCCCAGCTCAACCCCCGCGTCCAAGTAGTATAACCGCTAAACCCCTGCTGCGCATTCGGACAACGGAATCGCCCATCATTGGTGTTGAAAACGGCTTCGTGCGCGGTCCGGCCCCATTCGTCGTAACGGTCCCGGCTCTCGCCGTAAAAAATATTGTACCGGGCCGTGGACTGCATGTGCCGGACGGAACGCCCGAGCAAACTGATGGGAGTGTCGTTCTCCCCCATAAGCGCCTGCCCCAGGGCGTGGGCTACCATGAGAATCCGACAACTGCGAATGGTGTCCACAAACAAACTGTGCGGTCCGTTGAAGGAGTAGATGTATCCCCCTCCCTCATGGGTGGTGGCCCATCGGGCCGCCTGGGTTGCGCCACTCACTTTCAAGGCCAATTCACAAAAATCGATCGCCGCCTGGGAGCCTTCGATTTTTCCCTCCCGCATCAACCGCAACCAATTTCCATAACAACTCAAGTTGTTGAATCCGTGGTCGTGGACCCCCACGTGACTGACGTGACTGGCCATGCGCTCCACCGTGTTTTTCCGGGCCAGATCCAGATATCGGTCACGGCCGGTGGCATCGTACTGTAAGAAGGATGACCCGTAAACAAAGCCTTCCGTCCACTCCGTCCAGCCCATCGCGGTGTACTTGCCGTCGACGGTAAACACCGGGGAACCCTTGCCGGAGTCGTACTCGTTATCGATCAACGCGATCTTTTCTCCCGACAACCGCCACAACCGGTCCAGTTTCGAGGCCAGATCCTCAGGGGTCAGAGTGTAATCGATCTTCATGTTAAAAGCGCTTATCCTTTTGAATGTGGACGATCATGATGCGGCAGTCCTCCAGCGCTTCGTAAGCGTGCTCCTGGATGGCGTCAAACTGGATGCTCTCGCCCGCGCCAAGGTCCCGGGTTTCCCTGGGAAGGGTTAAACGGACCGCACCTTCGAGGACCCAGCAAATCTCGTGATCATCCTGGTGAATCTCCGGTTTGGAAATGTGGGCTCCGCGGCGGGCATGGCCCATCATGCAAATGGCATTACCGTAGCGTACGGCCTGGAAATGAAAACCGCCTGACTCGTAGGAATCGGCCCTCTTCTTGTTGGAAAGGGGGGCCTCGGCCAGGGTCAACAGATCGGTCGCGCGCATGCCGAATGCCCGTCCCAACTTGTAAAGGGTTTCCACCTCCGCCTGGCTGCGGTTCCGCTCGAGCTTCGAAATGACCGCCAGGGATACGCCACTGCTTTCCGATAAATCCCTCAAAGTCATGCCGGAACGTTTGCGCATATCCCGCAAAACGCTGAAATCAAACATCGGAACGGCCAAAATATCGGGACTCATCACCCCGATCCAAGTCCTTAATTTTTCTTTTGCAACAAAAAAGGTAAAAAAAATTGCTGTTGGAGAAAAATATTGCGCGAAGTTTCAGGTTTTCTGTGAATCCCGACACTGGCGCGGACTTCGTTGGATTCGCCTGCCTGTGCGCTGCACGCAGACAGGCGACTTTTTCAAACCATCGTAGGAGCGGCGGGGCGCGCCAATTAGGAATTAGGAATTGGGAGAGGGGGAGAAGAGTGCAGAGTTCAGAGTGCAGAGAGAGGAGAAGTTCTCAGGAAGGCGGAAGGTATAATAGGGTATGATGGAGGAGAGGGGGGAGAGATCACGATCAGGATTGAGAGCCAACCTGTCCTGCCGTAGCCTCTTGACCTGCGCTGTGCCGTGCAAAGCACGGTTCTGGCGAAGCGGGATCCATGTTCCATTCTCCTCTCTCTCTGAACTCTGAACTCTGAACTCTTCTCCAGATCCGTGCTCATCCGTGCCCATCCGTGGTTAAGACCTTCTTTTGAATTAGCTCTCGCCAAGTCGCAAAGACCGCTAAGAAATAAATGAGAAATCTATTAACATCGCCGCTTCGCGAAGAGGAATTGGGGGAGCGAACATGGATGCACAGGATGCACAGGATGGACAGGATGGGAAAGCGCCCTTGGGCGCCTCTCCTTTTGAGTCTTTTGTGCTTTTTGTGGTTAATCCCTCCCCATTCCTAATTCCTAATTCCTAATTCCTAATTCGCGCCCTTGGGCGCTGTCCGCCCTCCTTTCTCCTCTCTCTGAACTCTAAACTCTGCACTCTAAACTCTTCTCCCTCTCGGCCCCTCGGAATCTCGGAAACCTAATTCAATCCAGCTCTTCCACCCAGATGTTGCGGAACTGCAGGCGATTGCGGTGATCTTGCAACATGATGGGACCGGGGTCCTGGGGCGGCCCGCGAAAGCGAGCTTCCTCCCTGTGTTGGGTCCGGTGAAACAACTCCTGCTCGTGATGGATCAGCACCCCGTTGAGGCGCACCGTGATGCGGGGATTTTTTTGGGCCTTGCCCTCGTCGTCGAACCGGGCAGCCCGGTATTCCACGTCGAAGGTTTGCCACTGCAAGGGAGGTCGGGCTGAATTCACCTTGGGAGCGATGAGCCGGTAGAGGGCGCCGCATTCGTTCCAATAACCTTCCAAACCGTAGCTGTTCAGGATCTGCACCTCGTAGACGGTTTCCCCCTTGCCGCTCTGAAAAAAGAGCCCGCTGTTTCCACGGCCCTGGCCCTTTTTCCCCGGTTCGACCGGGTAACGAAATTCCATGTGCAGCCGCACGTCCTTGAAACTTTGTTTGGAAACAATGGTTCCCCCAATGCGAGGCCCGCCGTTGTCGTTGGCCGCGCCCCTAGGCACCTCCATCGCGCCATCTCCCAGAAGGGTCCAGGTTACCGCTCTTCCATCCTGATGTTCCCAGGCATCGAAATTCGACCCATCGAACAGGACGATGG
Source organism: Opitutales bacterium (assembly GCA_965219475.1). GTDB lineage: Bacteria > Verrucomicrobiota > Verrucomicrobiia > Opitutales > UBA2995 > JAABVD01. Next base: position 85,285 of record CBDCNU010000013.1, on the reverse strand, counting down.
CGCCATCCGGGGCCTCCTTGCCCAACGTCGGGGAACTCAGCGCCACCCGCTCGAGCTTGAAGGGGCCCGTCTTGCCGTAAATGGTTCCGGTGCCGTTGAGACCGTCCTTCCCCACGGTGAAGTTCCATTCGTCCCCCTGGTAGACAATCCTTTCCCCTTTCAGATGCGCATCTCCCTCAAAATATACTTCCGCCCGGCGATCCGGATTCTGGACAAACCTCACCCGATAATGCCCCACGTCCACGTTGATGACCTGGGCCGACAGGGTCGGATTTATTTTCTGGTAGGACTTGTCCGGCGGATCGTGCCAGGTCCCGATATAATTTCCCATGAGATTACGGTCGGCCGCGGCAATATCCGTCCATTCCGGACTGGCGCTTTGGCCATGGCACAATCCTGAAACGGCCAGGAAGACCCAGCCGCCGGCAAACAAAATGACACTTTTCTTAAACAAAAATGGGAATTTCGAGTTCATTGTCTGATCACCTTAGGACCCAAGACCGAAAAATCGAGATCTTTGTTGGCCAAACCAAGTGGGCAAAAGGGAATGAACCACGGATTACACGGATAAGCACGGATGCAGCGACCTCCCTTTTTGAGTCTTTTGTGCTTTTTGTGGCTAATTCCTCCTTCTTCTTCCTTCCTTTCCCCCCATCCTCCATATCCTGTCCATCCATGTTAATCTTTTGCGTTTGAACCCTTTTGCCCCTACCAAACGACATTTTGATATGCCCCTCATTCGCCGGATACTTATTTCAATTTCGTGTCTGCTCCCTCAAGTTGAATGGCTTGGTGCACGGCAAACCGATTTCAACGAGGGTTGGAGGTTTTCCAAAGGTGATATTCCGACGGCGATTGAGGCGGGTTATGATGATTCGAATTGGGACCGGGTGACTCTTCCGCACGATTGGAGTATCGAAGGAGCCTTTTACACTGAAAATCCGGCGTTATCGCGTGGGGCCGGTCATGTAGAACGGTGCGCGGGTAAATGTGGAATTCAAATACTACGCCAATCATTTCGAGGAGTGGGCCGAACGGGACTTGACCGATTTTGTGCTGCGAGACGGAAACCATCCTTGCGTTATCATATGGGGTATCGGAGCCAACCTACAGTTCTCTCAATCACCATCGCATGAAAATTTGTGAGAAATGCAGGTTAGGCTTTGGATACCTGAGTAGTTACGCTTATCTTTCAAAATGCGTCGTATATTATCTTTCAAACCGGGCGTCTTTATTCTGTTACAGGTAAATGTTGTTTGGATCTCGCCTGCCCTGGTGGGGTGTCTCGCTACCGGGCTAGGAAATCACTCGACCGAAATAAAATCAGGGAGGAAAAAATGAACCCATCTCAGCGCTCCTCAACCGTGCTTGAAAATGCCAGTCGCAGGTCAAGCCCGCATATCTCACAAATCTTCTACTGCGCTCCGGAATCCCGGCACTGGCGCGGACTTCGTTGGTTTCGCCTGCCCGTGCTCCGCACAGAAGCAGGCGACTTTGCAGGGTGTCGACCCAGCTTCACCCGCTCATCGGCGCGAAGCCCACACCAGCACTCGATCTTCGTTCGCTCGTTACGAATTTTGCGAGACATGCGGTCTAGCTGGTTAACAGGGCTGACGGTCTGCCTTGCATTATTGGTTGTTTTTGAACGGAACCTTCAAGCAGATTCAATTCCTGCGGACCTCATTGGAGATTGGTCGTTAGATCTCTCCACCAAAGAGCCGGCCTGGCTGAAAATCGACCAACGAGACGTGACACCGGTCGTTCACATGCGTGTCCACGTTTTGTCTGCCGGACCCCATAAGGGTGTGGAAATTAAAAAGGGCCGTTTGACCTTTCCTTTGAAAATTAAAAGAGAAGGCAATCAAGGCCCGGTTACCACCACGAACACGGTGGTTGTCGGGATAAGCGACGGCAAATTGGATGGTTTGATTGTAAACGAAACCGCGGAAAAACCGTATGACCGCATCACCTTTACGGGGAAAAAATTTCCTCCCATGCCTCCGAGGCCCGATTTGTCAAAGGTCCGGTTCGGACACCCGATTTCATTATTCAATGGAAAAGACCTGACTGGCTGGAAGCTGCATAATCCCAATAAACAGAATGGATGGAGGGTTGAGAACGGCCTGTTGGTCAACGAGACTCCCAAGACGGATTTCGGTTCCACCGGTTCCTATGGCAACTTGGAAACCGAAGCTGTATTCGAAGATTTCTGGCTACACCTGGATTTCCTTATCGAATCAAACCGCAACAGTGGTGTTTATCTGCGCGGCATGTATGAAGCCCAGGTTGTCGACCGGGATAGCCGGATGCAGGGGATTCAGGGCGTCGGCGCCATTTTCGGAAGAATTGCGCCCTCGATGAACGCCGGAAAACAACCGGGGGAGTGGCAAAGCTATGACCTGACTTTGGTCGACCGGCATGTGACGGTGGTTCTCAATGGAGTCACTGTAATTGATAACCAGCCGGTAGAGGGCCCCACCGGAGGAGCGATTCACACCGACCCGATGACTCCCGGCCCCATCCATTTGCAGGGAGACCATACTTCAGTAAAATACCGCAACATTTATCTGGCGCCTGCCATCAAGGATTGATCCCCATGGCAACGAGGCAGGGATAATTCTATTTAGTACGTTTGACCCCTTCACCCGGAAGGGTCAGTCATCTTTCCGAGCGAGGGCCATGAGGTTACCCCACCATTGCGTGTCATTGGTTATCTGGCGTCCTATTTTGTAAAGCTCCACTTTGGGGAACCATTTCTCAAGAAATAGTTTCAGACTCCGGGAATTAAAGAAATTCACATGGTCGCTTGACAACAAATGCCAAGGAACGACTTCGTTTTTGTGATTCAGAGGAACGGCACTGAGATCGGGAACGGTGACCAGCAATGTGCCACGGCAAATGCGGGAAATCTCAGCCATTACACTTTCCGGCTCATCGAGGTGTTCCAGCACCTCGGATATGATGACCGAGGCAAATGCCTTATCGTCGTAGGGCAGGGGCAACGAGCCAGCATACAGCTCCACAAAATCAACGCGGTCTTCCGGCAAGTGGTCCCGGATTTCCGGACGATCGAGTTCCAGGCCTACGCACTCCTTGCCGCCCTCCCGCAGGGCTGCAGCCATAACACCCGTGCCGCAACCAAAATCCAGAATGGGTTGAGGCAGGCTGCGGGCCAGCGCCAGCACCTCGTGGTTCAAATAATCGACCGGCAATCCCGAACAGTAAACCAAGTCCCGGGAGAAAACGTCGACATCATCGAGGAGATGAAGGTAATGGGGCGACTCCATACGGGTCGCATCCTCCAGCCAGGCTATGCATTTACCTTTCCAATACACCTGGATGGTGCGCTCACCCGGATCCATTAATGGCCTCGGAAACAAATACTCAAAAATGACTCCGTGGAAATCATCCTCGGTTCGAAGGGACTGTCGCACATCCATTCGTTGGATTTTGAACACGTTCATCGGTTCCCAAACGGTTTCCCTATTGAGGCTCAAGCTCGGATGAGTGGAACGCTCGTGGCAAAATGCATGATACCAGGTATGAATGCGCACTATCCCGCATCCATCCACCTCCAAATAATCCACCGCACCTTCCGGGCTTAGAAATTCGATCGGATAGCGAGTCATGTCGGCATGTTTTTGTCCCGGTGGCGGAGAGGGTGGGATTCGAACCCACGATACCCTTTCGGGCATACCGGTTTTCGAGACCGGCGCATTCAACCACTCTGCCACCTCTCCCGGAATGAGACTTCAAAGGATTGGGGAGATCATATCAAACTATTCCTGGCAAATTTCAAAATTGCATTTTGACCCGATGCCTACCCCGGAAACCAGGAACGGGCTCTCTCAAGAGCGCGAAGAAGGAGAGAAATTCTGACAGCCAGATGGTGGAGGGAGAAGAGTTCAGAGAGAGGAGAAAGGAGGGCCGACATTTCCCCCTGTCTGCGTACGGTGAGGCTGTCTCGTGGGACCGCGACTACAAAGAACTGGAAAGCACATTAAAGGAGGCTACACTGGAATGAACTGCAACTCCGTTGGCGTAAAAGCCAAATGTTTGAATCGATTATACTGGCCAGATCAAGGGTTTTTCAACAAATGTTCTGATCTTTTGCCGTTTGTCACGGGCGCTGCTCCAATTGGGGTTCATGCGCTTGATTGAGCTTTTTTCAGAAGAATTTTTATACGCGATGCAATCCATCGGGCAATCGATTGAAGAAAACCGAGATATTTCTGGGGACCGACCGGTTCAGGTTTTACAGCCAGGATTCCAGTGGTTGCTGCAAGCACGAAGTTTGCGGCGTGAGGCATGCTCTTTGAATAATCAGACTTCGCCTGTTTAATAGGATCTTGAATCAGGTCGACCACACGCAGGTTTTGGAACCTTTCCCGAACTGGATCTTCAAGTGCATCAACCCAAATCTGAAGAATGCCCGCCAGCGACCAAATGGGTAGACCGCTTTCGAGCATCAATGTGTCAGTAATTTGGAGCTGACCTTCGAACAAGTTGCACAGCCCCTGGCTTGTCATGTTGTAATAGTGATGAGGATAGGCGTGCCCCGGTTGCAAGAAAGGAACGACACAATAAAGATCACCTCCAGGCTTGAGTACGCGGGAGATTTCCTTAGCTACTTGGAACGGATCCTTTACATGCTCAAGGACATTCACGCAAACCACACCGTCGAAAACGTTATTTTTAAACGGCAGGCTCTCACCTACACCGAGTACGTCGGTTGAATCGTATGGAACAATCTCGAAGTTGACCACATTTGGAAGGTATTCCCCACGCTTACCTGAGCCGCAATCGAGAACGAGTCCAGAAGAGTGGCGATTGATAAGGTTTACCGCGTAAGGATCATAGTCATGGGCAGACACTAAGTCTGTATCCACGATATTGAACTTCTGGCGAAGTTCATCAGTCAAAAAATCAAAGTACAAAGATGTTTCGATTATCGGTTTACCGGCGAGCAAAGGGCGGATTTGCTTGAGCTTCTTTCTTTTTTTAGATGCGAAGTCCGACTTGGAGGTAAGCTCCATAATTCAGTTCAAAAGGAACGGTTAAGCTAACAGGTGGCGATACTCTTGTTAAAATTGGATTAGTCGTTTGGCTGCTCGGTCAAGCTGGGATCGATAAATTTTAAGAAGATTTCCTTTAATCCGTTTAATCATTGGGTAGGCTATTTTGAAAAGAGGAACGCACATGAAAGGAATCAATAGCAAGCTTCAAAAAATAATTTTGTATGCAGATTTTGAGCTTTTTCATCTATTAATTAACTTGTTAGGATCCGGATATTGCTGAAAAAACAAATCGGCATAATCTCCCTTTTTTTCATTACACTTGGATTCTAATTGATAGTCAAGCTATCAGACGGGCTAATTCCGGGTCTTCCCAGACACTGTCCAGATCGATTGCCGACATGAACCATGAACCGGAGACATCCACCTTCATGTATTACGGTGGGACATGTCCTCCTTCACGCGTTACGGGGAGACGCAATCGGTAACTGGTAGACCGAACGCGAGGTAATGAGTTCAATCCGGAAAGTTGTGGCCCTTCCCCTTCAATCCGAAAAAGAATGTGGGTATAATCACACGAATGGCGGAGAGGGTGGGATTCGAACCCACGATACCCTTTCGGGCATACCGGTTTTCGAGACCGACGCATTCAACCACTCTGCCACCTCTCCCGGAATGAGACTTCAAAGGATTGGGGAGATCATATCAAACTATTCCTGGCAAATTTCAAAATTGCATTTTGACCCGATGCCTTCCCCGGAAACCAGGAACGGGCTCTCTCAAGAGCGCGAAGAAGGAGAGAAATTCTGACAGCCAGATGGTGGAGGGAGAAGAGTTCAGTGTGCAGAGTTCAGAGTTCAGAGAGAGGAGAAAGGAGGGCGGACATTTCCCCCTGTCTGCGTGCGGTGACGCACAGGCAGGATGTCCGCCATTTCAATACTGATCCTGATCGAAAAATGGTGGTTTTCAGCTGTAGGAGCGGCTTTACGCCGCGATTGCGGTGAGGCTGTCTCGTGGGACCGCGACTACAAAGAACTGGAAAGCACATTAAAGGAGGCTACACTGGAATGAACTGCAAAGCAGTTCCACTCCAAAGCCCAGTGTCGCGCTGTGCCGTGCGAAGCCTCTTGACCTGCGTAGCGTTGCGAAGCACGGTTTAGGCAAAGCATGGTAGCGCACGCTGGGCTTTGGAGTTTAACGCCGTTGGCGTAAAAGCCAGATGTTTGAATCGATTAATCGGGCCAATAGATGGGCGCATTTCCATCCTCCGTTCGCCGCAATTGCTTATAGACTGTCAGCTCAGGCGGCGCGCCGGTCCACTTTACGGACCGCGAGGTCGTCGCCATTATGCAGGTCCACCCCGATTTCATCCCCTTCGGCAAAGTCACCGGCGATGAGTCTTTTTGCCAACAGGGTTTCCAGGCGCTTTTGCAGGAAGCGCCGCAAGGGCCGCGCCCCGTAGACCGGATCATAACCCTTCCGGGCGATCCACTGCATGGCGGCGTCCGAAACGGAGAGTTTTATCTCGCGTGCGTCCAAGCGCTTTTGCAGGTCGGCCAGAAGCAATCCCACGATCTGCTCGATTTCATTCAGGGTGAGAGGCTTGAAGAGGAGGGTGTCATCGATCCGGTTGAGAAACTCCGGACGGAAAAAGCGGCGCAGTTCGGCGAAGATGGATTCCCGCACGGATTCGGGTATGACTCCGCCATGGACGCCATCCATGAGCCGATGGCTTCCCAGGTTGGAGGTCATGATGACGACGGTGTTCTTGAAGTCCACCGTCCGCCCCTGAGCGTCGGTAATGCGGCCATCATCGAGAATCTGCAAGAGAACGTTGAAGACTTCGCTATGGGCCTTTTCGATTTCATCGAAGAGAACGACGGAGTAAGGCTTTCTGCGAACAGACTCGGTCAACTGCCCTCCTTCATCGTAACCGATGTAACCGGGAGGGGCCCCGATCAGCCGGGCCACGGAATGTTTTTCCATGTATTCGGACATATCGATGCGCACGATGTTGTCTTCAGAGTCAAACAACTCCTCGGAAAGGGTTTTGGCCAGTTCGGTTTTGCCGACCCCGGTTGGACCGAGAAAGAGAAACGAACCGATGGGGCGCCGAGGATCCTTTATGCCGGAACGGGCCCGCAGTATGGATTCGGAAACGGCCGTGACCGCTTCATCCTGCCCGATTACCCTTTTATGCAAAGCATCGTCCAAATGGAGAAGTTTTTCCTTTTCCCCTTGTAAGAGTCTGGTGACGGGAACGCCGGTCCACTGGTCCACGATTTGGGCAATTTCCTCGGCCGAAACCTCCTCCCGGAGCAATTGGGCTTTCTCAGTGGCAGCAGACTCCAGTTCGGCGAGTTGGGCTTCCAATTGGGGAATTTTCCCATGGCGCAATTCAGCCACGCGGTTCAGGTCGTAGGCCTGCTCGGCAGTTTTCATTTCGTTGCGGGTCTTTTCCAAAGCTTCGCGCAAGCGCTGGACCCGGTTCAGGCCTTCTTTCTCGGATTCCCATTGCCGTCTCAAATCTTCGGCCGCTTCACGCGCGTTGACCAATTCGCGTTTCAAGGCGGAAAGGCGGCGCCTACTGGCGTCGTCTTTTTCCTGGTTCAAGGCGGCCTCCTCGATTTCCAATTGCAGGACCTTTCGCTGCAGGGCGTCCAATTCGGCCGGAACGCTGTCAATTTCGGTACGGATGGTGGCGCAAGCTTCGTCCATGAGGTCGATGGCTTTATCGGGCAGGAATCGGTCGCAAATGTAGCGATGGGACAACACGGCGGCCTGGACCAGGGCGTTGTCCTGAATGCGAACGCCGTGATGCAGCTCAAACCGCTCCTTCAATCCCCGCAGTATGGAAATGGCCTCTTCCACCGAAGGTTGATCGACCCTTACGGTTTGGAAGCGGCGTTCCAATGCGGCATCCTTTTCAACATGCTTGCGGTATTCGTCCAAAGTGGTGGCGCCGATACAATGCAACTCCCCTCGGGCCAGCATGGGCTTGAGCAAATTGCCCGCATCCATGGCCCCTTCCACCTTGCCTGCGCCGACGATGGCATGCAACTCGTCGACAAAGAGCAGTACGCGCCCCTCGCTTTCTTTTATCTCCTTGAGCACCGCCTTCAGGCGTTCCTCGAATTCGCCCCGATACTTGGCCCCGGCGATCAAGGCCCCCATGTCGAGGGCGAATACTATTCGGTCCTTCAACCCCTCCGGGACATCCCCCCGCACGATGCGCTGGGCCAACCCCTCCACCAATGCGGTCTTTCCCACCCCGGGCTCGCCAATAAGAACCGGATTGTTCTTGGTTTTGCGCGACAGGATCCTGATGACGCGGCGAATTTCCTCATCCCGGCCGATTACCGGATCCAGTTTATTGGCCCGGGCCAACTCGACGAGGTCGACCCCGTATTTCTTCAGCACATTGTAAGTAGCTTCAGGATGGGGAGAGGTCACTCGCTGGTTTCCGCGGAATTCCGCGAGGGCCGTCATCAGGCGCGACTTGTCCAGGGAAAAATTCTTGAGAAGGTGGCTCAGGGCAACCGGTTGGGCCACCTCTACCAACCCCAGCATGAGGTGCTCAACGCTGATGAACGCGTCCTTGAGGCGTTTGGCCTCCTTCTCGGCCTCGGCCATGGCCTGATGGAGGGCCCGGGTCAGGTAAGTCCTGGAAGCATCGATGCTTCCGGATGTTTTGGGCAGTTTTTCCAGCTCGCGGTCCAGGGCCAGGGAGAGGGCATGAGGAGACAGGGATAGGTGGTTCAACAAATCCGGCACAATTCCGTTTTCCTGCTCCACCAACGTTTTGAGCAGGTGCAGGGTGTCGACTTCGGGATGTCCGGCAGTTTGGGAAAACCGCTGGGCTTCCTCCAGCGCCATGAGGGCCTTTTCCGTAAATTTCTGCATATTCATGCCGGGTTATGATGCACGAACCATACCGCAGCAGGTGATTCATGCGCAAAAGAAACAACTGCCTTTAGTCTTTGTAATCCAAAAGGTTATGCAATCAACCCTACCATACAGAGAGGCAGTCAGCCCAGCCTGGGCCGCGCCAAAGCCCAAAACAGGGACTTTATGTCTCAAATTATAGCCCAATCCTTGCTCTCGAAAATTAGCGTCTAAATGGCGCACTTTATCAGCCTGGTCTGATACGGATTATCTTTATGGGGAGTCCCCACATCTGGATGCCGATGGCCTGCTCTTCGGGCATGGCGTCTACCCGCACGGGCAAGCCGTCCACCTTGAAGTCGAAGGGCAGGTATTGGGGAAAATACTTGGTCCCTTCCTCGGTAACGATGCCGAAAAATCCGCCTTCCAATTCCACGTATTGAATGGTGCCGACGATGGTAATGCTCTGGTCGTGCGTAGCCTGGACCGGAGCCTCGGGCTTGGGAGGGGCAATTGTTTCCGCGGGCGGGGCGGCATCGGTCGCGGCCACGGGAGGGGCGATTGGCCTCGGTTCGGGCAGGGGAGGCGGTTCTGGTTGGACGGGTTGGGGGCGGACTGACAGAAGAACCGGTTCACTTTTCGGTTCAATCTGTACGGATTCCTCCCTGGCCGCGCAACCGCCGATGAGCAGGGGCAAAGCGACGAGGGGCAAATGGACTATTCTCAACAGGGTCTTCAAGTCGGCTTAGGGGGTGGTGGTTTCGACGGTCACTTTTCCGTCGTAGACCCAATGGTAACACACCTCATTTTCCAGGTTGCGAAAGGCGAGTTTATCGAATTTGAGGTCTTGTTTTGAGTGACTGTTGGCGATGGGTATGAGGTAGGAATCTTCCGGCCACAGATCGGGAATGGGCAACTTTTCGGCCGCCTCTGCCACCTGTTTCAACGAAGGAATAAAGGGTTGGTCCATGTCAACTGGGACTCGATTATCCCAAAAAAAGTTCCTCCTCAGCGAAATCAACCCTTGAAATGAATTCAGGGCCTTTCATACCGGATTACACAACATGAAAGAGCGTTTGATGATTTTTGGCATCGGCTTCCTCTTTTCCTGCCTGGCCATCATGTTTCTCCTTCACTTCAGGAGTGTTCAGTCGGGTGAGGGCAGCCTGATGCGCCGATGGGTGAATGCGGCCGGGAGAATGGGCGAGGTGTTGGAATTCCTGGAAGGGGACACCCTACTGGTGCGATTACCGGAGGAAACGGTGCGGGTCCGGCTGAATGCGGTAGACACCCCCTCGCCGGAAGATCCCGGTGGGGATGAAGCCCTTGACTTCGTGCAGCATCTGGTCGGGGGTGAGCCGGTGCGCGTTCTGGAATTCTTTCGGGAAGGCGAGTCGGGCCTTCGCGGGGAGGTCTACAACCACGAGAACGTGAGCCTGAACGAAGCGCTCATGAAAGCGGGTTGGGCCTGGTATTACCGGCCGCACTCCGAGAACAATCCCTACTACGAGGAACTCAACCGGACCGCCCAAACCGAAAGAATAGGTTTATGGGCCGATGGAGAGCCATCGCCCCCCTGGGAAGAGGAATTAGGAGAGATGGAATGAGGGAATGATGGAGAGAGGGGGAGAATTGGGAGGGGTTAACCACAGAGGACACCGAGAACACAGAGGAGAGAGGGGCGAGGGGAAGCGCCCAAGGGCGCGAATTAGGAATTGAATAGAGATTCTGAGATTCTGAGGTACCGAGCTTCTGAGAAGAGAGGGAATCAGGGTGAGAGATCACGATTACACGAATGAGGAGTTAACGGAGGGCGGGTTTTCCCTGTCTGCGTGCGGTGACGCACAGGCAGGCAACCCGCCATATGGAGGTAATGGGGGACAGGAATGTCCCCCCCCTCTTTTAAGAATAGTCATTTCACTTCCGGGTGATGACGGGAGATTTGCGGTTGGGGAAAAGGGACCGGCAGAGTTCGCACTTTCGGCCATCGCAACCTCGGGCGCTACAATGCTCTCTGCCATAAAATATGATCTGAAGGTGGAGGCGGTTCCAGGTCGACTTTGGAAACAGCCTTTTCAGATCGCGCTCGGTTTGGACCACGTTTTTTCCGGAAGTCAGTTTCCAGCGCTGAGCCAAACGGTGGATGTGGGTATCCACGGGAAAGGCGGGCCTTCCGAAAGCTTGGGATACGAGCACGGATGCGGTTTTGTGCCCCACCCCCGGCAAAGCTTCCAAATCATCCATGGAGGGCGGAACCCGGCCGGAATATTTGTCCACCAAAATTTGAGACAAGGCGGAAATGGCCTTGGACTTTCGGGGAGCGAGTCCACAAGGCCTGATTATGGCCTCGATCGCTTCGACGGGCGCCTGGGCCATGGTATGGGCATTATCGGCCAACTCGAACAGTTGCGGGGTCACCTGATTTACGCGGGCGTCCGTACATTGCGCCGAGAGCAAAACGGCGATCAATAGTGTGTAGGGGTTGTGGTGTTGGAGGGGAATGGGGGTTTCCGGATAGAGGCGGTCCAAATATTCGGAAATGTAGGCTGCGCGTTCGGATTTTTTCATTTCTTGGGACAAGAAAGAACATTCTCATTGAGTCCTTGGAAACAAGATTAATTAAATGGTTTCTCGATTCGATCCCACCCCTGCTCCAATGGCCACGACCGCTGAACCCATCCCTGCCTTGAACTATCATCCCGGGCAACTGCCCAGGGAACTGAAACGCCACTACATTTCAGCCTCCGAGGAAGAGATCCAATCCATGTTGGAGGATCTCGGCCTCCACAGGCTGGCCGATCTGTTCGATCACATTCCCCCGGAGGTTAAATTCTCCCGTCCCCCGCACTTGCCGGATGAACTGGAGTACGGCGAGTTGGCCGATACCCTGCAACGGTGGTCCGAAGAAAACCACCTGAAAACCTCTTTTCTGGGTGATGGTTTGCCCCAGTTCAAAGTTCCGGAAATCGTTCCCTACGTTTGCGGCATAAGGAATCTGACCACTTCCTATACCCCCTATCAACCGGAACGCAGCCAGGGCACCCTGATGACTCATTGGATCTACCAATGCTGCATGTCCGAACTGACCCAATTCGAAGCGGTCAACTCATCGCTCTACGACCGCTCGACCGCTATCTTCGAAGCGATCTGCGCCTCCATGAGGATGGCCCGTAACCCGGACACCGTAATCGTATCGGAAGGCATTTTCCCGGGGGACCGGGAAGTGATCGAAACCCTGTTGCAGGACACGCAACTGCACGTGGCCTGGGCGCCCCTGGATCTACAATCCGGCCGGACGGATTGCGGCGAAATTGAAAGAATTGCCGAATCTCTGAGGAAGCGTCTGGCCGGGATAGTCTATAATCAGATCAACCATATGGGTATTCTCGAAGACGTCGACTTGCTATCGAATACCGCCCATGACCTCGGGGTAAAAAGCATCGCCGTGATCGATCCCATGTTGCTGGCCCGGGGGGGATTGAAACCTCCATCCACCTATGGCCGATTTGGCGCGGACATGATCGTAGGAGAAGGGCAGCATCTCGGCCTGGCCCCGAATTTCGGAGGGCCCGGCCTGGGGCTTTTCGGGGTGCGCCTGAACCGGAAGGTCAAAAGGGATATCCGCAAATCTCCGGGGCGTTACGTGGGCAAGGCCTTGGATATGAGCGGACGGGAATGCAGGGTCATGGTCCTCTCGACCCGGGAGCAGCACATCCGAAAGGAGAAAGCCACTTCCAATATCTGTTCCAATCAGGCCTTCATCGCCACCATCGTGGGAGCCGCGATCCTCCAGCGCGGGGACGAAGGCATGGCCGAGGCGTGCCAATCGGCCCGTCGAAACGCACATTATGCATTCAGACGCCTCTCCCAACTCCAGCACGTATCTTTTCCCTTCCGGGATGCGCCGTTCTTCAACGAATTCGTAATTGAAATACCCCACCCCGCCGATCAACTCATCGCCGAGGCCAGTAAGGCTGGATTGCATATCGGGGTCGATGTCACTCCGCGCCTCGAGGGCCGAGGGGGAAATTTCCTCAAGCTATCCTTCAGCGATCTTCACTCCTTCGAGGACGTGGATCGGTTGGCCGGTTTTCTCAGCGGACCGCTGGGCGGCGCCACTCGGGGGGAAATGGAACCCGCCCCGCTGCCGCCGGATCAGATTCGCCAGACTTCCCTGCATTTGCCCGAGGTGGCGCTGGACGAATTGAAGGCTTATTACGATGGGCTGGGACAACTGAACATCAGTCCGGATGACACCTGCTACCCGCTGGGGTCGTGCACCATGAAGTACAATCCCCACATCAACGACTGGGCCGCCTCCTTGCCGGGATTTGCCCATACCCATCCGCAGGCCCCTATCGAAGACGTCCAAGGCAATCTTCGGGCGCTCTACGAAATCCAGGAATGGTTCAAGGGAATTACCGGTTTGGCCGGGGTTACTACCCAACCAGTGGCCGGAGCCCAGGGGGAACTGGTGGGAATAAAGCTCTTTCAGGCATATCACAGGAACCGCGGCGATACCCAACGCGACGTCGTTCTGATTCCCCGAAGCGCTCACGGCACTAATTTTGCCACTGCCACCATGGCGGGATACGTCACCAAAAAGATGGTCGGCTGCGAGTCCGGGATCGCCTATCTCGAAGCCGATGACACCGGTCAGATCGATATGGATGGACTGCGGAACTACCTGAGCCGCCATGGGCAGCACGTGGCCGGGATCATGGTGACCAATCCCAACACGGGGGGGATCTTCGAAAACAATTTCCGGGCCATGGCCGACTTGATTCACCGGGCCGGCGGACTGGTCTTCATGGACGGAGCCAATATGAACGCCATCGCCGGATGGGTCGATTTGGCGGCTCTCGGAGTTGACGCCGTTCACAGCAATTTACACAAGACCTGGACCATTCCGCACGGCGGAGGTGGTCCGGGCGATGCCATCGTGGCGGTGGGGGAAAAGCTGGTCGATTTCCTTCCCGGTTACCTGATAGAGAAAATCGACGGCAGGTATATCCCGGTAAAGCCCGGATTATCCATCGGGTCGTTTCACCGGCATTGGGGAAACTTTGCCCACAAGATTCGTTGTCTTGCCTACCTCCTTCGCCTGGGCCAGTCGGGGGTTCGCCGCATGTCGGGCGTAGCCGTCTTGTCGGCGCGCTACCTGCACAAGAAATTGGGGGAACACTTCCCCAGCCTGCCGCCGCATTCTGCCTCTGTGCCCCGCATGCATGAATTTATTCTGACCTTGGAAGAATCCGAATTCAAGCGCCTGGAACAGGCCGGGGTCCCCAAAAACGCCGTCATTCCCCGCATTGGCAAACTCTTCCTCGATTTTGGGTTTCACCCACCCACGGTAGCCTTTCCGGAGGTTTACGGGATGATGTTCGAACCCACGGAAAGTTACTCCAAAACCGAATTGGACCGCTTTGCCCAAGCGGTAATAAAAATTCTGCAAATTATCCGGGAACACCCCGAAATCCTGAACAAGGTTCCCCTGTTTACCCCGGTTGACCGGGTCGATGAAGTGGCTGCGAACCGCCAATTGCAATTGCAGGAACCACTTTCCGGTCTGCCCAAAATCCCGGTGAACCGGATCCCGGCCCCCGAACTCCAAGCTCATTCCATCGATGAAATTTACCGGAAAATCCTGGATCAGGTTTAGGAAGAAAGGAATTAGAGGCGCTGAGATGCTGAGGTTTTTTCAAAAATTAAACATGGATGCACAGGATGGACAGGATGAGGAATTGACTCTCGCAAAGCTCGCAGAGAACGCAAAGACAGGGAGAATCAGGAATTTGAGGCACTCGGATTCGGTTCGCTCGCTATGAAGATTGTGAAATATTGGGGAAAGGGGACGTCATGCGGGTCCTGATCTGTTTTGATAAATTCAAGGACTCCATGTCGGCCCAGGAGGCGGGGGCGATCGTCCAAGCCGCCCTTGGCGAGGCCCATGCCGAAATGACAACCGAAACCGTGCCTCTGGCCGACGGAGGGGACGGTTTCTGCGAAATAATGACCCGGGCCCAAGATGGGGTTCCGGAAAGGCATGCCGTGGGGGGATCATTGGGTGAACCGGTGGAAGCCCAACTCGGTTGGGTCGATGGATCCGGGCTGGGAAGGGCAACCCTTGCCCATCTGAAACTCGGGTCAAGTAGCAGGATCGCCATCATCGAAATGGCTCAGGCCACGGGACTGCAGTCGCTGCCCCCGGACCGGCGCGATTGCTGGAAAACAACCTCTTCGGGGACGGGAGAGCTCATTCGGATTGCGACGGAAAGAGGGGCCGACGCGATTCTGCTGGGAGTTGGCGGGAGCTCGACCAACGATCTGGGTCTGGGGGCGCTCGAAGCCTTGGGGCTGAGCTTTTGCGCCCGGGACGGCCAACCGCTGCGACCCATTCGACCCGAACTGTGGCCGTCCGGAGATCACATGGAGGGTAACCTGCCCCAAAACCTTCCTCCCATCAAAATAGCTTGCGACGTGCAAAATCCATTGTTCGGCCCACAGGGAGCCGCCGCTATTTTCGGGCCCCAGAAGGGATTGAAGCCGGAAGAATTCGACCGGATGGAATCGCTGGGAAAAAAGATGGCCCGATTGCTCTGCGACTATCTGGGCAAGCCTTGGGAATTGACCGAGATTCCGGGTAGTGGCGCCGCCGGAGGAATTACTTTTGGTCTCAGCGCCGCCTGCCAGGTCGAACTGATGCCGGGTTTCGACCTCGTTTCCAGGTGGCTGGACCTGCCGGGCAAATTGGATCGATGCGATTGGCTCATAACCGGGGAAGGCAGGTTCGACCTCAGTTCGCTTCAGGGGAAGGGCCCAGGGACCCTGGCCCTACAGGCCTTGGCTCTGGGAAAGAAAGTCTCCATTATGGCCGGGAAAATCGAGGTGACGGCGGACGCATTGCCGGGCGGGGCCCAGAACCTCGATCTCATGGAAATTTCCCCCCGGGATGTCCCCCTGCGCCTAGCACTCGAACGGGAACCAGAGAACCTCAGACACGCGGTTTTGAGAAACTTCTGATGGTCAAGAGGCCGTCTTCCACTCCTGTCTCTTTTAGGTAAGAGCGGCATAGGCGCGCCGGGGCGCGCCAATTAGGAATTGGGAGAGGGGGAGAAGAGTGCAGAGAGAGGAGAAGTTCTCAGGAAGGCGGAAGGTATAATAGGGTATGATGGAGGAGAGGGGGGAGAGATCACGATCAGGATTGAGAGCCAACCTGTCCTGCCGTAGCCTCTTGACCTGCGCTGTGCCGTGCAAAGCACGGTTCTGGCGAAGCGGGATCCATGTTCCATTCTCCTCTCTCTCTGAACTCTGCACTCTGAACTCTTCTCCAGATCCGTGCTCAACCGTGCCCATCCGTGGTTAAGACCTTCTTTTGAATTAGCTCTCGCCAAGTCGCAAAGACCGCTAAGAAATAAATGAGAAATCTATTAACATCGCCGCTTCGCGAAGAGGAATTGGGGGAGCGAACATGGATGCACAGGATGGACAGGATGGGAAAGCGCCCTTGGGCGCCTCTCCTCTCCTTTTGAGTCTTTTGTGCTTTTTGTGGTTAATCCCTCCCCATTCCTAATTCCTAATTCCTAATTCGCGCCCTTGGGCGCTGTCCGCCCTCCTTTTTCCCTCTCTCTGAACTCTTCTCCCCTCTCTCTGCATGAACACGGACGCACTACGCGGGACGGGTTATCAAAGTTCAAACGGCGTAAACCTTGCAAAATTGTAGTAAGACTGCAAGAATACAAGGATGTTTAAAAGAGAAGCCTTTGCAATCGTACAAGAGCGCCTGCGTCAGTTCGACAGCGTAGCATTACTCGGACCGCGGCAGGTGGGCAAGACGACACTGGCGCACCAGACCGCGGAAAGATGGAGCACCGGGGCAGGGGCCGAGATTGATCTCGTTCTTGAACTCGCGCCCGGCCAGCGCTGGGCAATCGAAATAAAAATGTCCAGCGCTCCATCCGTCGACAAGGGATTTTATATCGCCGCGGACGATCTCGGCGCGGACCGCCGAATTCTGGTCTACCGGGGAAACGAAAACTTCCCCATGCGACATGGTGTGGAAGCGATGTCCTTGCTTCAGGCCATGAACGAAATCAGCGCGGCCGGTCAAACATCAGGGAGAAAAACAGGTTGTTCATGAACCGTTTGTTAGCGCCGAAGAAGTAGGCGCAGAAGTTTGACCTCAGTTCACTGCAGGGGAAGGGCCCGGGAGGAGGACGGCCCAGTGGGTTGTGGCTTGCGGTCACGGAGTGGCCTGATCCATTCTGATATCTCTTACTTTCCACACGCATTCCGGAATGCTCTCCTCCATCCCCAACGAAATTGAAAAGTCCCGCCGCGACATCCTCGACCTCTCTCTGCGCAACCCTCTTCTCAATTTTCGTCCCTCGAAACGTCGGGGTCTTGAAGTCGTGGACGAACGCTCCCGCGAACTCTTCAGAATTCTGGTCCGAGGAGCGCGGGTCATGTACTTCCTGGCCGCCCCGAAAGGGCAGGGGGTGCCGGAATCCCTTGACGACGTCCCCTCGGAACTCCTCGACTTCCTGGCCGAACCCACGGAAGACCCCAAAGCAATTGCAACCCGCCATACCGACAACAAGCTGCAGACGGCGCTTACCCAGGCCGGCCTGAACCTCCACCTGCGCGAAAGTTTTCGTCAGGCCAAGCTATCCATCGAGGAACAGGGGGTCAACATCCTCTACCTCTCCCTGGGGATGCTGAAATGGTACGAGTCCGACAGTAGCAGCACGGAGCGGCGCGCCCCTTTGGTGCTGATCCCCGTCCAACTCACCCAGTCCAATCTCCGGGAGAACTTCAAGCTCACCTGGACGAAGGACGAGATAGAGCCTAATCTCTCCCTGGATACCAAGCTGAAACAGGATTTCAACGTCCGGCTTCCGGAGATGCCACCTGAGGACGACTTGGACGTCGACGACTATCTGGCCAAGGTGGAATGGGCCGTGGCAAAGCAGGGCCGCTGGTCGGTCGAGCACAACGAAATTCATCTCAACTTCTTCTCCTTCAGCAAGCTGCTCATCTACAAGGACCTCGATCCGACGAGCTGGCCGGAAGGGAATCAACCGGCCGACCATTCTTTGGTGCAGCAGCTCTTTGGCAGCGATGGTTTTGCGCCCCAGCCGGTGTCCGAATTCGACGAAGATGGGCACGACGTCGGCGACCTGGGCGAGGCCGGCCTTCATCCGGTGGTGGACGCGGACAGCTCCCAGACCCTGGCGGTCCTCGACGCCATGAACGGCCGCAATCTGGTCATCCAGGGACCGCCGGGAACGGGCAAGTCTCAGACTATTACCAACCTGATAGGCGAGGCGCTGGCCCGCGGCAATACGGTCCTGTTCGTGGCGGAGAAGATGGCTGCTCTAGAGGTCGTGAAACGCCGCCTGGACACCGTCCACCTGGGCGACGCATGCCTCGAGTTGCACAGTCACAAGACCAATAAGCGCGCGGTTCTGGAAGATCTCAGACGCACCCTGTCGCTGGGCCGCCCCAACTCCGGTCCCGCGGAGGAGGACCGCCTGCTTCTGGAAGAGAGTCGAAATCGTTTGAACAACTATTCCAGGGCGGTCAATTTGCCGGTGGAAAAGAGCGAACTGACCCCGCACGACCTGGTTGGCCGAATCGAGCAACTCGGAGCCGACGGACTGGTCATCGAAGGCCAAGGTCTGCCGGTCCGGGACGTGGTGTCTTGGAACACCGAGAACTTCGCCTTGCGACGCGAGTTGGTCCGCGAGATGCAGGACCTTGTACGGGCTATCGGCAACCCGTGCCGGCACCTGTGGTGGACCTGTGGGAGGCTTCACTTCGTCCCTACAGAAGTAAATTTGATCCAAGAGGTCGTTGGAGAGGTGTCGGCGGCGCTCCACCGTTTGGAGCGGGATGCGGAAGCGCTGGGGAAAGCGCTTCGCCGTGAGGTCGTTTTTGGGGAAATGAAACGGGAGGATCCGGAGAGAATGATCCGCAACGCCCGCAGGTTGATGGAGGCTCCGTCCCTGCAGGGTGCCGATCACCGAAACCCCGGCTGGGCGACTGATTCAGAACGTATAAGCGCACTTGCTCGCGCGGCCCGCCGCTACACTGAGATCCGGTCGAAGCACGAGAAGGTCCTGATGCTGGAGGCGTGGGATCAGGACGTGTTGGCGGAGCGCCAAGCTTTGGTGGCCTACGGCGACAAGTTGTGGGGGTTCATCTTTCGACAGTTTCGGGATGCGCGCCTGAGGGTGCGTGGACTCTGTCGAGGAGAAGCGCCGCAGACAGTTCCGGAACAGATCGAGTTGGTGAACGCAATCCTCAAGGCCAAACGCCTGCGGAACGACATGGAGGAATCGAAGAACCTTGTCGCCCAAATGTTTCCAGGACTTGCTTTGGGCAATCGGGTGGAGACATACAGGAGCTTTGCCGAGGCCGTGGACTGGCTCGTGGACCTCCACCGGGACGAAACCGAGGGGCTCCTCGACACCGTCATCCACGACTTGCTGGACGACATGCCGGATCGCCCCAAGCTGGAGGCCGCCGCCGGGGCCTTAGAGTGCCGGATGAGGGAATTGGATCGGGCTTTGGAAGCCCTGGCCGGAGCCATTGAGCTGCGTGCAGACCGGTTGACGCCGGGGGAGAAATTGGACGAACGGACCTACGGCGATTTGGCGACATGGCTGAGAAACGCTCACGACCGGGTTCCCTCGGCCCACGATATTGTGCGCTTCAACCAGCTCGAGAAGAGGGCTACTGAAGCGGGTATCGCAGAGGTGGCGGAGGCCGCTGCCTCCCGGGAGGACGCTGCCCGGCAGCTTACCGGACTCTTCGAACATGCCTGCTACAGCGCTTGGCTGGACCTGGCCTTTCGGGAACGGCCCGCACTGGCCGAGTTCGACGGCGCCACGCACACCGCCATAGTTGAGAGGTTCCGCGAGTTGGACATGGCGCAGTTTCACCACAATCGGGCCCTCATCGCCGAGCGACACTGGCAGCAACTTCCCCGTCATCAGGGCGGGGGCCAGTTGGGCATTCTGAAGAGGGAGTTCCAAAAGAAGACCCGCCACCTTCCTATCCGGCGGCTGATGAAAGATGCCGGACGGGCCATCCAGAGCATAAAGCCAGTCTTCATGATGAGCCCGCTATCGATCGCGAAGTACATCCCGCCGGGCTCGGTCGTATTCGATCTGGTTATCTTTGACGAGGCGAGCCAAGTGCGTCCGGTGGAGGCGCTGGGAGCGATCATCCGGGGCAATCAGGCCATCGTCGTGGGGGACAGCAAACAACTTCCGCCCACAAGCTTTTTCGACAAGATGGGGGATGATGACGAAGAGGAGGCAAGCCAAACCGCCGACCTGGAGAGCATCCTGGGCATGTTCTGCGCCCAAGGAGCGCCGGAGAGAATGCTGCGGTGGCACTACCGTAGCCGCCACGAGTCACTCATCACCGTGTCGAACCACGAGTTTTACGATGATCGCCTGGTAGTCTTCCCCAGCCCCGACGCAGGCAAGGAGGACACCGGGCTCATCTTCCGCCACCACCCCGAGGCCCCCTATCAGCGCAAGGGAAAGAACACCGTTGAGGCCAAGACGGTGGCCAAGACCGTGATGGAGCACGCCCGCAAGACCCCGGAGCTGACTTTGGGGGTCGCCGCCTTCAGCAACGTTCAGGCACGCCGCATCGAAGACGAGGTCGACATCCTGCGCAGCCAGGACCCCTCGGTCGAGGAGTTTTTCGCTGGCCACCCGGAGGAGCCCTTCTTTGTGAAGAACCTGGAGAACGTTCAGGGAGACGAACGGGACGTGATCCTGATCAGCATCGGCTACGGCAAGATTGACAACGCCTATCTGCCGATGAACTTCGGGCCGCTCAATCGGGATGGGGGCGAGCGGCGTCTCAACGTGCTGATCACCCGGGCCAAGCGGCGGTGTGTGGTCTACTGCAATTTTTTGGGGGCAGACCTGGACCTGAGGCGGTCCAAGGCCAGGGGCGTTGAGGCCCTCAAGACGTTTCTGGAGTACGCGCAGACGGGGCTTATCGATGTCGCCGAAGTTACCGGGCGAAGGCCCGACTCCCCGTTCGAGGAAGCGGTCGCCCAAAGATTGAGGACGCGGGGACACGACATTGAGCACCAGGTCGGGTCGGCTGGGTTCTTCATCGATCTGGCGGTGAGGGATCCGTCGAGGCCGGGGCGGTACGTCCTGGGCATCGAGTGCGACGGGGCCGCATATCACAGCACACGCTCCGCACGGGACCGCGATCGTCTCAGGCAGCAAGTGCTTGAGGGCCTGGGATGGAAGATTCACCGCATCTGGAGCACCGACTGGTTCCGCAACCCGGACCTTGAACTCGGAAGAGTGGAAGAAGCGTTCCGCTCCGCCGGTGCGGACCAAGTCACCGCCGCGCCGGTGTCGACCCGCGAGGCTGTGAAGCCTCTGGAGCGGACTCCCGAGCCAGAAGTCTCCCCATCCACACGGCCCTACACGGTCGCCGACCTCGATATCGGTCCAGTCGATATACCTCTTCACGAAATAGATCTTGGTACGCTGGCGGGATGGATCAACCAGGTGGTCGCAGTGGAAAGTCCGGTACATCTGGATGAGGCAACGCTTCGCATCCGCACAGCCGTCGGGATCGGTCGCGCCGGCCGCCGCATACGCGAAAAAATGATGTGGGCTTCACGCAATGGAGTAGTTCAGGGGCTATTCCGAATAGACGCGCATGATTTCCTTTGGCGCCCAGGTCACGACAACTGCGAGGTGCGCCGCCGCAACGGGAACATACCCTCTTCTCTCCGCAAACCCGGCATGATCCCTTCGGAGGAGATCGGCGCGGCCCTATCCCAGGTCGTCCTGAACAGTTATGGTATTGCGCCGGACGAGGCGGTGAGGGAAGCGGTCAACCTGTTTGGTTTCAAACGCGCCGGGCCAAACATCGCCGGACGCTTCCGGGAGGTGCTGGAGGAACTCGAATCCTGCGGCACCTTCGTCCGGGAAGGAAACGTTCTGCAAGTGTCGAACGGCAGCCGGAGAACCTCAGACGATTGATTTTGAAGAAGTTTTGATGGCCGAGGTCCCGTCTTCCAGGTAGGAGCGGGTTTATCCCGCGATTGCTTAGGGCCATCTCGATCTGATCGCGGGATAAACCCGCTCCTACGGGAAGCCATCCATTTTTCAAAAAGAGCAATTCGGGTAACAGCCCCTCAAGTCCTGACGCCTTGTCGGCTGGTAAAAGATTGGCCTCGGGGGACAATTCCCGCTTGCGGCCATGCCCAAGGAAGGAATTAATGGCTAACCCGCATTTCTCACAAATTTCTGAGTTTCTGCTCTGAGGCGCCCATCAGCGGGGCCCGGACCAACTCGGCGAGTTCCAGCAAAAAATTTGGAGTCCCGTGGCTTTCCACGGCATACTGAGCTTTTCAGGTTAATCGATTGACTTGGCCGCGGTAATTCAGGAATTTAACTCGATGCGTGGGCCGTGGGCGCTCGGCCCTTGGAGTAACTTGATCCAGCCCGGCTCCTGCTGGGGATCAACCAGATAAAAGTGAAAAAGTGAAAGGGGAATGACATGGAAGAATTTTCTATGGGCTTGGCCCGCCGTGCTGCTGTGATGCTCCTGGTCCTGGCGGGACTGTTTGGGGCCTCACAGCCAACCTCGGCGGCCGATGGCGAGTTCGTCAATCTCTCGACCCGCGGATTTGTGGGAACGGGAGATGACGTCGGAATTGTGGGTATTATCATCGAAGGTGGCGGCCGTCAGGTGCTGATCCAAGCGCTCGGCCCGGAACTGGCAAATAGTGGTGTTTCCAATCCACTGGCCGACCCGGTTCTCACAGTCACCCAAACCCACGAGGGCGAGCCTCCTCGCACTCCGCTTGCTTCTCCTGTTGAGCTCATGGTCAACGACAATTGGGAGGACAGTCAGGGACAATGGGTATCGGATCTTTGGGGAGGCAGTCCACCACTGACTACAGGCAGCCTGAGCGCTGCTGTCGTTCTCAATCTCGAACCCGGCGGCTATACGGCCAAGGTTTAAGGAAAAAATGGAACTGTCGGAGTTGCCATCGTCGAAGTTTTTAGGATCGCTTCTGCTGGCGGCGGGACTGGTCTCGCCCCAGCGGATCAGGCGGCCTTTGATGCGCTGTTTGTTGGTAAACAGTTTGGGGATTCCAATAACGGGTTGATTTTCCTATCTCCCGGACGCATTCGGGAATTTGATGGCGGAATAGCCTATGAGGGCAATTATGAATATGAAAATACGGGCACAAACACGGGAACGCTCACCTACACCTACGACGTAACCGGCAACAATCTCGCGGCAGAGAAAACCGTCATTGAGATGACGTTCACTTCCCAACTCGCCGGCACGTTCGTTGCCACCTACACCGAAACAGGCTCGTCGCCCAGTGTGACACGCGCCCCATTCGATTTCACTGGGGCGACTGACACCATGCCAAGCTTTGCCACGGATAGCAATCCGGGCAACCAGACCTACACTGCGGGCACGACCATCGACACGCTGACCCTGCCCGAGGCCACCGGTGGCGACGGCACTTTGACCTACAACCTGTCGCCGAGCGTACCTGGGCTGAGTTTCAACGCCTCGACACGCCGCCTCACCGGCACACCGACGACTGCCGGCGCCCACTCGATGACCTTCACCGTGACCGATGCCGACGGCGATTCCGATTCGCTCACCTTTACAATTTCCATTAATTCCCGTGGCTCGGAGAGTTCGGACCGCGCGGCGTTAACGGCGTTGTACAATGCAACTGACGGCGCGAATTGGACAAACGACGCGAATTGGCTGAGCGACGAATCCTTGGAAGAGTGGTACGGAGTCTCCACCAACGCATCCGGACACGTGGATAGTCTGACGCTTAGCGAAAACGCCTTGTCCGGCAGCATTCCACCCGAACTCGGCAACCTCGCCAACTTGGAATATCTGGATCTCAGCAATAACCAACTGAGCGGGACGATACCCCCTGAGTTGGGTGAACTCGCTAACTTGCAATCCCTGAATCTCGGTCGCAACGCGTTGTCGGGGAGCATTCCACCCGAACTGGGCAACCTGACCAACTTGCAAACCCTGGATCTTGCCTATGGCGAAAACGCCCTATCCGGCAGCATCCCGCCAGAGTTGGGCAACCTGACCAACCTGACATGGCTCCGGCTTGCCGGCAACATGCTGTCGGGGGTCATCCCGCCGGAGTTGGGGCAACTCGGCAACCTGCAACGCCTGGATCTTGATTACAACGAGTTATCGGGTAGCGTTCCGTCGTGGTTGGGTAACCTGACTAAGCTGTACGCGCTGGATCTTTCCAGTAACCAGTTATCGGGGAGCATTCCACCCGAACTGGGTAACCTGACCAACTTGAGTCTGTGGCTGTTTCTTCACGATAACCAATTGACGGGCGTCATCCCGCCGGAGTTGGGTAACCTGACCAATCTGGAAGTGCTGAACCCCTCCAGCAACCAGTTAAGCGGGACGATTCCGGCAGAACTCGGCAACCTTGCCAACTTACAAGCCCTGGTCCTCTCCAGCAACCAGTTAAGCGGGACGATTCCGGCAGAACTCGGCAATCTCGCCAACTTGCAATATCTGAGGCTCAATGACAATCAGTTATCCGGTTGCATTCCCGATGGGTTGCGGGACGTGGCAGATAATGACCTTTCCACACTTGATCTGCCCTACTGCGGAGACGGAGGTCAGGAAACGACCCACGGGGTCGGCTCCACCCTGTCCGACCTGCCGACGGGTTCCTGGACCCCGGACGTGACCTCGGGCGGTTCGTTCAGTTTGTCCGGCGGCAACGTGACCATTCGTCTCAACAATGGTGGCTATATCGAGGAGGGTAGCTTTCGTTACACCTGTCAGAGCAGCGGCGGTTGCGCGATCGAGAACCGGGGCGTAACGTCCGGGACGATCGTTCAGACCGCGCAGGGCACGGCGCCGGGCGGCGGGACTGGTCTCGCCCCAGCGGATCAGGCGGCTTTTGATGCGCTGTTTTGTTGGTAAACAGTTTGGGGATTCCAATAACGGGTTGATTTTCCTATCTCCCGGGCGCATTCGGGAATTTGATGGCGGAATAGCCTATGAGGGCAATTATGAATATGAAAATACGGGCGCAAACACGGGAACGCTCACCTACACCTACGACGTAACCGGCAACGATCTCGCGGCAGAGAAAACCGTCATTGAGATGACGTTCACTTCCCAACTCGCCGGCACGTTCGTTGCCACCTACACCGAAACAGGCTCGTCGCCCATGGTGACACGCGCCCCATTCGATTTCACTGGGGCGACTGACACCATGCCAAGCTTTGCCACGGATAGCAATCCGGACAACCAGACCTACACTGCGGGCACGACCATCGACACGCTGACCCTGCCCGAGGCCACCGGTGGCGACGGCACCTTGACCTACAACCTGTCGCCGAGCGTACCTGGGCTGAGTTTCAACGCCTCGACACGCCGCCTCACCGGCGCACCGACGACCGTCGGCGCCCACTCCATGACCTACACCGTGACCGATGCCGACGGCGACTCCGATTCGCTCACCTTCACCATCACTGTAGCCGAGCCGCCTCCGTCATCGGACAATTACACCCCGCTGGAGGGATTACGCGTGTCGGCGGGCCGGGTTCAGTATTCGTTCTTTTCCGCCGGGGGTTGCATCCGTCTGAGCAACACTACCATCAATGGCGTGACCTATACCGTACACAGTTCCAAGTGGCAGCGCAGGGCCGATGCCAGTTCGCCTTGGGAAGATGTGGCCGACACCGAGGAGCAAGGAGGATTGTGCTCCTACAACCCCACTTCGCCAGGGGAGTATCGGATGGTGGCAGACATCACCATTGGCAACACGCGGGGCAGTTACTCCAGTGAGAACACGATTGTCGTCAACTGACTTCGGCGGCGCGGCGATGGGGCTACTAGTCCTGGCGGGATTGCTGGGAATCTCGCAGCCGCTCCCGGCGGACGATGGCAATTTTGTCAATCTCTCAAACCGCGGTTTGGTGGGAGAGGGAGATGACGTCAGGATTGTGGGTTTTATCATCGAAGGTGGCGCCCGGCAGGTGCTGATCCAGGCCCTCGGCCCGGAACTGGCAAACAGGGGCATTGCCAATGCGCTGGCCGATCCGGTTCTCACGGTCACCCAAACCCACGAGGGCGAGCCTCCTCGCACTCCGCTCGCTTCTCCTGTTGAGCTCATGGTCAACGACAATTGGGAGGACAGTCAGGGACAATTGGTGTCGGATCTTTGGGGAGGCAGTCCACCACTGACGGAAGGCAGCCTGAGCTCTGCGGTCGTTCTCACTCTCGAACCCGGCGGCTATACGGCCAAGGTTGAAGGAAAAAATGGAACTGTCGGAGTTGCCATCGTCGAAGTTTTTAGGATCGCTTCTGACAGCGGCGGGACTGGTCTCGCCCCAGCGGATCAGGCGGCTTTTGATGCGCTGTTTGTTGGTAAACAGTTTGGGGATTCCAATAACGGGTTGATTTTCCTATCTCCCGGGCGCATTCGGGAATTTGATGGCGGAATAGCCTATGAGGGCAATTATGAATATGAAAATACGGGCGCAAACACGGGAACGCTCACCTACACCTACGACGTAACCGGCAACGATCTCGCGGCAGAGAAAACCGTCATTGAGATGACGTTCACTTCCCAACTCGCCGGCACGTTCGTTGCCACCTACACCGAAACAGGCTCGTCGCCCATGGTGACCCGCGCCCCATTCGAATTCACTGAGGCGACTGACACCATGCTAAGCTTTGCCACGGATAGCGGCCCGGGCAACCAATCCTACACCGTCGATACAGCCATCAGCGTCCTGACGCTTCCTGAAGCCAGCGGCGGCGACGGGTCGCTGACCTACTCGCTCACACCAAGCGTCCCCGGGTTGAGTTTCAACCCCAACACGCGCCGCCTCACTGGCACGCCAACGACCGCGGGCGCCTACTCGATGACCTACACCGTGACCGATGCCGACGGGGACACCGATTCGCTCACCTTCACCATCACAGTAGCCGCGCCGGATACACAGCCGAGTTTCACAGCCGGAAGCGGCCCAGGCGACCAATCCTACACCGTCGACACAGCCATCAGCGTCCTGACGCTTCCTGAAGCCAGTGGCGGCGATGGGGCGTTGACCTATTCGCTCACACCAAGCGTCCCCGGGTTGAGTTTCAACCCCAACACGCGCCGCCTCACCGGCACACCGACTACCGCCGGCGCCCACTCCATGACCTACACCGTGACCGATGCCGACGGCGATTTCGACTCGCTCACTTTCACCATCACCGTGGCCCAGGCACCCGACTCGGTCACGGTGTTGCCGGCGGAAGCCACCCTTGCTGCTCTGGGCGACACCCTGGGCTTGGCGGCCGAGGCGTTCGATGCGAGCGGGCGCGCCGTGGCGGGCGCGGAGTTCTCGTGGGCCTCCAGCGACAACGCGGTGGCGACCGTGGACGGCTCGGGTCTGGTGATGGCCGTGGGCAATGGGACGGCGACGATCACCGCGACTGTTGGTGATGTCGGAGGGGAATCCGCGATCACGGTGGCGCAACCGAACCCGGTATCGATCCCGGACGCCAACCTTCGTTCGGAGATCGAAGCAGCCTTGGGTAAGGTTAGCGGCGCACCGATCTACGACATTGAAATGCAGACTCTAACGTCTTTGAGCGCCGGGGGTCCTAGCACGATCGGGGGTGGCATTCACGATCTCACCGGCCTGGAGTACGCCACCAACCTTCGGGACCTGGTGCTTCACAGTAATACGATCTCCGACCTCAAGCCGTTGCGGGCACTGACCAAGTTGCAAAGGCTGAACCTCCATGCGATCAATCACTATTACGACGATCCGCCGCCGCCGCTGGATTACTCGCCCTTGGCTGACCTGGCCTCGCTGACGCGGCTGGACCTCGGTTTCAATCACACGCCGGATATCTCGTCGCTTGCGGGCTTGACCAAGCTGACTTGGTTGAATGTGCGGAATGGTGACGTACACGACATCTCGTCGCTTGCGGGCCTCCTCGATCTGGAATACCTGAACGGTGGCAGAAACCGGATTGCGGACATCTCGGTACTGGCCAGGTTGACCAACCTGCGCGAAGCAATCCTCTCGAGCAACGACATATCCGACCTTGGACCTTTGACGGCCAGCACGGGCCTGGGTGGCGGCAGCAAGGTCGACGTGAGATTGAACCCCCTGAGCAGCGCATCGATACGGGACCATGTCCCCGCGCTCCAGGCAAGGGGGGTCACGGTTCTCTTCGACGACGTTGTTGTGTTTTCTGATCCGGAGATATACAACGACAACCTGTTCGTCCTGCCCGTCGACGGTAACCTCGCTTCAGGCGGGTGGTCGGCAGTGGATTGGACAAGGCGGTTCTACGAGCACTTCGACGACGAATTCGATTTCCTGGTCTTTGTTGTAAACCTGTACCGCGAGGAACACGACGATCCTGGCAGCACGGAGAAGAGCTACTTCATTGGTACCCACAACGATGTACAGGGAATCGGCAGGCGGATTTATTCAGATGACAGGTGGCCCACCGCGCTCCAGGGTGTCGTCGTGCATGGGACCGTCTCCTTTTCCGTCGACGACCGGTCCATCATAAACCACGGCCCGATGAATCACGAGCTGATGCACCGGTGGGCGAATTTCATCACGCCGAGTTCTGGTTCGGGACCCCATTGGGGCTTCAGCAGCGCCAACGGAGTGCTAGGCGGCTTCGACATCGCCGAGTTGGTGCACCACGGCGATGGTCGTTATACGGCCGGATACTCTTTTCAGGGAGGGACGAACGGGGTGGCCGCCAACGCCAAACCGTACGGCCCGATCGAATTGTACTTGGCGGGTCTCATACCGCCTGAGGAGGTGCCCGACCTTTGGGTGGCGGAGGATGGGCAGTGGCTTCTCGACGACAACGGCAGTCACGTTGAATCGACCAACGGGCACTGGGTTTTCACGGCGAATCAGATCCGAACGTATGCGATCGATGACATCGTCAGGATGCACGGGCGACGCGTTCCTGACTCTTCGCATTCACAACGGGGGTTTCGAGCGGCAACGATTCTGCTGGTCGACGATCACCACCCGGTCACCCGCAGGATCCTGGACCAGCTCAGCGACGACGTTTCCTGGTTCAGCCATACCGCGGCCGACGGCGACGACCGGGTGTACAATTTCTTTGAAGCGACTGGCGGCAGAGCCACGATCGACATGAACGACCTGTCGCGGTCTCTGAGTCAAGGGACCCGATCTCGCACTTCAAAGACGCCTCGGTGAACACGACCGCTTGGCCGGGTGCCCTTCACTCCGAATTCCCGCCATTCGACGCGGTTCCCTCGCTGTTCTTGCCTGGTGAGATCAGCCACGCTCCAACGGCAAGGACGGCAGATCGTGCAGTCCCATATGAACTTAGACGATTCCTTGCAGTGATTTAGGCTTCAGGTGATCCGCATACTCCGCACACTCACACAGATTTGCATCTTCCTGTGTTCTTTGAGTTTACGGGATTCTGCGGCTCGATTCCCTCCGATTGCGATCTCAGGTGCGAGCCCGCGGGCGGCTTTCCAAGGCCGTCCGAAGCTGTCCCGCGTCGGCCTGCTGATAGCAGCGCAGCACCGTCTGCGGGCTCTTCCATCCACCAAGCTCACACAGCACCTTGAGCGGCAGCTCCATCAGGTCCGTCGCGAACTTCCGCCGCAGCGAGTGCCAACCCCGGTCCGGCTTCGGCTCCAGTCCGGCGAGGGTCTGGGCCTTCCGCCACCAGTTATGCGCGCACACGCGACCGATGCACCTCATGGCATCCCTCGGAGAGGGCAGCACCGGGGCATTGCCGGTTCCTCGGCTCATCCTACGCGCGTCCTCCAAGGCGTCGAGCGCCTCGGCGGTCAGGGGCGTGATGTGTTCGTATCCCGTCTTCTCGTGCTCCGCCCTCCACCGGATGGTCTTGCCGTCGAGGTCGATATCCGGCCACCGGAGCTCGCGGATAGCTCCGATCCGGTGGCCCGGTCTCATGCGCGAGCACGAGGGCGACATGGAACCGCCAGCCGACCTGCCGGGAGACCCCGTGCAGCGCCTGATACTCGTCCTCGGTGAGGACGACCCGGTTCGGGTTCTTCTCCTTGGGCTTCCTGAGGCCATTGAGCGGGTTCGAGTCGAGCAGAAGGCGGCCCTCCTCGTCCCTCGACCTTGCAGCCCAGTTAAAAAAGGCGGTTTAAAACTGACCCACTATGGGCGGTTTAAAATTGACCCACCTGAGAGGGAAATGCGGGAGGGGGGAAGCTTCGGCCTCCGGCCTCCGCTTCCCCCCTCCTGGAGTGATTCCGGTTAATCAAGACAACTCCGCATCGACCTTGACTGTCGTTTTTCCAATGACTCAAGAAATGCTCAACCAGGATCAATACATGGATATCAAACTCTTACATCGGCAAGGTCACTCCATCCGCGCCATAGCACGGATGTCGGGACATTCCCGCAACACCGTTCGAAAGGTTTTGGCAGCTAATAGTCCTTCGGATTTTAAAACGCCCAAGCGGGCAAGCAAGCTGGACCCTTTCAAAGACTACCTGAAAAAACGCATCAATGAGTGCAACCTCTCCGGGGTGCGATTACTGGAGGAGATTCGCGCTATGGGTTATGATGGTGGCTACACCATTCTCAAGACTTATCTGCGGACCCTGCGTCCGCCCACCAGCGCCAGGCTCACCGTACGTTTCGAGACCCCTCCCGGAGAGCAGGCTCAATGTGATTGGGGCCATTGCGGCCGTTACCGCGACGCCTCCGGACAGTTACATAGCATCTATGCCTTTGTTTGGGTGCTGGGGTTTTCCCGCTTCATGTATGTCTGTTTTACCACCCGCATGCACTTGAAGAGTCTGGTGCGCTGCCACCAGCAAGCTTTCGATTACTGCGGCGGCTGGCCCCGCTCCATCCTCTACGACAACATGAAGCAGGTCAGGTTGGATGCCAAGAGCTGGAATCCTCACTTCATGGACTTTGCCGATCATTATGGCATCGTGCCCAAAACCCACCGGCCCTACCGGCCGCGCACCAAGGGCAAAGTCGAGCGCATGGTGCGCTATGTCAAAGACAACTTGCTCAATGGGCGCAGCTTCGCCGATCCGGAGGACTTGAACGTAAAAGCGCTCATCTGGCTGGAACAAACCGCCAACCGGAGAGTGCACCAGACCACCAAACAAAGGCCCTGTGATCTATTGCAACGCGAACAACTCACTGCTTGCCACACCATCGCCCATTACCGATGGGTGGAGCGGGAACGCCGGGTCGTCAACTCCGAGGCCCTGGTGCTGTATCAAAAAAGCTACTACTCGGCGCCCGCCATGGCCACCGGGCAGTCTGTGGTGGTGGAAGCGCGCGGACAAACCATCTCCATCCGCCTGGGCGACACCATTATCGCCGAGCATCCCCGCGCCGACAGCCCCGGTCAACGCGTCGAACAAAAGCCCCATGTTCAAGAGCGTTGGGATCGGGTGATGGAAGAAGCCGCCAAAGCCCCGCCACCCGCTCCCCGCTGGGTCACCGGAGCATCCCATGAGGTGCAGACCCGGCCTTTGAACGTCTACCAGGAGATCACATCATGAGCCGCATCTACGAAGCCAAAGCGGCCGAGGGACTCGAAGAACCGGGAATGAACACGGCACGCGAACTCCTCGATAGCGCCGCCCAAAAAGCAGCCGCCAAGAACTGGTCCTATTCCCACTTCCTGGGATACCTGCTCGATGCCGAGCTGAAGAGCAGACACCAGCGCAGGGTGGAGGTCAATACACGCTTCGCCCACTTCCCCTACCACAAGCATCCGGAGGACTTTGATTTTAGCGCACAGCCCTCCATTGATCCGAAACTGGTGGACGAACTGGCCACCCTGCGCTTCCTCTCAGAAGGCCGTAACATCGTATTGTTAGGGCCACCGGGAGTGGGCAAAACCCACCTGGCCAGCAAAGCCCTGCAAGCCGGTCAACGCGCCTACTTCATCAACGCCATGGACATGGCCCGCAAACTGGCCGAAGCCACCGAACGCAACCACCTGCCAAGGCTGATCAGAACCCTCACCAAGATGCGCCTGCTGGTGCTCGATGAAGTCGGATACCTGGAACTCTCCAAGCCCCAGGCCAGCCTTCTGTTCCAGGTCATCTCCATGCGTTACGAAGCCGGCCTGCCCATCATCCTTACCTCCAACAAAGCCTTCGGAGATTGGGCTAGCGTCTTCGCCTCAGACCCTGTCATGGCCTCCGCAGCCCTGGACAGACTCCTACACAGATCAACCATCATCAACATACGCGGCGATTCCTACAGGCTCAAAGAAAAGCGCCTGGCAGGCATCACCACAACTATCAACAACCTAACTCAATCAACCTATCAACAACCGTGATCTCTCTCCCTAAGGGTGGGTCAATTTTAAACCGCCCGAAGTGGGTCAATTTTAAACCGCCATTGACACTGCAGGATCGCCATCATCGAAATGGCCCAGGCCACGGGGCTGCAGTCGTTGCCCCCGGCCCGGCGCGATTGCTGGAAAACAACCTCTTCGGGGACGGGAGAGCTCATTCGGATTGCGGCGGAAAGAGGGGCCGACGCGATTCTGCTGGGAGTGGGCGGGAGCTCGACCAGCGATCTGGGTCTGGGGGCGCTCGAAGCCTTGGGGTTGAGCTTTTGCACGCGGGACGGCCAACCGCTACGGCCCATTCGACCTGAACTGTGGCCATCAGTCGACCACATGGAGGGGAAACTACACCAACACCTGCCTCCCATCAAAATAGCTTGCGACGTGCAAAATCCATTGTTCGGCCTCCAGGGAGCCGCCGCAATTTACGGGCCCCAGAAGGGATTGAAGCCGGAAGACTTCGACCGCATGGAATCGCTGGGAAAAAAGATGGCCCGATTGCTCTGCGACTATCTGGGCAAGCCTTGGGAATTGACCGAGGTTCCGGGTAACGGCGCCGCCGGAGGTATTACTTTTGGTCTCAGCGCCGCCTGCCAGGTCGAACTGATGCCGGGTTTCGACCTCGTTTCCAGGTGGCTGGACCTGCCGGGCAAATTGGATCGATGCGATTTGCTCATAACCGGGGAAGGCAGGTTCGACCTCAGTTCACTGCAGGGGAAGGGCCCGGGGACCCTGGCCCGACAGGCCTTGGCTCTGGGAAAGAAAGTCTCCATTCTGGCCGGGAAAATCGAGGTGACGGCAGACGCATTTCCGGGAGGAGGCCAGAACCTCGATCTCATGGAAATTTCCCCTCGGGATGTCCCCCTGCGCCTGGCACTCAAACGGGAGCCGGAGAACCTCAGACGTGCAGTTTTGAGGAACTATTAA
This sequence comes from Opitutales bacterium, assembly GCA_965219475.1. Lineage (GTDB taxonomy): Bacteria > Verrucomicrobiota > Verrucomicrobiia > Opitutales > UBA2995 > JAABVD01. Next base: position 52,052 of record CBDCNU010000013.1, on the reverse strand, counting down.
CAGCCATGGGCCCGTCTTCCACTCCTATCTTTTCCAGGTAGGAGCGGGTTTATTCCGCGATTGCTTGGGGTCATCTCGATCTGATCGCGGGATAAACCCGCTCCTACGGCAAACCATCCTTTATCTTAAAAAGAGCGATTCGGGTAACAGCCCTTCAAGTCCTGATGCATTATCGGCCAATACAAGATTTCCGTCGGAAGACAATTCCCGCTTGCCCATGTGCCCAAGGAAGGAATTAATGGCTAAGGGATTCCAATGGTGAAAAATGCAATATGCGGGCTTGCCGCCTGTCTCCTTTTCCACTCGGTGGATTTGCCGGCCTCCGACCAACCTGAAATTTATCTGGGCATTGACGTGTTGCAGGAGCAGGCCTTCAAGCCGCTGCAAGGAAAGCGGGTCGGTCTACTCACTCACAGGGCCGGGGTCAATCGCCATGGGATTTCCACCATAGAGGTGCTGCACGAATCGCCCCTGGTTGATATGCGGGCGCTCTACGCTCCTGAGCATGGGATCGACAGTGTGGTAAAGGCCGAAATAAAATACGGTCACAGCCTTCACCGGAAGACGGGCCTTCCACTCTATTCCCTATATGGGGAATACCGCAAACCGAGTCCGCAGATGTTGGCTCCCATCGACATCATGGCGGTTGATTTGCAGGATGTCGGGGTTCGGTCCTACACATACGTCGCATGCATGAAACTGGCCATGGAGGCCTGTTTTGAGAACGACAAGCCCGTGGTCCTGCTCGATCGCCCCAACCCCCTGGGAGGTACCAAAGTGGACGGACCGATTCTGGAAGATGGCTGGAAAAGTTACGTGGGGCCCTTCCCCACTCCCTACGTCCACGGTCTGACCATCGGGGAAATTGCCTGGATGGCTATTAAGACCCCCGGATGGCTCGAAATAGGAGATGAGGCGCTCAGGAAAGGAAAATTGATAATCGTTCCCATGCGGGGATGGCGCCGGGACATGCTTTGGCCGGCCACCGGGTTAAAGTGGGTGGCAACGTCGCCCAATATTCCCGATTTGTCAGCCGTCATGGGGTATTCGATGACCGGATTGGGCGCCCAAATTGGAGGCTTCAGACACGGCATCGGTACCCGCTACCCCTTCCGCCTGCTCACCTTTCCCGGGTTGTCCGCCAATCACCTGCAGAAACGCCTGGCCCAACTGGATATACCGGGCCTCCGGTTTGAAGAAATACCTTTCAATCAGTCCGGCGGAGGCCAAGCCACGGGGGTTTACACCACCGTTACCGATTTCTCCAGCTTCAGACCAACGGAACTCAGTTTCCACATGATGAAGCTAGCCGCGGAATTTCGGGGATTCAATCCATTCCAGAAGGTTTCCTACTCCATGGAACGGCTTTTCAACAAACATGTCGGCTCTACCGCCTGGTGGATCTCCCTGCAAAACCATGGAGAGCGGGTCAACGTGGGAAAGTATATCGATTTGTGGGAAAAGGAGGCCCGGAATTTTCGCGAGGCTTCCCGACCGTTCTGGATCTACAAGTAGTTCCAGGGAGGTAACTGCTCAGGTCTCCAAAGCCTGGATTAAAGGAGGCTACACCGGAAAGAACTGCAAAGCAGTTCCACTCCAAAGCCCAGTGTCGCGCTGTGCTTTGGAGTATAACGCCGTTGGCGTAAAAGCCAGATGTTTGAATCGATTAAACGGAGCTATAGTTGGGCCCATTTACATCCCCATAATCTTGATATTGATCTCTCTCCTTTTCCCCAATTCCTAATTGGCGCGCCCCGGCGCGCCTATGCCACTCCAACGACTTGCGAGAGTTGAATTCAGATTTCGATCAGGATCAGGATTTTAATGGCGGACAGGAATGTCCGCCCTCCGTTATTCTTCCCTCTTTGCGTTTCTTCGCGCTCTCTGCGAGAGCCTATCCCAAATCCTGTCCATCCATGTTCCATTCCCCTCTCTCCTAATTCCTAATTCCTAATTCCTAATTGGCGCGCCTGGGCGCTTCATCCGTGGTTTTATTTTGGTTCTTGGCGAACTTGGCGGCTTGGCGAGAGCAAATCCAGTTGGAGGAAGGGGACCATTATTTTTGCCATTGGGGCGACCAGCAGGTAGTGCGGCCCCCGATGGGTTCCCGCACCAATGGGCCTCTCGTTTTGGGGCAGGCGCCCCCTCCCTTCCAACGGTGCCGGAAAAGCCAGGATTCGGGGAACTCCCCCCAGTGATCCCCCACAATCCGCAGGGACTGTCGGCACACCCAGCGAAGGCGTCGAAACAGGGCTTTGATTTCACCGTCATCGAGGGAGCCGGGGGTTCGCCGTGGATCCAGCCTGGCCCGCCAGAGAATTTCATCGGCCATCCAGTTGCCCACACCCGGAAAATACCGCTGCATCAGGAGAAAGGATTTCAGGGAGGTGTTGCGATGGCGGTTCACGGCCGCCCTTAAACGGCGCACAGTAAAATCCCGGGACAGAATCTCAGGGGGGTGACGGGTCCACCAATGGGGCGGATGGACCGAGACTTCAAACAATATTTTGCCAAATTGCCGCGGATCGGAAAATACCAGCCAACCGGCCGGCAAGGCCAGCACCAGATGGGCATGGGGATCCGGCAACGGATCGGCCGAGGAAAAACGCAATTTCCCGGTCATGCCCAGGTGGACCCCCAACCAGGCGCCGGGCTCGAATTGGAACACCATCTGCTTCCCGTGGGCTTGGGAAGTCTCCAGACGCCGTCCCGGAAGGCGTCGGACCATCTCCTTGACGGGACAGTCCCGAAAATCCCTCACGCGGGGGTTGATCCGGACCGCTATGATGGTTTTCCCCAATCCCGGATTCCATTGTTTGCGATAATACTCGACTTCGGCCAACTCGGGCATGTTCACCCCAATCCTGCAGGATGATATGAGGGTGGCAATAATCGGTTTTCCTCCTTTAACCCATTTTTTGCCTTGCCTTAGGGTGACCTGAAACGGCTAGCTATGTCGGTACGGTAACCCGCAGGAAAGAATCCCAAACCAGCATAAGAACCCCATGTCGAGAAGCGTAACCTTATTCACGGGCCAGTGGGCCGATTTGTCCCTGGCAGAACTGGCGCCCCAAGCGAAAGAAATGGGCTACGACGGACTGGAGCTCGCCTGTTGGGGCGACCACTTCGACGTTCGCCAAGCCAACCAAAGCGATCAATACCTCAAGGAAAAATGGGAGTTGCTCATGGACAACGGGCTGACCTGTTTTGCCATTTCAACCCACCTCTCGGGACAGGCCGTTTGCGACCGGATCGATGAGCGCCACCAGGCTATTCTACCGGATTACGTCTGGGGTGACGGCGATCCGGAAGGGGTGCGCCAACGCGCGGCCCGGGACGTGATCGACGCCGGTAAAGCCTGCCGGAAATTCATGAATCTCAAACCGGACGGGAAAGACCGGAACGTATTTCCCGCCGTGGTAAACGGGTTCACCGGTTCGAGCATTTGGCACCTGCTCTACTCATTTCCGCCAACCAGCCAGGAGATGCTGGATAAAGGCTATGCCGATTTCTCTCGACGATTCACCCCTATTCTCGACGCCTTCGACGCCGAAAACGTAAACTTCGCCCTGGAAGTTCACCCCACCGAAATCGCTTTCGACATTGCCTCGGCCGCCCGGGCCATCGAGGCGGTTGATGGACACCAACGCTTCGGGTTCAATTACGACCCCTCCCACCTGGGCTACCAAGGGGTAGATTACGTGAAATTCATTCGCCAATTCGCCGACCGCATTTACCACGTTCACATGAAGGACGTCTGGTGGGGCCACGGTGACGGAACGGTGGGTGTGTTTGGCGGTCACACCGACTTCACCGACCCTCGGCGCTATTGGGATTTTCGTTCCCTGGGACATGGGGATATCAACTTTGAGGAGATTATTGTGGCTTTAAACGATATCGGCTACGCCGGGCCCCTTTCAGTGGAGTGGGAGGACGGGCGCATGGATCGTTTTCATGGAGCCGGGGAAGCGTCCGCCTTCGTCCGGGCGGTTGACTTCACTCCCAATGCAGCGGCCTTTGATGCCGCCTTTGACAAGTCCAAGCAATAAAGACCACCGGGTTAACCGAAGAAGGGACCATGAGTATTAATGCAGGCATAATCGGCGCCGGAGGGATGGTGCGCTACCACGTGGCAGGATTTCAACAAGCGGGGGCCGAAATTTTGGCCATCGCGGATGTGTACGAACCTGCGGCGCGAGTGGCGGCGGAAAAATACGGCATTTCCACGGCCTTGGGCAGTGTGGGGGCCATGCTGGAAATGGAGGAGATCGAAGCCGTTTCGGTGATCGTACCCAACAAGTTTCACGCCCCCTTGGCCATTGAGGCCCTGAAAGCGGGTAAGCATGTTTTTTGCGAAAAACCGCCCGCCCTCAACGCCGGGGAAGTCCAGCAAATGAAGGACGCGGCGGACCGGGCCGGCAAGATTTTGATGTTCAACTTCAACAACCGGGCCCGCCCGGAATCCTACGCCATGATGGAGTACATTGCCAACGGCACCGTGGGGCACATTAATTCAGCCCAGGCCAAGTGGATTCGCAGGACGGGCATACCCGGTTTTGGCGGCTGGTTCACCACAAGGGACCTGGCCGGGGGAGGGCCTTTGATCGATCTCCTTCACATGGTTGATCTGGCCCTGTTTTTCATGGGGAATCCGGAACCCGCCTACGTCCTGGGCCGGACCTTCCAGGATTTCATAACCGATAAGAACTTCAAGGGGCCATGGGGATTGCCGGACATAAAAGGCGGCACCACCGACGTGGAAAGCGCCGCTCACGGATTTGTCACCTTCAGGAGTGGGCAAGCCCTGACCCTCCAGGTTTCCTGGGCAGAAATGGTTAAGCGCGAAGAAGTCTCGGTAGTCTTTCAAGGGACGCGTTCGGGTGGCAGGATCGAGCGTCTGTTCGGCATCGACGGCCTCGATGAAACCAGCATCGACAGTTGCGAACTCTACGTGCAGGAAGGGGGCAATTCGGTCAACCGGGAGGTCATTGTAGAGGCTTGCGAGGATATGGGTCGTTCGCGCTCGGCGCAAAATTTCATCTTCAGTATCGAGGGAAAGGAGGAACCGCTCAACACTCCCCATCAAGCTATTTCACTGATGCGGATCATCGATGCCGTTTATGCCTCGGCAGCGACGGGGAAACCAGTGCTTTGCGCACCACTCGAGGGAAAGTAAAATCATGAATAGAAAACTGAGAATGGGCATGGTGGGAGGAGGCCGGGGGGCCTTTATCGGAGGGGTCCACCGCATGGCTGCAAATCTCGATGGCAAAATCGAACTGGTGGCCGGTTGTTTTTCATCCGATGCCGAGAATTCCAGGCTTTCCGGGGAAGACTACTTTCTGGATCCCGATCGGGTTTATGCCTCCTATGAAGAGATGGCCCGGGCGGAAGCCGCCCTATCGGCGGAGGACCGGATAGATTTTGTCAGCATCGTGGTTCGCAACAACCTGCATTACGCGGTGGCCAAATGTTTTCTCGAACAGGGCATAAACGTCATTTGCGACAAACCGCTCGCCTTTAACCTGGAGGAGGCCTTGGCCCTCCGGGAATTGGTGCGAAACACGGGGAAGGTTTTTGCCCTCACCCACAATTACACCGGATATCCCATGGTAAAGGAAGCCCGCGAAATGGTCAGGAAGGGAAAGCTGGGCCGCCTCCTGAAAATCGTGGCGGAATATCCCCAGGGTTATGCGGTCGGAGATGTCGACCGGGAAGGGCCCACTCAGATCAATTCCTGGAGGACCGACCCCGCGATATCGGGCGCTTCCAATTGCATGGGAGATATCGGCACCCATGCGGAAAATCTGGGACGCTACATTACCGGGTTGGAGATCGAGGAACTCTGCGCCGATCTGACCACCTTCATCCCCGGGCGAGAATTGGACGATGACGGCAACGTGCTGATTCGTTACAAGGGAGGCGCCAAGGGTGTTCTTTATGCGTCCCAGATTTCAAATGGGGACGAAAACAACCTGAATATACGTATCTACGGCACCAAGGCCTCCCTGGAATGGCACCAGGAGGACCCCAACGACCTCATCGTAAAGTATGCGGATAAACCGCGCCAGGTATACCGGCGAGGCAATGAGTACCTCGGCAAAGCGGCCCAGGGCAATACCCGGACTCCATTTGCCCACCCCGAAGGTTTTATCGAAGCTTTTGCCAATGTCTATCTGGCAGCAGCGGAAGCCATTTGGGATGAGGTGAACCGAAATCAACCCGAACGGGAATACGACTTCCCCACCGTCGATGACGGCGTTTATGGAATGGCCTTTATTGAAACCGTGGTAAAATCCTCCAAGGGGGAGGACAAGTGGACCCGATTTCCCCAGCTTTAACCCGCACTTTAAGCGGCGGGAATGGCCTTCAATAACCCCTGTGAGGTTCAATCATAGGGTGGAGGGAGAAGAGTGCAGAGAAAGGGAGAAGAGTTCAGAGAGAGGGAGAAGAGTGCAGAGTTCAGAGTTCAGAGTTCAGAGAGAGGGAGAAGAGTGCAGAGTTCAGAGTTCAGAGTTCAGAGAGAGGAGGGCGCACTTGCAGCCCCATAATCGTGATCCTGATCGTGATCTCTCTCCTTTTCCCCAATTCCTAATTCCTAATTCCTAATTGGCGCCCTTGGGCGCCTCCCCCCTCTCGCATTTCCCTCTCAGGTGGGTCAATTTTAAACCGCCTTTTTATTTACGCCAACGGCGTTGCAGTTCTTTTTAGTCGCGGTCCCACGAGACAGCCTCACCGCAATCGCGGCGTAAAGCCGCTTGTATGTCTAACGTGGTATTCATGGAAGAGGTAGCCCATGCGAGAACTCATTTAAGAGGCGTCGCAGCATGGGCGGCAAGTAGTCCTCGTATTACGACTGCCCTTGAGTTGAACTACGAGGGCCAGGTTTCCATCGTGCTCTGCAGAGTTACGATGGAAAGGCGTGGAAGAGCCCGTAAGCCGCAGGGTCTTGAACCCGAGTTAGGAGTAAGGACCTTCCATGCCATCCTGGCTTATCTCGATGAGCTACAAGAGCCTCGAGCTCGTATTAACAAGCAAGAGAAAGTCATGATCCAAATGAAAGATAAAGTCAAATATCTCGGCGTAGATTGCGCCAAAGCAACCTTCGATAGTAACCTGGAGGACAGTTCCATGACCCAGTCATGGGAAAATACCCCTGAAGGAGTGGACTCCTTCATCACCTGGATTAAAAAACACTGCGGCAAGGTGATGGTGATAGTCGAATCGACTGGAGGCTACGAGCGGTTGCTGCTGCGAAGCCTCTACAAAAAAAACATTGCGGTGGCCAGAGTGGATGCACTGAGAGCGCGTCGCTTTGCCCAGTCAGAAGGTCTGCGCTGCAAGACCGATCCCATTGATGCGGAGATGCTAACGCGATTCGGCCGAGAAAAGAACCCTGCCTTATGGCAACCCCCGGCCCGTAGTGTTGAAGTGTTGCGGCAATTGGTCTCACGCCGCCGCCAGATATCGGATATGATCAAGCAGGAGAAAACACGACTGGAACACGCTGAAGGATTTTCGCGCAAAGATATCCTCAGCATGATCGCCATCCTTGAGAAAAGAGAATGCAGAATCGAACAACACATCGAAGCGCATCTCCAAACCGATGAGCAACTCTATGAACGCTATCAGAAACTCATGGCACCCAAAGGCATCGGTCCGGTAACCGCCTATACCGTTCTGGCCTTCATGCCCGAACTCGATTCGATCACTGCAAAAAGAGCCTCTTCGTTGGCCGGTGTGGCACCCTATACCCAGATCAGCGGCACTTACACTGGCAAGGCCAAGACTGCGGGCGGAAGGAAAGAAATCAGAAGACCGCTTCACATGGCCGCAAAGTCCGCCATCCGCTTCAATCCCACCATCAGAGAGTTTTACCTCGGATTGAAAAAAAGGGGCAAAGAGGACAGAGTTGCTGTCGTCGCGGTCATGCACAAACTCATCACCTTGATGCACAGAATCGATAATGATCCAGAATTTATACTATCAACTTGATAAGAGCTACTCCTACAGCTGAAAACCACCATTTTTCGATCAGGATCAGGATTGAAATGGCGGACATCCTGCCTGTGCCTCACCGCACGCAGACAGGGGGAATGTCAGCCCTCCTTTCTCCTCTCTCTGAACTCTGCACTCTGCACTCTTCTCCCTCCACCATCCGGGTTGCCGCTGACGGACGGACGATTTCACCCATTGGCAAAAAAAAACGCGGTTATATTTGCCAATGGGTGAAATTATCTGTCAGATAACCCTATAATGAAACATCGCTACCTCAAGAAGCAGGTCGAGGCTGATCTCACTGGAAAGATGGTATTTGTGGCCGGTCCCAGACAGGTTGGCAAGACCACCTTGGGCCTGTCGCTTCCAGGTTCGGCAGATGGCTATTTGAATTGGGATATAGTCGAGCACCGCGAGCGGATACTGCGCCGCGAATTGCCCTTGAGTTCACTCTGGTTCTTCGATGAGATCCACAAATACCGCGGTTGGAGGAATTATCTGAAGGGGCTGTATGACGGCCGGTCGGTGGGCCAACAGATCCTGGTGACCGGGAGCGCGCGCCTCGAGATGTATCGCTATTCGGGGGACTCGCTTCAGGGCCGGTATCACTTGTTGCGTCTGCACCCATTGTCTGCGGCGGAACTGGGTATTGATTCTGAAAGCGACTTTGCACAATTGTTACGGTTGGGTGGATTTCCCGAGCCCTTCTTTTCCGGTTCGGAGGTCGAAGCGCGACGCTGGTCACGCGAATATCGGAACCTTCTGGTTCGCGAGGAGATTACAGCCCTGGAGGGGATCCGGGATCTGGGTAACCTCGAACTGCTCGTGCTGCGCCTTCCCGGGCTAGTCGGCTCCCTGCTCTCACTCAATGCGCTAAGGGAAGACCTGCAAGTGAGCCACAAAGCGATCGGCAACTGGGTTGCCGCACTGGAGAGGCTCTACGCTCTATTCCGAATTTCTCCCTTTGGCGCTCCCAGAATAAGGGCGATAAAGAAAGCGCAGAAGCACTATCTCCTTGATTGGTCACTTGTACCTGATGATGGGCCCCGGTTCGAAAATCTGATTGCCAGTCACCTGTTGAAGTGGGTGCATTTCCAGCAAGATTCGCAGGGACGCGATTTCGATCTGAGGTTCTTTCGAGATACTGACGGACGGGAAGTCGATTTCATCGTCACCGAGAGCGAGCGGCCCGTCCATGCAGTTGAGTGCAAGCGGTCGGAAACCAGGCCGGACCGAAGTCTGCGCTACTGGAAGAAGCGCTTCCCGCAATGCTCGGCGTGGCAAGTAACGGAAAGGAAAGGAAAGGACTTTGTTACCCCCGATGGCATTCGCGTTTGTCATGCGCTCAATTTCCTCAATCGGTTCGTCTGAGTTTGGAATAGGGGGAAGAGTTCAGAGTTCAGAGTTCAGAGTTCAGAGAGAGGAGAAAGGGAGAAGAGTTCAGAGTTCAGGGTTCAGAGAGAGGAGAAAGGAGGGCGGACCTTCCCCCCTGTCTGCGTGCGGTGAGGTTGTCTCGTGGGACCGCGGCTACAATGAACTGCAAAGCACATTAAAGGAGGCCACACTGGAAAGAACTGCAAAGCAGTTCCACTCCAAAGCCCAGTGTCGCGCAGCGCACACTGGGTTGAAATGGACAACAAATATCGAACCCCAACGGGGTTCCACAAATCACATATCCAAAATGCCTTGAGATTGATTCATTGTGGAACCCCGTTGGGGTTCAAACATTTGGGCGATCGGCGACCCAGTGTGCGCTACCATGCTTTGCCTAAACCGTGCTTCGCAACGCTACGCAGGTCAAGAGGCTTCGCACGGCACAGCGCGACACTGGGCTTTGCAGTTTAACGCCGTTGGCGTAATAACCAGATGGTGGAATGGTGGAAAATTGACCACGGATTTCACGGATGGTTCGCAAGCGACGTCAAGATTGCAAGGATTGACCCCGACGCCGGCCTTAATTCGATATTTCCTGGTAAATTTGCTTAACTAAGCACCATTCGGACCAGCCTGACCTTACCATCCTTGAATTCGGCCGTTACGCTGTCCCCGGGCCGGATGGAATGTTTCGAAACGATCGGCTTTCCAATATCGTCTCGCACAATGGCAAATCCGCGATTGAGAACGGATGTGGGGCTGAGGGATCCCAAGAGCGACCGGGCCCGTTGAAGGCTTGATTTTTTTCCCAACAATTCCGCGGCCAAGGCGTTGTGCAACCGGTGACCCAAGGTTTGGGCGGTAAATTGGGCTCGATGGATCAGGGAAAGGGGCTCCAATTTTTGAATTTCCCGGGAGACTTCGGATAACCGATGCCGGCGCTGCAAGATTCTCGAATTCACCACGCCATTCAGCCGGATTTCCAGGTCATCCAAGCGCAGGTGACCCCGTTCGATTTTGTCGAGGGGCTCCAACAATTGCAGCCTGCGGCCCAATCCATGCAGATGTTCGCCCCTGGAATGGAGGGCCTCCGACACCCGGCGAGCCATGTCTTGGCCGGCCCTATGGCAGCGATCCCGCACCTCGTGGTAATGGGTGGAAATAATTTCGGCGGCGGCGGAAGGGGTCTCGGCCCGCAAGTCGGCCACAAAGTCGGAAAGGGTAAAATCGACCTCGTGGCCCACCGCGGAAATGACCGGAATCCCGGATTCCGCCAGGGCTAGGACGACTCTTTCGTCGTTAAAACACCAAAGGTCTTCCATGCTGCCCCCACCCCGGCCAACGACCAGCAGATCGAGTTGGGCCACGGTTTGGGCGCGTTCAATCATCCGGACAATTTCTTCGGCCGATCCGCTTCCCTGAACCTTGGCCGGAAGAACGAGAATACGTCCAACCCATTCCCGCCGTTTCAAGATTCGGATAAAATCCTGCACCGCCGCCCCGGTCGGGGAGGTCACTATTCCGATGGTTCGGGGAAACAGGGGAATGGGCTTTTTTCTCTCGGCGTCGAAAAGGCCTTGCTTCTGCAATTTGGCCTTCAGGCGTTCGAATTCCTGCTGGAGCATCCCGAGGCCATCGGGCACCACCATGCGTATGATGAGTTGGTAATTGCCCCGCGGCTCGTAAACACTAACCTGACCGAATACGACCACCTGCAGTCCGTCCTTCAGATGGAGGGTTTGCTTCAGCGCATCATTTCGGAACAACACGGCCGAAACCTGGCTATCGGTATCTCTCAGCGAAAAATAGACGTGTCCGCTTTGTTGCCGGCGGAAATTGGATATTTCACCCCGGATCCAAACCCCTCCGATGACGGACTCCAACAGATACTTTACCTGGCTGGTAAATGCGGAGACGGATTTTATATCATCCGACGGAGGTATCGGGTAGTTTTGCCTTGGATTGTGCATAACGTGAGCGCAACAGGGCAATCACGATAAAGGCGAAGATCAAAACGGCCAGTCCAATAAGGGCTGTGCCCATCTTTCCCGAGACGAAAGACTCGCCGAAGACGACGAATCCGACGACAAAAAAGGTTTGCGTGATGACAGAATAAACGAGGTAGGGCCAGAAAGGGACGCGGGCCAGTCCCAGCAGGTAATTCTGCACCACCAGGGGAGTCCCGGAAAAGCGAACCGCTACGATCCATTTCGACGCATTTTCCGGTTTGATCCTTGGGATGGAATAATTCCCCCAACGGAGCAGTCGTTCTATCCATCCGTGCAGCACCGTGCTGGACAACCAATAGGCCAAAACCATATTGACGGCAACGGCAGCCAGCGAAAACGGAATTCCCCAAGCCACTCCAAACCGGATACTGGCCACGATGAACAAAGGGGAAATGGGGATTCCGGTCAGGGGTAGAACTGCCGTGGCCAGAAAGAAGAGATAAGCCGGCCAGGATTGTATTTCATTCACCCAACCGGAAATCCAGGTTTTGATTTCATCGACACTCCAACCGCCCCACAAGGCCCAGGCGAGCAGGCCGACAATCCCCAGGAGGGAGACCAAAAGGAGGATTTTCAACTTATGCAGCTTTAGCCATTCCATGGGATTAGCACTCTGGGAACCTGAATGGACCAACCGGGGGAGAGCGACAAGACCAAGTTTTGCTTCCCTGACAAAAAGGTGGTTCTAATGTGGTGTCTGACAGCCAGATGGTGGAGGGAGAAGAGTTCAGAGTTCAGAGTGCAGAGAGAGGAGGGCGGGACATTCCCCCTGTCTGCGTGCGATGAGGCACAGGCAGGATGTCCGCCATTTCAATTCATATCCTGATCGAAAAATGGTGGTTTTCAGCTGTAGGAGCGGCTTTACGCCGCGATTGCGGTGAGGCTGTCTCGTGGGACCGCGACTACAATGAACTGCAAAGCAGTTCCACTCCAAAGCCCAGTGTCGCGCAGCGCACACTGGGTTGAAACGGAAGGGCGCCTTCGCATCCCCATAATCTTGATCTCTCTCCTTTTCCCCAATTCCAAATTCCTGATTCCTGATTCTCTTCCTCCTATTGTGGCTTTCGATAAAGATCAGGATTTTAATGGCGGACAGGAATGTCCGCCCTCCGTTATTTTTCCCTCTTTGCGTTTCTTTGCGCTCTCTGCGAGAGTCAATTCCTCCCTCCTCTCCTTTTGAGTCTTTTGTGCTTTTTGTGGCTAAAAATTCTACGAACGATTGAGGATGAAATAGAGGATGCCCGGGAGGGCGATCATTACGAACATGAGGATATAGATGAGCCAAATCGTCCGCTCCGCCTTTTTCCGGACCTCTTCCGGGACTTTCTCGGGATTTTCAATCATCAGGGTTCATTCCTATAGGAGTCGGGGGACAAAACGCAAAAGCGAAAACCAATCCATCGCGACCTGTAGTGGGGAGCGACCCATCGAGCGGGTCTCCGGATAACGGCTTCGAACCTACCCGACCCGCTGCCACCAAACAACCAGGCTCTTTCCTTTTGATCGGGATGCAGGACCCATTCCTCGAGGTTTCCGAATAAATCGAACAAGCCTCCGACAAGCCTCGAACTTCCCACTTGGCGGCTTCGCAATTGGGTGGAATGGGACAACCACAAATCCTCTTTCCGGACGGGTTGCAGTTCCGGGATGGCCAGCCATTGCACTTGGGGTAGTTGCACGGTTCGGCCCATCATCCAACCGAGCCGGCGGCAAAATATTTCGGCTTGATTGAAGGAGACGGAATCAACCGGCAATTCATCTCCTGTCCAGCGGCTCGGATTATCCCCCATGATCCGGGAATACAGGGCCTGATCCACCTCGCTGACCAGCACTCTCAGCCCTGGAATGCGGGGATGATGGACCAATCGCTTCTCCACTTCCTCCACCAGAGCGGGAATTTCCGCCTCTCGCTCGATGAGCCACTCAATGTGCCGGGGCAGGGCCGCATCCGGCAGTAAAGAAGAAGGGAAACTTCCCAGAAATGACCGGAGCGATTGGTCGATACGCCCAAGCAAACCGCCAACCTTCTCCCATTGCCCTTCTCGAAGGCTCTCATTCAGAGCCCCGATCTGTTGGGAAATCGAAGCGGCCAAGGCAGAACTTTGACCCATCAATAAACGGTTGCGCAAATCTTCCAGGCGATCGGGCCGGTTGAATTCGCTGGAGGGGAATTGCTCATTGACCGCCTCCTGCAGATCGAGGGCTCGCTCAAGGGCATCGACCGACCCCTCTCCTCGAGCCGCATTCAACAAGCTTTCGATCCGGTCATTCAATCGGGCCGCTCCGACGCGTTGGAGGTGGTCCTTTATTTCCTGCACCAAGCGCCATCGGGCTTGCCGGCTCTGGGGGGAATTGAAGTTGAATGATTCCTGCAGAGCCAGGGCTTGGCTCCAGTGTTCCTCAGCTTTATCCCAATGGGTTCCCGCATAGGCTGCCTCGCCTTCCGCCACCAACAAATCGATCGCGGCGGCGGAATTCTCGGATTTCAGGTCACCCAACCTCTGCCGAAGGTGTGATACCACACCGATATCTGCCCATTCACTGTCTTGAAGGCGCTGGTTGATCCACTCCTGCGAGGCCAGAGCCTCTTCCAATAACTCCATGGCGCGAACGGACAGGCCTTCCCGGGCCAACCGGGATGCCTCGCCGGCCAAGGCCTGCACCCGCCGGTGCAGGGATTTGCCCTTGGTAGTTTCGAGTCGATCAACCAACTTTTCGTAGCGGCTGACGGACCCAAAGGAATTCTCCGGGTCCAAGGCCTTCAATTTGGCCTGTATGGCAATGGCGCTTTCAAGCTCCCGATAGATCTCGGGGGCTTGCGGGGTTCTCAACCAGGCCCGTTCAAAGGCCTGTTCGGCTCGGGCCCCCGACTCCATCCATCTTATAATCTCGAGTTCATCCACCTCCCCGGTCCGGGCGCCATGCCGCGCCTCCGGATCCTCCATCCAGAAATAAATCATCCTCCCGAGGAACAGCCCACCCACCAGGACCACTACCCCGAACAACCCGACCAGGCTGAGGGGGAATTCTTCTTTGGAATAGCTGCTGTTCCTGAAAATGGATCGGCCTGCTCCGGTTTGGCCAACTTACATCATGATAACTGAAGCAGATTAAATTTTTCTTATCACATTGGCTGGTCCGGAGGCCTTGAATAGGCCGTTTACAATCGAAGGGGTCAATCCTTGAATCGGTTGACTTCGCTGTGGTTCGTCAAGACGACACGCCGTTGCAAAGCAACTTTGCGACGCACGGTTGCAAGGATCAGCCGTCGCCCAATGGCTATGGCCAGACATGATAACCCTATCGCCAAAACCTTTTTTATTTGATCACCTGCCAGCTAATTTAAACCTTTACCCAACTTTGCACCCCATCCATTGAGGGAAAACAATTCATCGGATTCAAGCGGTTTCTCGCCCCTTCCCCGCGTGTGTATTCTGGCAGCGGGACTGATCGGCGCATCCGTGGGTATGGCCTGCAAGGCACGCGGGGCAGCCAGAAAGGTTTTGGTCTGGTCACGCCGGTCGTCAACCCGGGCCGAGGCGGACCGACAGAATTGGTGCGACGCCGTGTATGCCACACCGGAGGAAGCGGTGGCAAGCTGCGACCTGGTCGTCATCTGTTCCCCGGTTGAAAATATCATCCCGCTTTACCGCGCCATTCTGCCTTCTCTCAAACCCGGAGGGATCGTCACAGATGCGGGCAGCACCAAAAGCCGGATATGCCGTGGGGCCGAGGCCGAAGGAAATTCCCGCGGCGTCTTTATTGGATCACATCCTATGGCGGGTTCGGAGAAAACGGGGATGAAACACGCCCGAGCCGATTTATTTTGGAACAACCCCTGCTTCATTACCCCCACGGAAAATGCAGACCACGGGGCAGTGGAAAAAATAACGCGGTTCTGGAAAGCTTTGGGAGCGGTTCCCGCGGTAACATCCCCGGAAGAACATGACGAAATTGTCGCCCACATCAGCCACCTGCCCCATCTCCTGGCAACCAGCCTCTGTACTTTCCTCAGTGGCAGGGATCCCCATTGGGCTGCCCTATCCAGTTCGGGGCTGAAGGACACCACCCGCATTGCGGCGGGGGATTCCGCCATATGGAAATCGATCATTGAGACCAACCTGGAAGAGATAAGGCGGGCGCTTTCCCGGTATCAGGTCGAACTGCAGCGTTTTCAGGAGATTCTAACAGAGGGTGACATGGAGGAGATGGTCCATTTCCTGGACAAAGGTAAAGTGTTTCGGGACGGCCTTTCCCGTTGAGCCGATGCATCACCACCTCGATTACCCGGACCCCCTGCCCATTCATCCGTTTACGACCCCGGTCAGCGGCAGTGTGGAGGTTCCCGGGTCCAAAAGCATTACCAACCGGTTGCTCATACTGGCTGCTTTGTCGGATCAGCCGGTAACTTTGACCGGGGCGTTATTCAGCGACGATTCGCGCCTCATGGTTCAATGCCTGCGCCATTTGGGAATTTCGGTGGAAACCAATGAAAGCGAAAGAACCATGCGGGTCCAGGGATCCGGAGGCTTCCTGAAATCCGGCCGGGCAGACCTTTCCGTGGGCCTTTCCGGAACAACGGCTCGCTTCATCACGGCCCTATGCGCGACGCGCAATGGCGGTGAATTCAAGGTCGACGGCACCCCGCAAATGCGCAGGAGGCCCATGAAGGGCTTATTGGATGCCTTGCTTCAACAAGGCTGCGAGGTGGAATCGGGCCGAGGATTTCTGCCCGTCACCCTTCGTCCTTCAGGTTTGAGAGGCGGACGCATTTTTCTGGAGGCCTCGGCCAGTTCCCAATTGCTCTCGGCCTTGCTCATGGTATCCCCCCTGGCCGAGGAGGATCTGGAAATCGAAGTTTCCGGAGGGGCGGAAAAGAAGCCCTTTGTGGCGATGACCCAACGATTGATGTACCGATTTGGGCAACCTCCCCAGGTGATGGAGCCGCTGAGAAATGACCGCGTGCTGTTAAAAGTCAAGGCGGGGAAGCGTTATTCGCTCCCGCATGCTGTAGCCGTGGAACCGGATGCATCGGCCGCTTCATACTTTTTGACCCTCCCCTTGGTGGTTGGCGGAAGCATCACCGTAAAAGGACTCCACCCGGAGGTCCTGCAGGGGGACTTCGCCTACACGGAGGTGTTGCGCGAAGCGGGATTGAAAGTCACCAGTCGGCCAATCGGCACCAGGGCCTCCCTGCCCGTTGGACAATTGCCCGGCCTGGCGGTCAGAAAAAATTTCTGGGCCATATCGGATACGTTTCCCACCTTGGCAGCTATCACGCCCCTGTTGAAAGGAAGCACCCTCATCGAGGGCATCGCCCATACCCGCCACCAGGAAACGGACCGCGTCGCCGCCATGGAAAAGGAGTTGACCAAGCTGGGGCAGCAGGTCGATTCCGGGGAGGATTACCTCCGTGTTCAACCCGGTTTGATTGTCCCCTCCGAAGTAGACCCTCACGGAGACCACCGCATGGCCATGAGCTTGGCAATTCTGGGGTGTTTCAATTTGTATGCCGATGGCTCGCCCTGGATGAAAATCCGGAATCCCGCCTGCTGCGCAAAAACCTTTCCTCGGTTCTTCAAGGTTCTGGAAAATCTCCGCAACAACCGATTCAAATGAAAAAAGAGGATTTCATTATCGTGGCGATTGACGGCGGGGCCGCCTCGGGCAAGTCGTCCACCTCGAAAATCCTGAGCGACCGGCTCGGGTTGCTTTATGTTAATTCCGGATCCCACTACCGAGCCCTGACTCGGGCCATTCTTCAACGAGGGATTCCTCCCCATCGGGTAGATAAAATTGAAGCATTTCTAAATTTCCTGGAGGTCGACTATAAAATCAAAGGGCGCGAGGCCCACATGACCCTGGGGGCCTGCATTCCGGAGGAGGAAATCCGATCCCCTGAAGTCAACCAGGCCGTTTCCACCATCGCGGCCATTCGGGCGGTTCGGAAGTTTCTCCTGCCCCGGCAGCGATCCTACGTCGAAGTGGCCCGGAAACACGCTTTTGATGGGTTGATAATGGAAGGACGGGACGTGGGAACCGTCATCTTTCCCGAGGCCGATTTCCGTTTTTTTCTCCTTGCAGACGAGGCGGAAAGGACCAGGCGGCGCCAGGGGGAGGGGCAAGTCGACAGCATTCGGGAGCGCGACCGGCTGGATAAAGAGCGCAAAACCGCCCCTCTCATCCATTCGGAAGGGGCCATCAAGGTCGATACGACCCCCTTGACCTTGCAGGAGGTAGCGGACAAATTAACCGGCATCATCCTGGCCGGGAAAAAATAATCTCCCTCCCAATGTCCACCGTTTTGCTGCCGGATACGCTTTCCTTCCTCCAAATGGACCTTATCCCCGATAGGAGATGAAAACCCGGAGATATTGGAAACCGGGCCTGGTTCTGATCCTGGGCTCCCTGTCCCCACTGGGAGGGCAACAGGAAGATGAAAACCTGGAAATCTACGATCTGCCCGAGCTGGCCATCGAGGAAATTCCCATCGAGGAAAACATCATGCCAACCTCCCGTCCGTTTAATTCGGTCTACGGTACGAATCGAAGCATTTTGGAGACCCCCCGCAACGTGACGATCATCTCCCGGGCTCAGTTGGATGCGATTGCCATCAAGGATGTGCGCGATTTTTCGAGGCTGACGTCCAGTTCCTACACCAAGACCAATTTCGGCGCCCCCGCCACCCCCAATTTGCGGGGCCAGGAAGCGGATTTATTCGTAAACGGCATGCGCCGGGGAGGGACCTCCAATGGCAACGGATTACCTATCAATTTTAACGCAGTTGAATCGGTCAACATCGTCAAAGGCCCGGCCGGGGTGGTTTACGGAACTACCAACTATCTGGGAGGCTATGCCGACCTCATCACCAAAAAACCGTTTTTCGACGGTCCCAGCGGGGAGGCGAGCTTCAGTATTTGCGACTACAACCAATACACCTGGAACCTCGATTACGGGGCCCCCATCAATGAAACTTCGGCCTGGCGGTTTTCCTATGAGGGGAAGGACTGGGAGGGTTTCTGGCAATTCTGGTTTCATAGGTCGCACGCCCTCTATCTGGCCTATACCCACCGGCCCAGCGATACCTACCGAATCGAAGCAAATATCGAGTTCTTCAATGCCGACTACACGGAAAACTGGGGCATCAACCGCGTGACCCAGGACTTGATTGACCATGGACGCTACATACCCAACGAACAAACCGATTCCGAATACGCCGCTTATGTGGCCACCCTGGGAAATGGATGCGGTTTCTGGTGCGGAGATCCGGTTGCCGATTTCGCCAGCCAGTTCGGGGGCGGCGGATTTGCCTCCATCATTCCGGTGGCATCCAACACCGTACCGGTCAACCGGCGTTGGAAACTGGCCGCGCCGGGCGATGATTCGAGAGGGACCGCCATTTATGGAGGTATCGACCAATTCTGGGATTTGCCGGGAGACGTTACCATCGTCAACAAAACCCAATTCGGCTACAAGGACCGTGACACCTTCAGTTCCTATCACTATTCGGAATACCTGAAAGACAACTATCTGCTGGAAAACCGGACGGAGATTCGCGCCAAGGGGAACCTCATGGGCGAGTCCCAATACGAAATCAACACTGGGTTGCGACTGCGCTACGATGCCATCTGGTCGGTCAATCACTTCTTTAACGAGCCGGTCAATTTCTGGGACCTGACCCGCGACCCGGATCTGCACCGTGTCCCCGATCAGGCCTTTTCCAGCGTTGGAACGCCCTACGTCTTGGGGAAACCTCCCCGCGGAATCCTCCAACACTGGTATATCGGCAACGATGAATTCGCTCCCATTCCAACCCTGACCGGCGGGGACAGCACCATGCTGACCATCGGACCCTTTTTCCAAACCGATTTGAGGTTGAATGAGAAGTTGAGTGTATTGTTCGGGTTCACGGTGGACTGGGTCGAAGGCAATTCAAAGCATCCAACCTTGGGCGCTGATGGGAGTTTCGATTACGACGGGGATGGGGAAATCGACGACGACCGGCAGGAACGCGGATTCCAGGTCAGTGACAAACTGGATCTGGCCAATTACAACATCAGCCCGATCTTCAAATTGAACGACAACACCTCTCTCTATGCCACCTGGAACTACAGCGAAACTTACGTCGCGGAAACCGGAGGTCGGCCCGACATCTCTTCCTGGGGGGAAGACCGAAAAAGTAAATTACTGGAATTGGGAGCCAAATTCTCTCTACTGGACGACCAACTCTTCATCGGAACCGCCTATGTGGACCGTTCCTACACCGAAGTCAATCAGGACGGAACCATAGACGACGTATTGGTCGAGGCCTTTGAGTTCGAGTTCAATTTCCAACCCAGTCGCCGCCTTTATGCCACTTTCAGCTACAGTTACATGGATCAGGTTCGAACCGGCGGTTTCTATGCCAGTCCCTACACCATCGACCGGGCCCTGGCTGAAACGGGCGGCTTGTACATAAGTCCGCTGTTTCAAGGGGCGCCCAGTGGGAAACTGGTGCGATCACCCGGCGTCCCCAAACACTTGGCCAATGCCCTGATTCACTACCAGTTCGACAACGGCTTCGGCCTGATGGCCAACTTTCTCGGCTACGGTAAAATGCTATCCGGCTACGAGGGTTTTCCCATAAGCGTTCCCAATTTTTCCGGCGGAGACGACTACCAACTCATTGCCAATACAGCCCTCCTCCCTTTCCAGACCGAGGTGGATTTCAGCGTCTTCTGGGAAAACGAGGAATGGATGTTCAAGCTGGCCATTTTCAATATCGGGGATGAAAAGAACTGGGATGTAAACAACGCGGCCTATGGAAACGGCTCCATCGTGGCCCGGATTCCGCGTCACGGAGAATTAACCGTGGCAAGACGCTTCTAATCTTCCGGAAATTGCGAGGCCAAAACCTTCTCGGCCTGGTTTTTCCGGAACTGGATCAGGGCCTCTTTTATCTCCGGATCCTGCAGGGCCAATATTGCCGCCGCGGCCAATCCCGCGTTGGTGGAACCCGCTTTGCCGATACCCATGGTCGGTACGGGGATTCCGCCCGGCATCTGCACCATGGCCAGTAATGAATCCAAGCCGCTAAGATTGGATTCCATGGGAACGGCCAGAACCGGCAGCAGGGTCATGGAGGCAACCACCCCGGCCAAGTGAGCCGCCCCACCCGCCGCCGCTATGAAAACCTGCACCCCTTTTTCTTCGCATTGGCCAATCCAGCTCTCCAATTGCCTGGGTGTTCGGTGCGCGCTCAAAACCCGTTTTTCGTAGGGAACACCCAGGCCATCCAAAACCTGAGCGGAACGCCGGAACACGGGCCAGTCCGATATACTGCCCATTACGATACCAACTTTGGGATTTGCTGCTTCTGTCATGGGGAAAGATTCAATGAAGGAGACCGAAGGGGTCAAACGTGAATGGCGCTTGGTCAAGCGGGGTTATTGAGGGCATAAGGCATGGCGCCAGTCGGGGTCAGGCCGTAGAAAAGTGATGCCTTTTGGAGAAAAAGGGTCAGGTAGTTTACATTCGAAGGGGTCAAACCTAGAATTTCAACATCGCAAGCGACGTCAAGATTGCAAGGATCAGTCGTCGCCCAAGGGCTATGGCCAGACATGATGACCCCGACGTTGTCCTTCATACACTTTTGCAAGGCAACTGACCCTGTAAGGCATAACTTTTTAAGTCTGGACCCCTTCTTTTTCCGAGGTAGTCATATATTCGGAAAATGGCTTAACCAAGCGCCATTCAGGTTTGACCCTTTTTTCCTAGCCCAATCGCCCGGATGGCAAAAGGGGCTTTCCATCCCGGGAAAAAGGGTATTTATTTTTCCCTCTCATATCGTTGCGGAGTCGGATTTTACTGCAATCGCCCCGCTTCAAAATACCCTAAAGACCTGTGAAAATAGTGATTATAGGCGCCGGGGAGGTGGGGGGCCATCTGTCGGAAGTTTTGAGCAATTCCGGACACGATGTAACCGTCATCGAACATGACGACCAAATGGCGGCCAAAATCCACGAGGAGCAAAACGTGCGCGTTTTGCGGGGTAATGGCAGTTCGGCAAAAATCCTGCATCGGGCAAAAGCGGGGGAGTGCAGTTACTTTCTGGCCATGACCAGTGACGACCAAGTGAACCTGGTCTCCGGCTCCATCGCAAAAAAAATGGGTGCCGAAACCACCATTGCCCGTATCCACGAGGAGACCTACATCGACAACAAACTTTTCAATTACCAGCTTAATTTCGGAATCGACCTGCTGGTAAACCCCGAGGCGTTGGCCGCAGTGGAATTGGCCAAGGTCATACGCAACCCCGGGCGGGTAGCGGTAGAACATTTTGCCAGGGGAAAGATCGAGGTGCAACAGATCGAGGTAACGGCCAAGGCCAAGGCCATCGGACGCAACCTGAAGCAGTTGAGACTGGGGGAGAAAACCGGTGTGCGGATCGGATTGATTCGGCGGAGAGGATCCTCTCTCGTTCCAGGGGCCGAAACGGTAATCGAGGATGGCGACCGGTTAACCGTGTTCGGGGACCCGCAGTCCCTATCCGAAATCAAGGGAAAATTCTCTCCCAAGCTCAGGGCCAGGACGGTATTTGTGGCCCTCTACGGCGGCAGTGAGACCAATATTGCCCTCATGCGTATGCTTTCCAATCCGCGGTTCCACATACGTCTGATTGAACCCAACCGGAAAATCTGCCAGAATTTGGCCGAACAATTCCCCCATATCACGGTGGTTCACGGCGACGCCACCTCATTGCGCGTGCTGGAAGAGGAGCGCGTCGGTCGAGCCGATTATTTTGTGGCGGCCACCAAAGCAGATGAGGACAACGTCATGGCCTGCCTGCAAACCGCCCAGATGGGGACCAAGCGCCTACTGCTGAATATCAACCGTTCTGACTACTCGGAAATCATCAACAAGTTTCGCTTGGTGCTGGGTATAGAGCTCGCCGTGTCTCCCCGCTTGGCCACGGCCAACGAAGTGTTGCGGACGGTCAACCAGACTCCTTGGGTCGAACTGGCTCCCGCTCCGGGAGGGAAGGGAAAAATCGTTGAACTTCGGGTCAATCCGGAAAGCCCCTGTGTGGGTAAACCAATCAAAGATCTACGCCTTCCGGGCAATACCATAATCGTGGCTCTGATGCACAAATTCGACGCCAAGGTGCCTGGTGCGGGCGACGTCATCATTGCGGATGACCGCATCGTGGCCGTCCTGTCCGACGAACACCGCGACGAGGTCATCTCCCTTCTGACCGGGGGGGAATTTTGAGAAAGCCATTTTTTCCCAAGGCCGGTGAATTACTCCATTATCTTTCGATTGCTCAGCGCGATCCAATTCATTTTAGGCTTGGCTTTTGCCATTTGCGTGGGGGTGGCTTATATCTACCGGGATGCCGGTAACGAAACCAATGCCGTAGCCGGTTTCGCCTATTGCATGGGGGCCGCCTTGCTGCTGGGCGGCTTATTTCTCTACCTCGGAAGGGGCAAGGATAAAACTTTTTTCAAAAAAGAAGCCACCGCCGTCATCGGCCTGGGTTGGATTGCGGCTATTCTGGTGGGATCATTGCCCTATTGGATAATACTGGATTCGTGTAATTTGGCCGATGCCATTTTCGAGTCCACCTCCGGGCTGACCACAACCGGGGCCACCGTTTTGGACAACCTGGAATCCCACCCGCACAGCTTGTTGTTCTGGAGGTCGCTGAGTCAGTGGATTGGCGGCATGGGGGTGGTGGTATTTTTCGTGGCCATACTGGGTTTCCTCGGCGCAGGAGGAAAAATTCTCTTCACCCGGGAATCCTCCGGAACGGCTGAGGAACTGGATTTTCCACGGATTCAGACCGGAGTGAACCGGTTGTTGCTCCTCTACCTGATTTTGAGCTCCCTTTGCACCACGGTCTACTATCTGGGGGGAATGAACTTTTTTGAGGCTCTGAACCACACCTTTACCACCATTGCCACGGGTGGATTCAGTACCAGGTCTTCCAGCATTGCCGGATTCGGGAGCCCCCTCCTGGAATGGTCGGCCATCGCATTCATGGCCCTGGGAGGAACCAGTTTTCTGTGGATGTTGCTGGTATTCAACAAAAACTGGCACAACGTGAGGCTGAACTCCGAGGTGAAAGCCTACTACGCCATCCTCCTTCTGGCAGCCGGTTTGGTTACCTATGTTCTGATCAACCATGAAGGGTACTCCAGTTGGCATGACGCCATTCGCTCCAGTTTGTTCCAAGTCACATCCCTCATGACAACAACCGGTTACTCGACCCGGGACTTCGGGAGCTGGAACCTCATGGCTCAGGTCCTTCTCCTCGGCCTCATGGCGGTCGGCGGATGTTCCGGGTCCACCGCATGCGGGCTCAAAGTGGGACGCATTCTGGTCGGGATAAAATCGGCGCTGCGAATGGTGGGCCGTTCCTACAGCGACCACGTAATTCGACCCATTCACATGAACGGGAGGGTCCTCGACAATGAATCCCGCGAAAGGGTGGTTACCTACATCCTGCTCAACGGCGGGCTGTTATTTTTTTCCATGCCCATTCTGGCCATATTCGAACCGGCCATCAGCTTTGAGGGGTGTTTCTCCGCCGTGTTGGCCTGTATCTTTAATATCGGCCCGGCCTTCAGTGAATTCGGACCGACGGAGAATTACGCCTTCCTGCGCGACTTCTCCAAATACTTTCTCTCCGTACTGATGATCATGGGCCGTCTGGAACTGTTTGCCATACTGGCTCTTTTCACCCCTGCCTTCTGGCGAAGGTTCTGACCCGGTTATTGCAACAATCAACCCGCAATGCGGAGGCTTGGCTTCCCCTTTGGGAAACTTGGACGAACATCCCAAAACTAAGAAACGATCGTTTCATAAAGCCCTTGACTAAGGAACAATCGTTTCTTAAGCATCGAAGCTACTCGGATTGACGGCGCCACCGACTCGGAAGGCGATTGAATTGCTGGAATTCCTCGGCGTTCTGCGCGAGATTACGGGCAAGCGTCGTAACCGCGCCTATGCCTATCACCAGTACCTGGAAATCCTGACAGGGGGAGAGGGTTGATCCATGGACGCCACTCGTTGCAGCCTACATTGCCCCTGGTGTGGTGACCCATTAATTTATTCACACAAGCGGCTGGGTTTTATTCTGTATCAGCCAGATGGTGGAGGGAGAAGAGTTCAGTGTGCAGAGTTCAGAGAGAGGAGGGCGCACTTGCAGCCCCATAATCGTGATCCTGATCTCTCTCCTTTTACCCAATTCCAAATTCCTGATTCCTGATTCTCTTCCTCCTATTGTGGCTTTCGATAAAGATCAGGATTTTAATGGCGGACAGGAATGTCCGCCCTCCGTTATTTTTCCCTCTTTGCGTTTCTTTGCGCTCTCTGCGAGAGTCAAATCCTGGTTTCTCGATGCTGGTTTCTGGATGCTCGATGCTGGTTCGCGACCATGGCTCCTCTTTGTTTTTTGTGCCTTTTGTGGCTATTTTTTCTATTTCTGTTGGAGCGTCGGGGAGAAGCGGCAGGCAACCTGCCATAAAGAGGAAATGGCGGACAGGAATGTCCGCCCTCCGTTAACTCTAGTTCCGGCATAGCCGGACCAGGCGACCAAAGGAAGCGTTGTAAATAAATCTCCCCCATCATCCAACTTCCGGAGAACATCCCCACAACCCGTTAACCTCCAATCGTAAACATTCCTAATTCCTAATTCGCGCCCTTGGGCGCTTTATCCGTGCCCATCCGTGAAATCCGTGGTTAAAACTTTCTTCTGGATTAGCTCTCGAAAAGATCGCCAATTTCGTTAAGATTTTGTGTGCCTTTGTGCCTTTGTGCCTTTGTGCCTTTGTGCCTTTGTGCCTTTGTGCCTTTGTGCCTTTGTGCCCTTCTCCGAGTCTTTTGTGGTTAATCCCTCCTAATTCCTAATTGGCGCGCCCCGGCGCGTCGTGCCCTGATGCGTGAAGGCGGATGTCTCTGTCCTACCAGGGGACGGTCCCCTTTTTCGGTTATTGGCTGAAAATATAAACGAACAGATTCACCCCGAGGCGCGTATAAAAAGTGTGGGCATAATCGCTGATCTCCCGGCTGTGATAATAGCGAAAGACCCGCCAATCCCCCGACGGTTCCTCCACCCAGGCGGGAGTGCCGGGGATCTCACAATAAATCGTGTCGCTACGCCCGTCCTCACGGGTGGTTTCGTATTTTTCCCCTCCATAGGCCGCCTCGCTCAAACGATCCGACAATCCTTCGGCCCCCTCCCGCACGCGGAAACCTATGCGGGTGCTCCATTGGCCAAATTCACTTTTCCCCCATCCCATGGCCATAATCGGCATGGCCATGACGGCGACCCGGTCCCCGTGTTTGAGGACCATGGAAGAATAGGTGCCCTGAGGCCATTTTTCGTTGACGATAAAGGTGCGGATGGCCTCGGGCAATGGTGTGGCATCAGGAAGACCGGCATAAAATGATTTAAAAAACGGATTACTGCGGGGCAGAGGTTCAAATCGTTTTTCCGGATACACATCCCTGAAGGCGTCTTCGATGAGGGGGGAAACCTCCCAATCGGCAAAGCTGTGCATCTGCCCGTATCGTAAGTTCCCCCTGAGAAAGGAAGCATTTATACCGGCATCCAAAAACAGAAAACCGCCACGTTCGATAAAGCGCCGCAAGTTCTTGATTTCCCCTGGAGTAAGGGTCCAATCCACCCGATCGGCAAAGTTCACATAGATCAGCGGGTGCTTGAAAATGACCTCATCCTCGAAGGAATCGATGTATAATGGAAACGGGTCCAGGTTCAATGTCGTCCGTTGGCGGATCTCTTCCAGCAGGCTGGGCAGGGCATCGGGGTATTGGCGCTGCATGGCGTCCCCCTGAACCAGTTGAACGACCTTGAGGTAGGGAACCTCCTTGGGGGGAAGCCTGGGTGGGTCTGCTTCCTCCCCCACTTTCACTATCCCGCACAGCGGCAGTCCCGGCATCAACACCAACATGAGCAAGGCAATTTTTGCAAAATGATTCATCCTTAGAGCTGTACTCCCAAACGCCTCAGCATTTGGTCTTTTATATATTGGGCAAGCGGACTTTTCGGATCCTTTTCCATCACAGATTTCAAATAAATCAGTTCCTCCGGATCGTTCAGGCTTATCAGGAGCACCACGGATCGGCGCTGCACCAAACCGTCCGTGTCCTTCAGGGAAAGGTGTAAGATTTTTCGAATATCGCTGTACTGCCTCAGTTTCAATTCATCCAGGGCCTGCGCGCGCAGCCGGGGGGTCTCATCGATCAGAAAATCCAACAACAGCGTTTCAGCTCGGTTTTGTGGGAGCTCACGGGTCAGGATCAGGGCGGTTTCGCGCATCTGTTCATGACGGGCGAAAGCGAGGTCTTCAATCAGGGAGGCGGGGACCTTCTTGCGGTTGGCCATCAAATAACCGGCCAGGTAGAGCCGCACCCTCTCGGACTTGTCATTGGCCAATCCGACCAACTTTCCGGCGTCGACCTGCAAATCCGCGTAAGCCAAAAATAGTCTCAAGGCCTCCAAACGGTAGGTGGGGTTTCCCGACTCGAGGATGGATTCGAGAAAGGGCCGGCCTTGTTCCTTGAGCAGGGACAAGGACTGGATAAAGACCATGCCCTGTTGTTGGTTGAAGGACCCGGTCATAAGGTGCTCGGTCAGGCGCAGGGCCTCCCGGGCAAGGGGACGAATCCGGAAAAGGGACAATTCCGCCTCCTTGACCACCTCATCGTCCCCGTCTTCAAGCAGTATCTCCAGCCATTCGATGCCTCCGGATATGCCATGGCTGCCCAAAATGTTGGCAAAGAGCAACCGGATACTTTGAACCGGATCTTCCACCAGCAGGGAAGCGAGTTGGAGGACGGCGTCAATACGCGATAAACGCCCGGCCAATCGCAAGGCTTCCAGCCTGACCAGATCATCCTCATCGGCCAAAAGCGTCAGCAGGGTCGACTCGGGGAGCTGGATGCCGAGGAAGAAATAATCGCTCAACATATTGCGGCGCACCACCACATCCTCATCGAGGAATGCCTCGATAAACCCTTGCCGAATGGCCAGGGGGAATATTTGCCGGGCCGGAATCTGTTCATTGCCCTGGAAATAGGTGTTCCACAAATTGACCAACATACCCAGGCTGGAAGATACCATGCGGCGGATCTCCGGGTCCTCGTCATACATCAACAGTAGAATTGGCTCAACTGCGGACGGGGGCATGGAGGATTGCATTTCAATCAATGAAACCAATGCGGCCCGCCGCACCCTGACGTGGTCATCAAACAAACCGGCAACTACCCCCGACAACGCCTCCGGAGCCCGGTACTTCCCCAACAACATGATGGATCCCACCCGGGTATCGACATTGTCCGATTCGAGGTCCTGCAAGACCCTCCAGATCGTCTCCTCATGGGTTAAAGGACCGCCTTCCCGGGACGGCTCACCCGGTTCCTGGGCAACGGAAGCAAAAGCCCAGAGAAGAACAAAGCTCGCCATACGAAAAAAATGGCCTGGCATGGTTTTCAACCTCCTCATTTCAGCCCCAACATGCGCCTCCGGTACCATTCACTCAAAATCAACAAGGCCAACACCAGGAAATAGGGCCACCCCCGGGCCCAATAAAAACGGTGGACCACCACGGGAATGTGATCCGCCACGGGGACCTCCCCGAGTTTCTTCCAGTCACGGTAACCCGTATAGGATCCCCCGGTCAACCTGGCCACGTCGCGCAGCAAGGATTCCCGGAATTCCGTATCGGCCAATTCGGGTCCGGTTGGTGAAACGGCGAAGAAAGCATCTTTTTCGAGCAGTTCGCCGTCCTCGTATTCTACCGCGTAACGCACCTGATATTCACCGGAAAGGCCGGGAGTAAAACCCCCCTGGTAATTCCCGGGCAGGGTCAGGGACGGGTTGAGAAGGATCTCGGCGGATTCCCCCGAGGGCTGTTCCACCCGGGCCGTAACGCGGGCCTCCGATTCGGGGCCGAAATCCTGGGCGCGCACCTTCAGGTCCAAATCCACTTCGGATTCCAGGGATTGCACGGAACCCTGCAACGGCATATCCATGCGTTCCTTACCACCGCTGGCCAACCAGAAAAGCAGGTGTTGCCAAAACCGGGCGTGTTGCGCTTGGCCCCTTTCCGACTCCATATGCCAACGCCAGGTATTTTCGGTACCCAAATAGGCCGTGCTGCCCGCTCCATAGGCCTGAACCGCCAATATGGGATGTTCCTTTCCCAGCGTTCGGGCCGAAGTGCGCCCGCCCCGACTTTTATCCGTACCCAGATATACCGGGGTGTTTTCCGGCAAATAGGGCCTGGGATTCTGAAATAATACACCCCCCCTTCCACTGGCGAATACGGGGTCGACCTCAAGTTCCAGAAACCGCTTGTCCCGGTAAATAATCGCTTCCACCGCCTTGACCGGCAGCATGGAAGTCAGGCTTTCCGGCAAATCATTCAGGGGACCCACCCCCAGCATTCCCGCCCCGCGCCGGGTAACCATATTGTGCAAGGCCTCCATTACCTGTCTGGACAAGAGGGGGACGAGGCGCGTATCCAGAATGACGGCTTCGTAGCGGTAATAAAAGGAAGGTTCCTGAGGGATCTCCGACAAGGGGGCAATTCCCTCCTCCCCCGTCAGGCGCTGAAGGTAGGACCGCGGACCCGTTCTGATCAGACTGTCCAGCTTGAACCGGGGATCTTCCCGCAATGCCTGCCTGAGGAATCGAAACTCCCAGTGCAACTGGGATCCGAGAAAAAGGATCTCATACTCCTCGGGATTCCGGATAACCAGGGTGGCAAAATCCACGTCCGAGGCGGGATTGGTGTCTTCGGCCAGAGGTCCCACCCTCATCCGATAGGTCTGCACCCCGGCGAATTCCGCTTCATCTTGAAAATCCATCCCCCTTGTCTCCCCCGGCTCCAGTTTGATTTCCCTTTCTTCCAACCGCCGGCCACCGCGGTAAAGTTGCACCGTGACGGACTTTGGGACATTAAACCGGTTTGTGACCTGGCCGGAGAGGGTCACCGCATCCCCCACCTCGGCCTCGAGTTGCGAATTGGAAAAGCGGACCTCCACATCCCCGGGAGGTGTGTTTTCCCCCACCCCTATAACGGAAATGGGAATCCCGGCATTGCGGAATTGTTTGGCGGTTTGAATGAGCTGGATTCCACTGTTCTCATTGCCATCCGAAATAAGCACCACCCCCCCGAGCGAATTCGCGCTCAATTGGTCCCGCTTCAACAGGGTGGCCAGGGTTTCTCCCGGGGCGCTCATGCCCGCCGCCCGGTAGGATCCACCGGGGCGCCAGGAAACCGCTTCTTCGTTAAAAAGCAGGGGATTGACGGGGTAGGCCGCCAATGGGCCGGCAAACAAATTCGTTTCCTCCCCAAATCGAATCATATCCTCCACCGCGGCGGCCCTGGTTTTGTAGCCCCGGGTGTCCGGGGTTTCCATGCTCCCGGACGAATCGGCCAAGACGACCAATTCGAAAGCGCTGGGGTCGGGCTCCTTTCGCACGGTGTAAGGGTTCAACAAGGCCAGGACCAGGAACAGCAGGGCCGACCCCCGCAGCAATCCCAGCGGGATAAAATGCTTCATGGGAATCCATCCCCGCAACCTCAGCAGGCTCCAACCCAGCCCAAGGGAAGCCACCGCCGCAGCCAGCCCAATCCAAGCCCAGGAAATTGTTAGGTCGAATTGCATCCCCTGTTTCCCGGTCAGGAATTGCCGCTGCCCTCCTCAGCCAATCGCTCAAAGTATTTTTCGACCTGGGCCCGGTATTGCTCGGGCGGGTCGCTGGACTGCCGGAGCATTTCCAGTTGCAACTCCCGGATGGATGACCGCAGGTGTTCGAGCACAATCTGCCCTGCCTTGCCCAATATGGCGTCCGTCGAGCGAACCGTTCCGGACCAGGACGGGTCCCCCTCCAAATCGTTGAGTTCCCCGGACAACTCCTCCAATGCGCCATCCTCCATGCGAGAAGCCAAGTCCGAGAGCAGGCCGCTGATCTCACCCCTCAAAGCGCGCAAATTGCCCCTGTTTTCCGGGTTTCCGGCCTCCTCCCGCATGGTCCGGAGATCTTCCCGGGCTCGTTGAATCTCCTCCAAGGCTTTCCTTAAAGCCGCATCGGCCAACTGGGGCATTTCTCCCGCCACCCCTTCGATTCCCTGGGCCAAATCCTCCAGAACCTCGGCCAATCCCTCCTGAATGGGCTCGGCCCGGCTGAAGCGCTCATAGTGGAGGGCGTTTTCGGCCCGCGACATCTGGCCTTCGATATTCTCATCCTCGGCCCGTTCGGACAGGGAATCCAGCTCTGAGGAGGCTTCGGGAAATTGCTCGCGAAGCTGGTTGGCAACCTGATCCAATGTTTCCTGCCAGGCTTCGTAGTCCCGGTTAATGGCCTGTTGCTGTCCCTTCAGGGCGTCTTCCTCCGGTTCATTGAGTTCCCCTTGGGCGGCCCTGCCACTCTGGCCCGCGGCCTGTTGCTGACGGGCGGCCAACTGGTGTCCCCGGTCGGCCAGGTTCTCCATCATCTGCGCCGCCACCTGGTTTATGGTCTGCTCCAGCAAGGTGGCCGCCCCCATAAGCAATTCCTTGGCCCGCACCCCGCTTCCGCGGGCCAACCCGGGTCGCTCGTCTTTCAATTGACCCGCGCCCAAACCCATTTCTTCGGAGGCACCGTCAACGGCGCGGGCTGATGGATCCCCCGGCATCATCGATTCCATTTTATCGCGCATTTCGATGGCATCCGCGGCCAACCGGGTTTGCTCATCGGCCAGCGCATCCAGATCATCCGGGGGAGCCCGGCGACGAGCGGCGCGATCGATGGCCTCGTTCAACTCGCTTTGGCGGTCGGCCAAGGCATGGATTTCATCGAGCATTTCCGGCAGTTCGGAAAAATTGGGTTGTGCCCCCTGGGGCGGATTTTGTTGGTCGGAAGAAGGCGGGGGGGGATTCCGGTCCTCAGAATCCTCCTCCGAGGAATCTTGGGGCTGGGAATTGGTGGTCCGGTTGCGGCTCAACTCAGCCTCGAAGGAAACCAGTTCGGCCAAGGCCTGTTCCTCGGGGGCAATGGCCAAAGTGGTCGCATTGTTATTGATCATGGTTTCCGCAGTCTCCATGGCATCCCGGGCACGGATGAGGAATTCCATCAAATGGTCCTGGTTTTGTTGGGTAAGCAAGGGGGCCGCTCCAACCATAACGGTTTCGATAACGTTTCTGAGGGAGGCCAGATCGGCGCCGATTTCCTGGTTGGCGAAAATCCTGCCCTCCACGGGAAGGCCCATGGCCGCATAGGTGTCGCGAATGATGCGTTTCAACTCGATAACAAGGGCCCGCACATCCACCGTCTCGGTTTCACCTTCGAGGTCCATGCCTTCCAGCTCAATTGGCTCCTTGTTGACCCGAACCTCGATAAAAAACACCTCCGAACGAACTATATTGGGTTCGGGGGCCCTGTTGTCCATGGCGGTGGCGGAGTAGGAAATGACGTCCCCATCCATGGCATCGAGCCCGTACAAATCGAGGGATTCAAAGAGGTTCAATTCGATGGCGCCCGGCTGGCGCTGCCCATCGCCCTGATGCAGGGCGATCGATTTCTGGCGGGTCCCGGAAATCGAAAGATTGAGGATGACCGCTTCCAACCCAAAATCATCCGCCACAAATAATTCCAGTGGAATGACATCCTCAGGGCTCACCGTGATGTCCTTTCCCGGATCGATCCATTCCACCACCGGTTTTTCGTCGGGCCATACCTTTAATTGCACCGCTGGAGTATGGGCCCGGTGGCCGGTAATATTGTGCATGACAAATCGCAAGGAAACCGATTCCTCCGGTCGAATCCCGAAAGCGAAGACCCCAACATCATCCCCTTGCAGAGCCAGTGGTTCTTCGTCGAATTCCACCGCGAGTTCGGCCAGGTTTTGGCCGTAGATTTCAAATGCGAGCCGGGTCCCTTGCAAAATTTCCAGGTCCTCCAATCGGGACCGGGTTTCGGGTTGGTAGCCCGAGTAGCCGGGCGGGAAAATTTGCAGGTCGAATCGGTCGATTTCGGGCGGGTCGTAGGCCAGGACCTCATACCAGGGGGAAGTCAGGGCATGCGACTTCACCCGAAACTGAAAATCCTGCTCCACATCGTAAAATTGGAATTCGGCCCGGTTTTCCCCGACCGGATTCATGGGATAGCGAACCAAAGCGCCGTCTTCCAAGAATTCGATAGTCAACTGATTATCCCAGCGCCGGGGAATCACGCCCACGGTAAAATCCTGTTCTCGGGCCACTTCCAATGCTTCCGGCATCAAGTAAAAACCGGTAAATTCGCCTCGCATCCAATCACCCAAGGCATAGCGAAATTTTTTGGACGCGTCGAAGAACTGGGCCCAGACCAGCAAAGCAATGGCGCCAAGCCACAAAATGGCGGTCCCGTAGAAATCGAGGTAACGCGGGATGACGACCTTCTCAAAATCGATCTTCTCGGTCGATTTGGACACCTCCTCCACGAGCAACCGTTCGATGACGGAACGCTTGGACTCGGGGATGCTGGTGACTTCCACGGCGGCATTGAGGCTGTCCATGAGTTCGGGGCGCTTTTCCTCCACCTGGTTGGCCAAATCCGCCAGTGTCGCCTTATGTTTCACCAACCGGAAAAACCCTGCCAAAACCGTTATCCCGGCGATGAGGAGAACTGTGGCATAGAGGAAAAAGGCGGCGGTTTCCCGGAGGATAAAGAGTTTATCGAAGGCTTCGATGAGAGAGATGGCCACCCCGGCGCCAACCAGGCACAAACCGACCCACAGGGTCAGCTTGGAAAGCAGAAGGCGATAGGCCAGGGGGCGAAAGCGAGTTATGAAATTAGCCATTTTTTGCGACTTTCCCTGGCCGGAGTGATTTAACGGGATCGGCCAACCCCACCCATAATGATTCCAGGAACAGGGCGGCAAGGGCGATCATCAGGAACCAGGGCCAGAGAGGTTTGTCCTGCCCTCCGGTCGTCCCCAAAGGAGCCGGGACGGAAGCCTGGGCCACCTGAATCGGTTCCCCGGTCAGAACCGAAGGCAACCATTGCCGGGTATCCACCCGGGCAAGGGTTGATTCGGACGGGTTGACATTGATCTCCCAGAGCTGTCCCTCCACCTCCAGCGTTCCCGGTCGATCCATCTCCTCGACCAGTTGAGGGACGACTTCTTCCACATAGAGCCGATTGCGTTGGCGATCCAGGTCGAACCCCTCCTCCACCAACTCCCGAACCAGGGGGAGAAAGGAATTGCGCAAGGGCAGATCGGTCCAGCTCGGATCAAAGGCAAACGTCGAAACATACAGGTTTCCCTTCCCCACCGGCAGGGCGAGAAGGGCGGCGTCTCCATTTTCGAAGGCGAGGAGTTTGGTTTCCTCCCCGTTGAGGTGTAAACGAACATACCGGTAGACATTGACCAGATAGAGATCTTTGGCCGCTTCCCGCGTAAATACATCGGCCAGACCGCTATGGGGGCTGATGTGCCCGAAATGAAAGGGTTCCAGGCGCTCATTGGTGTTGCCGGCCAATCCGATGAACCTCGATTGCATGAACCCGCGGGTTTGTAAATTGCGAAAGAATTTGGGAAAAGACACCCCCGGCAACATGAGGGCGGTCCCTCCCTGCTCCAAAAAAGATCGCAGGTATTCCCACTGTTCATCCTTGAAATAGGCTCCCGTGGCGGGGAATA
This sequence comes from Opitutales bacterium, assembly GCA_965219475.1. Taxonomy (GTDB): domain Bacteria; phylum Verrucomicrobiota; class Verrucomicrobiia; order Opitutales; family UBA2995; genus JAABVD01. The sequence goes on along the minus strand of CBDCNU010000013.1, from coordinate 17,995 downwards.
CCATTACCTCGGCCTCTTCGAGCATCGATTCATGGAAAAATCCGCGATCCACGGCGGTGACATCAAACCGTATCCAGTCGGTTTCCGATTTCACCTCCAACGCGGTTTGCAAAAAATAAAATCCCTGAATCGCCTCCGGCTCATCCAGGTGGGGCAAGAAAGCCAATACGCGAATCACCGGCGGAGGGGATACCCAAAAATGCCAGGCGTTGTCCCGCTCATAACTGTCCTCGGGCAAAGACACTCGCATGGGCCGGCTTTCGCTCGCATCCACCTCGAACGAAACCGTGGAGAGTTGTCCCCCCTCCAGGACGGGGTTTTTCTCCTGCGGAATTCCCGGTCCCGAGAGAGAAAGGCGGGGTTCTGCCTTCCGGGCGCCGTAGTTGCGAACCGAAACCATTACCCGGGCCAGGTTATTGCCGATGGGAAGGACATTCACCCTTACGATGCCCGTATTGGGACCGGGGTTGTCGGAGACCGGTAACAGGACCAGTTCAACTCCTCTGGGAATACCCGGCAAATCCGTTTGCCAATCCGTTTCCTGAAAGTCGGAAACCACCACCAGCCTGCTTTTTGCATCGGGATGAAAGAGCCGAACCGCATGTTCCAGGGCGAGAGCGGGAGATCCCGCCGCGTAGGTCGGTTCAACCCGACTCAGGACCTCCCCCACGGCCGAGGCAAGGTTGGATGGCTCCACCTGAACCAGGATCTTGTCGGCAAAAACGACCAGACCGACTTGTTCATCGGCCCGGTCCGATATCTCTGCCCCAACCGCGAAAACCGCTTCGGCCCAGGCGTTATCCCCGGCCATGCTGGAAGAGGCATCGACCACATACACGGTTTGCCGCAATTGCCTTTCTTCTGCCATGGACGCTTGCGGGGTTATCCAAATCGGTTGGGCGAAGGCCAAAACCACCGCCGCGAATAGGGCCAACCGCAAAAGCAGTAACAGGAGGTCGCGCAACCTGCGTTTTTCGCGGCGGGGAAGTCGCGCTTTGCCGATGAACCGAACGGAGGGGAACTTGAGATCGACCGCCAATTCGCGGTTGATCAGGTGCAAAATCACCGGGACGGCCAACCCGGCCAGGGCAAAAAGAAACAGACTGTTGGCAAAGGTCAGCACTTCAGGCAATGGCTTCCCGCTTGCTCAAATATTTACCCAGGGCGTGACCCAAATGATCGGTCGTGAGCAAGGACAAATATTCGACCTGAGCATGGCGAAAGGCGCTTTTCAGGGCATCTTGAAAGGAGTCCATGGACGCTCGATATTGAACGCGAATGGTGTCGGCAAAGGTCGTAACGTCGGCTTCGGTTTCACTGTCCACGTAACGGACCGGATAGGCGTGGGGCAGATCCCGCTCATCGGGGTCGAGAACCTGGATGGCCAGACAATCGCAATGTCGAAACCGCAACGCGCGCAATTGCCTGGGCAAACTCTTCTCCGCTTCAAGCATGTCGGAAAGGTAGACGACCAGCCCCCGGTTGCGCATGTGGTGGGTTATGGATTGCAGCAGGCCATCGTGATCGGCTCCCCCAGCCGGTCGGAGTCGGGCAAGAGCCTGAAGGAAGCGCAGCAGTTGCCCACTGCGATGGCCGGGCTCAATGGCCTCCACAATGGAGTCCTGATAGGCGAACAGAGCGATGTTGTCGCCCTGTCGGCTGGCCAGGTAGGCCAGGCTGGCCGCAATCATGCAGGCGTAGCGAAGCTTGCTGCAGGCGGCCCGCTCACCCTGGTAATCGTGGGAGGCGCTGGCATCGACCACGAAGTAAACGTTCATGGAAGTCTCCTCCTGGAAGACCTTGGTGACGAGTTGGTCGCGCTTGGCATATACTTTCCAATCGAGGTATTTCAGGTCTTCTCCGGGAACGTAATTGCGGTACTGCAGGAACTCGGTGCCGAAACCGTGGTACACGCTTCGGTGCATGCAGGACAAAAATCCTTCCACGGCCCCCTTGGCCATGAGGAGATAGTTGTCGATCTGGCTGAGATAATCCGGATCTAACAACTCCTGATAGGCTGAAGCCATGGGGCTAATCCTGAATGGTGTTGAGAAGCTGGTGTATGACGAAATCCGCCGTGATGCCTTCGGCCTCGGCGTGGAAAGTGGGAATGATGCGGTGACGCAAAACGGCTTCGGCGAGGGCTCGCACATCTTCCACCGCAACGGTGTAACGGCCATGCAGCAAGGCCCGCGCCTTGCCGGCGAGAATCAAGGCCTGGGAAGCCCGCGAGCCCGCGCCCCATTTGACCTGATCCTTGATAAAAGGCGGGGCAACCTTATTGGACGGCCTGGTGGCCGCGACCAGGCGCACTGCGTAACGGACCACGTGCCGGGAAGCGGGAACCTGGCGCACCCAGTTTTGAATTTCCAGAATTTCTCCCGGGCCGAAGACCTTGTCGGGTTGCTGCTCCTGCACCGCGGTGGTCTCCGTCACCATGCGAATTTCATCGCTCTCAGGCAAGTAGTCCATGACCAAATTCAAGAGAAACCGGTCCAGTTGGGCTTCGGGCAGTGGATAGGTGCCCTCCAACTCGATGGGATTCTGGGTAGCCAAAACAAAAAACGGCGGCTCCAGGGTAAAGGTTTGTCCGGCCGCGGTTACCTGCCTTTCCTCCATGGCTTCGAGCAGAGCAGCCTGGGTCTTCGGCGGAGTCCGGTTGATCTCGTCGGCCAAAACGATATTGGCGAAGACCGGCCCATGGACGAAACGAAAGAGGCGTTTGCCAGTGGCTTTATCCTCCTCCACCACCTCGGTTCCGAGAATATCGGCAGGCATGAGGTCGGGGGTGAATTGAATCCGCTTGAAGGAGAGACTGAAGGTGCGGGCGATGGATTTCACCAGCAAGGTCTTCCCCAACCCGGGAACTCCGGTAAGCAGGGCATGGCCCCGAGCCATGAGCCCGACGATCAACTGTTCAATGATGGTTTCCTGGCCAATAACGACTTTTTCAATCTCGCCCTTAATGCGATCGCGGGCGTTCTGTATTTGGCTCAGAATCTCGGCTTCGTTCGACTTACTCATGATAAGAGCGGACCTCTCGGCAGGAAGAAAGTGATCTCCCCCGGAGGTCGCATGGAAATTTCAAAAGTCTGGAACATTAGGCAAACGTTTCCTCATGACCATTGTAACTTCGAGTCTAAATTTGGACCAATTGTTCCGCAAAGTCACCCCGTTTTGGGGCGGAACACTGAAATTACCTCCGGGTTTCCCTCCAGACGCGGCCCCCCCACCAGGTCGATGCAATAGGGAATAGCCGGAAATATGACTTCCAAACATTCCCCAATGGCTTTGGGCTTCCCCGGCAAATTAACGATGAGACAACTACCCCGGGCGCCGGCAGTCTGGCGGGAAAGAATGGCCGTGGACACTATCTTGAGCGATTCGTTCCGCATGGCTTCACCAAATCCCGGCAAAATTTTTTCGCATACGGCCACGGTCGCCTCCGGGGTGACATCCCGAGGGGCCGGACCGGTGCCACCGGTGGTTACGATGAGACAACACCCGCCCTGGTCCGCCATCTCTTTCAAGACGGCTTCGATCTGGTCTTGTTCATCGGGTATGACCCGATAAACCGGCTCAAACTCCGTGACCAGATACTCCCTCAGCAAACGGACTGCCTCCCGGCCGGGAATGTCTTCATAGACCCCCCTGCTGGCCCGGTCGGAAACGTTGACAACCCCAATTTTAACCACGAGGCCAACCTTACCCACGAGGCAAGGGGGGTCAAACGTCGATTTTTTGCATTGCCCTGCCCCACCTCTCATTTACGGTTGCGTCCATGCCTCGAAAACTTCCGGTCGCGTATGCGGGAATCAGGGGACGACGGACAATCCCTGGTTGGCAAAGCGGCACAATAGGGGAAAATCCCGACCGGGTGAACAAGGCATGAAAAAGTGAGGGATGTCATAAATGGATGTCATGCCCCTCTTTGGGGGTTTCTTCTGATCTTCGCCCTGGGTGAGGCTCAATCCACTACCGACGGAACGGAAAGGCCGTTGCCGGTTGTAGAATGGGACCCGTCTCCCCTGGATCGATCCAACCCCTACCGGATCACCAGTTTTGCCGACATGCTGGTGGATGTGACTCCGGCCGTCGTCAGTGTCTCGACCCGGAAAATTTTGCAAGGGGAGCATTACCAATTGCCCCCTGCCTTTCAGGACGATCCATTTTTGAAGCGATTCTTCGGGGAGCCGGAGGAAGGCGAAGCCCGACCCCATTCGGAAGGATTGGGTTCGGGAGTAATCGTCAGCAAGGACGGCTATATCATTACCAACAATCACGTTGTCAAGGGGGTGGATTCGATCGTGGTGCGGTTGGACGACGGAAGGGAATTCGAAGCCGAATTGGTGGGAGCGGATTCCAAGACGGATGTGGCGGTTTTAAAAATCGAGGGGAAGGAATTGCCCACACTGGTTTTGGCCGACAGCGATCAAGCCCGTGTGGGCGACGTGGTATTTGCCGTGGGCAATCCGTTACGGGTCGGATTGACCGTCACCCAGGGGATCGTATCGGCCACCAACCGCACTTCCCTGAGCCTGATCGAAGAGGGGGGCTATGAAAACTTTCTCCAGACCGATGCCGCCATCAACCTGGGTAACTCGGGAGGGGCGCTGGTCGATGCGGAGGGGCGGGTTCTGGGCATCAACACCGCGATTCTTTCTCAATCGGGGGGAAGCATCGGGATCGGATTTGCCATACCCGGCAACCAGGCCCGGAGCATCATGATGAGCCTGGTGGAAATGGGCGAGGTTCGGCGCGGATTCCTGGGCGTGATTGTCGATGATTTGACGGCGGAGCTGACCGAGCAGTATGCCTTTGGTAACAGCCGCGGGGCCTTGATTACCCAGGTGATCCCCCAATCCCCAGCGGAGGTGGCCGGATTGCTACCGAGTGACGTCATTACCCGAATCGGCGGCAAAGCGATAAACGGAGGATCGGATCTTCGCCTGCAGATTTCTCAGATTCCACCGGACACCTCTGTCGTGCTGGAGGTTATTCGGGAAGGGGAAACGATCGAGGTTCCCGCCCTGCTGACCCTCAGGAAAGACACCCAGCCAGCCGTTTCCCTGGATAAACCCATGGAATTGTTTAAAGGCGTGGTTCTGATGGAAATAACGGAATCGTTGCGGAAGGAGTTTCGCATAGGCCAATCCATTTCGGGTCTGATCATTACCGAAGTCAGCGACCATTCCCCCCACAAGGAAGATTTCCTTCCGGGCATGGTAATTTTGGGAATCAACCGAACTAAAGTTCAGACCATGAGCGAGGCCGCCCCATTGCTCGAACCGGGGAAGAACCTTCTCTCCGTTTACTATCAGGGCAAAAACAACTTCCTGGTAATCGGCCTGGAATAACGAGTCGGGGATGAATCCGGGTCAACTGCCAGGCTTTTCCGGGGGGAGGGCGGCCAATTCGGGAGGAATGTTTTCCGGGTGGTAGGTTGGAAACTTGAATTGGGCCAGGGAAATTACCGGGAGGTCAAAAGCGGCCTTCCCGGCGCTTCGGTCCACCAGCAGGGCCAAGCCGACCACCTCGGCCCGGTGCCTTCTGGCAATTGCGATGGCCTCCCGGACTCTGCCCCCGCGAGTGATAACGTCTTCTACGATCAGCACTTTCTCTCCCTGGGCCAGTTTGAAGCCCCTGCGCATGACCAGGATGTCATTTTCCTTTTCCGCGAAGATATAGCGCGCCCCGGCCTGTCGGGCGACTTCCTGCCCAATGACCAAGCCTCCCATGGCCGGAGCCAGGACGGTTTCGAATTCCAGGTCCCCCAGATCTTCCAGCAGTAATTCGGCCAACCGCCGCACCTTTTCCAGGCGCTCTCCCAATCGTGCGCACTGGAAGTAGTGTCCGCTTACCAAGCCCGACCGCAGAACGAAATGGCCCCGAAGCAGCGCCTTTGAGGATTCGAAAATTTGCAAGATCTCCCGCTGTCGAGGGGTCATAATCCCTAAGTTGGGTCAAGCGGTAGGGCATTCCAACCAGATTTTCGGAAAACCTTCAACGAATGGGTGCGGAGGGAGAAGAGTTCAGAGTTCAGAGTTCAGTGTGCAGAGAGAGGAGGGCGGGACATTCCCCTTGTCTGCGTGCGGTGAGGCTGTTTCGTGGGACCGCGACTACAATGAACTCCAAAGCCCAGTGTCGCGCAGCGCACACTGGGTTGCAATGGGCAAAAAACAACGAACCCCAACGGGGTTCCACAATGAATCAATCCCGAGGCATACCGTTCATCAATCTCAAGGTTGTTTCAGTGCTTTCAAGCATCCAGCATCCAGCATCCAGCATCCAGTTTCATAATTTGTGGAACCCCGTTGGGGTTCAAACATAGGGACGATCGGCGACCCAGCGTGCGCTGCGCGACGCTGGGCTTTGGAGTTTAACGCCGTTGGCGTAAAGGAGGGAAAAGAGTTCAGTGTGCAGAGTTCAGTGTGCAGAGAGAGGAGGGCGCACTTGCAGCCCCATAATCGTGATCCTGATCTTGATCTCTCTCCTTTTCCCCAATTCCTAATTGGCGCCCTTGGGCGCCTCCCCTCTCCCCCCGCACGCCTTAGCGCGCTTCCCCTTTGTGCCTTTGTGCCTCTGTGCCTCCCAATCCTGATCCTGATCCTGATCGAAAAATGGTGGTTTTCAGCTGTAGGAGCGGCTTTACGCCGCGATTGCTTCGATGCTGTTTCGTGGGACCGCGGGGTAAGGCCGCTCCTACAAATTAAAATTCGCTGCGGTATTGTTAAAAGGAATTTCCGGGACACCACACTGGAATGAACTGCAAAGCAGTTCCACTCCAAAGCCCAGTGTCGCACAGCGCACACTGGGTTGTAATGGGCAAAAAATAACGAACCCCAACGGGGTTCCACAATGAATCAATCCCAAGGCATTTTGGTAATAATTTGTGGAACCCCGTTGGGGTTCAATCCTATGGGCGATCGGCGACCCAGCGTGCGCTACGCGACGCTGGGCTTTGGAGTTTAACGCCGTTGGCGTAAAAGCCAGGTGATGGATAAGCACGGATGCGCCGTCATTGGGTTCACGACTGAAAAGTCGTACTTTGGGTGGTGGGCCCTCTCGGACTTGAACCGAGGACCAAACGATTATGAGTCGTTTGCTCTAACCAACTGAGCTAAGGGCCCGAGAAAGAGAGGGCATTGGAACCAATGCGGAGAAGCGAGTCAAATCATACCGGGAGCCGGCCGACCCCTCAACCGAGGCGGGCGAGGATTTTTTCCAACTCGGTTTTCTTTGCCGTCGCATCGGCCAATTTCGACTTGGCCCCCTCCACGATCCTTGGAGGCGCCTTGTTCAAAAAGGCTTGGTTCCCGAGCCTGGCTTCTCCGGCCAGGATGGCTTTGTGGAGCTTGGTCAGTTCCTTCTCAAGACGCCGCCTCTCCGAGGCCACGTCGGGAGAGCCGGACAAATCCAGGAAAACGGTGGCGAGGTCGCACACGGCGGCTGGTAAATCCATGTCCTCCGGGGATGCGGTCAACTCTGCGACTCCCATCAACCGGGTGAGGGAGTCGCGATTGGATTCTATCCGTTCGCTTTCAGAAGGACCTGCTTTATAGTAGAGGGTTACGTTCTTATTGTTGCCCATTTGGCAACCGGCTTTGAGGGCCCGTGTTTTTTTGACCAACTCGTCGAGGCGATCAACTTGCCGGGCAGTTGTCCGGTCCAGGATGACCCCGTTGTCGCGCAGGGCAACTTCAAGGGCGGGCGAGGATTCGATGGCGTTGTCTTGAATCAAGGAATCCCCCACCCCGTATCCGAGCAGGCTCCAGAGTTCCTCGGCAATAAAGGGGGTCAGGGGCTGGGCCATGAGGAGGAGTTGGCGAATGACCAGGTCCTGGATGGCCAAAACGCTCTCCTTCATGTCCTCCCGGCCCATTTTGGATTTGCTCACCTCCACATAGGTGTCGCAAAAATCCCGCCAGAAGAAGTCGTAGAGGAGCCGCGTAATGGAGTGACACTGGAAATTTTTGTAGGCGCGGCCCAAGTCCTGATTGGCCTGCAGAAGGCGGGTCAGGATCCAGTGATCATAATCGTCCAGCAATTCGCCATGGATGCGCGAGACGATGGTTCTCAAGGAGCTGTTGTCTGAGGAGGGCCCGCTCAGTTGACGAAAGCGGCAGGCATTCCACAACTTGTTGCAAAAGTTGCGACCGATCTCGACACGCTGTTCGGAAAAGAGAATGTCTTGTCCGCTGGGAGCAATGTTGACGATGCCGAAACGCAGGCCATCGGCCCCATATTTTTCGATCAACCGGAGGGGATCGGGGGAATTGCCCAAGGACTTGGACATCTTGCGGCGGGTGGCGTCCCGAATAAGGCCGGTAATATAGACGTCCCGGAAAGGAATGCGCTCAGCCATATCCTCGCCCGTAAGCCCCTTTTTCTCCGGACCCATGAGTTCGAGGCCGGCCATGATCATGCGGGCGACCCACAGGAAAATGATATCAAACCCGGTGACCAGAACAGAGGTGGGATAGAAATATTTCAGATCGGCCCATTTCTGCGGATCATCATCGGGCCATCCCAAAGTGGCGAAGGGCCACAACCAGGAGGAGGCCCAGGTATCGAGGACGTCTTCCTCTCTCACCCAGTTCTGCGGATCGGGCGGACCATCCACGGAAACGTGGACGTGATCCGGGTTTTTCAGGTCGAGGTCGCTTCGTTCGATGCCTTTGCAATACCAGACCGGGATGCGGTGTCCCCACCAGAGTTGCCGGCTCAAGCACCAGTCGATTTGATTTTTCTGCCCATGTTTGAGCCAATGGAGGTAGACGTTTTCCCATCGTTTGGGGTGGAACCTGACAAACCCCTTGTCTGCGGCCTCTATGGCCTCGTTTACCTTGGGATAGCGCAGCCACCACTGTTCGGTCAATCGCGGTTCTACGGCCACGTCGGCCCGTTCGGAAAATCCCACGTTATTTTCATAGTCCTCCTCCTTCACCATGAGGCCTTGCTCGTTCAAGAGGTTGACCGCCACGGTGCGGGCTTCGTATCGGTCCAACCCGAGGAACGGTTCTCCGGCCAATGCGTTCAAGGTGGCGTCGGGATTGAGGATGTCGAGGTTGGGCAGGCCGTGGCGCTGGCCGATCTCGAAGTCGAGGGGATCGTGAGCAGGAGTGACCTTGAGACAACCGGTCCCGAATTCACGATCTACCGCCCGGTCCCCGATAATGGGGATTTCAGCTCTGGGGAAGGGCCGGAAAATGCCCTTGCCAATGAAGTGTTTGTAACGCGCGTCCTCCGGGTGGACGGCTACGGCGGTATCCCCCATCAGGGTCTCGGGCCGAGTGGTGGATATCTCCAGATGGGTGCGCAGGGAACCATCCGGTCGCCTGTCCGGTTCGACCAATTGGTAGCGGATTAACCAAAGCTTGCCCTTCCGGGGTTTCATGATGACCTCCTCATTACTGAGCGCGGTCTGGCTGGCCGGGCACCAGTTGCACATGCGCAATCCCCGGTAAATGTAACCTCGATGGTAGAGTTTGACGAAAGCAGTCAGGACGGCCCGCTCGTATCCTTCATCCAAGGTGAAGGTGGACCGCTTCCAATCGCAGGAGGCTCCCAGTTTGCGCAATTGCCGGAAAATGATGTCGCCGTGTTTTTCTTTCCATTCCCAGACCTTTTCGATGAACTTTTCCCGGCCGAGGTCGCGGCGGTGCAGGCCCTCCTTGCGCAGTTCGCGTTCGACTTTGGTTTGGGTGGCGATTCCGGCGTGGTCGGTTCCCGGCTGCCAAAGCGCAACTTTGCCTTCCAGTCGGGCCCGACGCACCAGCATGTCCTGCAGGGTATTGTTCAGGATGTGTCCCATGTGAAGCATCCCCGTCACATTGGGAGGGGGTATCATGATCACGAACGGATCGCGGGTGTTGTCGGGTCGTGCGGAAAAGGCGCCCTGCTCTTCCCAATGGCGGTACCATTTGGACTCTACCGATTTTGCATCGTAGGCTTTGGGCAATTCAGGCATGGGGCAAAAGGAAAGGATGAGCAGGCTAAAGATAGCTTTATTGCATGCAACTGATTCCGCCAAAAAAGTGCAACTGATTGGATGGATTGAGGGTCAATGAGTTAATAACTTATTTTATGGATAGATAACCTATTACGAAACTGTAGGAGGGGGTTTATCCCCCGATCTTCCAAATGGCCTCACCGCAATCGGGGGATAAACCCCCTCCTACAGTTCTCTCAATCACCATCATATGAAAATTTGTCAGAAATGCAGGCTAGGCAATGGAGACCTGAGTTGTTACGATAAATTTTTAAAATTCGCCAAGTGAATCGCAGAAGAAAGTCAAAGACAAAGATTGCCGTATTTTCCGTTCTCATTGCGGCAATTGCCGGCTCGATCGTAGTGGCAATAAATTGGAAAAAGGAAGATCTGATCGAGGTGACGGTCGAAGAGGCGGAACGAAGATCCATTACCAGCATGGTATCTGCCACGGGTCGGATTTTTCCCGAGATCGAAGTCAAGATTTCCTCCGAAGTGGCGGGTGAAATCATCGAGTTGCCCGTGGTTGAGGGTCAACGGGTGGAGAAGGGAGACCTCTTGGTAAAAGTGGATCCGGATCGCTACGAGACACAACTGCGGCAACGTAAAGTGTCGATCAACACGGCGGAGGCAGGATCACTGGAAGCAAAAGCGCAACGCTTGCAAGCCCAACAGGATCTGGGCCGAGTGGAGGAGCTGTTCACTAAAGGCTTTGTCAGTGAAAAGGAGCTGGAGGATGGGCGAACCTTGCTGGAAATCCGAAAAGTTCAGGAGGAGTCCGCCATGCTGGAAATTGAACGAGCAAAATCATCCTGGGAAGAAGCGGAGGAAGCGTTGTCGAAAACGGTCACTTTTGCACCGATGAATGGGACCATTACCAAGCTCGGGGCCGAGCTTGGGGAGCGGGTTGTTGGCACGGGGCAGTTTGCCGGAACTGAAATATTGCGCGTGGCGGACCTCAGCAACATGGAGGTTCGCATCGAGGTGAGTGAAACCGATATCGTCCACGTAAAGGTAAACGACAAAGCCACCGTCGAGGTGGACGCCATGCCGGATGAGGAATTTGATGGTTGGGTGACCGAGATATCCAGTTCGGCCGCCAATGTGCGGCAAGACAACGATCAATTGACGACCTTCGAGGTGCGCATTCGCCTGGATAGACCGAGCCCGCAATTGCGCCCGGGCATGACGGCGACGGCCGACATTGAAACGGAAACGGTCTACGATGCGATCTCGGTGCCCATGCAATCGGTCACCGTGCGCAAAAAAGAGGATGTCAGAAAGGCGCTCGATCCGGATGTGGGGCAGGAAGATGAGAAAAACCGGGATGCCGAAGACGAGAGCCCCATTTCCGGGAATAAACGTATGGCTGATGACCAAACTCGCCAGGAAAAGCGGCAGGCAAATGAAGACTTGCAGCGCATTGTATTTGTGTTGAAAGACGGAAAATCCATCATGCGGGAGGTTAAGACGGGCATTGCCGATAATACCTACATCGTAATCGAGGAGGGCATAAAGGTTGGTGAGAAGGTGGTTTCGGGTAGTTATCGTGCCATTACGAGGCAGTTGAATCACGACATGGAGGTAAAAATCAAAGATTCGGACAAGGACAGGGATTTGGAGGAAGGAAAGAGTTAGCTTGCATACGGTCACGATTGGCTGAAAGGGAGTCTGGAAAATGATGCAACCATACCGGGGTAACGGGGCGCCAATTATTGATATCGGGCGGGTAGAAAAATTTTATGACCTGGGCAAGGAAAACGTGGTTCGGGCATTGGATGGGGTCGACCTCAAGATTTTTGAGAATGAATACGTGGCCATAATGGGGCCATCGGGAAGCGGCAAGTCGACATTGATGAACATGCTGGGTTGTCTGGATACACCGACCTCCGGACAATATCTATTTGAAGGGGAGGACGTCGCCCTGATGAACGATAACGAACTGGCCTTTATCCGGAATCAGAGAATCGGATTTGTATTTCAGAGTTTTAACCTTTTGGCCCGAGCGACCACGCTGCGCAACGTGGAGTTGCCCTTGATTTACGCGGGGCTTCCCAAATGGGAGCGGGAGGAGAAAGCCCGGATGGCCTGCGTGCGGGTCGGCCTGGGTCATCGCCTGACCCATAAACCGAACGAGCTATCCGGTGGACAAAGGCAGCGCGTTGCCGTTGCCCGGGCATTGGTCAACGACCCGTCGATACTTCTGGCGGATGAGCCAACCGGGAACCTGGACTCTAAAACCGGTACGGAAATCATGGAATTGTTCGACGAGTTGCACGAACAGGGCAATACGATCATCGTGGTTACTCACGAAGAGCACGTCGCCATACACGCACATCGTTTTGTTCGGCTCATGGATGGGCGAATTGAATCCGATCAGTTGAATGGACACGGCGATTGAAACGCTTTCTTACAGAGATTGTTGAAAGTATTCACATTGCCGCCGAGCAATTGAATGCGCATAAGACCCGGGCCTTGCTTACCATGGTGGGGGTCATCATTGGAGTGCTCGCTATCACGTTGATGGGAACGGCCATGAATGGCATCGATAAAGGGGTTAACAACAGTCTCGATATCATTGGTACGGATGTTTTTTACGTAACGAGATACCCCTGGGATGCGGGAGAAGATGAATGGAAAAAAATGCGCAACCGTCCTTATATCAGGGACGAGGAAGCCGAGGGATTGAACGAAATTATTGCTGAAACAAAAGGTTCAACGTTGTTTCGGGGAGCTGCCACGGTATTTTGGTATCCTCGGGGAGAGATCAAGACGACCGAACATGCTGTTTCGAATACCAACACCCTGGGAACGGACGAAAATTTTGAGTTTGTAAATAGTGCGGCGGTGGAAGAGGGGCGGTTCTTTACCCAGGTGGAAGCGGCCGCCGGTCGTGGAGTGGTGGTTTTGGGATATGACGTGGCACAGGCCCTGTTTCCTTATGAGTCCGCCTTGGGTAAAACGGTTCGGGCCAAGGGGAGACGGCTGGAAGTCATCGGGGTGTTCTCCCGAATGGGGTCTTTCTTCGGTTTAATGAGTTCCGATACTTACGCCATTGTACCCTTAAAATGGTTGAGGAAACATTACAACTGGAACTGGCACACCGAGATTCGGGTAAAAATGAGGGCCGAAGCGGATAAGGAAGAGGCCCGCTATGAGTTGATAGGGGCCATGCGTCGATTGCATGGCCAAGTTGCGGAGGAGGAGGACAATTTTTCGGTGAACAGTACCGATTCGATAGAGGACGACCTGGGTCCGGTCAAAACGGGATTGGCCGTGGCGGGTTTTGGAATAACCGGACTGGCATTATTCGTGGGTGCGATCGGGATTATGAATATCTCTTTCGTAAGCGTAAAAGAACGAACACGGGAAATCGGTACCCGCCGGGCCGTCGGCGCCCGCAGATCGTCCATTTTGCTGCAGTTTTTGATCGAGGCAGTATCGGTCTGCTTTGTTGGCGGACTTATTGGCCTGGGAATTGCCTATGGCTTTAAATTCGGGCTGGACAGGGCATTTACGAATTTCCCCTTCGTTTTTTCGATTGGTCTGGTTTTTACCGGGGTGATTGCCTCGGTAACCGTTGGCATACTGTCCGGCATCGTCCCCGCATTTATTGCTTCCCGGCTGGATCCAGTCGCCGCATTGCGTCATGAATAAGCAAGAGCAGTTCAATCGCAGCAAACGCATTCACCTCTTGGAGATCGTGCAAATGGGGCTGGCATCCCTGAATTCAAACAAGTTGCGTACTTCCCTGACCATGCTGGGTATTGCGATAGGCATATTCTCCGTGGTGAGTGTGATGACGGCATTGTCGGCCGTGCGATCTTCTATTGCCAAGGGATTGGAAGTCTTTGGCGATGGTGTTTTCGAAGTGAGCAAAACCCCGGCGGTAATGGTTAACGACGGGTGGTGGAGTTATCGGCACCGGCCCAAGATCGACTACCGGCAGGCACGACGCTTTAAACTACTTTTCGAATCGGAGTCTGACGTTCAAGTTTGCCTGCACCTGTCCGATAACCGCGAAATTGCCCGTTACAAGGATCGTAAGACCGTCCGCAATCTCAATGTGATAGGGACCAACGAACATTTCATGATTTGTTTTCCGTTTGAACTGGATTACGGAAGAAACCTGACCACGGAGGATATTGAATTCAGCCGAACCGTGACGGTCATAGGGCACGAGGTAGCACGAAGCTTGTTTCCAAACGAAGATCCGCTGGGCAAAGTCATCGCACAACGGGGAGCGCGCTACCGAGTGGTGGGCGTGTTGAAGGAAAAAGGACCCAGTTTTGGTAAGAATCCGGACCGCATGGTGATGATTCCCATTACCCGGTTTCTTTCCACAAACGCCCGCTATTATTCTTCACTGAATCTGGCGGTTAAAGCTCCTTCCCTCGAAGTAATGCCGGCGTATCAGGACCAGGCGATTGGTTTGTTGCGAGTGGTGCGCGGTTTGAAACCCGAGGACCCCAATAATTTTGAGGTTACTTCCAACAACGCCATTCAGGATATGTTCGATAATATAGCCCTGATGGTTGGAACGGGCGGCTTGATCATTAGCGCCATTGCCCTGATAACCGCTGGAGTGGGCGTTATGAATATCATGCTGGTGAGCGTTACGGAGCGGACGCGGGAAATCGGGATTCGCAAATCCATTGGGGCCCGCAAAACGGATGTGCTCAAGCAGTTCCTGTTGGAGGCTGTATTTCTATCCGAAGTCGGTGGAGTGTTCGGGATTATCCTGGGAATTATTTGTGGAAATTTCATCGCCTGGAAAATGGAGGTAACCATGATTTTTCCCTGGTTCTGGACGGGGGCAGCCATAATTTCCTGTTCGGCCATTGGGATTATTTTTGGAATGTATCCCGCCCATAAGGCTGCCGGATTGCAGCCGGTAGAGGCCCTCAGGTTTGAGTGATGCCGGATTTTTCCGGACACTAACCCGCATTTCTCCCAAACTTGGTCTCAGCAAGTTGTCAGGGATTTACTGCTTCCGGAGCAATCAAAGATTCTGTGGTTTCCCAAGTGAGGCTGTAGCGGAAGGGCAAGGAGACATCCAGCGCCATGATTCCAACTTTGGCTTTAATTGCATCCAAAATAGCATTGAGAAACCGCAGATTTGCCTCATCAAAATCTTCCTGAGATTCCAACAATTCCCTGAATGTGGAAAGGCCGCTTTGGTATTTTGTCTGTTCACGCTCAAACTGCTCGGATGAAAGCTCGAGGGACACTTTGGCGGCCTCTACCCGTGCGATACCGCTCTCCCAGGCACGCCAACGGTTTCGATTGGCAATTTCGAAGTCCTGTTTCAGCTCTTCCAGTCGAATTTCTTCCCTTCTCACGAGGTTGAGCGCTTGTTGATGGCGCGCCTTATCACCCCGTTGTCCCCAAGGAACGTTGAATTCTACCCCAGCGGTCCAGTCGTATCCATCACTTTGGAGAGTGTTTCCGAAGGAATCGATCGGGTCGTCATCCAATCCGGAATAACCCACACCAGCAACAAGATCGACTTGAGGAAAGGTGGAATTGCGGCTTGATTTTGCGGCGAGTTCCGCGATCCGGACATTGAGTTGTTGATTGAGATAAGCGGGATTGTTGGCGAGGATGGTTGTCAGCGAAGGCCGTGTCCCCATAGGCTCACCGGAGAAATTCGGTAGAGGATTTACCACTATCAGATCCTCGGGATATTCGGTGCTTCCCATCCTGCGAAACAAGGTGTCCTGGCTGTTTTCGATCATTGCGTCGGCAGTAATAATGGCTTCTCGCCTGGTGGCCAGGGAGGCTTCCGACTGCAACACTTCTATATTGGTTGCCAAACCGACTCTCTCCCTTTCGCGGTTTTCTTCCAGCAACTGCTCAGCCACCTCCAAGCTGGCAGTGCGGACTTCTTTTACTTCGTGTGCGTAGGCGAGATCCCAATAAGCGCTCTCGGTTGCGGACATGGTTTCGAGAGCGACCGTTTTTAAAAACAATTCCGCCTGCATATAAGCAATTTCCGCTTGTTGAACGGGGATCAGGTTGATTTCCGACCCGAAGCCCTGCAGCAGCGGTTGACGCAGGGACATGGACAAGTCCGAGGAATTAGCGGGATCCAAAGCGCTGAAAGAGTCGTTCCAACGGTTGCGTTGATAGTTGGTTGATAATTCAACCTCTGCTCCAGTATTCAGTAATCGGGACACCCCGCCGCGCAAGGCGCTACGCTGATTTGAAATGTTATTTCCAGTGCCTCCCCTGGCCGGACCGCGAGTTCCGCGTTGGATGGCGGAGGCAAACAGTATGGTATCGAATTGAGATTCCTGAACCTCGATTTGCTCCTGTGCATCGAGAACGGACATGCCTTCAATACGCAGGTTCAGGTTTTGCTGCAGGGAGTTGATGACCGCTTCGTCAACCGACAAAAAATCGGAATCTTGAGCCAAAGCTCTAAAGCCGGGCAGAAAAAGCGCCAAAGCCGGGATAAGGTTGAAGCTTCTCATGTGTAATCTCGTTTGTTCCGGGACAATAGCCAGATCAAAGGGAATTCGCTTAATCCCACGGCCATTCGTCACTACCCTTAATACCTTGTTACACGCATCAGGCAAGTGGGGTTGCAACCAATTTATGGCATTTCAACTTTTTTGAGCGTGTTCGTGGCCACTTGTGTCACAGGGTGGGAATTTGTGGCAATTATTTCTCCAATAGTGGCTCGAAACGCTTCAGACTGTCCCGCAAACCCCCGGGACGATGGCGAAGGTTCCAGATTTCAATGAACTGTTCTTTCAGATCCAATGCCTTCCTTCTCCATGTTTCCGGTTCGGAGCCCCGCTTGCTTTGCAGACCGCGCAGGCAGGCCAGTTCCAACATGGAAAGGCTCCAAAGTATCTCATCCTTCCGCAACAGGGAATCTTTTCCCGGCGGGGAAAGCCGGCCCAGCCTGGCCAGGAGGCGCCGGGTTTGTCGGAGGGTTTTCTCAAGTCCTGGCAAAGTCAGGGCTTGCATGATTTCGATTGCATCCTCCCCGCCCTGAAGCAGATCGAACAGGACGGAACGATTATGGAGGTCGTATTGGGGAAGGGCGTATAAATTTCCAGCATCCAGGAGCAACCTTCCCCAACCATTTCTCCCCGCGCCTATTGCGTCGATTTGCCCGGCCAAACCTTCCTCCTCGTTGCCCCGGCCGTTCCAAGACACCCCGGCTCCGTAGAGCAAGGCGGGAAAAACCACGCTCAAAGGTTGCCAGTGCCCGTTGTCGCCCCAATCGGTCAACAAAAAGCCGGAGGCATTGTTCTTCCTGCCCTGTTCGGCGGCGTTGCGCACGTTCTTCAGCATATTGCCGGTCCGGCCGGCAATGCTGTTCCAGGAAGAAGTCCCCGGACAGACGTAAAACGGAATACCCGCTCGCCTGAACAGATCCGTTTCCCTTTGGAAGGGATGATCCTCCTCGTAACCCCAGTTGAGGGCTATGCAATTATCGGGCAGTTCTTCGGCCAATTCGGGATATTTTAGAATAATGTCCCCCCAAAGTTGAACCGTGTATCCTTTGTTTCGGCACAATTCGATCACTTGGTTGACATAGTTCAGGTAGACCCGCCCACGGCCCAGGTTTTGCACGGCTGTCTTGCTGCGACCATAGCCGAGGTCTATGGTTTCGTCACAACCTATGTTCACTTGCCTGCTACGGAATTGCGGCAGCAACTGGCCGAGGAGATCGCCCACCAGCTCGATGGACGCGGGATCGGTTGCGCATAGCCCTTGTGGCTCGGGCCGGTATCCCAGGTCTGTCTCGCCTCCTTCGGGGCACTCGGCCATGTTCCGGTAGGGTTTATGGATCAACCAACGGTGCATGTGGCCAAAGGTGTTCTGATTGGGAACGAGATCGATAAAGCGTTCCCGGCAAAAGGTATCCAGTTTCCGGATATCAGCCGAATGGAAGGGAGATGCGGAACGCCAAACTATCTCATGCCCCGCGTAGGCATAGGTGTGTTCCATGTAGAGCTGGAGTTGATTGTACTTGCATGCCGCCAT
>CBDCNU010000012.1:0-27402 GCA_965219475.1 Opitutales bacterium | reverse complement strand
GTTTGACCATGGCTGTTTTAGGCGCATGGTCCCAAAAATCGGAAGGTGGGGAGACGTAGCTCAGTTCCTCGCGCGGGTACCTTTCAAAATAGGCCTCGGGGGCCAGGAAGGGGACGTGGGGCTTGTGAATCCCGACAGCAATGAAAAACGGTTTAGCAGCAAAACTTCGCTGGTCCAGCCAGGAAAGAACCTGTGCCACATTTTTCCCGTCCCGATGCTGATGGTCCTCCAGCCCGGAAGGGCCATATCCCGGAGCCTGACCCCGAGTTTGGGTGGAATAGGCTAGAAGGAATTCTTTCCAAAGTTTTCG
The DNA here is from genome assembly GCA_965219475.1 of Opitutales bacterium. GTDB lineage: Bacteria > Verrucomicrobiota > Verrucomicrobiia > Opitutales > UBA2995 > JAABVD01. The sequence goes on along the minus strand of CBDCNU010000012.1, from coordinate 27,092 downwards.
GTTACTCCGTTCGCTGATCGATCCGTGCTCAGCTTCAAAAGCCTTACGGGCCTCCGCTTCTATGGGCATTTCGTCGTTCTGAAAAAATGTTTTTTCATTCCATACGAGTTCCCCGGGATCCATTTGGGGATTATGAAATACCTTTCCGGTCGCCGCCGTCCAGTAACCCTGTTCCTTGAACGCTTGCGGCATGGTGACGGTACCCGGCCTGGCCTCCCGAATGTCGGTATTGTTGTCTATCACCCCGGTGGATTCCGGATACAGTCCGCTGAGGAAAGATGCCCGGGATGGACCGCAAACGGGATACTGACAGTAGGCCCGCTTGAAAGTCATCCCACCCGCAGCCAATGTCTCAAAGGCGGGAGTATGGATATGCGGATAATCGGAAGTTGAAACATGCGTATTCAAATCATCGCAAACGATGAACATGACGTTGGGCCGTTTATCGGCGCCAAGGGAAAATACGCAGGATGCCGAGAGAAAAACCAGGTAAGGAATGGGGGTTAATCGTTTCATGGGCCTTTAATTCGAATCCGAGTGAGAAAACCAAAGAGACCAACCAACCTCTTGTCAGTTGCAATATCCGGTCGCTTGATTCTCACTGCTGTGAGCCGAATATGGCACAGCCAATCAGCGCTTCATGGTCCCCCTAGTGTGCTGTCCTCTAAATAAATCACCACAGAGAGGGCAGAGAATTTGGAATAGACTCTCGCGAAGAGCGCAAAGAACGCTAAGGCATGAATGAGAAGTGGACCACGGATTACACGGATGGGCTATCTTTCCATTACCGGCCTTCGCCTTGGCCTCCTTGTCAATTTCAAATACGCCAAGCTGGAATGGAAACGCGTGGTGCGTTGAACCACTACTTTCCTCATCCGTGCCCATCCGTGTAATCCGTGGTCCATTCCTAATTCCTAATTCTCTTTCCCTCTGTGCCCTCTGTGGTTAATCCCTCCAAGAATTCAAATATCCCAAAGGCCAATTCAATCCTCGAAGAGTCCGCCGATTGTGTGAACAAATTAACAGGACATGACACTAGTCGACGAAGTTCAACAAGCCGCCTTTCGGAAAGGAGATAAAACCGGGGAATGGTGGAGAACGACAGCTTGATGCCCGACAAGAGCGCAGTAACAAACAGAAGATAATTATGAAAATACCAACCTGGATGGCTGGGATGCTCACCATTGCTCCAGCATTCCTTTTCGCGGCCGTAACGGAGAAACCCAATATCGTGGTGATACTCACCGACGACCAGGGATACGCTGACATAAGCTTCAACCCGCATCACCCCGAAGAGGTGTCGACACCCAACCTGGATATTCTGGCGCGAGAAGGGGTGTTTTTCTCCCAGGCCTATACCAGCGGCCACGTGTGTTCACCCACCAGAGCCGGTCTCATGTTGGGACGCTACCAACAGCGGGTCGGGGTCTACACGGCGGGTGACGGAGGAAGAGGATTCGATCCAAAGCTGCCCATCTTTCCCGCCTTTCTGCCCCGGGAATACACCAGCACGGCAATTGGTAAATGGCACTTGGGATTGGACAATGATTATCCACAGCTCAAATGGCATGCCTTGAACCGTGGTTTCGACGAATGTTATAAATTCATGGGAAGAGGCGGACACGATTATTTCAAATTACAAGGGGTTAAAAGCGCCGACTATGCCCCCATCTACCGGAACAAAACGCGATTGAAGCCTGGAGAGTATCGAGGTTACCTGACCACCCGTCTCACTGAAGAAGCGGTCGATTTCATCGATCGCCAAAGGGACAACCCTTTCTTCCTCTACCTGGCCTACAACGCGGTGCATGCACCGGCCCAAGCTCCCGAGGAAGATATCGAACGCTACCAAAAACAATTTCCTAATCTCACTGAGAAACGCGCCATCCTCATGGCCATGCTTTACCACCTCGATTTGGGCGTCGGCTCAGTGGTCGACAAGCTGAAGAACGAAGGCTTATGGGAAAACACCCTCCTGTTCTTCCTCACCGACAATGGAGGGGCCAAGGCAATGGAAGCCGACAATGGCCTGCTTCGAGGATTCAAAGGCAGTCTATACGAAGGGGGAGTTCGCACCCCATGGATTGTGAGCTGGCCAGCCAGATTCAAAGGAGGACGCACCTTGCATACCCCCGTCATCTCACTCGATATTCTTCCCACCGTGCTGGACGCCCTCGGCATAAAAGCGCCTGAGGAAACCCCCTTCGACGGCAAGAGCCTCTTGCCATTGCTGGGCGGCGAATCCACCGCGCATCATTCCGAACTCTACTTCAACAGTGGAGAACCCAAAGGGGAATGGGCCGTCCGGCAGGGCGACTGGAAAGCCCACGGATTTAAGGAGACCGTCGAGCTCTACCAACTGGCCAACGATCCCTCGGAAAGCGAAGACCTGGCCTCAAAGAACCCGGCCAAGGCAAAAGAGCTCTTCCAGCTACACGCATCCTGGTTAAAGGAAATGGTTAAATCCAGGTAACTAAAGAGAACTCAGCTAAAAATATCTTTTCTCAAGTCGCGCATCACCATCATCCCAGAGTCCTTCAGGCCCAGCATTGGTCGGGCCCCCGATTTTCTGGATTTTCCAAACAGGCTGCGATTCATTTCGAAGATCTCGTTCACGAAGTCTTTTGAGCCGAGAACCAGACCATCGCTAAAATAGCGCACCCTCAATCTCAGTACCTGGGCAATAGGTAATTTCCCACCGGCTTCCACCACTTTCCTGATCCCCTCACGGTCAAGGTGTTCCCCTCCTTCCTGCGAGGGGTCGGAGCCCGTCGGAAACAAAATCTTCTGGTAGGCGGACAAGGCAGTCTTGGCGGATCTGACCCCAAGCGCCTGAGCCAAACCGGCTCGAGCTTCCACCATCCCCCCCACCGCTTCGGCATAACCGCAATAACCATAGTCTTTGGGATCCTCCACCAAACCCGCTCGCACCGGATTCAAATCGAGGTAGGCCGCCAAGGTGCTCAAGCAAACCACACTGTCCTCAATGAGCACACTCTTGAAACGCTCCGCCCACAAGGTTCCGTAACGGTGGTAAGTCCGGTTATACCAATTGGTGAAGCGTTGCTTTAATTCCTTTATGAACAAGGAGACGTCCCCCATACGGGCCAGGAGCTTTTCCCGTGCCGCCTGAGCTTCCATTCCGCCCTTTTTCAGAACGGCTTCAAAGGCTTTCAATCGCCCTTTCTGCCGCCCATACAATTTTGAAAACCGAACCAACAATTCCCGGTCATGGACCGGCTGCCTCCTCGGAACGCGTACCAGGACGTGGAAGTGATTGGTCATGATGCAGTAGGTGAGAATTTCCACCCCGCAGAACTTGGCCACGTACCAGAGCTGCTCCCGCAACTTTTCTTTGGCTTGATTATCAAAAAGCATGGCCCCACCCACAACGCGGGTCACGCAGTGATACACCGCACTGTACCCTTTCACCTTTAACCTGGACATTCTCATAACTTCCACAGATCAACCCATCCAGAAGCCTTTGCGGTGGGATACGCCCAGCACCTTTTTACAGTTGCCGCAGTAGTAAACAAAGCGAACTCCTAACAGAGATTTGATTTTCTGCGTATGAATGTTTGTGACCTCTTTTTCGCAATGGGGGCATAGAGGAGGTTCCGAGGAATTTTCTCTGATTACGATCATTTCGGTGGGGAGTATAGTTGCGGGGATGTTTCAAAGGAAGAAAAAGGAAGAAATGGGCCGTCCGTCAGGCCGTCTGGAAAGCTCACGGTTTCAAGGAGACCTTCGAGCTCTACCATCTGGCAAACGATCCCTCGGAAAGCAAAGACTTGGCCTCAAAGAATCCCGCCAAGGCAAAAGAGCTCTTCCAGCTACACGCTACCTGGTTAAAGGAAATGGTACAATCCAGGTAACTAAAGTGAACTCAGCTAAATATATCTTTTCTCAAGTCGCGCATCGCCATCATCCCAACTTTGCTCTTCTAAATTCATTGCAAATCGTCAAAGTGGTGAAATGTCTGGTTAGCTGCCTCGTTCATTCAATGTTCTGCGAATAGTGTCAGGGTTCATTCTCATATCCAAAATTGCAACTACTCGGGCAATCTGATCTCCAATATCGTAATAAATGGCAAATGGAAACCGTTTGGAAAGCATCCTCGTCCAGCTTCCAGGTCTTCGGCAGCTTCGTAGAGTACGATTACCTCTTTTACCTTCACCCTCGAAATCGTCCTTTGAGCTGGTCAAGTGTCAAAAACTTGGCTTCGCCTGAGTCGATTTTCTTTTTCCGTTCATTCAAAAGACCCTCGTGCCAAGACGGAGATTCAATCGTTTGGTCTTCCTGGCAAAGAGATTCCCAGATCTGTTCCATTATTTGAAGGCGTTCTCCAACTGGCATGGCTTTTATTTCAGAAATACTCATAAGCTAAACAATAGTTCAGCTATTCAATTCCTCAAGATTTCTTTTAGCTAAAAGGTGCCCTTAAAGGTAACCGGTTTTGCTTGGTACTTTGATTTTCCGGAACTTTCTTCGATCACCTTTCGGAGCCCTTCTTCGGTCAGGCTGCATAGGGTCACGCCCCGCTTGATCGCCAGCAAATCCTGTCCATCCCATGCAACCATGTTAAAAATTGCGCTTCTTGGGTCTATTTTGGCTAATCCCCCTGCAAAATCAAGCTTCGGCCAATTTATCTGGCGGTTGATGAGCAATACCCAAGAGGCCATCAATGGACAGGTCCTCATCAATCAGGGGCCAATGAATGCCGTAACCTGAAGGCGCGACTTCAAAATGGTTTTTTTCTTCCAAATTGGCGTTGCTCAGTAGCTTCGAGATATTTTCCAACCTGAATTCGTGGCGTTGCCCATCGATCTCCATGGCCAAAATTGAATCGGTCAATGCTATCCCGATGATGTGGTGTTGCTTTTTCATTGCTTCAACTCCCCCTGCCACAGGTCCCACCTTTCCGGAAAAATCATCCTCTCATCCTGTCCATCCTGTGTATCCATGTTAAATTCGCCCCTTCTTCCTTTCTCTCCCTTCCCTTTCTGTGGTTAACTAGATCAGCAGGTTTGTGTCTGCTGCAATCATGACCCGTGATATTGGCAGGCCGCTTGGCGGATTCTTTCCCAGGTGGCTCCCCGGAATTCTGTCGATAGCCCATTTCCCTTAAAGGTAACCGGTTTTGCTCGGTACTTTGATTTACCGGAACTTTCTTCAATTACCCTTCGAAGTCCTTCTTCGGTCAGGCTGCGCAGGGTCACGCCCCGGTTGATCGCCAGCAAATCCTGTCCATCCATGTAAATTATTGTGCTTCTTGCGCCTCTTGTGGCCAATTTACATCCGTGAAAATCCGTGTCATCCGTGGTTTAGTTTCAAGAATCAAGTTTTCCCTCCACGTTCTTTGCGTTCTTGGCGAGAGTCAACTTGTTTTATATCAGGATTTTAGCTGAATCACCTGCTCACAGGATTTCTCAATTCGCCGCAGAATACGGCTTGCTTCTTTCCGGTCATTCCTCAACAAGCCCTTGAATTGCATCCAGGGCTTTTCAGCCGCCGCTGTTTCATCCGCCGCCAGTTTCGCTTCAACCGCAGAAGTGACAAAAGCAATCATGGTCTGTCCTTTGCGGGCCGCCGAGGACTTGGCTCGGCGAAACAAGGAATCGGGAAACTCGAGGGTGGTTTTCATAATTAAAAAGCTCCCCATATTTATGGGTCTGTCAAGCAGTGACGCTTCCAATCGGAAATTGAGATAATGAGAAATACTTTCCCGGTCTATCCCTCGTTTGACCTCCCCCCGGAAAGTATGTAGTCCAATTGGGTTCAATCAACACTTTGGATTAGCCAAAATGACCCGAAAACAATTAATACGCCTGGGGGTTCCCCCGGGCAAAACGATGCGGCGGGCCGCCGACTTCATTGCCGGGTATATGCGAGGCGGCGGCGATTCATCCCGCCTTGGGGAGGAAATTCGAGCGGTGCTTGCCCATCCTGAAGCGTTTCTGGAGGACTCCTCGCGCTCAGGCTTGGCCAAGTCCCTGATCGAAGCGCCCCGTCGGCGGGCCCACCCCGTCGACTACCGCCAATGGGGCCAGGACCTCGAGCCACAGGCTGTGAATCAAATGGAAAATGCCTGCAGGTTGCCGGTCTCGGTTGCCGGGGCGCTCATGCCCGATGCGCATCCCGGTTACGGGCTTCCCATCGGGGGGGTTCTAGCCACGGAAAATGCCGTCATTCCCTATGCCGTCGGGGTCGATATTGCCTGCCGCATGAAAATGACCGTTACGGATATTCCGGTGGACGATTTGGAAAGCAAAAAGGAACGCCTGACCAGAGCAATTAAAGCGGAGACCCGATTCGGTATCGGCGCGAATTTTCGGAAGCGCCGACATCACGACGTCTTGGACCGGGACTGGTCGGTCAGCCCAATTACCAAGTCCTACAGAGATCGGGCCTGGGCACAGTTGGGAACCAGTGGCAGCGGCAATCATTTCGTGGAATTTGGCGTCTTCAGCGTCAGGGATGAGCTTGAAGGATTGCCCCCGGGCAGGTATGTCGCCCTGTTGAGTCACAGCGGCAGCCGTGGCACTGGCGCGGCCGTCTGCAAACATTACAGTCGCTTGGCCGCTTCTCATCACAGGAATTTACCTGGGAAGCTGAAGCAACTGGCTTGGCTCTCCCTCGATAAAGCAGAGGGTCAGGAGTATTGGGCTGCGATGGAGTTGATGGGGCACTATGCCTCAGCCAATCATGCCGTGATCCATCGGCACATGGCGGATCATCTTGGGTATGAAGTACTGCTGGACTTGGAAAACCATCACAATTTTGCCTGGAAGGAACGGCACTTCATCAAGGGCAGGGAGCGGGAAGTCATCGTGCATCGCAAGGGAGCCACACCGGCGGGCGCGGGAGTCTTGGGCATCATTCCCGGTTCCATGGCTTCACCCGGTTTCGTGGTTGAGGGAAAGGGCAAGGCCCAATCCCTCGACTCGGCCGCGCACGGAGCAGGCCGGGTGATGAGCCGCAGACGGGCTAAACAAACCTTCAGATGGAAACAAGTGAACCGCCTTCTGGTAGACCGCGGGGTTTCCTTGATCTCGGCTGGACTGGATGAAGCTCCTATGGTTTACAAGGATATTCACCGGGTCATGGCAGCTCAAAAAGATTTGGTCGAAGTAAAGGGCCGATTCGATCCGCAACTGGTAAAAATGGCTCCCGCCGGCGAACGGCCGGAAGATTGAAGGTAGATGAAGGTAGAAAAATGAGCAGAGTGAGGGTTTTAGTCGGCACCCGCAAAGGGGCCTTTATCCTGACTTCAGCTACTATTCTCCGTAGTGGGTCCACATTCTGATTACCTTCACTATTTTTTCCTCTTCAAGGACCTGATAAATCAATCGGTGCTGGATATTGATTCGTCGCGAATAGGCGCCAACCAGAATACCCACAAGCGGTTCATACTTGGGTGGATTTTGAAAAGGATCATTCTGCAGGATTTCAAGCAAGACCGAGGCCTTATCCTTTAAATTACTTCTGCTGATCTTCTTTGCATCTTTGTGGGCCTGCTTGGTGTAGACTAGCCTGTAGTTTACCATTCGAGCTTATCGCTGCACTCCTCGATGTCTTCATTCATTCCTTCTTTGATGGAATCGATCATTCCCGGAATCATACTAAGGTGAATCGTTTCAGAAATAGCTCTCCAATCGTCCTCAGATATTAGAACTGCATTTCCACGTTTTCCAGTAATCTGGATTGGAATATGCGACTCATTGGCTTGATCAATGAGTGAATACAGCTTATTTCTGGCTTGGGTTGCACTAATGGTCGTCATGGGGAAAAGCGTGCGTTATTGCGTGCGTTTTGTCAACTTTCCCCTTTTAACCGACCTCAAAGTGGCTAAGGGTCATGTCCCGTTATTTCGTTCACACAATCGGCGGACTTTTCGAGGAATGAATTTGCCTTTGGGATATTTGAATTCTTGGAGGGATTAACCACAGGACATAGAGGCACAAAGGAAGGAGAGGAAAGATGGAGTAATGGAGTAATGGAAAGATGGCACAGAGGTTGATGAGATGAACCCCGGATTACACGGATTGGCACGGATGGGAGAAAAGGATACTGATCTTGGCGATAGTCCATTTCTCTATCCCAAAATTCCTCATTCCTCATTCCTAATTGGCGCCAACGGCGCCTACCTTTGTGCCTTTTGTGGCTGAAAAATCGCGGCATGAAGCCGCTCCTACAGTTCGATTACGATCAAGATCACGATCGTGGTTTACCTCTGCATGTCACGCCATAGGCCTTGGCGTAGGCAGGTGCCTTTAGTAGCTATTTATCTCCTGTTCGCGACAGGCGGTCCTGTTCCGGCGAAGCGGGATCCATGGTCCATTCCTAATTCCTAATTCGCGCCTTTGGCGCTCTCCCTCTGTGGTGAATCATTTTAAGGACAAAACTCCGTTTTTAGACTTGTTTTCGGGGAAAGCGGGGCTAGGTTCAAACGATCGTTTAAAACAAACGTTTGTATGACTGAGACCCAGATCAAGATCCTGGAAGCGGCCGAGGTGGAATTTGCCGACAACGGATTCAACGGCGCATCCATACGCAACATCACCCAACGCGCCGGGGTCAATATAGCCTCGATCAATTATCATTTCGGGTCCAAGGAATCGCTCTTCCAGGAGATGTTCCACTTCAGGTTCGACCCGATCAATGAGATCCGCCTCTCCCGTCTGCGGGAAGAACAGGAGTTGAGGGGAGGCGCGCCGGTTCCCTTGGAATTGGTCATTCGATTACTGGTGGCCCCGGTATTTGAGCTCCTGCTGAGCGAAGCTGGTCCGCCTCCGCGTTTTGTCCTGGCCATTGCCCGGTGCTTGTCCGAGCCACTTGAATTGTTCACTCGATTGGGCCGTGAAGTTTTTCAGGAAGTTTACGAAGAATTTTTTGCCGCCATTCGAGATGCGCTGCCCCAGGCCGATGCCGAGCAGGTCGGGCTTCAACTGAATTTCGCGATATCCTCCATGGTGGGGATGTTGACTCACTTTTCGCGCATCGAACAGTTGGTCGGCGACGCCCTGTTCCGCCGGCAAAAGGACGAGATTCTGCAACAATTCATTACTTTTATCACAAGTGGGATAAGCGGTTGCGTAGCAGCCGGTTGCCAGTATGAAAATCGTTAAATATTTTCTTTTGCCCGTCCTGGTATTTGCGCTGGCAACCGGCTGCCAGACGTCCCCTCCATCCTCCCAGAATGAATTGCCGGAGGTCCGGGAATTGATTCCGGATACCTGGAGTCAACCGGTTCTTTCCGGAACGTTCTCCACCAATTGGCTGGAAGACCTGGGGGACGAACATGTGTTGGAACTAATCGAGACCGCATTTGAAAAGAATCCTTCCTTGCAGGCGGCGGTGTATCGCCTGGAACAAGCGGAAGCCAACGCCCAGATTGTCGGCGCGGTGCGCTACCCTACCCTTGATCTGGGGCTTGCCGGCAACAAGCAGAAATTCCTATTCAGTGGAATCGGCCGGTTTGAAGCCTCCAATTACAATCTGGCGCTCAGTTCGCGATGGGAAATCGACCTGTGGGGAAAAATCAGGGATCAGCATCGCGTTGCCCTGGGTAATCTGGAAGCCGCCGGATATGATTTGGAGGCAGTCCGCTTATCACTCGTTTCTCAGGTATGCAAAGCCTGGTTTAACGCAAAGGAAGCGTTTTTCCAGTATCGATTGGCAGTGGATATCGCGGAAAGTTTTGCTGCCAATCTAAACACATTGGAAAAACATTATGAGCGCGGATTGACCGATGCTTTCGATCTGCGACTTTCGCGGGCACAGGCAGCGAGCGCTCGGGCCGTGGTACAATCCCGCAAAACGGCTTTCGATGGCACCGTCCGGCTTTTGGAAACACTGTTGGGAGAATATCCCGGCGCCAGAATTGAAATATCGGACACGCTTCCTTTGACCATAAAGCCGATCCCGGCCCATCTCCCGGCCTCATTGTTGGAACAGCGTCCCGATCTCAAAGCAGTGGAGCGACGATTAGCCGCTTTGAGCTCAAATTTGGACGCGGCTCGAAAAAACCGGCTGCCCGCCATTAATCTGACCGGGAGCTTTGGCGCTGCTTCAGATGACCTGAAAGACCTGATCAGCCATGACTTTACCGTTTGGTCTCTGGCGGGAAACCTGGCCGCCCCCATCTTTCAGGGAGGACGTTTGGATGGGGAGCAAAATCTAGCCGAGGCCCAATTCCAGGAACAGTTGGCCCATTACGAATCGGCCATTCTCAATGCCTTTCGGGAAGTGGAGTCGGCCTTGGCCAATCATGAGTTTTTCAGAGAACTGGAATCGGAGGTCGGCGCGGCGGCGGAACAGAATGCAAAAGCGCTGGACCAAGCCTGGGATCTGTACGAGCGGGGACTGGTTGACATCATCGCGGTACTCGAGGCGGAACGGCGTTCATTTAACACGCGAAGCGAACACATATTGGCCCTAAACCGGATCGTGCAAAACCGCATCGATCTCTACATCGCCCTCGGAGGTGGATTCAATAGAGAGGGAATTAATTTATGAAGGTGAAAATTGGAAAAACGGCATTGAAAATTTTCTTGCCCCTGTTGTTCATGGCCATGGCGGCTTCTCTTATTGCGACGATAATTTTATTGAGTAAGGACCCCGATACAAAGGAAAGGGTCAAAGTTCTTCCCCGCGTGGAAGTCCTTCGGGTCAAATCTCAACCCATCTCACTTTCGGTGAACTCTCAGGGAACGGTGCAAGCCAGGACCCGTACGCTTTTGACGGCGGAGGTTTCGGGTGTAGTCGAATACGTTTCACCCAAGTTATTTCCCGGCAATTTTTTTGATCAAGGGGATGTTTTACTGAAAATTGATCCGACCCAATACGAGGCGAATCTGGCCAACGCCCACGGCCAATTGGCCAATGCGCGACTGGCCTATGCCCAGGAAAAAGCCCACGGTGAACAGGCCAAGCTGGATTGGGAGGAAATGGGAAAGGGACCAGCCGGCAAGCTGGTTTTGCGCATTCCCCAACTGGAAAAAGCTGCGGCGGACCTGGAATCGGCCCATGCCGCCATCAAGCTGGCCGAACGCAATTTATCCAAGACTTCGGTACGGGCGCCCTATGCGGGAAGCGTTCAGGAAAAGCTTGTCGACGTCGGGCAAACGGTCAGCGCTCGCATGACGGAATTGGCCCGGATTTTTTCAGTTGATGTGGTGGAAGCCCGGCTGCCCATTTCAGCCAAACAAACCGGTTATATCACTCTTCCCGAGACCTACCGGAACGGATCCGTTGCAGAAGCCAAACCCAAAGTGGTCCTGTCATCCCGCATGGGCAATCGCAATATGGACTTGGGAGGGCTTCATCGATCGAACGGAAGGTGTGATCGATCCTTCCACTCGCCAGATATTTTTGGTGGCGATGGTGGAGGACCCCTATGGCCGAAAGATGGAAAGCGACCATCCACCTCTTAAGAGTCGGTCAGTTTGTCGAGGCCACGATTACGGGCAAGGATCTCGGGAATGGGTTTATAATTCCTAGGGCGGCCCTGAAACCGGGGGACGTCGTTTACGTCATCTCCCCGGAGAACCGGCTCTTCATTACCCCGGTAGCCGTGGCCCAGGCGGGGGTGGAAAAGGTGTATACGACGAAAGGTTTAAAAGATGGCGACAGGATTTGTCTGACCCCGCTCAGCATTGTGGTCAATGGGATGGAAGTGATGGTGGAAGGTGAATTTGAAGACGGGGAGGAAAATAGCAGCATATGATTGCCTGGTTTACCAGAAATGGCGTGGCGGCCAACCTCCTGATGCTGCTGATGGTTGTGGGAGGGCTTGGCTCGCTGGTTGGCATCAAGAAGGAGCTGTTCCCTCAATTTTCTCCCTGGATACTATAACTTTGTCCGCGTCCCCTATTTGGGAGCATCTCCGGAAGAGGTTGAAGAAGCGGGTTAATATTCCGCATCGAAGAAGCCTTGCAAGGGTTGGATGGAATCGAGGAACTGCGATCCAACGCCCAGGAAAATTCCGGTTCGGTGTCCATATTGGTGAGCAGGGATTACGACATTCGCCAGGTTAAGGAAGAGGTCAAAACCCGCATCGACGCGATCACCACTTTTCCCCGGGGAAACGGAAAGGCCGATCATCGAGGAGTTTCTACATTCAGCGCGACATAATCTGGATCGGGATATACGGGGGAAGCCGATGAAGTTAGCCATGAAAAGGCTGGCCCAGAAAATCCGGGATGACCTGGTTCAACTACCGGAAATCAGTCAGGCCTTCCTCCGGGGAGTTCGCAATTATGAAATTTCCATAGAAGTATCTGAAAACGCATTGCGGCAGTATGGGCTTACCTTTGACGACATCATGCAGGTGGTAAGGGGCAATTCTCTCGACCTGCCCGCCGGTCAGATCAGAGCCCGTGGCGGTGAGATTTTATTGCGCACTGAGGAGCAGGCCTACAGCGGGGAAGAATTCGCCGATCTGGTGCTGATCAGCCGGGTTGACGGCACCCAAATCCGACTGGGGGACGTGGCCGAAATCGTGGACGGATTTGAAGACGTCTCCATAACCTCGGAATTCAACGGAAAACCGGCCGCCCTGGTTTTGGTGAGGGAGGTGGGCCACGAAAATCCGCTCAAAATTTCCTCGGCGGTCTCCCGCTATCTGGAGGAGGCCAGGGATACCTGGATTCCCGAAGGGATAGAGGTGGAAAGCTGGGCCGATTCATCCTATTACCTGAAGGGCCGTTTAAACCTGCTCCTGGAAAACGGGGCCATCGGTTTCGGGCTGGTTCTACTATCCCTGTCCCTTTTTCTGCGGCCCACCCTGGCCATGTTCGTAGCGGTGGGCATTCCGGTCAGTTTTCTCGGCACCTTCCTCATCGGTCCGTTTTTCGGCCTCACCATCAACCTGATCTCCATGTTCGCCTTCATCCTGGTTCTGGGGATCGTGGTGGACGACGCCATCGTGGTGGGGGAAAGTGTGTTTTCCGAGTATCAGGAAAACGGCCCGGGAGTGGAAAGCGCCATACGCGGGACCGAAAAGGTGGCGACCCCGGTTACCTTTGCCGTGCTCACCACCATCGTGGCGTTTTGCCCGGTGTTTTTCTTTCCGGGGCTCATGGGAAAGTTCCTGGTCACCATTCCCCTGGTGGTCATACCCACCCTGGCCTTCTCCCTGGTGCAAAGCAAGCTGGTCCTGCCCTATCACCTGTCCCTCTGCAAAGTGGGGGCAAGGAGGAACCGGGCCGAGCTCAATCCCCTATCCCGACTGCAACGGAAAATTTCCGATGGTCTGGAATGGTTCGTAAAACATGTCTATCAACCGAATTTGAAAATTGCCCTGGAGTATCGCTATGCCACCTGGGCAGGTTTCCTCTCCATACTGGCTATCTCCATAGGCCTGGTAGTCGGAGGATGGATACGGTTCGTGCAATTTCCCGATGTGCCCAGCGATTTCATTCAATTGGAGTTGCAAATGCCCGAGGGAACCCCGGCCCGGGAAACGGCCCGGGCCATGCGTAGAATCGACCATGCGCTGGATGAGATTTCCCGGGAGGCAAAGGCCCGCGGGGAGATCGACCCCGTGGCCCACAAGGGGGTGTTCGTGGGCAGCTTCACCCTGACCGGCGGACCCAATCCGGAAAGTACCAATATCGGCAGCAATATCGGATCCATTATCGTGGAATTGGCCAAGAGCGAGATTCGGGACTCGAACTCCTTCGAGGTGGCCGAGGCATGGCGGGAAAAAGTGGGGGAACTGCCTGGCGCCCGCCGATTGACCTTCACCGCCAGCGCGGGTGGACCAGTCGGCTTGCCCGTGGACATCCGCCTGACCGGTCCGGACTTCGAACAACTCCAGGCCGCCGCATTGGAAATCCAGCAACGACTGGCCGAATTCGAGGGTATTTACGACATCCGCAACACCTATTCCGAAGGCAAGCACGAAATAAAGATCAAGTTGAAAGACAATGCTCACACTCTCGGACTGAACGCCTCGGATCTCGCTCGGCAGGTTCGACGGGCATTCTATGGCGGCGAGGCCCAGCGCATACAACGGGGCCAGGACGACGTGCGGGTGATGGTGCGCTATCCCAAGGCGGAACGGGAATCCATAGGCAATCTGGAAAACATGTACATCCGCACCAAGTCCGGCGGCGCCGTTCCCATTTCAGAGGTCGCCGACATCGCCTTTGGCATCGGCTATCCCGGCATCTCCCGCATCGACCGCCGGAGGTCCGTCAACGTGCAGGCCATTGCGGACAAGGACATTGCCAGTCCCACCGAAATCAATGAGGCCATTTATCCGATGAACCCCTACCAGAAAAGGATTTATCAACTGATGGGTAAAGAGGTTGAACCCTCCATCACGGAAGAAGTTTTAGCCAAATACCCGGGGGTCGTCCCGGTCAAGAGCGGGGAAGCCAAGGACTGGGAAGAACTCCAACCCGTCCTGATTTCCGGGATGCTCTTCGTCATCATAGCCATCTACGCCCTGCTGGCCATTCCCTTCAAGAGCTACATCCAGCCCCTTGTAGTGATTTCAGTGATCCCTTTTGGGGTGGCTGGAGCGATTCTGGGCCACATGGTCAATTTCCAGGATCTGGGCACCTTTCAGGATCTTAGCACCCTGTCATTCCTGGGCATCATCGCCCTATCCGGGGTGGTGGTAAACGACTCCCTCGTCCTGGTGCACTACATCAACAAACTGCGATTGAAAGGGGTCCCGCTCAGAGAGGCCGTAATACGGGGAGGATTGGTCCGGTTCCGCCCCATCCTGCTCACCTCCGTGACCACCTTCGTCGGGGTCTTCCCCATCCTGCTGGAGAAAAGCCTCCAGGCCAAGTTCCTCATACCCATGGCCACCTCCCTGTCATTCGGAGTATTGTTCGCCACCTTCATCACCCTGCTCCTGGTCCCCTCCCTTTACCTCATTCTGGAGGATCTGGTCGCGGTTACAAAACGCTTTGGAAGGTGGATCATCCAGCTCTACGCCACAGAATCCGCCCAGGCGGTCGATCAGTGACCGGAACCAGGCTGACTGCCTGTCCGCTGCAGGTGGGCTGCAAGGACATTGCAGCGCCGTTGCAACTTCATTCCCAATTCCTAATTCCTAATTCCTAATTCCTAATTCGCGCGCCTTGGCGCGCTTCCCCCCTACCCAATCCCTGTAATCTTGATCCTGATCCTGATCCTGATCTCTCACCCTGTCCATTCATGCAACCTGTCCTGCGCTGTGCCGTGCGGAGCCTTTAGGCGAAGCATGGTAGCCCTTGGGCGAAGCGGGATCCGTGGTTTATTCTCTCCTCTCAGCATCTCGGTAGCTCAGAATCTCAGAAACTTCTCCCCCCTTTATGCCCCTCAGCCTTAAACCTTTAGCCTTCAGCCTTTCCCCTTCCTCCCTCCTGCAATCACTTTGCAGCCCTATTGCAGCCCGCCTGCAACCGCATTGCAGCCAGGCGACCAAGTTCTCAACCCTATGCTACCAATTCCCCTTTCAAACGAGATTTTGACCTGACCCCCGCAAACTGGGCCATTGCAATTGAGATTCTGGTGGGCAAACAATAGGGCAAAACCAAAATTATACCCCTCATGACCACCGCCCCCAACCTCAACTAGATCGCCAATTACATCTGGGGCATTGCGGACGACGTGCTTCGCGACGTCTATGTTCGCGGCAAGTACCGCGACGTAATCCTCCCCATGACCGTGCTGCGGCGCCTCGACGCGGTCCTCGAACCCACCAAGCAAGTCGTGCTCGACCTGAAGGTCTGGCTCGACGAGCATGGGATCGTGGAACAGAAAAGAACCCTGCGGGAAGCGGCGGGCCAAGCATTCTACAACACCTCCAAGTTCACCCTCCACGACCTCCGGGCCCGGGCCAGCCGACAGCAGCTCAGGGCCGACTTCGAGGACTACCTTGACGGATTCTCGCCCAGCGTGCAGGACATCCTCGACAATTTCGAATTCCGCAATCAGATCTCCAAGCTTTCCAAGGCAGACGCCCTGGGCTCGCTCATCGAGAAACTCACCTCTCCCGACATCAATCTGAGCCCTGAACCGGTCATGAACTCCGATGGAACCGTTCGCCATCCTGGGCTGGACAACCACACCATGGGTACCATCTTCGAGGAGCTCATCCGGCGCTTCAACGAAGAGAACAACGAAGAGGCCGGAGAGCACTTCACCCCGCGCGACGCCGTGCAACTCATGGCCCAGTTGGTCTTCCTCCCCATTGCCGACGAAATCGACGATGGCACCTATCTGCTTTACGACGGGGCCTGCGGGACCGGCGGCATGCTGACCGTGGCCGAGGACGTGCTGCAGCGGTTGGCTGAGGAGCGGGGCAAACAGGTGTCCACCCATCTCTTCGGTCAGGAGATCAATGCCGAGACTTACGCCATATGCAAAGCCGACCTCCTGCTCAAGGGCGAGGGGGAAGCCGCCGACAACATCGTGGGCGGCCCGGAGCACTCCACCCTTTCCAACGACGCCTTCCCGACGCGCGAGTTCGACTTCATGCTCTCCAATCCGCCCTACGGAAAGAGCTGGAAGACCGACCTGCAGCACATGGGCGGCAAGAAGGACATGCACGATCACCGGTTCGTCATCGAGCATGCGGGCGATCCCGAATACTCCCTGGTCACCCGTTCCAGCGACGGCCAATTGCTCTTTCTGGCCAACAAACTTTCCAAGATGAAACAGGGGACCAGGCTGGGAAGCCGCATCGCCGAGGTCCACAACGGCAGTTCCCTCTTCACCGGATCCGCCGGACAGGGGGAGAGCAACATCCGCCGCTGGATCATCGAGAACGATTGGCTGGAAGCCATCGTGGCCCTGCCCCTCAATATGTTCTACAACACCGGCATCGCCACCTACGTCTGGGTGCTCACCAACCGCAAACCCGAGCGCCGAAAGGGCAAGGTGCAACTGATCGACGCCACCAAGTGGTTCCGACCGCTCAGGAAAAATTTGGGGAAGAAAAACTGCGAACTCGGGCCGGAGGACATCGAGAGGATCTGCCAGACCTTCCTTGCTTTCCAAGAGAGCGAGGAGAGCAAAATCTTCGACAACGAGGCCTTCGGATACTGGAAGGTGACAGTGGAGCGACCGCTGCGCTTGAAGGTGGATCTGTCGCAGGAGCGACTCGATGAGTTCTTCAAAGCATGTATCGAAGCGCGTGATGTGGCGTTGGGCGATGCCGTCGATGAGGTGGGACATGGACTGGGTCCCGGGCCCCATCCCGACTTCAACCGATTTCTGGAAGAGATGAAGGCGGTTATGCCGGGATACGGGGTCAGGATGACGGCGAAACGGAAGAAGCTCTTGCAGACCTTGTTGGCCGAGCGGGATGAGACCGCGGAGCCCGTGATCAAAAGAAGGCATCGGCTTGGCGCTGTCGCTGATCCGATTCGAGGCTTGCGCGAATATGACGAGCGCTTAGGGCAGCGTGTCGTAGAGTATGAGCCCGATCCCGAACTGCGGGACACCGAGCAGATTCCCTTGCAGGAACCGGGCGGAATAGAAGGATTCCTAAGCCGCGAGGTGCTCCCCTACGCCGAGGACGCATGGTACGTCCCGAAAACCGTGAAAATCGGCTACGAAATCAGTTTCAACCGCTACTTCTACAAGCCGGAACCGATGCGATCCCTGGAAGAGATACGAGCGGATATTCTTGCGGTGGAGCGGGAGACCGAAGGGTTATTAGCAGAGATTATTGGAGGTGAAAATCGATGAAGAATGTACAGAAACCTGATCACGTCAGCCTCAACACGCTGATTAGCCGCCTGCGAGAAGGCCGTTATGTCATTCCAGATTTTCAACGCGAATTCGAATGGCAGCCCTCGGACATTCGAGAACTGATGCGCTCGATTTTTTTGGACTATTACATAGGGAGTCTCCTGCTTTGGCGAGGCAAGTCGGCGACCTTTGACGCTCTTGCATGCGAGGCGATCTATGGCTTCGAGGAAACTAACAACGGGACCGATCGGACTTTCATAGTCCTTGATGGGCAACAACGTCTTACCGCGATGTACTACGCCTTCATCGCACCAGATGAGCCGGCACCGCGCCGAAGGAATCGATTCTTGTATTTCATTCAGGTGGACCGGTTCGCGGAGGGGGATTACGAACAGGCTTTCAAGTACGATTGGACTCGCCGCGGCGTGAATCTCCTGACCAACCGAAACGCACAGTTCGAGTCCCACATGTTCCCTCTGGCAGTGATCGGCCAGGGTGGTTGGAATCTTGGCAACTGGGTCCAAGGGTACGAACAATACTGGCGCACAAAGGAAGAGGAGGCCACGAGCGCAAGGGATCAATCTGCAGCGCAGGTGGCGAGTCAGCATGTGGCAAACGCACGTTTGTTCGGCAAACACCTACAGGCCATCACCGAACAATACCAAGTCGTATACATCGAACTCGACCAGGATCTGGAAATCGAAAAGGTGTGTGACATCTTCACTCAGGTCAACAGTCGAGGAATCCGGCTCGACGTCTTCGATCTGATCAACGCGCTTTTGAAGCCAAAAGGAATTCAACTAAAGCACCTCTGGCGAGCTGCAGCACCAAGGCTCGACTTCATTGGCACTGGGAGAATGAACGTCTACATTCTTCAAGTCATGTCGATCCTGAGACAAGCGTATTGCTCTCCAAAATATCTGTACTTCCTGCTTCCTGGGCAGGAGAAGACAGTACGGGATGCCGACGGGTCATTCCGAAAAGAGGTGCTGGTCAAGGATGTGGTCGAGTTCCAAAGAGAGTGGGAGGAAGCGGTCGACGCTCTTTGGCGGACCATTGAGTTGCTCCGGCACCCCCAAGAGTTTGGAGCGATCTCCTCCCGATACCTACCTTATGTCTCGATTCTCCCGGCCTTTGCCGCAATCAGTACTTCGGTCCGCTCTCTGCCAGCAGGTCGCCAACTGGACGCTAATCGTAAGCTGCGGCACTGGTATTGGGCTAGCGTTTTTACCAACCGGTACTCTGGCGCGGTCGAATCGACCAGCACCCGCGACTTCCTTGATTTGAAGACATGGTTCAAAGATGCCGCCGCCGAGCCAGCATTAATCGCCGAGTTCGAGAATCGGTTTCGAAACCTTGACTTAAGGGAGACCAAACGTGGCAGCTCCGTATACAACGGTGTTTTTAACCTGCTGGTCTTGCGCGGAGCAAGAGACTGGATGACAGGCACTGTACCGCAGTACGGTGATCTCGATGACCATCATATCATTCCCAAGAGCTGGGAGCATGCCGACGCTCTCGATACTTCCATTAACACGATTCTTAACCGCACCCCACTGACTGGGGACACGAATCGAAATGTAATACGAGGTCGTCTGCCGAACGAGTACCTCCCCGAATTGATTGAGGAAAATGGGGAGGTTCCCGTTCGAGCTACTTTGGAATCCCATTTCATTTCGCCCGGGGCCTTGGAGACCCTTATGCGCGACCCATTTACTCCAGCGGACTATGAAGCATTCCTGACGGAACGTCAACGCACCCTACAGGAAGCTATAGAGGATCTGCTGGTGAAGGAGCGTTTGGACTTATCACCTCAGCTGCGAGACCTGGATGCTCAGGTGGAAGCAATTGAGCTGAAGCTTCGCAACCTAATTAGCGAGGTATTGCAGGGCGGTGACGGCAACCTTCCACCCCATGTGCTTCAGAGAATCCGGCAACGGATCACAGCAGCATCAAAGAAGAACCCAGCCTTTGACGCGAATTTCTACGAGACCCTTGCTGGCAAACTTGAGTATGCTGATCTGCGGGAGATCCAGGACACAGTGACGAACAAGTCAAATTGGGACTTATTCCAAACGGTGTTCGCCAACAAGGATATGCTGGTCAAGCGTTTTGATCAACTTGCCGAACTTCGCAATGGGATACGGCACAGCCGCACGGTTGACGATGTGACACGGAAGGAGGGTGAAGCTGCGCTTCTTTGGTTCGGGAAGGTGCTCGCGGAATGAGGGATAGAACCTTACCACATCCCTCTTACAAGCCCACCGGATTTGAGTGGATTGGTAAGGTGCCGGAGCATTGGGAGGCTCGGGGGTTGGGACAGAGCGGGAAGCCCTCGAAAGGCAACGGCGGCAACAAGGGCGATGAGGAGCCTTCTGGGGTTCCTTGCGTGCGCTACGGAGATCTCTACACAACTCACTAGTTTTGCATCAATGACAGCCTTTCGTTTATATCGACTACGAAGGTCAACGACTATACCCCCATTCAGTATGGCGATATGCTCTTCGCAGCATCGGGTGAAACTATCGAAAAAATTGAAGGAGATAAGAGCGGATATTCTGGTGTTGGAGAAGGAGACCATAGGGCTGTTATCAGAGGTTATAGGGGGTGGCCAATTTTGAATAGGATACCGTCTTTCCAAGCAAGCAGCATTGAGTCCCTGGCTAAGGTGCTGGGGGATTGCGGTTCTGGGTCAGACATCAGTCGAGTTCTGGCTGATCGTGGCATACATGACGGCTCTGGCCAGTCCACAAAATGGAGAAGGTTGTATTGGATATTTCTGAATATCCAGAAACGAGACAGGTGCGCTAACAAAATCCTCGACTTTATTCAATCATTCCTTGCACCTGCTCGCTTCATAGGCAAAAACGATAAATTCGAGTCACATCGCTCCGAATTGAACACCGTCTTAGCCTTTTCCGGCCTTGAGTACGGAGACGATGGCAAATTTCGAAAACGTCCAGCGGTAGCGACTATCACTGAAGCAGAGAGACGAGCAAATTCAGTCCAGGCTAAGTTTCAGGGACGGCGGATCCATCCTGAGGTGCTGAAGTATTGTAAAGCTGAGCTAATGCAGGAAAATTACTTTCATGCGGTTTTCGAGGCTTCCAAGGGACTTGCCCAACGAATTCGTGACAAATCAGGAGTTGATGGAGACGGTGCTAAACTCGTGGATAGGGTCTTCTCAGTCAATGAACCGATTTTGGCAATTAACACATTACAGACCGAAACGGAAAAGTCTGAACATAAAGGGTTTGCCGCTCTACTGAAAGGCTGCTTTGCAGCAGTGAGAAACCCTCTCGCACATGAGCCGAAGATAATGTGGGACGGTGAGGACGATGCTGTGGACTACTTTACTCTGATCTCACTCCTCCATCGGAAGCTGGACGACTGTGTACCAACTAAAATGTAAGGTAACCGATGGGCATGAAGCAATTATTTCTACACCGTCCACAAGTCTTATTACTTTCGTGGATTTACGATTTTCCGGGTAAATTGGGGCGTGACGTCGAGATCGGCTACAGGCCGGTCTCATTCGAGGAGACACGAGTCAACATCCTAGCCGTGGGAAAGGATACAGAAGAGTTGCTAGCTGAGATCGTGGGACATCAAAAGGCCATGAAGCAGGGGTTGCCACAATGAAATTTCGGCAATATAATATTGGATACCAGCAGAAGGGTAATGTGGTCGAAGTTACGCTTTCCTGGAAGTGCCGCCAACGTTCGCTTACTTGACAGTATTAATCTTCAAAAATACAAGTCTGGTCGTCGGCATCGATACCATGGTGGTTTTGTGAAGAAATCACCTACTCGACTGGTCATCCCAAATTCGGGAACTTGGTACGTGACAGTTGACCTTCAAGGGCTTCGTGGGCAGGTTCGCTCTTCTGTTAGGGTTATTCCCCCAGCAGCGCTATCTCCACTCCCTGACTACTCACCACCCACCATATCCAATTTGGTTCGCCCTGTGAATCCCAATATTTCAAACACGCAGGGAGTTGAAGAAGATTCACCCTCGGACCATTATGACGTGTTCATATGTCACGCGACCGAGGACAAAAAAGAAATCGCTCGTCCATTAGCCGAAAACCTAGACTTACTCGGGTTAAATGTGTGGTATGACGAGTTTGAGCTTCGCATTGGTGATAGTCTTCGACGGAAAAATAGATTTGGGCCTGGCAAGGAGCAAATTCGGTGTGGTTTGTAATTTCACCTTCCTTCTTTGGGAAGAACTGGCCTCAATATGAGCTTGATGGACTTGTAACGCGAGAAATGACCGGCGAACAAGTAATACTCCCGCTTTGGCATCAGATCAGCAAGCAGGAGGTCATAGATTATAGCCCCTCACTGGCTGACAAAGTGGCGCGCAGTACCTCTGACTTCACCATTGAGGAGATTGCCAAAGAAATCACTGAAGTCATAATTGGAAGCCAACCATGACCTTCGGCGTTGAGTTTTGGACGGCCAGACCACTAGGAGCTTGAGCCCTTAATCTACAAGGAAAGGAGTGATGTAAATGAGAGATATGATGAATGATGAAGTCACAATCGTGCATAAAGATGCCAAAAAGCACGAGAATATCCCCGCTGCAGTTACGCCAGAAGAGATATATATCAATGACGTAACCGTACCCATATCCGTTGGAGATAAAATCCAGCGTAGACTGCCCAGTGGACAGGAAGAGGTTTTTATAGTCACCAAGGTAAATTTGTGGAGAGGTGGCCCAGGGATTGGAGATTGGTATCAGATTAAATACGAGCGTGAAGGCGACCAACGCCTCCATCCTCAACCAACAGCGGTTACTGTCAATGTATCTGACAGCACACAGACACGTATAAACCTCAATTCAACCGATCAATCGACAAATACAATTAATCCCCAAGCCGAGGAAATTTTTCTCATATACGTCAACGGCTCCGCGAGTCTGTAACTGAGCCATCGGAACTGGATCATCTGCTCGAAAAGGTTGAACACATGGAATCCAGTCTAGGCAGTAGCGACTCCACAACAGCCTACAAAGACTTCATTGCCACTGCAGCCGATCACATGACAGTCCTTGCTCCCATACTTCCGGCCCTTGCAGGACTGTTGTTATGAGCAAGATAGGTGTGTCCTTCAACTCAGAAAAGTATACCTTTCATTGATAACAATAACCGCAAACCTCCAACCCTACTCCAAATATAAAACCTCCGGTGTCAAATGCCTCGGCGACCTGCCGGAGCATTGGGAGGTGCGGCGTCTTGCATCTTGCATCAAGCAGATTCAAAGCGGTGCTCGCGAACAAAGTGACGTAGGACCAGTCGATGGAGTACCTAACTTGGGTGGTGAACACATTGGTACAGACAATCAAATTCTGTTAAAGAATATGCGGTATGTATCCTACGAATTTTTCGACACCCTTCGTAAGGGAGTTGTCCAACCAGGAGACATACTGCTTGTTTAAGGATGGAGCTACTATTGGGAAAGTCACTCTGGTACGGAACATGCCTTTTTGAAAAGTGTTCAGTCAACGAGCATGTCTATATCATACGATCATCAACCCGAAGCTGGCCAGTATTCCTTTACTACAATTTCTGTAATCGTGAAATACAAGAGGGTATATGGAACCAAGTCACTGGGTCAGCTCAACCCGGGTTGAATTCCTCATTTGCCAAAGCACTTCATGTTCCCCTCCCACCCTTCTGCGAACAACAAGCCATCGCCCGCTTCCTCGACCACACCGACCGGCGCATCCGGCGCTACATCTGCGCCATGGAAAGGCTGATCGAGTTGCTGGAGGAGCAGAAGCAGGCCATCATCCACCAAGCCGTCACCGGCCAGATCGATGTGCGAACCGGCCAGCCCTATCCGGCCTACAAGAACTCCGAGGTGGAGTGGCTAGGGGACGTGCCGGAGCATTGGGAGGTGCGGAGGCTCAAGACGCTCTCGGACATGCAAAGCGGTGATGGTATAACTGGAATGGCTATTGAGGGAGGCGGGAAAATACCCAGTCTTCGGCGAGAAACGGACTCCGAGGCTACACGTCGAGCTACACACATGAGGGCGACTTTGCGCTGATAGGCCGACAGGGGGCTCTTTGCGGCAACATTCACTTGGCCCGCGGACGTTTTTGGGCCTCTGAGCATGCCGTTGTGGCAACGCTACGGGAGGGGGCACATCCTTGAGTGGTTCGGTGTCCTATTGGAAGTGATGAATCTGAACCAGTACTCGATTGCGGCCGCTCAGCCGGGATTGTCCGTCGATCGAATATTGAACCTCTGGGCCCCGGTTCCTTCGCCTGCTGAACAGGCTGCAATATCCTGCCACCTAGCCGAACAGAGCAAAGATGTGCATAAGGTGCTGGTGGCGACCGAGCGACAGATCAAGCTGCTCCAGGAATACCGAACCCGCCTAATTGCCGATGTCGTTACCGGCAAATTGGATGTCCGTGAAGCGGCAGCTTCCCTTCCGGAGGCCGATTCTTTTTGCTGCCGACAACACTGGCAATGAACCCGAAGCGAGAACCGTGACTCATTCGGATGGGGCGAAACCCGCCATTCAAACGCTCCAGCCATGACCACGGACCTTACCGAACGCCTCATCGGCATGGCCCGGACCGGTGGGCCGTGCGATCCGCTAGCTCCCGACACCGTTGGCGACAACCGGAATGAAACTCATACCGCGAGACTGACTGCATTCTGCGATTCGTTTAACATACCCGACACTCGTGGCGATTCGATAGAGGTACAGTTGCAAGGAATGATGGAGCTCCTCCGGTGAGTGACCTCAGCGAAGACAAAAGGATTACAGTTCCCACTGGTTTAATCCAGGTGGGCTGGCCGGGTGGTACATTGACGCTTCGGTATACAGGAATCCCCAAGGATAGCGAAGAGGCGCGGGCCGAAATCCAACACATAATGCAGGAATTCTCAGCTGACTGTCAGATGATGCTGATCTGGTTCGCTGGCATCCTTGGTAGTCAGGACGCCATGCGACGTCATCTCGACTCGATTGCTGAACGAGCTGAGCCCTTCACCATAAACACTTATCGCCCGGATGGTAGGGTTCAGTCAGTGCTTGCCAGAGTTCCATTGGAGAAGGTTATTGATGCGTTCTCGACAGCCGGAGAGTTCGAGCGTTTATATGCCAAGGCTTTCGTGGTCTTCATTTACCAAGTGTGGGAGGAAGTTGCCCGCCCGCGAATTGCTACTGCCTTGGGATTGGAAACTCCCAATCATATTATCTCCGACTTGATTGGGTGATTGGCGGCGTTTGCGGAATTGGCTGATACATCAAACCAAGACCACAGAGGAGGATTTTTTCAAGAAGTCTAAGACGTTGCCGGGGTTGTTGGGCATGCAACGCAACGAACCATTCCTTACCGCCAACATGGTTTCCTCCCTGATGAAATATCTGAACCAAATGCAGATCGACGTAAATCCGCGATCGTTGGACTTCGGACTGGAATTGACGACGTTAGACCCAGGAATGATTGCTGAAGTCGCCAAGACGTTGGAGAGCGGTGGGGGAATGGTCATACCCGCTACCGCGTCTATGTACCCATCTGCTGTGATCGTAGTATTCAACGACGGGCCAACAGCTACTATACACGAGACTGACTGTACTCACAAAAACGTTCAATTTCAGAGTGTTGACGGTGGGCGTTGGATTCGAGTCACGTCTTTTAGAGGTCGCTCGAGGAGTAGTTGAGAAGTTGGGAAAATCTGCGTGTCTTTGCGACCACTGCTTAGGTTAAATCTCTGATAATTATGTTGGTGTCACCGGCAAGCTTGACGTCCGTGAGGCGCCGGCCAATCTGCCCGACTAGGCGGATTAGGAGCATCCAGTAGAGGAGAGTTTTCAAAGGGCAGATAGTCTGGGCAATGACCTTGAATCCCCAGGGGCCCATATTAGAAGAAATAGCAATGGAAAGCGAGGTGAGAACATGATTGCCTGGTCAACCTGCCCGGCAGTGAAGCAAATCCACGGCAAGATCAGCGGAGCTTGGATATTCAAGAACACGAGGGTACCCCTTTCACTCCTGTTCGCCAACTCAGGCGGAGGCACCATCGAAGAGTTCCTCGACTGGTTTGAGGGGGTTGAGGACTGGCAAGTCAGAGCTGTGCTGAAGCACCTGGAATCCAGTCTGTTGAAGGACCTCTAGATTGAGACTGCTGTTTGACAACGGCACTCCTGCGCCATTGGAGCGTCATCAGGGAGACCACACGATTCATACTTCGGCGCAGCTTGGGTGGGCCCATTTGCCTGACGACCCCGACAGCAGCCTTAAAGCTGATGCGATATGTGCCTTGGTGGGCGAAAGAGTGAACCGGAATTTTATTTGATGAAATGCCTACCGCGTAAGTAAGTCGAGCATGGGAAATTCTCATAAGAAACTTAGTATCAATGGTTTTAAAAAGATTGTATTTTATTTGACGGGTACTTGACAGAATGTCCACCGACCTCACAAAACGCGGCCTCGAACGCCTCATCTGTAAGGCCATGACCGGCGAGCCCTGCGATCCACCGCCCGGCCCCACCGTTGGTGAACCACCTGCCGGTTACGGCGGAGTCGACCTCGGTCTCGCGGTATGCCTGCAGGACGAAGTAAGGGAACTTTTATTTGATAAGTTAATTTCAAAAGAGGTATTTCGTTTCCCTGCAAAAAAAGTAAGTGATTTAAAATCAATAGCTTACGAAAGATGATTTTACTTGATGGGTACTTGATGCAAAGAGGTTCCTACTGGGAGGGATTTGGAATTTTGTGGTCTGTGGACCGCCTTCGCCTAAAGGACTTCGGCGTGTCAGCCTTCAATCTACGCAACGCAGCGGACGAAGTAAGGGAATTTTTACTTGATCAGTTAATTGCAAAAGAGGCATTTCGTTCTCTACAAAAAAGTAAGTGATTTAAAATCAATAGCTTACGAAAGATGATTTTACTTGATGGGTACTTGATGCAAAGAGGTTCCTACTGGGAGGAATGTTTGATTTTGGGGGATTGTGGCGAGAGGAATTGACTCTCGCAAAGGTGCCAGGATCGAAAAGAGCACGAATGTGGAAAACAGGATTTTTAAAATTTATCCTGCTGGCACAAAGTGCCATTCTGTTGCCGCAGGCATCCAGCCGCGAAGCGGCGATGTCTAAGAAATAATATTTAACAACGTTCCTTTCAGTCACTTGATCCGGCTGCGCCGGAACAGGATCGCTTCGCGAACAGGAATTTTAATCAAAATCAGGAATCGGGAATTGTGTGTTTTTGTGCCTTATGTGGTTATTTATTCTCTTCGTGGCCATCCGTGAAATCCGGTTTATGCCGGCTCTGGCCGGTTCTCTAGCTCATTGTAAAGTATGATCCATGTTAATTGACCGTTCAAACATGTAGCAACGCATCGGCGTGTGGCGGCGACAAAGCAC
>CBDCNU010000011.1:0-66558 GCA_965219475.1 Opitutales bacterium | reverse complement strand
CAAGGGATTTAGACGGCGGTGTTTTGGGCATGAAATGGAATGGTCTGCAGGTATTTTACGGTGACTGTATTGGTTAGGGTCTCGCCCGCATGTCTCTCAAATTTTCTACTGCGCTCCAGAATATCCTCCTTCATAAATTACGGCGTGACAAGGCCGGCACTGGTGCGGACTTCGTTGGATTCGCGTCTTTGTGGGGTGTCGATCCAGCTTCACCCGCGAATCTGCCCGAAGCCCGCACCAGCACTCGATCTCAGTTCGCTCGCTACGAATTTTGTGAGACATGAGGGCCAGGGGCTCCAAAAGGAAGTTGAGAACCCTGAAAAAACCATAGAGCAAGGGCAAGGCATTTGAAGGCAGGGTTTTTCGGGAAGGTTAACCACAGAGGGAGAGGCGCTATACTGTCCCGGGTTAAGGAAAGGATGGAATAAAGAGAGTAATCAACGGACCACAACAAAATACGTTCCGCAAAGGATTTGGGCACTATCTCTTTTTCAATATGAATTTATTAGGTTTTGAAAGCGTCTGGAAAAGTCTGTTTGATGCCCAGCCTAAGCGCAAACAGGCTTTTTTCCGCTGGGTCCTTCCAGATTGAGAGAGCCCGTAGGGCGAATCGGTCCCAGGAAAATCCACCTCATCACCTAAGCACAAACAAAAACAGGGAAATCTCTCATTGGACTCGGAAAAAATGGTGGGGTCCGTGCACTTTCCCCAATTCAGGACCTTCAAATCTCCAGCCAATTCTTTACTGCTAAACTGAAGGATTGCCTCGGGAAATTTGGCCCACAGAGGGTAGGATATCGGTTCGGTCCTGAGTGATATCGGCCTACAAGTTATTGACGCGGAGTAGCTTCTTTGATTTAGTCTCAAATCTTTTTTCCATGGGAATTAGAGTAAGGCATACAACTCAAACCCCGTTCACTCACTGGTCAACCACACGTGAAGGTTAAGCACTACCACTGTGGCCCGGCCGCCAACCGGAGCGAAGTCAAGGCCTTCAATGGACTCAAAACAAGGCTTATCTCGCTTCCGGGCGACGACACATGGGTACTATTGACTAATTTGACCTTTTCGGTTACACATGAACGTCAGTCTGACGAGATCGACATCGTGGCCATTGGCCCGCCGGGCGTTCGTATCATTGAAGCAAAACACTGGACAGATGCGAATCGCGGCTTGGTTAATGGGGCAGCAGAATTGCTTACTAGAAAAGCCAAAAAAGTCGGAACGACGTTACGCAAGATAGTTCAGCATCTCCCACGTGTGGATGGGACCATTCTTGTTACTCGACCGCCTTCGATGGCTCGGCGTCTTCTAGGCCAAGGTAAGGTGCGAGGTGTCCGCCTCTGCTCCCTCAAGGACTGGCACAAAGCCTTAGGCGCTGACGGTCGGCCATCCTTGTCACCTCCGCAAGTTGCCCAAATAGCTCGAAAAGCTGGCTCCAAGGAGGCTCGCCTCATTGGATGGCCCGCTCCGGCGATTCGGCAGTTACGTCAATCTGGAACTGCAGGCCGATTGGGACGATGGATTTCACCGAACCTACCGAGGTGTCCACTCAGTGACCCGGGATCGGGTCTTACTTCATCTGTACGACTATTCGGCTGGCACGGGCGCAGATTCCCAACGTAAGGCTCGTGGAGAGCACGACGCCCTGCACCGTTTGCAGCGGAATGCTTGGGTGCCCCGAATATTGGACTCGTTTCAGGACGCGCCAGGATACACTGCGGAAATGAGTTTTTTCACAATAATTGACCCGGCGGCACCAAGTATCGCCCAACGGGCTGAAGACGACTCGTGGACAGTTTCCGCGCGACTGGACTTTGCCCGTTCAGCAGTTCGGGCGGTACAGGAATTACACGAGGTGATGGAGAGCGGTCAGCCCATGGTCCACCGGAATTTGTCGCCTGCATCCATTCTAGTGATGCACGACAACTCACCGGTTCTCACCGGATTCGGACAGGCGAGGACTCCGGGGGACATCGATCATGCAGATAAATCTGGCGCGCAAAGCGAGTGGTCCGAGGTGATTCCTCCGGAAGTTCACAAAGGCACGGTCGAGGTCGCGGGACCGCAGTCGGACATCTATTCGTTGTGTGCTTCATTGCAGGTACTTTTTGGAGATCACTGCGGCGATTGGCAGGTAAACAAGGCCCGAGAAGTTCTTGCCACAGGGATGGGAGACCCTCCAGCCGCACGCTTGCCTCTGGCGGAACTAGATCGACAGTTGACGGAATTGTTGGGTGGATCGCCTCCAACACCAACAGCGCCTCCTGCTCGATTCTGGACCGAAGGACAGGTCGTAAGGTTTCGCGGACGCGAATACAGGATCGTCTCTCGCCTGGGATCGGGCGGCGCCGGTACTGCGTTCAAGGTGGTTGAATTGGATCCATCAACGAAAGAAGAAATTGGGACCTTCGTAGGAAAGGTAGCCCACAGCGAGTCCCACGGGGAACGGATCTGTAAGCGCTACCAGCTTGCCCGGGAACCGGTCAGCCGACACTCTGCCTTCTCCTCCGTGTTCGAAGTGGCCACGGAATGGCGGGACAATCGGTTGTGGCCCTCCAGACCTGGGTAGAGGGCGCTCCCTTGGCCGACTTCACAGGTTTGTTTGCCGCTGTTGGCGGAACAGAATCAATTGGCCACTCAAGAACTCGCCGCTCGGTGGTTGCGCACCATTTGTGAAGCGCTTGACACCCTCCACCAAAGCGGCCTTGTCCATGGGGATGTTAGTCCACACAACCTGATTGTCTCTGGCGAGGACCTGGTACTTACGGACTACGACTCCGTCACCCGCACCGGAGAACCCAAGAGCCCCGCCGATACCGTCCTTTATTCGCCGCCATCGAATCAGGAGGACGACAAAGCTGAACCTGGAGACGACCTACACGCCTTGGCTGCGAGTTTCTTCCATGTACTTTTTGACAAGGCGCCGTTCCGTAGCAATGGCGATCAATTCCCAAGAGGCCCTTTGGATTGGACAAAGGCGGAACGCAAAGAATACCCGGGGTTGACACCATTCCTCGAACGGGCAACAGATCCGGACCCCAAAAAGCGGATATCTTCGGTGGCGGAGGCCCTAAAAGCCTTGTCCGAGCCGACTTCAACCGACCCTGGCGAAACTGATGTCAAAACTCCAGACCTCAATGACCAGCCTCCAAACGATGCTCCCGAGCGACATCCAAATGAAGTTCAATGGTTGCGACACCTTTTGGCGTCTTACCCCGGGTCGAGATGGGGCAACCAAGAGACGCGGGGTTTAGACACTGAGTTTGCTGAGAATACCTATGTAGAAACGGGCCTGGAGGAGATGCTTCTTGAAGACATCTTGGAAAGGCGAGTGCGGCTAGCAATCCTGTGTGGTAACGCTGGGGATGGGAAGACCTCGTTGCTCCAGTATTTGGCCGACGCACTCGGAATGGGCCAACATGGCTCCTCCAAACGGATTGTTGACGAGGTAGTAGAGGACGGACTCCGTGTGCGGATGAATCTGGACGGTTCGGCGGCCTTCAGGGGACGTTCAGCCGACGAAATTCTCGACGAATTTCTAGAGCCGTTCCAGAACGGCTTGCCGACCGAAGATATTGTGCACCTTTTGGCAATTAACGACGGCCGACTGTTAGAGTGGATCGACCACTCCCCGAATACCCCACTAAAAACAAGCCTTAAGCATCGACTTGAGGCAACCATTTGGAATGAGTTGGATAGCCAACCTGATCAACGGGAGGGATTCATCGCGTTCCACCACCTCAATCGACGATCTCACGTCGGGAGTGTAAAGACCAACCCGAAACGGATCACGACCGACTTTCTCGATCGATTGCTTGACCGCTTGTACGGTGGATCATATGCAGAGGAGAAATGGCAGCCCTGTGAAACTTGTTCGGCCCAGGAAAGCTGTGAGGTATTTCGCGCCTTGAGGTTGTTCGGGCCCAAAGACCTGCCAAGGGCCGAGCCCGAGGCAGTGCGAAGAAGAGCAAGGGAGCGCCTGTTTGAAGCGTTGCAGGCAGTGCATTTTCGTGGAGAGACTCACATCACTGTGCGTGAACTCCCGGACTGCTCTGGTCTACATCCTTTTTGGAACCCGCTACTGCACGGACTACCACAAGGGCCTCGGATCCTCCGAGCCATCCTATTGGGACAGAGCCTTCGATCCAGACTCCCCGCGACGGCAGGGCGAAGTACTCAGTGAGTTGGTGCACTTGGATCCGGCACTCGAGGCCCATCCCAAGATCGACAGACACCTGCTTCGAACCACACTGCTGCGCCCCAGGGACGGTGGAACAGATCGACTCGCTTCTGCGCGCCGCCGAGCCTATTTCGAGTGGACGAAGGTGCGTATTACAGAAGTCGTAGAGGGGATTGACACCCAACGCGCTCTTGGGCTGGCCCACGGCCGCTATCTCCAGCGGTTTAGGGACATTCCCTTACTTGACCAGAAAGGAAGGCAAGAACTATGCGCTGATCTATGCAAAGGTATCGCCCGCATCGGCGAACTACCCCATTTAGTGCTTGAACGCTCCGAAATTGTCCCTTTGCGAATTACGCCACGAACGCCTACGGAAACAACGTTCTGGTTCGAGAAACCCTTGAACCGATTCGAGTTTATCTCCGAATTTAGGCCTGCCGATGGAAACGACGGTGATTCCGCGTCCAAAGACACCTCCGAACCTCTGCCGCGGGAGGCATACCTAACCTATCGCTACGAGGACGGAAGAAAAGAACGACTACGCTTGAGCGCTGGCCTGTTCCATCGTCTGCTTCGTTTGAGAGACGGATATCAGTTGGCCGATGTCTCTACAGACGAAACCTTCGCTAATCTGTCGGTGTTTTTACGGCGATTGGCACAGGAGGATGATCGGAATCTCATGGCCTGGAACCCAATGCGGGATGATTCAGTTTATCGACTATCGGCCGAAGTCGAGGGAAACCGGCCGGACCAATGCAGAAGTTGGTGATTCGGCGCGCAAATCCGGGAGGTGAGTTCTCATGAGTGTCCGAAAAACCGTGGAAAACGTTCTCACCCCCGCCATGACCAAAAAAATCTGGTCATTCAACTACGACAGGGTGCTACCATTTGCTACTCAAGATTTCGACATCTCAGCAATCTTGCCAGCGGTGTTTTATATGTTCCGTTTCGGACACAGACGGGGAAAGGGACGATTTCTTGAGGAGTTTGGGGACTCCATGGGCACTCCTGCCAAGCGTAGACGGTCAATTACTATTGACGCGATTGCAAACCGCCTAGCGAGAACTGATAAGAATGGATTCGGAGGTTTCGATGACCCTACAAAGCGAGCAATTCTGGGTGATCTCCTACTGTGTTATTGCCTAGAGAACATTCGCAACGATCTCGGCAGAACAAGGCAAGTGCAGCGAGTGGCGCCGACCCACTACATGTCCAGTTGGGTGGACCTTCCCGAACGTGTCGTCCATCTTCGGTACGTACCCGAGACGATGGTGGCGATGTTTGCCAACCAGAGAAAAGGCGACCAAGTGCAACGGAGCGAGAAGAAGACTTGGTTCCCGGTCGGCCACAATATACACGAAAATGTTTTACTTCAGCCATTCGTCGTCGGCGTCACGCAGAAGAAGATCAAGGACGACTATTCGGCCGATCAGTTCAACGAGGATTCGCCTGTAGGGATTGATGAGTTGTTAATGATCCGTTTGGCCCAAAGCCTGAAGCAAGCCCCGGGGAAGATCCAGGGGGAATCCAAGTTGATTTCCAACCAACGACCCATTGCCACTCGGGCGGCGAAGCATTTCTCGGAGGACATCCGCAAATTTGTACGGTCTTATGCAAATGAAATACCGCGCCAAGCCTTTGTGGAAATGTTGGAGTCCTGCATGGCAATTGGATTGGCCTCGATAGTCACATGCTCAGTGGAGATCATGCTCAATTGGGCCAGGAAAGGTAAAATCTTACGAGCCCATAACCAAGAACCCTCACCGTTCTTTGTCGATTGTTCAATGGGGGTCCACCGACCCCTAAAAGCATTAGCCGAGCAATCCATGGCCGAATTCATGCGTCGCGCCCGACGATTCCCTGTCGTACTCATGGCTCTCCGTCTTTTGGACTACAAGGCCCGCTATGACCGAGAAATCCAAAAAGACATTGCCAGGCATTCGATAACAAAATGTCCCCGATCCGACGATTGGCTGCGACTGCTTGGGAAGGTGCTCCACAGACAGCACCCGCGATCGGATGCGATCCTGAACAATTTGGATGAGCAAGCTCAGGTGCTGGCTGAGGAAGTTGAAACAGATTATCCCGAAGCGGCTGCCTTGCTAAGGAACGATACGGTCGAGTCTAATCCGGTTTGGCGTCTCGCGGAGGGACTGACCCTCTTGCAAGGGGGAAGGCCACAGAGCCAGTTGGAACGACTGATCGATTCTGCTCTCTTTGTGGATCGCCCGAACGGTCTGGCTGTAAAGAGACGATCACGGCGCAAGGTGGGCGGTTCCCCTACGCCGAGAACGATCATTCTACGGTCCCTGAGATTGACAGACTCCGTACTCGATTATCTCGTGCACCGACTCCTGCTACGGAGTGGCAGCGGTTCGGGTACGAGGTGGCTGCCATTTGGCAAATTTACTTTCGATCTACAAGGCCGCTACGGCTTCTACATTGATACTAGTCCACCAGGGATGACCATTTCGAACGACCTACTTCAACTCAACCGTGCTTGCTTGGACCGGCGGCTCCGTGACCTCGGCCTTCTGGCTACAGTGAATGACGCCGAGGGAATGAAGTGTCTCACGCCACGGTTCAAGCTAACAGAGACTTAATTGCATGAACTGGACACGGCATCACGGCGCTATTCTTGCCAAAGCTTTCGGAAATGTTCTTGAAAGACCCGAGGCCGGGGTTATGGCCTTCGTGCGTTGTCTGACTCCCGACGTGTTGGATTCACTTGCACGGGACAAAGACCACTTCCGCATCACAGGTTGGGAGATATGGCGTGTAGCGGATGCGGAGAATCGCGATGCGCGAACAATCACGGCGGACCAAGCCGTCGAGTTCCGTGAGGAGAAGGCTGACGCCACCCTCCTTCTCGTCGATACGGGAAGGGCAGGGGCGGGAATGGACGGGGTCTTCAGCGCGACTCGGGAAGTGCGGGAGAAGGATCTCTTTCGTGAATCGCATAGACTTGCAGCCAGAAAAATAACCAAAACTTTGAGCGCCGGACACCGGAAATATGCCGAGCGGGCGGTGAACAGGGCCCGAGTACGGGGAGACAGTTTCACGATTTCACCCTGGACCATATTTGATTTCTATTGCCACGTCGGGATGAACATTCGACCTGCCGGCGCCCATCTGCCACTACTCGGGCTATGGCCCGTCAAGGGAGCGTGTGGAGGAAAAGACCTGTCCGACCTTGATACATCCAAAAGGTTTGTGGACCGACTCTTGGATTCTGGAATTTCCGACAGGACCTC
The DNA here is from genome assembly GCA_965219475.1 of Opitutales bacterium. Taxonomy (GTDB): domain Bacteria; phylum Verrucomicrobiota; class Verrucomicrobiia; order Opitutales; family UBA2995; genus JAABVD01. Next base: position 59,121 of record CBDCNU010000011.1, on the reverse strand, counting down.
GGCAGACCGTATAGATGGCCTAAGGCTTCTAAACCCCACTCAGCAACAACTGACAGCCTTGGAGAAGTTCCTGCGCGAGGCCGCAACTTCGCCGATTGGCACTGCTCTCTCGAGCCTGGACAAGCGAGAATTGCTATGGGTGAATTCGCTTCAGACGGAGAGTGCGGCCGACACCATATTGGACATCGAGTTACAATCGTGGCGAACAACTAGGGACAAGATATACAAGTGGTCGGGATTGACCGACCGAGGTGACGATGTGCCATCATTGATTGTTGACCCAGAGGCGGAGCAAACTGGAAAATATGCTAAGCTCGAAATTCGCTGGAAGGCTCGACCCAGGCACTTGGGGAAGGCGGCCACCGAGTACCGTGTGGCGATTGTAACTTCCGCCAGCCAAGCTGAGATCGCATCTTGGGAGGGGGTTCATTCCGCCAAGCTTCACGAGAAGTGCATTTTCACGCAAGACGATCTTCCGGACCTTTCCGAAGATGCCGTCATTCCCGTGCGGGTAGTGTTATCTGTGATCGGCAACGACTCCCTCGTTAGGGAGACCGAGGAGTTCGAGATCGTGTGCGGGGAACGGCCGGACGGCGGTACGCCGGTGGGAAAGCGATACCGTACCTTCAGCGATGCGCTGATTGAGCTTGGCAACCGTAAGGAAATCGCAGCCATGGCCTCCCTCACGAAAACCATTCCGAGGAATGTTAAGGAAGACTTTCTCGTATGGAAGAGCCCTGATCAGAATAAAAACTTTCGCGTTTATCGACCGCCTCTGATCAGGAAGACCGAGGACGCTTGGCGGGCGGTCAACGGAACCATTGGCCGCTGGCGTGTCAGGGTTCGTTTGTCTGGCGAATGGGTTGAGCCTCCCGAATTCTTTCCCTTCGATCGGCCCGAGAGGGTAGAAGAACTGGTCTGGAAACGGGCTCAGACAGCTGGTAAAAAGATGATCGAGCGGTTTGGGGAAGTTGGAGGTGTTGGCCAAGTCTACGATGATCAATCTCGTCTCCTCAAAACCAGCGTCGCGGAATACATCAGATCGTGGATCGCACTTCTAAGAGCTGGAGACCCGCTACTCGCTCTTTCCCAAACGGTCGAGGTGCAGTCGCAATCGGGCGACTTTATCGGCCTGATCGTTCTTCCGGGCCACCCCCTACGTATGGCTTGGCACGCCGCATACGACAATCTTGTTCTCCACACAGCTTTCGAGGAGAAGCTCGAACCTGGGATTGTACGAAAGGAAATAGAGGCCCTCGACGGAGCTGGCTTTCCTGCCTTCCTCCCAGGCTTTACTCCCCATCGCTCCTTCGTGTTTGCGGACACGCTCGGCTTCCATGCAGTTGGAATGGTCGGCGACGACGATCCCGAACCCAAAAGCACCCTTGCGATTCTTCAGAGGGCCATGTCAGACAAGGAGGTGGAAGGAAGCGGGGCCATTCCAACTGTCGGTTCACGGAGCGCCGAAGTTCTCGGAAGAGAGATTTACAAGTATTTGGAGAGCCATGCGGCCGCAAAGATACTCCACGTTCACGCGCTTCGAGCGGGAGACGGAAAAACCGTCGTGCGCGCTCTGGGCCGAGCCTCGAAACTCAGATGGGATAGGGAGCGGAATGACAAAGAAACGAATACCAATTTTGAGGAGTCCAAACTCGTTTATGTTCTAGAAATTCATCCGTCTCCCCCCCAATGGAAACGTGGCGTCCCCGGACGGTTTATTGCAGAGTCGCAGGAGAAACGCCGACGAGGAGCTGGGACTCTGGAAAGGGATGATCGTTGGATGTTGGAGTCGATCAATCTTCCTGGAGGAGTCCGGCTACCCAAGTTGAGGTGGGCACGCAAGGAAAGGGCGCAACCCGAGACTGCTGCACACTTGGCGCTGGCCTTTGACACCTTCGAGTCGCGGGTGCAAGCCTCTGAGACCATTGAGGTGAGAAGGCCGGTCTACGCTTTTGGCCTGATGTCATTCTTGGAACGGAGTTACTCTAGCGATCCCCATCCATCCTGGAACGGCTTAGTTCCTCAGTGGGCGGGAGGAGAGAGTCACCCGGCCGGCCGCGCTCACACGGACAGACTTCGGAACTTGCAGGGCCTTGTATACAAGTTGGTTGCTCGTAACCTCGACACCTCCGGGAAAGACACTCCGATCCTGTTTACCGAGATGTCACCCGAAAAAGTTGATAGCCTTGATCGCCTTCATGGGCTGTGCGACTGGGTGATTACTCTGGACCGCAACGCGGGGATTGAATACTTCGACTCCCCCCGGCACAACCGTGAGGCCTACGACAAGTTTGTGATCGACTGCGTGCCGGAACGAGAGGACCTCGGTTGCCTGCAACTGATTACCTCGACCACCAACATGGAGGAAGTACAAGGGCTGCTGGACGACACGCTGAATCGGATGGGGCTCAGTCACAGTCGCCGAAACGCGGAGTTTCTAATGTCAAATCTGAAGGCCCTGAGCGGACGACTCGCCATCCGACTTACAGGTGGCATGACTCCAGCGTCGGAATTAATTGCGCTCGCTCTCAGCCATGCAAACTGCCAAGGGACGGATGAAAATGACGAATGTTGGGCATTCTTGGGTCATGGTTTCCTTGTTCCAGTCGATGATGTAGCCGACCTTCTACCGCCGGTTAAGAGGAAACCCGGTGACAAGAAGAAAGGCCCTCGTCCGGATCTCATTCATGTTACCGAAGCCCCGCGTCTGGGTCTGTCGTTCCGGTTTATCGAGGTGAAATACCGCAGGCACCTCCGGGCAGCCCGCTCTTCGGGGCTGTTGGAAGAGGTTCGCCGCCAAACAACTTCATTGTACCGCCAATGGTTTCAATGGTACGGTCATGAAGGGATTCCTCGTTCGTTCCAGGCCATCCGTAGAGCGAAATTGGCGCGAGTTCTCCGCTTTTACGCGGACAAGGCGAACAGACATGGGTTGCCACATGATCGTTACAAGAAACTGATCGGTGAGATCGATCGAATGGTGGAGCGAGGTGGACACTACCCACTCAACGGTGCTCAAGGGGGAGGCCGAGGATGGATATTCTGTCCTGAATACCGGGGCCGGTCTCCCTTGAAGATCTCACCAACGGAGTGGGACGATGTAGACGTGTTTTTGTTTGGTCCCGGTTCATTGCCCGACTTGGACTGGGGCTCTCCCACAACGGACTGGACCGAGTCGGACTCCGGCGGTGGTGAAGCGAGTGATACCCAGCTAGAGCTTGAGGGTACCCCATCCCTGCAGAACGAGAACGTGCAACCTCCCAATTCCGTGGTCACCGATGGAAAAGACACAGCGTCTTCTTTATCGGAAGACGAGTCGCAATCTGAAGGCCGCAGCGGATCCCCTGGTTCAGGCACGATCCAGCCTCTTGATCCCTCGATTATTCTAGGAAAGGACCGCTTTACCTCAGACAACGTTCTCTGGCACCTCACAACGAGGGGCAATCCACACCTTCTTGTGGCCGGCCTCCCGGGGATGGGGAAAACCACCTGTCTATTAAACCTCTGCAAGCAGAAACTTCGCAATGGGGTGCGCCCAATCGTGTTCTCCTACCACGAGGATATTGATCAAAAACTGCTCTCCCTTGGCGATTCCATACGTTTCATTGACTTCGATGGGCTGGGATTCAATCCACTGCAGGTGTTCGACAGATCATCGAAATTTGCTCATCTCGATGTAGCCGGGGTGATCAGGGACATATTCATGGCAATCTATCCAGAGCTGGGACAGCTTCAAGGAGGAGATATCCGGAAAGCGGTCAAGGAAAGTTTTCAGGAGGCTGGATGGGGCAGTTCAACGAAAGATCTTGGTAGCCTGCAAGAACCTCCGTTCAGGCGATTCTTAGAGATCTTGCGGACTCGCACAAAACCTAAAGTCGGGTTAAGGAATCTCTTGGAACGTCTCGATGAATTGGACGACTATGGATTTTTTGACCTGAACGAGTCCCAAGGGGACATGTGGGAATGTGAGGAACCCACGGTGATCCGAATCCATAGGACGCAAAGTGATGTGCTTCAAAAGGCATTCTCCTCGCTGATCCTCTACGGTCTCTACAAGAACATGTTTAAGAGGGGTATCCAGGATCGTATCACTCACGCTGTCATAGTGGACGAGGCCCATCGAGCCGCAAAGCTGACACTCATTCCCACGATGGCCAAGGAATGCAGGAAGTACGGTGTCTCCCTGGTTCTCGCATCTCAGGAAGCCAAAGATTTCCACGCTTCAATTTTTTCTGCGATTGCCAATTATCTTGTCATGAGGCTGAATGAGCCAGATGCAAAGGCGCTTGTGAAGAATGTTGCCAGTTCAAAGCAACAGGGCGCCCACCTGGATAAAATAAAGCAGATGGAGAGGTTTAAAGCGCTATACTTCTCCACGAATCGAACTCGGCCGAGCCATGTCGATCTGCCGGACTTTTCGACTTAGGGGAGGAAAAAAAAGACGTCAGGTCTTGACTCTTGACAATTCGGGTCAATTAAGCCGCCAAGTCCGGTTCTTCCCGAGTAACGTTTGGACGCCTGCCAGCGCATCGCACGCAGGCAGGCAGGGATAGAATTAATAACAAAAATAGAGAACAAACGGGTCAGATAGCATGGAAGGAAACAATCTGAGGTAGACGAAGACGCGTAAGGTCGGTGAAACCAAAATTCTATCTCCTCTTTGCAGGAGTAGTGGCGGAGGATCTACTCGTCTTCGAATGTCTCAGCGAGAGTACTTCCAGCCAGAGTGCGTTGGAAACGCTGGTTCCGGCTCGTCGGTTTTTTTGGAATCGTCATTTCTATCCAGCTTTGGTCCAGGCACGGGTCCACCTACCACATCTTGACGTGCCCACCCACAGGTTTTCTGATCCTACGCTACGGTAGCCAGGTGGTATTTCTTCAACGCGGCAACCAGGCGGGAAATCTCGTCTCCAGTCAAAGGGGTTTTACGGCGAATCTTGGCTTGCAAGGATTGGACATTGATACCCGCTTCACGCGCCAATGCAGATAAATTCAGGATGGATGACAAGTCTGCCAACCGATTGATATTCAAGACGACACCAGTCTCGAAGTAATCCAGGACGCTCTCCTCGGCCTCAATACGTTCTTCCAAATTATCTTTGTTTGTTTTGCTCATTTAATTCTATCTCCTCTTTGCGAGCTCGCCGAACACTGATCTGGCGAACCTTGTCGTCGCGCTCGGTGAAAATGGTCGTATACAATCGCTCCTCGATTCTACTAATAGCAAGGTAGCGGGATTCATGTGGGATCCGGGATGGTAGAATGAACAGATTCGAATTTTGCGATGGTTCCTTAGCCGTGCTTTCCCACCTGGCGCCTTCAGGAAAAAACCTCTTTTCTCAAATCTCGCATCACCATCATTCCCGTATCCTTCAGACCCAGCATGGGGCGAGCCCCGGAACGCCGACGTTTGCCAAATTGCCGGCGATGCGTTTCGAATATCTCGTTCACATAGTCTTTTGAGCCCAGAACCATCCCATCGGTAAAATATCGCACCTTCTGTCTCAATACCTGCGGTAGTGGCAGGGTCCCATCCGCTTCCAACACTTTTTTGACCGCTTCGCGGTCCATCGCTTTCTGGCTTTGCCGAGAAGTCGTCGCCCCCATCAGAAACAGAATCTTGCGATACTCCGATAAGGCGGCCTGCCCGGGCTTTTCTGCCAGCGCCCGGCCCTGACCTCTTCGCGCTTCGGCCTTGCCGGCCACCGCCTCCGAATAGCCGCAGTAGCGATAGTCCTTCGGGTCCTCCACCAGGCCCGCCCGCACCGGATTCAAATCAATGTAAGCGGCCACCGCGCTCAGGCAACTCGCCGCATCCTCGATTAGCACACTCTTGAACCGCTCTGCCCACAAGGTCCCGTAACGCTGGTGAGAGCGATTATACCAGATACTGAAGCGTTGTTTCAACTCCTTCATGTACAACGATATATCACCCATGCGCGCCAGGAGCTTCTCCCGCTCTGCCCGCGCTTCTTCTCCGCCCTCTTTGAGAAGGGCTTCCAAGGTTTCAACCCGTCCCTTTTGCCGCCCATACAATTCGGAAAACCGGGCTAACAATTCCTCGTCATCGACCTCCTGCTTCTCCGGCACCCGCACCAGAACGTGAAAATGGTTGGTCATGATGCAATAGGTGAGGATTTCCACCCCGCAGAACCGGGCCATATACCACATCTGCTTGCGCAAAACCTCCTTGGCCCGACCATCCAAAAGCATCGCGCCACCCACCACGCGCGTCACACAATGATACACCGCGCTGCGCCCCGTCACCTTCAATCTCGATGTTCTCATAATCCCCCTACCCTGCTCATCTCAATACTCATGTCAATGTATTATTAGCCTGTCCCTTATTTTCCTTCGGTCCCTTATTTTCCTTCGTCCAAATTATCTTTGTTTGTTTTGCTCATTTAATTCTATCTCCTCTTTACGGGAGGAGTGGCGGAGGACCTACACATCTTTGAATGTCTCAGCGAGAGTCCTTCCAGCCGGAGTGCGTCGGAAACGCTGGTACCGGCTCGTCGGTTTATTAGGAATCGTCATTTCTATCCAGCTTTGGTCCAGGCATGGGTCCACGTACCGCATCTTGACGTTTCCCCAACTTCTGAGATTCAAAGCGGTACAGATCTCCTTTCGCGTCATTTCATCGGTCAGGACAGGTAGAAGTCGCTTCCCTACCTCAACCGTCTCCGGCGCGATGCGTTTTAATGATGGAGGCAAGGGCTTGGTTGGATCCCCGCTCTCGGGAGCCTCCGACTCCCTCACGACTGACTGCCTCGTGTCAGCCACCTCCCCAGGTTTAAAGAAATCCAACTGAATCTGCTCGGCATGCTCCAAGACCGATGGAGCTTTACTCAACACGATGTCGCGCATATCGGCTGGAGTCGGTGGATCCGGCCATGGCTGGGCGCCCCTCCCAACCAATGCTTCAAGCCCTGCGCATGGCTCCCCGGTGCGCCGGACATACACTGGAACGAAATGGAGCCTGTCCAGTTGCTCGGTCGCACCCGCCCATGTGCCTCCTTTCCCGTGATCGGAATTCACGACCAGCGCCGCGTCGGCCAGTGCATAGATGAGCTTGTTGCGCTCCATCGCTGTCCAGACCAGGAACCGGGCCGCCGGATCGTAGGGCGAAACCAGAACGAGTCTCCCCTCCATGAGTGGGGAGCGGTTATCCCGGTTCAGGGCCGCTCGTTCGAGACCGTTGGAAAGGACGCCAAGGGCCCGTCCACCCGCAGCCAGAGCTCCCCGCATTGCAGCCTGATCAACACCATGTGCCCCACCCGAAACGATGCCCAGGTCCGCGTCAGCGGCCCGGCGTCCAACATCCTCCGTATACCGGATGAGGTCTTTGCCCACGTGCCTGGAGCCAACTACCGCCAACCCACCTCCATCCATCAAGCCAGGGTTTCCGCAACCGTACAGCACAGGCGGCGCTTTTTCTCGCATCCGCTTCTTCAACTTGCGCGGAAAGTCCTCGTCCGCCCTCGTTACAACCCAAATCCCGCGGGCCCGCCAGCGCTCCACGGCCTGCGCAAGGAGAAATCCTCGTCCGAGGAGTCGATGGACACGCTCGCTATCCAGCTTGGACCAGGATTCGTCGACCTCCTTCAACGCACCTGGGTCGAACAGATCTTGTGGCTGCTTCCCTGTTTCGCGGAGATGCCGTGCCAAATCACTGTATTCCCTAGTAGACAGCGGTTTCACGGAATGCTTGGATTTCCCTACCAAAAGTGGGGCGGTCAGGAGCAGAATCGCTTGGGCGTTGGGACCGAGTTCACCGTTCATCAGGTGCGCCCCAACGTTGAAAGTGCCAGCGGCCAGACTTCCCCGCTACCGTGCGTCCGCAGCAGCCAGGCCGCCACAGTGAAGGTCCACCTCGAACCGACGACGTCATCCACGAGTAACACCGGACCCGGAAACACGATGGGAGAAATCGCGATCGAACCATCAAGGTTTCGCGCTTGTTGCGCACTGTTTTCCATGGATTTCTGCTCGGGACGATTCTCAGTCTGATCGAATACAGGAAAAAAACGCAAGCCGAGCTTGTCTGCCAGCCTTCGGGCAAAGTCCGGCACGAGTTGCGCATGCCGGAGCGACGGTATGCATGTTACCCATTCGGGCTTCGGGTCCGGCTTCCAATTACGAACCAGCTTAGCACAGGCTTCGACAAGCTCCTCGGCGAACCTGCCGTCTTCCTGTTTGCCAACACGTACCATATGACCCCATCCCTCGTCTCCCCAAAGACAAAGCGCTCTTCCCTCTCCTGCCCGATGCTCTTCGGCAATCCTGCCTTTAACACCGTAAACTGGCAACCCGTCCAACGATGGCCACCGCTTCCGTGGCTCGATAGGGAGGTCCAATCGACGCAGGAAGGTCAGCGCCTCGCGCACGACCCGATTGCTGACCTCTGCAGGGAGCGGGGCGAGTTTTGGCGGCTCAATGCCTTCCGGATCCTCACCGTCGAGGGCCCGGATCAGAAACTCCATATGCTCCCGATCCAATTTTACATACCCCAGCATTTGGCGCTGTTCCTGGCGCCGTAGCTCAGTCAGACGTTCCACACGTTTCCAGAATGATGCGCCTAACGTGGCGGCGGCGAGATGCCACTTATTGTCCTGTTTCACAACAGGCGCCGGTGATTCGAGCGACAGTAGTTTAATCGTACGTTTAATGCGACCCCTGGTGAGGTTGACGAGCCCCAGAAGCTGAGGAAGGGAAAGGCCCTCGGGCGCCCCCTCAAGCGCCGCAATCACTTGCCGTACCTCCTCCCGGGTGGGAAATGCGGTTTCGATGAAGTAGTTCGTGATGTCGGTTTCCTCTTCGCCGCTCAACAGGACGCCGTAGGCATTTTTCAAAGCCCTGCCGGCACGACCTACCTGCTGATAGTAGGCCACAACAGACCCCGGAGTCTGGTAGTGTATAACAAAATCCAGGTCCGGCTTGTCGAAGCCCATTCCCAGCGCGACGGTGGCCACCAGGGCCTTCACTCGGTTTTCGAGCAGCATCTTCTCCAACTCTTCTCGTTCCTCCGACTCCATCTTTCCTGTATAGGCTTTGACATCAATAGGCGGACACCTTGAGCGGAGCCAATTCGCCACCAACTCCGCATCCCGCACAGTGAGAGTGTAGATGATTCCGTGGCCAGGTAGTTTTGGAACCGTTTGTGCGAGCCAAGCCAATCGTTGGGACTGACCGGGCAGCCGAATGGTCTGCAGCGAGAGTGATGGGCGCGCCAATGGCCCGCGCAGGACCATCAGGTCAGGTCCCAGAGCCTCACGCAGGTCGTCCATCACCCGGTTGTTTGCCGTTGCCGTGGTCGCCAACAATCTCATGTTCGGCGGAAGAGCCCTGGCACGACGCTCGATTAGTCGGTAAGTGGGCCGGAAGTCGTGTCCCCAGTCGGAGATGCAGTGACACTCGTCGATCACGAATAGGGAGATACGCTCGGCGATCCCGGCAAGGACCTCGGTTCGAAAGCGCTCGTTGGCCAACCGTTCCGGAGCGATAAGCAGTATGTCGACCTCATCGCGGTCCAACATCTCTTCCACTTTTTCCCACTCGCTCCTGTTGTCGGAAGTGATCCTCTCGGCACGGACTCCCATTCGCTTGCCGGCCTCGATCTGGTTACGCATCAGGGACAGCAAGGGCGACACCAACAGGGCAGGGCCTGCTTCTGCGTCCCGAAGAAGCTTATTCGCGATGAAATAGACGAAGCTCTTGCCCCAACCCGTTTTCTGAACTACCAGAAGCCGGCCCGCCCGGCCTTCGACGACATGGCGGATAGCTTCTTCCTGATCCGGTCGGAAGGTGGAATCGGGCATCCCGGTGCCGCGCCGCAGAAGACTGAGAGCTCTTCGTGGGTTGAAAATCAGCGGTCGCATTCGCTATTCTGCATTGGAATGCACGTCTCAGATAAATTCAAATACCGGTCAATGAGTTATTTCCACCAAGAATTTAATATGCAGATGGAGACAGGTAGTATGGAAGGGAACAAGCCGAAGTGGACGATAGACGCTCAAAGTCAGTGAAACTACAATTCTTCTCCTCTTTGCGGGAATCAATTTCTCATCCCTGCCAATCCGTAGCTAAATCGCGGGGTCCAAGCAGGGCCGCCAAGGCTTTCGAGAGTTGACCCGGTCGCGGTAGAACCGCCGGTTACCCGGCGGCCCCCGCACAGATCCCTGCGGGCGGGACTACCGCACAAGGCTCCTGCCTCAGGTCGTAACGTTCAAACGATATTCAGGATAGGGGTGCATGACACGCAGTTTTGGCATCCTTACCGTTTGACGTATCCGTTCCAACGCACTTTGCAGCCTTTTCCGGCTCAGGGTCCGGTGACTGGTTTGCTGGCTCGGATTGCCTTTGGCCAACCCCCTTTTCTCCACCAACTCCGCCGTCGAGCTCTTACGCCCCACTTTGTTCGCCGGTTTCTTCGATACTATGGAGTTGTCCGACTTCTCAGGATCGTTCATCGCATCCTTATTCCCTTGGGATTCAATGCGCGGACCCGCCGGACACCATTCCGGAGGGCCGATCCTGAGATCTCCCGGCTTCCGCGTGAGTAGTGTCGCCACATGCCTTGGTTCTTCGACCGCGCAGGAGCCGTGCACATCTCGTCTTGGCGGCGTGCACGGTGTTGCCTTCCCTTTACCATTAGAAGGTCGGCCCCCTGAAGGATAACTTGATTTCGCGGCTCTATAGCCCGGCCTGTGGGTTCCCCTGTCAACGCTTCAAATGTGCCCTCACGAGCACACTCACATGACTCGGGGTCAGTGTGATTGACTAGGTCTTCACTGTAAGACTCTTTCATTCTCTACTTCTCACCGGCTTGGCCGGCGCTATCAATGGCGCTTAGTTAAGCGTGTTTGTAGAGGAATATTGTATGAACGCCAGTCGGGGTCAAGACGTGGAAAAGTGATGCCTTTTGGAGAAAAAGGGTCAGGCTTTGAAAACTGTATTCCGTTGTACTTCAAACACTTTTGCAAGGCAACTGACCCTGTAAGGCATAACTTTTTACGTCTTGACCCCTTCCTTTTCCGAGGTAGTCCTATATTCGGAAAATTGCTTAACTAAGCGCCATTCAGGATTGACCTCCAATGTGCCGTCTCATCTGATTTCAATTCTCGAATCCTGGACTGTCACTTCACACGAAACCGAAATGAGCCCACAATTGGACCGTTTAAAGGGAAAGGATGCTGAGTCGATTCTGGCAGCAGCTGAACATTGGAAGCGCCGATGCCTTATCGGTGAACGATCTGTGTTTACTGACCGATCGCTCTGGACTCGTTCAAACTTCCAGGAACTCCAGATAGCGTATGTGGAGAACCTGGACAACCAGTCTTCTGGCTCGTTTATGGAAAAGCTTGGGCACCAGCTCAAACTTGCCTCCCCGGACGCAAAGTGCCTCTGGGCCGAAATGACATGGATGTATCGTCTGATACAGGGTTCATGGTCACCCCAAACCAAGCGGAAGCAAATAGCCACTATCTGGAATTGGTCGGGGCGGGTCTTCCCGGAAGATCACGAACTCTTGAATGACTCAGTGCTCGGAGCGGGAATCCTTACCCCGGGCAACCCGTGGGACACCCATGCCTGGAGGGAATTCCGCTTCTTCGTAGTTGCCATGGCCGAATGGTTTTCGCTTGAGGAGAACGAGCGTGCAAACCTTCTGGAGCGTGCATGGGATTTCGCCACATGGCTGGATAACACCGAGTTTTCCACCGGCCGCATGTTCCGCCATGCACTCCTGTTCCTGCTTTTCCCAGACGAATTCGAACCGATCGTTTCCAATGAGGGAAAGAGACGGATCGTCAATAAACTTCATCAAGGCGAATTATTTGATACCTCCAAACAAATGGAGTTTGACCGGGCTCTGCTCACGATCCGAAAGCGCCTCGAAGGGGAGTATCCGGGCGAAAAGTTTCACTTTTACGCCTCCCCGTTCAAAGAACTCTGGCAACCGGGAGCGCAATCTGGCAGGCCCGCCAAGAGCAACGATATCAGCGCTCCGGAAATTGAAACCGGTAAACGGATTTGGATAGTTGCACCAGGTCGAGACGCTGAGAGCTGGGACGATTTTCTCAAAAATGAGATCTTCGGAATTGGCTGGGATGATTTAGGAGATCTTCGGGCTTACAATTCGAAAGCAGAATTGGAAACTGCTATTAAGTTCCAATATAATCTGGATGGCAGACCAGTCAATATTAGCCGTGCCTGTTGGGAGTTCTCAAACGTGATGAACATTGGGGATGTCGTAATCGCAAAGAAGGGCAGATCTCGGGTATTAGGCATCGGTAAAATTGCATCGGACTACGATTACGACAAATCAAGGGATGGATTCCAACATGTCAGAAAGGTCGATTGGATTAAAAAGGGAAAGTGGGATTTAGATTTTCATGTACCCATAAAAACTCTCACCGACATGACATCCCGGACAGACATAGTTCCAAAAATTCTGGGAATTATGGGTATGCCGGAGCTGGCTCTCGAAATTTATGGGAAGTTACCAACCGAGGAATTGGCCGATGCCGTGAAAGAGGATCCACCACCTGATTCAGCATCATTTGATAAGGCAGAAGCCCTTTCCACTCTCTTCATGTCCGATGAATCCTTTGATCATATGCTTGGGCAGTTGAAGAGGAAACAAAATGTCATACTACAAGGCCCGCCCGGAGTTGGAAAAACATTCGTATGCCAAACCCTCGCCTATGCTTTGATGGATGAAAAAGACGAAAGCCGTATTCAGATGGTTCAGTTCCACCAATCCTATGGCTATGAAGAATTCATTCAAGGCCTACGCCCAACATCCGGTGGATCCTACGAATTAAGAGACGGAGTATTCTATGAGTTTTGCCGGAATGCGTCAGAGGACCGAAGACCGCATGTTTTTATTATCGATGAAATTAATCGCGGCAACTTGAGCAAGATTCTTGGGGAGTTGATGATGCTCATCGAGCGGGATAAACGACAAGCGAAATACGCTATGCCACTCGCCTATTCCGAACCTGGAGATCCTACATTTTTTGTTCCTGAAAATGTTTATATTGTCGGCTTGATGAATACCGCAGACAGGTCTCTGGCGTTGGTTGATTACGCATTGAGAAGACGATTTGCCTTTGTGACTTTGAAGCCGGAATTTGGCTCCCCCAAATTCAAGAAATTTTTAATGGATCGTGGAATGGAGGAGAATCTCGTTGGAAAATTGGTAGGTTCCATGACCCAACTTAACAACCGGATTGCTAAAGATAAACTGGATTTAGGTGAAGGATTCTGTATCGGTCACAGCTATTTTTGCTCGGATGATACTGGATTGGGTTATGGGTGGATCAAGGAGGTGCTGGAATATGAGATTCAACCCCTGCTTCAGGAATACTGGATGGAAAGCACAGAAAAGGTAGGAAAAGAGATAGACAGAATAAAAGATGATCTGTCGTGAGCGCTGAAAAAATCCCCATCCAGAACATCTACTTCCTGCTCTGTTATGCCTGGAATCATCTCCAGGAAAAACAGTTTGTCCAGGTTCGGTCAGAAGATTGCCACAAGATCTGGGACCTGATGGCCAAAGTACTGGCTAGTAGCTCAATACAGTTATTCAAGCGCGGTTTACACAGGAACTATGTCCTCAGAAGAGAACTAAGAGTCCGCCCAAAAGGGAAAATTCTGGTCGCTGAAGATGTCCGATCTCCGCATCTCGGAATGATTGCCAAACACTGCGAATTTGACGAGTTGGACTCCAATATTCTTCCCAATCAAATCATCAGTTCGACCATCAGGAATCTGTTGAGGCATGAGGAATTGAATGGTGAAATCCGTGGGCAATTGAAGGGCGCCTATTCGAATTGGAAGGATTTCGACAAGGTTGCCCTGAACTCCAGCATGTTCAGACGTGTAACAATCCACCGAAATATGCGACACTATAGATTCGCACTGAATATATGTGAGTTGATCTATCAACAATCACTCCCAAATAGAGAGGAAGGCGGCATACATTTCAGAGATTTTCTGCGAGACGAAACCTGCATGGGGTTGCTTTTTGAGCAGTTCGTCAAAAATTTCCTTAAACAGGAACAACAGGTCTATCGAGTCTCTGCCCCAAAAGTTGATTGGGACATCAATGAAGACCAATCCACAGAAGCCGGATTGAAATTACTACCTTCCATGCAAACGGACATTGTCCTGCAGAATTCCAATGAGAAGGTTATCATCGACTGTAAATTTTATAAAAACGCCTTTCAACACCACTACGATACCAGAAAGTTTATTTCAGACCATTTGTATCAGCTTTTTACTTACATCAAGAATCAAGCGCGTAGGCCGGGCTGGGAAAGCGTGCGGGGGATGCTACTCTACCCTACTGTGGATTACGCGATAGACGAACACATCACAATTCAAGGACATCAGATACGTATTGCGGCCATCGACCTCAATCAGGAGTGGAGCAAAATCTCGCAAGATCTGTTAAAGCTGGTCCATTGAACACCGGGGAGGCGCGCTGGGGCGCGCCAATTAGGAATTAGGAATTAGGAATGGGGAGAGAGATAATGATCAGGATCAGGATTAAAGTGTATTGGCGGACAGCCTGCCTGTACGTCACCGCACGCAGACAGGGAATGTCCGCCCTCCGTTTTGCACCTTGCGAGAGTCAATTTCACATCCGTTCCCATCCTGTATATCCTGTCTATCCATGTTCGATTCTTTCTCCCTCTCTCCCCCTCTGTGCCTTCCCTGTCACGCCGTAGCCCGCCACGCGGCGAAGGCGGATGTGCCTTTTCCCCTCCTGATTCCCGTCCTTCTCCCATTGGGAGAGGGTGGCGCGTAGCGCCGGGTGAGGGTTGCCCGTGCTTGTCGCGGGCAATAATCCGTGTTAATCCGTGTCATCCGTGGTTGATCCTCTCCTTCCCTTTTTGAGTCTTTTGTGCTTTTTGTGGCTATTTTCCTCATCCTTGCGAGGTCCAAGGATTACCTTTCAGACGCGACTAATCAGGTATTTCCACCTCAATTACACACACAGATATTTTGAGCGACTGGTCTCTTGACAGCGTCATTTCCAGTTTCCTCTCGAGCTCTTTGGCGTCAGCCGGGCGAGTCCCGGTTGGCTCTTTTTGAGTGAATTCCCAGCCAAACCAAAATACGAGGTAAATGCCATAACCGTCTGTTTTTGGATCCAGCGTATATTTCGCAATCAACTGATTGTTGATCGCTTTCCATAGATTTCTGTGGTTGTTCTTCTTGATCTCAACAGGCACGTTGAAGCCACTGTAGAAGACCCGGATGTCCGACCGTTTATCATTGGCGTACTGCCCCTCGGGCTGGGCATCGATTGCTTGTGGAAGAAGTTCTTTCAGGTCCGATAGAAGCGCATCTCGACAGGAATCTTCATGCTTCGGTGTGGACGGCCGTCCGTACTTGTCCTCATTCCAAAATTGTTTCCAATCGTCGGTGTTTTCCTTGCGAATTTTTGTGGCGATTTCCTGTAATCGGTCTAATACCAAGGCCGCGAGGTCGGCCGCGTTGGCTGGCGTTTTGCCGTCCAAGGTCTTGCAAACCTGTTCGATGTTGGGATGGTGATAACCAGAGTCTCTCCGCATTACTTTTTGGGCGTTTAGCGCCCGGGATAGCAAGTCGTGCCACCGGGATAGGATTGGATCCTCCAGAAGTCTCTTCAGGGCATTGCTCGCATCTTGCTCAACCGCACCTTGGAGACTCCTTATGAGCGGCCGGATAAGGTCAAAGTCCACCTCTCCTGGCGAGTCCCAATCAGACCCCGATTCATTCTTCCAATCATAAGGTTCGAAGGCCCTTCCAAAGATGCGAATCAGGTGTTCCTTTGCCGGAATTCCGAGGCATTCCATCCAAGGCTTAATGCGACTCATTGGGGCAAAGAACATCGCCAATTGCCGAATTCGTTGTTGGACACGCCCTGAGCGAACGAAATCGTGTAGACGGTCTTGATAACGTTCTTGGGCAACCACGAAACCCGCTGCCAGCCAGTGGACGCGTTGAGCCGGGTTCATGCTTTTCCTGGACAACTTATTCCTGATCAGTTGTTGAAGCAATGCTCCAGCGGCGTGTTGAATTGCAGCCCATAGCAGATAGTCCAGTGATTGGATCTGTGGAAGTTTACAGCGGGTCGGGAAGCTACGAAGTAGTGGAAGGCTGGCGATCCGAGCAACTTTAGCATGTCGTGGATCGTGTGCGAGTTCCCAGAGCTTATGGATGTTCAAGCTACCTCGGCGGAACTCGGAAACAGCGAACCGAACCTGCACTTCGGCTACGGTCTCGGGACGCGCCTGTAGAAGTCGGGCATACCATTGGGGCCGGTAATCCTCGTGGAGAACATTGTAATAGAAAGCTATAGCCTTGCGAATGCGGTCGTCGTCCCATTGCGATGAGTCTTCGGGAGAAGTCCTTTCAATCTCTGCCAATCCAGCCAGGAAAGGCCCTTCGAGATAATGCATACGGCGCTGATCTCGAAGGGAAAGAATCTTTTCCATATTGGGAACATCCTCCCTTTGAACGACGCCTCGAAGACCCAAAAGGACAGCGTCGAACAGTCCGGAATCGCCGCCGAGCCGTTTCGAGATAGCCCTCCGTCCATTGTCGGCGCTGAAATTGCAAAAGTCTCCAAAATAATCCTGAGCCAAATAATGTAGCAGGGATGGCGGGGCTCGATTCTCCCGTAGCGCCGCCTCATTGGACCGGACATAGTCAAGCCATCGCTCTTTTTCCTGCCGCTGTTTCTCGATGTGCTTTCTTCTTCTCTCCGAAAATTCCGTCTGGACCGTTTGATGAGACAGCTGTCGCTCCAGCTTGGTGCTCAATGTTTTGTTGCCCTGAGATTTTTCCCGCAGGACTGCAAGTGACAGTCCCTCATTCACGCTATCATCGGTGAGCGCTTGAAAGGCTCTATCGAGCAGGAATTCGGCAACCTTTGGTTTGGCGTCCACCATAGCGACTGCCTGGTTTAGGCACCATAAGCCGAAATCGGGCGGAAAATTAGCGCCGTACAGTTGCTCTAGAACTCGGTAGGCACAGCCCCATGACTTGTCGGAATTGGGGCACCTTCTTAGTCCCTCCATGATTATGGCCTTCTGGACCTCGGGGCGCTGGCCCAGCCACGAGCGTATGTCATTCAAGGTCTCTTCAGTCAGACTTGGAAACCCAATTATTTTTTCCGGTGAACCCACGTCGAGCCAATCGTAGAGGCGTGCTGTTTCTATTTTGTCTCCATGTGCTTTTAGGCCGCGAGCCAGCAGTCGGAGAGGAAGGTCTTCCTGATGGTGGCTTTTCAGTGCTGGAAGCAGTTCCGGCAATTTTTCCCGTAATCGATTCAGGAGGCTGGCCACCTGTTTATCTGAGGAAACAACCAAAAGTCGATTTTCCCAAAACAACAAGTATTCGTTAATCAGGGTTTTCTGCCTTTCCGTTTCAGAAAGGTAATCCCACACCTCTGATGGAGGAAGATCTCGGGGATAGAGCTGATGTAGCAGTGGTCCAAGCAGGGAATTGTCCGGATCTGAGACCCGCCCGGCACGGATATCAGCGAGCAGCGCTTTAAGCGTGTCAGTCCTCTCCGAATTGTCCGGGCAGTTGTGAATGAAAGCGTAAAGGGCCGCAGTAGTGACTCCTGGCCAGCGGGTATCGTCCCGGACAATTTTGAGCAAAATCCCTGAAAGCAGCCACAACGGTGAACCCTCCTGCAAAACATGTAGAAGGAAATCGACAAAGGACTGTTGCTCCTCTTCTCGACTGGAATCCATTAGTGCATCCCTGATCTCAGGTTCCATTTCGGGCGTCACAAGCGCTCCAAAGGCCGCGGCTGGCTGAAACACGAAACCGAGCTGGCTAAAGGATGCCTTGAGGGATTTCAGGAGAGCGCTTTTCTCTTCCGTTGAAAACCCACGAACGTCCCCATAAAGCCCGACGCCTATCGGGTCCCGCTCGATGAGGTCTGACCTGGCGTTTTTGCAATGGGCCGCAAGCCAAGCGGATAGTCCTCTCATCTGAGTAACTGGAGTTCCGTCCTCTCCTGATATCAGGGCGAGGATTCGTCTATAGGGAAGTCCTTCGTCAATGATCCGGGCAAGGTTCCTTGCACCGAGGAATTCGGCGAGGTGGCGGTGAACAGGGGCAAAGCGGCCTTCGGACACTCCATTGAACAATTTCGAGAAGAGCGCAGGCCGTAGCAGATCGGGGTTATCGTAGGCGCAGGAGGCAATACCAGGGTAATCATCGTCCTCTTCTTTGAGATGAAAGGAATATCCCTCCGCGCCTGAAAGGAGTTGAACGGCGCAGAGACGGCCCGAAGCGTCTAGAAGCTGGCTTGGATCAATTGGACCCATGTAATGCCTCGCCGCTTGATGTCCCTCGTTGTGCTCAAGAACCAATAGCCGACAGGCTTTTTCAAACGTCTCCAGGCGGCTTTCCGGCCAGCCTCTACCGTTTTCAATGACCTTTGCCAGCAGGTCCAGGCTCTGGGGGTTTTTTAGTAGTTCGTAAACTCCGCGTTCTTGCGCTTCTGAAATGAATTTTTCGGCGCTTACAATCTTCCTCCGGTTCTCGAGAATCTTCTCAATTTCCTCAAGTGTCAGTTGATCGAGACGCAGGAGGATCACATTGGAATCCGGAGAGATGTCCTGTAAGCGCTTTCGGTCGTTCGCCCCAAGCCAATCCGCTCCTCGGCAGGAGAGGCGAAAGCGGGGCTTTCCAAGGGATTCCAGACGGCAACGTATCGCGTCAAACGGTCCGAGGGCGTCAGAAGAGCCGGCGCGAACTTCGTCGAGTCCGTCGATGAAGAGCGTCTTGCCGTGCCATTCGGGATGATTGGTCGGATCGAAGGTTAGAAAGTCACGGGCGGATATAAGGGAGGCTTCATCTCCGAGCGCTTCGTGCTCGGTCTCAAACGCCGTGGACTTGCCCGCTCCAGGATCTCCCAGTAACACGTAGGCTGAAGTATCCCGGTAAGCTTCCAGCGGCTTCGAAACCGGCTCCAGGTTTTGGGTTGAATCCTTGTCCTGGATCTCCGTACATCTGCGCGGGACAATTACTTTCATAATTCCTCGAACCAGTGTTGGGCGGGCACGGTAAGAACCTCGTCGAGCGGAAAACCGCTTTCACCAACGAGCAGCGAAAGAATCGGATGAAAGCGCTCCTTAAACGCTTCCATACCTGGCAAAGGTAACGCCTTGGAGCCGCTCGTTACCTCAATGGAAATATTCCGGGGACCGCGTCGCAATACGAAATCGACCTCGTACGGACTTTCTCGCCAGTATTGAACGCGGATATCCGACCCTGCGGTATTAAGCAAGTTTGCGCCGACCGCGCTCTCGACGAGACGTCCCCAGAAGGCGCGGTCTGCCTTGGCTTCATCGAAAGAGTAGCCGGAACTGGCCGTCATCAGGGCCGTGTTGAGCACGTTCAGCTTTGGACTGGAAGCTTTGCTCAGATGCGGCCGGTTGGAAAACTTTTGTAGCCCGGCAAGCAAGCCGGCGCTTTGAAGAAGTTGAAGATAGCGTGCCAGCGTGGTCGTGTTGCCGGCATCTTGGAGTTGGCCCAGCATCTTGTTGTAGGACAGGATCTGGCCAGAGTAAACAGCCCCCAGTTCAAAGAGTTGTCTCAATAGCGCAGGCTTGTCTACACGGGTCATGGCAATCAGATCCTGTTCGATATTGGGCTCGACAAGTGCGCCGAAGATATAGTCGCGCCACCGTTCCGGTGTTCGAACATAGGGAACCGCACCTGGGTAGCCCCCGAAGTAGAGGTATTTGGGCAGATCGAATCCGAAAGCATCAGACATTTCTTCGAACGACCAGTGAGTGACCCGCATGGGCTCGAATCGGCCTGCAAGGCTCTCCTTCAAACCGGATTGCATGATCAGAGGAGCTGACCCCAAGATAACCACATGCAAAGGTGTTCCTCTCATACGGTCGGCATCCCACAGTCCCTTAACCGTCTCCGACCATCCCCGGATCTTCTGAATCTCGTCAAAAACCAAAACGAATTTGCCTGATCGTTCGGCTTCAATCCGAGCCTGTTCCCAGTTGCGCACCAACCATTCCGTATCTCGGGCCTGTGGCGCCATGTAGATTGTCTCGCCCAAATCCAAGGAAACAGGTAATCTGGATAGATTGGGGTTGTCTACGGCAAGATAGCGGCTCTTGAAGTCAATGCGTCGCAAGGCCTGATCCACAATAGTAGTCTTCCCGGTCTGGCGAGGCCCGAACAGGGCTATCAACCGACGAGGTTCTTCAGCCAGCCGGTGGCAGAGAGTATCAACTTGGGAACGCTCATAACTTCTCATTTGGCAAAATTTATTCTCTTGAGTAAAATTAGTCAAGACCAACATTTCTGTTGATCAAGTCATGGCTGGGACCCAATGAACCGGCCCATTTATAATGGGTTGATTTCCTGATCTGAAAGGAAAATGAGCAGGTCATCCGCTTTCTCTGGGATGCCAATAGTGACCGGTGCAACAGGTTCAGGCGCTTTCGCTAGCCAAGCGGTCGAAGTCTGGGAATTTCGTTTTCAATCGCTCAACGGTGGCACTCCACTTTGAGGTAGTGGGCTTGCAAACCGTATTCTGGTTCCCGAACAGTCCAACTTCTTGGAAGGCGTCCTCGAAAGGAACGGTTTGAGCCCATTCCATTGGCACGAAGTACTCGCAATTCTCGAGGTCATTGAGGCTATGGTGATATTTACCATTGGTACCGGCCTCAAGAACAGAAACCTCCCCAGTCGGGGTCCTCACCTTAAAGTCTTTGGCCGGTTCTACTCGCCCTGTCACCAGTCCCACTCCTACGTATCCGGAACCTGGCACCTTCACCCAGACCCGGTCGCCAGGATTGAGAAGCTGAAGAGTCCTGCTGTACCAAGGTCCGCCACCGCCACTGATGAAGGAGAAACGGACGGCGTCTTCCCAAGGGCGATACTCATTGGGTCCGAAGGAGCAATAAAACTCCCCGTTCCAAGGTTCTCGCTGCGTTCCTTTGGTACCTGAAGAGATGGCCTGAACCTCAATAGGGTCATGCAGCCAAGTGCGACTGAGCAGTTGCTCAGACCCATTAGAGAAGACCTGGAAGCAGAGTACGTTGATCGGAATATCTCGCTCACGCAGGTAGGCCACTATTCGCTCCGTACTGTCGTCAAGCGACGAAGCGACAATGACAATTTGGTGACTTTGGTTCAATTCGGCCTCGTCGAGGTCAGTGCCGAAATTTGCTCTAAAGTCCTTGGTCAGGCTGGTCTCGGGAGCAAAGCGCCCATAGATCCTGGCAATGTCCTCCGCCTGAAGGCGCTCTACCCAGCCCGCATAGTCCAGAGCTTGGGCAACCACTTCCCGGGGTGTACGCTCCCGCTTTAGTTCGATCAAGACAAGTGAACCATCTGGAGCTAACGCAAGCAGATCAATGCGACCGCCGAAGCCCGTTACCTCTTGTCGTCCGACCAACATCAACTCATCAGACAACACTCCAGGTGAGGCCACGATCATGTCTTCAAGCAACTGCTCGGTGGAAAGAGATGAATCAGCGAGCGAAACTGGGGGATCAGCGACTTTCCAGATTGCTGTACGTATTGGCATGTTTTTTCCTCAGTCTTCAACGCTCCTAACGTCAAAGTGTGGCTCGGCTTTGATTGTGTTTTTTGGCAAACCCGCATGGAGTTAGCAAGCCCAAGGTTCTATGAGGGCGGTTATGATTACAGTAGTCTCGCCAGTCCGAGAAAATACCCAGTGACCTGATCAGGGTATTACTGATCTCTCGACCCAGGCATTTGGACCTAGTGGAACCAAAGGAATCAGCCCTTTGAAATGGATGGGCTTGCCCAGTCGGACCGTTTGCAGGAATGACAGACGATGGAAGCCCTTTGAAGAGGGATATGAAAGGGAACAAGCTGGGGTAGCCGACCTGTCTGCGTGTCCCGCACAGGCAGGAGACGCTCTAGGCCAATGAATTCCCAATGCGCAGGATGAGCAAGTTGGTTGCTGGTCCACGGTGACTCACCATAATTTCAACTTGCAACACGAAATCCAGGAGGTAAAATTAAAACAACGACAACGAATAACGATCTGCTAAAGCGTATCGCCGCACGACCGAATGTCTTCGGCGGAAAGCCGATTGTCCACGACATGCGAATCTTGGTGGAACTCATCCTCAGCCTATTGACTCAGGGAGTTTTGCCAGAGGACATTCTAGACGACTACCCTGACCTCGAGTTCGATGACATCCGCGCCTTCACTACGTATGCACATGCGGTGATTGCGGGAGATACACTGGCCTCCGTTTCCGTGTAATCGTCGAGAAGTTTTTAACCGACCTATGTGTTGGCCGCCGCCTGCCATAGTGGTTGCGCACCGCCGGGCATGATGTTCTGGAGGCCAGTCAATAATACGTCAGGTCTTGACTATTTAGGCCGAGAGGACCTTGTTGTTTAGTGTTTTGAGTTATTGACGGCAACCTGCCTGCCTGTCCACAGCAGGCAGGCAACAATTCGAATAACTGGCTTACAGTCACGTTTGATTGCAGTCCTTGTAATGATGTCGAAGGAAGCGGAGGCCAAGCCGTGCCTGACCTGCCATATGAGCTTCTATTTGAGCATCTGAGGCCATTCGGCATACCGGCTTCAGACTATTGTCCGTACCGGGCCACACCGTGGCGTCCGCGATGAGGGGATTCGCTGCCAGGAGTCACTCCAGGACAACGGCCCCACAGTCGGCGCCGCTGCCGTTGTGGTTCGGAATGGCAGCCAGCCACGCCCGTAGCGTTTCGTCCTCCGGGACGCAAAGGCCCGTGTTGTTGTAGGAAAAATGTTTGAGTGGAAGATTGGCAAAACTCTGTGGCAGCGGACCCGATAATAGGGGGTTATCTCCGAGATCGAGCCGGGAAAGTATGGCAAGGTTGCCCAACTCGGGCGGTATGGGGCCGCTCAGGTTGTTGTTGTGGAGATCCAGGAATTGCAAGTTGGAGAGACTGCCGAGTTGGGCTGGAATCGACCCGCTCAGATTGTTGTCGTACAGATTAAGCCAATATAGTTTGGGAAGATTGCCCAACTCGGGCGGTATGGGACCGCTCAGATTGTTGTCGGCCAAATGAAGCGAGAGAAGGTTGGAGAGACTGCCAAGTTGTTGCGGGATCGCGCCCATCAGATTGTTTCCGTTGAGATACAGCCCTAAAAGATCGCCGAGATTAACAAGTTGGGTTGGAATGGTTCCTTTAAGCTGATTTTCGGAGAGATCCAGGACTTCCAAGCTGGCAAGGTTGCGGAGTTGAGTCGGAATGGTTCCGCTCAGTTGGTTTTCGGAGAGATCCAGGACTTCCAAGCTGACGAGGTTGCCCAGTTGGGCTGGAATCGAGCCGCTCAGGTTGTTGCTATTGAAGACCAGGGCCTGCAAATTGCCCAGGCGGCCCAACTCGGGCGGTATCGGGCCGGAGAGATCGTTATAACCAAGACCCAGCCGGAGAAGGTTGGAGAGATTGGCCAATTCGGGCGGTATCGAGCCGCTCAGGTTGTTGTCAGCCAGTTGAAGCTGAACCAGGTTGGAGAGGTTGCCGAGTTGGTGCGGTATCGACCCGTTCAGGTTGTTGGTGAAGAGGTAGAGATGGACCAGATTAGCGAGGCGGCCCAACTCAGGCGGTATCGGGCCGCTCAGATGGTTTTGGTGTAGCCAAAGATCAGTAAGGTTGGCGAGGTTTCCGAGTTGGTGCGGAATCGACCCCGTCAGATTTTTGCTGTTGAGTTGCAAACGCGTCACGGCCCCGGAGGCATCGGTAAAGACCCCATCCCAAACATCAAGCTGCCTGTCCGACAACCAGTTCCCATCTCCTCTCATGCCCGTCCAGTCGGGGCCACCTGTAGCGTTGTAGAGCGCTACGAGGGTGTCGCGGGGCCCACAGATTCTTCCCGTTCCGTCGTGATCCGGAATAGAGTTAAGCCATTCCTGGAACGGAACATCCTCCGGGACGCAAAGGCCTGTGTTGGTGTAGGAAAACTGTTCGAGTGGGAGATTGGCCAAGCTCAGCGGTAGCGGACCCGATAGTAGGGGGTTGTCTCCGAGATCGAGCCGGAGAAGGTTGGGGAGGTTGCTCAATTCGGACGGAATTGGGCCACTCAGGTTGTTGTCGTTGAGGTACAGATGGTCCAGGTTGGCAAGGCGGCTCAACTCGGGCGGTATCGGGCCGGAAAGACCGTTATGACCAAGACCGAGCCGGAGAAGGTTGGGGAGACGGCCCAACTCGGGCGGTATCGAGCCGCTCAGGTTGTTGTCGGTCAGTTGAAGCTGACCAAGATTATCGAGGTTGCCAAGCTGGACCGGAATTGGGCCGCTCAGTTGGTTTTCGGAAAGATCCAGCTCTTGCAAATTTGAGAGGTTGCCGAGTTGGGCCGAAAGCGGGCCGCTCAGGTTGTTGTTGTTGAGTAGTAAGTTCGTCACGGCGCCATAGGCGTCGGCGACGACCCCATGCCACTCCTCAAGCGGCGCGTTTGTCGCCCAGTTGGTGTTGTTCGTCCAGTTGGGACCGTCTGTCGCGCTGTAGAGCGCTAGGAGGACGTCGCGGGACAAACAGTTCGTTCCCGTTCCGCCATGGTCCGGAATGGAATTAAGCCATTCCTGGAACTGGATGTCCGCCGAGACGCAAAGGCCCGTGTTGTTGTATAAAAACCGCTCGAGTGGAAGATTGGCCAACTCGGTAGGAATCGGGCCGCTCAAGTTGTTGTTGTAGAGGTACAGATAACCCAGGTTGGCGAGGTCGGCAAGTTCGGCCGGGATCGAACCGCTCAGCCGGTTTGCGGAAAGGTCGAGACCGGTGACCCGACCTAGGTCGTCCACGCTGACGCCGTGCCACTGGTCGAGCGGCAAGTCACTTAGCCAGTTCGTCTGGTCGATCCAGTTTGCGCCGTCCGTCGCATTGTACAACGCCTTAAGCGTCTCGCGGTCAGCAGGAGGATCGATCCCGTACACCTCAACGAGGGCAACTCCGGCAGTTCCATCCTTTCCTTCAACCTTTGCTGTATAGTTGCCGGGACTGAGAACGAGGACGGCCGCCGCGCTCAAGCTGCCCGCCGTCAGGTTTGGATTGCCGCCCCAAAGATCAGATACCAATTGTCCCTGGCTATCCTCCCAATTGTCGTTGACCATGAGTTCGACGGGATTGCCGGAATCGGTAGTATTGGTGACCGTGAGAACCGGATCAGCCAGCGCATTGGAAATGCCGTCATCTACCAGTTCAGGGCCACGAGCCTGAATCAGTACCAACAGGGTGTCATCTTCGATGATAAATCCCCCGATCATGACCTCCTCTCCCGTTTCCACCAATGCACGGGTCGAGATGTTTACGAACTTGCCATCGGCCCCAACAGCATCTATCCCATACACCTCTACGAGGGCAACCCCGGCGGACCCATCCTTTCCTTCAACCTTGGCGGTATAGTTGCCGGGAACGAGAGTGAGAACGGCCGCCGCGCTCAAGCTGCCCGCCGTCAGGTTTGGATTGCCTTCCCAAAGATTGGCTACCCATTGTCCCTGACTGTCCTCCCAGTTGTCGTTGACCATGAGCTCAATAGGAGGATCGAGATCAGTGCGAGGAGGCTCGCCCTCACTGGTTTGGATTATCGTGAGAACCGGATCGGTCAGCGCATTGGAAATACCCCTATCCGCCAGTTCCGGGCCAAGTGCCTGGATGAGCACCTGCTGGGCCCCATCTTCGATGATAAATCCCCCGATCATGACCTCCTCTCCCGTTTCCACCAAGGCGCGGGTCGAGAGATTGACGAACCTGCCATCGGCCGCCGAGGCCGGCTCCGAGACCCCCAGCAACTCAGCCAGGAGCATCACTGCCACACCGCGGATCAAGGCGGCCAGGCTTTGCCGCATCCAACCACCCTGTTCAACGATTGAGAGCACAGACCCCTGAAATTAGAAACATCGAGGTCAATGGCAATTCGAATGATTCGTTAACCAGGTTTCGGTCAAGGCGAAGCAAAAGACGTCAGGTCTCGACTTTTGACAATGCAGACCAAGTCGACAGAACCGCCCGAGTGGGCCAAGACTTGACTACGGCCTGCGCTTTCTCCAACCTCCTGCGTGTCCCTCTCGGGTGGGTCAATTTTAAACCGCCTTTTTCAGGATGATTGGTTTGGAACTTCATTTCGAGTAGGAGCGGCTTTACGCCGCGATCCCACGAAACCGACTCGAAGCAATCGCGGCGTAAAGCCGCTCCTACAACTTATATTGCCTTTTCCCCATCCGTGCCCACCTGTGGTTGAGTAACTCCTCTGGATTTGCTCTCGCCAAGACGCTAAGAACGCCAAGGGCATAGGCGCGCCAGGGCGCACGAATTAGGAATTAGGAGGGAGAGAATTGAACATGGATAGACAGGATATACAGGAAGGGGGAAAGCGCGTCAGGGCGCGCGAATCAGGTAATGCGTTGCAACCCTCACCCGGCACTTCGCTCCACCCTCTCCCAAAGGGAGAAGGGAGGAAATCAGGAATTAGGAATGGGGAGAGAGATCAGGATCAGGATTAAAGTTTAATGGCGGACAGCCTGCCTGTGCGTCACCGCACGCAGACAGAGAATGTCCGCCCTCCGTTATGCGCTTTGCGAGAGTCAATTTCACATCCGTTCCCATCCTGTATATCCTGTCTATCCATGTTCGATTCTTTCTCCCTCTCTCCCCCTCTGCACCTTCCCTGTCACGCCGTAATCCGCTACGCGGCGAAGGCGGATGTGCTCTCTGTGGTTGATCCTCTCCTCTCAGCATCTCGGCAACTCAGAATCTCAGAAACTCTAACCAATTCCACCATTCCCCATTCTTCATTCCTCATTCCTCATTCGCGCCCTTGGGCGCTTTCCCCCATTCGTGCTCATCTGCGGTTAACTCAGTGGCATTCGCGGATGACCGCTTTGTTCTCTTCCTTTCACTTCTCAGGAAATCCACAATTTCAGGTGTTGTTACCTTGGTCGAAATACCCTTCACGTCGAAAGGCGAGATGGCAGACTTCTCTGCAACAAGTGAAAAGAGACTTCCGTCTCTTCTGCGAATGAGAACTTTTCCTTCTTTCCTGGCAGTATCCAAAACCTTGGAGAACTGCTGCCGTGCATCGCTGTAGGTAAATAATTTCATCTTAAACTTCCTCGACTTTTATTCCTTCGATTTTTGCCACCTCAGCCATCCGATCGTCCAACGTCAGCATGGGTCGGGATAAGCGTTTGGACACGAGCATGTAATAGGCATCGTAGGCATAGATATTGTGACTGCCGCAGATCGTGAGAGCTTCTATTAAATTTACTTCTACCTCTTTGATGGGAATCACCGAAAACGTTTCGAGCGCTTTCTGAACCTGTTTCTGGTCCAAGCGCTTTCTCTTTAGCATGGCCGAAAATGCATTACCGACTTCCCACTTCAGGCAGCCTGGAGAAATCAGATCCCGCCCCTCTGTATTCCGGATAATCCCTACTTTTTCGGGTTCATTCAAAATCACCGCAAGAACAACGGAAGCGTCTACGACAATCTCCTTGGTTTTAGGCATGACTTGCACAATTGGACAAGTCATGTCCAAAGGCAAGCATTCTTTTTAGGCACAGGGGCACAAAGGCACAAAATGGGAGAGAGAGAGGGAGAAAGAATTGAACATGGATAGACAGGAAGGGGGAAAGGGTATAGGCGCGCCAGGGCGCGCCAATTAGGAATTAGGAATGGGGAGAGGGATCAAGATCACGATCAGGATCAGGATTAAAGTTTATTGGCGGACAGCCTGCCTGTGCGTCACCGCACGCAGACAGGGAATGTCCGCCCTCCGTTATTCTTGCAGACATTCTTCTCCCTCACTTTGTGCCATTGTGCTCCTGTGCCTTTTCCCCATTCCTCATCCGTGTTAATCCGTGTCATCCGTGGTTGATCCTCTCCTCTCAGCATCTCGGTAACTCAGAATCTCAGAAACTCTATCCAATTCCACCATTCCCCCATTCCCTTTCCCCATTCCCTTTCCTCATTCCTCATTCGCGCACTTGGGCGCTTTCCCCATCCTGTATATCCTGTCTATCCATGTTCGATTCTTTTTCCCTCTCTGCGTCCTCTGTGCTCTCTGTGGTTAATCCTCTCCCTTCTCCAAGTCGTTGATTTTTCGATCAAGATCATGATCAAGATCACGATGATTTACTTCGCGTTCTTGGGCGCTTTACCATCCGGGCAAAGAGAAGACGTCAGGTCCTGACTTTTGACAATTCAGGTTGATGCGCTCGCTCAATACAATTGCGTTCGACTGGCGAAAAGCCGGCGGAATTGACCACATAGATAAAGGGGCAGCGACACCAATTCAAACGCCACCTCCCGATCTCCGATTTTGTGGCAAACGGACTGCACCGATGGTGGGTTAAGGTCAAATCGACCACTCAAATCACACCCCTTGTCCAAACTGTATTGCAACATCGACTTAAGCGAACCGCTCTTTCCGGACTTGACCTCGACCGGGATAACGCGACCGGCAACCGCTAACTGAAAATCGACTTCCGCATTTCCAGTTCCTCCTTCCCGCAACCAATAATGCAACTCCGGCTTTAGCCTTGGATTTTCAGAAAAGAACAGGTGTTGAGCTATAAACTGCTCCGCCAGCTTTCCCTCGTTAGTAAACCGAACATTCATCATCTGCTCCTCACTTAGATGCTCGATGCCACTGGCCCTCATCAGGAGTCCGATATCAACTCCATACAACTTGAACACTTTTTCGTTTCGTTGGGAGAGTAGCGGCAATCCATCGCCGTGGCTGTGTGCTACCCGGAGTACCACTCCAGCTTTCGCCAATAGATCAATAGCCTGTCGAACATCCTTGGCGTATGATTCGCGATCGATATTCACATACTTGACTTTGGAGCCTACCCCCCGAGGCATATAATCAACCACTCTTTGCAATCGGACCAGATCTCCACCCGAAGCATACTTTGAAAAGTCATCCCGATAAGTTTGCCAAATGGCTTCCTGTATTTCGAAAACCCTCCTGAAGTCGCCGGTTTCCAGAAACAACTGGGCCGCTTCAGGCATACCGCCCACCAGAAGATACTCTCTTAAAATGCCCAGCAAACGTAAATGGGCGGACTGAGGAAAAGCCTCTTCCAACTCGTAAGTACGCAGCAATTCACAGAGCTGCGGCTCGCCTTTCTCTCGAAGATACTCTTCAAAGGTCACGGGCCCGATATGCATGTACTCAATTCTCCCGACAGGCATGGGGAACCTATGGTTTGCAAGGGTGAACTCAAGCAGCGACCCAGCGGCGATTACGGGCAGTTCAGGCATGTCTTCGAAAAAATATCGCAGACATTCAAGCGCTCTTGGAACCCCCTGAATCTCATCCAGAAACAGGAGCGCATTGTGGTCTTTCATTCTGCCCTTCCGGCAAAGAAATTCAATTTCTCGAACCACATCCTCCGGGTTCAACTTCTCCAATGGACCCCGGAGATGCGTTTGCCGCTCCAAGTTCACTTCGAACAAGACAAGATTTCTCCGGGAAGCGAATTGCCTTACCAAGGTAGATTTACCCACTTGCCTGGCCCCACGAATCACCAGCGGCTTTCGGCGATTCGCTCCCAGCCAAGCATCCAATTCGGCTTCCTGCCATCTTTGCATGGGTAATAAATACCCCCCTATAATAGAAAAACAAACAGAAAATACCCCCCTATTTTGTAATATTGGCTCGGCCGATGAGGAAGCCATCAGGTCTCAGTGTTGACCATTCCGGTTGATTGGTCGGCGGGATTTGCTCTCGCCAGGGCGCGCCTATTAGGAATTAGGAGGGAGAAAGGCACAAAGCGGGGAGAGGGGATAATCACGGATGAAGGGCTGACGCCCGCCCCCCCACCGGCGCGACTGCGGGCTGGCGCCCTTGTCTTGCCGACTCCCCCTCAAGGGTGGAGTGATGGATGGGCACGGATGGCCCTCAATCTTGATCGTGATCGTGATCTTGATCTTGATCCTGATCGAAAGGCTTGGAGAGAGGGAGAATCGCCCAAGGGCGCGAATCAGGTAATGCGTTGCAACCCTCACCCGGCACTTCGCGCCACCCTCTCCCAAAGGGAGAAGGGAGGAAATTAGGAATTAGGAATGCTTCGATTTGGAGGTTGGCGGGTTGAGGGGGTGACGCTCGCGGAGGGCGCAAAGAGAGGAAAGGGTATAGGCGCGCCAGGGCGCGCCAATTAGGAATTAGGAATGGGGAATTAGGAATGGGGAATGGGGATAGAGATCACGATCAGGATCAGGATCAGGATTAAAGTTTATTGGCGGACAGCCTGCCTGTGCGTCACCGCACGCAGACAGGGAATGTCCGCCCTCCGTTATTCTTCCAGACATTCTTCTCCCTCACTTTGTGCCATTGTGCCCCTGTGCCTTTTCCCCATTCCTCATCCGTGTTAATCCGTGTCATCCGTGGTTGATCCTCTCCTCTCAGCATCTCGGTAACTCAGAATCTCAGAAACTCTATCCAATTCCACCATTCCCCCATTCCCTTTCCCCATCCCCATTCCTCATTCCTCATTCCTAATTCGCGCACTTGGGCGCTTTCCCCATCCTGTAAATCCTGTTTATCCATGTTCGATTCTTTCTCCCTCTGTGCGTCCTCTGTGCTCTCTGTGGTTAATCCTCTCCCTTCTCCAAGTCGTTGATTTTTCGATCAAGATCACGATCACGATGATTTACTTCGCGCTCATGGGCGCTTTCCCCCTTTTTTTCCTGCTGAACGGGGGCGGATGAACGCCGGTTTTAAAGCTGGTTAATCGATTGACCTGGCCCCGGTGTTTTGGAACTTTACTCCATGCTCTTTAACTCGATGCCTGGGCCGTGTGCGCTCGGCCCATGGCGTAGCCTGGCCACCCCGGCCTGCCGCCCAGCGGCGATGCTGCTGATCCTGGCGGGGCTGTTGGGGCTACCTCAGCCGGTCGCGGCGGCCGATGGCAATTTCGTCAATCTCTCGACCCGCGCATTGGTGGAAACGGGAGAAGAGGTCATGATCGGGGGTTTCATCGTCGAAGATGGCGCCCGGCAGGTGCTCATCCAGGCAATTGGCCCGGAACTGGCGGATAGAGGCATTTCCAATGCACTGGCCGATCCTGTGCTCACGGTCATCCAAATCAGCGAGGGCGAGCCTCCTCGCACTCCGATCGATCCTCCCATCGAACTCATGGTCAACGACAACTGGGAGGACAATCAGGGACAATTGGTATCCGATCTTTGGGGCGGCAATCCAAACCTGACGGCTGGGAGCCTCAGCTCTGCGGCCGTTCTCACTCTGGACCCCGGCGGCTATACGGCCAAGGTTGAAGGAAAGAATGGAACCACTGGAGTAGCCATCGTCGAGGTGTACGAGATCGATTCTGCCGGGGCCGATGGCAATTTCGTCAATCTCTCGACCCGCGCCTTGGTGGAAGCGGGAGAGGAGGTCATGATCGGGGGCTTTATCATCGAAGATGGCTCCCGGCAGGTACTCATCCAGGCACTTGCCCCGGAACTGGCGGATAGAGGCATTTCCAATGCACTGGCCGATTCTGTGCTCACGGTCATTCAAACCAGTGAGGGCGAGCCTCCTCGCACTCCGCTCGATCCTCCCATCGAACTCATGGTCAACGACAACTGGGAGGACAGTCAGGGACAATTGGTATCCGATCTTTGGGGCGGCAATCCAAACCTGACGGCTGGGAGCCTCAGCTCTGCGGCCGTTCTCACTCTGGATCCCGGTGGCTATACGGCCAAGGTTGAAGGAAAGGATGGAACCACTGGAGTAGCCATCGTGGAGATGTATGGGATCGATTCGCCTGACGAAGGGGATCCGGACTTCGCGGCCTTCAGCGGACTCAGGATCGGTGAGGACGGTTCCGTGACGCTGCGGGTGGGAGGCATCACTCTGAGCGCTGGCAATACGGGCTGCATCTCCGGCGGCGCCAATCTGAACGGCCTGCTCTACGACTACCACTGGACCGCATGGCAACACAACACCGGGTCGGGTTGGACGGAGGTGTCCGATTCGAGGCGGACCGACGGGTTGTGCGGCTACGATCTGACGGCGGCCCCGGCCGGCAGGTATCGGTTGGTTGGCGACATGACGCTCGCGGGGGTGCGCGGCCTCTACATGAGTGAAAACGAAGTTACCGTGGAGGAGGGGACCGGTCACGCCCCGGCGGATCAGGCGGCCTTTGACACGCTGGCGGTGGGTAAACAGGTTGGGTCGGATGCCGACAACACGTTGGTTTTCCTGTCTCCCGGGCGTATTCGGGAGATAACAGACGGAACATCCTTTGAGGGCAATTACGAGTATATTAATACGGGCGCAAACACGGGAACGCTCACCTATACCTACGACGCAACCGGCAACGATCCCGCAGTAGAGAAAACCGTTGTTGAGATCACGTTCACTTCGAAAGGCGGCGGCACGTTCGTTTCCACCTACACCGAAGCTGGCTCGTCGCCCGAGGTGGTGAGCGGCCCATTCGAGTTGACTGACACGATGCCCGACCCCGGGACGACATTTCGCGCGGAGTTCGAGGCATCTACACCAGCCGGCTATTCGGCCGTAACCCTGAGCGATAACGGCAGCGTCTGGGGAGTGCCTGAGAGGTACACCTCCGATTCCAACAACGCCACTGTGGCCTATATGTTGTTGGGAACGCAAAAGGGGTGCAATTTCGCCAATGAAGAAGCTGACCGCTCAAGCAAGGTCTACATCAGGACGCAGCAATTGGGGACCCTTTCAAATTACGAGTCCAAGAGTGTTTGTCGTAAGACCAGCACTTTGTGGACTTCATCATGGGCCGGCGTGCGAATGACGCACCTACGCTTTTTTGACGAGAGCAGTCCCACAAATGTCAGAGAGTATATCTACGATGCCGAAACGGGCCAGTATAGCGAAACGACCTCCCCCACAGATGACGGAAACGATTTGACGGGGATGGATTTCGATTTGGACCCGGGAAATCGCAACCCTGAGGACATCACATTTGCCAACGACAAGTTCCATGTGCTTGATGGGTCCGACGACAAGGTCTATACCTACAACGCTTCCGGACAGCGTGATGCCGCCTCCGAGTTCGACCTGGATCCGGACAATCGCAACCCCACAGGGATCACGTTCGCCAATGACAAGTTCTATGTGGTTGATCAGTCCGACGACAAGGTTTATGCCTACAACGCCTCCGGACAGCGCGTTACGGCTTCCGAGTTCGACCTGGACCCGGGCAATCGCAACCCTGAGGGCATCACCTTTGCCAACGACAAGTTCCATGTGCCTGATGGTTTCGACGACAAGGTCTATGCCTACAATGTTTCCGGACAGCGCGATGCGGCTTCCGAGTTCGATCTGGACCCGGGCAATCGCAACCCTGAGGGTATCACATTTGCCAATGACCGGCTCTATGTGCCCGATGGGTTCGACGACGAGGTTTATGCCTACAACGCCTCCGGGCAGCGCGATTCCCTTTTCGAGTTTGATCTGGACCCAGGCAATGACCGCCTTGAGGGCATCACATTTGCCAATGGCAAGTTCCATGTCCTTGATGGATTCGACGACAAAGTCTATGCCTACAATGCCTCGGGACAGCGCGATGCCGCTTCCGAGTTCGATCTGGACCCCGGCAATCGGGATCCTGAGGGCATCACATTTGCCAACGACCGCCTCTATGTGCCTGATGGTTTCGACGACAAGGTTTATGCCTACAACGCCTCCGGGCAGCGCGATACCCTTTCCGAGTTCGATCTGGACCCGGGCAATCGCGGTCCTGAGGATATCACATTTGGCAACGACAAGTTTTATGTGCTAGATGGGTCCGACGACAAGGTCTATGCCTATAACGCTTCCGGACAGCGTGATGCCGCTTCCGAGTTCGATCTGGACCCGGACAATCGCAACCCTGCGGGTATCACATTTGCCAACGGCAAGTTCCATGTGCTTGATGGGTCTGACGACAAGGTTTATACCTATAACGCCTCCGGACAGCGTGATGCCGCTTCCGAGTTCGATCTGGACCCGGGCAATCGCAACCCTGAGGGTATCACATTTGCCAACGAGCGGTTCCATGTTGCTGATTCCGGTGATCTTGACTGGGTCTTTGCCTACCACACCTCAGGGCAGAGTGATGCCGCTTCCGACTTTCATCTGGACTCGGCAATCACCTCCCCTTCCGGAATCACGTTTGGAAACGGCCGGTTTTATGTTTTGAACAGTTCGGGTCTGGACAGAGTCTACGTAGTCGCATCCACTCAACAATCGCCTGAGTTGGTAGTGAGATCGATGGAGGCGAGTGATGACGCAGAGGGCAGTGCCTTTTCCCGTTTTGGCATCTCTGTGATTACAGGAGGTTCATTTCGGGCACGAACCACTGTCCTTAACCGCGGAACGAGCGCATCCGCCGCGACGACGCTACGCTTTTTCAGGTCGGACGACGGGACTATTTCGACCAGCGATACGGAAGTCGGCACTATCACGGTTGAGACTCTTTCAGCGGCTGGCACCTTTGATGCGTCCATTGATTTAACGGCCCCATCCACGGCTGGAACTTACTATTACGGCGCTTGTATCGAATCCGTAGCGGGAGAATCCGATGCCGAAAACAACTGTTCCAGGGGGGTCCGCGTCACCGTCAGGGAACCAGCGCCTGACCTGGTGGTGGAGTCAGCTTCGGTCAGCGACGACACTCCGGACAGCGATGGCTCCTTCATGCTCAGCGTCACTGTCCGGAACCTGGGAACCGCGGCATCCACCGCGACGACCCTGCGCTACTATCGCTCGGACGACAGGACCGTTTCGACCAGTGATACGGAGGTTGGCATGGTCAGCGTAGGCGCACTTGGCCTGGACGGCGCCGTTTCGCAGACGATATCCTTGCCTGCACCCGCGACCGAGGGAACGTATTACTATGGCGCCTGTGTCGATTCCGTTTCCGGAGAATCCAATACTTCAAACAATTGTTCCAACACCGTCGTGGTATTTGGTGGAGGACCGTTCCCGGCCTACGATCTGGAAATATCGAGGGTTACTTTGGACTGGCCGTTTGTTGGCATCATTGGCCGATCCTCCATAAAAATGACCGTGGAGGTGGTCAATCAAGGTCCCAACCCATCGCAACCGGCAAAACTCAGGTTTTCCGGAGGCACCTTGTCCTATCTGGACATACCCGTATTGCAGTCGGGCGAGAGAACAACGTTTGAGGACCATATCGTCGGCAAGGCGAGAATTGGGACAACTACCTATCGTGCTTGCATCGTTGAGGCGCCAGCCGAAGAAAACACGGGCAATAATTGCGATTCAAGGTCTGTAACCTACACCTTGGCATCACCACCGGATGAAGAGGTCGGGCTTGCCGAATAACCATGGGACGACGAAGCGCTATTTCGTCGACCCTGAAATGGTTATCATCGTTTCGGGGAGTTGGATGGCTCTTCCGGATTAGCTCTCGCCACTTGTCACGCCGTAATCCATGAAGGCGGAAGACGCCAGGGCGCGCCAATTAGGATTTAGGAATTAGGAATGGGGAATGGGGATAGAGATCACGATCAGGATCAGGATCACGATTAAAGTTTATTGGCGGACAGCCTGCCTGTGCGTCACCGCACGCAGACAGGGAATGTCCGCCCTCCGTTCTCCCCACTTTGTGCCTTTCCTGTCACGCCGTAGACCTTCGGCAAAGGTGGATGTGCCTTACTCCCTCCTGATTCCCGTCCTTCTCCCATTGGGAGAGGGTGGCGCGTAGCACCGGGTGAGGGTTGCCCGTGCATGTCGCGGGCAATAATCCGTTTCCATCCTGTATATCCTGTGTAACCTGTCCTGCCGTAGCCTTCTGGCGAAGCGGGATCCATGTTCGATTCTTTCTCCCTCTCTCTCCCTCTGCGCCTTCCCTGTCACGCCGTAGCCCGCCACGCGGCGAAAGCGGATGTGCTCTCTGTGGTTAATCCTCTCCTCTCAGCATCTCGGTACCTCAGAATCTCAGAATCTCTATCCAATTCCTCATTCGCGCCCTTGGGCGCTTCCCCACTCTGTGTTCTCTGGGCCCTCTGTGGTTAATTTTCCCCATTCCTCTTCGCTAAGCGATCCCGTTCTGCTAAAAGCTGGATCGAGCGACCAAAGAAAGCGTTGTTTGAAAAAGCACCAAAACATACTATGCTAATCTTGTGACTTCTGTGCCTTTTGTGGCTAAATATCCCAAGCGTGACTGTCTGCGTACGATGCACCGGAAGGTAATCCATGTTCAATTCCCCATTCTCCATGACTGAAACAAAATCGTCGAGTCTCACCCGGACACGACAGATCTCCCTGAGCGTGTTTCTCATTTTCTCCCTGCTCCTCTCGGGGTGTGTGGTTCTGAAAACATCTTATGACATCGTGGCTGGTACCGTTAAAGGAGCCTATTACGTTGCGTCCGGAACCGTGAAGACCGTCTACAAAGTCGGTCAATTTACCTTCGAGGTGGTTCAGGCTCCTTTCAACTGGCCCCTGACGCGTGATGAGATCGAAACGATCGACGGGCTGCCGGTAAAGGAAGCCATTCGCCAAGGCCGGGTCAAATGGGCCCCCTACGTGGTGCACGGCAGACGCTACGTGCCCATGAGCAGCCGCCAGGCACAACGCTATGAAGCGACCGGAATCGCGTCATGGTATGGAGAAGAAACCCGGCGGAAAAAGGGGGGGCACATGACCGCGAACGGCGAAGCGTTCAATCCCAATGCCCTGACCGCCGCGCATAAATACCTGCCTTTACCGATCAACGTCAGGGTGACGAATCTGGAAAACGGTCGGTCGATCGTCGTCCGGGTCAACGACCGCGGGCCATTTCCCAGCGCCAACAATCCGAACTCCGGGAAACGCATTATCGATTTGACCTATGGGGCTGCCAAAAGACTGGGATTCCACAAGAAGGGATTGGCCCGCGTCCGCGTCAAAGTCATCCCGGTCAAGTTGGGGACTTAGGGGGGAAGCGCCCAAGGGCGCGAATTAGGAGGAGGGGGAGATGGAGTGATGGAGTGATGGAGTGATGGAGGGAAGGGAGAGGATTTACCACAGAGGACGCAGAGAGCGCAGAGGGGGAGAGGGGGAAGCGCCCAAGGGCGCGAATTAGGAATTAGGAATGATGAATTAGGAATTGGGAGAGAGGAGAAACCACGGATCCTGCTCTGCTCAAGGGCTACCATGCTTCGCCTAAACCGTGCTTCGCAACGCTACGCAGGTCAAGAGGCTCCGCACGGCACAGCGCAGGACAGGCACAGCTTTACCCGCCTGTCTGCGTGCAACGCACAGGCAGGCGCATCAGAGCGAAGCCCGCAACTGCACTCGAATTCGGATCTCTCGCGACGAACTTTGTGAGATTCATTGTTGGTCCCCCTTTGGGGTTCGTTGTTTGTTGGTCATTTCAACCCAGTGTACGCTGTGCGACACTGGGCTATGGAGTGGAACTGCTTTGCAGTTTATTCTAACCCGCCTATCTAATTTGCGGGCTGTTTGGAGGTAGATAAAGTACTCGAATGATCTCGAGCCGTCCTAATTGGAAATTTCTTCCTGGTAATAGCGCATGCCGGAGGGGAATCGGGCGGGAATGAGGTGTTTCTTTTCGGACCAGGGTATGTTGCGGTCCAGGATTTTGCCGAACTGCCGATAGTCGCCGTAAGGCACGGCGCGTTCTCTCCAAAGGGCTATTTCCCCATCGTGCAAGGCCCTCATCTTTTCCAGAATGGGCCGGTTCCCGGGTTGATGAGCCATATTTATCAACTCATAGGGATCGGCCTTTAAATCGAACAGTTCCTCGGCCGGTTCGAATTCCTCCCCGTAGATCCAGCAAATGTATTTGTGGGTCTCCGTTACGACGCCGAGGGTCAGGGTTCCGGCCGTGCCCCAGACATTGATCAGGGGAAGGGCATGGCGCACCCTCGCCTGCTCACCCCGGACCAGAGAAACCAGGCTGCGGCCGTCCATGGATTGGGGCGTCTCGAGGCTGGCCAAATCCAAAATAGTTGCGGCCACGTCGACATTTCCGGTTACGGCAGACACCCGGCGTCCGCCCCCATGCGACTTTGAGCGAGGGTCGTAGATGATCATGGGCACGCGCGTCCCTTCCTCATAGGGCAGGACCTTGCTGCCAAAGCCGTGGGATCCATTGAAGAAACCATTGTCGGAGGAAAACAGGATCACGGTATTGTCCTCCACCCCCTGGCGGCGCAACTCGGCCACAATCATTCCGACGGCGTAATCGACCCCGTGGATCTGCTGGTTGTACAAACGCAAGGCCTTCTGATAACTTTCCTCGGTGTGGTAACCCCAGGAACTGAAGCGCGGATATTGCCGACCCATGCGGCTCTGCTTTGCCAGATGCTCCCCCGCAGCCCGACCGTAATTGGGAAGCTTCCGAAACACGGTGTTTTCATAGACGTGGTCGAATATGGGGTCGGGGGTTACGGGCCGGTGCGGGGCCTTGAAGAACAGAGTGAGGCAAAACGGTTGGCCCGATGCGACCGAATCGCGGATAAATTCCTGGCCGGCGGCGCCATAGGCTCGAGTGCTGTGGGGATACTTGTCCGCGAATCTGGCCAAATATTTGTTCTGGTCCGTCCGGTAGGAGGTTTGGCCAGTTCCACCCACCCAGAAGTCGAAGTCTTCCACCGGCAAATTGCCGTAGGTGTTTTCCCTTCCCCCCTTTAGCGGATCGTCCACCACCGGAAATCCGAATTTGCCGCCGAATCCGGTCCTGTAGCCGGCTTTGCGCAGTAGGACGGGATACGATTTTTGCCAGAGATCTAGCGCCATGGGACCGTGCATGAAATTGGTTCCGGTCCTGTATTCATAGAGCCCCGACATGACATTGGCCCGGCTCGCCATGCAGATGGCGGTGGTATCGTAGTGGCGATCGAAAATTACCCCTTCCCTGCCCAGTTGGTCTATGTTGGGGGTTTTGACATTCGGATTCCCGTAACAACCCAAGGTGTCGAAAGCCTGATCATCGGTAAACAGGAAGACGATGTTGGGCCGGTTCTCATCGTTTCCGGCAGCCGGACTTTGAAACGAGAAGAAGAATAAACCCGAAAGGAAAAAAATCAGGGATCGCATCTTTCCGGGAATGGGAGGAAAGAAACCACAAAAAGCGCAGAATTCACAAGATGAGGAAATAGAAGGGGGAGAAAGGGATGGAATGATGGAGTGAGGGAGTGATGGAGGGAGGGGGGAAGAGGCTCGCCGAGGCGCACCAATTAGGAATCAGGAGGGGGAGAGGGAGGGAGGGAGAGATGGGGAATGGGGAGAGAGATCGGGATCACGATCATGATCAGGATGAAATGGATCAGCCGTTGCCCAAGGGCTATGGCTGGACATGATGACCCCGACGGCGCCCGTCGGCAATTATCCACTCAAGGGCCATCCTTCGCGATATTCGCGTTGGAGCAGGGCATCGGCGGCGGCATGGCCGACCACTTTGCCTTTCTTGCCGTCGTAGGTGATCTTTTCCCCTACCCGGTAGGCCACCAAGCCGAGGAACATCATTTCCATCATCTTGCCGTTGTAATCGAAGTCGCAGGAAGTCTTGGCGCCCGTCTTGCAGGCGTTGATCCACTCTTCCTGAAATCCACCGAGCGGGGGAATCAGGTTCTTTTCCCGACGCGGTTTATAATAAGTCATGTTGGCATTTTTGCCGTAGGGCAAAATGGCCCGGGAGGTGAAATCGCAAACGAGGGCTCCCTCCGAGCCGACGAACATGCCTCCATGCCCGATCTGGGTGACGTCGATAAATTTGTTGGGCATTTTCGGTTTCATGGCGCCCTGCCACCAGTTGACGCGAACCTCTCCGCGCCAGTCATTGGCCGGAACCATGGCCCAGGCATGCAAATCCACCGGGGTGACGTCCGGATTGAAAGCTTCGCCTTCGGCTTGGACCGTAGTTGGCAGATCGGCATCCAGGGCATTCCAGACCAAATCCATGGTATGCGCCCCCATGTCGCCGATTTGGCCGCTGCCGAAGTCCCAATACATGTTCCAATTCAGGCAATTGGACCCGGGACGTTCGGGCAGGTTCTGGTAATATTCCGGATTATAGGGGTGCCAGGGCGAAGGCCCGATCCACAGGTCCCAATCCAGACCGGCGGGAACCTTACCCATTTTCCCGGGGTAGAAATCCCGGCGCAGTTCGCGGTTTCCCCAGGCATGCACATCCCTGAGTTCCCCGATGGCGCCGTCCTTAATCAGTTCGCGCACCCGGGCAAAGTTGTCGATGGCATGTCGCTGGGTGCCCACCTGGGTGGCGATTTTGTCCTTTTTATCGAGCCACTTCTGGCGATTGTAGCGCGCTTCGTAAACCCCGTTACCCAAGGGTTTTTCACAGTAAACGTGGAGGTCACGGTTGAGAGCCCAGGACGAAATATGGCCGTGCAGGTGATCCGGGGTGCAAATGACAACCGCATCCAGGTCCTTTTGATCCAGGGCCTTGCGCCAGTCCTTGTAGGTTTTGGCCCGGGGAAATTCCCGCACCCCATAGGCCAGGTAGTCGTCGTGCACATCACAGACGGCGACCACGTTTTCGCCACCCAAGGCATCGAAATGAGCCCGGGCCCGGCCGTAGGCCCCAATCAGGGCAACGTTCAATTTGCTGTTCGGAGTAGCCGAACCGAAAAGGCTGCCGCTGGGCAGGATCATCAGGCCGGCGCTGGCAGCGGCGGAAGTTTTCAGGAATTCGCGACGATTGACAGGGTTTGTTTTCATAAATCGGTGTGGTGGGTAAAATTAGTCCCGGTTCGTTGAAAGGCAGATCAGCTTAAGAATACTTCTGAAAAATGCCATGCAAATTTCTTTTAAAACAACTTTGCATAATAGGGTTTCAGGTCGAGCGGATCTTCCATCTCGGCCTGAAACCGGGTGAGTTGGCCGAACATTTGCCGGATGCGGGGCCACTGGCCGGGGTGGCCGGCCAAGTCGTTCATTTCGTGAGGGTCCTCGGCCACATTGAAAAGACGCAGGCGACGGGCCTGGGGATAAGCCATCAATTTGTAGTCCCCCACGCGAATCATGCGCTGCAATTCCATCTGGTAGGCGAAATACAGGGTATCGCCCAAATGCCCTTCCCGGGAGGAATCCTCGATGAGGGGCATCAGACTGCTGAATTCCACGTAGGCGGGTTTCTCAATTCCAGCGAGGTCGAGGCTGGTGGCCATCACATCCTGCAAGTGGATAAAGGAATGGCGTTTTTCGTTTTGAGAAATGCCGGGTCCGACCACCAGAAAGGGAACTTTCAGGCTGTGCTCGTACATATTCTGTTTCCCCAGTAGACCGTGGTTGCCACAGGCCAAACCGTGGTCGGCTGTAAAAAAGATGTAGGTGTTGTCCTTTTGGCCCATATCCTCCAGCTTGTCCAGGATACGTCCGATTTGTTCATCCATGTGGGTGATGATGGCGTAGTACTCGGAGCGGTTTACCCGAACGGAGTATTCGGTGCGGGGGTGCGGAGCCAGGTTTTCGTCACGCTGCCAGGAGAAAGTTCCGTCCTTGTTCATTTTTTTGTAGAGGCCGATCTCTTTCTTGAAGGGATACGACCGCACGTAGTTGACGGGCACTTCCATGTCTTCCTGCGGATACATGTCGACAAATCGCTTGGGCGCCTGACGCGGGTCGTGGGGGGCATTGAAGGCCAGATACATGAAGAAGGGCTTATCCTGCCCGGCGGCGTGCCCCAAGAACGATTCGGCATCATCGGCCACCACTTCGCTCCAGTGCCTGCCGCCTTCCCAGAACCCTCCAAAGGACGGTTCATAGGGGGACCATTTATCGGGACGACCTTCGATAGGGCGTTGATAGCCCTCGGGAGTGTCTTTGGGCATTCCCGGTCTCTCGTGCACCGCATGCTGAAAAATATCCCCGGAAGGAATTTTCACATGCCATTTTCCCGTCACATAAGTTTCGTAACCGGCCGATTGCATCAATTGGGGCCAGGTTTGCCCCTTGGCGGCGAGTTCCCTCATCTTCCGCTCAACCGCATGGGCCCGCCAAAGAAAGCGCCCGGTCTGCAACATGGTGCGGGAGGCCACGCAAATGGCGCCGCTCCATCCGCCCATGTTGTAGGCGTTCATAAAACTGACTCCCGATTCCGCCAGAGAGTCGAGATGGGGCGTATGGATGGCATCGTTGCCGTGGGCCCGCACCGTTTCGTAGCTCTGATCGTCGGCAAAGATGAAGAGGATATTGGGCTTTTCCTGGGACCATGCGACGCCGGATAACAGCGGGAGAAGACCCGTCACCAGCCAGATCAATGCTCTGTATTGCTTATTGGGAAATTGTGCCATCGTGGAAAGGGAGAGGGGGAGGCGCCCAAGGGCGCGAATTAGGAATTAGGAATGGGGAGAGGGGGAGATGGAGAGATGGAATGTTGGAGTGATGGAGGGGAGAGGGAGAGAGATCAGGATCAAGATCACGATTGGGAAGGGGGGAGGTGCGCTGGGGCGCGCAAATTAGGGGGGGGAGAGAGGGAGTGTTGGAATGATGGAATGATGGGGAGAGGGAAGAAGGAGGGAGATCAGGATTACGATCAGGATCATGACCATGATTAGGGGGATGTGGAGGTAATAGGTGTTGTACGGTGTAAGGGCGATGGGAAGGGGTCAATTCTGAATGGCGCTTAGTTAAACGGCTGTAGGACGTTCAGGCCGTGGAAGAGTGACGCCTTCTGAAAAAAGGGTCAGAACTTGAAAACTGTATTCCGTTGTACTTCATACACTTTTACAAGGCAACTGACCCTTTAAGGCATAACTTTTACAAGACGGCCGATCCTGTATGGCATAACTTTTTACGTCTTGACCCCTTCCTTTTCCGAGGTAGTCATACCTTCGAAGCGCAGCAGGACCACTCAGGTTATGGGAAAAATACTGAAACATCTTTTAACGCGAATTGGAGTATCGGCATGGACCTGGGCGGCACGGTTTTGAAGGCAGTGGCGGCCAAAGAGGACGGCGTTATATTGTCGGCCAAGTCCCTGGCCATAAACGACCGCAGGGGTTCGATTGCCCAGTGGGTGGAGGGCGCTCGCAGGTTGATTTCCGACTTTGAAGGGGAACTCAATGCCAAGGCTCCCGCCATCGGCGTTTCCGCCCCTGGATTGGCTTCTTCGGACCGGCGCCGTATCGACTATCTGCCGGGCAAGTTTTTCGGAATAGAGGGTCTCGATTGGACCGAAGCGCTGGGAAGAGATACCGGGGTTCCCGTGCTCAACGATGCCCATGCCGCATTGCTCGGGGAATGTTGGGTGGGGGTGGCTCGCCAAAAAAGAGACGTGGTCATGCTCACACTGGGAACCGGGGTTGGCGGAGCCATTATGGTGGATGGAAGACTTTTTAACGGCGTCATCGGCCGAGCCGGGCACCTGGGTCACATGAGCCTGGATCCGGATGGTTCTCCCAGCAATACCGGCATGCCCGGCGCCATTGAAGTGTTGATCGGCGATTGTACCCTGCAGGATCGATCTTCCGGCCGGTTTTCCTCGACGCGGGACCTGGTTCGGGCTCATCGGGACGGGGACGGCGAGGCTAAGGCGGTTTGGCTTCGCTTTGCGGCTTGGCCAGAGCAAATCCGGAGGGGCCTTCAAACCCGCCGAACAATAATGGCTTCTTCAGGGTGGACCGGGCAGGAAAATGGGATTGGCTTGCCAAATGGAAAAAAGGGGGGCACAGTAGCGTTCACTTTCCAAGGCTCTCCCGGCGGGGAGATTTGTCATGAATTACCATCCCCAACATGATTTTGGATACACGCGACGGGAGTTTTTAAACCGTTGCGGCATGGGATTCGGGGCAATGACCCTGGGATCGATTTTCGGGACCGGAGCCTGGGGAAACGAGGAGGGACCCTTCACCACCTTGGACAAAAGGCCGCCCCACTTCCCGGCCAAGGCCAAGCGCGTCATCCACATCTTTGCCAATGGAGGTCCCTCACAGGTCGATACTTTCGATCCCAAACCGCTGCTGAACAAGTGGCATGGCAAACCCTTGCCCATATACTTCAAGACGGAGCGGGCCACCGGGGCTGCTTTCGGCTCACCGTTTGAGTTCAAGCATTACGGGGAAAGCGGAATCGAGGTCAGCGAGTTGTTTCCCCACGTGGGCGAGTGCATTGACGACATCTCTGTGATTCGGTCGATGTATACCGATGTCCCCAACCACGAGCCATCCCTTTTACTCTTG
Organism: Opitutales bacterium; assembly: GCA_965219475.1. Lineage (GTDB taxonomy): Bacteria > Verrucomicrobiota > Verrucomicrobiia > Opitutales > UBA2995 > JAABVD01. The sequence continues at coordinate 14,965 of CBDCNU010000011.1, read as the reverse complement.
AATTGCGGCGATTCGCGCCTGCCTCGCCCCAGCATGGGCTCCTGGTTGACCTACGGTCTAGGCACCGAGAACCAGAACCTCCCCGGTTTCATCGTGATGTGCCCCAATGGGCTTCCCGTGGCGGACTCCATGAACTGGCAAAATGCCTTCCTGCCCGGTGTCTTTCAAGGCACCTATATCGATACCAGGCACGAAGACATTGATAAGCTTCTGGAAAACATCCAAAACGACTATGCCGGTTACGCCACGCAGCGGCGACAGCTCGACCTGCTGAAAGAAATCAACCATTACCACGCCGCTCGAAGCCACGAGGACGGTCGCTTCGATGCACGCGTTCAGTCCTTTGAACTGGCCTACCGCATGCAGATGGAGGCCACCGACGCCTTTGATATTTCCCAAGAGCCCGAATACATCCGGGAGATGTATGGGGAAGGGCAGCAGGCGCGTCAGTTGTTGATCGCCCGGCGGCTGGCCGAACGCGGAGTACGCTTTACCCAGGTCTGGACGGGTTTCCGCCAACCTTGGGACAACCACGACGACCTGGAACTCAGGCACCGGAAATTGGCGCGGGATTGTGACAAGCCGATCGCAGCCTTGTTGAAAGATTTGAAAATGCGCGGTCTTCTCGAGGACACCCTGGTGATTTGGGGCGGTGAATTCGGGAGAACCCCGGTGGTCGAGCTATCCAAGCCAGGCTCCAATCAGGGCAAGGTGAACGGCCGCGATCACAACAACTACGGGTTCACCATATGGATGGCCGGGGGCGGTGTCCGGGGAGGATACGTCCACGGAGCAACGGATGAGTTTGGATTTGCCGCAGTGGAAAACCGGGTCCACGTTCACGATTTGCAAGCCACCATTCTGCACCTCATGGGATTCGATCATGAACGGTTGACCTTCCGCCATGCAGGAAAGGATTTCCGCCTGACCGACGTGCACGGAAATGTCGTTCACGAGCTGATTGCCTAGCTTCATGTGGAGAAGACTGTCATATGCAATATTCGGGTTGGCAGCCTGCTGGGTGGGCCATGCCTCGACCACCCAGGTCGATCCCGCCCACAATATGTCTGCTGCCGATACTCATTGGGCTTTCCTGCCTCTGCAAAAACCCGAGCTCCCGCTGACCGAGGTTGGGTCCGGCAATTCAGTGGACGCATTTATTTTGGCAAAACTACGGGAACGTGGATTGGAGCACAACGGTCAGGCGGACAAGCGACGCCTCATACGACGGGTAACCTATGGTCTCACGGGCCTGCCCCCGACTTACGAAGAGGTGCAAACCTTTCTGGCGGATGAATCCTCCGATTCCTATGAACAATTGGTCGAACGACTTCTGGCTTCAAGCGCTTACGGCGAGCGTTGGGGAAGGCATTGGCTCGACGTGGCCCGCTACGCCGATACGGAGGGAAGACCCAACTTCAGGGAAAACCGCTATCCCTATTCGCATACCTACCGGGATTATGTGATCAAGGCCTTCAACGACGACAAACCCTTCGACCGGTTCATAATGGAACAGATCGCGGCCGACCAGTTGGACCTGGGCCCGGATAATTCCGACTTGGCCGCCCTCGGCTTTTTGACATTGGGCAATTCATTTTTCAGGAGAAAGGATTTTATAATCGACGATCAGATCGATGTGATAACCCGAGGCCTGCAAGGGTTGACGGTTACCTGCGCTCGTTGCCACGACCACAAATTCGATCCGATTCCCACCAAAGACTATTATTCGCTGCACGGGATATTTGCCTCATCCGAGGTTCCCGAAGAGTTGCCAGTGATCCGGCGCCCCGAAAATGAAGCGGATTATACAGCATATTTGGCTGAGATTGCCCGTATCCAAAATGAGATTGATGAGAAAGCCGAGGAGTTGATCGATGAATGGTTGATGAATGAACGTTCCCGGGCGGGTAACTTTCTGGGTGCGGTCGAACAAGGAAAAACGATTTCCGATGAGTATGACTTTATCGTTTTCGCCGGAAACAACCGGATTAGTCCGGAAATTTTGCGACTCTGGATCGAATACCTGGAAACGGATGAAGGGAGGGCCCATCCGGTCCTGAAGGACTGGTTCGAGAAATATGCCGAAACGGATCCCGAGGCAGGGATCGCGCATTACAATCATTTATTTACCCAAGCTCTGGATGAGGAGTTGGAAGGCTTTGCAGAAGTGAGGAGTTTCCTGGCCGAGGCCGGAACTCCCCTCAACCCGGAGCGCGCGGAGATTGCCCTATGGTTGGAGCGCAAGATCCGGCAGGATTTCAAAGAGCTCTACAGGGACATCGAAGCCTTGGAATGGACCCATCCCGGGACGCCCTTCCGGGCCCACGTTCTGGCCGATGTACCCGAGCCAAAAAACTCCGCCGTTTATTTGCGAGGCAACCCGAAGAATCCAGGTGAGGAGGTTCCTCGGCAGTATCTTGAAGTTCTGGCCAGAGAAGAGCGCAAACCCTTTTCCATAGGTAGCGGCCGACTCGAATTGGCCCGCACCATAGCGTCCGCGCAAAACCCGCTGACCGCCCGCGTATTCGTAAACCGGGTCTGGGGATGGCATATGGGCAAGGAAATCGTCAATACGCCGAGCGATTTTGGGGTGCGCACCCCCGAGCCGGTGCAGGTGGATCTGCTCAATTGGTTGGCGGCGACCTTCATCGAGTCCGGCTGGTCCGTCAAAGCGCTTCACCGGTCGATCGTTCTTTCCAACACCTACCAACAGTCGAGTTGGCCCAGTGCCGAGGCGGTGGCGGCTGATCCCGAAAACCTGTTGTGGCATCACTTCCCCAGGACTCGTCTGGATTTTGAATCCATGCGAGACACCTTATTGGCGGTTACGGGAAACCTCGATCGAACCATGGGGGGAGTCCAGCAGGATATTCTGGATGCAACCTCCAATCGCCGGACCGTATACAGTTACTTCGACAGAACGGAGCCGCCGGGGGTATTTCACAATTTTGATCACCCCAGTCCCGATGCAACCAGCCCGAGAAGGTTTGAAACCATTGTGCCGCAACAGGCATTGTTTCTGATGAATAACCCGTTTGCCATCAATCAAGCTAAATTCCTGGCCGATCGAATCAGTCAAGAAGCCGGAGACGATGCCCGTTCCCGCATCCGCCAGTATTACAGAGTGGTTTTTCAGCGAGATCCGACAATGGAAGAAATAGACGCGGCCACAGCGTTCATAGCCCGTTCTGAAGCATCCGGTGGATTGGTGGCGACAACGGACACCCCGAATCCGGAAGGAAAAGAGCCACTCAGCGGCTGGGATCTCTATGCCCAGGTCTTGCTCATGTCGAACGAGTTGATGTTTCTCGACTAGCCGGAACCGTTTATGAAGTACCCCATCGGGACCCGTCGGGGTCATGCCGTGGAAAAGTGATGCCTTCTGAAAAAAGGGTCAGGCCTTGAAAACTGTATTCCGTTGTACTTCATACACTTTTACAAGGCAACTGACCCTGTAAGGCATAACTTTTACGTCTTGACCCCTTCCCTTTCGGAGGTAGTCAAATGTTCGGAAAATGGCTTTACTAAGCAGAATTCACGTTTGACCCCTAATCTTTTCCTCTGATAGGAAGTTGGAATGAAAAGCTTAAATCTCTTCTGCTTGTTCCTCTCCCTGACGGCTTGGATACAAGCTCAATCGGCCGATGTTTACTTTGGCACCAGGAGCCCTGAAAGCAAAGGCATTTACCACGCTGCCTTCGACACCGCCTCGGGGAAGCTGAGTCAAGCCACCCTGGCGGCGGAAATCGGCTCTCCAGGATTTCTGGCTTTGCATCCCGAGGGAGATAAACTATACGCCGTGGCGGATGATGGGGAACCCTGTGTGGCATCGTATAAAATTGGCCGGGACGGCAGCCTGAGCCTTATAAATACCGAACCCATTGGCGATGGGGGTGGAGCGCACCTCGCGGTCCATCCATCGGAAAGGTTTTTGATCACCGCCCAATACGGCGGAGGGTCTGTAGCAGTGTTCCCGGTTTTGAGAAACGGCGCCCTGGGAAAGCGGCGGCAGTTGATTGAGCACAAGGGCGGCTCCGGGGTGGTGGAAAGTCGTCAGGATGCTCCCCATCCCCATTGGACCGGGTACTCCCCCGATGGCCGATTCGCCTTCGTACCGGATCTCGGCCTGGATCAGATCGTAATTTACCGGATAAATGAGAGGCGTTCGACCCTTAAGCAGCATGGAGTCGCTCAATCCGTTCCGGGGGGAGGTCCGCGCCATATGCGTTTTTCCGTGGACGGCAAATTTATCTATCTCCTCAACGAGTTGACCCTTTCGGTAACCACCTTTGCCTACGATGCGGAAAACGGCAAGGTGGAGCGCAAAACTACCACCCCGGCCCTTTCACAGGAAGTAAAGAGGGCGGAAGCCTTTAACTCCGCCTCTGAAATATTGGTCCATCCGAACGGTCGATTCCTCTATTCGGCCAACCGCGGGGACGACACCGTAACGGTGTATCACGCCAATCCGGCTACGGGAAGGCTCCTGGTACGGGAAGTGGAAAATGTCCGCGGTTCTTTTCCCCGCAACATCAATCTGGACCCGACGGGGAAGTGGCTCCTGGCGGCAGGACAACATTCCAACACGGTGGCCGTTTTCGCCGTCGATCCGGAAAGCGGCGACCTGACCTTCCAGACCGGAGAGGTCATAAACATTCCCGGACCGATCTGCATCCTGTTCAGGGAGTGATTCGAAATGCTTCTGGTTAAGCGCAACGGTGGGGGTAAGCTCCAGAGTAATGGTTTTCAGTTGTAGGAGCGGCTTTACGCCGCGATTGCTTGGAAATTTCATTCTTCGCGCCGCCCTTCTTTTACTCATTTCGGTCCTCGTCACTGAGGCGGAGGAGCGGGTGGCTTGGACCACTTCGCAAATTAAAGGCTCTCCCGATCCCCCGCTACCCTACGCCGCCGAGGTCATATGGCCGCATATTACCTTTGATGAGGGACTGGACCTGACTTTCCTGGAATCGGAAGAACGCTTGTTCGTCACCGAAAGATTTGGAAAAATCTGGATGCTGCCGGCCGACCTGAACGCTCATCCGGAAAAGGCGGAATTGGTGGCTGATCTCCGGCAGTTCATACCGGAGTTTCGCTTTGTCTATGGTTTGACCTTTCACCCGAAATTTCGGGAAAACCGGGAACTGTTCGTGTTCTATACCGTTACCAGGTCCGAGGACGAATCGACGACCCGGGTCAGCCGGTTCCTGATGGATGACCGGCTTAACCTGATTCCCTCCAGTGAGGAACTTATCGTCACTTTTGGCGGCGGCGGTCACAATGGCGGCGATGTCCAATTCGGGCCCGATGGCATGCTTTATTTTCCGGTGGGGGACCTGGCGCCCCCCTCCCCGCCCGATCTGCACAACGATGGGCAAAATATGCGCACACTGGCATCCACTATCGTGCGCATCGACGTCGACCGAAAGGACCCGGGCCTGGCCTACCACATTCCCGAGGATAACCCGTTTGTAAATCACGAGGGGGTTCGGCCGGAGATTTGGGCATTCGGATTTCGCAATCCCTGGAAGATGTGTTTCGACCCCGTTCACGGCGACATTTGGACCGGTGACGTGGGTTGGGAATTGTGGGAAATGGTTTATCGCGTGGAAAAAGGAGGCAACTACGGTTGGTCGATTATGGAAGGACCCACTCCCACCAAACCCGAGCAGCCGATGGGGCCCGCATCTATTTCTCCACCCACGTTGTATTATCCGCATACGGAAGGGGCATCGATTACCGGTGGCTTTTTTCCCTCCAGTTCCCGGCTCCCCGCCCTGAAAGGGAAATATATCTACGGCGATTATGTGACGGGAAAGATTTGGGCACTGGAATGGAATGGGAAACGGGTGGTAGCCAATGACCTTATCGCGGATACACGAAAAAAGATAGTAACATTCGGAAAGGACCTGGAGGGAGATCTAATCTTTATGAACCACCCGAATGTGTCTCGCCTTTACCGGTTGGCGCCCAATCCAAAAACAGGTGCGACGAACCATTTCCCCAAGCGGCTCAGCCAAACCGGTATCTTTGGCAACGTGACCAGGGAAGAAACCAATCCCGGAGTTTACGCCTTCTCCATCCAGGCGCCCATGTGGCAAGACGGTTACCAGTCTCGCTATTGGATTGGTATCCCGGGAAAAGGCCGGTTCGCATCGCAATGGATTGAGAACCGGGGCGTACCCCTCATCCGCTGGGAAACCTCGCCCGGGACCGTGGCGGTCAAAACCATACATTCAGGTCATACTCGCATTGAAACCCAAATCCTTCACTTCGATGGCTATTGGAACGGGTACACCTATCGGTGGAACGATGATCAAACCGACGCAACCCTGGTCCCCAAAGAGGGTTTGGATACCATAATCGCCGACAAACCCTATCGCTTTCCAAGTCGGGATGAATGCATTCGCTGCCATGGTAGCAACTTCAATTGGACCCTGGCGTTTTATCCGTCCCAACTGAATCGGGAAGGCCAATTGGACCGATTTTATCAGCTCGGAGTAGTTGACCAAAGGTTTGTGGAAATGGGCCGAAAGCATCCGCTTGTAAATCCCTACGATGAATCGGCCAACCTGGATCGGAGATCCCGTTCCTGGTTGCATACCAACTGTTCCCACTGTCACCGACGCTCAGGCGGAACCAGTACCGCAACCCAAATGAACATTTCGGCCCCGGATCACCTGATGGCCCTGATCGACACTCTCCCTGCCAAAGGTTTTTTTGGCTTGGAAAAGGCCCCTATTATCGATCCCGGAGATCCCTATCAGTCGGTTTTGTATTACCGAATGGCCACCAAAGGGGCCGGGCATATGCCCATGGTCGGAGCAAAAACCCTCGACCGGGAAGGGATGCGCCTGATACACGACTGGGTCCGTGCCCTCGATCCTTCAACCCCCATGGCCGAGGCTTCAATGACGCCGAAAAACGTGGAGGAAGCCCTCGCTCTCTACCATAAGATCCGGACCGGAGCATTATCGCAGGCAGAAATTAAGCGTGCCATCGCCGCCTGTCTCAACCACCCTGATCCCTTCGTTATCAACCTGTTTGCAGGATTTTCGCCGCCCTGAATTCCGCTTCGATTAATACCGATTCAGAATCTGAAAAGCGCTTTCCTGGGAAAAATCCATAGGAGGTTCCGGGGAAATGCAACCGGATAAACGGCCTTTTAATGGAGTGATTTTCGTCATGGAGGAATCAGGTCGGCCGCCCTTGCCAACAAGGGCCTGGGATTATCCGGTTTCAGGGAGGGGCATGGGCATCGTTGACACCGTCCAGGATTTCACAATCCTCAAGACATGGCCAAAAATATATATGGAGACGCTTTGGTTCCGTGCAGCACATCTCCCCTGACCGGATTCTTCCGTAACGGGAAATGCGATACCTGTGCCGATGATTCCGGCATGCATACCATCTGCGTCCAGGTAACCGAGGAATTTCTGCAGTTCAGCCAGCAGCGTGGGAACGATCTCTCCACCCCTCAACCGGGGCTTCATTTCCCCGGATTGAAACCGGGCGATTTCTGGTGTCTGTGCCTGGCCCGTTGGGTGGAAGCCTACAACGCCGGCCTTGCCCCCCGGGTGAAACTCGAATCAACACACGCTTCAGTAATTGAATTCATCGACTTGGAAGTCCTGGAGAAATTCGCCGTGACGGTGTAATCCGTGGTTTTTCTCAACGACGCTGGGCAAACATCCATTTCCACAATTCGGGGTCGCGGTAGGCCTTCTCCCAGGAGTTGTGTTTTACATCGGGATACTCGGTGTACTTTATATTCCCTCCCAACTCCTTGATGGAACGAAACATACCGCGGGAAAAATCCACCGGGACAGCGCTATCCAAGGCGCCGTGAAACAACCACATGGGGACTCGGGTAAAGCGGTCCGCCTCCTGCGTGGCCCATCCTCCACATACCGGAACTGCCGCGGCCCACATATCCGGACGGGCATACACCACCCCAAAACTGCCAAATCCGCCCATGGATAAGCCCGTCACATAAAGCCTGCTCCGGTCAACCGGATAAGCAGCCATTACTTCCTCGACCAGACCGAGGACGAGATGATCCACGGGTGGTCGATTACGGCTCGATCGGGTGAGCGACTTGCTGCGAGACCATGTATTGGGTCCCGGACACTGGGGGACGAGGTAAAAGGCGGGGTATTGACCTCGCACCGTTTCCGAGGCCAGATGCGCCGGAACCTCGGCGTCGATAAGATTGCGGATGTTGGCCGACCCGCGTCCGCCGCTGCCGTGCAAAAACAAGACCAGGGGATAGGATTTTGCCGGGTCGAAACCGGCCGGTTTTAGAAGTTGGTAATCCAGGGTCTCGCCCGATTCACCGGTAAAGGCGCCCGGCTGGAAGTCGCGGTAGAGAGCGCTCTGGGATCTCCAGGCCAAATGCTCGATCAGGAACGCTTCCGGGGATGAAAACCGAGTCTGGGGACCGGGATAATCCAGCGTCACCTCCACCCCGGCCTCCAGAAGCTTGTATTGCATGGCAATACCGAAATTGACGTGGTGAACTTTCCAGCCGGATGGATTGTCCTCCGGGATGGGATCGTCCGGCTTCATGTTGTAGCGCATATAAACGGGAGGATCATCCGGACTGATGTGGTTTATTACCGAAATTTCCTCGATCAATCGCGTCCGTTCCTCCTCTTCCTCATCCAGGTAATCGGATACCTCCCGGTGCGGTTTTTCGTAACCGGGAATATTGGCCGTCCACCAATCCAGATCCATGGTGCTTTGGCAGCCCTGAAGGGCAACACAGGTAAGCCGGGTCGACTCCCGCGCCAGGGGATCCTCGCTATTGGGATCGGCCATGTCGTCATGCCAGGCCAGATAAGCGGACAATTGGGCCCCGGCCGATCCTCCCCAAGCGCCGATATATCGCGTATCGATGCCCCATTCCCCGGCTTTGGAACGGAGAAACTGAATGGCTCTGACCACATCCTGGTGGGCAGCGGGCAACTGTGCATGTTTCAGAAATCGATATTCTACCGATGCGACGTTGATACCCGCGGCCAACAGACGGTTCACGGTGTTGGCGTTGATCCTGTTTTTGCTGCCCCCTCGAAAACCTCCTCCGTGGATATAAACGGCCAGTGGGGCTCTGACTCCGGTATCAGCCCGCCAGAAATCGAGCGCCTGGTTGGGATGCTCCCCATAGGAGACATCTGCCCTGGTGGGCGGGGGCGGGTCCGGCCGTGGGCTCTGCTGACCATGGCCGGTAGAAAAAGGCAACAGGCTAATCCCCAGGATGAAGGCGAGTTGTAGGCGGATCTCCATGGCAAAAAAATTTGCACGGCCCAAAGAAGGGGTCAAACGCGAATAGCGCTTAATTTAACCACAGAGAGGCCACAGAGGGGAAAAGGAATGAACCACGGATTACACGGATAAGCACGGATGTAGCGACGCATGCGTCGCCGTAGGGTTCACGACTGAAAATCTTACATTTTCCATGTAGGAATTTTCAGCCGGGACTCCTTCCTCCGTGACCTCCCTTTTTAAGCTTTTTGTGGTTAAATATCCTCAAATGGAAAGGAAATTTTATTCTAAAACCCGCTTAACCAAGCGCCATTCAGGTTTGCCCCCTTTAGCTGGCGGGCCTGGTATTCTGGCATTGATAAAGCAGGTATCCCAGGCCGGCTCCAAACCCGATTCCGTAACCGGCCCCCCACAAAAGGCGACCAAGGGATCCTCCCACCAGGGAATACCCTTCACCTCCGAGATAATAGCCCAGGGTATGCAACATGAAAACCACCCCGCAATTGGATAGAAATCCCTGGGGCTTTCCCCTTCCTACTAGGCGCTGAAGGATCCAGGTAAGGGCGGCAATTCCGACAGCCGATCCAAACAGGTCCGCCTTGTGTTTCCCCTCCAATCCAAACCAGAAAATACACCAGATAACGGCGTATGCGAGAAAGGCAAAAGCAAAGATGACGGAAAATCTAAAGGTTGCGCCCTTGGTGGCAACCAGTCGGCTCAGGATCGGGCCGGACAAAACGATGTAGGTAAGGGCGATAAGGGCAAACATGGGTCCGGCCCCGGGCGCCAATCGAAAGGCCCAGATGGAGAAGGCAACGATACTCACCACACCGAAACCCAAGCTGCCGCACAACATCGACAGGAGGGAGGAACTTAGAGGTTTCATAGGCAATCAGTTTTTACACGCAATTTTCAATTTTTTTATCTAGCGAATGCGGCATCCTCTCAATTCGTAAATGAACTGCCAAATGTTTCCTTGGCATTTTGGCAAATCGGTACCTGAGCATTTGATTGATCCTCCTGTTCGTGGGAGAATTCAGAGGACATCCAGGAGTTCGACTTCAAAAATCAAAACCGTATTTGGGGGAATATCCTTACCCGATCCCCGCGTACCATAACCGAGATGGCTGGGTAGGAATAACCGGGCTTTCCCACCCACTCGGATATTCATCAACCCTTCACGAAATCCCTGCACCACCCCGTTCAGCCTGAATTTGGCCGGTTTTCCCCGCTTTATCGAGCTGTCGAAAAGCGTGCCATCAATCATCCAACCCTGGTAATCCACCATTACGGTGTCGTTTATGGTGGGCTGACGGCCGTATCCCTCCACCAGCATCTCAATTTGCAGGCCGCTTTCCGTTACCAAGACCCCCTTCCGTTTGGCGTTTTCCGCCAGGTAATCCTTATTTGCCTGGATAACCGGATCTACCGGACGCCCACTTATAACCCCGCTACCGGGTCGTTGGTCCTGCGCCAGATTAGTCAAACCAATCCCGCAAATCAGACCGGCAACAATAAATTTTTTGACCATGCTGCAAGGCTTTAGCTGATTTCACGCCGGGACAAGTCTGAAGTTTGACCGGAGGGACGGGGGGAACTCCCAGACTGACAGGAATACGAACTTGAATCGCGCGAGGCGGTTTTGGACACTAACTTCAATGCGCTTTCCCTATCCCCATGCCCTGATCTGCCTATGGATGGCCACCGAGGCAGGTTTGATTGGAAACCTCCAAGGAGACCGGCTCGATAATTATACCGAGTGGGGCATTTACCGAGGGGACAAGAAGGCCAACCAATACGCCGAACTGGCCCAGATCCACGCGGGCAATGTCCACACCCTGCAGCCCGCCTGGGAATACCGCACCGGTGATGCCAACGAAAAGTCCAACATGCACTGCAATCCCATCGTGGTGGACGGACTGATGTATTTTACTACCCCGACTCTGCGCGCGGTAGCCGTCTCCCCCGGAACGGGCGAGGAAGTCTGGGTCTTCAGGCCGGAGGATCATCACCCTGAAGGAAAGGTGTTTCGCGGTCGAAACCGAGGGATAGTCTATTGGGAATCAGGCGACGATAAACGCCTCTTCCATGGGGTGAAAGACCGCATTTACGCCATTAATGCAAAAACCGGGGAGTTGATCAGGTCCTTCGGCGATGGAGGTCATATCGACCTTCGCCAACACCTGGGAGTAGATCCCGAGACGGCTTCCGTGGAAGTGACCAATCCCGGCATTGTCTATAAAAATTTTCTCATAGTGGTGTCCCGTGTTCCGGAGGGCTACGATTCCACTCCCGGCCACATCCGCGCCTTCGACACGGTGACGGGCAGTTTCAAATGGATATTTCACACCATACCTGAAAAAGGGGAATTCGGCTACGATACATGGGAATTCGTCGAGGGGGAAAAATACGGCGGGGCCAATGCCTGGGGCGGTCTGACCGTGGATGAAGAACGGGGCTGGGTTTTTGGCGCCACCGGTTCTCCCTCTTTCGACTTCTACGGCGGAAACCGCAAGGGCATGAATTTGTTCGGCAACTGTGTCCTCGCCTTGGATGCCACCACTGGAGAACGTCAATGGCATTATCAAACGGTACACCATGACCTATGGGATTACGACAACCCGTCCGCCCCGGTTTTGGTCACCATCGATTACGGAGACAGGAAAAAGGATGCCGTGGTCCAGTTTACCAAAATGGGGCTGACCTTTGTTCTGGACCGTGATACGGGGGAACCCCTCTTTCCGGTTATAGAAACTCCGGTCCCGCCCTCGACCATCGAAGGAGAAGAAGCATGGCCCACTCAACCCATTCCCACAAAACCGGCCCCGCTCAACCGCCTGGTATTTTCCGAGGCGGATCTCACTCGCATTTCCCCGCGAAAGCACGCTTACGCCAAATCCATCCTGGAGATATTTCTCCTTCGACCCTTATACACCCCGCCGTCTGAAGCGTTCACCATCGTCCAACCCGGAACACTGGGAGGAGTGGAATGGCACGGCGGTTCATTCGACCCCTACAGCAATATCATTTACGTAAACTGCAACGATGCCCCGGGCTACAGCAAATTGACCAAACCCGACAAACCGGTCGGCGGGGAAACCCTATCCGATGAGCCATCCAAATTGCGCTACCTTTACCAAGGCTACGGATTTTTAACGGATCCGGAAGGGCATCCCATAATCGATCCCCCCTGGGGAACGTTGACGGCTATCGATCTGGCCAGCGGAAACTTCGTCTGGAGAATTCCCCTGGGGGAATATCCCGAATTGGTCGAGCGGGGCATATCCAATACCGGGTCTCCCAACTATGGAGGGGCAGTCGCTACAGCGGGTGGGCTGGTATTCATAGCGGCAACCATCGACGAAAAGATCAGGGCCTTTGAAAAGAGTCGGGGGCGGCTCCTGTGGGAATACCAACTCCCAGCGGCAGGGTACGCCACCCCCAGCATCTACATGCACGAGGGTCGTCAGTACCTGGCCATCACTTGTGGGGGGGGAGGAAAAAATGCCACCAAATCCGGCGATTCAGTAATGGCCTTTGCCCTGCCGGAAGACCTGTCGTCGGACCGGACGGTGGCCTCCTACCCCAAGGCGGGCCGGGATGGCTGGATCAATCTCTTCGATGGGGAAACCCTCAACGGATGGGTCCACATGAACGGATGGCACACCTACACCTTGGAAGACGGCGCCATCGTGGGAGAACGGCCCAGGGCAGCCCAAATTCCTTCCTCTGTTCCTTGCAGGAGTTTGACGATTTCGAGCTGGAGGTCGAAACCATGGTGGACCCTGTCACCAACCAGGGCATCCAGTTTCGGTCCTCCGTCCGCCCGGTCAGCGAACGGAACCATCCCAATTGGCGAGCCGGACGCGTTTGGGGGCCGCAAGTGGAAATTCGCCAAGGTACGGAAAACATCATCTCGGGCATGCTTTACGGAGAAGCCTTGGGAACGGGTTGGCTTTCTTCGACCGAGAACGGAAAGGACGACCGCAACTTCTTCATACCGGAAAGGTGGAACAGGATTCGCCTGGTGGCCCAAGGTCCACGGCTGCGAACCTGGGTGAATGGCCGCCTGGTGGAGGATCTCGTGCGCGAAGATGTCTACGAAACCCACCCAAAAGGGTTCATCGGCCTGCAGGTCCACGGAATTAAGGGCAAGCGTCAGTTTGTCATGAAATGGCGCAAAATCCGGGTTCGGCCATTGTAATTATGGAGTGACCAGTGGTTAGTCCATGCCTTGCACGCTTGGCCTGCTTGCGAGGGTAAAATCTCAATTCCTGGTTCCCATTCCGTGGTTATCCCTATGATATTGGCCTCAAAGTGAAAACCGTACACTTGATCCGCCACGCAAAATCGAGTTGGAATGATCTTTCGCTCACCGACGTGGAACGGCCCCTCAATAAACGGGGCCGAAAAGCCTGCCGGCTCATGGCAGAGCCCTTTTTGCAGGCGGGATGCAATTTCGACAAGGTGTATTGCAGCATCGCCCAACGGGCCCAAATGACCATCGAAGGCATCAGTCGAGCCCTGGAAAACCGCGAAATAGAATGGGAATTGGATGACGCTCTCTACACTTTCAGCAGCCACAATTTATTCCAACGATGCCGCGAATTGGACGATTCCCTCAATGATGTGGTCTTGGTCGGACACAATCCCGCAATGACCGAATTTTGCAATATCATGGGAAACCGGACCATCGCAAACTTGCCCACCTGCGGTTATGCCCAACTGAGATTTCCCCGGAAAACCTGGGAAAGCCTTTCCCCGGAAGCGCGGAAACGGTAGCCTTTCTTACGCCAAAGAATATCAGATGACATGCGGCATCCCCTTCCACCAGTGTTATCCCCCCGATACTTTTCCACCATGTCCTCGCATCATTATTGGACGGTATGGACCTGTATTTTAGGGATTTCCCTTGGTCATTCCCTTTGGGGACAGTCGGATGAACCGGAGATGCTGGGGGAGGTCATCGATCTGGAACCCTTTGTCATTCACGCCGGGGAGATCGATGTCATCGATGGCATAACCGGAGAGCCCTATAGCGCCGGGCATCCGGTGGTTTGGGGATTTGCAGACAGCATGAAAGATTTGCTACTCAAATACCATCAGAGGCTGTTATTAGAGGAAATCCGCTTTCTCAATGAATACCTGATCGAGGGAAGGAAATTTTCAAAGGATCTGGCTGAGCTGGCCGACTCCTTCGGTATAAAAAACTTCAGGCTGAACAAGGAGAGGTGGAGATTAAGGGAAAGATCTATTCTCTACCGCCTGAGCACCAAACCGTTTTTTCGGATAAATGCCCTCATCGTGTGGGATAAGGATAGACTCGAACAGATGTTCCCCACTCTGCCCGAGAGCAAATACGTTCGAGACATACGTTTCAATCCATCAACCGAGGTTTGGGAAAGACGGGTTACCACGCGCTGGGAGGTCAGCTTCTCCCAGATCAACCAACGCGGTAGACGGGGCAAGAGTTACCATATCCTTAAAGAACAGGGGTTGAACCTCGATACCAACGAAGGCTTCCATTTTGTCAGTCAAGGTCTTCCCGGACAAGTGCCTCCCAACGCATTTGAGGAAGTGGAAATAACCTACCCCATTTTCTTTTCTTCCAAAGAAACGGTCCAAGACCAAGTCAAGCGTTTGCAAAGGCTTTTCATACAAAACCTCTATTACATATACGATCCGTTCAGTTGGAAGGCCCACC
>CBDCNU010000010.1:0-65080 GCA_965219475.1 Opitutales bacterium | reverse complement strand
TTGGCTGAATCCGGCAAGGCGGACCAGACGGTCGTCATGTTTCTTTCCGACCACGGCATGCCTTTGCCATTCGCCAAGACCTGCCTCTTTCACCATAGCACGCGGACGCCCTGGATGGTCCGCTGGCCGGGGCAGATCAAACCGGGAACTCATGACACCGAACACATGATCTCGGCGCTCGACCTGTTGCCGACCCTGCTCGATATAGCGGGCATCGAACATCCCAAAGGCCTCGAGGGGCATTCGTTCCACCCGGTCCTGAAGGGACAGAAACAGCCCGAATTGGATCACGTAATCAAGGAATACAACGAGAGTTCGGGCCGCCGCCGCCACCCGATGCGAGGGGTCCAGACCAAACGCTTCAACTATATTTTCAACCCCTGGGCCGTCAAAGGACGGAAATTCCAGGGCGCCGCCCAAGGTACTTTATCATACCGGGTAATGGTTGAACTGGCTGAGACGGAACCCACTTGGTCCAAGCGCCTGCACCAGTTCGATATTCGTAGCGTGGAAGAGTTTTTCGATGTTGAGAATGACCCGGACAACCTGAATAACCTGATCGATGACTCCAAGTGGCAGGAGGAGATTGCCGCCCACCGTGCAATCCTTGGCCAATGGATGGAAAAGACCAAAGACCCGGTCCATGCAGCCTTTCAGAATCGGGAAGACGCAAGTTTTCTCAACGGCTTTGTCGAGGCCCTCCAGGCGGAGGCCTTCCGGCGGAGGGACGTGATAAGGCAACGACGTGAGCAGGATGGATGATCTTCTACCGGATTCCCGAGGTTCTTGCCTCGAGCCCGCATTTCTCTGTGTTCTCGGCGTCCTCTGTGGTTAACTTGGTGGCCTTCAACCCTTACCCAAATGGCGCTTAGTTAAGCGGCTTTAGGACAGATGTACAGGCCGTTTACATTCGAAGGAATCCCGACGCCGGCCTTAATTTGATATTTCATGGTAAATTTGCTTAACTTGGATCTTCACTCGGGTTTGATCAAATAGGGAAGACGAGTATTGTTCACCTGCTTGGTCCTTGTATTTATAATAGGGTTGAATCCTGGTCACAAAATCCCAGTGAACATCCCCATGAATACAATCATATATAAATTATTCCCGGCATTGGTATCCGTTATTACTTTTTTCGGTCTTTCCGGAAAACCCCCACCTCGGCGGCTGCGCCGCTAAAAAGCAAATTCTTATCAGTAACTGGGATTCCTATCCCTATTCGAATGACTACCTATCCTCAAAAAAAGGTTGAAGGGCAGGCCAGGATCGAAATAGGCTAAGCTTCTACCACAAGCAATTGCCCGATTGAAGTTAAATTCCCAAAAGAGCCTTTCCATCTTTCGATGGCGCATCACCCCTGTGATCAGCGTGGTGGCTGTATGCTTTTTTTCATTACATGCCAACGCTTTCGATGAGCGCGCTTTCAAGGAGCTCATTCAACCGGTTTTAAAAGAAAGCTGCGTAAAGTGTCACGGCGCGAAGAAAAAGATCAAAGGCGACGTGAATTTGGCGAAGTTGGATTCAGCTGAAACACTGGCCGGGAATCCGGAACTCCTCCGGAATATGATCGATGTGCTCGACTTTGAGGAAATGCCTCCGGAAGAGGAAGAACCGCTGGCATCAGCGACCCGGACCCGTCTTCTGCAATCCCTCAACCATCTCATGAAAGACGCCGTCGCCGCGCAGCAGGAATTTCCTCCCATCCCCATCCGGCGCATGAATCGCTTTCAATATAGCAATGCGGTGCAGGATCTGTTCGATCTCAAGGTCGACGTGTTTGCCTTACCGGAACGCATGCTACGCGAGTATGGCGATTACTTCCGCCCGGAAACCGGATCCATGCCTGACAGTCTGAAGGCGGGAAGTCGACCGCTTGGAAAATCCCAGCTCATTGATAAACGTTTGGGCGGCGTCGCGCCCTTCCCTCAAGACCTGCGGGCGGAGCATGGCTTTGACAACCGCGCCGACCACCTGACCCTTTCTCCGCTCCTACTGGAATCTTTTTTAACGCTCAGCCGTTCCATTGTGGAAAGCCACGACTTTAACGAGGCAAACGTCGGTATATGGAACGATTTCTTTGCGGAGCCCCTTTGGGTGGAAACGGCAGAACACGCAATCAGAGAACGGCTTCGCCTGCTTTTAACCCGGGCATTTCGAAAGCATGCGGAGGATCTGATCGTAGATCGATACACCCATTTTGCCCTAAGACAAATCAAAGCGGGGCATTCATTTACCGAGGCGATGAAACGGGCGGCATCCGCAGTCCTGGCCTCTCCTCGGTTTCTTTATCTCTACGATCGAGCGACTGCTGACTCCTCGTCTGACCGAGTCGATGACCATGAGCTGGCTTCACGATTGTCGTTTTTCCTCTGGGGCAGCGTTCCCGACCAGGAGCTGCTCGACCTGGCAGCCGTCGAAAGGCTCACTGATAAAAACGTATTGAGCGAACAAGTCGACCGCATGCTCGCCCATAAAAAGCTGAAGCGATTTTGCGACAGTTTCCCGTCCCAATGGCTGCAGCTCGAGCGCATCATTTCATCGGTCCCGGATCCGGATCTGTATCCAAATTTCTATTTCGCAAAGTTCCGGGCCAGCATGCATATGATGATGGAGCCCTTGTTGCTCTTCGAAACGATCCTGGTCGAAAACCGGTCCATCCTGGAATTAATCGATTCGAATTTCAGTTACCGGAGCGACTTGCTCGACACCTGGTATGTCGATGGCGCTCGGCCGGAAAGAGTTCTTCCAACCGCCGTTCCCTTCAAGCGGGTACCCTTGTTGGATCGCCGAGAAGGTGGCGTGATCACTACAGCGGCAGTCATGACGATGACCTCCAATCCCACCCGCACTCAACCCATAACACGCGGAGCCTGGATCGCTTCGGTGCTATTTAACGACCCTCCCGAACCGCCGCCGGCCGAAGTTCCGCCCTTGGAAGAAACAACCCGCAAACCGAACATGGAGCATCTGACCTTGCGCGAGCAATTTGCGGTTCATCGCGAACGAGAGGATTGTGCCGGTTGTCACAAGCGCATTGATCCCCTGGGCTTCGCCCTGGAAAATTACGGTCCAACGGGGGTATGGCGCGACCATTACGAAAACGGGAGGACCGTAGATTCGGAAGGCGTGCTATTTAATAAACACGCTTTCTCCACCATCACCGAATTCAAGGACGCTATTCTAGCCGAAAAAGATCGTTTCGCCGAGGCCTTCGCCGCCCATTTACTGTCATTTTCACTTGGTCGCGAAACCGGGCTGGCAGATGCGCCCTCTCTCACCAATATTGTAAACGCAACCCAAGCGGACAACTATAAGATTCAAACCTTTATAAAACAGGTTGTCCTCAGTGACTCGTTTCATCATAAATAGACCCTTCCGAGTTCAAGCTACTTTTTGCATCGAAGTATTTCCACCAGAATTCATACCCCATGAAACCTATTTCCAGACGCTCATTTTTGCGCGGCGCAGGCGGCGCTCTCCTGACGCTGCCCTGGATGGAAAGTGTTTCCCTGGCAGTGAAGCGACCCATGCCAGCCCAGCGTATGGCCTTCTTTTATGTCCCGATCGGAGTCGTGCGCCGGGGTTTCTTTCCGGGCGAGGAGACAGCGGTCTTACCGAAAGGCAATAATTTTGCGGTAGCGGACATATCCTGGGTAGGTAGCAAAGTTGGCTTTCAACCCATAAAATGGACATCCACCCTGGAGCCATTAAAAACGGTTCAAGACAAAGTAACCTTGATTACCGGCATGGACCGGACGTTCCAAATCGGCACCGATGTCCATGCCCAATGCGCTTCCTGTTTCTTGAGCAGCGCGGAACCCTGGTCGATTACGGAATCAGCCTGGCCACTCGACCGGACGCTCGATCAGGTGGTCGGTGATCAGGTCGGAAAGAACACTCCCTTTCGAACCCTTGAGCTCAGTTGCAATAGCCATAAAGACAACCTCGAGTCCATTTACTTCGACAATATCTCCTGGTATGGAACCGGGCACGTCGCTCCCTCCATTCGCGATCCCAGAAAGGTTTACCACAGGCTGTTTGCCACTCAGGAAATCCAGCGCTTTCGCAATATCACCGACCTGGTCCTGGAAGATGCCCGGACTCTGAAGCTGGAGCTCGGTTACAACGATCGCCAGAAATTCGGCGAGTATTTTGACTCTATACGAACCATTGAAATCCAGATGGATCGCCTGGAACAGATGAAGGGGGAGCTCAAAAAAGTAAGCATGGAGGAACCGGCGGCGGCTTACCTGCCTCGTGGAGAATACATTCGCTTGATGGGAGATTTAATGGTGGTGGCTCTACAGACCGGATTGACCCATGTCGCAACGTTGATGGTCGGCCCGGAGCGTTGGAATACCCCTTGGACCTTCGAAGGACTATTCGACAAGCCCATGAGCCATCACCTGATGTCCCACCAACAACGCGTTTACGTGGAGCAACTCATGCAGGTGGACCGCTTTCATATGGAACAGTTTGCCTACCTGATTGAAAAAATGGATGCGATCCGGGAAGCAGACGGAAGCAGCTTGTTGGACAATACGATGTTCACCTACGGCTCGGGATTGGGGGACGGATCCACCCACCAGTACAACGACCTCCCCATTGTCGTAGCCGGAAACGCCCGAGGGAAATTCAGAACCGGTGAACATTTGCATTGCCCGGACGGCACGCCCCTCGCCAATCTGTGGCTGACCCAGGCACAGGCCATGGGCTTAAACCTGGACAAATTCGCCGACAGCACAGGAACACTGAAACCCTTGCTTGTTTGAGGCATCCATTTTAGGAATACAAGGCCTCTCCTGCAGATCACCGTCTTATATATTTTGTTCTGTACACCCTCTTTTCAAGTGGCTAAGCTTGTCTTACAAGCGCCCCTCTGGAGAAATTGCTTGCCCTGATTGTGCCGATTCAAGGGCTGCGGTAACGATGGCACAGACGTCCCGTGCGGCGTGAGCATCGAATATCGGTGGTTCGATTCCATCCAGGGTTCGGGCAAAATTTTCGGCGAATAAATAGTTGCTCTCATCCGCGATACGCTGGTGTTTGAATTCAGTCATGGGTTGATCCCGATAATAGATGGCTACTTCGGGTTGAGCTTCCGTGATTACCATGGCTCCACGGTCGCCCATCAGATGAAGTTTTATTTCCCCAATGTCGGGATGAGATGCTGCGCCGATGCGACCAAGGCAAAGGGAGGCAATGATGCCGTTTTCCAATTCGAGGGACACAGACGCCAGATCATCGATCTCGTTATCCGCATGTGCCTGATGAAAGTGAGAGGTCGTACGAGCAAATACTTGTGCCACTCGCGCTCCGCCAGTTAGTAGGCGGATGTAGGTGAGTGGATATATACCTTCAACTTGTAACTCACCGAGCGGCTCAACCCCCACCCCTCCATCAGAACCATCAAGGTGAGCTTCCAACTGACGTTCGAGCCAATTGATAGGTGGGTCCTCTGCCTTACGACTTCCGATTGGCGGTCCGGCATCTTTGGAGAAGTAAAAATCACAATGCAGCGCGGTCAGGTTTCCAATTTTACCGGATTCCATCGTCTCGCGTGCCTGAATGAGAGCCGGAAGAAAGGTTCGGTGCCAAACCAGGGATTTCACCCCGTTTGAGTCGATCGCCTGAAGCAGACGGTCGCAGTTTTCGAGTCGGTTCGACAGAGGTTTGTCCATCACGAGGTGTAGGCCTGCCTCGGCAGCGATTATTCCAAGATCGCAATGTCTTTCGACTTCGGAACTTACCACTACTGCATCGAGCTCATAGTCCTCAATGGCTTTCCTGACATCGCGCACATAAGGAATGCCAAACTCATCCGCGAACAACTGGTTGCGTTGGTGGGTCCAATCGGCTCGATTTGCATCATCTGCGACGATTTTTAGTTGGAATCGTGGATGATTTGCGATGGCACGAGGAAGATAGCTGTGTTTTACCACGCTGAGTACGCCGACTTGGAATGGCTTTTGATTGCGGTCGGTAGCATTCATGGATCGTTACGGCCAGCTGTGGCAATGGAGACAATTTCCTGTGCATTTCGATAGTCCTGGTAAGACTTACTGGAAGGTTCTCCTTCCTGAACTCGCACCACAAAGTCCTCCAACATGGGTTGAATAAACGAGCGTTCAAAATCTGGAGGCGAAGCCTCGGGCGCTCCTCCGGTAAAGAACAGGTTTCGGTTGCGATGGTCATCCGCATAGGCTGCTCCTTTTACCCCAATCAGGCAAAGGGATCGGTAACCTTCACCTGCTGGAAGCGAATCGGTAAAGTCCAATATCGCCATGCCCCCTCCAGGAAATCCCAGATGAATGAGAGAGCACTCCCCTGAACTTGAGCAAGTCCCGTAGACCGAGTTAGGATCTTCTTCAAATAGCCACCGTGAAAGATCGACCGCCGCAATCTTATGAATATTTTTTCTATCGATATTGGTCGGCGCCCAGTCGTGCATGCGAAACAATCCAGGTTTTCCAAGTTTTCCCGCACGTAGACTGTTGGCGATGGCCTGCACGTCGGGCGCAAAACGCCAGTGCAGCGCAGGGAATAACCAAGGCTCATCGCGCAGGGGCGATTCGTTGACGAGAAGAACCGGTTTCTCCTCAAAGCAAAACTGACTATCATCCGTGACGATTGCGTCGGGGTCTTTATCAAGGTTGACGGTCACCACTTCGTGAATACGACTGGCCGCGATAAGATAATCGTCTTCTCCCTGAGATAACTTGAAATGAATCCGTATCATTGAACGACCAATTTGCGTTTTTGGGTATCGGGCGCAAAAAGAATGGCAATCATACCAACTATAAAAATCAAGCTGGTTACACAACCAATTTACTGGAGAGACTCTTTGGAGAGGGCAGGAGGCGCACCAAGATTATCCCTCGCTTCACCTCGGAGGCCAGCGGACTGTCACTAGTCTTTGCGGTGTTGGTGGATGCTTCGGAAGGCTGGCGAGGGGTGCAGATGAAACCCTACCTGGAGCAGCTACCGCCGATTCAATCTTGGAAAAAATCCGCCGCTTGTGTGAACAAATTAATGGGACATGACGCCAGTGTGGTGTCCCGGAAATTCCTTCAAACAATACCGTAGCGATTTCAAGTTGTAGGAGCGGCTTTAGGCCGCGATCCCACGAAACAGCCTGGAAGCAATTGCGGCGAACGGAGGATGCAACCATCTATTGCCCCGGTCAACCGATTCAAACATCTGGCTTTTACGCCAACGGCGTTAAACTCCGGAGCCCAGCGTCGCGCAGCGCACGCCGGGGTACCGATCGCCCCTATGATTGAACCCCAGCGGGGTTCCACAAATCATTTCCAAAATGCCTTGGGATTGATTCATTGTGGAACCCCGTTGGGGTTCGTTATTTTTTGTCCATTCCAACCCAGTGTGCGCTACCATGCTTTGCCTAAAGGCTTCGCACGGCACAGCGCGACACTGGGTTTTGGAGTGGAACTGCTTTGCAGTTCATTGTAGTGTGCCCTTCATTAAATGAGTTAACATTCTATCTGGCTGTCAGAATAAAACCCAGCCGCTTGTGTGAACAAATTAATGGGTCACCACACTAGTGCGGTGTCCCGGAAATTCCTTATTTTCCCTCTCTCTTTCTCGGCGTCCTCTGTGGTTAACATGGTGGCATTCAGGGCTGACCCGAATGGCGCTTAGTTGAGCAATTTTCCGAATATATGACTACCTCGGAAAAGGAAGGGGTCAAGACGTAAAAAGTTATGCCTTACAGGACCCTTTTTCTCCAAAAGGCATCACTTTTCTACGGCATGACCCCGATTGGCGTTCATACAATATTCCTCTACAAACACGCTTAACTTAGCGCCATTCAACCCTTACCCTTTTCGCGCGACCCGGTCGCTTTATTCAGTTTTCTATGAGATGCCTTTTGACCACCCCGATCACATTCCTGAAATTGGGTGCGAAATTCCTGGTCCCGCGTCGCCTGGTCTGAGTGATCACCAAGTCATGTTCCGGGACTACCCAGAATGTGTTGGAAGTGGCCGAACCGTGTCCGAGGACACTGTCGGAAATCAGCCCATTCCGGTCCTGATAATTGATCCCGATGCCCCATTTCCTGTCCACCCCCGGGTAGAATTCGTTCAGGTCTTTGGGGAGGATCTTTTCCAAGGTTTCCGGTGAGAAGAACTGCAGGTTCCCATAGCTACCCCCATTGAGCAATAATTGTCCAACCTTGGCCAGGTCATAGGCCGTGCTCTGACAACTGAATCCCAGGTCCCAGTCGTGAACGGTATCGTTCATTTCCAGGGGATCGTAGAGATATTCCCTGAACAATCTGAATACGCTTTTCCCGGTGATCACTTCCATGACCTTTCCCGCCAAGTCATAACCCATACCATTGTATCTGTGTTCTTGGCCCACGGTATCGTCCTTTATGACCAGGGCCAGGGTGTTTTCCAGCCAGGGATTGTGAACGCCATCGAATAGGGCATGACCATAGAACCCGCTCGTATGGGTAAAACAATGACGCATGGTGACGGCATTGGGACCGGTTAGAGGGAAATCGGGCAGGTATAAGCCCACAGGATCGTCAATTCCTATGATCCCCTGGTCCACGAACTGGGCAAACAGCACACCGGTGAGCAATTTGGTGATCGAAGCAATTTCCGTAGGTGTTTCCGTGGTGAACCTTCCATAATAGTCTTGCCCGAAACTACCATGAAAAATGATGTCACCTCGCAAGGCGACCAGTATATCGAAGGGCGCCCCGTCATCTTCCATCCATTGATTGCCTGCCTCTATCAGCTCTGCCCTCAGATCATCATATGCTTCTGCCTGTGATGCGGACAGGTTTGTCAAAACAGGCGCTTTTTTCCCCGAAGCGGCGGGTCGCTTCAGTTTCGGATACTTGTTTTCTACGCCCAGTATCTTTTGTTTCAATCGGGCATGATAGTCCCCGTTCAAAATCAGCGGTGTCGTCCGTGGACCCGGCCTGAGGTTCCGTTTATACACCTCCTCGGCAAACGCCAATAGAACGGCGCCTTCTTTCTGAAGCATCATGGAAGACTGCATGATAGAGCCCGTAAATGCGCCGATTGCCTCTCGGTGTGTCTCCCATGTGCTTTCCGGGATGTCGTTTACGGCGATATAGCCCAACCTGGAATCCAGCCTCTGAAACTGGCCCCTCCAGTCGTCCGAACAGAATAGGGTAGCCGATTTTTTGAGGGTGATGCCATTCGCTCCTTTGATTTCAGCGTAATACGCATAGCGTCCGGGTTTTTTCGGATAGTCCACTTCAGCCAGATCGCCGTCAAACCACCTGGTTCTGATACGATAACTTCCTCCCAGGTATTTTTCTACCAACTGCGGGTTCTCGAATACCAATGTGGGGAATCTTCCCGGCCGAAACCTGGGATCGGCCACCGGACCCGTTTTTATCTGCAGGTTGCTGTGAAGAAATTTCTGGTATTCAAACGCTTCATCAGCTTTGTCAAGATACGACGCGGCCCGTTCATTATCCAGGATCCTCACCGATAAGCGCCAACCCCAGTCCTGATTGGGCACCTTGATAACAACATTATTCTTTCCTTCATGCACATTTGCATGGAAGTGGAGGTAGTTCCGCCCCATTCCTCCGTAGGACGCGTGCACACTCTCACCATTCAGATAGATCTTGGCGCCATCTGCCACGGAAACCAGGAACAGTACCTCCGCATCCTCGGGGGAATGAACCTCGAATTGAGCATAGGCCAGAGCCATTTTGCTTTCGCCAAGGATCTCGTTGAAATCGATGGAATCATCAGGTCCGGTTTCTGCCACCACTGATTCATGTTTGTCCTCACCCAGGCCAAACTGACTTTCATTATCGATGAATTCGATTTCCATCAGTTCGGCAAAATGATCGGGCTGCAACCCTTCCTGGTGGAACGGACCAGCGACCCTGAATTGTTTGACATGCGCGTTTGATGACAATTCGTGTGTCAGCTGTGCCTGTAATCCGCAGGTCGCTGAATAGAATGCGATCAGGACGAGCCTTGAGATGCTGTTGCTTACTGTTTTTCTCATGATTTCTTTCCCGGTTAAGGTGTCTTCCTCCTCCCTCTGATCCTGGAATTACATTGCTATCAGGCAAGAAAACAAAATGACCTTTTCCTCCTATGGAATCAATTCGCTTGCCCGCTTGCCGGGAACCACCTGCAGGTCCAGGAGAGGTATGAAAGACCTGCTCACTCGGATAAGCTCCTGAGGTAGGTCATGATCCGTCGATAGGCCTACCAAAACTTGAGGAACCTTGAAAAACTAACTTGACGACCATTAGGACAGGCCATTAATTTCAGGGTATGGTTGCTATTAGATCTGCTTATGCTCAGATCTGCTTATGCTCCAATGCTTGTCACCGATTCGAAACTACCCACTGGATGGGCGAATCAATTACTGAACCCTAAATCATGGAAGAGGCTGAAATGAACGCACAGAAGAACAATTGGCTTAAAACCCTTGCCGTCGTGTTAACCCTTGGAATAGCTGGCCCGGGAGGTCAGTTGACTGCCCAAGAGGAAGATGAGGAGAACATTATTGAGCTCGAACCGTTTACCATAACCGAAAAGGATGCGGATGGTTACCGTGCTCTGAACGTAATCAGCGGAACCCTTACCAAAACGGATATTCGGGATCTTCCCATAAATATTGGAGTGGTAACGGGAGACCTCCTGGAGGATATGGACACGCTGCGAGTCGAAGAATCAATCCGCTTTATCAGTGGAGTTGGATTGTCTCGCCGAAATGAGACTAGACGAGGTGCTACCAGGGGTGAATATTTCGCTATCAGGGGGTATGAAACTTCCCAAGTTCTCCGAAATGGCGTCCGCCTTCAAGGGATTACTAATTCAGTAAACATTGAACGGATTGAAATCCTCAAGGGCCCCAGCGCGATATTTTATGGAGCATCCGATCCAGGTGGCGTCGTAAACTACATTACCAAAAGGCCCCATGATACTCGCACAGGAAGGGTGAAAGTCGGATTAGGGTCCTGGAATTATAGAATCGCTGAATTTGATTATAATACTCCTTTGGACGCTGATAATAAATTTCTTTTTCGGG
This sequence comes from Opitutales bacterium, assembly GCA_965219475.1. Taxonomy (GTDB): domain Bacteria; phylum Verrucomicrobiota; class Verrucomicrobiia; order Opitutales; family UBA2995; genus JAABVD01. Next base: position 54,019 of record CBDCNU010000010.1, on the reverse strand, counting down.
TTATGGGTTCTGCTTTATCAACTGAAACCCGGCGCCGTTTTGAAAATATTGAACAGCATTTCATAAATCCAATTTTGCAATACAATATATCGGATAACACCAAGCTGGTATTTGACTATCAATTTCGAAGAGCGGATGGCATTCAGGAGCGCGCTGGTGATATGTGGTTGACTGCCGATAATCCCCGCCCTCATAGACAACAGCTCTTAGAGGGGGAATTACTAGCTCGTTCACTTGAAATTGGCCTACTCACACCATCGGATACGTTTCACCAGGATGAGGAAAATTTCCTGGTGGAGTTTTCACACGATTTTGGTGATGATCTGTATCTGAAAGCAAGTTTCCAAACAGCCGAATCCAATCGGTTGCATCGATTGGTTCTAACTACAGGTCGGATCGCAAGGACGCCGGATGGCGATTGGAGATTTACGGATCGTCCCTCAATCCAGGAGGGGTATGGTTTCAACGATACGATCAACATATATCTCTCCAAGACGTTCACTAACGATAAATTCACAAATAAAATTCTTTTCGGTTGGGAAAGGTTTGAAGTCGAAAATACTAAAGTTCTTTTAACCGATTTTAGTAATTGGACTACTCAACGCACCTTGTTCCACGACTGGGAAACCTTATCAGAGGAAGAGTATTTCGCTGTAAAGCAGTACCCGGATTTGAACTATCCCGGTCATTGGGATCCTGTCACACGGACAGCTGGAGCTGGCTACAGAGCCATTCAAAACAGCGTTTATGATCCGGTTTGGGACCAGGGAGCGTATGTTGTCAACCAGTTTACCGGAATGAACGACCGATTGAATATTCTGGCAGGTCTCCGCTGGAGTACTTTACGTCGAATCGATCAAACGGATACGACTCCACAGTTTGGTGTAACTTATAGCCTGACTGAAAATGTGCAGGCCTATTACCTGCAATCAGAATCCTTTACACCTAATGGTCGATCTGATCCCAGTGATCCGAATTCGGACTTTTTTCCTCCCGAAAATGGAGAGGGACAGGAGGTTGGTTTGAAGTTTAGCGCAATGGATGGAAAACTAACAGGTACTTCAACGCTTTTCCTTATCAATAAAACCAACGTCCAACGGGCTGATTCAGGTGCTGTTGTTGAAGGCCGGATTGGCAGATATCTGGCCGACGGGGAACGCAGTGAAGGTTTTGAACTAGACCTCGTTTACACACCGCTTCCCAGCTTTCAAATGATTTTTGCTTATGCCAAAATCAACGCTCGTATTCTTGAAAGTCCTATTACAAACAATACCCCGGACACGGACGGCGATGGAATTTCTGATATAGTAGGTATGGGTTTGAGAGCTAATTCACCAGAATCGATAGCCATGTTTGCAAAATACAACATCGAAGATGGTGGCCCGTTGGATGGATTCGCCTTTGGCGGAGGATTGCAGTGGAGAGATGGACCTATACACTTGGACGGTTCATTCAATCGGGCTTTAGTGGTTGAACCTGGTTACACCAGAATAGACCTGTTTGCTTCCTACGATACCACGATTGGAAATTATCCGGTCAAGTTTCAGTTGAACTTGGACAATGTTACGGAGGAGTTCTATGCGGATAAAGCTCTCCAGTACGCCGACCTTGCAGGCGAAATGGGTCTGAAGTTCTCTGGTACCCTTCGGTTCTAGGGCATTTTTTCTAAAGATTGAAGTGTTCCTTTAGTGTAAAATGTAGTAGTTTTCATTAGTTCAATAATTGAGCTCCGTAAAGTTGAAGTTATTTCGGGGATACTACACAAGAAGGCTGAAGAGGGCGTCTGCGTTTCGCATCGGGGCACGACAGCTCGTCGGCACCCTCGCGGTTATGGCGTTGGTCCTGGTGCTTCAGCCCTCGGTTCGCGCCCAAGGGACCGTCAAGGCGGTGCTGTTCGATTCCTACGGGACGCTTGTTTCGTGGGAAGGCGTCGAAGACGCCGTGGCCGAGGTTTTCCAACGCAAGGGGGTTGATACTGACCCGGGGGTCTTTACCCAACTGTGGCGATCCAAGCAGCTCGTCTACATCATGTACAACACCCTTGTCGACAAAGGCTTCGAGCCGTTCTCCTTCGTGACGCGGCGTGCACTTCATACGGCGGCTCGGTTCAACGACGTGGGATTCACCAAATCAGAGGAAGACGAACTGATTCAGGCCTGGCACGAGCTCGATCCGTATCCGGACGTCATCGAAGGGCTCAAAGCGATACGAACTCTTGGCTACCCGATCATGGGACCGCTCACGAACGGGGACAGTGAGATGGTCCGGATCGGGATCGTCGACCGATTCGCGGAGATGGGATTCGAATTCGATGTCTATCTCACTGCCGATCTTTGGGGCAAAAACAAGGTTCACCCCGATATCTATCTCAAATCAATTGCCAAGCTTGGACTCGACCTCGACGCAGTGGTCTATGTCTGTCGTGGGCAGTTCGACATCGTTGGCGCGAAGGCAGCAGGGCTGCGGGTCATCTGGGTGAACCGGGCCGGGGAACCGCTGGAGGACCACGGTTACACCCCCGATTGGGAAGCGCGAGACTTCTTCGATGTGGCCGAAATACTAAAGCGTGAGGGACTGTAGTGGCGGGGTGTTCAGGGCTTCCGGAGCTGAAACTTAAAATAAAGAGATTCTAAATGAAAATGGAAAGAGTACCAACAATCCTATTTCTCATAACGCTGGCGACGATGAGCGGCGCGGCGCAACCAACTCCGGCGGCTGAGAAGCCGGGGCAATTGCTCACGCCGGAACTTGAGATGGCCGTCTTCAGGCATCTCAACAAGGAGGACAGACTTTTAAACCGCCAGGCAGTCTGGCCCAGAAATACGGAAGAACTGGATGGAGGCGATGACGTCTCCGGGGAATGGGTCCTCTTCACTACCATGTTTATGAACGCCACAACGGGGGAGGGTATCATGTATGTGAAACTGGAACAGGACGGGGATGTTATCTCCGGGATCAACGGGCAGCTCAAACACCCCTTTGATCCACCGTCGACAATCAGAGCTATTTCCGACAGGACGCTAAGGGGACTCATCAAAGGCAAATGGTATCCGGGTAATCGCACCAACATGATGGTTTTCGAGCGCCAGGCCGGCACGTCGGAACGTGGAAATGTCCCTTCACGAACATGGGCAATATTTTCGGCGCTGATTGCCGCAGACGGCAGATCCGCCGTGGGAAAGATTGTCAACCATGGCGGTTATTACGGATCCTTTTTCATGATTAAAAGAGAGGCGCTGAAGGATTATCTGCCCCTGCTGGAAGAGGAGGGAAGGCAGGCTTATGAGGCAAAAAGGCTTTTGGGAATCGAGCAATTGGAAGCGGGCCTCCCGACAGAGCAGTTGCATTTCTCCGTGCAGTTCTGGTGGCGATCGGACAAGAACAAGGACGGCTACCTTTCTTACGACGAGTTCCCGCACCCGGACTGGCACCGGGCCAATCTCAATGGAGATGATTTCCTGAGCTGGGCCGAAGAATTGACAGACGTGGCATGGAGACGGCTGGCCAGGGAAGGCAAGTACATGGCAAGTTACAGCGCATCCTCAACCAGAGAGTGGTCTTCCCGGTCTGAATGGGGCAGTGACAGGCCCGGTTTTGACTGGCTCTTCCCGTTTATTGACAGGGATCGTGACGAGAAGATCGCCGCCGATGAATACGAGGCGTTCGAGGTGCAGGTCAAGTCCTACCTCGACAAGTCCTTTCCCAAGACGAACGAGCGCGGAGAAACGGGAATAGAGGTTTACAAGAGAATGACCGGTCAGTAGCGGGAAAGTGTGTAGCAAACTAGTAACGACAGGGGTAAAAGGCGTTTTTCGATGAAGATAATTATTTGTTTCAAATTTCTGAACCGCGCTATCTTGGCGGGCCTTTGTTGCCTTGCTCTGCTGCCGGTCGGCCAAGCCTACGCGAAAGAGGATACAGTCTACGACGTGGTCGTGATAGCGGGTACTCCCGCAGGAATCGCGGCGGCCATTGCGGCGGGCCGAATGGGAAAGCGCGTAATTATTATTGAGCAGTCGCCGGTGCTGGGCGGAATGCTTGCCTCGGGAGTCCTGAGATTGGACGATCATATCAGGCAGGCGAATAGCGGGGTCATGGAAGAATTCCGGCAACGGGTAAAGACCTACCATCGGATGTCGCTGGCAGACGACCCCCTGGTGAAGATGCATATGCAACAGCCTGCTAATCTGACATGGAATGTCGCCGAGGGACAGGCCTGGGAACCCAGCACGGCAGCCAGGATCTATGCGGAGATGGTGGCGGAAGTGCCGACGGTCGCGACGCGCTTTAACGAAGTCGCCGTCGACGTGAAAATGGAAGGCAACCGGGTAGTGGGAGTGATGACGCAAGATCGCGACAATCGGGGAAAACTCGGAAGTAAGCATGAATATAGTGGCCGGGTGTTCATTGACGCGACTTACGCAGCAGATCTCGCCGCCTTTGCCGGCGTACCCTTTCGTATAGGCAGAGAAGCTCGTTCCAGAGAAGAACCCCATGCAGGGCACATCTATACCGATGCCTTCGGTTCGATACCGGGCGTGCTCAGAGGTACGATTTTTCCGGGTGGCACAGGGGAGGCAGACAACCTGACGCAGGCTTTCACCTTCCGCATGACGGGAAAGGACTACGGTCGGCCGGACCACCCCTTTCGGTTGAAAAAGCCGCCGCCAGATTATAATCCTGCCAAGTACAAGTGGAATAAGGCTCAGAAACCCATCATACCCAATGGCAAATTTGATATGCTCGGCATCAACTATGGCGCTGATCTGGCCGGGCACTCGACCGACTTTGTCTTGGCCGACTGGAAGGAACGGGTAAAAATTGAGGAGATCTTTCGCAACCACTCTTTGGGCTGGATGTATTTCATCCAGACAGAGGGAGGCTCGCCCAATGTCGGGCTGGCAGACGACGAGTTCACGGACAACGGCCATTTTCCCTATCGCCTGTACGTGCGCCAGGGGCGAAGGATTGAAGGACTCTACACCCTGACCGAAAGCGATCTTCACAAGGATCTACGCGGCGATGGGGTACGGGCGCCTTTGCACGCGGATTCGATAGCGATTGGCATGTATCCGATTGACTCGCACAATGTGCAAAACCCGACCACGCCGGACGCGGGCCCGTACGGGGAAGACGCTGCGGAGGGGGATGTCCATCTGGAGGACGTCACTGGTCCCTATACGATTCCCTACGGCGTGATAGTGCCGAAGAATCACAAGGGCTTGCTCTTTCCGGTTGGCATTTCCTCCACTCACTTGGCCATTTCAAGCGTTCGCATGGAGCCCCCATGGTCCTCCCTGGGGCAGGCTGCCGGAGTGGCAGCGGCGATTGCCCTGGACGACGGCCGCGAACTCAGTGAACTGCCTGTCGGGGACATCCAGGATGAACTGCTGCGACAGGGTTCCTTCCTGTTCTTCTACAAAGACCAGACGGCCGATGCCCCTGAATTCGAGGCCGTCCAGAAGCTGAGCCTGTTGGGTGCGGTAGATGGAGATGAGAACTATTATTTCCACCCGGACAATCCGATCACTATGGGCGCATTTGCCCGCATGGCGGTGATGGGACTTGATATTCCGATCAGTATCACTGCCGCCCATTTTAAAGACGTGCCGCGTGGACATCCGGCGTTCAAATACATGGAGACCCTCTACGATTACTCGACCCAATCCCCCGAGCCCTTTTTTGACTATGAAGTGCGTAACTACCTGAACTATTGGTGGCGGGATCAATCAGGGGTTGGCCCGCCGGTATTTGCCTATCCCGATCAAGCTGTAACGGGAGCCAAGGCGATGAGGATTATTTCGGGCCTTCTCCAAAAGCCGGCAGTCCCTTGGCCTGATCCGGAAGCCAACCTGACCCGAGGCGAAGCCGCCCGTCTGGTATATCAACAACTAAAGTAGTAGCTCGCATCTGCTAAATATTCGATCGAGAGCTAACCTTGAGGAGCGATTTAACCACGGATTACCTGCCTGTGCGGTGCACGCAGACAGGCACGGATGGGCGCTGATTAGGAATGAAAATTAACAACGTTCCTTTCAGTCTTTTGATCCGGCTTTGCCGGAACAGGATTCCAGCCTGTTTTGGCAGGCAAGATGCCCGCCCTACATTTGCAGTTCGATGACTCTGTGGAATCTAACGAAGCCCAACTACGCGATGATCTCGCTCCAGATCTTTCCGTGTACGTCGGTAAGGCGAAGATTTCTACCTCCATGCTGAAAGGTCAATCGCTCGTGATCCACTCCGAGCAAGTGGAGGACGGTGGCCCAAAGTTCGTAAATATTGGATATCTTGTCGACCGCTCGATAGCCGAATTCGTCCGTGGCCCCATAGATCGTCCCGCCTTTGACGCCGCCGCCTGCGAACCATGCGCTGAAGCCTTGGGGGTTGTGGTCGCGCCCGATATCCGCGGAAAAGCTGGCTTGGGAAAACGGATTGCGACCAAACTCTCCGGTAAACACGATCAAGGTTTGATCCAGGAGGCCGCGTTGCTTCAAATCTTTGATGAGAGCGGCGATCGGCTGGTCGACTTGGGCAGCCATGGTACCGTGTCCCTTTTCGATATCTCCATGCTGATCCCACGGATTTCCGCCTCCACCCCCGCCAATTCCATGACTACAGCAGGATAGCTCGACGAAACGAACGCCGCGCTCCACGAGGCGTCGCGCCATCAAGCATTGACGGGCGTATTCGTCTTTATGCTCAACGCTATCGTTGACGCCGTACATTTCTAAAGTGGCTGCGGATTCCTTGGAAATATCGGTGAGTTCGGGGACGGCTTCCTGCATTAGGTAAGCGGTTTTGGCATTGGTGATGGAGGCTATTACGGCATCTTTTGCGGCTACTCGATTGGCAAACGAATTGTCGAGACTGCTGATCATATCCAGCGCCTTCCGTTGTTCGTGTTTCAGGAGGGAAGGCTGGATATTGGGAATAGCCCTGTTTCCTGTAATATTAAAGATAGAGCCTTGAGTCGTGGCGGGAAGAAAGGCGTTTCCAAAAAGGCTGACACCGCCGTGCGGGGTAAAGGACTTGCCGGACTGGAGAACGATAAAACCGGGCAGATTTTTATTCTCGGTGCCCAAGCCGTAGTTGATCCAAGCCCCCGCGCTCGGGTATCCGAGAAACGGAAATCCCGTGTGCATGAAAAAGTTGCCTTGAGCGTGTTCGCTGAACTTGGCGGTTAAACTGCGAACGATTGCGAGATCGTCCACCCGTTCCGCTATACGGGGAAAGAGATTTGTCATCTCGATACCGGATTCGCCGTAGGGCTTGTGGTCCCAAAACGAACCGAGAATATTCCCTACATCGTCAAATTGAGTTCGGTCGACATCCACTGGCATTGGCTTTCCATGCAGTTCCCTCAACAAGGGCTTGGGATCGAAGGAGTCTACGTGCGATACGCCGCCAGACATGTAGAGAAAAATGACCGATTTCGTCTTCGGGGCGTGGTGCAGTTGAGGCAAATAGCTCGTTTTGGCTGAAACGGAATTGACGAGACTGGAAAGCGTCAAGGCGCCGACGCCCTTTGATGTCAGATTTAGGAATTCGCGTCGGCTGTATTGACTAATATACATAGATAAACTCTTTCGAATTCAGCAATACGAATGCGATGCTTTTTAAAACGGTATCTGAACTATCGATACTGCTGTAGTATTCTATGAAACGCCCCTTTTCCTCATCGGTAGGGGCTCGTGCGTAGGCATCCATGTAAAGGGAGTGAATTTTGGCCTGGATGGAACCTACGGCATGCTTTCCCTCAATCTTTTTTGCCCATAGCTCCGCCGTTTCATGCACAAATTCCCCGTTCATCATGCTCAATGCTTGGGCAGGAACGTTGGTGCTGTCGCGGTTGCTGACCGTCGTGGTAGGGATGGGCAAATTAAATGTAGAGAGAAACGGATTGAGATCGTTTCGCGCAGTTTCCACGTAGACGCCGCGTTCAAAATCGTCCCGGGCCATGCTATTAACGGAGTCCATAATCGCTTCCGCGTCTAGCCGGCGAGGGGTGTAGTGGGACAGGTATTCGTTGTCGGGATCCCGATCCTTAATATCGATTGGGGCCGAGCTGCTTGAGCGAAATGTCCGACTCAGAACCATTTGCCGGAGAGCGGTTTTTATAGACCAGCCTTGTTTCTCAAACTCTAGAGCAAGAAAGTCTAGTAGTTCCGGATGCGCGGGTTTCTTGCCAAGCCGGCCGAAATTATCCGTTGTGGGGACGATTCCGCGACCGAAGACGTAGTTCCAAAGGCGATTTACAAGAACGCGGGACTTCAAAGTGTTAACCTCGCCCACGATGTCCGCGGCTAATTCCAATCGCCCCGAATTCCGTTTGCTGTAGGCTTTGTCGCTAAACACTTCCAAGAATTGCCTCGCGACGATATCGGCTTCCTTTTTATACTCGCCGCGCACCAGCAAGGGTTGATCGACTACGTCGCCCTCGAAGATGGCCGGAGCCCGGGTCGGAAACGGAATCGCGTTTTCCAAAGCGCGGTATTCCGCGAACAGCGGCGCGAGCTGCCCTGGGAGCGTTTCATAGAAATTGGGAAGAAGATTGAATCGGACAAAAGCGCTGAGAAATTCCGCTTGAGCGTCGCTAATTCTCGATTTCCTCCAAGCGACAATCGATTCCTCGAGCGCCTTTTTGTAGGCAGCGAGTAGCGATACCCAGTCGGTAACGCCCTCCGCATTTTCGATAACGGTGAACAAAGGCGCCCCCATCTCCTTCACCTCGATGTCTCCTCCGATTACCTCGGTAACGCCAAACCAAGATCGGCCCTCTTTCGATTTCGTCGGCTTGTCTCCGACGGTCGAGATCTGGTAGTGCACTTGTTCTTCGTTCCAAAATTTGTACTTGGCCAGCGGGAACCATTGCATGAATCCCGTGCCGGCGGTTTCATAGGGATGCAATCCTTGCTCTAGGGGGTAATGGCGGGCCGACATGCGAATCGCCCCGTCAAACCCTGCGGCCCGCATGTAGCTCTTCTCGCCGTTCGACGTATGATTAGGCGAGGCTAGGGTTCCGTTATGCTTGTCTGAAATCAAGTGGCTGTAGACGCCTCTAGGATAGATTCCGGAAATCGCGGAAAATCCTTCTCCGGATACGGCAAATGAGCCAGCCGGACTGACCTTGGGTCCCAGGCCGTTTCCTTCCTGGTACCAGGCATCCAACGTTTTCTGTTCGCGAAGGTCCGCGTAGAAGGTGGCCTTCTTTTTCGCGCTTTCGTACGCTTCGGATTCCTTGGCGTGGTTTGCGATCTGCTGGTTCCATGCCGCCCTTATTTCGGCGGCCGGTTTGTCTAGCCATTCCTTAATCGGATAGAACGGATGGTACTCGCCAACCGCATTCATCTCCTGTTTTCGCCAAAGCTGGTTAAGCAGGTTAGGATCGGTTGGGATCTCTAGTTTTCGCTCATCGGGATCTTTCTCCGGATCCTCGAATAACGCTTTCTCCTCTTCCGTTTCGGGAAAGGAAAAGGCAGCCAGTTTTTCAACCGCAGCATCGGTATGTTTCAGCCAGTAGTCCGACATGCCTTTGCGGATTTTCAGCTTCAATTTTAGAAGCTCCCGTTTATTGGTGGCCTGTTTCTCTGCCGCGTCGACATTGCGCGTACCGGGACGATTGCTGATCATGATGCCATAGAACCGGTAGAAGTCCTTTTGGCTGATTGGATCGAACTTGTGATTGTGGCAACGGGCGCAGGATACGGTTATGCCGAGCATCGCTTTCGAAATGACGTCGATCTGATTCTCGGTATAGGTTATCTGTTCTTGATAGGCGTCTGTAACGCCAAATCCATGAGGCACCATCCTAAAGTGGGCAGGCCCGATAGCAGACTCGTTAAGTTCCAGCTCCTCGTTAATGCGGGGCCTTTTCATCAAGTCGCCGGCAATATGCTCCCTCAGCAATTGATTGTAAGGCACATCTTGGTTGAGGGCTCGAATGATATAGTCGCGATATATGCCTGCGTATGGAATCTCGGGATCTCCCTCGCTTCCGTGAGTCTCCGCGAAGCGATACCAGTCCATCCAGTGCCGACCCCATCGTTCGCCATAGGCCTTTGACGCGAGAAGCCTGTCAATCATAGCTCTATAGGCCTCCTCCGACGGGTCGCTAACGAATTTCTCGACCACTTCCGCTTTGGGAGGCAGCCCGGTGAGAATCAGGTGCGCCCTGCGGGCGAGGACTTCAGGCGCGGCTAAGCCCTGCGGCTGCAGGCCTTTTTCCATGAGGGCGCTGTAGATATATCGATCTATGGGATTCTCGCTCCATTCTTCGTTCGAAACTCTGGGAAAGGGGGACTTCTTGGGAGGCTGGAATGACCACCATTTGCTCCGTTTTTCCAATAGCGCCGGCCAAGGAACCGCATTGTCCAAATCGAGTTGCGTGGGTTTTTTATCCCGGGGATCAGGGGCGCCCATCTTCACCCATTCCTCAAAATCGCGAATCACGCTATCGTCTAGCTTGGGGCCGTTTTCCGGCATTTCGAGATCGTCTTCATGGCGAATCGCCCAGATCAATGCGCTATCTTCCGGTTTTCCAGGAACAACAACCTCCCCCGCGTCGCTCCCTGCCAGCAAGGCGTCTCGATAGTCAAGCGCCAAACCAGCCTTCGTTTTATTAACGCTATTGTGGCATTCGTAGCAGCTTTCGGCAAGTACAGGGCGAATCTTGCTCTCGAAAAATGTGACGTGTTCCGGTGGAAGTTCTAATGCGGAAACGCGCCAAGTGGAGATTGCCACGAGAAGAACCTTCGCGACTGATAGGAATTTGCTTTTTAGCGGCGAAGCCGCAGAGGTGGGGGTTATAGGGGGAGGAGAAAAAACTGGGAGAATTGATAAGAAGATTTAATTATTTTTGCAGTGTAACAGCCCTACATTTCGATGTGAATGCATATTGAGCCTTAAAACGCCCTGAAAGTCAATCTTACTGATACTGTTAGGAGATGGGTGTCCACCATTGATGGCTAGCAAGTAGCGTATATGGTTTTTAAAGCAGCGAAAGCCTGCGGCCAGGAAGCCTGAATCCAGCAGTGGTTACGTAGCCAACGAATGAACCTCAGAGTACGTTGGGTGGCCCGGGGGACGACGAAGGGGCTAAGAACCCCGAATACACTCAAGCCATCGACGATCTGAGCCAGTACCTGAGTTTCAGCTACACCCAACCAGGCGAAGACGGATGGCTGGAGGCGGAAGATCTGCCTCACCAAACCTCATCCGACTATGACCAGCGCGGCAACTTTCACCACCCCAAAGATCGGGCCGGAGCTTCGCAGGGAAAGGTGGTTTGCGCCGACCTGCGCATGGGAGCGGGCAGCTATATCGAATTTGTGGTGAAGATTGAACAAGCGGGAGAATATGAGCTTTCCGTCGCACTCTCTGCCGAGGGCCCCTGCTTGCTCTCCACAGCTGCCTTTGTCGACGACGCCCTGCAGGCTGACTCAGGTTACCCGATGAGGGCTCATTGTAAGCCTGCTTCAGGAGATATCCTTGGTTGCCGAATCCTACGACGATTTGCTTTTGCAAAAGGTAACGAAGCACCTTCACTTGATCAATGGCATCCTGGTCGATTTCGACTGGGAAATTTGCCAATTTACCTGGCCAGGCATCTCGTTCGGAAGCGAGTTTGCGGAGGGTTTTCTTCGAGCGCTTTCGATGTAGGATTTTGGGCCTAATAATTGTCGTATTTAGCATAGATACTGTCGCACATTCTTTCAAATGTATAATACAATCAAGGTAAATGAAGGTGTATCGCGGCTTGTTAGTCCTACTATGTTTCAATGGTCTTGCTTGGCTGATCCATGCGGCTGACTCGCGACCCAACATCGTGTTCGTTATCACCGATGACCAACGCTGGGACTATGTGGGATATGCAGGGCATCCGGTCCTATTGCGAAAAGTGGAAAAGCACAACCCGCTGGAACTGGAAGGCGTGGCGCCCGAACCCGGCGAACCGCGTCGCAACCGAGGGAGGGATCCTCAATCGGTCGTGCGCGACCAGCTGCGCAGCCTGGCCTCTGTTGATGAAGGCATCGGTCAACTCTTTGCCGCCCTTGTAGCTACGGGACAGCTCGACAACACGGTATTCATTTTTACCAGCGACAACGGTTTCCTGATGGGGGAGCATGGCATGATAAACACCAAGCGGTGGGCCTACGAAGAGGCCCTGAGAGTGCCTTTGGTGGTCAGATATCCGAAGCTCATTAAGCCGGGAAGCCGGAACGACGCCTTGGTTGTCAATATAGATCTTGCGCCCACTTTGCTGGACATGGCAGGCGTGGAATCCATCATCCCCATGCACGGCCAATCCTTTGTACCGCTTTTGAAAGATGCTCGCGCACCCTGGAGAGAAGCATTCCTGGCCGAGTACTTTCTCGAAAAAGTCGCGCCAAGAACGCCCACGTGGCAAGCGATCCGAACACGCGATTGGAAATACATTCGCTATTCCAAGTACGATGGGATGGATGAGCTCTACCACCTGGAAGCCGATCCGAAAGAGTTGAAAAACCTGGTGAATCATCCGGAGTATAAAACCCGGCTCGAGGAGATGCAGGCCCAGTTACAAAGCGTGTTGAACTAATTCAACTGAAAACCGACGCATGTTTTTTACTATGAATAAATACTTTTTCTGCTGTTTGCTTATAGTGACGGGAGTGTTTGGCGCGGGTCCGAACATCGTACTGGTGATGACGGACGACCAGGGCTATGGAGATGTGGCTGTTAACGGGAACCAGTGGATCGAAACTCCGAACATGGACCGCCTCGCGAATGAGGGAGCGCGGTTCGAGAGATTTTTCGTGGAACAAGTTTGCGCTCCAACGCGCGCTGCGTTGTTATCCGGTCGCTATCCGACACGCACCGGGGTGACAGGAGTGACGCGCGGCTATGAATACATGCGGGGCGAGGAGGTGACGATCGCCGAGCTGTTGAGAGAGGCAGGATATGCGACGGGTTGTTTCGGCAAGTGGCACAACGGCGCCCACTGGCCGTACCATCCGAACGCGCAGGGCTTTGATGAATTCGTTGGTTTCTGCGGCGGGCATTGGAACGATTATTTTGATCCGATCCTGGAGCGAAACGGTTCCTCTTTCCAGGCGCGTGGATTTATCGCGGATATTATTACTGATTACGCGATTGAGTTTATCGAGCGCGAGCACGAGGCGAATGAGAGCCCCTTCTTTTGTTATATTCCTTACAACACGCCGCACACGCCAGCGAGTGTGCCATTGGACAAGTGGAGGCAGTGGGTAGATCGGACGGACGTGGAAGATCCCTTCGACCGGGCGATGTATGCGCTGGTCGAAAATGTGGATGAGAATATGGGCCGCTTGCTCGCGAAGCTGAAAGCGCTGGGAATCTTGGACGACACTGTTTTTATCTTCCTGACGGACAACGGCCCGAATGGCTCGCGATTCAATGACGGAATGCTTGGTCGGAAAGCCAGTGTCCACGAAGGCGGCGTGCGCGTACCGCTTTTCGTACGTTGGCCGGAACGAATCCAGGCGGGCACGGTTGTAAAACCGAATGTGGCGCATGTCGACTTGCTGCCGACGCTATGCCGGATCGCGGGGGTGGAGAATCCGGAAAGCAAGACTCTGCCGTTGGACGGTATGGATGTGACACCGCTTCTCTTTGCGCAGGATAATTTCCAAATGCCCGAACGGAATCTGTTTAATTGGCGCAATCCTGAGAGATGGTCGATTAGAACTAGGCGCTATCGCGCGACGGAGACGACGTTGCACGATCTTATTGAGGATCCTGGTCAGGAGAAAAATCTGGCCAAGACCCGGCCGGAAATCCATGGCGAACTGATCGAGGCTTACCGGGGTTGGGCGGCGGAAGCGACGGATGAGGAGCCAGTGCTTTTGCCGGTACCGATTGGCTATGAGGAGTGGCCTACGGTGACATTGAAGGCGCATGAGCTGGACATATATCCGAGAGTGGGCAAAGGCATCGATTACTGTGGGAGGCAGGGATTTGCAAATCAGTGGATTGAACGCTGGTCGGATCCAAAAGCCTACGCGGCCCGTTCAATCAAGGTGATTTCGGGTGGACGGTATCGGGTTCGACTTCGGTATGCCTGTCCTGGGGACGGAGTAGATTCTGTGTTTCGCCTCAGCGCGGGAAGCGCGTCGCTTGACATTCGTATTCAGGAATCCTGGGTGAGCGCGCCGCATGCGGCGGCGGAACAGGTGATTAAAAATCACGGCTCTTATTTGTCTCGGGAGTGGAAAGATCTGGATGCGGGTGAACTGGTGTTGGAGAAAGGAACTCACTCGCTGGAGCTGAGGGTGGTAAAGAAGCCTGGAGTAGAAATGCCTGATATCAAGGCATTGATCTTCGAACGACTGTGAACTTAGGTGTTTCCATGAGGCAGTACCTCATCCCGGCTGAACCCAGGCGCGGCAGCGGCCCTCAGTCTGCCGAAGGTGACCAACTTAAAATTCTTTTAGAGCAAACAAATTGAATCGAGAAAATGAGCAGAATCTTGGCCTATTCCTAAAGCCTGTGTTTTCCTACCTGGCGGGTCTTGGTTTCTCAAGACAACCGTTTTAAGAAAAAAACCTATGAAGATAAATTCCTTCCTTTCAGCATTGAGCTTCTCGTGTGTATTGGTAGCGGGAGTCCTGACTCAGGCGAAAGGGGCTAGTCCGCTTAACATCGTGCTCATTGTTGCAGATGACTTGGGCGCGCGTGATTTGAAAACTCACGGTTCTGATTTGCACGAAACGCCCCACTTGGATGGCTTGGCGGCGGAAGGAATCGAATTTACCCGCGCTTATTCGGCGGCACCCGTTTGCTCGCCCACCCGCGCCTCTATAATGACGGGAAAGCATCCAGCCCGTCTTCGCATGACTACCTGGCATGAGTCCTCTTTGAAAGGTCCGAAACAAGACCGACCCATGATTCCTGCCATCAGTGAACCCAATCTTCCGTTGGAGGAGATTACCTTGGCGGAACTCTTTAAAGACGCGGGCTATCAAACCTTCCACGTCGGAAAATGGCACCTTGGCGAGGCCAGTTCCTTCCCTGAAGTTCACGGCTTCGATGTCAATATCGCCGGGCATCATTGGGGCGCCCCGCCCACTTTTTTCGCTCCCTACAAAGGAGTGATTTACAATGAGATGCGTTATGTTCCGAGCCTGCATGGATCGAAGGAGGGGGAATACCTGCCTGACCGGCTTACCACTGAAGCGATCGATCTGATGAAGAACGCGGGCGACACTCCCTTCTTCCTCAATCTTTGCTACTTCATTCCTCACGTCCCTGTTGACGGAAAATCAGACTACGTGGACGACTTTGCCTCCCGTATTGGTCCTGATAATCGCCACCGCAATCCTGGCTACGCCGCCATGGTTAAGTCGCTTGACGACGGGGTTGGCCGAATACTCGAATGGCTAAAGCAATCCGGGAAAGACAAAAATACCGTGGTAATTTTTGTTTCGGACAACGGAGGGTTTACCGGAAAATGGGATGGAGAAACGGTCAACAACAATGCCCCGCTTCGCTCCGGTAAGGGTACCCTTTATGAAGGAGGGATTCGTATTCCTTGGTTCATGCGTGTTCCAGGTATTAAAAAAGCAAGCAAGGTGGATGTTCCCGTCACCACAACCGATATCCAGCCTACTCTTTTAGATTTGGCCGGATTGGATCATCCCGCATCCGATGGCACATCTCTGAAACCATTGCTCTACAAGAAGAATTTCAATAATGGAAAGTCGCGGTCATTGGTTTTTCATTATCCTCACTACTACTCAGGGACGACTCCGGTTTCTGCTCTCAGAAAAGGAGACCTGAAGCTCTTACAGTATTACACGCCGGAGGGGCTTAGATTTGAATTATACGATCTTTCGGAAGATCCCAGCGAATCTAACAATCCAGTAGAGGATCGCGAGGCGATTATTAAAGAAATGAGCGCTGAGCTGAACACAAGCTTATGGGAAATGGGTGCCAATTTCCCAAGTATCAACGCCAATTATGAATCTAAAAACTAACAGGCGTTTTTAGAATACTTGCTTCAGCGCTCTGCTCGATTATCGATTCTTTTTCTTACTCTAGAGCCTGTCCCAGGGGGGGAACCCATTGTGGGACAAAGTGTTAGGATAAAAAAAGTCGGGCGAAAAGAGGTGAAAAACCTCGATTCGCCCTAAATAGCGTCTCTATAATTTGGTATGAACGAATTAAAAGAAACCAATTCTGCTGATACGGTAGCCTTTCAAAGTTTGCTTCGTCCAGCTTTAACGCCGGTTTTGCAAAATCGTGATTATGACCGTCTGGTCGAAGATTTGCGCCAAATCGATGATAATCTGACCCGAGGTGGGTTGGAAAAAATGGCGATCCACTTCGGGTTGTCGCAGTTGCCGCCGAACGCCTCGGGGGTTTTGTGCCATAAACAAGCGAAGTTTGCGGTTTTCTCGCTACGAGTGGAACTGCTACGTCACTTGCTGGGTGTTCCAAGCTTTAGAGCTTTTTCGATAACGTTGGCCTCTAGTGATCTTTTGAGCGATTTTTGCGCAATCCGCAGTTTGTTTGGCGTGAAGTGGACCTCGAAGAGTACGCTACACCGCGCCTCGCAGCTTTTCAGCGATGAACAGTTGCGCGCGTTCAACACCCGGCTGGTTGAGCTCGCGGGCGATCAGAGCAATTGCATCCAACTGGGAGTGGAGCAGGCGGAGGATCTTTCGGTTTGCCTGGTCGATTCGACCTGTCTGGAGGCAAACATTCACTTTCCGATCGATTGGGCGCTTTTGGGTGACGTGACGCGCACCTTGCTCAAAGCGGTGAAACTGATCCGCGATGAAGGCCTGTTGAATCGGATGCCTAAATCCCCGGATGTCCTGATGGGCCGCATGAACAAGCTGTGTATTGAGATGACGCAAACCCGCCGCAAGAAGGGAGGGGCGAAGGCTCGCAAGAAGATCCTGCGCAAGATGAAACGATTCCTCAAACGGGTCGGCGGGCACGCCCTGAAACACCGCAACTTGCTGGACGCCCGCTTCGCACAAACCCGTTTTAGCCGCGCTCTTGCCGATCAAGTCATCAGGCGTATCGATGGGCAACTCGATTTGCTGCCCCAAGTAATTGAGCAAGCCCACCAACGCATTATCGGCGGACGTCTGGTCAAAAACGACAAGAAGATCCTCAGTGTCTACGAAACAGATATCGCTGTGATCGTGCGGGGCAAGGCGGGCGCGCAGACCGAGTTCGGCAACGAACTGTTTATGGCCGAGAGTCCCGGCGGCATGGTCATTGATTATATGCTCTACGGCAAAACGGCTCCTTGGGAGGGAGATAAATTAATCGAAAGCGTACAACGCCAACACTCCCTCAAAAGGCAACAAGGCCTGAAATGGGCGGTGGCCGACCGGGGTTTCGATGGGGCAGCTACACGTAAGGCATTAAAGAAGGCAGGGCTGAGCAGCCACATATGTCCGAAAAGTCCCTCCAAGTTGAAAGCCCGCCTCAAGGAGCCTGATTTTTGCCGCTGGCAAACCCGCCGCGGCGGCACCGAAGCGCGCATAGCCATTGTTAAGAACCACGGATGCGGACGAGTCTGGCGCGCCAAAGACTTAAAACACCGCAGGCTCGCAGTAGGGTGGAGCGTGCTCGCCCACAACTTGGCCTGGATCAGTCGAAAAGTGAGATTGGAGCAACTTGCAGCTCAAGCCAAGGCGGCCTGAGCCTTCGGGGCGCCCCACACGCTGATCAAAGTTGAACCTTCCAGTAGAGGTAAGGCCGCCGCATGCCCGAAATCCGGCATTAAGCTCAATATTTTGGATCCAGGTGAGGTTGAAAGACGCAGCAAGGCTCGAATCGGGCGCAGTTGAGTGAATTTAGGCCCGGAAAACCCTTTCTGGGAGCCTGACCCACCAGATAGACCTCGTCACTGTCGACTGCAAATCCTCCTCGTTTTCAAAATCCCGGAATCTGGGACAGGCTCTACTCTATGAATATCCAAAAAAGACCTTATTCTAAAAGAAAACTGTAATGACTAGCGAAGATTGGATTAACAATTATATAAATGCGGAAGTGCGACTTATACGGTCACTTCCCATCAAGGATATCGATGCCTTTATTGGTATCGTCGAAGAGGCTCATAATAGCGACAAACAGTTGTTTTTATGTGGAAATGGCGGGAATGCGGCCAGTGCATCCCACTTGGCTTGCGACTTGGGTAAAGGCTCTTCGGATGCCCTGGGAAAGCGTTTCCGAGTAAGCGCCTTAAATGACAATGCAGCATGGCTAACTGCCATAGGAAACGATTATGCCTATGAGGATGTATTTGTCAGGCAGTTGGAGAATTTCGCCCAGCCCGGAGATGTATTAATCAGCGGAAGCGTCAGCGGAAACTCACCGAACCTGGTGAAGGCGTTCGAGTGGGCCAAAGAGCAGGGACTGACCACCGTGTCTATTAGGAGTTCCAAGCGCGGGCGGATGTCCGACCTGGCGACCCTGCCCATTGTGTTGCCCGATGAGCACTATGGCCGCGTAGAAGATATGCAGATGATGATCTATCACCTGATCGCTTTCTGGCTTATTGAAAAAGTAACTGTATAACCAAAACCAAAGTCCATGAACCGATATGTCACTCTAGTTCTATTCGTTCTCCTTCAGCCCTTAGCCTTCTGCCTAGGCGCAAGCCGGCCCAACATTCTATTTGTATCCATTGATGACTTCAATGACTGGGGACCAACTCAGCTGGACGGCGAGCCGTTCGATGTGGATACACCCAACTTCGACTCGCTGGCGGCTGAAGGGATATTGTTCAACAACGCCCACTGCAATGCCCCTTCGTGCAATCCGTCTCGCACCTCCGTCATGTCGGGGCTCCATCCAGCGTCGACAGGAGTTTATGGCAACGGTCATGACTGGTTGGTGAATGAACGATTCGATGACATTCTCCTGCTACCTGAATATTTCAAAAAGCATGGCTACGCTACGCTGGGAGGTGGGAAGATCTATCATGCGAATCAGGGAAGCGAATTCAATCGGAAAGGGCTTTTCTCGCCCAGAGGGTGGGATGATTTCTTTCCGTCTTTTAATGCCCAATTGCCAGTGCCGAGCATGCCGGATGTCATGCCGGGACGTGGCGAGGGGAAGTTCGATTGGGGCGGCACTGGTAAGCCCCTTGAGGAGATGGGGGACCACAAAGTGGTGAATTGGGCGATCGAGCAGCTTGAGGCTTCTCGCGATGAACCGCTATTTCTGGCAGTCGGGATCTATCGCCCGCATATGCCCTGGTTTGTTCCAGATGCTTTCTACGATCAGTACGATACTGTTGAAATCAGGCCTCCAACGAATCCGGAAGGATGGGAGAAAAACATTCCTAAATCTCTTCTACCATCCCAACGGTTTAAGGAGTTTACCGGAAAACCGGGCCCTAGTCGCGGCTATGCGGCGTGTGTCAGCTATGCGGATTTCGAGCTGGGTCGACTTTTGAAAGGCTTGGAAGATTCACCGATTGCGGACAACACGATCGTGGTGGTCTGGACGGATCACGGCTGGCATCTAGGCGAGAAAGAGCATTTTTCGAAGTTTACTCTCTGGGAAGAGTCCACGCGGGTACCGTTACTCATCTTAAAGCCAGGCGCGAAACAGAAGGAAGTCGATACCGCGGTAAGCTTGGTGGATGTCTATCCCACGCTGCTCGCTCTTGCGGGTCTACCAGAGAACAAAAACAACGACGGCCAGAACCTGCTCCCGATTATCGAGGCAGAGATGGATCTCAATCGAGCCATCGTAACCTCGAAGAGCGAGAATTATCACGCAGTGCGCGATGGACGCTATCGCTACCTCAAATCAAACAACGCAGAGGCCTTGTTCGACCACTTTAACGATCCGCGCGAACTTCACAATATCGCCAACCGTCCCGGAAGTGCCGCTATTATCGAGCGCTTATCACGAACATTGCCCGAAGCGCCGCACCCAAGCATGCCCAAGCGAATAAAACCGAACTCCCCATAGTGCAGTGACTCCAACCAAGTATACCCTGAGCGATACGCTCTGAGCAAAGTAAACCTCCCCCGATTTTGTGGACACGAACAGCGCAGGACAGGTTACCTGCCTGTGCGCCGCACGCAGACAGGCACGGATGGGGAATTGGCTCTCGCGAAGTGCGCGAAGTGCGCAAAGACGCCACATCCAGCTTGCCGGCATTGGATACTTACCTTAAATCTGGGCTCCGATTTGATTTTACAAGAAGACATTCCATCGGAATTGATTCGACCTACCAAAGCAGCTCTTGCCTGGATAAATCAAGAGCGAGGGGAGAGCTACAGGTTAACTGGGCTGGTGGGCGTCGACGCTGCCTTGACGGCGAAGCCTGGTGAGGCTTTTGAAATCGGCATGGTGCTGTGTTCCGGGGACGTTTGTGCCCGTGAACAAGTGGTGGTTAGGCCTGAGGGAAATGACTTCGGATTCAGCTTTTTGGACCAAATAAGAGATGGCATCCCGGCGCTGCTCGACCCACCCGAAGGTGTGCGATCGACCTGGATCGACGATCGACTGGCAGACAAAAAACTGATTATATTGCTCTTTTATCGGGGCCTCTGGTGACCACCATGTCGCCTCGAGTTGCGAGGCTTCGTCGAGACAGGCGTTCTCGACAAAATTCGCCAGGCGGGAGGTGAACTCTATGGCATAACGAGCGAGCCACAATCTCTGGCAACCGAGGCTGAGGAAGCGTGGGAGCTTGGCTTTCCCGTGGTGGGCGATCCCCACCATGAGATTCTCGCAACCTTACGCGAGCGGAAATGGATCAATGTTTATTTTAACGAGAACATCGGCCACCTGACCAATCGTACTTGGGCGTCGCACCCCAAAGGTTATTACCAGCCAGCGGTGCTTGCCGTGAATTCGGAGGGTAGGGCGCTCTACCGCTGGCGTATGATTCCCAGCAAAAAGAATCAGGCCGGCGCTGGTTCGCGCCCCGAGGCCAACTATGTCTGGAACGCTATTGAGTCCGCGCTTAACAGCGGTGAGGAACCGCCCTTGGACGAGAATCCGGTGCTGACGCACAAAAGCCGATCGTGGTTTGTCTTCATGCTGTTGGCGCTCGCGCAAGGATGGTTTCTGTGGCCCAAAATGTCTCCTCTCGCGCGAGCCGGCGATAAGCCGGTTGCTTCTTCGCTACAGCGCCAGATACGCCTGTATGCTTTTATCGCACTGTGGATCGCGGCTCTTGTTCTATTTCCCGTAAAGATTGTGGGGCTTGCATTTGGCGCCTGGCTGGTCGCCATCATACCGGGTCTTGTTCATATACACCGGGTCCTTCAGATCGAATCGGAATAGCGTTGTTTTTAGCAACCTCCTTGTGTCGTGACCGTGTTTGTTTCATGTCCCAAGCTTCTAAAATCTCCACCGCGAACCGTGATCCCCTGTTTATCGAGGGACTCAAGAAACGGGACCAGATATTTCCGGGATAACTTCGCAGCCGTTTTGATTTCGCTCACTCGAGCTCTCCCGTTTTTATTCAAATAGGATATCACACGCTCTATCTTCTTATCATAAGCCGACTTCAAGAGATAAGCTCGATTACCGACTCGTATGACGCGTTTGTTTTGCAAAAGGTAACGAAGCACCTTCACTTGATTATTGGCATCCTGGGCGATTTCGATTGGTCTTTCCACGTCCCTTGAAAAGGCTTTCAGGAGTCTGGCTTCCACTTCCTGGAGCTGCTCGGTCAAATGAGGCAAATGGTTTTGTTCGCGAATGAAGGCGTCCTCGATCTGGTAGCCGTCTTGATCAAGCGTCTCTAAAAAGAAATGAATGGGCGTCTCTTTTTGATCTCGAATAATTTGATTCCTTATTGAGGAAAGCAATAGCCCGGCTTCCTGAGGTTCCTTTTTATGATGCTCATGAATCATTTCTTTGATAATCCTCAGCCCTTGCTCCCAATATTCATTCTCGACTAACCAATCGCCGTGAACGCGCAAGAAACCGGCCGCTTCCTCGACCGAAAGAAGTGCGGCAAACGCTTCCTTTGAAATCGGAAAGCGCCAATCAACCTTTATGCGGTTCAGACAAAAATCGCGCTTGACCAAGGCAACTAGAAACGCTTTGGGAGTGAGTGAACCGTTAGCCAACGTCTTTAAATATACCTTCTGTAATCCTCTCCTTGGAGATTTTTTTCTTGGGGGCTGCGGGTCCAATACGGCGCCCCCACACATGGTCGTTTGCTCCGACCAGTCCCGAACGATAAAACGGTCTCCCAGCAAAAATACGGATGAACGCTCAAGCTTCAGTCGCGCCAAACCCTGCTCGCCTGCGAGCAGCTCAGATGACTCTAGAGAAATCAATTGAGCAGCGATACTGCTACTCCCCACATGAATGCGCACGCGTGTATCATGTCTAAGAGGACGAAGCCCCATTTTCGGCACATGATCCGTGCGGCCGGACCGAAAAAGTAGAACGTCAATGACCTGACTTTCTTCCATCGAGCCTGAGTCGGTCAGCAATTGACCGCGCGCTAATTTTTCCAGGGAGTGTTTGTTTCCATGGACCGCCGCCAGGTTGATTGCCACCCGTGTGCCAGGGCCTAATTGCGAAAGTTTCCGACCGTGACTTTGCAGAGAACGAACACGCAGGATTTCCTTGAATGGAAACCACCTCAAAGATTGCCCTTCTTGCAAGGTTCCACCCTGTAGTGTGCCAGTCACTACACGTCCTTGACCAGGAACCGTGAAGACGCGGTCCATATAAATTCGGACACGCCCAAAATCATCCGGCTCAGGTTGGCCTTCAAGCGTTTTCACCAAAGCAGCCCGCAAAGAGTTGAGCCCTTCCCGGTGTAGGGCAGAGGTGGGGATGATCGGGGCATCTGCATAAGCCGTCCCCGCCAATTGCTCTCCTACCTGCTCCGCCGTCAAAGCAGTTAACTCCTGATCAATGTCCGATTTATTGACCGCTACGATCAAACGCTTAACTCCCAGATACGATAATATCTGAAAATGTTCTTCAGTCTGGGGCATCCAACCATCGTCTGCGGCCACAACCAATAGTCCTACATCCACACCTCCTGTACCAGCCACCATGTTTTTGACGAAGTCCGCATGGCCCGGCACATCGATAATTCCCAAGCTAAACCGACCCTTGGAAAGTTCCAAACCCGTGAAGCCCAAATCAATGGTCAGGCCTCGTTTTTTCTCTTCGGGCAAGCGATCCGGATCCACTCCGGTCAAGGCCTTAACCAGAGCCGTTTTGCCATGATCAACATGTCCGGCCAGCATGAGGATATGGGATTTCATCACACTAACCCGCATGTCTCACAAATTTTCTACTGCGCTTCGGAATACCGGCACTGACGTGGACTTCGTTGGATTTGCGTTTTTGCAGGGTGTCGACCCAGCTTCACCCGAAAATCTGCACAAAACCCGCGTCAGCGCTCGTTCTCCGTTCGCTCGCTACGAATTTTATGAGACATGCGGGCTAAGGTAGATTCCACCCGCCTACTTGTTTAATGTAAATAAGCCATTTAACAAAGCATCATCCTGTTCGGGAAAGACCGTTCGTAAATCAAATATTAAAGTGTCTCTTTCGATGATGCCGATGATGGGAGGAGAGGTGGCTCGCAACTGCGCTGCCAGAGCATCGGAACTCACTCCTGGTACTTTCAGGCATAATGCAAGTGAAGGCACCTGCGCTCCTGGCAAGGCGCCACCACCGATCTTGCCCACGTGTTCCACAATGGACAATTGCCCGTTCCTTCCACCCCAGGCGGCAACCATGTTTTCTGCTCGTCGCTTTAAACTCTCAATGGATTGATTCAGCATCTGATAAAGCGGGATTTCATCCGCTGGATCAGAGGGTCCCAAGTAGACTTCGACCACAGCTTGCAGCGTAGCAAGAATCATCTTGTCGCAGCGAACGGCTCGATAAAACGGGTGTTTCTTTGCTTTTGTCACAAAACTTTCGCGCCCAACGATCAAACCTGCCTGAGGCCCCCCCATTAATTTATCGCCGCTAAAGCAAACGACCTCGATCCCTTCATCAATTGCACCCCGAGGCATGCTTTCGCTTGGAAGACCTTCCCATCCGGAGGATTCCACCAAAGCGCCACTCCCCAGATCTTCAAACAGCGGTACGCCTGCTTCCCGGGCCAGTCCGGTCAATGCTTTTCGTGAAGGGGATTCGACAAAACCGGACATTACAAAATTACTTCTGTGCACACGAAGGATTAGAGCCGTCCTGTCAGAAATTGCGCTGCGGTAATCGTCCGGACTCGTCCGATTGGTCGTGCCGACTTCACGCAACTGAGCTCCCGCGGCTTTCAACATATCGGGGATGCGAAAGCCTCCGCCAATTTGAATCAGCTCGCCCCTTGAAATAAGGATCTCATTCCTTTTTCCCTTCATCAATGCTTTCAAAACCAACACCAGGGCCGCGGCGCAATTGTTGACGACCGCAGCCGCTTCGGCGCCGCACAACCGGGCTAAACAGCGTTCGACATAATTACCGCGTTTGCCGCGTAGTCCTAAAGGCAGGTCGTACTCAAGATTTGAATACTGACGCGCAATTTCCGCACTTGCCTGTAGTGCGGAGGACGCCACCGGGACTCGACCCAGGTTCGTGTGAATCAAAACGCCAGTCGCATTAATGACGGGTTGGATACGGGACGCGGCCAGTGTTTCCAATTCCCTGTTCACTTGCGCCAGGATTGCCTCTGGATCGGCAGGTTCGGGGCCGTTCCTAATGGCTTCCAATGTCTCGCGAATCACTTTCAGGACCATAGGCCGCGGAAGGGAATGATCCACCACCTCTCCAAGGATTCTGTCCACCGGGGGAATAGCGCGATTGGGGTGTTCAACTTGCTTCATGCAGGAGTGTGTTTTAAACAACCGTAATCAGAGTTGCGTCTCGAGGAAGGAGTTCGCCTATCGAAGAAAGAGTTAAACCATGGTTATCTACAACCTGCAGGAATGCGTCATCATCGCTAACCGCAACGAGCAATCCTCCACTCGTTTGTGGATCTGCCAGCAAAGCAACATCAGTTTCTGTCAAATCACTGACGTGATGCCCGTAACTCGCCCAGTTGC
This sequence comes from Opitutales bacterium, assembly GCA_965219475.1. Taxonomy (GTDB): domain Bacteria; phylum Verrucomicrobiota; class Verrucomicrobiia; order Opitutales; family UBA2995; genus JAABVD01. The sequence continues at coordinate 28,988 of CBDCNU010000010.1, read as the reverse complement.
GCTCCGTTCCACCAGGGATACAGTCTTGCTCGATATACTGTTTGACCCGAGGCAATACGGGAAGGCCTTCCTTATGAATCCGAGCGCTAACCTGGCTGCCTTGGCACATTTCAACCAGATGTCCAAGCAAGCCAAAGCCTGTAACATCCGTCATCGCTTTTACGCCTTCAATCCGGGCGAGGTCGACGCCGATACGGTTCAAGCTCAGCATACTTTGCTTGGCCGCTTCCAGATCATCCGGGCTCGCCAAACCTCGCTTGTGCGCCGTCGTGATCAGTCCCACCCCCAAAGGCTTGGTTAAATAGAGTTTGCAGCCTGCTTCTGCAGTATCGTTCCGTTTCAGTTGATCCAAATCGACACGTCCGGTAACCGCTAAGCCAAAAATAGGCTCGGGCGAATCAATACTGTGACCTCCCGCAAGGGGTATTCCAGCTTCCCTGCACACACTGCGACTTCCATTCAATACACTGCCGGCCATTTCCGGGCTCAACTCATTGATAGGCCAGCCAAGAATCGCAATCGCCATAAGCGGGCTCCCGCCCATGGCGTACACATCACTGAGAGCATTAACTGAAGCAATCCGTCCGAAATCAAAAGGATCATCTACGACAGGCATAAAAAAATCCGTTGTACTGATGACTGCTTCCTTGTCATTGATTTGGTAGACGGCGGCATCATCACAGGTATTATTCCCCACCAACAAAGCAGCGTCGGGAGCTATCGGACTTCCGGAAGCTGCAAGAATGTCCTGCAAAACGGACGGGGCAATTTTACACCCACAGCCGGCGCCGTGGCTGAATTGGGTAAGGGGAGGATGGGCGGAGGAGATTGTTTTATTCAATGCTTTGGACAAAATCTCAGTATTGCTCGGTTTCTTTAACAACCTTGTCTTTGCGGAGAGAGTAGGAATCGAACCTACCTCTGCCTGGTCGACAGACAGACAACGGTTTTGAAGACCGCGAGGGCCACCAGGCACCTTTTTCTCTCCGTGGTAAGACACCTCTAAGCAATTGGGTCAAAAATAATAGGATTCCAAGCCTCAGGATGGAGGTCTATTCGTTGGCGCGCTTGCCGGGAACCACTTGCAGGTCCTGGATCTCCCCGGTGAATGGGAATGCGCCGTGTCGTGCATAGAGCGGCCAAGATACCGGTCCACGCCGATCCAGCCCCACGTCCAGGCCTTCGAATATCCCGAAGGCAAGGGTAGGGGAGAGCGCCGTCCAACCGACCGCTTCGACGGCATCGACAAGCAGCCTCCCTCGTCCCTGTCGGTCACCCAACGCTTCGTAATCAAGCGTCACCTCGTGACTCCCTGCCGGAAGAGCCACAGCGGGCAACGACGTCTCCTCGCCAAATCCATTATAGTGTAATCCGATCTCACCGTCCTCGAGGTAAAGGACCATTCCCCCAATGGGATCGCCCAGAGCCCAGAGGACACCTTCGTCCTTGCTCTCGGAGGTAAAGCGTACGGACATTGAAAAAGAGCGATCTGCGACGAGCGGCAGGAAATCCGCCCGGTGAATGGTCTGAGTTCCGGGAAGAAACGTGCGGGGACGATCCGCCGCCGCCTTCTGCTCCTCGGACAGGTCCGAAAACTTCTGAATGCGGTCCCGATTATCCAGCGGGTAAACCCTGTTCTCCCACGCCGCCTTGTCGAAAGCGTCCACCAGTTCCGCCAGCTTGTCCTGGTGTTGATCGCTGACGTCCGTGGCTTCTGAGAAATCCTCCTCCAGGTTGTGCAGCGTCCAGTTATCCATCACGATTGGCTCGCCCCGCTTCTGGATTGAGCGTGCCAGCCAACCCTCACGATAGAACGCGCGGTTGGCCCAGCATTCATAATACTGCTCAGTCCGGCGTGACAGCTCATTCGAGCGCAGCACGTTGGCGAAGCTCAGCCCGTGCATCCCCTGTGCGGCTTTTCCATTCACCTCCGTCAGCGCCTCAACCCCTGTTAGTTCCAGCAGTGTCGGCATAATGTCGGTCACGTGGACGAATTGTCGGCGAATAACGCCCTGATCCTGGAGGCCGGACGGCCAGGACACGAGAAATGAAACGCGTCGGCCGCCTGCCCCGGTATAGGTCTTGAAGGAGGGGAAGGGCGTGTTGCACACCTCTCCCCAGCCCGTCGGATAAAGCGATACGCTCCGCGGCCCCCCCAACTCGTCAACCCGCGCGCGGTCCGACTCGATGGAAGCCGGAGGAAGACCCATATACCGACGATTGTTATTGAACATTCCCGTTGTCTCGCCGGCATCGGTTCCCCCGTTATCGGAGGTAAACACGATTATGGTATTGTCCAGCTCGCCGAGCTGTTCCAGGCACGCCACCAGTTTACCCAGATTCTGATCCACGCAATCGAGCATTGCCGCATACGTTTCCATATGCCGCGCGAAAAGTTTGCGGTCAGCCGGATCCGTCTCCTGCCACAACGGGACCCGAGGATCCGATTCAGGCAGCCGGGTTCCCTCCGGCACGAGACCCATCTCCAACTGCCGATGAAAGCGTTGGGCGCGAAGCTCTGTCCAGCCTTCGTCGTAGCGCCCACTGTACTTGGCCAGGTCGGCGGATTTCGATTGCAGTGGCGCGTGCACGGCGTTGTGGGCGAGGTAGAGAAAGAAAGGCTTGTCCGCTGAGGAACCCCGCAACTCCTTTATAAACTGGATACTTCGGTCAGTCCAGTCGTCCGTCGTGTAATAGTCCTGTGGATACGCGTCAATCGCCACAAGCTGATTATTTTGCTGGAGCCGGGACGGGAAAAAGAAATGTGTCTCACCTTCCAGAAAACCGTAAAACGTATCGAATCCGCGTTGTGTGGGCCAGTTGTGTTTGGGCCCGCTCGGCACGGTGTCCAGCGTCGGCGTGTTGTGCCACTTGCCCGTCATCAGCGTCTCGTATCCGGCAGCCCGGAACGTTTCAGCCAGGGTCGGAACATTCAGCGGAATCTCGCCGGTGTAACCGGGAAACCCCGCATTCGTATTGGAAAGCCATCCCGTGCCCACCGAGTGAGCATTTCGCCCGGTCAACAAAGCGGCCCGAGCCGGAGAACAGATCGGGTGCGTCGTATAATGTGTGAATTGCTGACCACGTGCTCCCAGCGCGTCGATGTGTGGGGTATCGATCTCCGACCCGTAACAACCTGGATCGGAATAGCCCAAATCGTCCATATAAATGATGACGACGTTGGGCGCTCCTTGACGCGCGCGTTCCGCTTCCGGCCACCACGGGGTGGACTCGCCGCGTCTACGTTCGATGTGGCCTTTGTACTCGCTCATTTGTTCTACCTCCGTTTCATTCCAGGGTACCGTAGGCATCCATTACAACTTCATCAGCAAAACAACCTTCAAGATCGGCTAGCCCCCATTTGCTCGGTAGTGAGATTCGATGTGGAACCCCGTTGGGGTGTGTAATTTATTGCCTATTCCTACCCACTGTGCGCTGTGCGACCCTGGGCTTTGGAGTGGAACTGCTTTGCAGTTCATTCTAGTGTGCTGTTCCATCAACGGATGTGATTTTTCCGTTTATTGGCAAAGCTTGTATTTCTCATCGATCTCGTCGGTCTTGCGATGGAAATTCATGCGGCGTTCTTCTGTCGAAGGTTCTGTTTCCAGCCAGGTATCCACAATTTCCTTGGCAAGCCCCTCCCCGGTATAGCGCATGGATAGCACGAGCACATTGGCGTTGTTTGCCAGTTTTGAAATTTTTGCAGAATAGTTGTCTACGCAAAGGGCCGCCCGCACGCCGGGAACTTTATTGGCGATGATGGTCACACCGGTGCCGGTATTGCAGAAGAGTAGACCAAAATCCGCTTCACCGGAAGCTACCTTTTCGCTGACCTCGTGGGATGAGTCGACGTAATCGGCATCCTTTCCTTTGAGTGCCCCGCATTTAATCAGGTCAATTCCTTTATCTTCCAGGTGCTTGGTTATGGATTTGGTTATGTATGGAGTGCTGTCGCCTCCTATCGCGAATTTCATGATACCAGGATTCGTTCGTGGTTAGTATAATTGGTTTCCCAGGACAGACATATGGTCAATTGCCTAATCGAGAGATCCAATAAATTCCGCTACACCCTGACCAATCAGATGGGGAGAATCCTCCTGAAGGTAGTGGATGCCGATCACTGTTCTCTCCTGCTGGTTGGGCCAGGTGCGGCAATATTCCCGCTGCCGTCCTGTCAGGATGGAACCCGGATAGGCATTAAGAAACAACTTCGGCACCTGACTGGTCGACAGCCACTCCCCGAAGCGGTTAACCATATCGATAATGTCTTGGGGTTCCCCTGCGATTGGGCAGGACCTGGCAAAATCATACGTTGGTCTGCGGGATTCGCCCGGCTCGTCATACCGTTCGCGATAGGTTGCCCATTCTACCTCCGTCAAATTGCGGATCATACGCGTTTCGATCGTATCGATAAATAGACCATCCCGCAAGGCCATGTCCTCACCCATGGGTGATTTAAACTGCTTGAACAGGTCTTTTCGAACTTCCGGCCAGTCTTCCCATTCCAACGGGGTAACCAGCGTCTCCATATAGGTGATACTCTTTACCCGTTCCTGGTTGCGATAGGCCCAATCGAATCCGAGAGGACCGCCCCAGTCGTGCAGGACCAAGTGGATGTTATGCCCGAGATCCGTAGCCTCAAACCAGGCATCCAGGTATCGGGACTGCTCCGGAATCAGGTACGATCCCGATGGAATGTCTCCCGATTTTCCACAGCCCATCAGATCCATTGCCAGGCAACGTCCCAGGGATTCCACGTACGGAATGATATTGCGCCATGCGTAGGAAAAGGTGCCGTTCCCGTGTACAAAAACAATTGCATCCCCTTCTCCAACATCGATGTAGGACATCGTGCTATCCAATACGGAGATAACTTTTCTATCATAGGGGTCGACTTCTGAAATCTTGGGCCTGGGCATTTTCGGTATTCCTTTCTTTGTTGTTAAAATGATATTTACGGGTGAGTTGAACACAAATGTCAACGCGTCCCGGGAATCAAAGACGAGACATACTCATTTGGACAAGTTCGTCTTCTTTAATTCATCGAGCGTCAGATTTCCATCCTTGTTGGAATCGAGTTGATTGAACCGCTTGGTCAGGGCGAGAACGTTGCGATCCTCCGGGTTGACAATGTATTCCTCAAGCGTGACTAGACCGTTTCCATTCCGGTCTCGGCTTTTGAAGAACTGATCTTGCGAGCGGCCTTGGCGGTTCGTGGCAGGCACCGGCGCTTGGGGCTTCGGCTGGGTCGGTAACTGCATGACGAACTCACGGGTGACTTGGGAACGGCGGGCGCTGAGTTCCAGTTCGCAGGCGGGGATCGTGGCTGAGTTGATTTCCTGGGGAATGGTTCCGCCCTTCCAGCCGAAGAGGACTTTGGCAGACGCTTTCTTCTGCGCCGCATCCCAGCTCAGTTCCACACTGCCATCATCGTTGTTTCTGACCCGACCCCAATCCGAACCTTCCAACACGAGAGCATGGGTTTGGCGGGCTGTGCCGTCCTGATCGGTAAGTTGAATACGATGACTGCCCGCCTTGGCGGTCTTGATGGCCGGGCCGGGTATGTGAAGACTCCGCGGACGTTTGGGGGCTTTGCTCAGAGATTGTGCCGTGCGCGTCGCCTGTGGATCACCTTTGTACTCCGCATTGCGTAAGGGAACCAGAGCTTCGGTATCCTCAAGGAAGGACTCGATCAACTGGTCGAGCTCCAGGACCCTTTCCGGGAAGTAAGTGGCGAGATTGATTGCCTCGGAGGGATCACGTTTCAGGTCGAAGAGTTCATAAGCGTGCGAGACGGCATCCTTGCCGGAGTGATAGAACCGGATGAGTTTCCAGTCCCCGGCCCGCACACTGGTGGAGGGCGCACACAATGCTCCCATGTTGTGTGGAAAGTGGGTAAAGATAGGCCCGCGCTCCATCGCCTCGCCTTTCAACAGCGCTACAATGCTCCGTCCGTCCATAGGGATGCTGGCCCGCAGCTTCAGTCCGGCGATCTCCATAACGGTCGGATAGATGTCCGTGGACTGCACTGGTTCGCTGCAGACCGTTCCCGCCTCGATTTTCCCAGGCCACCGCACGATCCATGGCTCTCGCACGCCACCCTCGTAGGTGTTGCCCTTGCCACCGCGCAGCGGACGGTTTGAGGTCCAGGGATTTCCGTCCACTTGGTTGTGAATCACGCCTCCATTGTCGGAGGTCAGGATGATCAGGGTGTTATCCTTGAGTTCACGGTTGGCGGGCTTGTCCAGCCAGTCGAGCAGGATGCCAATGCTGTTGTCCATGCTGTCGAGCATTGTCGCCAACTCGGGGCAGCGCTGAGCAGCATTCGGGTCCCGGCGCTCATTGTATTTGGGCAGCAGATCCTTCTTAGGGATAATCGGTCCATGCACGGCGTAGTGCCAGAAGTTCAGGTAGAAAGGCTTGCCCGAGTCCTTGACCGAGTCGATCCACTTGATGGATTCCTCAGCCAGCCGCTCGTTCAGGTATTCTCCCTCCGGTCCTGGCTTCAGGTTCCGGATGATACGTCCACTTTTGCTGGTATAGGGCGAATAGTAGTCAGGTGGACCCGGTAGATGCGCGCCGCCAATCACGAAATCGAAACCCTGGTTCTCCGCATGATAGTTCGCATCTCCTTCTGCAAATTGTGCGCCTGGGGGGCTCAAATGCCATTTCCCTATGTGCGCGGTTGAGTATCCTGCCTCCTTAAGAGCCTCCGCCAGGGTAAATACCTCCAGCGGCATGTGATTCCGGTTTTCTACACGGCCGCTGTATTCGCCTGGCCTGGGCGGCAGAGCCTTGGGTTCCGGCACGTTCTTGGGTGTCACCGCCTGCGTCATACGAATGCGGGCGGGATGCTGGCCAGACATAATGCTCGCCCGAGTAGGGGAGCAAAGGGGAGCCGCCGCATAGGCATCGGAGAAGCGCATGCCTTCCCGGCACAGCCGCGTCAGGTTAGGGGTGTCAAAATATTGGGAGCCATACGGAGCGGAATCCGCCCACCCCATGTCATCGATCAGGATCAAAATGACATTCGGGGAAGTTGCAGCCTGATCAGTATTGGACGGCCCACTCAATTGGGGTTCCGCAGCGACCAACCCACCACCAAACCAACCTGCAAATGTTCCCGTGATCGCGACAAGAAGGAGATCATTTTTCATAGTTCTTTCTTAGTAACTACTCAGGTATCTTGAACAATCTTCCACATGGATGTTTTTCTACTGAGATGAGGGAATCCGCACCAACGCTTGACCTTCGTTCGCTCGCTGCGGATTTTGTGAGATTATTTGTGGAACCCCGTTGGGGTTCGGTGTTTTTTGTCCAATCCAACCCAGTGTGCGCTGTGCGACACTGGGCTTTGGAGTGGAACTGCGTTGCAGTTCTTTCCAGTTTGGCCTCCTTTAATCCGGGCTACGTAGACCTGAGTAGATACGCATATTCAATTTCATTTTGTCAGCCTTCTTGAATCGTGGCGCTTGTTTCCACAATGTGATCCACGATCAATGAATCTTGGTATGCCATGTAGCGTTTCCTTTCAATAGTTGGTTAAAATGGGCGCTCGGTATCAACTTGGACTGGGGGTAAAAATCCTTCTATCCCTATACGTATTACCTGAGCGGGTTCACTACAGTCAGTCCATCGAATGATTGCCCGGGATTGAGATCTTCCGTCCACAGTTCAAGGGCCTGAGAGCGCTGGGCCGCCGCAACGATCATGGCATCCCGGAAAGATAGTCGATGGCTTTGTTGTAATTCCAATGATCGGCAAAAGAGATCTTTGGTATTTTCCACCACCCTCCAGGAGAGATAGCGGCTGACACGACGAGCAGATTCTTCAATCGCAACACCTTTGCGGATCAGGTTGACATGCGTTTCCTGCAATACCTGCACACTGATCGCCGGTAATTGGCGTGACTTCCATAAATCCCGGATCAGCGCCTTGGCTTGCTCATGTCTATCCCCGGCATCGACATCCTGCGCATAAATTAAAATATTGGAGTCTATGAATACTTGCATGTCAGCGGATGTGCAGATCTTCCCGGTTCAGGGGAGTCCCTCCCAGATGCAGCGCATTTTCCAGATCTTCCAATGCGCCTTTGCGTGACGCTTCATATTCATCACGGTCCCGCAAAGCGGTCTCTATCAAGCTGGCCACCCACGCAGACACCGAGGTGTCGGCATCCACCGCAATGTGCTTTACCCGATTAATTAACTTTTCTTCGAGTTTTAAGGTGATATTTTTCATACTGAACAGGGTCGACTTGGCACAATAATCGTCAAGCACAAAAAATGTGCAATGGAGTGCGGCGCGTTATACCCGCCATTTGGATCGATTTCAGGATCAACCATCTCAGCGACGGATTTGTTGTCCCTCAAGGTCCGTCCCCATTTGATTCCTTGACGACCATGATATGATACAATGTATGAAGACGACAATAGTCCCTCGGAGGAAGAGGAATACCCATTTTCAAAACCTCAGGAAAGATCGGGAACGGGCATTAAACTCACTTTCGAAGCAGCCGAAGATGTCGTCCGCCGAAGCCATCGCGAACTTCAAGCGCCGCCAGGAACGAGCCGAGCGGACAAAAGAAGTCGTTTAGCCCGTATAAACAAGGAATACCAAGCTGCCGATCTGAAAGCTTGGGCTCGAAAGCAATCTTTTCTCATACAACCTGAGGAATTCTCCAAGCGCTGGCGGTCCCAGGGATGTATTTATGTGAAGGAGGGAGAAACATTCCATATTGGCTTGAAGTAACTTGTTATGGAAGGAGGGGCAAAAAAGAGGTCAAACGCGGTGGCCGCAATTATTGTCGCCTGTTGTAAAAATCTTGAGGAAGGCGTTTGCACGGAACGCCTTCCATGGTTAACTAAAAGCGCTCAATGAAGTTTTATCCCTCCATTTTTCCAGTATGCGCTCGCTTGGGTGGAATGGGGCTCATTTTCGGGTTTGGCATTCCGGGCTTCCCTGCCTCGGCCGAAGTTGACTTTGCTCGGGACATTCGTCCCATTCTCAACGCGAATTGCATAGAGTGCCACGGGGGCTTAAAAGCATCGGGCAACGTATCCTATGTTTACGAAGACCGCGTGGTCAATTTTGAAGGAAAATCGGGTTTTACGGTGGTCAGACCGGGAAACCCGGAAGAATCGGAACTGTTTTTCCGCGTTACTACCGACGATGAGGATGATCGCATGCCGCCGCCTGACGAGCATGATTCCCTTTCTGAAAAGGAAATTGCCCTGATCGAGCAATGGATCGAAGAGGGTGCGAAGTGGAGGGATCATTGGGCTTTCGAGGCTCCCGAAAAGCCCCGGGTTCCCAAGACTGCATTCGACAAACTGGCAAACGGGAACCTGGACCGTTTTCTGTTCAGCCGATTGGAGAAAGAAGGGCTTGAGCCTAGTCCCATGGAAGAGCCAGGCCGGTTATTGCGTCGACTAAGCCTGAGCCTTACCGGTCTGCCTCCGAGTTTGACAGAGTTGAACGCGTTTGAACGGGCTTACTCAAGGAATGCCCAGCGGGCTTTCAAGAGAGCAGTCGACGACCTCATGGATCGTCCGGCTTTTGGCGAACGATGGGCAACGATGTGGCTCGATCTGGTTCGCTATGCCGACTCCGGCGGATTGGGTCAGGACCAGCCAAGAACGATTTGGGCCTACCGGGATTGGGTTGTGGAAGCCTTCAACAGGGACATGCCCTTCGATCAATTTACCATCAAGCAACTGGCCGGTGACTTGCTGCCAAACCTGACTATCTCGGATCTGGTTGCCACAGCCTGTCAGCGCAATACGCAGACTAACGTGGAAGGCGGCACCGACGACGAGGAATTCAGGGTGGAGGCAGTTGTGGATCGCATCAATACGACCTGGCAAACGTGGGGATCGGTCACCTTTGGCTGCGCTCAGTGTCACGATCATCCCTATGATCCCTTTCGGAACGATGAATATTACAAATTCATGGCGTTCTACAATAATTCCGCGGATTCGGATCTGATGAACGACGCTCCCTTACTGAAAGTTCCCGATGAGTCGAATCGATACAAAGAGGCAGGGGCATTGCGTAAGCGGATTCTGGATCTTAAAGAGGCGATTTGGAAGAGTGGTGCCGCTCTACGCGATAAAGTGGAATGGACCGGCCTCAGGCGACTCGAAGTATCGTCTAACAATAGCACGGAATACGCCGTAGTCGAAAAACAGACACATGACGAATTTCACACCGTAGGAACGGTTGAGACTCAAACGCACACCCGGATCGACGTCCCGGGTTCCAGCTTAGGCGGGGAGGAAATAAGGGCGTTGCAATTGACTGTGTTACCCTGGGATCCGGAAACCGCAATTCATAGTCCGGAATGGGGTTTCGTCGTGGATGACCTGGAAGCATGGGTCACGTCCGAGAGTGGTTCCAAGACCCCTATCGGTTTCCGTTTGAGTGTTCCCGATGTTCCTTGGATGCCTACGGATCCGATGCAAAGCATTGGCCTCAACGGGCAGCATTGGGGGGCTGACACGCTAATTCATCATGCACGGCAACTGGTACTGGTTCCTGGGCGGCCCATCCTTGTGAAAGAAGGAGAGACGCTGTCCGTTTATATTCACTGCAATAAGAGAGGCGCAAATGGCAGTCATCCGATGGTTGTTCAACGTGGCCACCTGGCCAGCAGTTCCGACGAGCGTTGGGAGCAATTGGGCGATCGGCGAAGTAAGGACTATCGTAGAAGCCAAAAATTGACCGAAGCGATAACGCGTTATTCCGAAATACCTGGATCGACCGTTCCCATAATGCACCGGCGCCCAAATGAATTAGCCAGGCCGACCCACGTCCTCATAAGAGGCAATTTCACGGAGAAAGGGGCTGAGGTTATTGCCGGCCTGCCTGAGGCGCTGACCGAGGTAGCCCCTGTCGAAGGTTTGCTCGACCGCCTGGCCATGGCCCGCTGGTGGGTTTCGGATGATCATCCGCTTACCTCCCGAGCTTTTGTCAATCGACTTTGGGAGCAGCTATTCGGGGTTGGGATTGTCCCAACACTGGAAGATTTTGGTTCCTCCGGTGAAAAGCCCACCCACCCGGAACTCCTCGACTACCTGGCCGTTCGTTTCCAGAAAGATTATGATTGGAGCGTGAAAGCGATCTTGCGCGAGATCGTTCTCAGTTACGCTTTTCAACAAGCGTCACGTGTGACCCCCGAGCTTTTGGAACGCGATCCGGACAATCGCCTGATTGCCCGTGGTCCCCGTCTCCGGCTGACCGCCGAGATGGTTCGCGACCAGGCTCTCGCCGTGAGCGGACTCCTTTCCTCAAAAGTCGGAGGACCGTCGGTCTATCCGCCCTTGCCGGAAGGCGTGTGGCAGCCGTTTCAGGAAAAAAACGAGTGGACGACGCCGGAGCCCGGCAATCCGGACCGCTACCGCCGTTCAATCTATACCCACGTCAAACGAAGTATCCCGTTTCCGGCCTTTGCGACTTTCGATGCGCCGTCGCGGGAGTTCTGCACACCGCGCCGACTTACGTCCAATACCCCTTTGCAAGCGCTGGTTACCTTGAACGACCAGACCTTTGTCGAATGTGCCGAAGCCATGGCCAAACAGCTTGAGCTCGATTATCCGGAGGCGCCGGAAGAAGCGCTTGCTCAAGCCCACCGTCTGGTGACGGGACGACCGGCCAATCCCGACCGCTTGCAAACCTTGACTCAGCTTTTCCGCCAAGTGAATATGGAATCGCCCGAAAATGCTTGGACGGTGGTGGCGCAAGTCCTTCTTAACCTCGATGATACCTTAACGTTTTGATCCGCCGTGAAACTTGAATCTCTGCTCGATGAGGCCCGTCTCCGTTCGTTGGAACAGCAGACGCGCAGACAGTTTCTGGGGCGATGCACCACGGGACTTGGAGCGATGTTCCTGGCCAGCCAGGCGAAGGCCGCCACGGGAAGTCATTTACGGCCTCGGCACGATCCCTCTAATCCGCTCAATGCGCTGCCTCCACATTTTCCAGGCACAGCCAAACGCGTCATTTATCTTCATATGATTGGGGCGCCCAGCCAGTTGGAGCTCTTCGACTACAAACCCGACTTGGAGCGACTCGATGGCCAACCCTGTCCTCAGTCGTTCCTCGAAGGCACGAATTTCCCCTTCATTCAAGGGACGCCCAACATGTTGGGGCCTCAGTTTCCCTTTCAACAATACGGTGAGTCAGGCGCCTGGATGTCTGATCGCCTTCCTCATTTCTCGAAATTGGTGGATGAGGTGAGTTTTATTAAAACCCTGCATACGGACCAATTCAATCATGGTCCTGCTCAGCTGATGGTACATTCCGGCCAACCCCGGATCGGTCATCCCTCCATAGGTTCTTGGGTTACTTGGGGTTTGGGAACTGAGAACGCGGACCTTCCCGGCTTCGTAGTGCTTCTTTCCGGCGGAAGAATACCTCGTGTTGGTAAGGCACTTTGGGGTTCCGGTTTTCTTCCTTCCGTTTATCAGGGAGTGCAATGCCGTTCCAAGGGTGATCCGGTTCTCCATGTCTCCAATCCGGAAGGCATGTCCCGCGATCTTCGTCGATCGGCTCTCGATACCCTGAAGACGCTCAATCGGCAAACGCACGACGAGTTCGGCGATCCGGAAACACTCACTCGCATTGCGCAATACGAGATGGCCTTTCGCATGCAAACGGCGGTGCCCGAGGCCATGGATATTTCCAGGGAACCCGCTCCCATTCACGAAATGTACGGCACGGCTCCCGGGAAGGAAAGTTTCGCCAATAATTGTCTGCTGGCGCGAAGGCTCATCGAGCGTGATGTACGATTCGTTCAGCTATACGATTGGGGCTGGGATTCTCATGGAGAAAATGAATCGACGGCTCTCAATAAAGGTTTTATGGACAAATGTCTTGAAGTCGATCAACCCATGTCCGCTTTGCTGATGGATCTCAAACAGCGAGGGCTATTGGAAGATACATTGGTCGTTTGGAGTGGTGAATTCGGCCGCACACCCATGCGGGAAAATCGCCACGGCCGCGAAATGGAGCTGGTTGGCCGGGATCACCATCCCGGCGCCTTCACGGCCTGGATGGCGGGTGGAGGCGTAAAGCCCGGGGTGACTTATGGTGAAACGGACGAGGTTGGCTACAATCCCGCAATGAATCCGGTTCCTCTTGAAGATTTCCACGCCACCATGCTGCACCTGCTCGGTTTCGATGACAAAAAGCTCATCTATCCTTTTCAAGGTTTGGACCGGCGCCTGACCGGAATTAAAAATGCCAAGGTGATCCAGGAGCTTCTCGCTTAGGGCCAAAACGCAGGATCAAACCATTCTTCTGATTCAGTCGATGAGATATCGGATACATCTTTTGGCTTTCCTGGCATCCAGCCCAATCGCTTCAGGCCAACCCGAAGAGCAACGCGCAATTTCATTCAACCGCGATATACTAGCCCTTACGTCGTCCGGTTCCGTATCCTGGATTACGACTATTATGTCTAACGACTTGAATTCGAATTCGATCTGGAAGATCCTCAATTAAAATATTAAATGGATAAGTCTTCAGGTTACACCTTCTCAAACCCAACTCCTTGAGGGGGTATTGCATAGGATTTTTTGCGATTCTCTCAAAGCAAGAAGACACCTCTTGCCAAAACCTCAAGGCGACTTGTTCTGTTGCATTCTGATAATAAAAATCCATTGCTTCATCAATATCCCTTTGGACCGATGGATGAAATCGAAGAGGCTTCAAATCATCGAAGGTGCTCAAGCCGCGAGATCAACTCATCTTGAGAAATGTCCTCAACGGACCCGGATCTGGTCTCCTCGAAACGCAATGTTACTTCCCCATCACCGACATCGTACTCCGGTTGTCCCAAATCCAGGATAAGTCGCGAGATCAATTCACCACGCTCGACGACGGATAGCTTGTTTGCTTCCTCACAGATTTTCTCGACACTCATGAACGTAAATTTTCATGACACGAAGAACTGGTAGCAAGTTCTATTTCTTGAGGTCGCAGGAAGGAGTCAGTGGTCAATTGTCAACTTGACTGTGCCGCGTCGCGGATGGCAGGATAGGCCATGGCGAGATAGCGGCGTCTTGAATCGAGCGACGGTCTTTATCATGTGATAAACCGAGGCAACTATCGCGCGGATGGGTTCGAGACCGAAGGGGCGAAGAAATCATTCGTGACAACCTTGAACGAGGCGATTGAATATATTGACAATTGACCACTGACCCTATCCGAATCCAGTTATGAAGCTCACTCATCTCATCCTGTTCGTTCTCGCCTTTGCTTTCGCTTTCAGCGCCACCGCCCAACCAAAAGGTCAACCGCAACTCAAGTGGCGCGTGCAACAACTCCACAAGGACAACAACGAAGGCCTTGCCGTGGGCGACATCAACGGGGATGGCAAGTTGGACATCACCTCGGGCGACTTCTGGTATCAGGCCCCCGACTTCGTGCAACGTCCGCTCCGCAAGGTCCCGCCCTTCAGAGACGACTACATGCAAAACTGCTCCGAGCACCTTTACGACCTGGACGGTGACGGGGATCTCGACGTCCTCTCCGGCGGGTTCACCTTGCACAATGTGGACTGGTTTGAAAATCCGGGAGCCGGCAATTACGACAAGGGACTCTGGCCGGTTCACCAACTCGTCGATACCGGCACCAGCCAAAATGAAGCCAGCTTCCTCCACGACATCGACGGGGACGGAACTCCCGAGTTCATGGAGAATTCATATAACGCCAAAAACCCCATGCAGATCTTCCGCCTCGTCCGTGGTGACGACGGAAAAGTCTCGGCCGAAAAACACGTCGTATCCCATAGCGGCAACGGACACGGCATGGGCTTTGGCGATGTCAACGGCGACAAGAAGCAGGACATCGTTTTCCAAGCCGGTTGGTATGAGCAACCAACTGCCGGCCCATTTTCCGGCCCTTGGAAGTATCACCACGACTTCGACCTGCCCCACGCCAGTTGCCCCATCCTCATTCTCGATCTCAACGATGACGGCAGAAACGACCTCGTCTGGGGAGATGGACACAATTATGGTCTCTATTGGCACGAACAACTTGAGCCACAGTCCGACGGCGCCACCACCTGGCGCCAGCGCCTCATTGATAAGAAATTTTCCCAGGCCCATGCCCTGGCCTGGGAGGACGTCGATAACGACGGCCAACCCGAACTCATCACAGGGAAGCGTTATTACGCGCATTCGGGCAGAGACCCCGGCGCAAATGACGAAATCACGATTCAATACTATGACTGGAATCCGGAGATCGGAACGTGGGCGAAACACCTCATATCCCAGGCTCCCGCAGGAAAAGGTCCCGGCATCGGCCTTCAAATTCGCGTCCATGATCTCGACGACAATGGCTGGAAGGACATTATCGTCCCCGGCAAAAGCGGCACCCACATCATCTGGAATAACGGGAAATGAGGGTTGGTAAGGCCTGTTCCCGAACGTCGGAAGTATATGAATCCAACCAAGACGGGAAAGCTCGGTCGCACAGAGGTAGAGTTGACCCAGTTCGGGTTCGGGACCGCCTCGCTCGGGGATATTTTTGCCCTGGTGAGCGAGGAAGACGCGCAGGCCACTCTTCAAACACTCTGGGATCATGGTGTACGCTACTTCGATACCGCACCCTTATACGGATGGGGCCTGAGCGAACATCGGGTGGGGAATTTTCTCTATCAAAAACCACGAGATGAGTTTGTTCTTTCCACCAAGGTGGGACGCATCCTCCGAGCCCCCGCCGTCAAGGAAGGATTCAAAGCCCCCTGGTTCAAGGGAGGACTTCCCTATGATCATGTCTTTGATTACAGCTATGATGGAATCATGCGTTCGTATGAAGACAGTCTGCAAAGACTGCGGCTGAACCGCATCGACCTGCTGGCGATTCATGACCTGGAGGCCCTTCACCACGGAGAAGGATTACCTGCCTTTCGGGATCAACTTTCCAGCGGCGGCTGGCGGGCGCTCGAGGAACTGCGCTCGACGGGTGAAGTTCGTGCCATCGGAGCCGGGATAAATGAAATCGGCGTGATCGCCTGGTTCCTGGAATACTTCGACCTCGATTTTTTCATCCTGGCTCGACATTACACCCTGCTGGAGCAGGAAGCTTTGGATGAAGCCCTCCCTCTTTGCCGGGAACGAGATATCGGGATCATCCTGGCCTCCGTGTTCAACTCGGGGATCCTGGTCACCGGTACCTCCGAAGACGCGAAGTATGTCTACGAGATTGCGCCCCCCGAAATTATTGAAAAGGTTAAGCAGCTCGAACGAGTATGTCATCGCCATAACGTGTCCCTGGCGGCTGCGGCAATTCAATTTCCTTTGGCCCATCCCTGCGTGACCACGGTCATTCCCGGAGCCCTGCATCCGCGTGAAGTGGAGGAGGATCTGGGCTATTTTCAAGAGGAGATCCCCTCAGCGCTGTGGGCAGAGCTCAAAGCGGAAGGACTCCTGCGGCGGGATGCGCCAATTAGGAAATAGGAGGGATTAACCACAAAAGACTCAAAGAAAGGCACAGGGGCACAGAGGCACAAAGGGGGAAAGCGCCCAGGGGCGCGAATTAGGAATTAGGAATTAGGAATGAAGGAGAGGGAGAGAGGGAATGGGGGAGGAGAGATCAGGATCACGATTATGGGGATGCAAATGCGCTCATCTATCGCTCCGGTCAACCGATTCAAACATCTGCCTTTTACGCCAACGGCGTTAAACTCCGGAGCCCAGCGTCGCGCTCTTTCGTGGCTATTTTTTCCTTCCATCCTGTTTATCCTGTCTATCCATGTTCAATTCCCCATTCCTAATTCGCGCCATTGGCGCATCCCTGGAGCCCTGAAATGTTACAATCAAAGAAATAAAGGAGAATCCAATGTCATTATTCTTTCTCGAAGCATTCGAACATGTCCACAAAGACAAAGCCGAGGAATATGAGCGGCTCTCGAAGGAGACGGACAACAAGGTCAAGGAAACGGAACCCGGGAACTTGATTCACGTTCAAACGAAGATTTCCGAAGATGACCGGGAGGTCGTCTACCGTTGGCTTGAGGTTTTTGCAAACTATGAAAACCTTCAAGCGCACCTCGACAATGAGCATGTCCAGGCTCACGTGCAGAAATTGGACGATGGGTATTTGTGTGCGCCCATCGAAGTGATTATCTATTGCAATTGGACAGAAGAGCAAAAAAAGCCCTGGCGGCAGATTGCAGGAATTTCCCTGACCTTTGCTCCTTTGGTCAATGGATATTTTCGTTAAACCACAAAAACTCAGCCAGGAACGCAAGGACAGGGGGAGGATGCGCCAAAGACACGAATTGGGAATGGGGAGGGAGAAAGGCACAAAGGGGGAAGGAATTGACCACGGATTACACGGATAACCACGGATGGGGAAGGCGCCGTTGGCGCCAATTAGGAATGAAAAGGCAGGGAGAATAAACCAAGGATTACACGGATGGTCACGGAGTAAATCATCGTGCTCGTGATCGAACCATTCATATGATGACTTTTCCTGGGTCGACCAGGTATTTACCAAATGGGTCTTGATTGGGTTCATTTATATGCGATTATGGAATCACTAATTCCAAAATTCGACCCATAATGGAAACTTTAATTCCGAGATGCTTTAAACCACCTGAGCAACATTTTTTCCTGTTTGGTCCCCGTGGAACTGGAAAATCTACCTTTCTGAATGCAGCTTATCCGGAAGCATATTACATTGATCTGCTTCATCCCGAAACATTGAGGCGCTACCAGGCCAGACCGGAATTGATTATAGAGCAAGTTCGAGGAAATCCATTGGTCCCGGTAATCATCGTGGATGAGGTTCAAAAAGTTCCGGAATTGCTGGACGCAGTCCATATGCTCATTGAAGAAAAACAGGGGCAGCAGTTCATACTGACTGGTTCCAGCGCACGGAAGTTGAAACGTTCGGGAACGGATCTGCTTGCGGGCAGAGCGTTGCTCAAATACATGCACCCCTTTCTGCTCCACGAGGGGAAGGGATATTTTAATTTCGATTTTGCATTGGAATGGGGTATGCTTCCACTGGTTGCGCTCTCCGGGAGCCCGTTGGAAACGCTGGAAACCTATGTGGCTTTGTATATCAGAGAGGAAGTTCAATATGAGGGCTTTGTAAGAAACATCGGGAATTTTTTGCGATTTCTGGAGGCGATCAGTTTTTCACACGCTTCTCTTCTCAATATCAGTAATGTCGCGCGAGAGTGCGAAGTGGAACGGAAGGTTGTGGAAAATTACATTTCAATACTGGAGGACATTTTATTGGCTACGCGCTTAAAAGTGTTCTCCAAGCGTGCGCAAAGGGCAGTCGTTTCTCATCCCAAGTTTTATCTCTTCGATGTCGGCGTCTTCAAAACCCTCCGTCCCAAAGGTCCGTTGGACAGCCCGCAGGAAATCGATGGAGTTGCATTGGAAGGCTTGGTTTATCAGCATCTTCGAGCCTGGAACTCGTATCAGAAAAATCCCTTCGAAATCTATTTTTGGAGGTCTCGTGGAGGTGTTGAAGTCGATTTTATTCTCTACGGCCAACAGGGCATCTATGCTTTTGAAGTTAAAAATGCCGCCCGGATTCGTCCGGCCGATCTCAAACCATTGATTGAATTCAAGAAAGACTATCCGATCAGTAATACCGTCTTATTGTATCGTGGTAAGGAAAGGCTGCTCCGAAAAGATATTCTGTGCATTCCCTGCGAAAACTTCCTGGCAAATCTCGATCCGGAAAAGCTGCTCGACGATGTATTGGATTAGTCGCCCTGGGAGAGGTGAGAGAAAGGAAAAAGGATAAAGGATAAAGGCTGAATGGGAATCAGGAGGGAGATTAAAGCGCGGATGGGGGAAGGACTCTCGCAAAAGCGCGAAGAGCGCAAAGAGGGGGAGAAATGGAGTGGTGGAGTGAGGGAGTAATGGAGTGATGAGGAGAAGGGGAGAGAAAGGCTGAAGGATAAAAGCTGAATGGGAATTGGGTCCACGAAGGGCGCGAAGGCGTAGGGAACGGAAAGAAAGGGCAATGGCGGACAGGAATGTCCGCCCTCCGTTATCTCTAACCACTAGCCACTTATTCCTGGGCACGGATGGGGGAATAGCCGCAAAAATTCCCCGAACGGGGCGGCGACCTAAGGGCGAGGATTCCTCTTGACGGTCTCATGGGATATACCATGGTAGATATCATGAAAACTGCTCGTCTATTCAAAACTGGAAGATCAAAAGCAGTTCGATTGCCAAAATCCTGGATTGGAGACACGACGGAAGTTGAAATGGAGCGCAGGGGAAAAAATATCATCTTGCGTCCGAGACAATCGGACTTGTGGCAAGTCGCGGAAGAATGCGCCTTGCTTGGAGGCCCTACCATTAAGCGCCTCCCTCAAACCAAATCCGGAGTACGGGCCAAATTCTGATGGCGCGCGTTCTATTGGATACTTCCTGGTGTGTTGAAGTCTTGCGTGGCAAAACCCTACCCGAAGAATGGCGAGCGCACCGATTTTGTCTTTCTTCGATAGTCGAAACCGAACTTTGGGCTGGCGTCTACCACTCAGGAGGTAAAATCGAGCGGATAAAAGTTGAGAAATTGTTGGCCTCAGTGGAACGGATTGCTTTCGACAGCAAAGCTGCGGAAGCTGCTGGAAAGATTCTCGGAACTTTAACCAAAGAAGGAAAACCGATAGGAGATTTTGACTGCCAGATCGCCGGTCATGCCCTTTCTCTAAAAGCTCTTTTGGCTACTAAAAACCGTCGTCATTTCCAAAGAATAACAGGCCTGGAACTGCTCGATACCTAGAGCCTGTCCCAGGATGCGCCAAAGGTGCGAATTGGGAATGGGGAATTGGGAGAGATGTACCACGGATGGGCACGGTTGGGGAAGGCGCCGTTGGCGCCAATTAGGAATTAGGAATTAGGAATGGGGGAGAAGGGCAATGGCGGACAGGAATGTCCGCCCTCCGTTATTCTTCCCTCTTTGCGTTTCTTGGCGCCTTTGCGAGAGTCTATTTCTCTGTCCCCAAACCAACTCGTTTGACAAGGTTTTGGGTGGAATAGACGCTTAGCTGGTCAAATCGGGAAAGGTTCTAATTTACAGGTACGAGCTGACGCACCCGACCGTCACCTTTGCTTAGCAGGTACAATTCGCCGGACTCATCCACGCCCATGCGCAGGTCGGCTCGCGGGCCCGGCCGGTAGGTATTCGGGTAACCCACCACGTCTATCAGGTCTTGCTCCTCCCCTTGGATCACCACCCTCAACTCCCGAATTTCGGCCGGCTTTCCGGGTTGCAGGTTGTCCGTCTCAATGTAAAAAAGCCGCCCGAGCACAATATCGGCGAAGATGAATTTACCTTTTAAGGCCTCAATTCTTGTCCCTTCGTAAGCGTAACCGCTGCCGATGGCTCTCCCCTCGTCATGGTCGTATTGGGCGACCGGATCGGTGAAGTTTTGAGAGTCTTGAGGCGGCAGATCGTATACCGGCCCCACCGTTAAACCGGGGACACCGGAACCGGTGGAAAAGGTGCCCTCCCGCAGGCGCCAGCCATAATTGGCGCCGGAAACCCCTATGTTTACCTCTTCAACCTGATTCTGTCCGATATCTGAAATAAACATGCGCCCGGACTTGTCCCAGGAAAAATGTTGGGGATGCCTCAATCCATAGACCCAAATTTCCGGAGCCACACCCGAGCGCGCAACAAAAGGATTGTCCTCGGGGATTCCGTAAGCGCGACCGGCGGACCTCTGAAGCGGATTGATCCTGAGAATGGCCCCGTGAGGGCTTTGCAGGGATTGGCCGTAGTCTTTGGGATCAAACGCCGAACCGCCGTCCCCCAGGCAGAAATACAAATTTCCATAATCCGCCGTTCCAGGCTTAGCCGCCGGATTGAAGCCGAGCGTGCCGATGCTGTGATTCGGAGCAAATTGCCCTATGCGAAACACCTCCCGGTGAGCGCCCTCAAAGGTGACTGCAGCCGGGTTGTTCGCGGTCCATTCCACGATAACGCTTTCATGGCTGGCAGCGTCGTCTTTCAGATAATCCGGGTCTCCGGATCCTGACGTCGCGCTGATTGCGGTGTAGAATTTGCCGTAACCGGCTTTTCCCGTCTCGGAAAATTCCGGGTGAAAGGCAAACCCGAGGAATCCGGTTTCGTTGGGCATCATGGATGCGTCGAAGGCGATGGGGAAGGCGTTGTGATCCAGGTACAATTGCACCGATCCATCCTTCGGATTTGCCAGGTATAATTGGCCCCTGAGATCACAGATGGCCAATCGACCCGAGCCATCCCCGACCGGCTTGAGGTATTGGATGCGGGCAAAAGCATCCGTCGCTGAGCCGCCGTTGCGGGCATCCCTCGTCTGCGGCAGTTGAAATCGATCCATAACCCCGACGACGATCTCACCCTTTTCAATTTTTTGAGGAATCGGATCGGTCAGCGGCGGCGGAAGCTCATCCTGAGCCGCAGATGCCAGGCCTGGAAAGACGGAACATGATATGATGAGGAACGGAAGTGAGGCCCTTGGGAGTAATTTCGGTACATTCATTTTTTGATCTGTTATAAGGATCTAGCCCGCATTTCTAACAACTTTTCTACTGCGCTCCGGAATACCGGCACTGGTGCGGACTTCGTTGGATTCGCGACTTTGCGGGGTGTCGACCCAGCTTCACCCGCGAATCGGCTCGAAACCCGCGCCAGCACTCGGTCTCCGTTCGCTCGCGACGCATTTTGTAAGAATTGCAGGCTAGCCCGCATTGCACGGAAAGAAAAGGGGCAAATAGAGTTTAGCCACAAAATGCACAAAAGGCTCAAAATGGGAGGGGGGAAGCGCCCAAGGGCGCCAATTAGGAATTAGGAATGGGGAATTGACCACGGATTACACGGATGGGCACGGATGGGAAAATAGCCACAAAAAGCACAAAGGGCTCAAAAGGTGACGGAAGAGTTTTTTAACCATAGAGAACACAGAGGAGGCAGAGGGGTGAAGAATCAGGAAGGAGAAATGCACAAATGCACAAAGTGGGGAGAAGAATTGGAAATTGAATAGAATTTCTGAGATACCGAGGCACCGAGGTACTGAGAAGGGAAAAGGCACACTTCATGGTGGAACCTCCGTTTTCCTTCCTCTTTCTTTGCGCTCTTCGCGCCTTAGCGAGAGTCTCTCCCATCATCCCCTCCTTCCCAAGACATCACCTCTCCCCCCGCCAACCCCCCAAACGTAAACATTCCTAATTGGCGCGCCTCCCTCCCTCCATCATTCCAACATTCCCCCATTCCATCACTCCACTTCCCCTCACCCCCTTATTGAAGATAGGCCCGGGACATGGCTGTGCAGGTGGGATAATTCAGACGATCCCGATAACAGACGATCGGCAATTTGCTTTGGGCGGTTGAAACTTGGTAGAGATTGACTGCAAGAACTTTGGTCTTTACAAACACTGAGTTGGCCAAAGAAAATGCTCTCTTGGGCACAAGCCCTGCAATGAAGTTCAAAGCCATAGCTTGCATAAGCGCCCTGCTGGTCTTCTTTTTGGCCGGGAAGCTTTATGTGGAAAGGGGTAACCCCGGGAATCAGGTTAGCTCACGGGAGAAAATTGATTACAATTTTCACATAAAACCGGTTCTGGCCGATCGCTGTTATCAATGCCACGGTCCCGATGGGAATGCCCGTGAAGCAGACCTGAGACTGGATCTGGAAGAGGGGGCGTTTGGAGACCTGGGTGGTGGCCATTACCCCATTGTCGCCGGGAAGCCCGACGAAAGTGAACTGATATGGCGAATTTATGCGGAGAACGAGGATGATAGGATGCCACCCCCTGAATCCGGGCATTCCTTGACCATTTCTGAGAAAGATACCCTTAGAAAATGGATCGAGCAGGGAGCCGAGTGGAAGGAGCACTGGGCTTTTCAACCGCCACGGATAGAAGCTTTATCTCTGACTGAGTTACAGAAGCAAGCCCACTACGAATGGGAAGCTGCCAATCCGATCGATCATTTTATTTTTCAAAATCTTGGGGAACAGGGCCTTGAGCCCTCTCCGGAAGCGGATAAGGAACACCTGATCCGCAGGATAAGTTTCGATCTCACTGGATTACCTCCCGATTTGGAGGCGATTGATGCTTTCTTAAATGATGATTCGCCTGACGCCTATGAAAAGCTGGTCCGTCGACTCCTGACGACGGACGAATACGCCGAACGCATGGCTATGGAGTGGTTGGATGTGGCGCGTTACGGCGATACCCAGGGCATGCATGCCGATCGCGAACGGTATCACTGGCCCTGGCGAGATTGGGTCATAAAAGCCTTCAAGGAAAATATGCCTTACGACGATTTCCTTACCTGGCAGACGGCGGGGGATTTATTGCCCGACGCCACAATGGAGCAAAAACTTGCCACTGCCTTTCACCGCAATCACCCGGTTTCGGCTGAAGGCGGCATTATCGACGAAGAGTTCCGCGTCAAATACGTGCAGGATCGTACCAACACGACGGCAACGGCCTTGATGGGGCTTACCATGGAGTGCGCCACCTGTCACGACCACAAGTTTGATCCCATTACGCAGGAGGAATACTACCAACTCTTTGCTTTCTTCAACAACCAGAAGGAGATCGGTATGGTAGCGGAAGGCGGAGGCTCCTCCGGGCCGGTTTTATTGCTGCCGGAACCCGAACGGGAAAAAGACCTGGCTGAACTATCTCAGCAGATTGATCAGACGCTTGGGCAAATTGAAACGGCCGCTTCGAGCATTGCGGCAGAAACGAACTTTTTGGAAACCGCTCGAAGACAGCTCATCGGGCCGCCCGAGGCCGATGCCTTCTTTCCATTCGATGGTATTCGTCCGCAAGAAATCAAGGTGGAGGAAATCATCCACCGGGTAATCCGAAATACTCCGATTGATAAAATAGTGGATGACAATCCAGCTTCGGTTGCGTCCGGTGAACCGCAGTTGGTGGAAGGAAGGATTGGCATGGCCCTCGACTTCGAACAGGAGTTTGATCTCGTTTTCCTTAGGGACGTGGGCACTTTTGATGTGGACGAACCCTTCTCAGCCGGGGCCTGGATTCGCACCAACAAGGAGGGCGAAAACCAAAGCATCATGGGAATTTCCGGGAATCTTACCAAAGAAGCCTGGAGAGGTTGGGATTTATTTTTGGATAATGAGAATCGGCCTTCCATTCGTTTAATTGGCTTCTGGCCCCACAATTATTTACAAGTTACGGGCGATGTCTCCATCCCTACAGGTGATTGGCGTCATGTCTTGTTTACTTACGATGGTTCTGGGCGGGCAGACGGAACGCACCTTTACCTAAACGGGAAGAAGGTGAAATCTTTTACCAACTACGACAATTTGTACCGAACCTTGGTCCATCCTTGGGAAGAACAGGAAGGCTGGAAACAGAAGCCGGTCATGGTGGGAAGAAGTGGTCGGTTTTATACCGGTGATAATGGAGTATTCAGTGGTAGTATTGACCAGATCAACCTATTCAACCGATACCTCACGGCCCGGGAAGTTGCGGCTCTCTATCAGCATGAATCGGGCGTGCCGATTGCCCCGGACAGTTTTACCGTAGAGGATTACGTCGAGCATGCCATGCACCGCATCCATACGGTTGCCCAGGATCTTTTCAGCCAACTCAGGGATTTGACCGGGGAAAAACTGAAACTCCTGGAAGATGTTACCGAGATTATGGTCCTGGAAGAAATGCCGGAGGTCAGGAAAACGTTTGTTCTTTACCGTGGGCAGTACAATTTACCGACCGATGAGGTCGTGCCGGGCACTCCGCGCAAATTGCTGCCCTTCAGCGGGGATTTGCCCGGAAATCGCCTTGGGCTGGCTCACTGGCTGGTCGACCGAAAAAATCCACTCACGGCCCGGGTAGCGGTCAACCGCTACTGGCAGATGATTTTCGGCAGGGGCATTGTGGATACGCCGGAAGATTTCGGTAGGCAAGGCGCTCTTCCCAGTCATCCCAAGTTGCTGGACTGGCTCGCCGTTAAATTTATGGAATCGGGCTGGGATGTCCGGGAACTGCTGCTGACCATGGTCACTTCCAAAACCTATCGACAGACCTCAGTGGCGACGGATGAACATTGGGAAAGAGATCCCGGGAATATTTACCTGGCTCGAGGGCCGAGCCGTCGCTTGTCCGCCGAAATGATTCGCGACAATGCCCTGAAAGCTAGCGGCCTATTAGTGCAAAAAGTCGGTGGGCCCAGCGTAAAGCCCTACCAACCCGCAGGTATTTGGATGAGGCCGGCCGACCGGGACTATAAACAGGATTCAGGGGAAAGCCTTTATCGAAGGAGCATGTATACTTATATCCGGCGGTCGACCCCACACCCGGCCATGATCGCCTTCAACGCGCCGAGTAGATCGGTCTGTACGGTTAAACGGGAAAGCACGACCACCCCACTGCAGGCCTTAGTGCTCCTCAACGATCCTCAGTTTGTGGAATGTGCCAGAGTTCTAGCGCAAAGAATGCAGTTTGAAGGAGGGGGCAACGCTGAGAGTCAGGTCCGCTTTGGTTTCCGGTTGCTGTGTGGCCGAAATCCGGATGACAACGAACTCCAACTCCTGAGAAAACAATTCCAGCTTGCCCTGAATAAGTATCAATCCGATCCCGAGGCGGCCGATGCCCTTCTGAGCGTGGGTGAGTATCCCCTCGATGAGTCGTTGGACAAAATTCAGACCGCTGCTTTGGCCATGGTAGCCAATACAGTGATGAACTTTGATGGGGCTTATATGAAACGTTGAGTATCGCAGATTCCTAATGTCATGAGCGAGTGTCATCGATATACAAAAATCCATTCCCGCAGGGATTTCCTGACCCATTCCGCCATGGGTTTCGGTGCGCTGGGCTTGGCCTCCTTGCTGAATCCTTCCCGATCCTGTGCCTCCGATAGGCCACCTGCTTTGCACCACTTTGCTCCCCGGGCAAAACGGGTCATTTACCTCTTTCAAAACGGCGCTCCTTCGCAGCACGAATTATTTGATTACAAACCCCTTGTGCAACAAATGGTTGGCCAGGAGTTACCCGAGTCCGTCCGAGGACGACAACGATTAACCGGTATGACGGCCGGGCAGTCCTCGTTACCTTTGGCTCCTTCCATTTTCCCTTTTAAACAACACGGCCAATCCGGCGCCTGGTTGAGTGATTTGTTACCCCATCATGCCAGGATTGCCGATGAAATATGCCTGATTAAGACGATGTATACGGAGGCCGTGAATCATGATCCGGCCTCGACCTTCATCCAAACCGGTTCGCAATTTCCCGGGCGACCGGCCATCGGATCCTGGATTGATTACGGCTTGGGTAGTGAAAATGAAAATTTGCCGGCTTTTATCGTCCTGATTACAAAAGCCCGTTTTGGCCAGCCGCTTTACTCCAGGCTTTGGGGAAATGGTTTTCTGCCCGCCAAGCATCAGGGTGTGGAGTTTCGATCCGGAAGCGACCCCGTTCTTTATTTGAAAAATCCCAGAGGAGTCAGCCGGGAGGACCGTAGGGCCCAGTTGGATATTCTCACCGAGTTACAGAAGGGACAATCCCAACGCTTCAACAATCCGGAAATCGAGGGGCGGATCGCTCAGTACGAAATGGCTTTTCGCATGCAGACCTCCGTTCCTAAAATTACCGATACCTCCAACGAACCGGAATACATTTACGATTTATATGGTCCGGATTCCAAAAACCCTGGAACTTTCGCCGCCAATTGTCTGCTGGCCCGAAGGCTGGCCGAGAAAGGGGTGCGGTTCATCCAATTATACCACCCCGGTTGGGATCAACACAACGATTTACCGGAAGGAATCCAACGCCAGGCCAAGGACACCGATCAACCGACGGCTGCTTTGATTCTCGACCTGAAGCAGCGAGGACTGCTGGAGGACACGCTGGTGATCTGGGGAGGCGAGTTTGGCCGGACTACATATTGCCAGGGAGAATTAACCGAAACCAATTACGGACGCGATCATCATCCCAAATGCTTTACCATCTGGATGGCTGGAGCGGGCGTCAAAAAAGGCTTCTCTTACGGGAAAACCGACGCGTTCAGCTACAACATCGTAGAAAACCCGGTTCACGTTCATGATTTCCAGGCCACGCTGATGCACTTGCTGGGCATCGACCATGAACGGTTGGTTTACAAATATCAGGGTAGACACTTCCGCCTCACCGACGTCCATGGACAAGTAGTGGAGGATATCCTGGCCTAGGACCGATTCTTTTGCCGGACTCGCGATGATGTATCGTCAGGGTCATTCCATGGACTGCAGCGGCGCCCCGGCAGGCAGGTTGCCGTCAACAACTCTGTGCCTTTTCATTCCTAATTCCCAATTAATCCGCCCCACGAATTAGGAATGGATGAGGCACAAAGGAAGAACGGCAGGGAGAATGGGGAATTGACCACGGATTACACGGATGGGGAAAATAGCCACAAAAGGCTCAATAAGGTAGGCCAAAGAAATGGACTCTCGCCAAGTACGCAAAGCAACGCAAAGACTTCGGTGAAGCTTACCTGGTATGATGGCGGCCTGATGCCGGAAAGGCCCGAGGAACTGGAAGAGGGTATCCGGATGGGCGATACCTATGGGGGCGCGCTATATGTCGGCGAAAAAGGGAAAATACTGACCGGTTCCCATGGGGCCAATGGATTGAGAATTATTCCCGAAGCGAAAATGAAGGAATACCAGAGGCCGCCTGCAAACGGGTTGCAACCAGTCTGCAAAGCTATTGCAGGAGCAGGTTTACACTGAAACCGTTCAGCGTAACTGCATGACCTCCTTCTTGATGTACACGTTGCATGCGTCATCCCCGCACCTCATACGGAATTCATCCCTTTCAATACTTTTCCACTGCATGGTGAATTCCTGGTTTCTCAATCTGGGGGTGTTTTCCGAACAGCACCGATAGTAGGTGCCCATGTTGGCATCCATAATCCATCCCAGGTCCTGTCCGTCTACGGACAAACGCCCTTGTACGAAAAAGCGATAATATCCGGTGTTGTGCTGGGCCCCGTCAAACCTATATACCTTTTCTGGCTTGTAATAGATCTGGTCGCTATAGGGGTCGCGGGTAAAGGTGACTGCGATTTCACCGAATTCAGTGCTTTTCCTGAAGTCTCCGGAATGATCCTTGGGCAGGGTCAGCACATGGATGAATGTCTCCGGGCTCAAACTGAGGAAAGCGGACCTCCACTCCTCCCGTTCTGCCGGGACTTCATAGTTTACCATCCGCAAGGCGTGTATCCGGTCCGCCCGGCGCGCCAGTTCTTCTTCAACAGCCGGTACAAGCTTGTCCGAGTTCGTTACTGCTACGGGAGTCCACCGAAGCCTGCAGATCTTGGTCAATCGGCGCTCAACCCCCGCTACCTCCACCTTTTCCCTACGAATGAACAGTGTCCTGAAGACTTTGTTGTGATAAATTCCCTCGTTCCATTCCCCTTCTCTGTCCAGAAAGCGCGAACTCCACACTCGAAGTTTCGTATTGGAACCTAAACGCCAGTTTTGCGACTTGCCCACGTCAATGAATTCCGCCTTGTCCCCTATGGTCGTCATTACGCCGAGCAGACCCTCTTTCGCAGCGTGGGCGTAATGGGTGCGGTCCGTATGACTGTCCCGGTCATAGAAGAAGATGGCAAACTCGTCCGCGACATTGATGTCGACCGCTACGCCAAGGACATTGGCTTGGCCGCGAAAATCCTGTATCAGCGAGTAGTGTCCCTTCGCGCCGACTCCTTTTCTACCCTCCACGATTCTCCAGTAGTTTCGGTTCGGCACGATTGATTTGGGATAATATCGTTGCGTCCCGATGCCGACAAAAGCGCCGCTGACGCGACGGTAGTATGGATACTCCTCTACATGCTGAAAGACGTGGCGGATTCGGTTGTTTTCCAATTTATCGCTCCAATCCCCGTAATCGATGGACGCAACTTCCTCGTAACAGTCTCCGTCACCTGGAGTCACTTCAGTCGGTTCCGTACCATCCGCAGTGGATAAGCCTTCCGCTTGCGAAGTATTCGGGGACGATACG
>CBDCNU010000009.1:0-41112 GCA_965219475.1 Opitutales bacterium | reverse complement strand
ATCGATGTAGTCGCGATGCAGGTTTTTTAGCGACTGCTCGCATTGGTGGCGAATGTGCAACGGTTCGTAGGCATGCGCCGCCGTTCCCTTGAAATGACCCACCTTGGTTGCGATTATATAGTCTTCGCTTTTGAGTCCGAGCCGGTTCAAGACGCGGGCAAGCATGCGCTCGGCCCGGCCATTGCCATAGATATCGGCGTTATCGAAGTGATTAACTCCATTGTCAATGGCCAGCTTGACGGCTCGCATGATTTCATCCTCGTCCACGTCGGCCCAACCATTGGCCCTTCCTTCCACCCAGTTCAATCCACCCATGGTCCAGCATCCGAGGCTCATTTCGGAGACCTCGATGTCGGAACTTCCCAGACGTCTGTATTTCATAATGGTGGGACAGGCGCCCAAGGGCGCGAATTAGGAATTAGGAATTGGGAGAGATGGAGAAATGGAGAAGATGTTGAGGTTTTTTGCATACATTAAACATGGATCCCGCTTCGCCAGAACCGTGCTTCGCAACGCTACGCAGGTCAAGAGGCTACGGCAGGACAAGTTGCACAGGATGGACAGGATTAGAAAATGACACTCGCATAGGCGCAAGAGCGCAAAGGGAGGGAAATGGCGGACAGGAATGTCCGCCCTCCGTTATTTCTAGCCACTAACCACTAGTCACTAGCCACTATTTCCTGACCATGGATGGGTTTTTTGAAAATGGCATTGATACAGAGCGGCATATTGTAAACAACCTTCCCCTTCCCCACCCTCCCTTCCTGCAGGACAATCCATGACCATATCAAACCGTTCAACCGCGAATTCAAAGGGGCTCGTCATGAGTTTCATGTGTTTGACCTCAAACCTGTCGTCTTTATCGGCGCAAGGGGAAATCGTGGAGTTGGAAAGGCTTCACGTGGTGGCGGATCGAAACGTTTCCGCTCCTCTTACCATCCCTCACGAAGAACTAATGGGTGGATTCGATACAACCCTGTCCCTCGACCAGGCCCTGCGAAAGTTGGCCTCGGTCGATACTTATCGGGGCGTCGATTCGTTTACGGCCCATCCGACTACCCAAGGTATCAGGTTCCGCAACGCCGCCACCAATGCCACCTCGCGCGCGTTGGTGCTGGTGGATGGGGTACCCCAAAACGATCCCTTTGGCGGCTGGATCTACTGGAACAAAATGCCCACCGCCAGCCTTCAATCCATGGATCTCTTCCCCATGGGGATGGTTCCGGCCTGGGGAAATTACAGCTCCGGCGGAACGCTCTATTTCCGAACCCGATCCCCGGTTGCTCCCCATAGCAGCGTGCAGATTCAAGGCGGTCTATTCGACACCATCCTTACCTCACTGGCTCACACCGAACCCGTCTCGGATAACATGGGCCTTTCGGTGGAGGGTCGATTTTTTGAGACGGATGGTTACAAGGTCGTGAAGGAGAGTCAGCGGGGTCCGGTGGATAAATCCTCCCAATCGGATTACACTTACTTGAGATTGCAGATGGCCCATCAATTGGAGAATTACTGGCAATGGACCCTGACCGGACAAATGTTTGAGGAGGGCCGTATCAACGGAACCCCGCTATCGCCCAATTCCACCGAATCGAAGGACCTGTCCTGGACTCTGTCCCGTGCAGCCGCCACCGGAGTCGATTTCGAATTCGTGACCTTCTTCCAGGACCGCGATTTCCAAAATGTATTCACATCGGTGAATGCAGACCGCACCTCGGAGCGTCCCGTCCTGGACCAGTTTTCCGTGCCCGCCCAGTCACTGGGGGCACAGGCCACCGGATACTGGGAATACGATAACATCAATTTTTTGGTCGGAGCCGATTTCCGCAGGGTGGAGGGCAGCGCCAGCGAACGCTTTCGCAATCTCGGCGCAGGATTCACCCGCGAGCGAAACGAGGGAGGGGAACAATCGTTTGTGGGAGCATTTGTGACGGTTCAAGCGGAGTTGGATGAAGCCAGCGCCCTCGAGAGCACGGTGCGGGTGGATCGTTGGAGACAGTTTAAAGGATTCCGCAGCCAATTTGACCTCGAATCCAATGCCCGGACCCGGGATACCCTTTACTCTGATCGGTCCGGCAATGAACCCTCGGTAAATATAAATTACACCCGGAGAATCGATCCCAATTGGAGTTTCAACGCACTGGTCTTCACCGGATTCAGAGCCCCTTCCCTGAACGAACTGTACCGTCCTTTCCGGGTGCGCAACGACATCACCGAATCCAATCCGTTGCTGGTCAATGAATCCATAACCGGAGGAGAAATCGGCTTCTTCTACCGGGATGAAGCCAACTCGTTGCAGTTTAGCGGCTTCAAATACTTCATGGATGACATGATTACCAATGTGTTTCTGCACGGCGATACCGGATTCGATCCGCTTTGCGGATTCGTGCCCGGAGGAGGTTCTTGCAATCAACGTCAGAACGTCGGGGATAGCGAAGTCCAGGGCTTGGAAATGGCTTGGCATTGGGATGCCGCTACAGGGGTCGAAATCCTGTTCAATTACCTCTTCAGCGACACGGAAATTACCAAATCGACCGTGCAATCTCTTCTGTTGGGCAAGTCATTCCCGCTGGCTCCCGAACACAAATTATCCGGTCAACTGGCCTGGAGTCCCAACGACCAGCTCACTTTTCTGGCACAGGTCCAGTATCGCAGCGGGCAATTCGACAACGTGCTGAATACCCGCCCCATCGACAGCGCTACTCAGGTCAATCTGGGGGCATCCCATCAAATCTCCGACTCGAACTGGTCGGTTCGGGTACAGGTTGAAAACGTATTCCAAGATGAAATCGTCACCGCCATCGCCAGCAGTGGAATCATCACCCAAGCCGCCCCCCTCAAGGCATGGATCAGCCTGAGCTACGAAAAATAAAGATGTTGCGAGGTATTCAGATTATTGAGGGCATAAGGTATGGCGCCAAACGGGGTCATGCCGTGGAAAAGTGATGCCTTCTGCAAGAATAGGGTCAGGCCTTGAAAACCGTATTCCGTTGTACTTCATACACTTTTACAAGGCAACGATCCTGTAAGGCATCACTTTTTACGTCTTGACCCCTTCCCTATCGACCTTCAGCTTCCCACCCCGTGACACGCGATTGGAAAGATCAGGTGGCCATTGTTACCGGAGGCGCATCTGGAATCGGATTCGCCGTAGCCTCCAAATTACATTCCCTCGGAGTGCAAACGGTTCTATTGGATCTAGACGGCAACGGCTTGGAGAAAGCCAAGTTAAAGCTCGATTGCCAACCCCTGGTCATCCCGACCGACGTCAGTGAAGAATCATCCGTCAACGCAGCCGTAAGAAAGGCCGTGGAAAAATTTTCCCGCATCGATATTCTGTTCAACAGCGCGGGAATCGCGGGACAAACCAATCTGAAAGGGCACGAGGTGGATGCCGATGATTTCGACCGGGTCTACCGGGTCAACCTCAAGGGTTCTTTCCTCATGTGCAAAGCGGTTATCCCCCACATGCTGAAGGGGAATTACGGCAGAATTTTGCTCGTAGCATCCATTTCAGGAAAGGAAGGCAATGCCGGGATGACGGCCTATTCCACCTCCAAAGCCGGCGTTATCGGGCTGACCAAGACTTTGGGCAAGGACTATGCCGATACCGGCATAACCGTAAATGCGCTTGCACCTGCCGTTATTCGGACTCCCATTCTCGGAACCATGCCCCAAGAACAAATTGATTACATGACGGAAAAAATCCCCATGAGTCGGTGTGGAACCTTGTCTGAGGTAGCCGCCATGGCGACTTTCATCCTTTCCCCGGAAGCCAGCTTTACCACAGGCTTCTGTTTCGACCTCTCCGGTGGCCGGGCCACCTATTGAATCCAAAACCAAGCCCCTCTATGAAAATCATTCGTTATAAGGATCCCTCCGCCCAAGTGCACTACGCCGCCGAAGTGGATGGGGAATACAGGAAAGTCGAAGGTGATATTTTCGGCACGTTTACCGTCGGAGATGATCCAGCCGATGTGACAAAATTATTGGCCCCGGTGGACCCGGAAATTATCCTCTGCATAGGATTAAATTATAAATTTCATGCCGAGGAAAGCGGCATGCCCGCTCCCGATTTTCCGATATTGTTCATAAAGGGCCGCAACGCCCTGCAAAACCCAAGCGACCCGGTGGAAATTCCCACTGCTCTGGCCAGCCACAAGGTCGATTACGAATGCGAGTTGGCCGTGGTCATGGGCAAGGCCTGTAAAAACGCCTCTGAGGAAACAGCTCTCGACTACGTGCTTGGCTACACCTGCGCTAACGACGTGAGCGCCCGCGACTGGCAAATTGAATTCGGCGGGGGCCAATGGTGCCGAGGGAAAACGTTCGACACCTTTGCCCCAATGGGACCCTGCCTGGTAACCGCTGATGAGATTGGAGATCCCAACTCCCTGGCCATCAAAACCATCCTCAACGGCGAAGCGGTGCAAGATTGGAATACTGATGACATGATTTTCAGCGTTCGCAAGTTGATCGCGTTCCTGAGCGGCAGCACCACCCTTCTGCCGGGAACGGTCATCCTGACGGGCACCCCGCAGGGAGTGGGAGCGGCGCGAAAACCTCCCTTGTTTTTAAAGGCCGGGGACACCGTCACCATCGAGATCGAAAAGATCGGCCAACTGACCAATCCGGTTATCAATGAGGCTTAGCCACAAAATGGGGTAAGGATTAAAATGAGCCAATCCCAGATACCGGGATTTGAAACTTACCATCCAGCTTGTGGTAGGCCACCAGAGAACGGCCTCTGGACCCACCTACACTCAGGATAACCAAATTCTGGTAAATCAGAGGCGATTCCGCAAAATACGCTTAACCGAACCCGCCAGGGCAATCGCTATGGAGCAAGCAGCCAGAGGACGGAGAGTATTCCGCAAACGGCCAATATGCCGATTGAGCCCATAACCAGTCCCTACCGGTGGGAATCACCGGTAAAATACAGGATGAGGAAGCCCACCAGCCCCATCATGGCCAAGGGCCACCAACGTGGGGAGTATCTACCGGACCTGATCATAACCGATTGTGGGAAACAAAGTCAAGGTAATTTATAATCATGATTTGTCTTGATGGTTTAAGTAATGCTGCGTTAGGAAAATAAGTACAAACATTGTGAATGTATTCCACAATCTTCTCCCCCCCCCTCAGATGGGTAGGCGTCATTCCATGGTCCGGAATGGGGTGTCCGTGCTCCTGCTGACGGAGCTTTTTCTGACCCAGTTGGCCATATCCAGCCCGCTGTTGCACCATTGGCTGCATGGAGTCGGCCCGGTGGCAAATTCCGAGATTGGCGGTTGTGGATCTTACGAGGATTCCGATGCTTCCCAGCAGGCCGAACACTTTTGTGCCATTACCCTGGTGGCAGCAGGTATCTTGATCGAGGAAGGAACACTTGAAATCCATCCTTTCAATGAGTTAAGAAAACTGCTCCCTCCTGCCGCACCCAAATTGGCAGGGGAACCTGCCTTGGTCCGGCATTTTGCCAGAGGACCTCCCCCATCTGTTCGGATAAGGCCTTATTCACCGGACCTGAGTCCCGATTTCTCCCCGATTTCCTGCGGTAGCATCCTGAGCCAACGGGCCACGAATGCTTAAACTGAATCTGCGCAGATCAACCTCCTGCCTAAATACGATGCAAAACAAAAAAAATTCAGCTCTGTTACTTCTTTGCCTAACCATTTCCCCGGCGCTCTCCGCCCAGGATGAAGGGGACAAACAGGAGACTATAGATCTCGAACTCCTCAAAGTTACCGCCAGCACCATCGCCCAGAAACAAATGGACATGGTATTTTCGGTCAATAGTCTGGCAAGTGATAATCTCAAGCGTACTGGAGAATCTTCCCTCGGAGCCACCCTGAGCAGCCTTCCCGGCATACACAATACCTCCTATGCTCCCGGCGCGGGTCGACCCATCATCCGCGGATTCGGCGGCGACCGGGTTCGCATCCTGCAAAACGGCACCGACGTCTTCGACGCCTCCTCTACCAGCCCGGACCACGGAGTAGCAGTCGAACCGCTCCTGGCCGAACGAGTGGAGGTTATTCGAGGGCCTGCTGCTCTGTTTTACGGAAATGCCGCCGTCGGCGGCATCGTCAATGTGATCGACAAAACCATTCCCCGGAATCGTGTAACAGAGCTGACTGGAGAGGTCGAACTCCGATACGGAACGGTAGCGGATGAGAAAGCCGGGGGCATTTCCCTTCAATCAGGCCAGGACAACTTCGCCTGGAGCTTGAACTATTTGAAACGCGAGGCCGGGGATTACGAAATTCCTGGATTTGCGGAATCCGAATACATGCGGGAACTAGAGGAAGATGAAGATCACCATCTGGGAGAAGAGGAGGAAGACGAAGAACATGAAGGAGAAGAAGAGGCATCGGATGTTTTGCTAAACAGCGCTGTTGAAACCGAGAATGCGGCCGTGGGATTTGGGTGGTTTACCGAAACGGCCAGTTATGGAATTGCCTTCAACCAATACGATTCCTTCTACGGAGTGCCCGGTCATGCGGAGGGCCACGGACACGGAGAAGAAGAAGGACATGAGGGTGAAGATCACCATGAGGAGGAGGAAGGCCACGGGGGATCCGTGGTCGTCGACCTGGAAAAAACGCGTATTAGTTTTCGTGCCGAATGGTTAGCCCCAATCGACCTGTTTGAATCGTCCGAATTGAACGTTGCTCATGGCGATTACCGGCACAGTGAGTTGGAAGGTTCGCCAGGAGATTGGGAAACTGGAACAGTACTTGAACGAAGCGGGATCGACCTGCGTTTAACTGGCGTGCACCGCCCCATAGGCGACCTGACTGGAGCGTTGGGAATTCATATTAAAGACGAGTTTTTTTTGGCAGAGGGCGAAGAAGCATTTGTTCCCGGAAATGACTTGGCCAACTACGCCTTGTTTGCTGCGGAACGTTACAACACCGACTGGGGAATGGCCGGATTAGGGGGCCGGATCGAACACCAATCCCTCTCTCCCGACAGCCCTGATTTAAGTGGGGAGGATGACACAACCTTCAATCTGTCTGGCGGGTGGCTTGTCAACCTGCCGGAAAGCAACGCTATAGCTGTAAACCTTATCTACAACGAGCGCCCTGCCAACGCGGCTGAGCGCTATGCATTCGGGCCTCACGTGGGAACACAATCCTTCGAGATCGGCAATCCCGATCTGGGTATCGAACAATCCAACAGCCTCAACGCCTTCTGGCGTAAATCGGCCGGGGCGGTCATAGGAAAAGTCTCCCTCTTTTTCTCCGATTTTAATGACTTCATAACGCTGGAACACCTGAATCGTCAAGCTTTCGAGGAACTGTATCCGGGGGAAGATACGGGAGGTCTGGATATTCTGAAGGTGGAGGCGGTAGATGCTCATTTCTACGGTTTCGAAGTGGATCTCCGCTTCAACTTGATCGATGATGCGGAGGACAAGGTGTATTTTAATCTGACCTACGATCAGACCCGGGCTACAAACCAAACCGAAAACTCCACCCTTCCGCGCATACCTCCCCGGCGAATTGGAGGGCGATTAGTCTATGAATCCGGACCCTGGATTATTGGATTGGACGCCAGGCATACCGTTTCGGCCAAACATCTTGCTCCCGGAGAAACCCCTACACAGAGTTATACCGTGGTAAACGCGGACATCACCCATCGGATTGAAAGCGGCAATGTCGCTTACGATCTGTTCCTCTATGGTCGAAACCTGACCGACGAGGAAGTCCGCCCCCACACCTCCTTCACAAAAGATCGGGTGCCCATGCCGGGTTTTGGAATTTCAACCGGCCTGAGAATTCATTTCTAGCGTGGTGTCCCGTTAATTCGTTCACACAATCGGCGGACTTTTTTGAGAATTGAATTGGCCTTCGGATATTTGAATTCTTGGAGGAGTTAACCAATAGAGTAGAGCCTATCCCAGAAACCGGGATTTGAAAACGAGTAGGATTTAGCAGGGCCTAAATTTTCTCAGTTGCGCTCGGTTCGAGCCATGCTGCGTCTTTCAACCTCACCTGGATCCAAAATATTGAGCTTAATGCCCGATTTTGGGCATGCGGCGGCCTTACCACTACTTGCAGGTTCAGTTTTGATCAACGCCTGGGATGGCCGAAGGCTCAGGCCGCCTTGGCTTGAGCTTCGAGCCTCTCGTTTCTCACTTTTCGACTGATCCAGGTGAGGTTGTGGGCGAGCACGCTCCACCCCACTGCGAGCCTGCGGTGTTTTAAGCCTTTGGCGCGCCAGACAAGTCCGCCGATGATGCGATCATGGGCTTCCTCAATGACCTTGGGCAGCAAGTCGAGTTGCTCATCTATACGTCTAATCACTTGATCGGCAAGAACGCGGCTAAAACGGGTTTCTGCAATGCGGGCCTCCAGCAAGTTGCGGTGTCGCAGGGCGTGCCCACCGATCCGTTTGAGTAATCGTTTCATCTTGCGCAGGATCTTCTTGCGAGCCTTCGCCGCTCCCCTCTTGCGGCGGGTATGCGTCCTCTCCAAACATAGCTTGTTCATGCGCCTCAGCAGGCGATCCGATGAAAAAGGGATTCACCCCGAATCGGTTTCACCGCTTTGAGCAAGGTGCGCGTCATAGCGCCCAATCGACCGGAAAGTGAATAGTTGCCTCCAGACAAGGCGAATCGACCAGGCAAACCGAAAGGTACTCCGCCTGCTCAACTCCAAGTTGGTGGCAATCCCTCTGATTGCCCGCGAGTTCAATCAGCCGTGTGTTGGGCGCGCGCAACTCTTTATCAGTGAAAAACTTCGAGGCGCGGTTTAGCGAACTCTTCGAGGTCCGCTTCACGCCAAACAGACTGCGACATCCGCAAAAATCGGTAAAAAGATCACTACAGGCCAACAATATCGAAAAAGTTTAAAAGCTAGGAAGACCCAGCAAGTGACGAAGCAACTCCACCCGTAGCAAGTAAACCGCAAACTGCGCTTTCCTATTGCGCACAGCGACCGAGACGCCCGGCGACAACTTTGACAAACCGAAGCGGGTGGCCAAGACTTCCAACCCACTTTGAGTCAGATTATCATCCAGTTGCCTCAAATCCTCGGCCAAACGGTTAAAATCACGATTGCGCAAAACCGGCGTTAAAGCTGGACGAAGCAAACTTTGAAAGGTTACCGTTTCAGTAGAATTGGTTTCTATTAATTCGTTCATACCAAATTATAGAGACGCTATTTAGGGCGAATCGAGGTTTTTCACCTCCTTTCGCCCGACTTTTTTTTGGTCTAATACCTTGTCCCCCAGTGGCTTAGTCGTCCTGGGATAGGCTCTGATTAGGAATTGAACATGGATGGACGGGATAAGGAGGGTAAAGGGACAGAGGTATACAGCGTGACACGTGGGGAGAGCAAATCCAAACAGGCCTGTCACGCCGTAGCCTTGAGCGTAGGCGGAAGTCATCCAACCACGCGGAGCAATAATGACTTTTTTCAGGGTCGACTGGCTAATCCAACCCCAGGTGTTGACAGAAACATGTCCCTGTACAGGATGCTGTCGAAATGAAAGCAATCAGTTACACGGCGGCCCGTGAGAATCTCGCATCCACCATGGATCGGGTCTGCAGCGACCGCGACCCGGTCATTATAACGCGTAAACGCGATCAGTCCGTGGTGATGCTATCGCTAGAAGACTACGAATCGCTCGAGGAGGCGGCTTATTTACTGCGCGCACCGGCCAACGCACGCCGTCTCCTGGAAGCGATCAGGTCGCTTGAAAACGGCGAAGGGACCGAAAGAGAATTGATTGAGCCTCACGATAAATGAAGGTCCTCTTTTCCAAGCACGCTTGGGAGGACTACGAGTACTGGCTATCGACCGATATCAGGATATTAAAGAGAATCAATTTACTGATTCGAGACACGTGCCGGGATCCCTTCCAGGGCATCGGAAAACCTGAACCGTTACGTCATGCCCTAAAAGGGTATTGGTCTAGACGAATCACCGATGAACACCGCATGGTCTATCGAGTGGAAGAGGATATTCTCATGCTCGCGCAACTTCGCTACCATTACGGAAAATAGTTGGTCGACCCTGAAAAATCAAAATTGCTCCCCGTGGTTGAATGGTATTTTAGCTTTCTTAGTCGCCATTGGACCACTGTAGGTCGATATTAATGGCCTTAAAAAACCATGGATATTCGAGGCAAAGCAGCGGTGGTAACGGGAGCCAGCAGAGGGGTCGGTGCGGCAACGGCCCGCGCCCTGGCCAACGGCGGGTGTTCCGTATTGATCAATTACAACAATTCCAAGGAGGCCGCAGACAAGGTATGCGCCGAGGCGGAAAGCGCCGGGGTTCAGGCCATTACCTTTCGGGGCGACGTGGCGGACGATTCGGTATGTAGAGGGATGATTCAAACTGCCGCCTCCAGATTCGGCCGGTTGGATATCCTGATCAATAACGCGGGCTACACCCAATTTATTTCCCATTCCGAATTGGAGGCAGTGACCAGTGAAGTCTGGTCTCGCATCATGGATGTAAACCTGAAGGGGCCTTTTCAGTGTGCAAGAGCGGCAAAACCGTTTCTGGACGCCGTTGGAAATGGGGAAATTATTTCGGTAGCCAGCGCCGCGGCCTACAACGCGGCGGGAAGTTGCATACCCTACTCCTGCTCAAAAGCGGCCGTGGTCAATATGACGGTTTCTCTGGCGCGGG
Organism: Opitutales bacterium; assembly: GCA_965219475.1. Lineage (GTDB taxonomy): Bacteria > Verrucomicrobiota > Verrucomicrobiia > Opitutales > UBA2995 > JAABVD01. The sequence goes on along the minus strand of CBDCNU010000009.1, from coordinate 30,466 downwards.
TGTTTGCCCCGAATGTCAGAGTGAACGCGGTCGCTCCCGGTGTCATTGAGGGGGACTGGCTCAAGAAAGGCCTTGGCCGACACTACGAACAAAGACTTGCCACCCATGCAAACATGGCCGCTCTCAAAAAGGTTTGCACACCGAAGGACGTGGCCGATGCCATTTTGGGTATTATAACCGGCTCGGATCTTGTGACCGGACAAACCCTGCTCTGTGATGGTGGATCAGCGATCGGTAACGGAACTTTGTCTTAATGTCCTTCCAGCATCTCCATCCCATGCAGGGCAGCAGATTCAACAAAATACAGGGCATAGGAAAGGCCGATCCCGATTAGGAGCGATACGATGAGCTTTCCCCGATCGTGGCTGTGAAAATGTATCTCCGGCAACAGATCACTTAAGGCAATGCAGAGGAAGGCGCCGGCTGCGAAGGCCAAAATATAACCAATCATGGTTCCTTCTTCCCACGCTAAAACTCCCACACCCCAGAAGCTGGCAAAGGCTACAATGGGGCAAAGCAGGGCAAATCCGACATTGGCAGCCCTACGGGAGCGACGGCTGTGTCCGTCGGACTTCATCAAGCTGAGAATGGAGTAGGCATCAAGCGGCTTGTGCAGGAGAATGGCGAAGAATACGGCCATTCCAGGCAATACGGCAAGGTGTTCATCCAACAGAGCAACCTGGATGCTGGTGCCCAGGGCAACTCCTTCGGTTACCGTATGCAGCCCCAAGCCGAGAGCAACGCTCAACAAACTTCCCGAATGGTTCTTGGAACTATCGTGATGATGTCCATGGTGGAGATCGCTCGCTTCGCTGCTGAAATCGTGCTGATGAAAGTGAAAAACGTGCAGCAAAAAGATCATCACGACTATACCCACCATCATCCATAACACGGCTGATTCTCCAGCGTGGGGACCGGGAATACGCTCGAGGCCGTGGGGTAGAAGATGAAACATGGAAATGCCGAGAATGAAACCTGCCACCAAGCTCATCACGACCTGGATGCGGGTGTGGGTCATGACGCCCACATCAGAAAGCTTTCCGCCGATTATGGAGGCGGTAAAGATGACGACCGAGTAGGCCGACAAAAACAGAAGGGGATTTAAATCCATGATAAATTGAACCGTATGTTAACTGAGAGAACCAGCGGAACAAGATGGCAAAGGGTGGGAGCGGGAAATAAAAATTGGAAATTTGCTCCAAATCAATAGCGCCCTCAGTAAAGATCCTTTTGTCTTCAGAAGAAAATAGTTAACAGGACCAGGCTGATCAGTCCGCCAAGCATAAATCCCACTGCGCTGACCACTCCCGATCCGGTGGCAAGGTCAGCAAGGCGAAAGGTCCTTTCTTCGATTATGAAGAGCACCTGAGTACGATCTATCTCGCCGTCTACAAATCGCTTCAAGCCCGTTTCGGCCCCGTGCGCCTCCTTTATCGAAACCAGGGCCACCAAAATCATGGTCAGAGCCGAGGCAAGAGTTCCAATCACAAACACGAGCAGAGTCAACAAGGCGAGCCAATGATAAGGCGAGTCGTCGGCACCGGTGGCCGCACTCATGAAGCCAACAATCAAGGCCGTCCCACCCGCATTACCGAACAGCAACAGGCGAGCCGACTCGGTAACCAGTCTGAACATGGTTCTGCGCCGCATAGCGACAACCTTGTAGAGCTCGCGCAGCCATTCCTCGCCGACTTCTTCGCCGGAAAAATCATCTATTTTTTTCAATGGCCCTCCATTCCGTGTGATTCATCCTCCCCCAGATCGGTCAATCTGATGAAGTGTGAGCCCGCATTGCTACCGGGTCCAAATTCGAGTTTCCAATCGTCAATTACCACGGGGTCGGTTGACAAGGCGTGAATCAGGAAATGCTCTCGCGTCATCTCATCATCGCCCATGCGCTCCAGCACGGCGATGACATAACGGCCCAGAATGTAACCCTCCAGAGATACTTCATTGATTATATCTTCTAACGGCTCCAGCTGTTGTCCATAGTCCGCCTGGATGGCCCGCTGGAAGCTTTCTACCACTTGCCTGCTGGTATCCGTTGCATCGGGCATCACTTCAGTGACGAGGATTCTGTCGGTCGGCTCCTCGACCCTCTTTTTCAGCTCGTCGGAGAGAACAAAGGACAGATTTGCAATTACGTATTCATGGCCCAAAGAGTTCGCCAAGTTGATGATTTTCGAATTGGCGGCATAGGCGCCGACGATCAGAATGGCGTCCAAATCGGCCTTGGCCAAACCGAAAAGGCTGGCATGGACGGCATGCGAATTCCGCGAATAGGAGGTTTTTCCCAGTATGGGAATATTGTACCCTTCGAGCACCTCCTTGTAGTTTCTCAGGACAGAACGCCCAAAAGCGTCATCCTGATAGATGATGCCCATCCGTCTCTTGCCTCGGTCGCGTACGATGTGCTCAACCAGGGTTCGGGTTTCGTCCAGGTAGCTTGCCCTCAAATTGACTACATTAGGATAATGCCCGGTATCGCGCAGAAAATCAGCTCCGGTAAAGGGGCCGACGAAGGGAATCTTGGCCGTCCTCAACACCGGGGCGATGCGTTTCGCGGTAGGTGTTCCCACTCCTCCGATCACGGCCAGCACATTGTTTTCTGATGCAAATCTTTCGGCGTTGGCGAAGGCCTGTTCAGGCTCATAGGCATCATCCAGGGAAACGAGTTCCAATGACCTTCCATTTACCCCTCCTTGATCATTTTTCTCCCGGAAGGCCGCCTGTATTCCCGCCCTGTAGTGCAAACCAAGCATCTTGTTCGGGCCACTGAAACAGGCGCTCTGCCCGAATATGACCGTATCCGGGGTCACACCCGGGGCCGCCGGGAGGGTGGAGCGGTCAAACGTAGCAATCAGGCAGAAAGCCACCAGGAAATTCAACCACAGGCGCACACTATGGGTCCTGATCACCGGACTCTCCTTTCTCTTTTTCCTCAGTTAAAACCTCGACCATCGGTTTTTCGGTGGCCTGTTGCTCTACCATTAGAGCGGTTGGGGCTACGTGACGATGCGAGAAAATGGATGGGGTGTCGAATATGAGGGAACGGGGGGTAGCGCTGGACATGTGATCGCGTTCCGACCGGCTATTGTGGAATTGACCATCCAACAGGAGGTTGTCCGCATTGCCGGTTTCAATGGAATGCTCGTTCTCCCTCATGATAGAGGCTAAAAGCGGTCTTTCGGGGGTTTCGGGACCGATGGTGGGTGGAGCATCCGTCAACAGGGTCGCCGGGACAGGAGGGGCGAATCCCGCGATGCCGTCGATCATGTTGATATCGATGGTCGAGGCTTCGTCCGGATTGACCGCTGTTAGGCTCGCCTCGGTAAAGATCTTGCGCATCCGTTCCCAATAACGGGTGATGCCCACGTGTTCAGGCGTTCTTCGGTATTCAGCCAGCAAAGCCGAGAACGCGTCCGCACTGCTCTGCGCCTGCACCATACGCTCGTTGGCCTTTGCTTCCGCGTAGGTTATCAATGCATCGGCCTGTCCCCTGCTGTGGGCGAGCAACCTCTCGCTCTTTCGATTGGCGTTGCTCTCAGCCTGCACGCGCTCTGCGTAGGCGTCGCTCACGTCCCGAAAGGCATCGACTGTTTCTTCGATCGGGCGTAATTCAACGATGTCGAGGGAGACCAGTTCGATACCGATGTCAATGGTCTCCAGGCTATCGGTAACCTCGTTGAACAGGTAATCCTGGATGATATTTCGGTTGGAGGTGAAAATCAGGTCGATGAAGTTCTGGCCCAGGATGTTGACCATCTCCTGTCTGACAAGCATGGTGACTACCGCGACGGGATCGGACGCGGCGAAGAGGTAATTTCTCAGGTGGTCGATTTTGTATTGGATGGCGACATCCACTTCGAACAGATTGGTGTCTCCCGACAATATGGTGAAGTTGACCTTTCCACCTTCATTACTGGATACCTGATAACGGATGATCCGCAGGACCTTGCGAATGTGGGCCTTTTCGATGATGGGGATGCGGTAGTGCACACCGGGTCCAACCTCAGCATCGACCACCTTTCCGAACCGGGTAAGTACGCCTTGCTCCTCCTTCTTGACGATGTAGAGTCCCTTGGCCAATACCCCGGCAAAAAGAGCGACCACGATCCCCGCGAAGATCCATCGGCGGGACTTTGGAAATACGTCGAATAGCGCGTAAATGACGCGTGTACTCGGCGGTAATGATGATTTGTCGCTCATCGGATCGAGGCTCATTCCGGTATTTCCTTGCTGTCGAGGTATCTGAACAGCTCGTTGTCGGCCGGCAACATTAGGGTCGTGTTCTTGTCGATGATCAGATCGTAACTGTCGAGCGCGCGAATGAACTTGTAGAATTCCGGGTCCTCCTGATAGGCTTTGGCAAGCAGTGCCATGGCTTCGGCTTCTGCCTTGCCGAGAATAGTTGTGGCCTGGGCATGGGCCTCGGCAATGATCTTCTCATGTTCGTTGAGAGCCAGGGCCTCAATGCGCATGGCCACTTCCTCCCCCTCGCTGCGATAGCGGGCGGCGATGCGGGCTCGCTCCGCTATCATACGCTGGATGACGCTGGGCCGGTTTTCTACCGGCAGGGTGTATTCCACAATACCGGCTTTGAGCACCTCTACTCCGTAATTCTCCCTGGCGATAGGGGCAATCCGGTCGAGCAACTCCTGCGAGGGAACATCCAGGTCTTCATGTTCCAATCCCAGGCCGATAAAAGCATCGCGCGACTTGTTACTGACGATGACGCCGCTGCTGGAAAGGTAGAGATCCAGCAGCCGGTCCACCGCATTTTCACCGGTGCGAATGGCCTCGACAAAGAGGATGGGGTCCACGATGCGCCACAGCAGGTAACCGTCGACGAGGATGCTCTTCTGGTCTTCCGTGATCAACTCGTGGGGCATGCTGGTCAGGGTGTTAATACGGCGATCGACCTTGAAAATCTTAGATATCGGACGCGGCCATTTCAGATGGAAGCCCGGTTGTTTAACGGGAGGGGAAATCTTTCCGAAGTGGGTCAAAACGCCCTGTTCGGTCTCATTAATGGTGTAAAAGCTGTCGTAGGAGACAACGCCGGCGAGGACGGCGATGGCTGCGGTGATGGTCTTTCTCTTATAGGTCATTATTTTTCCCTCTCGTGATGTCGGGGCTCAGAGCCCCCTCCATTTGAATTTCTCTTCCACAACGCGACCTTATCGAGACTTTGCCGGCTGGGCACTATGATTTTGGAATTTCCGGACAACGCGGTCTCCAACTTTTCCCGCCACAGCATATTGCGGAGGACATTGGGCGCGTCGCGAACCACGGCGGATACTTTAGAGATGGCTTCGGCTTCGGCTTCTGCCGTAGTCACTTTTCGGAAGGCCTCGCCGTCCGCCTGTTTCGTCTCCCAGTTGGCATTTCCGTGCGCTTGGGGAGTCAAGGACACCATGAACTTTTCCGCATTGACAATGATCCGCTCTCGATCCTCCTGGGCGCTCGATACATTGCGGAAGGCGCTCAGGGTTTCCGCTACGGGTTTGATCTCCAACAAGCTTACCTTGACCAGATCTACCGCTTCCAGCACGGTGCCTTTTGCCTCCCCACCGCTCTGGAACAAGTTGCTGACATGCTGTTCCAGGGTTACCCGATAAACGTTGAGCAGCTTCTCCAAATCTCTGGCGGAGACAAAGGAACGCAGATGGTCCCGGACCATGCTATCGATGACCTTAGTGGCATTTGCCGTCCGGTAATGGTAGATATACGGGTCCTTGACCCGATATTGCACATTGACGGTCATGGATATGAGGTTGAGGTCCCCCGAGACAAACTCGTGGGGGCCGTCGGACATGATGGACTTCACTTCCCGTATGGGCCATTTATCGACTTTAACGAAGGGTCGAGGAGCCAGATAATGCAGTCCGGGTTGCAGGTCACGCCAGTAGACCTTCCCGAGCAGCCGCCCGTAACCGACGTAACCGGGAGGCACGATGGTGAAACTACTTCCGAGAAACAGGACGAAGGCCAATAACCAAAGCATCAGACCCATGGGTGTAGAGGGAGAGATGAGGCCCCGGAAGGAACGACTGCGGGTCAGACGTCCCCACACCTTTCGCCAGCGCCTGGACAAGGGGCGGAAATTGCTCATCAAATCCTCATAGCCACTCCGCATGGCACCCGCCCGGAACCGCCAAATGATCAGGGCGATCATGAGAATGGCGCCTCCCCATTGCAGAAAAAGGATGGCAGGGGCGTGAGAGGCGGAGAGGTTCACGGAAATCGACAGACCGAAGGCCAGAACCAGCATGTCGACCGCGATGCCCAAGAGGACGGTAACGGCGATGACCGCGCCGACGTAGATGGAAGCGAAACGGACGCCAAACTGGCTGATGATAATCGCGATGGTACCGGTATTGGTAGCGGGTCCCGTCATCAGGAAGATCAGGGCGGCGCCAGGGCTGAATCCCTTGGCCACCAAGGCGGCGGCAATCGGGGTACTGGCTGATGCGCAGATGTAGAGGGGAATTCCAATCAACACCATGACGGGATAGGATAACCAGCGGGCATACTCGTTCGACATCAGGTCGCTGGGTATGGCCAGATAGAGAAATCCTCCCAAAATGATTCCCACCAGCAGCGCGAAGAGAATATCGTCCGCAATCTCGACGAAACCGTAGCGAAAGATGTGCTTGGCAAGTTTCTTGAAATCCAGGCGTTGCCCATCCGTTGTTAGGCCGGCGAGAGGAGTATCCCCGTCGGATTGATCTTCAGCAACCTCCGGGCGGAGATAGAATTCCGGCTTTACCCATGTTCCGAATTTCCACCTGCTGGCTGCTGTGGAAATCCGCCTCAACCAGTCGAGCATTAAGGTCTTCAGTTGAGTAGGGCTGATGTAGCAATCGTCACTGTCGGCAAGGAGGGGTTGGTGCGAACCATGGTCATGACCGTGATGGTGATCGTGGTCATGGCCGTGATCGTGGTCATGGCCGTGATCGTGGTCATGGCCGTGATCGTGGTCATGGCCGTGATCGTGGTCATGGCCGTGATGGTGATCGTGATCGTGGTGGTGATCGTGATCGTGGTCATGGCCGTGATGGTGATCGTGATCGTGGTGGTTATCGTGATCGTGGTCATGGCCGTGATGGTGATCGCCTCTGATGAGTCCGATACTGAAGATCCCGGCCACGACAGCGGTGAGGAAACTGATAATGGGCCTGATGATGGCCACGATGGGCCCGAAAAAGGCATTGGTGACCAGAATCGAATCCGCTCCCGTTTCGGGGGCGGTAATGAGAAAAGACATGCAGGACGAACGGGAGGCTCCCTTTCTGTGCATCTCTGCCACTACGGGCACTACCGAACAACTGCAAAGGGGAACGGGTACGCCGACGGCAGCGCTGGTGGAGACGGATTTCAGACTGTCATCATGGAGCCACCGGAGAATGGCTTGGCGGGAGATGAATACATGAATAAGGCCGGAAAGGAACAGCCCAAGCAAAAGCATGGGCGATAACAAGAGGAACGACGTCCACAAGAAGTCGAAAAAATTGGTCAATAATTCAATTCCAGAGATCACTAAATATAGCCTTCAGTATTGGGGTACCTGGGACGGGTTGCACAGGGAATCATGCCAGCAAAAACGAATTTTCCCGAAAGGAAAATTAATAGAAGTCTGAAAATCGGCTGCAATGAAATAATGAACCCTTTTTGGGAACCGATGTGGACCCGAAGCAGAGGTGGACCTTACAGTATCGGGAGATATATTGGACCGTGGGCAGTCACTTACCCGGCATGTCAGCGATTGATTTTGGCTTCAGGCAGGGCTTAGCGCCCCACCCTCTTCATCCCGGTGGGCATTGGGATCGATGTTATAAAGCCGGCAAAAGAATTGCTTGAGGTCGTTGTGAATCAGCACGAGCACCGGGACAAGCACCAGGGTAATGGCGGTGGCGAAGACAATTCCCCACGCCAGGGAAATGGCCATGGGCACCAGAAAGGCCGCTTGCGGGCTATCTTCGAACATCAATGGTCCCAGGCCGAAGAAGGTGGTGGCAGAGGTGAGCATGATGGGGCGAAAACGGCGCACCCCGGCCAAGCGGACCGCTTCCCCGAGCGGCATGCCCTTCTTAACCTTTCTATTCATGAAGTGAACCATGACAAGGCTGTCGTTCACCACAACTCCCGACAACGCCATCATGCCGAAGATGGACTGCAAGGTGATGATGGGAGCGCCATTGTTCCACCCAAATACGGTGGCCATGATCCAATGGCCGATCAGAGCCCCCACCACCCCGAAGGGTATGGCCGACATGACCACCAGAGGTTGCACATAACTCCTGAAGGGGATGGCCAACAAGGCGTAGATGACCCCGAGAATAAAATAAATGCCCATGAACATCTCCCTCCGGTTTTCCCGTGCATCGGCGGCAAATCCCCTCAATTGAAATTCCATGCCGTGGTACTTGGTGGCGGCAATTTGAGGCAAGTACTCGTCGAGAATTTCGAACTGAATGGCATCGGTGTCGGTTACCAGGCTGTCCGCATCCGCCCTTACCTGAATGATGCGTTTCCGGTCCACCCGACTGATGGAGGGCAGGCTCTTGCCAGGCACAATTGACGCCACTGTTTCGAAGGGCACTTCGGCGCCGGTGGCGGTGCGGATCATCATGGTTTGCAGGGACCCGAGCGAGCGGCGCTCCGTTTCCGGATAGCGCACCATTACCCTCACTTCGTCCCGTCCCCGCTGAATGCGCTGGGCCTCGGTTCCGAAAAATGCTGACCTGACCTGCTGGGCGAGGTTGGCGGCGGTCACGCCGAGGTATTCGGCTTCGGGTTTCAAATCCAGTTCATACTCGTCCGCGGCGCGTTCATAGGAGTCTTCGATGTCGTAAACCCCGCCATATGTAGACAACTTTCGCTGCAAGTCGGCCGATGCCTCCTTGAGCAGATCGACGTCGGGATGAATGAGCTCGAAGATCATGGCAGCGCCCGAATCGAAACGGGAAAAGGAAAAATTCAACTGTTCGGCTTCGGGGATGGGGGGAATAAGCTGCCGCAACTCGGTGATCAGTTCCCGGCTTCCATAGGATAGGTCGAGCGTTTCGGCAGGGCTCAATTCTATGAGGATTTCGCCAACCTCGGCAATTCCGGCAACCGGAGTGGCGCTACGGCGACGGGATCTTCCAAAGGGTTGTCCCCCGGCCGTGGCAAACACATTTCGGATAACCGTCTCTCCGGATCGCTCATTGACGTCCCGTTTCAATTGCAGGGCGGACGCCTCTATCATGGCGACCTTCTCCCGGGTGGTTTCGAAGGTGGTTCCCGCCGGCATCTGGAGGGTAATGGTGGTTGTATCGGATGGAACGTTGGGAAAGCTCCTGAAAGCAATGCGCTCACCGAACACGAGCGCTACAAAAACAAGGAGAAATCCCACAAAAATCGACAAGGAGGCGTAGCGATTGATCAGCGCCCAATTCAAAGCCGGACGGTAGTACTTCAGTATGAACCGTTCCAGGCCGTCAGCAAAAAACCGCTGGAACCGGGTAAAGGGATTGCGCTTTTTCCGCACATCCATCAAACGGGTACAATGCTTCAGGTGAGCCGGCAGGACCAATTTTGACTCGATCAGGGAGAAAAACAGAACCGGAATCACCACGATGGGGATGTTGGCGAAAATACTGCCCATTCTCCCGGACTGCATCATGAGGGGGTAAAAGGCGACCATGGTGGTAATGACCCCGAAGATGACCGGAACGGCAACCTCGTTAGTGCCCTTGATGGAGGCCATCAAGGGTTTCTCCCCCCGTTGCATGTGCTGAAAGACGTTTTCCCCCGTCACAATGGCATCATCTACCACAATTCCCAGGGTAGTTATAAAAGCCATCAGGGTAACGATATTCAGGGTCACTCCCAAGTAGGGCAGAACCAAAAACGTTCCTGCAAAGGCGATGGGAATGCCCCAAGCCACCCAGAAGGCCAGACTCGGCCGGAGAAATAGAGACAAGATGACGACGACCAGCAAGAAGCCCAATATGGCGCTATCCTGCAAGGTGGACAGGCGCACCTTTATGCGCTCGGTGTCATCATCCCAAAAACTCAGGCGAATCCCCTCGGGCAACTGTTGCTGTTTGTTCGCGATATATTCCTTTACCTGGCGGCCGATCTCAATGACGTTCTGCTTCCCCGCCCTGAACACATCGATGGCAATGGCCCGTTCACCATTGAATTGGGCGATGATGGGCGTTTCATCGAAACCGTCTATGACGGTGGCAATATCTTCCAACCTCAATTTACTGCCATCGGCTCGCGTCAAAACGGTGATGGAGGAGTAGTCCTCGTAGTTGTAAGCCTGATGGTCGGTGCGCAGCAGAATGCGGCCCGTTTCCGTCTTCACGCTGCCGGCTGACAAATCGACCGAGGACCTGCGAATGGCCCGGGCGATTTGCTCAAAGGTCAACCCATACTGCCGCAGTGTCGCCTCGGAAACTTCAATGGCTATTTCGTAGGGACGGATTGCCTTCAGAGAGGTCAAGGTAATGCCCGGAAGGCTCGCCACCTCATCGCGGATTTGCTCAGCCAGCTTTTTCGCTTCTTTCTCGCTCAGGTCCCCCGATAAAACCAGGGTTATGGCGCGTTCGGATCGCGAGGCCAGGCTGATTTGCGGTCGCTCCGCTTCCGGAGGGAGGGCGCGTATGGTGGAAACCCGATTGGTCACCTCGTCCAATTTTTCGCCTCAAGCTGTAACCTTCCTCGATCTCGAGCATCACCGTGCCCATATTGGCCGTGGCCGTGGCCGTCATTTCCTTCAAGCCCTCGATATCGTAGAGGTTCTCCTCCAAACGGGTGATGATACTCTGTTCCACTTCCCCGGGGGTTGCCCCGCGATAGAGCATGGAGACAGTGATGAAGCGCAAAGGAAAATCGGGGAACTGTTGTAACACGATCCGGTTGAATCCGGACCAGACCCCCCCGGCCAGAATAGCGACCATGAGTAAATTGGCGGCCACTCCGTTTCTGGCAAACCAGGCAATTATTCGGTGCATTTTTCTCGTGGAATTGAAGGTTGGGTCAACCCGTAGCCTTTTCTTCAACCGCGCTCTCCGATGCATGGGGCGCGATGTCATAGACCTTAAAAAAGGCGCGTTTCAAATCATCGTAAATCAAAACCAGCACCGGCACCAGAATCAGGGTGATGGTGGTGGCGAAAAGGATGCCCCATCCCAGGGATATGGCCATGGGTATGAGAAAGGAAGCGGTGGGGCTGTCTTCCAACATGAGGGGGGCCAAGCCGCAAAAGGTGGTAAGGGAAGTCAGCAGGATGGGACGAAAGCGGCGAACCCCGGCCAGGCGAACCGCCTCGCCCAGGGGCATACCCTCCTTCACCCTGCCATTCATGAAGTGGACCATGACCAGGCTGTCGTTCACTACTACCCCGCAAAGGGCCATCATGCCGAACATGGAAGACTGGAACAATTTGGGGTCGCCACCGTTCCACCCGAAAACGACCGCCATGACCCAGTGTCCGATTATCGCTCCAACCACTCCAAAGGGGATGGCGGGACATCACGATGAGGGGCTGGAAGTAACTGCGGAAGGGAATGGCCAGCAGGGCATAGACCACGGCCAGGATAAAGTATACCCCCCAAATGATTTCCTTGTTGTTGTCGCGGGTCTCGGCCGCCCGCCCACGCACATCGAATTCCATACCCGGATACTTGGTGGCCACCAGCCTGGGAAGGAATTCCTCCAGGACCTCCACCTCCATGGCTTCGATATCATATTTTTCCGAATCGCCGTCCGCCGTCACCTGAATGATGCGCTTGCGATCAACCCGTCGAATGGACGGAATGCTTTCCCCGGGGACGATCTCGGCCACCGTTTCAAAGGGAACCTCCGTTCCATCGGCGGCGCGAATCATCATGGTATGCAGAGACCCCAGGGAACGCCTCTCTTCTATGGGATACCGCACCATGACGCGAACCTCGTCCCGGCCCCGCTGAATGCGCTGTGCCTCCGCCCCGAAGAAGGCCGCTCTGACCTGTTGGGCCAAATTGCTGGCGCTGATCCCCAGATACTCGGCCTCGGGCTTCAGATCCAATCCATACTCCTCTGTGGCTTGCTCGTAGGAATCGCCGATGTCAAATAATCCTTCGAAGGTATTCAGCTTTGTTTGGAGGTCGGCCGAGGCAGCTTTGAGCACTTCGACATCGGGGTGGATGAGTTCGAAGTTCAGGACCGCATCGGAACCCCCGCCCGCAAACGAAAAACTCAACTGTTCGGCTTCGGGAATGGGAGGAACACGTTCGCGCATCTCCACAACCAATTCCCGAGCGTCGTATTCCGCTTCCCGGGTCTCGGAGGGTGTCAATTCGATGATGACTTCCCCCAGTTCATCCACCCCGGAGGCCGGTCCGTAGCCACCGATGGGGCTGCCGCTGAAAGGTTGACCGCCGGCGGAGGCCACCACGTTTTGAATGACGGTGGTTCCAAACCGTTCGTTCACCTCTTCTTTCAACTGCAGGGCAGCCGATTCGATGAGGTCCACTTTTTCCAGAGTAGTTTCGAAATTGCTGCCGGCGGGCATTTGCAGAGAAACCGTGGCCGTATCCCGCGGATTGACCGGTCTGCCGCGGTAACCGATGCGGTCGCCCAGGACCAGAGCGACAAAGAGGAGCAGGATAGCCACAAAGATGGAGATGGCCGTATAACGGTTTTGTAGAGCCCAATTCAGAGAGGGACGGTAATACTTGAGGACGGCCCCTTCCAGCCCATCGGAAAAAAACCGCTGAAACCGGGTGAAGGGGTTCCGGCTCGGCCCTGTGTCTCCCAAATGCGTGCAATGCTTCAAATGGGCCGGCAATACGAGCTTGGACTCGATCAGGGAGAAAAGCAGGACGGGTATGACCACCAGGGGAATGTTGCGGAAATTGGCCCCCTGTCTACCCGTCATGAGGAATAGAGGGTAAAAGGCCGCCATGGTGGTGATTACTCCAAAAATTACCGGAATCGCCACTTCCTGGGTCCCCTTGATGGCCGCGCTTAACGGTTTGGAACCCCGCTGCATGTGCTGAAAGACGTTCTCCCCCGTCACGATGGCGTCATCCACCACGATACCCAAGGTGGTGATAAAGGCCAAAATAACCGGAAGGTTAATGGTTACACCCAGGTAGGGGAGCAGGAGAAAAGATCCGGCAAAGGCGATGGGGATGCCGCAGGCGACCCAAAAAGCCAGGGTGGGACGCAAAAAGAGCGAGAGAACCCCAACCACCAGACAAAATCCCACAATGGCGCTATCCATCAGAATGGACAACCGAACTTTGATGGAGTGGGAACGGTCGCGCCAATAGCTCAAATGGATTCCCTCGGGCAATTGCTCCTGTTTTCGGGCGATGAAGTCCTTCACCGTATCCCCGATCTCGATAAAGCTCTGGTCCCCCGTTCTGAAGATATCGATGCCGAGGGCCCGCTCTCCATTGAATCGCGCCACAATGGGGGTTTCCTCGAAGCCGTCTATGACGGTAGCGATTTCCCCAAGGGTCAACTCGGTTCCGTCGGGACGGTTCATGAGGGGGATGGCCGCATAATCCTCGCGATGGTAGGCCCGCTCATTGGTGCGCAACATGACGCGTCCGGTTTCGGTCTTAATGCTACCGGCGGACAAATCGACCGAATAGGTGCGAATGGCTCGCGCTATCTGGTCAAAGGTCAGTCCGTACTCTCTGAGGGTGGCTTCGGGAATTTCGATGGCTATTTCATAGAGCCTGTCCGCTACCATCGCAGCCAGGGTTATGCCTGGAAGGGTCGAAACCTCATCCCGCAACCGTTCCCCCAGTTCCTTCATGTCTTTCTCGCTCAAATCACCCGATAGGACGATGGTGATCACCTTCTCGGACAGACGTCTCAAATGGATCCGGGGCCGCTCCGCCTCGGGTGGAAAAGTGCGGATGGCGGAAACGCGATTGGCCACTTCATCGAGTTTCTCGCTCATGTTGAAACCCTCTTCAATTTCCAGGTTCACCGTGCCCATATTGGCAGTGGCTACGGAATCCATTTGTTTGATACCTTCTATGTCGTAAAGGGCTTCCTCCAACCTGCTGACAATGGCCTGTTCCATTTCTCCCGGGGTGGAGCCGCGGTAGAGGACCGAAACCGAAATGGTGCGCAGGGGCATATCGGGAAAATCCTGTAGGATCATCCGATTGCTCAAGGACCAGATTCCCCCCACGATGAGGGTGGTCATCAATAGATTGGCGGCAACTCCGTTTCGGGTAAACCAGGCAATTAAACCGTGCATTTTGGTGGGGTAATTCTCTAAACCGGGCGTGGCGCCGAGAATGAGGAGCGCGCCATCACCGCCCTAGGCCGGGCTTGGCGCACCGCCCTCTTCATCCTCCTCCTCGGAGATGCTGGGGTTGATGTTGTAGAGCTTGAAAAAGCCTCGCTGCAAGTCGTTAAAAACCAGAACGAGGACCGGCACCAGGATGAGCGTAATGGCGGTGGCAAATATGATGCCCCAACCCAGTGAAATGGCCATGGGAACGAGAAAGGCAGCTTGGGGGCTGTCTTCAAACATAAGGGGTGTCAGGCCAAAAAAGGTGGTAAGCGAGGTTAACAGAATGGGACGAAAACGACGCACCCCGGCCAAACGGACCGCCTCGCCCAACGGCATCCCTCCTTTGATCCGGGTGTTCATATAGTGGACCATGACCAGACTGTCGTTAACCACTACCCCGGATAGAGCCATCATGCCGAATATGGAGGTCTGGCTGATGATGGGATCCCCATTGTTAAACCCGAAGAGCTTGGCCATCAAAAAGTGACCGAGAATCGCCCCTACCACGCCAAAGGGAATGGCCGACATGACGATAATGGGCTGAAAATAACTCCTGAAGGGGATGGCCAAAAGGGCGTAAATAACCCCCAGTATGACATAGATGCCCATTATCATCTGCCTGTTGTTATCGCGAACTTCCTGGGCCCTTCCCCGCACCCCGAATTCCAACCCGGGATAAGTGGTTGCCTCCAATTCCGGCAGAAACCCTTCCAGGACTTCGGTCTCGATGGTCTCGAAGTCCAACTCCTCGGCGTCTCCATCCGCACTCACCTGGATAATGCGCTTGCGGTCCACCCGGCGAATGGCCGGCAGGCTTTTCCCAGGCACGATTTCCGCGACGTTTTCAAAGGGAACTTCCGTGCCATTGGCGGTACGAATCATCATGGTATGCAAAGCGGCCAGGGACCGGCGTTGTTCTTCCGGATAACGAACCATTACCCGCACCTCGTCGCGTCCCCGCTGAATGCGCTGGGCCTCGGAGCCGAAAAAGGCCGTTCTGACCTGCTGGGCCAGATTGGAAGCGGTTACCCCCAGAAATTTCGCTTCAGGCTTCAGGTCCAACTCGAATTCTTCATTGGCTCGCTCGTAGGAGTCCTCGATATCATAAAGTCCTTCAAACGATGCCAGCTTGACCTGGAGGTCGCGAGACGCCGCCTTGAGGGTTTCGATATCCGGGTGTATGAGCTCGAAAGTCAGGGCTGCCCCGCCCCCGCCGCGGGCAAAGGATAAATTCAATCGCTCGGCTTCGGGTATGGGCGGCACCAGATTCCGCATATCCATTACCAGATTGCGGCTGCTGTATTCGACCTCCCGCGTTTCGGATGGGGTGAGTTCGATCAATACTTCTCCCAACTCGGCCACTCCCGCCCTGGGACCGCCTCCTCGTCCCCGGGAGCCTCCGAAAGGTTGACCCCCGGCGGTGGCAAAGACGTTTTGGATGACAGTGGTTCCATATCGCTCGTTGACCTCCTTTTTCAACTGCAAGGCGCAAGCCTCGATAATGTCCACTTTTTCCTGAGTCGTTTCGAAGGTGGTGCCGGCCGGCATTTGCAAGGTGATGGTGGTGGTGTCCCGTGGGATGTTGGGACGGGGGCGGTAGCCGATCCGGTCACCCATGACCAGGGCGATAAACACCAGCAGGAAACCGATGAACAGGGAGAGCGAAGCATAGCGGTTGGCCAAGGCCCAATTCAATGCGGGCCGATAGTACTTCAATATGAAGGTTTCAAGGCCATCGGCGAAGAACCGTTGAAAACGAGTGAATCTTCCCAGCCTTTCCTTTCGGTCCCCCAAGTAGGTACAGTGCTTCAGGTGGGCCGGAAGGATCAGTTTCGATTCCACCAGGGAAAACAACAGCACCGGTATGACCACCATGGGAATATTCTTGAAAAAACTCCCCCTGGAACCGGTCTGCATCATGAGGGGGTAGAAAGCCACCATGGTGGTGATGACTCCAAAAATGACCGGTGTAGCCACTTCCTGGGTGCCTTTGATCGAAGCCTTCAGGGGGCTGGACCCCCTTTGCATGTGCTGGAAGACGTTTTCTCCCGTAACAATAGCGTCATCCACCACGATTCCCAGGGTGGTGATGAATGCCATGAGCGTGATCAGGTTCAGTGTCACGTTCATGAAGGGCAGAACCAAAAACGTTCCGGCGAAAGCGATGGGAATGCCCCAAGCCACCCAGAAAGCCAAAGTGGGACGCAGGAAGAGGGAAAGGATGGCGACGACCAGGATGAAACCCAGGATGGCGCTGTCCTGCAAGGTGGACAGGCGGATTTTGATCCTTTCGGAATCGTCATCCCAATAGGTCAGTTCGATCCCTTCGGGCAATTGCTGCTGTTTGTCGGCGATGAATTCCTTAACATCATCCCCGATCTCGATGATATTTTGTAACCCCGTTCTATATACATCAATGGCAATGGCCCGTTTGCCGTTGTATTTGGCGATAATGGGAATTTCATCAAAACCATCAATTACGGTTGCGATATCACCAACGGTGATTTTCGTGCCATCGTCTCGTGTCAACAGCCGGATTGAGGAATAGTCCTGGTGATTATAGGCTTGTTCGTTGGTGCGCAGCAAAATCCGCCCCGTTTCCGACTTTACCATACCGGCCGACAGATCGACCGAGGATGCCCGAATGGCCTGGGTCACCTGGGCGAAGGTAAGGCCGTACTGACGCATGGTGTCCTCGGAGATTTCAATGGCGATCTCGTAGGGACGAACCGCCTTGAGAGTGGCCATGGTGATGCCAGGAATATTGGCCACCTCGTCCCGGATATGTTCGCCCAGTTGCTTGACCTCTTTTTCGCTCAAATCTCCCGATAACACCATGGTAATGACCCTTTCGGATCGGGAGTCGAGGCTGATTTGGGGCCGTTCAGCTTCCGGCGGAAAAGTGCGGATGGTGGAAACGCGATTGGTCACTTCATCCAATTTTTCGTTCAGGTCGTAGCCCTCCTCGATCTCGAGGTCGACCCTCCCGCTGCTGGCGCTGGCCCTGGCATCAATTTCCTTGACCCCCTCTATGTCGTAAAGCGCCTCCTCCAAACGGGTTACAATGGCCTGTTCTATTTCTCCAGGGGTCGACCCCCGGTAAGACATGGAGACTTCGATGTCGCGATTGGGAAATTCGGGAAATTCCTGTAGGATGATACGCTCCTGGGCGGACCAGATGCCGCCGGCAATAATGGCTGCCATAAGCAAATTGGCGGCCACTCCATTTCTGGCAAACCAGTCAATGATTCGGTTCATTTTACTCCGTCCAATGTTAAATCACTTGCTAGGTAACCGCTTGGGGCCTATCCGCGAGGGGATCCTCGACCTGCCGGTAATTCGATTCCCTGTGATTCCGCCCAGGCGCGCACCTCCTGCACAAGGGGGCGAATCAAGTTGCGGTCCCCACTGGCCACGGCGGCGTCCACTTTAGTCCTCAAGTCGTCGGGAAGCGGATTATCATCCGGAATGCTGGCCAGAATTTGGGTGAGGAATCCACCGGGACCTCCTCCGCCGGGACCACCGCCGCCGGAAGGCCGCGGGGCGCGGCGGGTTATGGCTTCCTGCACATCGACTTTCTCAACTTCAAAGGGCAGCTTATCCAATTCGGTTGCCAATACCTGCAAGGCCTCCAGGGCAAACGGCACGTTGGTCAGGCAGATGCGATCACCCGGGTCCAGGCCTTGGTCAACCACTATGGAATCGTCATTCTGCCAAACGATGTTGACCGTCTTTCGACGCAATCGATTATCGTTGTCCACCGCCAAGACAAAGGAGTTCTCCCGTAACAGCCGTCGGGGAACGACGAATACATTTTCCAGGATGGATCCAAGGATGGTGGCATGGACAAAAGTGCCCACTTTCAAGGGGGGACGATCATCGGCGGTTCTGCCGTAAGGATTGCGGACCTGGGCAATAACGAATAACTGCCGGGTCCTGACGTCGAAACTGCCCTCCGCCCGCACAATGCGACCGCGCCATTGGTGCGTTTTTCCCGCCACCGAGGAAGTGAGGGTCACATTTGGTCCATCTCTGAAGGAGGGTTGCTCCCCCCTATAGATTTCGGGAAGTTCGAGAAAGGACAGTTGGGTCTCGGTGAGGGGAAGGCGTACTTCGGCAAAATCCACCGCGTAAATGCGAGCCAATTGGTTGCCGGGGGAAACGTATTGGCCCACATCCACGTTCTGGTTCAAAACCCGGCCGGCGTAGGGGGCCACAATTTCGGTCTTCACCAGATTGCGTCGGGCGTTTTCCAGCCGGGCCTGGGCTGAGGCCACATTTGCCTTGGCTCGATTCAATTGGGGGGTGCGCAAAACCAGATCGCCGGGAACCTCGTCCAGATTCAACCGCTCCCAATCCTGAAAAGCCTGATCGGAACGGGCCTGTTCCTCGGCCAGAACCAGCTCCGCCTGCGATAAATTGGCTTCCGCTACAACGAGTTCGGTTTGGTAATCCCGTGGATCGATCTTCAATAACATGTCCCCTTGTTCAAAGAACCCGCCGCCGCGAAAATTGGGGGAAATCTCCAGAATACGTCCCCTCACTTCGGGAATCAGCGTGCTTTCGGTTCTGGCTTGCACCGTGCCTTGGGTTTCCAGTTCGACCCGGAAATTCCCGGGTTGAATGGCAAATACCTCGACTTCAGTGACGCCGGGATTGAAGTTGCGCTCGCGGGGCTCCGGCTTGGTGATGTAAATCCACCAGGCAACGCCGCCGGAAATGCCGAGAATGACTAAGGGCAATAATATTCGTAATACTTTCATGAGAAATTTCTATTCGATGTCCAATTCCATATCTTGGGCAAATCCCCCTCCAAGCGCCAAATAGAGATCGATTCGGCTTTGGATGCGTTGATTGGCCACCTGGATCAAGGCGCGTTGCGCGTTGAACAGGCGGCGTTGTGATTCCAGAACAGTGATGATATCCACCAGACCGCGGTTGTATTGCTCCCAAGCCAGTTCCTCGGCCGCGGTATATTCGATCACGGCCAAGTTTTGTGCCTCCTCGTCGCGCCGGAGGGAATCCTGGTCGATCAGGGCCGATTCCACTTCGGAATAGGCGATCAGGGCGGTCTGGGCGAAGTTGGCCAGGGATTGTTCGTAGATGGCAATAATCCGCTTTTCCGAAGCGAAAAGGCGGCCGCCCTGAAAGATGGGCAAACCAATGTTATAGTTGAGGCTCCATACCTTGAAATCGTCATCCAACACGTCTCCCAAATCCCGGCTGCTCGTGCCACCGCTTCCCGTGAGGAAGATCCCGGGCAAACGCGCTTTCCTGGTGGCTTTGATCAAAGTCGCATCGGCCGCCAACCGCCTTTCCGCCGCAATCAAATCCGGCCGACGCATGAGCAACTCATCGGGCAACCCGACCGGAATGGAGTTTTTTATGGCGGGAAATTCCTGGGCAATCTGAATCTCATCGGCCGGGTAGCGCCCCAAAAGGATTTCCAAGGATCGAATGGCGCCATCCCGGGTGCGGAGCCTTTGCTCGTATGCGCTTCGCGAACTGGCCACGCTGGCCCGCATAAGACGCAAGTCCAGGGCTCGGGCGAGGCCTCTCTTGAAATTTTCCTCGATGATTTCCAGGTTGGACTCGAAGGTCTCCAGGCTTTGCGCGGCCACTTTCAGTTGGAGTTGGGCGGCAATGGCGCTGTACCAGGCTCGGGCCGTGCGGGCGGCGATGGAAAACCGGGCCGCGCGGTAATTCTCAAATGCGGCCTGGTAATCCGCAAGTCCGGCGTTGGCCTGATCCCGAACGGTTCCCCAAATGTCGAATTCCCAGGATACGCGACTGTTAATGCCAAAGTTTTCCGATAGCCGGCTGGAAATGACAAAACCCTGGGTTTGAGTCCTTTGAGCACGATTTCCGGTGTGGCTGATACTCAAACTGGGATATTTTCCGGACCCCTGGATAACCGAGGTGGCTCTGGCCGCTTCCAAACGCCCTTCCGCCACTATCAAATCGTTATTGTGCTGGAGGGCTTCAAGAATGATAGCTTCCAATTGGGAATCGCCAAAGTCCTCCATCCAGCCGCCGTTCCAGAAGGGGGCTGGGTCGTTTTCGGCGGTATACCGGGCTGGAATCGGGAGATCGAGCTTATCGACCTGACTGGGTGGGGCCTGGGTCACGCATCCGGCAAAAAATGCCGTGAAGAAGCATGCGACCGGGACAAATGCGTTGGAAACGATAGTGCCAGGCAGGGAGGCCCGAACCAGACCCCGCACATGAGAAAATGGGCAAGTCATCAAAATATGAAAGATTAGTTGGTTGAAATAACCTTCTTTAGCTCCTCTTTGCGAAACGACCTCAACCTCCTTTTGGTTACAGGCAACAATATTTTTAGATGGGGGAGCGCCGGCAGGACCGGAAATGACCTCGACCCCACAAAAATTATCGACAATCTGATTTAAGATGAAATGGCTTGGATACCCTACCACTTTGGCTCTCATATTGGCCGTAACTGCTTTAAGAGGCGAGCAAACTCCCGATCCGGACCCCTCCCGATTCGGGGAATCCATCGCCAAATTCGCCCAGGCCGACCAATTGAACCCACCCGAGAAAGGAGGCATCGTATTTGTGGGCAGCTCCAGCATTCGCCGGTTGGATATCCAAACCTGGTTCCCCGGATTAGTTGCGCTGAACCGGGGTTTCGGAGGTTCCCATATCTCGGATGTAAATTACTATATTGAAAATACCGTCCTGAAATACGAACCCCGTTTGATCGTCCTGTATTGCGGCAGCAATGATCTGTGGAGTGGAAAACCTGCCTTTCAGGTTCTGGAAGATTTCCTCAAATTCAAATCCCGGCTTTTTGAACGCCTTCCCGAAAGTAAATTGATCGTGCTGGCCTCCCGGCCCAGTCCCAAACGACACTCCGGGGTTGAAAGAGAACTCGCCTACAACTACCTGCTCCGGATCGAAGCTTCGCGAGATCCGCGGATCACGTTTCTGAAAGGAAGCAGCGACCGCTTTTTCAACAACAAGGGAGAATACCGAACGGAACTATTCCATCAGGACAAGCTGCACATGAGCGACGCCGGCTACCGTGTCTGGAAGGAGATTTTGACGCCGTTCCTGGCCGACTGAACGCGGAAATGTTCCCCTGTCAAGTCGGCCCTGAAAACGCCGGCTACAGCCCGTAGGAGGGGCCATTGCTCAAAGATCCATTAAATTCTGCCGCAGACCTTGTTGAGTGAGAGCAATCCACTCCTTCCACATTTCCCTCAATTCCTTTTTCAAAGCGCGGACCTCCAATTTCAACATTTTGCGACGTGTTCTCCCCGCCTCCCTCATTTCTCTGATTTTCTTCAATAGCTGAGAGGCGGTTACCTCGAAGGAATGCGCCTTTTGCTCCGCCCGTCTGCGCAGCTCGAATGCCGCACCGTCCACTTCATGTTTAAACCGCTGGAGAAGCAATTCCATATCCTTACCGACTAAAAGCTTCTGCAGCCTGACCTTTTCAACGCGGCGGAGGTTGGAGACCAGGCCCACCCTCGCGCAACTCCAAAGGAGCCACTTGGTGGGATCGAAATGCCACCAGCCTACCCCGTTGCGATAATCATTTGCGGAAGCGTGATGATAATTGTGATACCCCTCGCCCAAGGTGACCAGGGCCAGGAGGCTGTTATCCACCGCGCTCAACTCCTTTGCATAAGTCTTGGATCCGAACATGTGGCAAAGCGAATTTACAAACCAGGTACAGTGGTGGATGGCAAAAGCCCTCAACAACACCCCGGCAAATAAGGCGGCGACCGGATGCATGAACAGGCAACCCATGCCGAAAACCAGTGCATTGGAAGCAATGGTCATCGCCACGAGATGATTGTGCTGAAACAGCACCCGTTTATTTTTCATCAAATCCCTGACAATGACGGGATTTACCTTGAATTCATTTTCAAATATCCACCAGACATGGGCATACCAGAATCCGCGGTTGATGTTGTAAGGATCCTTATCGGTATCCACGTGACGGTGGTGGGTGCGATGATCGCTGGACCACGCGAGGGCGGATGATTCAAATGCCAAAGTTCCAAAAAACAAGGTCAACCACTCTATTACCGGCCTGGCCCGATAAGACCTGTGAGAAAAAAGGCGGTGGTAACCAGCGGTAATGGATATCCCGGCCAAAAGGTAAGCGGCGGCAAACAACACCAGCGAAGACCAGTGAAAATGCACGATATAGGCCGGTATCAAGGCGACAAGGGCAATGTGATAACCGGTTATGAAAAGGAAATTCTCCCAATTGTGGATTTTCATGAAGCAAATAAGTGTTGTCGACCCGCGTTTCCACCCAGGTGTGCACAGGGAACTTTGGCCTGAATAAGGAGAGGCCTGAGGGAAGGCAGCGAACAGGGAGTTGGAGAATTAACCCTAAAGAAAAATGCGGGGCTGTGCGGAAAACGTATGATAGAACTACATAGGGACAAATTCCGGCCCCGATTTCAACCCTCGAACCAATAAATTTTTCAGCCAGGGCCCTGGGCGGACTTCGAGTAGGAGCGGCTTTGCGCCGCGATCCCACGAAACAACCCCGAAGCAATCGTGGCCTAAAGCCGCTCCTACCTTTGATATCTCACTACCGAACGGAGGATGCAAATGCGCCCATCTATTGCTCCGATCAACCGATTCAAACTATTGGCTTTTACGCCAACGGCGTTAAACTCCAGAGCCCAGCGTCGCGCTGTGCCGTGCGAAGCCTCTTGACCTGCGTAGCGTTGCGAAGCACGGTTTAGGCAAAGCATGGTAGCGCACGCTGGGGTACCGATTGCCCCTATGATTGAACACCAACGGGGTTCCACAAATTATTTCCAAAATGCCTTGGGATTGATTCATTGTGGAACCCCGTTGGGGTTCGTTGTTTTTGTCCATTTCAACCCAGTGTGCGCTACGCGACACCGGGCTTTGGAGTGGAACTGCTTTGCAGTTCATTGTAGTGTGGCCTCAATTATTGTGCTTTCCAGTTCTTTGTAGTCGCGGTCCCACGAGACAGCCTCACCGCAATCGCGGCGTAAAGCCGCTCCTACAGCTGAAAACCTTTACTCTGGAACCTGCCTCAGAAGCCGGACCTTTCTCCTTCAGCCTTTTTTTCGATCAAGATCAGGATCATGATCATGATCATGATCAAGATTGAGAGCTATCCGTGCTTATCCGTGAAATCCGTGGTTTCTTTCCCATCCATTCCTAATTCCTAATTCCTAATTCGGGCCCTTGGGCGCTTCCTCCTCTCTCTGAACTCTGAACTCTGCACACTGAACTCTTCTCCCTCCACTATCTGGCTGTCAGAATAAAACCCAGCCGCTTGTGTGAAAAAATTAATGGGACATGACACTAATCCGAGGTCTCGGCGAAAGGGATCGCATTTCCCAGCGCTTTGGCCAAACCCGCTTCAGCCACTTTGTAACTGTGGTAGGCTTCTACCTGGTTCAGACGCGATTCCGTGAGGGCAACCTGAGACTGCAAAACGTCTAATTGAGTCCCCCCGCCCGTTGCGTACCGTTCATTGGCCAAACGCAGGGATTCAACCGCCTGATCAATTACCAGGGATGAAGCCTTGGCGAGCTCATCGGCCTCCTGTAAATCGTGCAAGGCGCGCCGCACTTCCACTTCTACTTCCAATGTTGCCTCGCCAAGATCGAGTCGGGCCTGTTCCAACTGGGACTGGGCTTGACGAATCCTGCCATCCGTTTCCCTTCCGTCCCAAATGGCCCAACTGCTCTGAACCCCCAGCGCCCAGCCATTCAGGGCATTACTGAAACTGTTGGATACGGCAGATTTGTTGATCTGGAAAGATCCTACGAGATCGACATCCGGCATTTTTTCCGCTCGTTCGATGACGATACCATGTTCCCGTGCCTCTACGACCAACTCGAGTTGCTGCAGCTCGGGCCGGTTGACTTTGGCTATCGCGAGAGCGGTTCGAAGATCCCATTCGATCGGTTCAAATGCAAGGCTTCCATCGATTTCCGGAACGGACTCCAAATCCTCTGGAATTCCCACAAAACCGAGGGTCTTTCGAAGCTCCTCGATGGCGATACGAAAATCGTTGCGCGCCCCAATCAGCTCCGGTTGCGCGTTGGCGCGTTCCACCACGGCTCGCAAAACTTCAAATTGTGACACGGCTCCCGCTTCAAGCCGGTTATTGGCATCCTCAACCTGTTCTTCCAATAGCTTTATGTTCTCCTCCTGAACCGCGATCCGCTCACGCGCCAGCAAAACATCGAAAAACCTTATCTTTACATCCAGCACCGCCAAGTTGATGGTCGCCTTCAGGTCGTAGAGCACCGCTTCTTCCACCAGTTCCTGCAAGCGAAGAGAGGCCTTCATCGCACCGCCTTTGTAAAGGGCTTGGCGAACGCGCAATGCAATGTTCCAATTTTCCGTATTCGGATCAAACAAACCACCGAAGTTTTCTGAAAGATCCGGATCCAACTGGAAAAAATCAGCCTCCACGCTGACATTGGGAAACGCCTGCGAACGAATCTCCACAATCAACCCTTCCTGCTCCCGGATCCGCTGCCGGGCCTGCAGTATGGAAAAATTGTTTTCCAGGGCGTAGGCCAGAGCGGTTGGTAGATCCAGGGTGTCCGGAATGGGAACGGTAATCCGGCCGAAAGTGAGCAGGGCCGCCCAATCATAAACCAGAATCAATAGGAAAATTCCCCAACCGCCGAGCCTCACTGATTTGAATACTTTCCCTTTAGTCATGGACAATCAGTGTGTTTCGGGAGTTGGTTCCAATCGGATGACCGCGTCCCGTATGCCTTTATGATCTTTGGCGATCAGCATGTATATGGATGGGATGATCAAAAGGGTAAACAAGGTCCCAATCGCCATACCTCCAACGATAACAAGTCCAATACTGTTTCGGGCTTCCGCCCCGGCGCCCGTTACCAGAACAAGGGGAAAGTGACCACACACTGTGGCCATGCTCGTCATTAACACCGGACGCAACCGGGTCAGAGCGGCCTCGCGCACAGCCACCAGTTTGCTCAATCCGCTCCGCTGGAGATCGTTGGCAAATTCCACTATCAGTATCCCATTTTTCGATACGATTCCGATGAGGGTGATCATTCCAACCTGCGAGTAAATGTTCAGGGTGGTCGTCCATCCGTCCGTCCAAAAAGGGATATCCGGGCTGGGCATTTTCAAGAACATGAAGATTACCGCCCCGAACATGCCCAGTGGCACCGACCCAAGTAAAATAACAAAGGGATCCCGGAAGCTGTTAAATTGCGCAGCCAGTACCAGAAAAATCAGGACAAGGGCCAGGCCGAACGCCGGAAGAAACTTATTCCCTTCCGTCCTCAATTGGCGTGATTCTCCAGTGTAATCAACCACGTAACCTTGAGGAAGAATTCTGGCCGCTTCTTCCTCAAGAAGCGACAGCGCCTCGCCAAGAGGTGAAATGGCAACCCCGCTGATTTTTACGGAATTAAACTGTTGAAATCGATTCAGCGATCGCGGAACCGTTTTATTTTCAACCGTGGCAATGGAGCTGAGCGGAATGAGCTTTCCCCCTGGCCCGGTTACGTAAATCGAGGTCAGTTGTTCGGGATTCAATCGGTTTACCCGCTTTATTTGAGGAATCACCTTGTAACTCCGTCCATCGATGCTGAAACGGTTTACATAATTTCCTCCAAACATGGCGGAAATATCATTGGCCACATCCGAAAGGTTTAACCCCAGGTCCGCCACCTTGTCCCGATCCACATTTATTTCAGCCTGAGGTTGGTCCACCTTCACATCCACGACGGGGGGAAAGGCGAATTTCCCGCTTGCAGCCGCCTTTCTTGCAATTTCCTGGGCGAATCCAAGAATGAGTTCCGTATCCGCAGTCGAGGAAATGACGAACTCAACCGGGAAAATTCCCCCCCCGGGAAGAGCCGGTCTTAGTAATGGCAAGACCTGTACGCCCGGCACCGTAGCCAACTTTCGTTGCACTTCGGGATACAGATCGAAAATGGTTCGCTCCCTTTCATTCCAGGGAACGGTTACCATGCCTCCCATTGCTATGGCGCTGCTGGTAACCTGGAAGGTTTGTTGCGTCTCGGGAATATCCAACCACAAGCGGTTGATTTCATCGGCTGAGATAAGTAACTGATCAACCGTGCTGTCAGGTGGTGTTTCAAGAATCCCAAAAATGACGCTCTGGTCCTCAGTGGGGGCCAGTTCAGTAGACACCATGGTGAACATCGAAAAAGTAATCAGAGCCAGGACAATCCATACAATGTAGACCAACGGCCGCATTGCCAGCGTGGTGTCCAATACCCGGGCATAGAGACTTTTAATTCGATCAAATCTGCCATTGACAAAGCGCTTCAACCACCGGTCCTTCTCACTTGGTTTCAGCAGCTTGGCCGACATGACGGGCGACAAGGTCAGCCCCACCACGCCCGAGATCAAAACGGCGCCGGCCAGGGTAAAGGCAAACTCACGGAACAACGACCCGGTTAAACCTCCCTGAAATCCAATGGGCGCGTAGACCACCGCCAAGGTGAGCGTCATGGCAATTATCGGACCTACCAATTCCCTCACGCCCAGGATGGCTGCTTCCAGCGGCGATTTACCCAAATGCAGATTCCGGTCCACGTTTTCAACAACCACGATCGCGTCGTCCACGACCAGTCCGACGGACAATAAAATAGCCAGGAGGGTGAGCAGGTTCAGCGAAAAACCAAAGAGTTGCATGAGAAAAACCGCACCGATCAAGGATACCGGAATCGCTACTACCGGTACCAGGGCCGATCGCGCGGACCCCAGAAACAGGAATATGACAAGCACCACAATGCCCAGGGTTTCCGATAGGGTCTTGATCACCTCGGTTATGGCGGTTCGAATATACTCGGTAGCGTCATACCCGATACCTGCGCTTATTCCGGGAGGAAGGTCATTTTGCAGGGCCTCCATTTCTTCGGACACCGCCCTAAGCACATCAACTGCGTTGGCATTCGGTAGAACATGGATGCCTATGAAAGTGGCCTTTCGACCTGAATACCTCACCTCGGTGTCGTAGTCCTCCGAGCCCAACTCCACGTCTGCAATGTCCTCCAATCGCACAATGGCATTGCCCTCCTGCTTGATGACCAGCCGTCTGAATTCCTCGACCGAGCGCAAATCCGTGTTAGCGGTCAAATCCACTTGGATGAGGGCGCCTTTGGTGCTGCCGGGCGCCGATAATACATTGTTGGCCGCAACAGCCCGCCTGATTTGGGACGGACTTATATTCATCGCCGCCATCCGGTCCGGTTTTAACCAGATCCGAGCTGCAAAGGTTCCACCTCCCAACACCTCTGCTCGCTGGATGCCTTCAATGGCAGATAGACGGGGTTGAACCACCCGAATCACAAAATCGGTGATCTCGTTCTGCTCCAGTACTTCCGAACTGAAATTCAGGTAAGCCATGGCAATCTGACTGTCGGCTGGAGTAATATTGACGGAAGGCAATTCTGCTGAAGGAGGCAGGTCATGGCGTATCCGGTCTACTTTGGAGCTGATCTCGGCTAACGCCTTGGTCGAGTCGTAGTTCAGCTTCAACCTCACCGTAATTATGGAGAGACTCTGGGCGCTGGTAGATTCAATGTATTCAATGCCATCTGCTTCCGCAATGGCCTGTTCAATGGGGGTCGTTATGAACCCGCGAACCAGTTCCGCATCGGCTCCGACATATACGGTAGTGATCGTAATGGCCGCATTTTCATTTTTGGGGTATTCCCGGACATTGAGCGAGTTAATCGCCTGTAGG
Organism: Opitutales bacterium; assembly: GCA_965219475.1. Classification (GTDB taxonomy): domain Bacteria; phylum Verrucomicrobiota; class Verrucomicrobiia; order Opitutales; family UBA2995; genus JAABVD01. The sequence continues at coordinate 2,426 of CBDCNU010000009.1, read as the reverse complement.
CCCGCGATCACAATAACCAGGTTGACGACGGTGGCCAATACCGGGCGCTGAATAAATATATCCGTGAAGGACTTCATCGAAAATCGGATCGGCAGTTCCCTACGAATCCTCTGGTTTCGGATCGATATTCATATTGGGCGCCAGCTTGTCATTGAGTTCCACCCGCATCCCCTGACGAAGCTTGAAGGCGCCCGTTGAAACAATCGTGCTGCCTGCTTCCGGTCCCGCATTTATGGATACGAAATCCCCGCGCGCTTCCCCCACCCGAACAAATTGCTGCTCCACAAATCGCTTACCGTCCTTTTCCTTGATGACAAAAACAGAATCCCCATAGGAAGCATGGACGATGGCCGTGGCCGGCACCACCGTTTGCGGTTTCTCCTCCGGCAAAACTACGGAGACCCGCCCAAACATTCCCGGCAATAATTTCCCATTCGGATTATCCAGGGTAGCCCGCAGGTTTAGGGTTCGTGTGCTTGCATCCACCTCGGGATCCATAGCCGTTAATCGGCCCCCGAATATGGTTTCCGGATAGGAATCGATCTCGACCTCAACCGGCAGGCCGGTGGCAACCATGGAAACCCACTTCTGCGGAAAGGCAAAATCGATAAAGATGGGATCGAGCGATTGCAGCGAAACTATGGGATCGCCGTTATTGATGAACTGGCCCAAATTGACCTGGCGGATGCCAAGCCGGCCGCTGAAGGGCGCGGAAATGCGCTTTTTGGTAATCATTGCCTCCAGGTTTTCAACTTGTGCTTCGGCGGCAAGAAACGCTGCTTGAGCGGAATCCAGTTCAGCCGCGGCCACCGTATTGCTCTGGCGCAACTTTTTTGCGCGGTCCAGGTTGATACTTGCCAAATCGGCCTCGGCCTGGGCCGCGGCCAGTTGGGCCTCCTCGGTGGTGGTGTCGAGTACCACCAGCAACTGCCCGCTTTCCACCGATTCACCGGATTCGAAATGAAGATCTTCCACCTTTCCCGCCACCTCAGTGCTGACAAGGACTCCCTGAACTGCGGTCAGGCTACCTACCGCATCCAAAGTCTGCTTCCATGATTCCTTCGTAACGGTGGCGCTGGTAACATACTCGGGCGGCACTTCAAAATTTTCCGCCGAGGCTATCAATGCCTTGATTTGAATCACCTTTGTGCCAACCAGAAATCCAACGACCAAACCCAACCCGACAAAGGTAAAAAAAACAGCAATTACGACCCTCTTCCACATGGCAATCTATGTCCTATTTTCATTTCTAAGAAGTTTCCCAAACGTTTACCACTGCTCCTTGATCCGGCTTTCATCTTTCACCGAGTCTTCGTAATAATAGTGCTCGCACGGGATAAAGATATCCTTGGGCAATGCTTCTCCAGCCAGGTATTTGGCAAACGCATCTACCGTTCCGACGGCCATCTTGGCCGGAAATTGTTGGGGTGTATCGAGCAGTTTCTTCTCGTATACGGCCTGTTTTCCTGCCGGTGAAGCATCGAAGCCGACAAGCTTGATCTGCTCCTGCTTGTTGGCTTTTACAATTGCCGCATACGCGCCCAGCGCCGATGGATCGTTAATGGCAAAGAGGCCAACGATGTCCGGATGTGCCTGCAGGATATCCGTAGCTACGGCGAATCCCTCCGAGCGATTTCCCTTGGCGCTCAATTCAGTGACAATGCGGAGACGACTATTGTTTTCCTTCAGAAAGTCCCGAAATCCGGCAACTCGGAAAATACAGGAGGAGGCCTCGGGAAAACTTAAAATGGCGATGTCCCCACTATCGCCAGTCGCTGCCATCATGGTCGCCGCGGCCAGCCTGCCTCCCTGATAATTGTCGCTTCCGATGTGGGAAACGAGCAGCGCATTGGCCTGTTCGTCCGTGACCTGAACATCGAAGGAAAACACCGGAATCCCAGCTTCCCACGCATTGATAACCCCCTCCCCCACCGCCTGGGAATCGGTAGGATTGAGGAAGATGGCGTCATAACCCTGCGCGGCAAAGTCGGCCAATTGGTTGTTTTGCTTGGCCGCATCCATTTCCCCGCTCAGGGCAACCAGTTCATACCCGTGTTTGGCCGCTTCCGCCTCCATTGTATTGGCGATCAGCTTGAAAAACGGGTTGGTCAAATCCATACAGGTCATGCCTATCTTCCCCACCGCGGCGGAACGTTCCCTCTGGATAAAATACACCGAGGCGGCCAGAAACACCACCGCGGAGACCGTGACCCAACCCCACCTCGGGAAGGCCGACGGGGAGGCGGAGGAAGTGGCCCCTGCGGATCGTCCACGCAGCTTGTCGACCAATACTGCGGCCAGTATCACCCCGCCCAGAATGACCTGTTGGGTATAGCTTTCCACACCCAGCAGGTTCATGCCGTTCTGCAATACCGAAATAATAAAAGCGCCGATGAGGGTGCCGAGAATCCGGCCCTTGCCACCGG
>CBDCNU010000008.1:0-28334 GCA_965219475.1 Opitutales bacterium | reverse complement strand
GGATATCAGCCCACTGAGGAAGATTTGGAGGCATTTCAGAAAGAATTGAGCGCCTTGTTGCAAAACCGCGGCTTATGAATCCGGTTTTTGTAGCTTTGAGCTTTACTCTTCAGCCCAATCGTCGAAGTTAGCCTGCAGAGCTGTGACACATCATAGAAGGGATCTCAGAGGGAAGTTGTGGATAGGGCCCATCCCCTTTGCCGTCATCTCCGTCCTGTTTTTTTCCTTCCCGGTCAATTTGGCCACGGCAAACCAGGTGGCGGATTGCATCTCCCAATTCCCGGAGAATGAGGAAGCCCTGGAAGGATGTCTATCCCAACTCTACCTGCCCCATTCCATGGATGCCAATGCACTGTTGGAAGTTCATCGCACCATCTTGAACGAACTGAAAAATCTGGACTATGACACGGTCCATCGGGGCGCCAAAATATCGGCAAAGCTGTGCATTGTCCACTTGGCTTCGGATTGGTATTCGGCCGATGTCGCCGCCCACCTGGTGGCGAGATGCAAGGAGGAAATGGGGGGGATGTGGCCTCGATAATTGCCAGGGCCACGGTATCGGGAGCCATCGAAGCGTCTGAAATCCTCGGTGTCCAAGTCTCTCCCGCGGCCACTACTCCGACCTCCAAAAGCCCCGTGCTCCAGCGTGGAACCGTGGCTGCAACTACCGCTGACCCGGGTTTCCATTTATATGGACAACGAGGTCGTGGTCAGCACCCCAACCGACGGCAACCCCACTCCTTAGTCCGCATCTTGCATGAAACATTTTGTAGGAGCGGCTTTACGCCGCGATTGCTTCAGGGCAGTTTCGTGGGACCGCGGTGTAAAGCCGCTCCTACGATGGTTCGAAGTGACGTTAAGATTCCGGGGTTTTCTCATTTATGAGTTCCAATAGCTCGCGCTCGCCCAAAATCTCCATCCCCAGTTTCTCAGCCGCCTGGAGCTTGGATCCGGCCTTCTCTCCAGCCACCAGATAGGCAGTTTTCTTACTGACGCTTCCCACAACCTTTCCTCCGGCCTTCTCAATGCGTTCCCTGGCTTCTTTGCGCTTCAAATTGGGCAAAACGCCCGTAAGCACGAAGGTCTTGCCAGCCACGGCTTGTATTGATCCGGACGGCTCGGGGAGTGCGGGGGTTGCGGACAATCCCGCCGCTATCAATTCACGCACCATTTTTCCATTTTTCGGATCCCAAAAAATGCCACGATGCTTTGGGCGACGATGGGGCCGATCCCTTCGATCTCAATCAGTTGATCCGCCGTGGCTCCGGCCAGCTTTTCCAAGTCCAGGAAGGTATTGGCCAACAATTTAGAGGCCGCCATGCCAACGTGTTGAATTCCCAAGCCGTGGATCAGCCGCCAAAGTTCCCTGCCCTTGCTTTCCTCCAGGGCTTTCAGAAGATTGTCGGCCGATTTTTCGGCAAACTTATCCAGCTCGAGCAAATCCTTTTTCTCCAAATCGTATAAATCGACGGGAGAAGCCACCAGCTCCCGACCCACCAGTTGGTCAACCACGGCCTCGCCCAAACCTTCAATATCCATGCATTGCCTGGAAGCGAAAAAACCGATTCGCCTTCGAATTTGAGGGGGACAACCCGTCGTATTGGTGCATCGCAATGCCGCTTCCCCCTCGTTGGGAATCACCGCGGTTTGGCAGGCCGGGCATTTCGTGGGAAATGCATAAGGGAGCAACTCGGAGGCGCGTTTATCCGTCACCACCTCAACGATTGCCGGAATGATTTCACCAGCTTTTTCGACCTGCACGAAGTCGCCGACCCGAACGTCCTTCCGGGCTATTTCATCGCGGTTGTGAAGGGTTGCCCTGGAAACGGTCGTTCCCCCCAACTGAACGGGTTCCAGAATCGCCACAGGGGCCAAGGCGCCCGTTCTCCCCACTTGTATGGAAATGTCGAGCAACCGTGTGACCACCTGCTCCGCCTCAAATTTATAGGCGATGGCCCAGCGAGGCGCTTTAGCCGTGCTCCCCGCCCGGATTTGCCACCCGATGCGGTTCAATTTCAGCACCGCCCCGTCCGTGGAGTAAGCGTAGCGCTTGCGCACCCCATCCAGCTCGCCGATGGCAGAAATGCAAGGGTCGATTCCCCTTTTGACCCAGTGATTTTCCACTCGGGGAAAGTTCCAACGCTTCAGATCCCGAAAAAATTTTGTCAGCGTGTCGTAGTAGCCCGGATCGCAGTAGCCCAAACCATGGGACACCCAAGTCAACCTCCGGCTTCCGGCCTCCTTGCGGTCTAGCATTTTAACCGTTCCGGCAGCCAGGTTTCTGGGGTTGGCAAACAGGGGAAGCCCTTCTTTCATGCGGTGGCCGTTAATCCGTTCAAACTCCGCAAAAGTCATGTATATTTCTCCCCGCACCTCCAATACCTCGGGGTGAGGGGCGGCCAGGATCTTCGGAAAATTGCGGATCAAGGCGAAATTGGCCGTAATATCATCCCCCTGGGTCCCGTTTCCACGGGTCACGGCACGGACAAATCTTCCCCCCTCATAGGTTGTGCTGACCGCCATCCCGTCAATCTTGGGCTCGACCACGAACTCCAACTCATCCTCCCCCAGGAGACGTTCCAACCGGTTGGCAAAATCCCGCAGTTCACCAAAACGGTAGGTGTTGTCCAAGCTCTGCATGGGCGAGCGATGGGTGTAGGAGGGGAAACCCTCAAGCCGGTCATCGCCCACCTCCGGCACCGGAGAATCGGGATCCGCTAATTCCGGATGCCCACGCTCCAAATCTTCCAGTTCCCTTTTGAGGCGATCGTATTGGCGATCCGATATTTCCGGTTCGGCATATCGGTAGTACCGCTCGTTGTGATGGCTTACCTTGTCCCGTAGCAACCTTATGCGGTTTTCCACCTCGTCACTCATTTCAACCATTTTCTTTCGGTGGCCCCCATTGTCCAGATTTTGTCCCCCATTTCAATTTCTCAAGCATCCCCTGATAACGCTTGACCCGATACGGAAGTGTGGGATCATCCCACCATGAGGACTGTGCGGACAGATGCCAAAAGGCGGATCACCCTTCCCGGGAGCCGGCCTGGAGAGGTGTATGAGGTCATAGAAGAAGAACCCGGTCACTACTCCTTAGCCCGGCTGGTTGCCCTTCCGCCTCGGAGGAGGCAAAAAACGGTGTCGGAAGTGGAGGAAGCCATGGAGTCGGCTCCGCTTAAACCAGCGGCCACCTGGGAACAGCTCCGAAAATTGACCCGCGAGTTGTGATTCTGGTAGATACCAACGTTCTGATTTACGCATTCTCACCGGACTCCCCCTTTCATGCCTGGTCCAGGCGCACCCTTGCCGAAGCTGTGGCAAGATCGGAAGCCTTTGTCAATGCGGTCATTCTGGCTGAACTCTGTGTTGGGGACAGTGATCCAAAATCAGTTTTGGAGCGGGTTCGCTCCTGGGGGGTAGAGCGCCTCGATTTACCGGCTGCTGCCGCACCCATCTGTGCAACCGCATTTCGGAATTATCTCCTTCGCAGGGAAGACGAGGGTCGAGGAGTAGCGGTGCGGATTCCACTACCAGATTTCTTCATCGGTTCTCATGCTCAGTTGTTGGGGTGTAAAATCGCCACGGCAGATCTTGGCCGTTATCAAACGTATTTCCCAAAGGTAAACTTGCTATCCCCATGGTCGTAGGATTCGGTTGGGAATTGCCTAGCCCAATTTCCCGATTCATTCGTCCTGGATAATAAGGTCCCCACGGTCGTAGGATTCGGTTATGCATTTGTTTCCCATAATAGTGGCGACGGTTGCCTGACCTGCCATAAAAACGAAAGAGTCATGAGTCGATATCCCCTTCAATCTCTTGCAAATACCAGGGCACTCCCCTTAGTTAAGGGGTGGAATATCTTATTCTCAAAATGTCTGACCGGGTAAAAATATCTGCCGTTTTAGTGTTGGTATTTGGCTGCGCCGGCGTGACGGCGGAAGATGCCATCGACTTCCGGCGTCATATTGAGCCGATTTTGCGGGAAAACTGCCTGGAATGCCATGGTCCCGAGGAGCAGGAATCCGATTTCCGCGTGGACCGCAAGTCCACCCTGCTCGCTGGAGGGGGGTCCGGAATTGAGACCATTATTCCGGGAGACCCGGCACAAAGCTACCTGATTGAGCTGGTCCGCGAGTCGGATGAGGAGTACCGCATGCCCTACGAGAGGGAAGCTCTTCCCGAAGAGATGATTTTGCTGTTGGAAAAGTGGATCGCGGAGGGAGCGGAGGTCCCGGAGGATCTGGAAGAAGATGCGGGAATAAAGGAAACGGACCACTGGTCCCTGATGCCGGCGCTTCGTTCGGAGATACCCGCCAACCCCATGGCCCGCAACCCCATCGACGCCTTCCTCATGGAGAAACTGGCTGACATGGGTCTCACCTACAATCCGGAGGCCGATGCCCGGTCGCTGGTGCGTCGAACCTCCATTCTACTGACCGGATTGCCTCCAACCCCCGAGCAAATCGATGCATTTGCTTTGGCCCATGCCAAAGATGCGGACGCGGCCTTCCTTGCATTGGTAGACCGGCTACTGGCTTCACCTCATTTCGGAGAACGCTGGGCCCAACACTGGCTCGATGTCATTCGTTGGGCTGAAACCAACGGTTCCGAGGCCAATCTCTATCGCAAGAATGCCTGGTACTACCGCGATTATGTGATCCGGGCCTTCAATGAGGATAGGCCCTACGATCAATTTATCAGGGAACAATTGGCTGGCGATCAATTGAGCGTGGGACATGCCACCGGATTTCTCGTGGCGGGGCCCCATGTGCCCACCGCAACCGTGGGACGCGAACCTTCCGCCATTCGCCAAGCCCGGGCCGACCGCTTGGATGAAATCGTGCAGACGGTTGGCGCATCCATGCTCGGAATTACGGTGAGTTGCGCCCGTTGCCACAACCACAAGTTCGACCCCATTTCCATCAAGGATTACTATTCTCTCACCGCCATCTTCCAGGGCGTTGAGTTCGGCAGCCGGTATGCGGAACTCAAGGCAAGCGATCCCGGCCTGAAACGGGAAGGGGAACTCCGCCACCCCCTCCGCCAACTGCGCAATACCCTCAAGTCCGACTTTATCGCCTGGGAAGAAGACTGGCAGGGCTGGAAAGAATTGTATTTTCCGGCAACCGCCACGGACGCCATCCGCCTGACCTTCCTGTCCAAAAAGGTCAGGATCGAGGAAATCGAGCTCTACGGCCCGGATGACCCGTCCGCAAACCTGGCTTCGTCCTCCCGGGGAACGGTGGCGAAAACGGACGATTCCATGACCGAAATCCGGGGAGAGGTCTTTTTCGCCAACGATGGGACTTTCAACACCAACGTTTGGCGGTCAACCTCCCCGCCGGAAAGCGAGAAGCAACCTTGGATCATTCTCCAATTTCCCGAACCCCGCCTGGTGGACCGGATGGTCATCAGCTCCAACAAACATTACTTTTTTGAAACCGATTATCTGTCCACATATATGCCGTATGGGTTCTCCGATTACCTCGTCGAAGCTCTCGGCTCCGACGGAACTTGGCAGAAACTGGCTTCCACCACCCAAATCAAGCAGTCGCTCAAACAGGAATCGGCTCATTCTACCACGATCCAACACATCCACAATATTATCGATCAACTCGGGGAAGAGGGTATCCAGCCAAGTTTTGTGGGGCAGTTTATCGAGCCGGTGGTGACCCGCGTGCTGCATCGCGGAAGTCCGGAAAGCCCACGCAGTGAGGTGAACCCGGCGGGATTTGCCATTTTAAATGGAAATCTCCACCTGGATTCGTCCAGCCCCGATGCGGAGAGGCGCATTCGCTTCGCCGACTGGCTGACCGATCCGGACCACCCATTGACCGCTCGCGTGTTGGTCAATCGCGTTTGGAGTCATATCTTTGGAAGAGGTATCGTGGCAACTCCGGCCGATTTTGGCAACGTCGGCGCTCCACCCACCCACCCGGAATTGCTCGACTGGCTGGCCCTGGAGTTCGTCCAACCCGAAACATCCGGAGCAACACCCAGGTCGATCAAAGGTCTCATCCGCATGATTTTGCTGACCGATGCCTACCGCCAATCCAGCGCTCCGCGAGAAGATGGACTGGCGGTGGATGCCTCCTCCCTTTATTTGTGGCGTTTTCCCCCGCGCCGCGTGGAAGCCGAGGTGATACGGGACAGCATTCTGTGCGCCTCGGGAAAGCTGGATCCGACCCTGGGTGGGCCAAGTTACCGCATCCACAACGAAAAAAAGACATATGCCCAGTGGGAGGTGGTGGACAACCACGGTCCGAAAACCTGGCGTCGCATGATCTATCAGGAAAGGATGCGACGGGTAGATGACCAGATCTTTACCGCATTCGATTTTCCCGATTGCGGCCAGATCCGCGCCAGGCGGCCCATTTCCACCACTCCATTACAGGCCCTTAATTTGATGAATTCACCCTTCGCCATGGAACAGGCCGGATTTATCGCCGAACGCGCCAAAGGGGAAACGGCAGAGGATACCGTGGCTGCCACCAAGCGGATCTTCGATCTGCTGCTGGGTCGGGAACCCACGGAGTTTGAACTGGATGCCTCCCTCGAATTGGCTCGTAATGGCGGCCTGCAACTGGTCAGCCCGCGCTTTGATAAATTCCAATGAATTCGCTTTTTTGCCATGAATAACCCCGAGGAAAAAATCTCCTGTCATGGCCGCCGCCTTTTGAGCAGGCGCCATTTTTTGGGTCAGACCGGCCTGGCCATGGGGGCCCTGTCCTTGAGTCAGTTGTTGGCAGAGGACAATTTGATGCACTTTGGTGGAAAGACGCCAATCCGTCCCCACATAGATCCCAACCATCCTTATGCGCCCCGGACCCCGCACTTTCCCGGCGCCGCCAAACAGGCGCTGGTCATTTACTGCCCCGGAGCCGTCAGCCACGTGGATACTTTCGACTACAAACCCGGCCTCTTCAAGTATCACGGACAAAAACCACCATCCATTCCGGAGGTCACTTTCGAGGGCCCGACCGGTAATATCGCCAAACCTTTCTGGGAGTTCAGGCCACGCGGGCAAACCGGCAAAATGGTCTCCGATCTTCTCCCCAATCTGGCCGAGCAGGTGGACGACTTCTGTTTCATTCATTCCCTGACCACCGACACCAGTTCCCACCCCCAGGGAGAAAACTTCTTTAATACCGGTTTTACCATGGAGGGTTTCCCTTCTTTCGGAGCCTGGGTGACGTATGCCCTGGGTTCCGAAAATTCGGATCTGCCCGCTTTTGTGGCCATAAACGACCCCCGGGGTCTGGCCCGTTCCGGCAAGAACAATTTTGGCAGCGGATTTCTTCCCGCCGCATTCCAGGGAACGGATTTCAGCTCCAAGAATCCTCCGGCGAACTTGAAACGACCGCTGAACCTTTCCGCCCTGGACGATGCACAATCCATCGATCTGTTGCAGCGGCTGAATGCCCTTCACTTGGAGTCTTACCCCGGGGACGCCGACCTGGCCGGCCGTATCGCCAGTTACGAGTTGGCGGGTAAAATGCAGACATCGGTGCCCGAGGTCATGGATCTTGCGGGGGAGCCATCCTCCATTCACCGGGAATACGGCACCGAGAGCGGAAGCGACCTCAAACGCGAATACGCCAAAAATTGTATGTTGGCCCGCCGATTGATCGAAAAAGGCGTACGCGTGGTGCAACTGTTCAATGGAAGCGATCCTTCGGGAGGAAATGGGATCACCAACTGGGACTCCCACAGCAACATCCTGAAAACCCATGCCATGCAGGCTGAAATCATGGATCAACCAACCGCTGCCCTCATTCACGACCTGAAACGACGCGGCCTGCTCGAACACACTCTGGTGGCCTGGTGCACCGAATTCGGCCGCATGCCGTTTTTGCAGGCCAACGGCACCGGGCGCGATCACAACCCCGACACCTTTACCTGCTTCCTGACCGGAGCAGGGGTAAAAAAGGGCATGAGCTACGGAGAAAGTGACGAATTCGGCTTCAAGGCAGCGGTCAATCCCAGGACTGTCTACGATTTCAACGCCACCCTGCTCCACCTCATGGGCCTCGACCACGAACGCCTCACTTTCTACCACAACGGTATCGAACGCCGTCTCACCCACGTCCACGGGGAGATAATCGAGGCCATGCTGGCTTGAATCCGGTAGAGATGGGGTGCCCCCTTACCGGAAATGGTTCGATTCCCAGCCTAAGGCCAACTAAATCAGCATCATGCCCTTACAACATTCTACCCTCCTGCAACTCAAACGTTGGAATACGCCGACCATTTACAATGGCTGGGAACAAATCACCCGAATGGACCGCACCGCGGGCGGTTTCAACCGGGAGCCGACGACCGATTATATGCCGGAAATGGGTCCCATGGTCGGCTACGCCACCACGGTTATTTTTGAACCGTCCAATAAGGAACACGTGAACAACAGGGACGAGGCCTGGGCCGAATACCGGAAATACGTGGCCGGTGTTGCCGGGCCCAAGATCGTGGTGGTGCAGGATTTGGACAAACCCGACCTCGTGGGGGCATTTTGGGGTGAAGTGAACAGCAATATCCACCGTGCTCTGGGTTGCGTGGGGACGATCATCGACGGGGGCATCCGCGATGTGGATGAAATGAAGAATGCCGGGTTCAAGGCCCTGGCTCGCGGCTTGTGCGTGGGACATGCCTACAGTTGCCCGATCCGGTGGAATTGCGCCGTGGAAGTTTTCGGAACGACCATTCAACCCGGGCAACTGGTCCACGCCGACAAACACGGTTTTTTGGCTATCCCGCCGGAGGACGAAGAAGGACTTCTGGAAGCCTCGGTTTTTATGGACCGGAATGAGTGCAATACCGTGATTCCGGCGGCCCGATCCACCCAGGGGAAATCGATTGAGGAAATCCTGGAAAGCATAAACCGGGCGGGGGCTGCCTTCGCCCATGCGGTTCGGCGCAAGTTCAACCAGGAGGGGGAGTGGTGATCCCCTGAACCTTCACCCGTATCCGGGCTGAAATCCATCCGACTCCGGGGCCCGAATAGTTTATACATGGTCCGTTGCCAGGACATCGAAAACGAGGCAGCCCTGCTCGCATACTTGCGGCAAACGGGTCGGATCGAGGAAGAAGAGGCGCCCGGTCTGCAAATCCTTGCCGGAGGGGTTTCCAATCGAACGGTTCTTTTGCAACGAACCAATGGACAGGCCTGGGTACTCAAGCAAGCCCTGCCCAAATTGCGTGTGGAGGTAGATTGGTTCAGCGATCCCGCCCGCATCGTTCGGGAGGCTCTGGCCCTGCAATGGCTGGGGAAGTGGTTGCCCAAAGAACATACCGTTCCGCTGGTTTTTCTGGATAGGCAAAACCACATACTGGCCATGCAGGCCGTGCCCTACCCGCATCAGAACTGGAAAACTCTCCTGCTCGACGGCAGACTGATTCACCATCACGTCCACCAGTTTGCCCGCCTGCTGGCCACCATTCACCGAAGGGCGCTGGAAGACCGGGAGGATGCGGCGATAGACTTCGCGGACCGGTCCTTTTTTCAATCTCTCAGACTCGAGCCATACTATGCCTACACCGGAGAACAGGAAGCTGGAGCCAAGGCATTTCTGCGGCGCTTGATAGCCGAGACCCTGCGCCGGGAAGATACCGTTGTGCACGGGGATTACAGTCCCAAGAACATTCTCGTCCATGGCGGTAATCTCATTCCTCTGGACCACGAAGTCATGCACTGGGGAGATCCGGCTTTCGATATCGGGTTCTCCCTGACCCATTTGCTCAGCAAAGCCAATCACTTGGCGCCTCGGCGAAAGGATTTTGCCCGAGCCGCCCAAAATTTCTGGATGACTTATGGCCTTCACCTCGGCCCGGTCCCCTGGTTGGAGGGATTCGAAGCCCGTTGCGTAAAACATACCCTGGCTTGCCTGCTGGCCCGCGTGCGCGGCAGATCTCCGCTCGAGTATTTGGATGCGGGGGAAGCGGACCGCCAGCGCGAGACTGTTTTGCAGTTGATGCAGGATAGTCCCGGATCAATGGAAGCGCTGGTGAAGCAGTTCACCCAAAACCTTTAAACCATGCCACGAATTCGATCCATAAAAGGTCTGGAAATACTGGACAGCAGGGGGCGGCCCACCGTAAAGGCCACCTGTGTATTACAGAGTGGAGCTTCCGCCTCCGCCTCAGTCCCCAGTGGCGCTTCCACCGGAGGGGCGGAAGCGGTAGAACTGAGGGATGGCGATCCGTCGCGCTACGGTGGATACGGTTGTCTCAAGGCAGTTTCCCATATCAACGGGGAAATCAACCGGAAGTTGTCGGGCGGGGCCTATGCCTCGCAAGCGGAGTTGGACCGGGCTCTGATCGATCTGGATGGAACGGCCGATAAATCGCGATTGGGCGCCAACGCCATTTTGGCCGTATCCATCGCCTATGCCCGGGCTTGCGCCTTGGAGGGTGGAACGCCCCTCTACCGGTATTTCGCCGAAATGCTGGGCCAACCGATCACCCGTTTGCCCCGACCCACCGTCAACCTGTTCAGCGGCGGTTTGCATGGGGGCCAGCAGGTTGCCATTCAGGATGTGCTGGTCGTTCCCGCTTCGGCCGGGAGTATCCGGCAAAGCCTGGAAATAACCCATGCAGTCTACACCGCCGCAGTCGAGTTGCTGGCCGTCAGGTTCGACGCCCCCTGGCTGACCGCCGATGAGGGAGGATTGGCACCCCCCGTAACTGTGGCAGAAGCGTTGCTGGAGCTCGCTGTGCAGGCCATAGAAAGGGCCGGTCTTACCCCCGGCCTTCACGTTTCCCTGGCCGTAGATCTGGCCTCGAGCCACTTTTTCAGAGATGGGGCCTACCGCCTCGATGGCAAAACCTTCAGAAGCCCGGAAATGATCGGACAGTTGAGGGATTGGGCGAGCCGCTACCCTATCGTCAGCCTGGAAGATGGCTTGGCCGAAGAGGATTGGGAGCATTGGCCGGAGTTGTGCGAGCGGCTTTCCCCAACGACCTTGACCTTGGGAGACGATCTGCTCTGCACCCATCCCAGGCGCATCGAAAAAGCCATCCACTCAAACGCCTGCAACGCCCTTTTGCTGAAGGTGAATCAGATCGGTTCCTTGACCGAAGCGCTGGAAGCCTGTCGGTTGGCCAGGGATGCCGGGTGGATGGTGACCGTATCCGTGCGAAGCGGTGAGACCGAAGATGATTGGTACAGCGACTTGGCCGTCGGCTGGTCCGGCCATCAAACCAAGGCCGGATCCATTACCCAGTCCGAACGGCTGGCCAAGTACAACCGGCTCTTGGAGATTGAAAAGGAATTGTCCCTGCCCATGATCCCCTGGCCTCATTAAGGAATGGTTCACCTATTTTGTTCCACTCTTCACATCGTTTGTGCCTCTCAACTTGACCAACTCCATGGTTAGTCATTTAATGACTCATTAAGACTCAATTAACGATTCGAAATTTTTCGCCGGAACTGGAGAAAAAAATCAAGTCTTTGGCCAAAGAGCGGGAATGTTCCTTGAATAAGGCGGCTGTCTTTCTATTGAACCAGGGCGCTGGAATTTCAGACCGGCAAACGGCCCGGGCAATCGGCCATGGCCTGGACGCATTCATAGGCACTTGGAATCGGCCCGAGGCGGAGGCCTTTGATCAAAGGATCGAAGCAGCTTTTGAGTCGGTAGACGAGGACCTGTGGCGATGAAAATATTGCTGGATACGAATGCCTATTCGGGATTGATGAGGGGAGATGAACGCATCGTGACCTTTGTCAGAATGGCGGAAATACTGGTACTGCCTGCCACCGTGGCAGGCGAGCTTTTGTATGGATTTCGTGTGGGCAGCCGTCCTCGGGAAAACAACGAGCAATTGAGAAAGTTTTTAGATTCTCCTTATGTGAAATTTAAACGGGTCGACCTTACTGTCTGCAATCGTTACGCCCTGATTATGCAGCAATTGCGAGAGAAAGGGCGACCCATTCCATCCAATGATGTTTGGATTGCAGCTCATGCCTTGGCTGAGGGAGCAGATCTTTTAACCTTGGATGATCATTTCCTGGCCATTGATGGCCTGAGTTTGTGTGAAGTGTGAAAGGCGGGCCAAGAGGTCCCCGCCTTCTATCCGGGACAGGGTTCAATCAAACCGGGTGAGAGCTTTTCGTTCTTGCAGCGGGTACCAATCCTCGATCATTTGGGCCAATTCGGCCACGAGGTCGGGGTGGTCGGCCGCCCGGTTGACCTTTTCCCAGGGATCGGCCAGGAGATCGAACAACTGGGGCCGCCTCTCCTCCCTGGGATGGGTCGATACATACCGGTTGACCTCTCCATCGTAGGTTAGGAGCAGTTTCCACCTGCCGCGAATGCACCACCGGAAGAGCAAGGAGGCTTCCGGCTTCTTTATGTCGGCAATATCGTGGGCAAAGGATTCCCCAAAAATCGCCTCCCGAGGGATCGCCGAACCGCTCTTCAGGTAGGGCAGCAAGTTCAGGCCCGGAGTGGGAATAGAGGGATTTCCCGCGCCCGTTGCCGCAATGATGGTGGGAAATATGTCGATGCTGCTGATCAGGTCCTGACGGTGTGCCGGTTCAAATTTCCCCGGAAAGGAATAGAGAGTGGGTTGGCGGATGCCTCCCTCATAAGCTGTCTGTTTGGAGCGCTGGTCGTACCCGCGTTTTTGGGGGTGTTGAATCCAACCATTGTCGCCTATGTAGATAATCAAGGTGTTATCCCGGATTTTCTTTTTTTCCAGATAGCCAATCAGATCGCCACAGGTTGTATCGAACCACTCAATCATGGCGTAATACTTGGCGATGGTAAGTGGATGATCCCCTTCGTATTTTTCCAGAAAACGAACCGGGGGATTATGCGGGGTGTGAGGCAGGAAAGGGGCGTACCACATGAAAAAGGGTTTTTCCTCGGCCGTGGCCCTGTCGATAAAGTCGAAGCACTCCTCGAGACCCTCCCGTCCAATTTTGAGGCCGTCATCCCCATGACGCCCCCCTGGTTGGGGAAAACCGCGAGTCATTCCATGGGTAAATCCACCGCGCCGGTAGTTGCCCTCCCACCATTTGCCACTTTGGTGACTGAGGTATCCCGCCTCCCCCAACAATTCCGGCAGGGTATCGAATGCATCGATGTAGGATATGAGCTCATGCCGGCGCTGTTGGTAGAGTTCCGAATCCCGTTCGGCGTATTTTGGCGACGGGTCGTTGCCGGTTACACCGTGGCGGTGGGCGTAGTGCCCCGTGACCAGGGTCATCAGGGAAGGCCGGCACAAGGCGGTGGGAACATAGCCGCGGGTAAAGACGACCGATTGGCGGGCCAATTGATCGATATGGGGCGTCCGTACATGGGGATGACCCAAAAACGAGTAATCGCTCCAGGCCTGATCGTCACTGATGATGAGCAACACATTGGGCCGATCGGCTGCCGCCAAGGGACAGGTAAGCAGGGCTATAATCGGAATCAGTCTAAACAAACACATGGAAAGGATCCATAAGGGAAAGTGAACCCGAATGGCAATCTCACAATTGAACCTCCCTCTCCAAGGGAAGAACCGCTTCGACCCGAGCAGATGAGCTTGCACATTGGACTTGCCCTGAAATCCTACCAACCATTTAATGGTTAGGTTTTCCAATTTAGCTCCGGTTAATCCTGCACCTTTCACCTAAATCAACAACCACAAATCAATTCGCCATGAGCAAAATCATCCCTACCATCAGTTCCGGCCTGGCCGGCCCACTCGGAGTGCTTCACCTACCGCGATTCTGGCAGAAAGTTTCATTGGACGGGGTAGGCAAATTGCGTGAAGATTATCCCGCATGCGGGGCCGGGTTCGATCAAATGACTCTGGACGCTCTGGGATTGGACAAGGATACCACCATCAATTACATCCAATCCGAAAAACCGAGTTATTTTGCCTTCGAAGCCTGGGTCAGTGACAACATGAAGGCCGATGCGGATATTAACGCGCATAATGCCGCCGTCACGGGCTATTGCCACGATGACGCCACCCGCGGGGAAATCTTCCAATTGGCCGGCCTCGACGACGAAAACTGCTCAGCCCGGGACGCGGTCAATCTCAACAACTACGAAGATTGGTCGGAGTTTCACCAGCAGGAGTTCCTCGGGTAAAGTCGCCCATTTCCGGATGGCGCCTTTAAGAAACAGCTTCGAAGCATTCGCGGCGTAAAGCCGCTCCTACAACTAAAAACTCCAGCCCGCGCGCTGGTGCGTAAAGAAGGGGTTAGACCAGTTGCTCTTCGCCCGGAATGGGGCGAGCGGGAATGGGATTATCCCCGATGGCAAAGCGCGCGGGGCTGATATCCAATTGAGATTTGTTTAAGGCCCAATCGTAGCGGATCTCCCGGCCCGTATAGGCCGCCATGCGCCCGAGAATGGCGGTCATGGTAGAATCGGCCACGCGCTTGCCGTGGTTTAGATAGGGGCCCATTCCCCGGATGCTTGCGATCATGTCCTTGTGTTCCTGTTCCTGTCCGTTGACCGCTGGACCGGAATATTTCCAGGGGTTTTCCCCTTCGATGCGCTCTCCATCGGCCCTACCCTTGGAACCGACGATGTTTTGCCCGACCCGGGCGGTGGAACCGGGAATTTGACTGGCCATGCTGGTAACCCGGGCCCCGTTAGCATATTCATACACGATGGCAAAGTGGTCGTAGATATTGCCAAAATCGTGTTTGATCATGAGACCGCCCATACCGATGGCAGACTTGGGGGGACCCCCGTAAGCCCAGTTCATCACGTCGAGTTGGTGAATGTGCTGTTCGACGATGCAGTCGCCCGATCCCCAACAATGGAAATACCAGTTGCGAACCTGGAATTCCATTTCCGACCATTTCGGGTTTTGGGCATTTTGCCCGATCTTTCGACCCCAGATCCAGTAACAATCCCCGCCGCGCAACTCGCCGATGTCACCATTGCCGATGCGGTCCATGGCCTCCAGGTAACTGGGGAGATGCCGGCGCTGGGTCCCGGCCACGACGGTCAGGCCTTTCTCCCTGGCCAGATCGGAGACCGCTATCACCTTGCGGACACCCACGGGGTCCACTGCGACCGGTTTCTCCATAAATACGTGCTTTCCGGCTATGATGGCAGCCTCGAAATGCTGGGGACGAAATGCCGGTTGAGTAGCCAATATAACCACGTCGACATCGGATTGAAGGACCTTCTTGTACCCGTCAAATCCGGAAAACCGACGGTCGGGAGTCACATTGAATTGCTTCCCCAAAGCGGGATTGGGACCCATCTTGTTGGTTAATTTCTCTTCTGCCGCCGTGATTTTATCCGGAAAGAAGTCGGCCATGGCATAAAGTTCGACGTTGGGGGCGGCGTTGACACATTGCCGGGCTGCGCCTGTTCCGCGACCCCCACAACCGACCAGGCCGATCCTGAGTTTGTCCGATGCTCCCGGGTCGGAGGCAAAGGCATAGGGTTGCCGACCGAAAAGGGACAAGGCGGAAGCGGCTGCCCCGGTTGCGATGAACTGTCTGCGTGATGGCTTGTCGGATGTCTGCTTCATTGGCTTACTATGGGTAATTAGTCAGGGAGGAAAGACCACCATGGGTCGCCCCGATTGGATGTAAAGGGAAATCAGTTGTCCAGGTCGGGGGAAAGCCTTCCGGGGTCATTTCTTGTAATCGTGCATGTTAATGCAGGATTTAAGAATTGACCCGAATGGCGCTTAGTTACGCCATTTTCCGGATATGGGACTACCTCGGAAAAGGAAGGGGTCAAGACGTAAAAAGTTATGCCTTACAGGGTCAGTTGCCTTGCAAAAGTGTATGAAGTACAACGGAATACAGTTTTCAAGGCCTGACCCTTTTTCTCCAATAGTTTCTACGGCATGACCCCGACTGGCGTTCATACAATATTCCTCTACAAACACGCTTAACTAAGCGCCATTCAGAATTGACCCCTTTTTCCAGCCCTTACCCCTACCAGGGCAGATAGCTCTTGCCCATCAGGTTGGTGTCGACGGTACGGGCCGCCCCGCGGCCTTCGTTGATGGCCCAGACGATGAGGCTCTGTCCCCTGCGGGCATCCCCTGCGGCAAACACCCCATCCACATTGGTATGGTATTTCCCATACTCGGCCCGGGCATTGGAACGGGAGTCCTTTTCCACCCCGATTTGATCCAATAGACCGCCCTCGGGCCCGAGGAATCCCATGGCCAGCAAAACCAGGTCGGCCGGAATGATCTCCTCAGTTCCGGGAAGTTCGACGGGCATCATCCGGCCATCCTTTTGGCGAACCCACTTGATCTTGACAGCGTGAATCTCCCTGACATTTCCATCTTGGTCACCGACAAATTTCTTGGTCATCATCAGATAGCTGCGCGGATCATCGCCTTGGATGGCAATGGCCTCCTCCTGACCGTAATCGATCTTCAAAATACGGGCGTACTGGGGCCAAGGGTTATTGGCGCTCCGTTGATCGGCCGGTTGTGGCATGATCTCAAGCTGGCGCACGTGCCTGCAACCTTGCCGAAGAGCGGTGCCCACGCAATCGGTGCCCGTATCTCCACCTCCGATCACCACCACATTCTTATCCTTGCCGGAGATGTATCGGCCGTCATCAAAGTTGCTGTCGAGCAGGCTCTTGGTTGTGGATGTCAGGTATTCCATAGCGAAATGAATACCCTTAAGATTTCGTCCCTTGACCAGCAGGTTTCTCGGAACGGTGGCTCCGGTACAAATAACCAGGGCATCGAAGTCTCTCTGCAGTTGGGTGGCCGCCACGTCCCGGCCGATCTCCCGGTTGCAAACAAATCGGATGCCCTCGTCCTTCATCAATTGGATGCGGCGTTCCACCACATGCTTTTCCAACTTCATGTTGGGAATTCCATACATGAGCAATCCTCCCGGACGGTCGTCCCGTTCAAAAATGGTCACGGCATGGCCGGCCGTGTTGAGCTGGGCCGCGCAAGCCAGTCCGGCCGGACCAGACCCGATAACCGCCACCGTTTTCCCTGTGCGCGCTTTGGGTGGACGGGGCTTGACCCAGCCCATTTCAAAACCCCGGTCAATGATCGATACTTCGTGGTGTTTAATGGTAACCGGTGGCGCATTGATGCCCAAAACACATGAACTCTCGCATGGCGCCGGACAAACCCGGCCGGTAAACTCGGGAAAATTATTGGTATCGAGCAACCGGGCCAGAGCGTCCCTCCAAAGACCGCGGTAAACCAGGTCGTTCCATTCCGGAATGAGATTATTGACCGGACATCCGGCAATACCCGGTCCGTGCATGGACTCCGCCGCCATGCAGAAGGGCACCCCGCAATCCATGCAGCGGGAGGCCTGAACCTGGATGTCGCTCACCGCCATCTGCGAATGAACTTCATTCCAGTCCTTCACCCGAAGGACCGGGTCCCGATCCTGGGGAAGGATGCGTTCAAATTCCAAAAATCCGGTCGGATTTCCCATTTTCTGGATGGTTCCGGTTTCCTATCTGGCGGCAAGTTCGCTCATTCGCATATCGAAAGCTTCCACCGCGATGTCGTAATCGTTATCGAATTTTTCCGAGGCCCGGGCCCGCTCGATATAGTTCAACATGCGCTCATAGTCGACCGGCATAACGCGGACGAACCGGCTGAGATTGAATTCCCAGCCCGCCAGAATTTCCTGGGCCACCTTGGAACCCGTATTGGTTAGATGATTCTCGATAAGCCCCCTCAACTCTTCCATGTCGGCAGGGTTCTCCAAGGGGCTCAATCTAACCATCTCCTTGTTGCAACGCGCTTCAAATCGACCGTAGCAGTCGAAGACGTAAGCCACTCCTCCCGACATTCCCGCGGCAAAGTTTCGTCCGGTTTCGCCGAGTATGACGGCCCGGCCTCCCGTCATGTATTCACACCCGTGGTCGCCAACCCCTTCCACCACGGCGGTTACCCCGGAATTGCGCACGCAAAAGCGTTCCCCCGCTCTTCCGCGAACGTAAGCTTCCCCGCCCGTGGCCCCAAAGAAAGCCACGTTTCCGATGATTATGTTTTTGCGGGCCTTGAAGGGCGCTTTCCGGTCCGGGGAAATGATAAGGGTTCCCCCTGACAGACCTTTGCCAAAATAGTCGTTGGAATCCCCCTCCAGCCGCATGCGAAGGCCCTTGGCTGCGAAACAACCAAAACTTTGCCCGGCCGATCCCCTGAACTTCACATCAATGGTGCCAGGGGGAAGTCCCTCGCCCTTGAAACGTTTCGAAATTTCGTTCGAAAGCATGGCCCCCACGGTGCGGTCGGTGTTCACGATCTTATAACTCAACTTCACCGGCCGGGCATCCTCCAGGGCCGGAGTTGCGTCCTTTATCAGCTTGCGGTCCAGGATGTCGTCGATGAGGTGCTTCTGCTCGACGCTTTGATAGAGGCCATCTCCTTCCCGCTCCGACTCCCGGTAAAGGATGGGAGACAGGTCGAGATTGCGGTATTTCCAATGGTCGATATCGTCGCGAAACTTCAGGCACTGGCTCTGGCCCACCATCTCATCGACGGTGCGGAATCCCATTTCAGCCATGATTTCACGCAGTCCTTCGGTCAGGAAAGTGAAGAAATTGATGACGTGCTCCACTTTTCCGTGGAAACGCTTCCGCAACTCCCGGTTCTGGGTGGCAATACCAACCGGGCAGGTGTTCATATGGCACTTGCGCATCATGATGCACCCCTCGACCACCAATGCGGCGGAGGCGACACCCCACTCGTCCGCCCCCAACAGGGAAGCCACAGCCAAATCCCGCGGGGTCTTCAATTGCCCGTCGGTCTGGACCACAATCCGGCTTCTCAACCGATTGCGGACCAGGGTCTGATGGGTCTCGGAAAGCCCGAGTTCCCAAGGTAATCCCGCATGTTTGATGGAACTCCAGGGGGATGCCCCGGTTCCACCATCGTGCCCGCTGATCAACACCACGTCGGCATAGCCTTTACAAACACCGGCAGCAATGGTGCCCACTCCCGCTTCCGACACCAATTTGACATTGATGCGGGCTTTGCGATTGGAGTTTTTGAGGTCGAATATCAATTGGGCCAAATCCTCGATGGAATATATATCGTGGTGCGGCGGCGGGGAAATGAGTCCGACACCCGGGGTGGAAGAGCGAACCCTGCCAATCCAGGCATCCACCTTGTGGCCGGGCAATTGCCCGCCTTCACCGGGCTTGGCCCCCTGCGCCATCTTGATTTGCAATTCATCCGCATTGGCCAAATAGTAGGACGTCACCCCGAACCGTCCCGAGGCTACCTGCTTTATGCGCGACATCATGAGGTCGCCATTTTCGTCCGGAATGTAGCGTATGGGATCCTCCCCGCCTTCCCCGCTGTTGCTCTTCCCTCCTATGCGGTTCATGGCCTTGGCCAGGGTAGTATGCGCCTCCCAGGAGATGGACCCGAAAGACATGGCCCCGGTGGCGAATCGCTTGAAGATGTTCTCCGCCGGTTCGACCTCCTCTATCGGAATGGATGGACGATCCGGATTGAATTCCATCAACCCGCGCAGGGTGAAGGCATCGCGAACCTGATTGTCCACGTGGCGGGCGTATTGGTCGAATTGTTCCCGGTCGTTGGTCGCGGTAGAGTGTTGCAACAGGCGAATGGTGGTCGGATTGAAAAGGTGGCGCTCACCATCGAGCCGCCAGGCATAATCACCCCCGGAATCGAGCATCTCATTTCCGACCAGATTGTCCTCCAAGGGGAAACCGGCGCGGTGGCGGGTGAGGGCTTCACGGGCAATCTCATCCAGGCCCATGCCCTCGACACGGCTCACGGTGCCGGTGAAATACTCGTTTATGAGCGCGCTGCTGATTCCCAGCGCTTCAAAGATTTGGGCGCCCTGGTAGGATTGCAGGGTAGAAATGCCCATTTTGGAAAAGATTTTGAGTAGACCGTTGTTAATGGCTTTTTTGTATTTGTAGAAGGCCTCCTCAAAACTTTGCAGAGGATCTACGGTACCATGCTCCCTCAAATCGTCGACCGTCTCCAAGGCCAGATAGGGGTGAATGGCGGAGGCGCCATATCCGAGCACGGTGGCGAAGTGGTGCGTTTCCCGGATGTCTCCCGCCTCCACTATGATATCCGCCTTTGCCCGAAGGCCTTGGCGGATCAGGTAATGGTGCACCGCCCCGGTGGCCAACAGCGATGGGATGGCCGCGTGGTCGCTGTCCATTCCGCGATCGGTCAAAATGATGATGGAAAAGCCATCCAGCACCGCGTCCTTGGCATAACGGCAGATACGGTCCAGGGCCGCTTTCAGGACGCCGGGCTTTTCAAGGGCCCGGAAGGTGCACTCAATACTCTTGGACTGAAAATGATCGTGATCGATATAACGGATCTTCTGCATCTCCTCATAGGAAAGCAGTGGCTGTTTGATCTCCACTTTGTGGCAATGCCGGGGTGTCTCATCCAGAAGGTTGAGGGATCCTCCCACGTAGACTTGCAGGGACATGACCATCTCCTCCCGAATCGGATCGATCGGCGGATTGGTCACCTGGGCAAATAGTTGCTTGAAATAATTGGACAATTGTTGTGGCCGGTCGGAAAGGATGGCCAGCGGATTATCCGCCCCCATCGACCCCAGGGGTTCCTTCCCGGTCTCCACCATCTGCTTGAGGATCATATTGAGATCCTCCTGGGTATACCCAAATGCTTTCTGCCGCTTTCTCACCGACCTCTCCTTGGACTGACGGCGCTCCTCCCGGGGCAAAGGCAACTCCTCCAGGGAAATCTTATGCCGGGCCAGCCATTCGCCGTAGGGTTTGCGCGAACAAATTTCGGCCTTCACTTCCTCATCGGATATGATCCGCCCCTGATCCAGGTCGGCTATGAAGATTTTTCCGGGCTGCAGGCGACCCTTCCGCACTACCCGGGCCGGATCGATTTCCAGCGAACCGGTTTCAGAACCCATGACTACCATGTCGTCATCGGTCACGAGGTAACGCGATGGGCGCAGACCATTGCGGTCCAAGGTAGCGCCGACTACCCTGCCATCGGTAAAGGAAATTGAGGCCGGACCATCCCAGGGCTCCATGATGCAGGAGAAATACTCGTAAAAAGCCCGTTTTACCGGATCCATGTCCTCCTGGGTCTGCCAAGCTTCCGGGATGACCATCATCATTACCTGGGCCAAGGGGCGGCCACTCAAGACGAGCAGCTCGATGACCATGTCGAGGTTGGCCGAGTCCGACATGGCCCGGTCGCTTACCGGGTGCAACATTTTCAGCTCTTCCGGGGAAAAATGAATACTCTCCAGGATGGCCTCACGGGCCCGCATCCAATTAATGTTCCCCATTACCGTGTTGATCTCACCGTTGTGGGAAAGATAGCGAAAGGGCTGGGCCAATTTCCAGGACGGGAAGGTATTGGTGGAGAAACGCGAATGAAACATCGCGATAGCCGACACGATGCGCTCATCCTGCAAGTCCAGGTAATACTGATCGACCTGATAAGTGGTAAACTGACCCTTGTAGGTGATATTGCGCGAAGACATCGAAATGATGTAGAAATCTTCCCTGGCCCCATCAATGGAGTCGTGCGCGGTGTGGATGGTGTAATTGCGCAAAACGTAGAGCTTCCGTTCGAATTCGTCGTTGCTCAATTCCTTGGGCTTGCTCACGAATACCTGCTCGATCTGCGGCTCCGTATCCAAGGCGGCCTGACCGAGCATGCTGTTGTCCTTGGGAACCCTGCGATAGCCCAGGAGGGAAAGGCCGAGACGGAGAATATTTTGGGTCAGCAGGTCTCTACAGGCCTCCCGGAGCTTGGCCTCAGCCGGAAAGAAGACCATCCCCACCCCGTACCCGCCCAAGGGCGGCAAGGTAATACCCAGCCCTGCACAGGCATGGGCCAGAAACTCATGGGGAAGCTGAATCAGAATACCGGCGCCGTCACCGCTGGCCACATCGTAACCAGTGCCTCCGCGGTGATCCATATTACAGAGCATGCAAAGGGCGTTTCTGACAATCTGGTGAGACTTTCTACCCTTCAGGTTGGCCACAAAACCAATTCCACAACTGTCCCGCTCGAACTCGGGGCGGTATAAGCCCGAATAATCCTTGGTGGCATTCATCATAAAAATTACTATTTATAACCCGGCCCCAGGTTTCCCCCCGTCGCCCTCGCCCACCTGCCGGTTGGCCGAGGACCCGATGGCAAAACATTCCAGCCCCGGAAGGGTCGAAATTTCCCGAAGTTCCATGAAAAGAGTTTAGAGATTCAAGCGTTTTTGGGCTCCGGTTCAAGCCTAAAAACCTTCCTTCATGACAGCAATATACCTGCCAATTTCCTCCAACTACTCCCCGTTTTCCCATATTTCGTCACGTCGAAGCCCGCCTCGCGGCGAAGACAGGCCTGTTACGCCGTAGTCCATTGGCGAAGGCGGAGGCCCGCTTTTCCTTGCACCGCGGCGCCTCGACAACGTAGCATCCCTATCATGCCGTAACCCGCCTCGCGGCGAAAGCGGACCTGTCACGCCGTAGTCCTTTGGCGAAGGCGGATCAGCAACTCTCATCGACACGTTCAGGTTATTGATTCACTCCACCATCACCCATGTCCCGCCTCTTTCTCACTCTTTTGTTGTCCATCCCCCTGTTCCTGGTCTTTTGCGCCCCTTCCGGAGCTGCCTCCGGCGGAATGGCCAAGGTCCTTTTCGTGGCGGGGAAAATGAGCCACGGTTTCAATAACCACGAACACCACGCCGGCTCCCGCCTGTTGGCCAAAGCCCTCAGGGAAAGCGGCCTCAGGATCGACGCGGCGGTTTCTTACGACAAGGAAAACCCGGGCTGGCCATCCGATGACAGTTGGCTTGCAGGCGTCGACGCGGTGGTCATCTATTGTGATGGAGGGAAAAGACACTTGGCCAACGGCCATCTCGACACTATCGATGCCCTTTCCGATAAAGGGGTCGGTGTGGGTTGCCTGCACTACGCAGTGGAAACCATCGAGGGCGAGCCGGGTGAAGCCTTTCTGCGCTGGATGGGGGGATACTTTCAATTGGGTAAATCGGTCAACCCGCATTGGCTGGCAGATTTCAAAACCCTGCCCGATCATCCCGTGGCCAATGGCGTTCAACCCTTCCGCATTCACGACGAATGGTACTTCAACATGCGCTTCCGCGACCATATGCAAGGGGTGACTCCCATTCTCACGGCGGTGCCGCCTCCGGATGTCATTCCGGAAAAAGATCACCCCCACAATTCCACCTCCGATGCCCGCGCCGCGGTAAAACGCCGCGATCCGCAACACTTGATGTGGGTATCCGAAAATGCCAACGGCAGCCGGGGTTTCGGATTTACCGGGGGGCATTTTCACGACAATTGGCAGGACGACAACATCCGCAAGGTGGTTCTCAACGCAATCGTCTGGATCGCCCGCATGGAAGTGCCGGCCAACGGGGTGCTCTCCGCCACCCCGACCGAGGAACAACTCCTGGAAAACCAGGATTACCCCGTCGATATGCGCCGGGTTCGCAAGAACCGTTACGTCGATCTTCGTCGCGGGAACCTTCCTTGAAGCTGAATTGGGACCCGCCTGACAGCTTCCGATTCATCCGCCCCAATGCCACATATCAACGCAGGCAAAACCAAGCCCGACTACGATGTCATCATAGTCGGCTCCGGCGCTGCCGGCGGCCAGACTGCCTATACCTTGGCCATGGAAGGGGTCAAGGTCCTCATGCTGGAGGCAGGCCGCAACTACGATCCGGTGAGCGAGACGCCCATGTTCCACACCAATGAACGCGCCCCGCTACGAGGAGCTCGAACACCGAGTAAGCCTTTTGGATTTTACGATGCCACCGTGGACGGAGGATGGGAGATGCCGGGTGAACCCTACACCAACGCCCAGGATCGACCCGAAGACACCTTCCGTTGGTGGCGCGCGCGCATGCTGGGAGGACGCACCAATCATTGGGGCCGCATCTCCCTGCGCAACGGGCCTTACGATTTCAAACCGTATTCAAGGGATGGACTGGGTTTCGACTGGCCGATTTCCTACCAGGACGTAGCCCCTTACTACGATAAGGTGGAGTCCCTCATCGGCGTTTACGGCAGCAATGAAGGTCTGGAAAATACCCCCGATTCTCCCGAGGGCGTGTTACTGGCTCCACCCAAGGCGCGGGCAGCGGAAATCTATGCCCGAAAGCATGCAAAAAAACTGGGTATTCCCATAGTGCCGATTCATCGGGCGGTATTGAGCGAACGGCTCAGATCCGATAAAATTCCCAAGTGGCTACACCCGAGCAATCCCAAGGCCCAGCAGATACTGGCCCGGGAAATGGATCGGCGCCTGGCCTGCTTCTGGGCGACGGACTGCATTCGCGGTTGCTCCATCAAAGCCAATTATCAATCCACCACCGTGCACCTTCCTCCCGCCCTGGCCACGGGCAACCTCGACATCATCACCAATGCCATGGCCCGGATGGTGGACACCGACCGCTCCGGTAAGGCCACCGGCATAAATTTCGTCGATAAATCAACCGGCCGGGATTACAGCGTGAAGGGCCGCATCGTGGTCCTGGCGGCCAGCGCGATGGAAACGGTGCGCCTGATGCTCAATTCCAAAAGTTCCCGCCATCCGGAGGGCATGGGCAATTCCTCGGGCCTGCTGGGAAAGTACATTATGGATACGACCGGCGCTTCGGTCAGCGGACAGATACCCGCCCTGGAAAACCTGCCCCCGCATAACGAAGATGGCGCGGGAGGCGCCCACGTCTACGCGCCCTGGTGGCTCTACAAGGAGCAAGCGGCAGGCAAACTGGACTTTCCCCGTGGCTACCACATCGAAACCGGCGGAACTCGGGAGGCGCCGGGCGTCCATACCTTCCATAACCTGGAGCATTTTACTCGGGGAAGCTACGGCAAACGGCTCAAGGAAGACGCCCGCCGCTATTTCGGTTCTTTTGTCAGTTACTCCGGACGGGGTGAAATGATTCCCAACGAGAACTGCTTCGTCACCATTGACCCGGAGGTTGAAGACAGGTGGGGAATCCCCGTCCTGAAATTCCATTGGAAGTGGGCTGAGGCGGAAATCCGTCAGGCCGCCCACATGCATGAAACCTTTGCCGAGCTGATCATTGAACAGGGCGGAACCGTCATCAGTGAAGTCGATCCTACCGGGCAAAAGGCGATTTACAAACCGGGGGAGATCATCCACGAGGTAGGCGGGGCCATAATGGGGGAGGACCGCAAAACCTCGGTGACCAACTCGTATTCTCAAACCTGGGACGTAGCCAATTTATTCCTCACCGACGGAGCTCCCTTCTGCTCCAACGCGGACAAGAATCCAACCCTTACCATTATGGCCCTGGCCTGGCGCTCCGCCGACTACATGATGGAAGAAATGAGAAAGGGAAATATTTGATGAACCCCCCTTTTCCAAGCCAACGAATGGATCGCCGCGCAGCTATGAAATGGATGCTCGCCGCCTCGGTCGCGGTTCATTTCCTGGATGAGAAGTCGGCGGGCTCGACCCACCAGTCCGCATTGGAGGGTTACGGAACCGATCCAAACCTGTTGGCGGGAGAGGTTCCCTGGGAGCGCGCCATGACACCGCAACAATTGCGCTCCACGGCAAAGCTGGCCGACATCATTCTGCCCCGCACCAGCCCATCCTCACCCAGCGCCAGCGAAGTCCATGTGCCCGATTTTATCGACGAATGGATTAGCGCTCCCTACCCCAGCCATCGAGCAGACCAGGAAATGATCATCGAGGGACTGGGCTGGATCGACCGCGAATCGCAACGCCGTTTCAACAAGGATTTCCACCGTCTGACAGAGGAGCAAGCCACCGCCCTATGCGACGACATTTGCTACGCGCCGGAGGCTCCCCCGGAGTTGGAAGATGGCGCCCGATTCTTTTCCAAATTTCGCAACCTCACCCTGGGTGGTTACTACACCACCGATATCGGCACAAAGGATGTCGGTTACGTTGGCAACGTGGCCCTCCCCGCCTTCGACGGCCCTCCTCCCGAGGTCCTTGAGAAACTGGGAATTGACAAAACGCCCTGGTAACCGGCAAACGCCCCGCCATAGGAGCAGGCCGCGAAATAGGAAGGGGTCCAGGGGGCCCAGGGGGCCAGAAAAAGGGTCAGCCCTTGATGTTTGGTATTGACTGAGTTTCAAGGCTTCCACGGATTGTGACCATGGCCAGGAAACCGCGCATTCAGTATCCCGGAGCAATCTACCATATCTTGTCCCGCGGCAACTACCTCAGGGACTTGTTCACCGTGGCGCAAACCGGAGTAGCGTTTGAGAAAGCCCTCTTCGATGCCTGCCAATGTTGTGGCTGGAGGCTGCATGCCTACGTGATCATGAGTAACCACTATCACCTGGCCTTGGAGACTCCCAATGGAAACCTCGTAGAAGGAATGCGCTGGCTCCAGGGAACTTTCGGCAACCGCTTTAACAAGTTCACCGGCGAGCGCGGACACGTGTTCCAAGGACGCTACAAGGCTTTGTTGGTGGAACCGGGACGGTCATTGGTGGGGCTGGTGAACTACATCCATTTGAATCCGGTACGAGCCAATCTGGTGGGCCTGGCTCATCTCAAAAATCATACCCTGTCCAGTTATCCGAAGTATTTCAGGAGGGAGGTGGCGGCTCCCTTGTTTCGGAAGGATTTTTTGAGCGAATGCGCCCTGCCGGACAGTTTAGCCGGAATGCGCCGTTATGCAGAACAACTGGAACTGCAGGAAGAAGCTGATCCGAAGCAAAAGGAGGCATTGCAGAAAAAGTAGGTGAAGGGATGGGCCATTGCCGGGAAGGCGTACAAAAAGGAACTGCTCGCCGAATTTAAAAAGATGGAAGCGGCCAAAGACTGGAGAGGGCGAGAGCTCAAGGAGCTGAACGAAATGGGATACGAAGAACTTGTAGCGGGTTGGTTAAGGAAACATGGCAAAACGCAAAAACACATCGACGAGGACAAGAAATCTGCGCATTGGAAAATCGTCCTGGCCCGGGAACTGAGAAAACAGACCAGCGCCACCAATCCGTGGATAACCCAACGCTTGAACATGGGGCATCCGAGCAACGTGAGTCGTCATATTAATGCGATACCAAACATCAAGGGCTGACCCTTTTTGCCTTCCCCATGGTGGTGGCCTTGTTCAGGGCGTCGGTGGAGGAAATCAGGTTGCCCGCCGCATCGTAGGCGTAGGCGATCTCGCTGCGGTCCGCCGCGCCGGAGGCCAAATGGAAATTGTTCTCCACCTTGATGGTGTTGCTGTTCTCATCATTGGTGGTGCGGGTCTTCTGCCCAAGGCAGGCCCAGACAGGGTCAGTGGTAAATTGTCAATTTATTCAATCGTCTCGCCCAAAGTTTTCACCAATGATTTCTTCGCCCCTACGGTAACGAACACATCCACACGATAGTTGCCTCGGTTTATCACAAGATAAAGACCGTCGCTCGATTCAAAACGCCGCTTTCTCGCCATGGCCTATCCTGCCATCGGCGACGCGGCACAGTCAAGTTGACAATTTACCACTGACCCTCTAGGCTTTTCCCCATCTGGGCTGGTTCGTATATCTCATCTAAAGTTCTTGTGATAGTCCATCGAAATCAATTTCGCCTTTTCATCGAAATAAAGAGTAGAAAAGCATTTTGATGCGGACACAATTCCTCCTACTTCTTTGCATTCTCCAATTGCAACCAGTGCTCTAATTACCCCGAATTCAATGAAAAATCTTTCTTTGAAGCAGGCTTTGGTAACCACTGTAAAAATATCGTTTTGTTCGACGGTTACAAAGGAACCGTCTTCCAATTCTACTTCAACGGAATATCCATTTCCGGCAGCCAAAGTTTCTATCCTTGCCAAATTCACCACATAGTCGTCACTACAGACCTGATCTAACAACCTATATATCTGTTTTATCATCTAAGGCACTAATGAAGTCCGCCAGGCAGGAATTTATCAAACAATAAAACCCCATTTTCTGTATATTTGCCTAATATTCGACCACTGCTACCCATCACTTTGATTTCATGAGTGTAGCCCTTCAATCCCGAACCTTTTAATTTCTTAATACCCGATTGATTCACCGGGCCGACAAAGCCCTTCTTCATTGCTGTAACGAATTTTTTGCGAAGGTCTTGGTTTTTTGCTAAGTTCCTATAAACTTTACGAGAAATCCAGGCCGAGGCTTTTGTAGCTCCAGTTCTTCCTATGTCGGGAGGCATTGTCATAATGACACGATTGAACTCTCCGTCTGGACCCATTATTCCCGCAGACTTTCCGACAAAGGATAAATCACCATCCTCTCCAATATTGTAGATCAAAACTTCATCCGATGAGGAGAAGAGCCTTTGCCAAATACTCTTGCTTTGAACAACCATCAATTGGTCAACACCTTTAGGTCCGGTTCCATTGCTTAAGAAAATACCGGTATCCTCATTCG
>CBDCNU010000007.1:0-258203 GCA_965219475.1 Opitutales bacterium | reverse complement strand
GCTCCATTGTTGAAGGAAGTTTGGGTTTCGATACGCAGGGAAGTGGCCAATACCGCCACCAAAAGCATGAGGAAACTCAAGAGGGAGAGAACGAGCACCAAGGCAAATCCCCTCTGGAGTCCGGTTCCGGTACCATGCCTGCTTTCTTTCAAAGGTCCCCCGTTTTGAAATGAATGCGTTTGGAGTAAACCGTGGAGAAACGGTTGACCGTTTCCCACCAGAAATCGGATTGGGTCGAGGGAATCAATCCCCGTTCGTAAGCGTTGATTTGCTTGGCTCCTTCCTCATCGAGAATGCGGACGAATACATCGGCCGATTCCGGTATCCCATCACGGGGTACGCGGAATTGCCTGCTCCCGGTGGTCAAGGGAAACAGCGCCTCATCCTGGCCCAGTGAGTTCCTGCGGTAGAAAACCACGCCCAGGTCCACCACGTCCCGGGCCAGCAGGCTGGAATCAT
Organism: Opitutales bacterium; assembly: GCA_965219475.1. Taxonomy (GTDB): domain Bacteria; phylum Verrucomicrobiota; class Verrucomicrobiia; order Opitutales; family UBA2995; genus JAABVD01. Next base: position 257,744 of record CBDCNU010000007.1, on the reverse strand, counting down.
TGCGCGGTGTCGTCACCTCTCCCGGTTGGCCCTCGTAGCTCCGTCCGTCAAATTGGTCGATGAAGTATCCCTCGTCCTCTTTCACCTCTTCCAGAGTGTAGTCCGATCGCACAATGGAGCGGTAAAGGTTATAACTTTCCTCCAGTTCGGATGATCTACTGTGTGGTTTTCGGCGAATCATCTGATAGGCCACGGCATTTACATCACCCCCATCTCCCGAACCGGCCGCATCGGTGGGACTGGCGAAAAACCGCAACCAGGCTCCGGCCACGCCGAAGCGAAAATGGGGCGGGCCGAGATCGGGGTTGGCAAAATCAATCTCCAGGGAAGTGGCGTCATTCGGTTTTTCTTTTTGCGGGAAATCCGCTCTCTCCCAACGATTTGAAGTTGCCCTTGTTTCCAGCAGGTCGCAGGCCAGCCATACCCCCCGATCGTCCCGCAGGATGGCCGATTCCAGGTCGGTGGTCAGGGTATTCAGCACGATGCGGGCCTTGGCATTTGTAGAAAGGCTGTCCCGGCTTTGCCTCCAGGCATCGAGAATATTGGCCGATACCGAGAGAAACAAACCGATCAGGATTATGGATACGGTGCTGGCAACGAGTAATTCCAGGACGGTGAAACCGCGGATATTTGGGTGTTGTACCATTACCCCACATGTCTCACAAAATTCGTGGCGAGCGAATGGAGATCGAGCGCTGGTGCGGGTTTCGAGCAGATTCGTGGGTGAAGCTGGGTCGACACCCTGCAAAGTCGCGAATCCAACGAAGTCCGCATCAGCGCCGGTATTCCGGAGCGCAGTAGAAGATTTGTGAGACATGCGGGTCAATGCCCGGCCCGGGTTACGGCGGTGTTGAAAATAGCCAGGTTTGTGTCGAGCTGATTGTCCAGAAGTCGGCCATCGGGCGCCCGAATCAATCGCTCGATGCGGATCTGGAAAGCGACAAATCCTGACGTGCCGTCCCTGCCTACCGGGGACAGGTCCATATTTCTGGTCAAGCTTATGGCGTAAAAACGATCCGCCTCGGGAAGTTCCTGCTCCAGTTGGGGATCGGTGCTTGAAACCAAGGTATCACCCGACCGGTTGGCGAAAAGGCGAACCTGCTGATTCAGAATGGAAATCACTTCCTCATATTCGAGAGATTGAATTTCCGTGGAAATCAGATCGGCCACCCGGTCCACGTTGCCGTATTCGATCACCTCTCCCGTCCGGTAGAGGAAGGGTGTGAAAATCCCGAAAACAATGAGGAGGGCTATCGAGAGAATCCCCAACGCCAGGATGACCTCGATCAAGGAGAATCCCTCAATCCGTTTCAAAGCGCTTCTTCCTCCTCCAAGGGAAATTGGAGGCCATAGCTGTTGAAGGTCAACCCCGTCAATGCCACGTTTTCCGGAAATTCAGGCGCAATATCGCGACTCACTCCTTGCGCCAGGACGACCTTGTTGTGCAAGCCGCTCATTCTACCCGTACTCTTGAATTCGTAATAACTCCATTTGGGTCCGGAGCCGCTGGCTTCAGGCCTGCCGGAGGGGAATTCAAGACTCATGGATTGTCCGTTATGCCGGGAGGTCGGCCGACTCTCCTTCCAGTCCAATGTTTCCACACTGGCTTCCGGAATGAAGTAAATATTAACCGGGAAGTATTCGCCGGGCAACGCCGTTTCCCATTGATTGGACCCCGACCGGGTTTCGACCACCACCCCGAAGTAACGCAGGTATTTCTCCGCTTCGGTTTCGTTGCCGGGAGAGGAAGTGTGGATGAGCAACCGGGCGTTGCTTTGTTTGAGAATGGCCTGCGACCGGGCGTTGGCGAAGGCCTGGCTCAGCATCATCTGGGCCGATTCCAGATTGGAAGCGTTTCGATTCTGGTTCAGGGCGCTGAACAGGATCCCGGCCAGGATGATAACCACCCCGATCGACACCATGATTTCCACCAGAGTAAACCCTGAAAATCGTTGGGATGATGGGTTGAACGGATTCATTTTCCCGCTGGTGACAGCGGAAAGCATTCATTACAGCCCTGTTCCCCTGTCACAAGCAGGAAAGTGGAGAAAGCGCCCAAGGGCGCGAATTAGGAATTAGGAATGAGGAATGAGGGGAGATGGAATGGGGGAGTGATGGGAAATCATTTAGCCCGCCTTTTCTCACAAAATTCGTAGCGAGCGAACGAAGATCGAGTGCTGGTGCTGGTTTCGAGCAGATTCGCGGGTGAAGCTGGGTCGACACCCCGCAAAGTCGCGAATCCAGCGAGGTCCGCACCAGTGCCGATATTCCGGAGCGCAGTAGAAGATTTGTGAGAAATGCGGGTTAGGGGGTGCGGTGGGAAGGGTTCCCCTGGATTAGCTCTGCCCAAGATCGCCAAGGCCTACTCCAGGCATTTCTTTGCGTTGCTTGGCGCTCTTTGCGAGAGACTTTCCCCAATTCTCCTCACCCTTTGTGCCTTTCTCCCTCCTAATTCCTCATTCGCGCCCTTGGGCGCTTCCCCCTACTGGGCTGCTCCAGGAAAAGAGAACTCCCAGTCGAACTCGTGCAGGTCTCTCCAAGGGAGAAGGCTGTACGCTCCACGGAGCTGACGCTGATCGCCTCCATAGACCACGACGGCGGAGCATCGGCCAGGTGATCGGGCAAGATGTCGTCGGACGCGTTTGGCGCTATCGAACAGACTGGGAGAGGCTGTCTCCGCTGATTTAGCTTCAACAAGCATGTTGCCGGAAGGATGCTGGACTATGAGATCGACCTCCGCTCCGTTCTTGTCTCGGTAGAACGACAGCCCATTGGCCTCGCCACGGTTGGCGCGGTGTTTGGCGATTTCCGAAACCACCCAAGTCTCGAAAATCGGACCGCGAAGCGGATGCGAGCGGAGTTGTTCGGGTGAGCGAATTCCCAGTAACCAGCATACCAGCCCGGTATCGTAGAAATGCAGCTTCGGCATCTTCACCAGGCGTTTGCGGATATTCGCGTAGAGCGCCGGCAGGCGGAAAACGAGAAAACTCGTTTCAAGGATGCTGAGCCAGGCTCTCGCAGTTGGCTGGGAGATGCCGCAATCCCCGGCCAGTGAGGAGTAGTTGAGAAGCTGTGACGTCCGGCCGGCGCAGAGGGCGACGAAGCGCTGGAATATGGCGAGATCGGACACATTGCTTATCATCCGCACATCGCGTTCGATGTAGGTGGCGACATAGGAACCAAGCCAGTCCGCGGGTTCCAGATTGCCATCGAATATGCGCGGGTAGGATCCGGCGAAGAGGCTCTCATCGAGAGTTAAGGGATGTGGGGAGAATCGTATTGTCTCGCTCCGAGTAAGTGGGAGCAGGTTGAACACCCTCGTCCTTCCAGCCAGCGATTGGCTGACCGATTCGAGCAGTAAGAGGTTTTGGGAGCCAGTTAGAATCCAACGACCCGGCGCCGGGTCCTCGTCGATGATGCCTTGCAGGTAGGAGAGCAAATCGGGCGCCCTCTGCACCTCGTCGAGGATGGCGCCATGCGGGAACCGGGCCAGGAAGGCGCGGGGATCTTCTGCGGCGAAGGCTCGCACGTCCGGGGCTTCCAGCGTTTGGTAGGAGTGCTCCGGGAATAGGGCACGGCACAATGTCGTCTTGCCGCTCTGCCGAGGTCCGGTGAGCGTGATGGAGGGCCACTTCTGCGCCGCCTCCGTTAACATTGGTGCGAGGTCGCGTGCAATCATGGCGGGCAGCCTAACAACGGATTAGGCTAAGTCAAGATGTGATTTTGAATTAGCCTGATTCGGTGATGATCCATTCTTCCTGAAAATATGGAAATGTTGCCTCCTCCAGGGCTGCCCCAAAAAAATCCGGTCTTGATCATGATTATTGACCCTTAACCGATTCTTTGGATAAGAGAGGCAACAATTCACCAGGTCATTGGGATCCCTGGGTAATTTGAATCAATGAAAAGGCCATCCCATGAATCATATTTGTCTTCTGCGGATTCAACGCTTGCGGATCTGATCGATCGATTTGGAGGCCATTGTGAACTTTCCATAAGCCAAACTCCGTTTGATGACCTTGCGCGGTCCATTATATCTCAGCAACTTTCAGCTAAAGCAGCTCGAACCATTAAATCCCGCATTTGCAAGATAGCGGGGAACCCCATAAAACCGGATGGATTTTCAAGGATTCCGGTAAAAAGACTAAAGGAGGCGGGCCTTTCAACTGCGAAATCCGAATACATTAAGGAACTCGCCTCGAAAGTTATTTCAGGAGATTTGGATCTCTGCGAGTTACAGAAACTTCCAGACCGGACAGTGATTGAGAAACTGGTGGAACAAAGAGGAATCGGACTTTGGACAGCCCAAATGTTTCTCATCTTTGCATGCGGTCGGACCGATGTCTTGGCCACAAAGGATGCCGGTCTGAGGAGAGCGATTCAGTTGTTTTACGGCAGAGGGATAAATTCCGATGAAGAGTTTCAATCTTTCGCAGAGCGTTGGAAGCCTTACCGGTCGTTCGCCTCACTATATTTGTGGAGAGCGTTGGATCGTATGTAACGGTGGATCAAATATCCAAATCGGAGCAGTCTATCGTAATGGCGAAAGCACGGAACTCACCCTAACCCACATGTCTCACAAAATTCGTAGCGAGCGAACGAAGATTGAGTGCTGGTGTGGGTTTCGGGCCGATGAACGGGTGAAGCTGGGTCGACACCCTGCAAGCTCGCGAATCCAACGAAGTCGGCACCAGTGCCGAGATTCCGGAGCGCAGTAGAAGATTTGTGAGATATGCGGGCTAATAGCCAAGTCACTTTTCCGGGAAGGGCGCTGATGGGCCGTTCTGATTCAATTTCCTGGTGGTGACAGGGGAACCGGTCTGAAATGAATGCTATCCGCTACCTCCTTGGCCGTATCCTCGCCGGTCAGGATTTTCGCCAGGGTCAACCCGAATTCGACCGCCGTTCCCGCCCCCCGGGAAGTGATGATGTTGCCATCCACAACTACGGCAGAATCTTCCAGGATGTGGGGCAATTCATCGGCCACGGTAAAATGGGCCGTGTAGGATCTCCCCTCCAGCAACCCGGCATCGTGCAACACGGTGGGGGCGGCGCATATAGCGGCGAGAGGTTTGCCGTCGGATGCCTGTTTTTGGAGGACTTCAATGAGGGCCGGGGTATTGCGCAGGGCATGGACGCCGGGACCGCCCGGTAACACTAAGAGATCGAAGGGCTTGTCGGCGACATCCTCGAAATGACTGTCGGCCTTCAAGGTTATACCGTTGCGACCCGTGACCTCGAGACTGCCGGTTTGGGAAGCCACGGTGCAGTCGACCCCGCTTCGCCTGAGGATGTCCAGGGGCGCGACGGCCTCCAATTCCTCCAGTCCATCGGCAAAGACGAAAAGCGCTGTTTTTCCCATGTCCTTATCTTCAGGGCGGGCGGGAGACTTTTTCAAGAGCGGTCGTGGTAGGGCTTGATGATTTTTTGAAAGTTCTACTCCCTTGGAGCATGGAAAACCAGTCCGGAGCGGATAGAAAACACCTGTTCATATGCGGAATGGGCTATCTCGGTCTACGAGTGGCCCGACAGGCCCTCCAACGCGGTATGCGGGTTACCGGTTTGACCCGGTCGGCGGAAAAGGCAGAAACCCTCCGGGCCGAGGGCTTTCACATGGTTGCGGCCGATCTGGCGGGAAGGGATTGGCATACCGAGGTTTCCTCCTCGGTGGACTTTGTCCTGAATTGTGTTGCCGCGGGCGGCGGCGGTCCCGAGGGCTACCGCCGGACCTATCTGGAAGGCATGCGTTCGCTCATGCAATGGTGCGGCGAGAGCTTCTCCGGCCGGCTCATCTACACCAGTTCCACCGGTGTCTATCCTTTCAGCGATGGGGAATGGGTCACGGAAGAAACCCCTTTTAAACCACCGCCCGGAAAGGGGGAGATTCTGCGCCGGGCCGAGCGGGTCCTGCAAACCGATGGACCGGATGGCTGGACCATCTTGCGATTGGCCGGGATCTACGGCCCGGGACGCCATTATCTGCTCAATCAAATCCTGTCCGGTCACTCGGAACTGCCGGGAGAGGGTGAAACCTGCTTGAATCTCATCCGGGTGGAGGATATCTGCGCCGCCATATGGGAGATTTGGCGAGCCGATAAAACAGCTTTGAACGCCATCTATAACGTGGTGGATGACAGGCCCTCCCCTAAACGAGAAGTCGTCGAGTGGCTGGCCCAAAAAACGGGAAGGCCGGTTCCCCGCTTCAACCCCGAAAAAACCATCCGGCAGCGGCGCTTGCCCAATGGCAAGCTGCCCCACCGCAAGATCTCCAACGCCAAGTTGAAAAGCGCCACCAATTGGCGCCCCCGATTCGCCACCTACGGCCTCGGCTTCCAACCCCTCATCAGCCCCTGATCCGTAGTCGAAAATCCCATCAACCACGGACCCCGCTTCGCCGGAAGGCTGCGGCGGGACAGGTTACACGGATGGACAGGATTTGGAATGGACTCTCGCAAAGCACGCCAAGCAACGCAAAGACGGGGAGATGGGAAGTGCTGAAAGCCTTCAGCGAATTAGGAATTGCGAATGAAAAAGCAGGGAGAATAAACCACGGTTGGCTCTCAATCTTGATCTTGATCGTGATCCTGATTGTGATCGAAAATATGTCTGCGCCTCCCTTTACGTTCCTTGCGTCCTTAGCGAGAGTCCATTCCTGATCCCCAAATAAATTTATCTCACGCCAGTTGGTCCCGTATGGGCAACTCGCGGATGCGCTTACCGGTGGCGGCGAAAATGGCGTTGCACAACGCCGGGGCCACGGGTGGAACACCCGGTTCTCCGATACCTCCCAGTTCCACTTCCTTACCCGGATCGACCAGGTGTATGGCGATCTTCTTGGGAGCCAGCGGCATGCGGGGCACTTGGTAATCATGGAAATTACTCTGTTGGGCCTTTCCCCCGGCAAAGCTGATTTCCCCGGTAGTGGCCAGGCCGATGCCCATGACACAGGAGCCTTCCATCTGGGCGCGGATGCGGTCCGGGTTGATTTGTGGACCGCAATCCACCGCCATAGTGGCGTTGTGGATGATGAGGGTTCCACCATCCAGGACTTCGACCTCCAGGACAGCGGCGACGTAAGTTACGAAGCTGTAATGCGCGGCCAGGCCCAATCCCCGTCCCTTGGGAAGCATCTTTCCCCAACCGGCTTCCCGGGTTGCCGTATCGACCACCTTGCGCAAGCGGCCGGTGTCCACGGGGTACCGTTTCGGATTTTCACCATGGTTCCAATCATCCGTCATATCCCGGGGATCGATCTGGCGATTTTTTCCCAGTAAATTCAGATAAAACTCCTTGTGGTCCTCTCCGGCCTTGTCGGCCAGTTCGGAGATGAAGCTCTGCACGGCAAAGGCGCGCGGAATGTTGGAAACGGAGCGGAACCAGCCCACCCGGACATGTACCGGAATCCCGGGGTTTTCCATGCGCATGTTGGGAATATCGAAGGGGGCGTTATTGAACCCCATGCCCAATTCGAATCCGGCCTGGTGCATCTGATCCGGCGCGAAAATACCCAAGATGGTGGGCGCTACGGAGCGGTGCAGCCAACCGGTGGCATTGCCGTCGGCGTCAAAACCGGCTTCCAGGCGCTCGGCCGAGACGGTGTGCAAATAATCGTGGTGAATGTCGTCCTCTCGCGTCCATTGCACCTGGACGGCGCGCCCGGGAAATTGTTGTGCCAACTCGGCCGCTTCAATGACGAAGTCTGGCTTGGATTTGCGACCGAATCCGCCACCCAGAAGGGTGACATTCACGCGGGTCTTTTCCAGCGGCAGACCCAAGCGTTCGGCCACTCTATGCCGGGTCACCTGGGGAGCTTGGCTGGGGGCCCAGATTTCCAGGAATCCATCCTTTAGAAGCGCCGTGGCGGCGGGAGGTTCCATGGGCGCATGGGCGATGTGCGGCATGTAATAGGTGGCCGAAAATTTACTCTCGGCCTGGGCGAAGGCCTGGTCCACGTCCCCCACATTGCGTATGCGTTTTCCCGGACTCTCGGCCGCTTTTTCCATGGCCTTGCGATAGGACATCGAATCGTAGCCGTCGTTCTCGCTGTCGCTCCATTGTATTTTGAGCGCTTCGCGTCCTTTGATGGCGGCCCAGGTGTTGGTTGCCACCACCGCAATTCCACCCAGGGGATGAAATTCGGAAGGAGCTTTTTTCCCTTCGATCTCGATGACTTTTACTACTCCGTTTACCTTCAATGCCTCGCTGGAATCAAAGGATTTGGTCACGCTGCCGAAGACGGGTGGCCGAGCTACTACGGCAAAGAGCATGTCGTCGAACCGCAGATCGGCACCGTAAGTAGCCCGACCGGAAATCATGTCCATCCCATCGATGTTGAGAGTCTGTTCCCGGCCGATGTAGCGGAAATCTTCGGGCGATTTCAGTTTGATGGCATCAGTGGATGGAACCGGGGTCTTGGCGGCCGATTCAGCCAACTCGCCGTAACCGATCTCGCGGCCGCTCTTTTGGTGGACCACCTTATGCCGGGAAGCGCGGACCTCGCTTACCGCCACCATCCATTGATCGGCTGCGGCTTGCTCCAGCATGGCGCGGGCGGCAGCTCCACAACGTCGCATGGGCATGAACCAATGCCTCATGCTGCGGGAGCCGTCCGTATCCTGATTTCCGTAGAGATCCTGATCGCCAAGAGCTTGTTCCACACGGCAATAGTCCCAGTCCGCCTCCAACTCGTCCGCCACCACCAGGGCCAGGCTGGTCCGAATGCCCTGACCCATTTCCGAGCGCGCGCAGGTGATTGCCACCGTGCCGTCCTCGTTAATGCGGACAAATACCTTGGGGTCTTCTACCGTGCCTCCAGGCATTCCATCACCGCCGTATTTCCTTTCTTCCTCCTGGGCCCAGGTCCAATTGGCCGCCAGGATCAAGGCTCCGGTGGCGCCGACTCCTTTAATAAAGTCCCGGCGGTCCAGGGTTTGGTTGGTCAGGTTGAAATTCCGATATGAAGATTTCATGCTTATTCCTCCTCTATTTTGGCTGCGGCTTGGTGGATGGCCGTCCTGATCCGGTTATAGGTTCCGCATCGGCAGATATTGCCGCTCATGAAACCATCGATGTCCTCATCGTCCGGTGAGGGTATACGTTGCAGCAGGGCGGTGGCGCTCATCACTTGTCCGCACTGGCAATACCCGCACTGGGCCACGCCCACATCCATCCAGGCCTGCTGGACTTGTCGGCCTACCGGATCATCGCCGATGCCCTCGATAGTGGTGACATTTTTGCCTGCGGCGGCGCTTACCGGTGTGCTGCAGGAGCGAATGGGCATCCCCTCCAGGTGCATGGTGCAGGCGCCGCATTGGCTAATGCCGCAGCCGAATTTGGTGCCGGTAAACCCGAGGATGTCTCGGATTGCCCAGAGCAGGGGCATCTCGCCTGGAACGTCCAGTTCGTAGGCTTGACCGTTTAGAGTAATCGAATGCATGGGAAGGTAGGGGTTTAGTTCTGATTGCTGATTTATCCGGGTCCGTCCAAAATGCGCCTCCTGCAAGACGGCAATTGAATTTTGCAGTCCCCCTGATTCCCTGACAACTCCAAAAGATGGGGGCAAAAGGGGTCAAACGCGAATGCTGCTTAGTTAAGCAATTTTCCGAATATATGACTACCTCGGAAAAGGAAGGGGTCAAGACGTAAAAAGTTATGCCTTACAGGGTCAGTTGCCTTGCAAAAGTGTGTGAAGTACAACGGAATACAGTTTTCAAGGCATGACCCTTTTTTTCCAGAAGGCATCCCTTTTCCACGTTTTGACCCCGGCTGGCGCCCTCAATAACCCCGCTTAGTTAAGCGGGGTTTAGGACGAAATATCATTTCTTTTTCCGAAAATTTAACCACGGGTCCTGCTTCGCCCAAAGGCTACCATGCTTCGCCTAAAGGCTCCGCACGGCACAGCGCAGGACAGGTTACACGGATGACCACGGATAGGATTATTAGCCACAAAGGGCACAAAAACCACAAAAATTTTCAAACAACGCTTCCTTCGGTCGCTTGATCCGGCTTCGCCCGAACAGGATCGCTACGCGAGGAGGATGGAGAAAGTTAACCCGAAACCAGAAACTAGGATCCAGTAACCAGAAATGGACTCTCGCAAGAGCACAGAGGGAGAAGGGGGCTCTATGCTGGGGGGATTGACCACGGAAGAAACGGAGTTTCACGAAGAGGTTTTGTAGGGTTGGGTCTTATGCCTGCCCTTTGTTTGACGGAAAAGGAGTCAGGAATGGGGATTGGACAATTTAACCACAAAGTCACAGAATGAATTAATAAAAAAGCGGGTTGGAAAACCCGCTCTCCGTTATTACCTCATCGAAAAAAATTCCTTCCCCCATTTCCTGTCCATCCATGTTATTTCTATGCCTCTTCCTTTTATCCAAATCCGTGTAATCCGCGGTTTAATTTTCAGCGGGTCCGAAAGGATTCGCTCAGGACGATGGCCACGATGAGGTCCTGAAATCCAAAACCTTCTTCGGCGCTCTTTTCAACGATGTGCTGGACGACGCGCCGGTCTCCAAATCCCAGGGGCCGACCGGCTGCGTAGGTGAGGAGCTTTTCCGTCAGGCAATGGGCAAAAAGGTCGATATTTTCCAGCAGGTATCGTTTCAGATCGGTGACGTCCCCCAGCCGGGTTCCATCGGGGAGGACCGTGCTGGGATCGATTTCCGGACCCCAACGGCCGCCTTTGCCCTTGCTGGAATAGAATTCTTCTTCCAGCGCTACGCTACCGTCGGGGGGATCCGTATAAATCGGATAGTTCGCTCGCCACCGGCCAATCGGATCGAAGTTCTCCATGATGAAACCCAGGGGATCGATCCGTTCGTGGCAGCGGGCGCAAGTTGGATCGGCCGTGTGGGCTTGCATCTGTTCGCGCATGGTGACGGTGCCGCTGGTATCGGGTGCGACGGCGGGAACATTGGGCGGCGGCGGGGGAGTGGGTTGCCCGAGGACATTTTCAAGGAGCCATACACCCCGGTGGATCGGGTGAGTATCAACGCCGTTGGCGGTTGCCATCATGACGGATGCCATGCCCACAATACCCCCTTGCCGGGTGCCTGAGGGAAATGTGATGCGCTGCATTTCCCCTCCTTCGAGTTCACCTCCGTAGATATCGGTCAGGGGGCGGTTCCGATAGCTGAACCCGGGATCAATGAAAGTCTCCAAGGGATGGTTCTCGACCAGAATCTCGTCAAACAGCATTTCGGATTCATCGATCATGGCACGGCGGTGACCTTCACCGAAAAACATCCGCGTCGTAGCCTGAAACCGGAAAAGACGCGGGTCCGGCATGATGCCACTGAGCTTGCGTGTGCCAAGCCACTGACCGGTAAAATTGTGAATGAAACGCTTGCGTTCGGGCAAACCGAGGAGCCGCCGCGTTTCCTGCTCCAGGACCGTGGGAGAAGAAAGTTCCCCCTTGCGGGCGCGTTCACGTAAACGCTCATCCGGCGGCGCGGAGGTCAGGAAATAACTGAGCCGACTGGCCAGATCCCAATCATCGAGGATCCCGGGAGTAGTGGAGCGATAGAGAAAATGCGGTGAAACCAATGCCCGGCGCACCGCGAGGTGCAGGGCGTCTTCGACCCTCGCTTCGGGGAATTGAAGGAGGTGCTGACGAACCACGTCCAGATACGTTTCCAATTGGCCTTCAGTGATGGGACGTCTGAAGGCTTGACTGAGGAATTGACGGAGAAAGATACCGGCAAAGGTTTCATCGGAAATGCCGGAGGCCCGTTCACCGATAAACCGTTGGGATCGTTCGCGGCGGAGCCGGGTTTCCTCATCCTCAATCAGGCGAAAAGGGCCCTCCACCTTTACTTTCAATACATCCAAGGCCGGCCCAAAACGGTGATTTTCTTCCAACACGATGGCCTTCACCCAATTGTGGAAAGTATCCCCTATCCCAGCTCCGATTTCTACCGGCAACACATCCAGCCGTGGATCTTCCAGGTCCAACTCCCCGCTCTGCAGCCGGTCCTGAATGAACTCATAAAATTCTACCTGTCCGGCGTTCCGCTGTTCTCGTTTGAGGGTGAGAAGGGCCGCGTATAAGGGCCGGTCCCGGGCCAATCGCCCAACGATGAAATCCCTGGAAAATTCCAGTACGCCGGGGTCCGAGTAGGCCGGGCCATCGGCCCAGCGAAAACCCAACACCTCGCCCTTGAATAGTTCGACCTCGGTCTGGAAGATGGAAGGCTGGTCCGCGCCAGGGGCTACGAGAAAGTTTCCAAGATTGCGGAGGTTTTCAAAAAAATCGTATTTCTGCTCCGCGTTTTGACGGGCATACACCGCCAGTTGGAAGGGAGTTTCCCGGTGTGGGTACTTCATCTGACCGGTCTGAAACACCTCTGCGTCTATCTGCAGTTGGTAAATTCCACTGGAGGGCACTTCAAATGGACTGGTCCAACCGGCAGCGCTGGCCATATTGCGTGAGGAGGCCAGGCGGTATCGATCCTCAGCCAGTGCGGCTCCCCCTCCTTCGCTGGTGAAGAAACCGTCCGGCGCTATTTCGTAGAGTTGTGGGGGAACCCGTTGAGATCCTTTTTCCGGGGGAAGAATCTCATCTGCGACCTGGGAGGCCAATTTCAGAAACTCTGCCAGCAACGGCGGTGAAAGAATGAGGCCTGAGGCCACGTTGTCGAAACCGCTCTCCGAATCATCAGTTGGAAAGGAATAGGGGACCTCGAATTCCGCTATGCCAAATACATCGCGAATCGTATTTTCATATTCAACCCGGTTGAGACGACGGGGAACCGTTCCACCGACCGGGGCGTATTGGGTCAGTTTTCCTTCAAGCCAGGAGGTCATGTCGTCCCGTTCCGCTGCGGTGGGGAAGGATTCCGCGTCCCTGGGAGGCATCTCGCTGGTGTGGAGGACGTCATAGACCTTGGTCCAGAAACCGGGGGCATGGGTGGCCGCCCAGTCGATGGAGGTCATCTCCAAATTCACCTCTCCTTCGATGAAATCGTCATCCCCGGCATGACATTCGAAACAATGGGATTTAAAAAACCCGCGAACCTCGGGCGGAAGCGGCTCCATGGCCTGCGCCAGGAGGGGAAATAGAAAGATAATAGAGGACAAACGAATCACGGGAAATCAGGAGAAACACTCGTTGAGGTTATGGCTGGCCCCGGCGAATCGATCGATTTCCAGGCCATAACGCTGCATCAGGCTGAGATAAAAATCTCCCAGCTTGCGCGGGTTGGCGGCTTGGCGGTCGATGGCCCAATGCTTCCCGTGGGGCAAGTCGCCCCCAACCACCAGGGTCGGCAGATTGGTGTTGTCGTGCGTATTGGAATCTCCCATGCCGCTACCCAATATGACCGCGGTGGAATCCAGGAGGGACCGGCCGTCAGCGTCCCGGTGAGCCTTAAGTTTGTCCAGGAAAAGACCGAACCGTTTTACATGCTCTTTGCCGATCAAGTTGTACTCGGCGATTTTCTTGGCCTCATTGCCGTGATGAGAAAGTCCGTGGTAGCCCGCGCTGAGGCGACGCCCTTCAATATTGAATACCTGACTCCACCCCGGGACCAGAAAGGTCATTACACGGGTCGAATCGGTCGTGAGGGCGAGGGCCATCAGGTCATACATGACGGTCTCGCACTGCAGAGCGAGTTCGGGTGATATCGGATCGAATTGAGGCAGAACATAATCCGACTTGGGAAACGGTTTCTCCAGCCAGGTTCGTTGCTTCTGCAATTTTTTTTCAACGTCGCGAACCGAGGCCAGGTATTCGTCGAGTTTTTTTTGATCCCGCCGCGATACCTGCCGCTGGATGGATTGAGCTTCTTCCAATACGCCATCCAGCACACTGGAATTCCCTTTTAAAAGATAATCGATGCGCGACTTGTCCGAATCGGAACGGAAGAGGGTTTGATAAAACACGCTGGGCCGGCCGACCATGGGCAAGGCTACACCCTCCTTGGTATAACTGAGCCGGGCATCGCCGGGGGGATTGCCGCAGGTAACCTGGATTGAAGAGTAGCGGGTATGGACGCCTACATGATCGGCAACTAGTTGGTCCATGGAAACACTACCCGTGGCGGAGCCGGTCATCCAGGCCCTCCAGCCTTCGTGTCCATTGCGTCCACGGTGGTCGAGCCCGGAAAAGATCGACATCCTCTCCCGGTATTGGTCAATGGGAGCCAAGGTTGGGGGCATCTCGTAATTGGCCCCCGCCTGCCGTGGAAAAAAGGTGTCCTGGTAAAACCCCAAATAAGTGCCCACGCAAACCAGGCGCTTCAATTGGCCGGGTGGAGTAGCGGCGGCCAGGGAACGGGGAATCCAGGATTCCATCATGGGCAAAGCCAAGCTGACTCCCACCCCTTTGAGGAACTGACGGCGGTCAATTTGAGTTTTCATCATGCAGAAAGAAAAATGATTGTTATACAATAGTCAATCTCCAATTCCCCATAGGCAAACCCGGTCCGATCGTATTTCCCTTTTCCCGAAGCCATTCGGGTCAGTGGAGAATGGCGTTTGGTTAACCACAGAGGACGCAGAGAGCAGATCCGCCTTTGACGCGTGGCGGGCTACGGCGTAACTGGGAAGGGGGGAAGCGCGCTGGGGCGCGCGAATTAGGAATTAGGAATTAGGAATGGGGGAGAGGGAATTGAACATGGATAGACAGGATATACAGGATGGGGAAAGACTGGGAGAAAACAAACCACGGATAGGCACAGATGAGCACGGATGAGGGACTGACGCCCACCCCCCACCGGCGCGACTGCGGGCTGGCGCCCTTGTTTTGCCGACTCCCCTCAAGGGTGGAGTGATGGATGGGCACGGATGGATCTCAATCTCAATCTTGATCTTGATCCTGATCCTGATCGAAAAATCAACGAATTGGAGAATGGATTAACCACCGAGGATACAGAGGGACAAAAAGGGTGAAGGTTAAAGGCTGAAGGGGGAGATGCTGGGTGCTGTGTGGATTAACCGCAGATGGCGTAGATGAGAAAGGGAATGAACCACGGATTTCACGGATGAGCACGGATGGGGGGCTGACGCCCACCCCCCACCGGCGCGACTGCGGGCTAGGCTTCCAATGCTATTTCCAGATTTCTCCAATTTGCGATTTTGTGCCCTCTATATCGGTTAATCACTTCGTCTCCTGAGTAGATGAGAAGTGTCCCATCGTTCCTTCCAGGATCGAGTCGTTTCCAATAGTCAAGACCTGCAAAGAAAGACGCGTTTAATGTCTGTCCCGACTTAACCTCGATCGCTAAACGCGATAACCCTCGATCCAACAGAAAATCGATCTCATTTTTGTGACTATCCCGCCAAAAGAAAAGGTTCGAAGGTTCAGCCTGGTTGTATTGATACTTGAGAACTTCCGAAAAAACCAGAGTTTCAAATACGTGGCCCCGAAGTGGGTGTTGTTCCAACTGAGAATGCTCCTTGATTCCAAGTAACCAGGAAACCAGGCCGGTATCCAAAAAGTAAAGCTTGGGTGTCTTGATCAAACGCTTCCTGTAATTGCTATGATAGGGCTTCAATAGATGGATAACATAGCTGGCCTCAAGTACTGACAGCCATCTCTTTGCCGTTTTGTAATCGACCGAGGCCTCATTGCACAATGCCCCGATATCCAGAAGACTGCCTGTTCGCCCGGCGCAAAGCCGCAGGAAGGTTTGAAAACTCGATAGATCACGAACGTTGATCAATTGCCTTACGTCTCGCTCCAGATAGGTTTGGACGTAAGCCCCAAACCAGAGACGCGGATCCGCCCCATGGATTGCTGTGGAAGGGAAAAATCCTTTCCATAACATCTCGTTGGAATTGAGCCTTATCCCAGTTCCATGGCGCGTTTCCCTATAACTCAGAGGCAGGAGCTTCAGGTAACCTGCCCTTCCCGCTAATGATTGGGAGATTTGTTGATCGAGAAGAAACTGATGGGAACCCGTCAGAATGAACCGCCCGTTGCTTCTGTCCTTGTCGATGATTCCCTGTAAATAGGAAAAAAGTTCCGGAGCCCATTGAACCTCGTCAATTATGGCCCCATCGATCAAGGCAGACAGGAATCCTCTCGGATCCGAGAGGGCAACCTCCCGGACGTCGGGATCTTCCAAAGAAACATACTGCTTGTTTGGAAACGTAGTTTGAGCAAGCGTAGTCTTACCGGATTGGCGCGGTCCGGTGATCGCCACAACCGGAAATGTTTCCGCAAGCTCGACACACATCTTGTCGGCCGCCCTTGGAACGATTTTGTGCATATTTCGGATTAAACTCCATTATTTGCACAGGTCAACCCCATTGAAGGATCACCCATTGGGATGACTTGTTCTTCATCGATGATTTCCTTTCAGGTCAAAAAATCATCTCATGAGTCCACAAAATTGGAGGAAAACCAAGGATTTCGGGTTACATAGTGATCCCGACAAATCTGAGGGCGGCGGAGGACATGCTCTTGGGGCTGAGCGAGTCGAAGCTTGTACCCTCTAACCTTGACATTCTCAGCTCTGGGAAAAAACGTAGGGATCCATCCAATAGCTTGTTCGATAAAGACCATCTATGCTTCCCCCACTGACAATCCCCACCCTGAAAAAAGAAGCTCGCAACTTTGCTACTCGGGAATCGGCACACTTGGAGCCATCCATGTATGGTGTGACCGATGGCAAAGCAGTAGGAACCTATCTGGAGCACAAATTCCAAGCATGCCTGCACACAAAGTATGAATACGTTGAGGGTTCATCGGCCAAAGGGATCGATTTTCCTGAACTTGAAGTCGACATAAAAGTTACGAGTATTCGCCAGCCGCAATCGTCCTGTCCTTTCAAGTCCGCAACACAGAAGATATACGGACTGGGTTACAATCTTCTCGTCTTTGTTTACGAGAAGACTGACGACGAGGCTACCAGAACAGGCCGACTGAATATTCTGCACACGATTTTCGTTGATCAGACTAAAACGGCTGATTTCCAAACCACCTCCGGGTTGGCCCGAATCATCGAGAACGACGGCAATGTTGACGACATTATTGCCTTTTTTGGCGAGCGGATGCTTCCCTTGGACGAGATCCAAGCGCAGACACTCGCTAAAAAGGTGCTCGCGAATCCCCCTGCAATAGGTTACTTGACGATCTCCAATGCTCTTCAGTGGCGGCTTCAATATAGCCGGGTGATTCAACAGGCTGGAAGTGTTAGGGGAATTGATGCACTATGAATGCAAAGAAAGAATTCGGGGATTTTCAGACTCCGGAGGGATTGGCAAGGAGAGTTGTTACCCTTGTTGATGACTTTTTTGGAAGGCCTGACTTGGTTGTTGAACCAACTGCGGGTTTGGGCGCTTTTCTCAAGGCTTCCGTGGATTGCTGGGGGAATGAGACGGCATACGAGGGCTACGAAATCAATCGGGAATACGTCGACTCTGCCAAAGAGGAACTGAGCAGCCTCGGAGTAGATATGAACCTGGCAGATTTCTTTACTGAAGATTGGAAAGAGAACCTGAATAAACCCTCCAAAAACCGTGTTTTGGTTATCGGTAATCCTCCTTGGGTTACGAATTCTGAATTAGGTCAACTTGGGAGCCAAAATCTCCCAAAGAAAACAAATTTTCAAGGATTGCGGGGTTTCGATGCGCGCACAGGTAAATCCAACTTCGATATTGCGGAGTGGATGCTAATCCGCTTGATCGAAAATCTGCCGCCTGCAGGTGGCATTGGAATGCTTTGTAAGACCATGACTGCGAGAAAGGTCTTACGCCATTTTTGGAAAACTGATGGCGGACGTGAGGGGTCAAGTCTGTTCCACATTAACGCCAAAGCGGAGTTCGATGTTTCCGTAGATGCGTGCCTCTTCCTTACCACCGGCAAACGCACCACAGATCGTAACGCGACTATTTATTCAGACCTTGATTTAGGGTCTGATTCCACATGCTTTGGCTTTATCGATGGCAATCTGGTATCAGACATTGATGCCTATAATGAACATAGACACTTGGATGGTGGTTCTTCCGCATACACTTGGCGATCGGGGGTCAAACATGATGCGTCCAAGATCATGGAGTTTTCCAGAGACGGAGACACTCTGATCAACGGATTGTGCGAAGCCGTCGATCTTGAAGATGATTATCTATTTCCTCTCTTGAAGTCATCTGATCTGGGCAACTGCAGGGTTAAGATTCGGAAGTTCGTTTTAGTAACTCAAAAACATACTGGTGACGACACTTCGATTATTCAATCAGTCGCACCGAAAACCTGGGCGTATTTAGAGCGCCATTCTGAAAAATTAGATGGGCGCAAGAGTTCCATATACAGGAATCGTCCGCGATTTTCAGTTTTCGGAATTGGTTCCTACGCGTTTGCACCTTGGAAGGTTGCTATTTCAGGACTCTATAAGAGTTTTTCCTTTGTTGTGGTTCCCCCTTGGGATCAGCAGCGGCCCGTAATGGTTGATGACACTTGTTACTCAATCCCATGTCAGTCTGAAGAGGAAGCGAACCTGCTTCATTGTTTGCTTTCGTCCGATATGGCGATGGATTTTCTGCGATCCTTGGTTTTTATCGATTCGAAGCGTCCCATAACGATTGATGTCCTGCGGCGTATCTCACTTGTAGAACTTGCCCGTGCGCTGGGTAGACTTGATGATTTGGAAGGGTTCATCCAGTCTGAACCGATTGGCGAAGACAGTGGCAGACAGATGTCGCTGTTAATGGAGCCGAAAAAAAAATATCGACCAATGCGTTGCCGCCAACCCGCCACACCGCTTCGGTGATCTGGGTTTCAAAGGGCCGCTTACGCAGGTTGTGAACCCTCAGTTTCACTTCACCCCCCTTGGTGCGAAGCTTGCGTTTATAGTGTGGCCGTCGCGCGTGTCTGTAGGCGCAGGGCTGCATTCGTGACCTGCCAACGGAAGCCCCAGCACTGGCAAACGACCTCCAACACCCCCATTACAAATGTGCGAAAAATAGCCTATGTTATCTTTGGCGAACAAAGGAAAAATCCACCATCCCAACTACCTTGCACAGGGGATAATTCGCTCGAACGCACTCGGCCAAATCCAGGTTGAACCTGAACAAATTTTTTGTGACAGGTGCTTGCCCATCATGATAAAAAGAGTCTAAAAAATCTGAACATTTTATCCGAATGAAAAGAGTTGTTTGGGCAACAGCCCCTTAAGGCATGTCCATTTTTTTGCCTCTCTTTTTCACCGTTCGTAACGTATCGACTATCAATTTTTCATCATATATGGTAACCGATTCAGCACGAGAATGTAAATAAACCGGATGGAATTCATTTGAATCGAGAATAACCAGAATGACCCACAGATCGTAAGGACTTTTGTAATCAATCCAATTGAAACGGTATAAGAATATCGGGTGCTCATACCTAGATTCTAAATCAACAAGCGGGCAAAAAGGGTCAGCCCTTGATGTTTGGTATCGCATTAATATGACGACTCACGTTGCTCGGATGCCCCATGTTCAGGCGTTGGGCTATCCACGGATTGGTGGCGCTGGTCTGTTTTCTCAGTTCCCGGGCCAGGGCGATTTTCCAATGCGCAGATTTCTTGTCCTCGTCGATGTGTTTTTGCGTTTTGCCATGTTTCCTTAACCAACCCGCTACAAGTTCTTCGTATCCCATTTCGTTCAGCTCCTTGAGCACTCGCCCTCCCCAGTCTTTGGCCGCATCCATCTTTTTAAATTCGGCGTGCAGTTCCTTTTTGTACGCCTTCCCGGCAATGGCCCATCCCTTCACCTACTTTTTCTGCAATGCCTCCTTTTGCTTCGGATCAGCTTCTTCCTGCAGTTCCAGTTGTTCTGCATAACGGCGCATTCCCGCTAAACTGTCCGGCAGGGCGCATTCGCTCAAAAAATCCTTCCGAAACAAGGGAGCCGCCACCTCCCTCCTGAAATACTTCGGATAACTGGACAGGGTATAATTTTTGAGATGAGCCAGGTCCACCAGATTGGCTCGTACCGGATTCAAATGGATGTAGTTCACCAGCCCCACCAAAGACCGTCCCGGTTCCACCAACAAAGCCTTGTAGCGTCCCTGGAAGACATGTCCACGCTCGCCGGTGAACTTGTTAAAGCGTTTGCCGAAAGTACCCTGGAGCCAGCGCATTCCTTCTACGAGGTTTCCATTGGGAGTCTCCAAGGCCAGATGATAGTGGTTACTCATGATCACGTAGGCATGCAGCCTCCAGCCACAACATTGGCAGGCATCGAAGAGGGCTTTCTCAAACGCTACTCCGGTTTGCGCCACGGTGAACAAGTCCCTGAGGTAGTTACCGCGGGACAGGATATGGTAAATCGCTCCGGGATACTGAATGCGCGGTTTCCTGGCCATGGTCACAATCCGTGGAAGCCTTGAAACTCAGCCAATACCAAACATCAAGGGCTGACCCTTTTTGCTTTCCCGACCCTTTTTGCTTTCCCTTGATTCCATGGGCTCCGGCACGAGCGAGTTCGTTCAGGGTGAGGTCATTAATGAAGCGGTCCGTTACCCGTGACGGGAAACGGGGTGGTGACGGTGGTAGGCGCCGAGAGGTCGTTGGTGACCTCGTACTTGGAAATGAGGCTTTGTGAATTACTGTAGTTTGAGGATGTAGGGGGTAAGGGCTTGGAGGGGAAGCTGTTCTTCCAGGGGGATGACGCCGCCGCCGATCACATCGTATGCTTCGGTATGTTTGCCCAAGAAGGCTTTGAAACGGGTCAAGTCGAGTGAGGTGTTTTCTTCATTCTTGTTGATAACGACCATAATGGTGTCTCGGTCGTCGTAGCGGAAATAAACGTAGATACCGTCCTTGGGCACGAAATGGGTCAGTTGGCCCTTATGGATGGCCGGTTGTTCTTTTCTCCAATGGAGGAGACGCCTGACAAATTCCTGGAATGAGCGTCGGTGATCAGGCAGTTTTTCCCCGGTAAACGCGTTGACCGTGTCGTTCATCCAGCCTCCGGGAAAATCCTTGCGGATATGTCCGTGGTCATTGCCTTCTTCGTGGGTCATGAGGATTTCCGTGCCATAGTAGATTTGTGGAATTCCCCGCATGGTCAGCAAATATACCATGGCGTTCTTCATCAGGTTTACATCCTTCCCCAGTTGCATATAAAGGCGGGGCATGTCGTGGTTGTCCCCGAAAATGACCAGGTTGTTGGGATCGGGATAAAGCACATCGTTGGTCAGAATTTCGTATAGCTTGATCAGTCCGGAAAACCAGCTTTCCTCCTCTTGCAAAGCGCTGGCGAGCGCGTTCTGCAAAGGAAAGTCCATCAGGCTGGGCAGATCGGAGGCATAACCATCCCGATTTGCTTTTCCCTTTTGCCAGTAGGCGATCACCAGAGGATTAATGCTCCACTCTTCACCCACCGCATTGAACCGGGGGTATTCATCCAACAGGCGGCGGGTCCACTCGGCCATCATGTATTTGTCCGCATACGGGAGAGTATCCATGCGGATTCCCGCCAAGCCCAGGTATTCGATCCACCAAATGCTGTTCTGGATCAAGTATTCCGCTACCAGTGGGTTGCGTTGATTTAGGTCGGGCATGGCGCTGACGAACCAACCGTCGCGCATCAACTCATAGTCCGATTTTGCCGCATAGGGATCCTGAAGCGTGGTACGTTTGTGGTTGGTTTGTCTTTTTTCCGGGAGGTAATTTATCCAGTCCGATGAAGGCAGATCGTTCATCCACCAGTGTCCCTCCCCGCAGTGGTTGAATATCATGTCCTTGACCATCTTCAGGCCGTTGGCTTGGGAGGCTTGGCCTAGGGCTCCATATTCCTCGTTTGTTCCGAACCTGGGATCTACTCTGTAAAAGTCGGTGATCCCGTAACCATGGTAGGAATAGCGAGGTTGGTTGTTTTCCAGAACGGGATTCATCCAGACGGCGGTAAAACCCATATCTGCGATATAATCGAGGTGCTGCCGAATGCCTTTCAGATCCCCACCGTGACGGCTCAATGGATGGTTGCGGTCCAAGCTGTCGTCCCGCATTCCCGCCACTCTGTCGTTACCGGGGTCGCCGTTGGCGAAGCGGTCTGGCGTGAGCAGGTAGATGACATCCGAGCTGTTGAATCCCTCAATCTGGGAGGCGTTTGGTTTTCGGTCCCGCAGTTCGTAGCGGTATTCTGCCACCGATTGCCCGTCTTTTTTGAACTGGATGGGGAAGGACCCCGGCTCTGTTTCCGGGGCCAGTTCCAGGTTGAGGAAAAGGTAGTTCGGGTTTTCTACCCGGATGACGGACTTCAACAAAACTTTCTCCGTCTGCAAACTTACATCGGATTTTCCGATGGATGGGCCGTGCACCAATACCTGAAGTGATGTACGCTTCATGCCGGTCCACCAGAAGGGTGGTTCGACATGCTCGATCTTTCCGTAAACCGGACTTGAGGCAAGTAGGAGGGAAAGAAAAACTGTGATTTGTTGTCTTCTGATAGTCTTTCAAGCTCCCCGGGTCTGGAATCGAAAAAGCCCCTGTGGGGAGGGCCCTCCCCACAGGGGCTCGTATTCGGAATTTTAGAATTTATAGGATGCGCCGATGCTGTATTGCGCGCCCCAGCGGTGGTAGTCCTTCACCAGACGAAGGTCTCGGTCGCCAAACGTTGCAATGAGGGGCTCGTCCGTGAGGTTGTAGCCCTGCAGAATTATGGTCAGGCCTTCCAGGATACCGGACTCATATTCATAGCTCAACTGGGCGTCGAATACTTTCTCGGCCAGGATGTTTCGGAAATTTGGGCCTCTAAACCCGAAGGTTGCGATGTCGCCGCGAAAATCGGAACGATAGCGACCGCTTGCTCTGGCAGCGAAACCACCTTTTTCGTAGTAGACGGTGGCATTGTAGATATTTTCCGAAAGTCCTGGAATCGGCTGGGAAGGATCACCCAGGTTGGGTTCAATACTGCTCTTGGTCAGCGATGCATTGAAGAGCACTCCAAATCCTTCCAAGGCTTCGGAGAGTTTTTCGCCCGGGAGTGATAATGAAACCTCAAGTCCATAAATTTCCCCGCCTTGACCATTCTGTGGTTTGTTCCGAAAACCCTGGTATATCGCCGGTATAACGCCAGGTACTCCGGTGGGATATCCAGTGAAATCCGACAAGAGGGATTCGACGTAGGTGTAACTGACCAAGTCCTTATAATACCCTGCCAAAGCCCAGTATCCCATATTGTCGGCAAAGTAATGCTCATAGGAAAGGTCCAGGGAGTTTGAACGCCACGGCTCCAATTGCGGATTTCCGCTTTGTCCGCTCCAGGGACTCGAATTGACATCTGTGGAGCCTGCCATGGACTCATTGAAATTGAAGGACGCGCTGGCGCGCATATCGTCCATTTCCTGCCGGGCCAATTGCCGTGCCACGCTGAAACGCAATCGCTTGAGTTCGTCAATCTCAAATATGAGGTTCAAACTGGGCACCAAATCCGTGTAACTATGCGAATCGATGGCGGTGCCGATGAGCAGGCCGCCGCTTCCATCGAAGGTGGCAACTCCACCCATGGAAGATTGATTGGTTCGGATAAACTGTGTGCCGATGGTTCCAGTGACCGGGACCGCGCCGAGTTGAGTGTCGATGATAAATTGGGCGTAGGCAGTGGTGACCTCTTCCTCGATATTGTAGTTTTGGTTGATGTTGTTGGGATGGTTATTGGGAATGAGCTCATAGATACCGCTATCGAACACGGCCCTGGTATCGTAAGCTCTCTGAGGGCCAATGCCGATAAAGCTGAGGTCGGCATTGCCAATCGTTTCCGGGAACGGGGCGCTCCAGGAACCGTCGGCCAAGGCCAGGAACCAGCCGCCGCGGCCCTCGGGGGCCGGGTTGGTCTCCGACTTGACGCGCTCTGTCCAGGCGATACCGAACTCCATTTGGTTGAAAAATCCTTCCAGGTCGCGTCGCATGGCGGTTTTGGCCTGGTTCAATTCATCCTTGGCTATGGGTCCTTTGAAGAATCCGAGCTGGCCACCGGGGACTGCGTTACCGCCCCAACCTTGGGGACTGGCCAAGCGGATGTTCTCGGAGGAGTAATCGAGGTTGGAAGAGAAGGTGGCCCCGGTTCCGCCTCCCATCGTAAAGGAGAGGGTGTCCGGAGTGCTCCAGTCGGCCTCGGCGCCTCCATTGCCTCGATTGGACCCCCAGCCCGAGTAGGTCTCAAGGACATAGTCTGTGCGATCGATGTTGGAGTGGCTCAAATCGAGTTCGAATTGCCAGCCATTGTCATTGTCCATGGTGAGGTTCCAACCCGGGGAAATAACATCGGCATCCCTCCAGACAATGTCATTTCTCATGACGCCGTATACTCCGGTGAAAGTTCCCTGAGTGATGAGCCCGTCCTCCACCGTATAACCGGGCTGCAGTTGTGCTGAACTCCATAGCAGCGGGAATTCGATGCCCCGCAGGATCTGGTCTTCGGCAAAATCGGAGAAAAAGAAATCGAAGGTCGTGTGAAGGTTGTCGTTGGGGCGGGATTCGAAAACGGCCATAAAGCTGTCGCGGTCCAGCACGCTGGAACGAACAAACGGCTTTACGCCTCCGAGGACCATGTTGCCATCGCTATAGGTGGGCATTGCGCCTCCCCAGGCGTTCCATTGTTCTCCTTGTCCGGGGCGGTTGGTGTTGGAATAGCCGACGGCCCAGCCCATGGTCTTGTCATCGTTTTGATCAATGTAATTGAGCGAGAAACGGGTTCCGTTAATATCGACATCGGGGTTCAGTTGATTCAGGTCGGTCCACTCGTAAAAGGCATTGGCTGCAAAAGACTTTTTGCCATATGCAAGCGGTCGAACCGTACGCATATCAACCGTCCCGGACAAGCCTTGGCCAACGAGATTTGGTTGGGTCGTCTTGTATACCACCACGCCGTTGAGGAGTTCTCCCGGGTATTGGTCGAATTCGACGGACCGGTCACCGCTGGCCGACACCTGCTGACGGCCATTGAGAAGAGCGGTGCTGAAATCCCCCGTCAAACCGCGAATCACAATGTCCTGGGCTCGACTATTGATGCGCTGGGTGGTGAGGCCCGGGAGCCGGGCCAGTGATTCGGCGATACTGACATCGGGCAATTTCCCGATATCTTCCGCCGAGATGACTTCGAGGATAACCGGGGCGCGTCGCTTGGCTTCGGTGGAGAAGGCCAGGCTCCCGGCGAAACCGGCGTCGACTTCAAAGGTAGAAAGTTCGTAGATGCTGAGGTCCTCTTCCTCATCCTCCTGAGCCTGGATGGGAAAAATGGCGCCAACCAGCGGTAAAGCCAGGATAACTGCCAGGAAGGACTTCGACTTTTTTAAGAACGGTAATAGTTTGCTTTGATCATTCATAATGGGTTTCGCCTTAATCTGTTTATCGAGCTCAGTTTGCAGTGCCCAAATTCGGAGTTTAGAACACGCAATACTGCGTTAAATGGGCATAACATGATGAATATATCTACTTCTGCCGCAATTAAAAAACGCAGGAATTTTCAATTCCGACAATCACGATGCCTTCATTTGATGCTCCCCTACTGCATATTGGCCAATCACTTCCACGTCCTTGCGATATTTTGGTCCCCTT
This sequence comes from Opitutales bacterium, assembly GCA_965219475.1. GTDB lineage: Bacteria > Verrucomicrobiota > Verrucomicrobiia > Opitutales > UBA2995 > JAABVD01. Next base: position 232,257 of record CBDCNU010000007.1, on the reverse strand, counting down.
CCTTTCTTTACGAGTTGCCCAGTTCAATTAGAAATCGCAACAAATCGCGCATCTCCTCCGAATCAAGCCCTGCAGTCAGGCCGGGTGGCATAAGTGAAATCGGGGTGGTGGCCAGTTCTTTGATTTCCGAAACCGGAACCGACCGTACCGTACCCAAGGCATCTCGCACCAAAGCGGCGTTGTTGGTTCTTCGTTGCAACGTTCCACTGACAATCTCGTCGTTTTTCAGGGTGATAAGGACGGTTTCAAAACCTTGTTTGATTGCGGCGTTGGGTTCAAGGAGCGACTCCAGAATTCCTTCCGGCGTCATAAAGGCGCCGATGGAACCGAGGTCGGGGCCAACTTTGCCACCATCCCCTGCAATCGCATGGCAACTGATACACCCCAACTCGGCTCTTGCATAGATCTTCTGGCCGCGAACTGGATCACCCAGGGAAAGCGATGCTGAGATCAAGTCTCGTCGTTCCCCGGTGGAACCTTCCGGGGCGATTGGAGACAAAGAACCTGACTCCCGCAATTGCCCGACCAGATTGCTCAGGTCACGGCCCGAGGACTGTGCGACGAGGATACCTACCTCTGCAATGGATCCGTCGATTCGTTTTCCTTTCAGTGCATCGGTGAGAGCTGCCGGACCACCCATAAATTCAGTAAAGGCTTTAAAGAGGTGTGTGGCTTGCTCCTCATCGTCGATTTCGTCCAGCAGGTTGGCGCCGGAGCGAGATGCCTGAGCCAGATCCGACCCAACCAAGGCCGCGACCGCCGATACGCGGACCTCGGTTGGATAGCTGGATTTTGAAAGATTGCTGACATCGTTGATATTGCCCAAGGCGAGCAATGTTTTGGCTGCTTCAAATCGTTCATTGAACGCGGTCGATGGGTCACCAGCCTGTCGCAGAGCATCTTTGGCGCCTGCCTCAATCCCCCACTTTGCGGCCAATCGCAAGGCTGCTAAACGAACCTCGCTTTTGCCATGAGCAATCAGTGCCACGATATCCGCTGCGTTCGCTGGCACGGCTCGATTTTGAGTTTTCGCCAATGCTTGTATCAGGGATGGATCTTTTTCCCTGGTGGCAGTTTCGACCAGAAAGGCCAAGTCCTGCTCGTTACCGAACTCTGCAATAATACTCAAAGCCTGATGGCGGCCCTTACCAGAGAGACGTCCTGCTCGCGCCATTGAGATCAATGGCTGGATGGCTCCGGGATCATTGGAAGCGCTAAGCGCAAACGTAAGACGGTCAGTTTTTCCATCAAAGACCGATCTTCCAGCCTTTTGCGCGGATGTCTCATTTAATTCGTCGCGGGCGACATTCCGGAGCGCAGTAGAAGATTTTTGAGATATTCGGGTTAGTTCGGGTAGCCAGAATGCCTGTAATGTCCGCGCGGTAAGCCAAAGCGCATAATCAAGTTCCTCGTCCAAGGGAAAATCAAGGGCCTCCATCGCCGCGTTCGCCGCTTCCAAGCTATTGAATTGGCGAAGGGCATTTACCGCTTCCAAGCGCACTTGGGCATGTTCATCACGAGCGGCCAAAGCCAGGCGGTTCAGAATTTGCGCATCGCCGGAATGAAAAAGTAAAGCGAATCGAACCGCGGCAGCCCGAGCGCGATGATCCTTGGATTGCAACAGTTGGGCCAGGAGTTCCTCATTGGGTGATTGAAAGGATCCATAGAGCCAAAGCCCCTCCAACAGGAGGTGTTCATAATCCGGATTCATCTTATTGATTTTGGACAGCCATGACCCGAGTTCGCTTAGCGCTTCATTTTTTGCTCTTCCGGCCAACTCGCGCCTGGCCTGCTCGATGGTCCAGGTTTCCGGAGCTTTCAGCGCATCGAAAAGCTCAGGGATAGCTGCCCCATGGATTTGAGGCGGATCGACCAGCGGTCGGTCAACTGCGGTCAATCTCCAGATCCGTCCGTGGGATTTGTCCCGAAATGGGTGATAGAAATCGACTTCGCCATGATCGATTATCGGATTGTACCAATCCACGATATAGAGAGCCCCATCGGGTCCCATTTTAAGGTCGACGGGACGGAAAGACCGGTGACTGGAATGCACCAGGGTTTCGACTTCCCGGGAAGCATAACCACTCCTGCTTTTCTCCACTTTGTAACGGACGACACGATTGGCACGAAAGTCATTCAGAATAAAATCCCCCCGGTAGGATTCCGGAAAGTGTCTCCCGGAAATGAATTCGGCGCCTGTGGCTTTGGGCTTGCCCGGATTCAGCCCGGACAAAATGCGATCGGCTCCCACAGCTGACCGGAAGGCCGATCCTGGATACAGGTAATGAATGCCGTCGCCTCCAGCACCGTCCGTAGCATACGACTGCCCCCACCGATCAAACACCAGACCCCATGGATTGACCATGCCTCTACTGTAAATTTCAAGTCGCTCGGTTTCTGGTCGGAATCGCCACACACCACTTCCATTGAGACGCCGCGGTCCCCAAGCGGTCTCGAGGTATGAATTAATGTAAATGGACTGTTGAAAAAAGAGTTCTCCCCAGGGGCTCCAGCGCAAACCATGAACCATGTGGTGAACATCCGCGTTTCCAAAACCGGCGTAAATAACACGGCGCTCGTCGGCATGGTCGTCCCCATCGCGATCAAACAGGTGCAGCAACTCGGTGGAACTGCATACGTAGGCGCCCCCGGGAATGGGCATTACCGATTGCGGAATGGTCAGTTCATCGGCAAAAACGGTTGATTTGTCTGCCTGCCCATCGCGGTCGGTATCTTCGAGAATGACAATTCGGTCATTGGGAATATGACCCGGTTTTATGTGCGGATAGGTGGAACTAGTGGATACCCAAAGGCGCCCCCGGGTATCCCAATTGGCATTGATGGGATTCATGATCTCCGGATCTGACGCAAAGAGGTTGATCTCGAATCCATCAGGAACCGTGAAGGAAGCCAGCTCTTCGTCGATGTCCGGGTCGGGAATGTATTGTGGCACTTCGTGATCCGGATATTCCCGGGGGGGTCGCCAGGGATCTGCGCGTTCCAATTCATACCGATGCGGGCGTGGAACTTTCAGGTAAGCAATTTGCTCGTCCTGCTCAATCGTCAGTCTATCGAGGTCGTCGGCCTCGTAAGACAAATGCCCCATTTCGTATCGGCGAAACAGAAAAATATAGGCTTCATTGAGCGGTCTCAGTTTTTGAAAATACAGACTATTCTTTTCGATGATCCTTTGCCGAAGCGTCTCGCTTTGGGCGAACTCAGGTCCGGCTGCAACCATCACCCCCTCTTGCCAACCCTCGGAGCCGGCTAACGCCACTTCCGTCCCGTCTATTTTGAGTCGGTATCCTGTTCCCGGGGGCAAACCGGTTACTTTCAGCACACGCCCGGCTTTTCCCACTGCGGGTGGAAGGGTGTCGTCGATGAGTTCCCAACGCAGCCGATCCTCAGTGACCTCAAGTTTGCCGAGACTCGTACCAACCGTTTCACGGACTGTGCCCCCCATGTCCAATTCAAGGCGCCAATCCACATCCGCTTCAAGCGACTGAACAATCAGCGACGCGAACCTGGCGTAGCCGGCGGAGTTCAGGAAAATGCCGTTTTCAGTTATTGGCTCGTTCGGGTCTGCCGCCCTCAAGGTTTCAAATAGATCGATTACTTGGTGTTTCCCAATGTCGGCAGCCTCTCGGATCAATTCCGCAATCTTGGCCATTTGGTCGTTGCGAGGGCCGACATTTGGATTCACCGCACTGCTCTCGTGTATGGGCGGTGTCAAGAGGATCAGTTTTGCATTCAATTCCTGAAGCGCATTCAGAAGACGCATGTAGCCCTTGGAAAATCGGGCCAAGCCCTGCGGACCCATATCAAAAGCGGAATTGGATCCATAACCAACCAAAATGACCGTTGGCTCAGCATCTTGCACCTGTCCGAGTAGAGTCTCGTAACCGAAATCCTGATCGCGTTCCTGGGGTGGTTCCCAGGAGCGGGTGTTCTGGCCGGATCCGAATTGAGACCGGGCCAAGCCAAACACGTCATCGCCTGGCCATCCGAGATTGCGAAAGGTGATATCGTCATTGGGCCATCGTGCAGTGAGGGCCAACTCTAAAAAAGCGTCCTTGCTTTCATGAGCCATCAACGTGTTTCCCACCAGGACGATTCGATGCTTTTTCCCTGACTCGATACCGAGAGGTGAAGAAGACTGTGCAATCCCCATGGCCGGCCCTGCCAATACGGTGAGCAAAAAGGCCGTGGACACATTTATTTGAACCTTAAAGTACATTGATCTGAAAAAAAGTCACTGAAGTTGAAATTCCGTAAACCACATTTCTCATTTCCGAGTTAACGCGACATCTCACATAATTCGTGACGAGCGAATGAAGATCAAGAACCGTTGGGGTCATTCCTTGTAATCCTGACGAAAGGGGTTTTAAATGGGTGGCATGATCCGTTATTCGCTCCACTGGATTTCTTTTCTGGCGCTCGTTGGCCAAGCCTTAACGCTGGAGATTCGGGCCCAATCCGAGGCCGCTCGGCCGAACATCATCCTGGTCATGGCGGATGATTTGGGTTGGGGGGACGTGGCTTACAACGGGCATCCGGTCCTGAAGACGCCCTACTTGGACGCCATGGCCGCCAACGGTTTGAAATTCAACCGATTCTACGCGGGGGCCCCGGTGTGCAGTCCCACGCGGGGTTCCGTTCTGACCGGGCGGCATCCCCTTCGCTACGGTATACCTACGGCCAACAAGGGGCATTTGAAGGAGAAGGAAGTTGCCTTGCCGGAAGTTTTGCGGGAGCTGGGCTACCGAACGGGGCATTTTGGCAAATGGCATTTGGGGACGTTGACTCCGGAATATTCGGGCAAGAAGGGAAGGGAACCGGCCAAGAACTACGCCACTCCCGGGACATCCGGATCGGACGAATGGTTTGCCACCGAGTACGCCGTGGCAACCTGGGATCCCTACGACCCGGCCAATGCGCATAACGGGGTGAGGGATCCCCGGACGCTTTATTGGGAAAATGGACACAATATCGTGGATGGAGAGGCGGAAGGCCTGGTGGGATGCGACAGCCGCATCATCATGGACAGGGCGTTGCCCTTCATTGAAAAAGCGGTTGCGGACGACGCATCCTTTTTTGCCGTCATCTGGTTTCATGCGCCGCATGCCCCGGTTGTGGGGGGTCCTGAATACCGGGCCATGTACCCGGAACAGGATGAAGACACCCAGCATTTTTACGCGGTGGTTACGGCCCTGGACGAGCAGGTGGGTCGCTTGCGGGCAGGGCTCCGTCGGCTGGGGGTGGCAAAGGACACCATGATCTGGTTTTGCTCGGACAACGGCCCCGAGGGAAATCCGGGAAAGCGGAAGCGGTATCAGGGGTCCGCCGGGGACTTTCGAGGCCGCAAACGCTCGCTCTATGAGGGGGGTGTTCGGGTTCCCGGAATTCTCGAATGGCCGGCCCAGGTAGAGGCAGGGGAAACGAATTTTCCCGCCGTCACGAGCGATTACTTTCCCACCGTATTGGAGGTCCTTGGTTATAAAATACCCGAGTTGGACACCCGGCCTTATGATGGATTTTCCTTGCTTCCGGTAATTAAAGGAGATTTGAAGCAACGCCCCAGGCCCATCGCATTCGAGGGTCACGGCTTGGTCACCCTCAATCACAATCGTTACAAGCTGGTGCACAATCCCAACGGGAAGCGTTTGAATTCCGACAATGGTTCGACCCTCGTGGCCGTATGGGAACTGTATGATCTGATCGAAGATCCCTCGGAGACAACCAACCTGGCGGACAAACATCCGGAAATTTTGAAGCAAATGCAGATCCAATTGGAAGCCTGGCAGGTCTCTTGCTTGGCCAGCGCCAAGGGATTGGATTATTAAGGCACGGCGCATGCGCAAAGGACTTGAGAAGGGTTGATCACAGAGGGGAAGGGGGCATACGGGCTTAAACCATAGCGCTATGAAAACAATCGAGGTCATTTCACCCATTGACGGCTCTCGTATCGGCGCCATTCAGGAAACCCCCGCAACGGGAGTGGATGCGGTCGTGCGGGTGGCCCAAAATGCCTTTCGGTCCTGGGGCCGGGTCCCGGTCAAGGAGAGGGTCCAGCCATTGTTTCGCTTCAAGCAATTGGTTGAAGCCAATATGGATGAGCTTTCCAAACTTGTTTCGGCCGAGAATGGAAAAACGCTGGCGGAAGCGGAAGCGGGGATTCGGAAAGGTCTCGAGGTGGTGGAATTTGCCACCTCTCTGCCGGTACTCGGACAGGGAAATAAGCTGGAAGTGAGCCCCGGGGTGGATTGTTTCAACAGGCGCTATCCCCTGGGTGTGGTGGCGGGGATAACCCCGTTCAATTTTCCGGCCATGGTCCCTATGTGGATGTTTCCCCTGGCTATTGCCACGGGCAACGCCTTTTTGCACAAACCTTCGGAACAGGTGCCCCTGACGCCAATCCGGCTGGGGGAGTTGCTCTCGGAGGCGGGGTTGCCGGAAGGTGTGTTCCAAGTGGTGCAAGGAGGTCCCCCCACCGTCGAAGCCATCCTCGATCACAAGGGAATCCGGGCCGTCGCCTTTGTCGGATCCACCCGAATCGCCCAATTGGTTTACCGGCGCGGTATTGAATCGGGGAAGCGCATGCTGTGTCTGGGTGGAGCCAAGAATCACCTGGTAGTGGTTCCGGATGCGGACCCTGCTGTCACGGCCAGAAACGTGGTTTCTTCCGCTACGGGTTGCGCCGGGCAAAGGTGCATGGCGGCGAGCGTCTTGATTTCGGTGGGTGACTGTTCCGCCGTCATGGCGGCGGTGGAGGAGGAAATGCGCAAGGTCGTGGCGGGCAAAAACATGGGAGCGATCATCAGTTCCGCGGCCAAGGAGAAAATCGAAGGCTATATCGACCGGGCGGAAGCGGGCGGCGCTAAGGTCAGGGTGGATGGACGGGGCGTCAGGATACCGGGCAAGGAAAACGGGTTTTACGTGGGAGCCACCATCATTGACGGAGTGGAGGTAGGCCATGAATCGGCCCGCGATGAGATTTTTGGTCCGGTCTTGACGGTACTGCACGTCGAAACCCTGGATGAAGCCATTGCCGTCGAAAATGCCAACCCCTACGGGAATGCGGCTTCCATTTATACCACCAGTGGAGCTACGGCGCGGTATTTCGAAGAACGCGCCGATGTCGGCATGGTTGGGGTGAACATCGGCGTGCCGGTGCCGCGGGAACCATTTTCATTTGGGGGCTGGAACGATTCGCGCTTCGGTTTCGGTGACATTACGGGCATCGACGGGCTCAATTTTTGGACCAAAAGCAAGAAGATTACCCAGAAATGGGTTGCCCGGGCGGCTCAGAATTGGATGAGTTGAGTTGCTGAGAGCGGCCCTGAAACCACGGATGATTTTGACCACGGATTACACGGATATGAGGCGCCAAGGGCGCCAATGAGGAATGAGGAATGAGGGAGTAATGGAATGATGGAATGAGGGAGTGATGGACGGGGGTTTATCGTGATCGTAATCTTGATCTTGATCGATAGACGGGGAGAAGTTTGGCCACGGATCCCGCTACGCCTTAAGGCTACGGCAGGACAGGTTACACGGATTGAAGGAAAAAAGAAGCATCCAGCATCCAGCATCCAGCATCCAGGTACTGGCCCCGAGGTCCTATGGGGTTTGAACTTCGACCCACTTGGACCACTTGGAGATGGGGCCCCGTTTTTGGCGCATTTTTCCCATTGCGGTGGGAAGATCGGCAAAATGGTCGGTCCAGAGAAAAACCGAGCCGAGCAGGATTTCGGAGGGGGGGATTCCGAGTCTTTCCATCTGCTCGGGCTTGCGCAATCTGCCTCCGCTGGACCAATAGGTTTTTATTCCCCGGGCCGTGGCGGCCAACAACAGGTTTTGAATGGCGGCGGAGGTGGCGGCGATGTGTTCCATATTGATCTGGGTAGGCTCGAAGAGTTCGAGGTTGCCCGTCTTGGATGGATGGGGCAGCCAGGTTGCCAAAATCATTGCTGAAGCGGCCGCCAACATCTTGGGAATCTTGGTCCTGTCACCTTCTTCCAACAGGATTTTCCGCAAATTTCTACAGGCTGCTGCATCCAACAGGTAGAACCTCCATGGTTCCAGGGCATTGAGGGCATTGGCCTTGAGGTGGACGCCGGAAGCGGGAAAGTGAAAAGGGGCCCAACCTGCGGTGGCAATCAGATCCTCGACCATGTGGCGATCCAATCCTTCGGCCACGGGATTGTCCGCGAATACCTTTACCGTTCTGCGTTGGCGTATGACACGGTCGACCGACTCGATTGGGTTTTCCATTCCGGGCCGAGCCTTATTTTTCCCCTTCTCTTTCCACCGGTTTTCCCGCTTTTTCCCAGGCTTTGAAACCTCCGTTGAGGTGATAGACTTTTTCTGCGCCGAGAGACAAGAGCACGTCTACGGACTTTCGGCTTCGTCCGGTGGGTGATCCACTCGCACAATGGACCAGATAGGTCTTTGCAGGATTCAATTTCTTTACCCGCTCCACGAAATCCTCATCATGGATATTGATGTTTATGGAGTTTTTGATGTGACCTGCCGCTACCTCCTGAGGGGTGCGCACGTCGAGAACGACGATGTCTTCCCCCCTTTCCGCGAGTATTTTATCGGCCCCGGCTGGATCGAGATCCATGACTTTTGAATCTCCGGCCTGGCCGCAGGAAAAGGATAGCAATCCCAGAATAATCACCGGTAGATACGTGCATGTTTTCATGGCTGACATTAGGTTGGAAAGATCCGGGCCAGGCAAGCAATTCCGCATAGGATTTAATAGCCACAAAGGCGCCGTTGGCGCCAGGGACAAAGGCACAAAGGCACAAAGGCACAAAGGCACAAAGGCACAAAGGCACACAAAATCTTAACGAAATTGGCGATCTTTTCGAGAGATAATCCAGAAGAAAGTTTTAACCACGGATTTCACGGATGGGCACGGATTGGAAAATTAGCCACAAAAAGCACAATAAACAAAGAGGAGCCATGGTCGCGAACCAGCATCGAGAAACCAGGGATTAACCACAAAAAGCACAAAAGACGCAAAAACACACCATTATTATTTCCAAATCTCTGTGTTCTCTGTGTCCTCTGTGGTTAGTGCATTTGGAGGAGCTGAGAGGAGGAGAGGGAGAGAGATCATGATCACGATCAAGATCAAGATCACGATTATGGGGATGTAAATGGGCCCAACAATTGCTCCGATCATCCGATTCAAACATCTGGCAAAGCTTCGTTTTAAGGCTTTCATAGTCGGAGATATTCTACACTATCCGCTAAAATCAGTTGAAACTGAACTTTGATCGAAATGAACTCTGCCCATTCAATCCAACACTATGTCCGACACAAAAATTAATCGACAACGCGCCATGATTCTGGCGGCGGAAAAGAAAAGCAGGGGGGCCAGGTATCGGGCTTATACGAAGCTTTCGGGACCCGGTTGGCTGCAAGGCGCCATTACTTTGGGGGGAGGATCCCTGGCCGGAAGTCTCTATTTGGGAATCATCGGCGGTTACGAACTGATGTGGCTCCAGCCTTTGATGATGATATTCGGGGTCGTGATGTTGAGCGCCATTGCCTATGTGACGTTGTCGACCGGGGAGCGGCCCTTTGATGCCCTGAATCAACACGTGAGTCCGGTATTGGGATGGGGCTGGGCCATCGCCACGCTGATGGCCAATCTGGTTTGGGCCATGCCGCAATTTTCCCTGGGGACGGCGGCGCTTCGGCAAAATTTGGGTATCCTTTCCTTTTCCGGCGGCGAATATATTTGTGCTCTGTTGTTGATTGCAATCGGGGTCTATGGGGTCTGGCTTTACGATTCCAGCAGCAAAGGGTACAAAGTATTCGATGTGGCTCTCAAATTCATGGTGGGGGTCATAGTGGTAAGTTTCTTTCTGGTGGTAGTCGTGCTTTCCACGGGGGAAAAGGGGCTTCCCTGGGGTCGTATCCTTGTCGGATTCATTCCCAATCCGGGATTGATATTTGAACCCGCTTCTTCGCTGGCCGGTTTGGTAGCCCAGTCTTCCAATGCGGAATTCTGGCACAGCGAAATCGTTTCGGCCCAACGGGACCGCATGGTGGCGGCTGCGGCCACCGCCGTGGGGATCAATATGACCTTCCTGTTGCCTTACTCGCTCATGAAGCGGGGTTGGGACAAAAATTTCCGGGGCTTGGCCCGGTTTGATCTCTCCATTGGATTGTTTGTGCCGTTCCTTATAGCCACCAGTTGCGTGGTCATCGCCGCTTCAACCCAATTTCATGCCAATCCGGAACCCGGCCTGATCGAGGTGCACAGGTCGGATGCGGTTGAGGCTCCGGCCCGACTTCAAGCGGCTTACGAGGCCAATCTAACAAAAATGATGGCCCATAGCGGCCAGGAAGCCACTCCGGCCCTGATGGGGGCCCTCCCCGAAGCCGATCGCCTGTTAGCGGCAACCTTGATTCAACGGGATGCCTTTGCCCTGGCCAACTCCCTGGAGAACCTGGCCGGCGCCGGATTCTCCCAAATCGTATTCGGCATAGGGGTAGTGGGAATGGCGGTATCCACCATTATTATCCTCATGCTGATCAACGGGTTTGTCATCTGTGAGATGGCCGGCAGGCCGACCACGGGAAACCTCTACCGGGCCGGTTGTTTTCTCCCCGCCTTGACCGGGGCATTTGGCGCCTTGTTTCTTTGGTCGGGCCAAGCCCAGTTTTATCTGGCGGTGCCCACCAGCCGTTTTGGCATGGTGCTTTTACCCATCGCCTACCTCGCCTTTTTCCTCCTCATGAATAACAAAAAGCTGCTGGGTGACGACTTGCCCAAGGGCGCTTCTCGCACTCGTTGGAATTTGATGATGATCATTGCCCTTCTGCTCTCCCTGTCCGGCGCGGCCATTTCCATCCTGAATGACAAAGCCGTATTTCCGGGGACTGATTTGGCCGTGCGCCACGTCGGCCTGACCGTTCTGGGATTACTATTTTTGTGGGGACTGATTTGGCACTTCAGGAGAGAGAGGAGCGCCGGGGGCGCCAATTAGGAATTGGGAATTGGGAATTAGGAATTGGGAGAGATGGAATGTTGGAGAAAGGGAGTGGTGGAGTAATGGAGAAAGGCACAGAGGTTTATGTGAACAAATTAACAGGACATGATACTACCCCATAGATCTTTGTGAAAACGCCAATTTTTCTCAGCTTGTTTGCGTTTGTTTTCGGATTGGCGCGTTTCGCCGCCGAGGCCGAGAACAAACCCAATCTGGTCATTATTTTGACCGATGATCAAGGATACGCCGATGTGGGCTTCAATGGTTGTGAGGACATTCCCACGCCCAATATTGACCGGATTGCCCGTGAGGGAGTGCGTTTTACCAGCGGGTATGTAACCCACCCGGTTTGCTCCCCGAGCCGCGCCGGCCTGATGACGGGACGCTACCAGGGCCGTTTCGGTTACCACCGCAATCCAACCTTGAATCCTTTCGATCCGGACGCCGGGCTTCCGCTGGAGGAGGAAAACATGGCGGAAATCTTGAAAAAAGTGGGATATCATTCCGGGATCATCGGAAAATGGCACCTTGGCACGCACCCGCGGTTCCGGCCCAACGCGAGGGGATTCAATGAGTTTTATGGATTCGTGGCGGGCGGCCATCGCTATTTTCCCGAGGACCTCATTTATCCCGATATTGAATCGGTAGATAGAAGAGGTGGTTGGTACAACACCAAACTACTGCGCAATGAAAAGAGAATCGAAACCGATGAATATCTGACCGATGAGCTTTCCAATGAAGCGGTTGATTTTGTGGCGCGCAATCAAACCAAGCCATTCTTCCTCTACCTCTCCTACAACGCGCCCCATACTCCCATGCAGGCCCCCCGGAAGTATCTGGACCGGTTTGATCACATAGCGGATCGCTTACGCAAGACTTACGCGGCTATGGTCAGTGCGGTGGATGACGGGGTGGGCAGGCTTCTCCAAAAGATCGATGAATTGGGATTGGCCGAAAAGACCTTGATCTTCTTTTTGTCGGATAATGGCGGGGCCAAAAATAACGGCTCGAACAATTTTCCTCTGCGCGATTTCAAGGGCCAGGTTTACGAAGGTGGAATTCGCGTGCCTTTTGCCGTTCGTTGGACGGGAAAAATCCCCTCCGGCATGGACTACGACCATCCCGTCAGTTCGATGGATATACTGGCTACCATGGTTGGATTGACCGGGGTCAAAATTGATCCGGATCGACCCCTCGATGGTGTCGACCTGTTGCCTTACCTGACCGGAAAGAAAAAGGCTGAAGGCGAAAGGCTGAAGGTTGAAAAGGGTCCTCCCCATGAATTCCTTTTTTGGTTGAATTTTGACAATGAAAAGAAAGCGGTTCGACGGGGCTCGGACAAACTCGTAGTTTTGGCCGAGGAAAACGAGAGGGAGTTGTATCGGCTTTCCAATGATATTGGTGAGACTCGCAATCGAATTGATTCCACCGCCGACACCCCGAAACTGGAAAAGGCGCTCGATGCATGGACCGCATCACTGGAGGAGCCGCGTTTTGATCCCTTGGGGACCTGGAATCCGTAGAAAAGGCACAAAGGCACAAAGGCACAAAGGCACAAAGGCACAAAGGCACAAAGGCACAAAGGCACAAAGGCACAAAGGCACACAAAATCTTAACGAAATTGGCGATCTTTTCGAGAGATAATCCAGAAGAAAGTTTTAACCACGGATGGGGAGAAGAGTTCAGAGTGCAGAGTGCAGAGTTCAGAGAGGGGAGAAAGGAGGGCGGAATTCCCTGTCTGCGTGCGGTGACGCACAGGCAGGCTGTCCGCCATTTCAATCTCAGGAATCAGGAATTGGAAGATCACGATCAAGATTTTGGAACCAGCATCGAGCATCCAGAAACCGGCCAGAAGCCTACCATGCTTCGCCTAAAGGCTTCGCACGGCACAGCGCAGGACAGGTTACCCAGATAAACCCTTTCCACCACGCCCCCAAAATGATTTCCCATCACTCCCTCCCTTGAGGGGGAGTCGGCAAGACAAGGGCGTCAGCCCGCCGTCGCGCCGGTGGGGGGGGAGGCGCCGTTGGCGCCAATTAGGAATTAGGAATTGACCACGGATTACACGGATGCTGGAGGAACTAGTCACTAAATGAGATGGAAGGTGGATTCAGGGGGTGGGAATCCAGACCCTCCAGGCAATCCAGCCGAAGAACAGCAGAATAATGACCAGGACCAGAACGGTGGAGGGGCGGTTTGTCGAAGCCCCGACCCATTGACGCCTGCCGTTGAGAAGGAGAAGGAGCGCCGCGAGCATGGGGATGAAAGCGGCTCCGATAATAGCGTAAATCTTCTGTATTTCCCGGAATTGGACAAACAGGCCCAACATGGGGACGATGGCGATGGCAAAGAGGTAGAACCGGTAAGGCAGGGAGCGGCTATGGATGGGCACGCCCATGCTTTGCCTGGAGGCTTCGGAGGACTGGCCGGTGGAGTTATTTTTCAGAAACAAATTCCAGATGTCCGCAAACAGGTAGGGCGCTGCTTGCCAGACCCCGAGCAGGCTGCTGAAGACGGCGCCGAAGGCCCCGATGAGAAATAACCAACGGCCCGGTTGGCCCAAGGAAGTTTCAAGGCTGTCGGCCAGGGACACGATCAGGCCGGCGCCGCTGCCCTCGATGCTTGCGGCGCTGCCGATTATTACCAATGCAATGCCAAAGATGGCGATGGTCCCATAACCGGTGGCTAAATCGATGCGACAAATTTTGAGGCTATCCCTTCCCGTCCGGCCCACTTCGGCGATCCAGTAACCGTAGCATAATATGGTAACGGTTCCCCCGACTCCACCCATCAGGGCAATGGTCCAGGTGAGGCCGCTTCCGGATATGTCGGGGATTCGCGGAATAACCATTCCTTTCAGGACCTCGACGGGTTCGGTCATGAGGACGAGGGCGCTGGCTACCACGGTAAGGAACATTGTTCCAATGCAGACCCCCATGATCTTTTCGAAGAGGGGAAATCCGCCCATCAATAGGAGTGAGAGTCCGGCCAGGCTGGATAGGATGCCGAAGATGACTTTGGCGGTGCCGGGGTCAAGGCTAGTGACCAGTGGCAAGTGGCTAGCGGCCAGTATGGCGTAGAGAGTGACCCCGCAGGCGCTGATGAGGGCTGATCCGACAAAGAAGGTCCACAAGAGAAAATAGGGGATGAAGAACCATCCGACTATGCTCCGCACCCCCATCCGGGCCTTCCCCCAGAGGGAGAAGGTGGTACGCCCCAGTTTGAGAGCCGTCCCTTCCAGCAGGGTCAATCCGGTAGCCAATTGCCAGCGGGTCAATCCTTCCGTCAGGACGAATTTTAGAAATGCGCCGACCAGGACAGCCCAGAGTACGGCGGTTCCCAACTGGCTTCCCGCAAATCCCGCCGTGGCCAGGTCGCCGGCGCCCACTCCGGTCGCGGCCACGAGGATGCCAGGGCCAATGATTCGAAAAAGGGAGGAGGGAGAATTAGGAATTGGGAATCAGGGGGAGATGGAGAGAGGGGAGTGATGGAGTGATGGAGAGATGGAGGGCGGGAAGAGGTGGAGAGATGGAAAGAGGCAGAGAGGGGAGATTTAAGGAATTAGGGATGAACAATGGGGGGTCGGGCTATTTCGGGGGATCAAGATCAAGATCAGGATCACGATTGGAGGGGTTACTGAATGAGTTGGAAGGCTTTTTTAAGGGCCCTGATGGTGGCCTGGCATGCGGCTTGGTCATCCATGTCGCGCAGGGTTTGATTGAAGGGCTCAGCCCGAACGGGACCGTCGTAGCCGATGTTCCGGAGGGCGTTGAGGAAGGTTTTCACGTCTATGACGCCTGTGGCTGCGGGTAGTTCACGTCGGTTGTCCAAATGTTCCCCCTTTGGCACACCTAACGGGGCATCGTTGAGATCGATTAAAGTGATGGAATCGGCCTGGAGTTTTTTGATGTCCTCGGCGGTGTCTCCGGCCTGCCACCAATGCCAGCTATCCAGGACGTAACCGAGGTTGTCGTGACCGACGGCTTCAATGAGTTCGGCCGTTTCGGCCATGGTGTGGATGAAGGGGAATTTGCGCGATGTCAGCAATGTAGTGGTTCCCACGTATTCCAGGCCGAGCCGGAGATCGTAATCGGCCAGAATTCTGGTCACTTCCTGCAAACGCAGGGTATGCTGGCGGAAATTTTGCAGGTAGGTGAGATCGCCACTGCTGGGCCTGAGCCAGGTATTCATTCGCCGGACCCCGGCGCGCTGCAAAGCGGCGGCCCGTTTCGGCAGCTTTTGCAAGCCGTCCTGGAAGGTGGCCTGGTCCCGCCGAAAGTCTACCGGTAGGCCGGCGCTTCCCCATACCAGTTGCTTTTTTCTCAGGTCCCGCTTGAGTTCGGAAATTTCCCTTCTTTCCAGGGTGGCCAGGTAATCGGGCCGAGCCTCCACCGATTCGAATCCAAAGAGGTGGGCGTACTCGATGGCTTGCCGTTGGCCGACGTTTATCCCCAGGGAACCGCAAACCAGGTTCATGGTCATTTTGCGCCTGGATGAGCGCGGCTGGGCAAACGCGGCCGGATTGAGCGCTACCTGACTCACCGTGGCGGACAAGGCGGCGGTTTTGATAAACTGTCTTCGGTTCATGGGGAGATCTCGGAATGGGAAGACTGGAATTTGCCGGAGAAGGGTCGCGGGGTCAATGGTCTTGAGTAGCCTGCAGGAACCAAGGAAAAGAGGCGCCAGGAGCGCCAATGAGGAATTGGGGAGAAGCGAGGGAGTGGTGGAGTGGTGGAATGGAGGAGTGATGGAATTGGGGGGAGAGGGATCAAGATCTGGATCACGATCATGATTGAAAGAGGGCTGGAAACGAGAATCGATGCGCGCTGACCCCAGCATCCAGCATCCAGCATCCAGCATCCAGTATCCAGTATCCAGTCCCCAGCATCCAGCATCCAGCATCCAGCATCCAGGAACTGATAATTTAGGCCATTCGGGTTTGACCCCTGTTGTGCAATTACGAATCATTTTTGCATGAACAAATGGTCTGAAGCCGCTATTCCTTTTTGTGTTTTCCTGATCTTCCTGATGGCCGCCGCGTCCGCCCGGGCTGACAAACCGAATATTCTTTGGATTTACGCCGAGGACACTTCTCCTTGGATGGGTTGTTATGGGCATGAGGCGAACGCCGGGGCAACCCCCCATATCGATTCGCTGGCCCATCAGGGGGTTCTTTTCCGGCGGGCCTATGTCCCCGCCCCGGTGTGTTCGGCCTGCCGGTCGGCCATAATGGGGGGGATGAACCAGATTCGTTTCAATGCCCACGAGCATCGCAGTTCCCGCGGGCCGGCCAAACTCTATTTGCCGGAGGAAATGAAACTTCTGCCCCAGATTATGAACCAACACGGTTACTCCACCTTCAACCTGGGGAAAACCGATTATAATTTTGTGCTCAGCAACGATGAGATTTTTTCTTTTCATCAACCCGGAAGGGAGCCCATCCCTTGGGATAAAATAAAAAATAGTCAGCCGTTTTTCGGGCAGATTCAGACCGTCGGCGGCAAGCAAAATACCAGGGACTGGCCGGCCCATCGAAGAACCGACCGCGCCGCCGTGACCGTTCCCCTCGATTATCCGGATAACGAAATCTACCGCGAAGTGGTGGCGGAGCACTGCGACTCCATTCGCAAGGACGACGATTTTATCGGGGCAATTCTGGGCGGGCTGAAAGCGAACGGATTGTGGGATAACACGATTGTCGTTTATTTCGGGGACCATGGGGCCAATAACCTGGTCCGGCACAAGCAGATGCCCACGGAGGGAGGGCTGCACGTGCCCTTCGTGCTGATGGGGCCGTCGCAATGGGCGCCCTCCAAGGTGGCGCGGGATGATTTGGTGGACATGTTGGATTTATCGGCCACCACCTTGGCCTGGGCCGGTATTCCCATTCCCGAAAACTGGGAAGGGCGGGACCTTTTTGCCGAAGATTTCGAGCCCCGGGAGTTCGTGGCCTCGGCCAAGGATCGACTGGACCACACCATAGACCGGGTCAGGAGCATTCGCACGGAACGCTTTCGATACACCCGCAATTACATGCTCGATCGGATTTTTCTCCAGCCCCAGTACCGGGACCATCAACCCTATACGCAAAACCTCCATCAGTTGTATGAAAAGGGAAAATTATCGGCCCGTCACAGGGAGATTTATTTTGGCGAGCGGCCGGCTGAGGAATTGTATGATGTAGCGAGGGACCCCGCTCAAATGCGCAACCTGGCCAACCTCCCGGCCTATGCCAAGGAATTGGAACGGCACCGCAAGCTGCTCGACGATTGGCTGGCGAAAGGCGATTGGGGCGCCGGGGAGGAGTCGCTCGAGGAAATGAGATTCCAAGCGCAAGACCAGAAGTGGGGGAGGGCGGTTAACGCGGAATATGAAGTGGTGCGCACCGACGAAGACGGGGACGGGTTGTCCAGCGCCTGGGAAAAAATTAATGGTCGCGATCCTCTGGACGGCAAACTGGAGTTTTATTTTGATAACGGGGGTTGGCAGACGGAAGGTTGGAAGGGAGAAGGCAACCTGGGAAATATTGCCGGCTATCTCGGATACCTCGATTTTGATCTGGCCGATGGGAAAGGATCCCTCGTCCGCGATGGACTCGAGATCGATGCGGCCAGGAATGCCAGAAAATTGGAGTTGAACCTGCGCAGTTCCACACCCCTTTCGGTCTGGTTGTCGGCCGATAATGGATCGGGCCGGATGGACAGGGTGGCAGGCCCCTTGAAGGTAAAGGAAGGGGATGGCTTTGCTGCATATGTCTTTGATTTGTCCTCCAATCCGCATTGGAGCGGGCACATTCGGCAATTGCGCCTCGATTTGGAAGGCGGGCCGGGGGCCTTCGTCGAGGTAGATTCGATTGTGGCCAATTGACCCATTTGGAACCCCATACAACAACAGGAAAACAAGGAGATTGCCATGGAAGCGTCAGAATTCAAAGTTGCCCAGGCTCTGGGAGCCACCGGGAAGACAAACGATCTCACCGATCGTGAAAAACACCTCATCGGATTGGGGGTCGTGCTGACCCGCGGATGCCAGTTTTGCACGGGCCGGCGTATGGAGAAAGCCCTCCAAGCCGGGATTCCTTACCAAACCATCCGGGCCGCGGTTGATTTGTCGGCTGCGGTCAATGCGGGTGTCGTCTTGCGAACCGCCATAGAGGGGGCGGCAAAAAACGGCGTCGATGAGATCTGTCGGGATGACGCATGTGCGGTGGGTGTGCCGGGTGCCTGAACACTCAGGGAAAAATTTCTGAATCATGAGCACGACGACCGTGGGAAAACCGATCCCCAAATCCGGGACCCCTGCGCATCGTACCCGGGTCTACAACGACATATTCGAGATGTTGCCCGACGTGGACAATCCATCGCCCATGGTCCGCATCAATCGCCTGAATCCCGTAAAATCCTTTCAACTGTTTGCCAAGCTGGAATGGTTGAATCCGCTGGGATCGGTCAAAGACCGCGCCGCTTGGCAGATGATCCGGGATTTGGAAGAGCGGGGCGAATTAAGGGACGGCCGCGGCATTGTGGAACCCACCTCCGGCAATACCGGAATCAGCCTGGCCGCCTTGGCCGGTGCGCGCGGTTATTCCACACGGGCAGTAGTACCCAACAAAGTTCCCAGGGAAAAAAAGATCCTCTTGAAAATATTTGGCGCCGAGCTCGACGTGGTCAACGACGCCCTTTGCCCTGCCCCGGGTCTGGGAGACGGATCCATCAACCTGGCCAAGACCCATGCCAAAGCTGCGCGGGACAAATACGTAATGCCCAATCAATACGAGAATCAGAAAAACGTGGAGGCGCATTTGAAAACCACCGGCCCGGAGATTTGGAAGCAGACCGAGGGCGAGGTGACCCATGTTTTTACCTCGCTTGGAACGTGTGGAACGGTGACCGGCTTGTCCCGCTACCTGAAGAAAAAGGATCCCAACATCCGCATTTATGCGGTGCAGCCCACGGAGGGTCACGATGTTCCCGGCCTGCGCAATATCAGCCAATTGGAGGCATCCAAACTGTTCGATCCCTCATTGATCGACGAAATATTGGAAATCGACTACGAATTGGCCTACATCCGCGCCATGGAACTCTGCCAGAAGGAAGGTCTCATGGCCGGGCCCAGCAGCGGATTGATATTCGAAGGGGCGACCCGCGTTCTGCAAAGGGAACGGGAAGGATGCGGGGTCATGATTTTTTGCGACAACATTTTCAAATATGCCTCCAACATGGCTCTCCACTTGAAGCGCTTGGGGGAGGGACTGGATCCCGGGTAACCCCAAACCAATTTCTAAACCTCACCTTTAAATATCAGTAGGAAATACACCATGAATCAATATGCTCATCCGGAAATGCTCGTTACCACCGATTGGGTGAATGAGCGCCTCAATGACCCGAAAATCAAACTCGTCGAAATCGATGTCGATACCCAGGCCTATGAAGCCGGTCATATCCCGGGATCGGTCGGGTTCAACTGGCAAACCCAGTTGCAGGACCAGGTTGTGCGGGACATCATTAGCAAGGAGGATTTCGAAGAATTGCTCGGGGAATCCGGCATCGAGAAGGACGATACGGTGATCGTCTATGGCGACAACAACAACTGGTTTGCCGCCTACGGCCTTTGGATCTTCAAAATTTACGGACACGCGGATGTTCGCTTGATGGACGGAGGTCGCCTCAAGTGGTTGAACGAGGATGACAAGGAACTGGTCACTACCCCGACCGAAGTTACCCCGACCACTTATCGAGCCGATGATGCGGACGAATCCCTGCGGGCGTTCTTGACCGATGCCATGGAGGTGTCGAAATCTGCCAGTGAGAACCTGGTGGACGTGCGCAGCCCGGACGAATTTACCGGGAAGATTCTGGCCCCTCCCGGACTTCCCGAAACCTGTCAGCGGGGAGGTCACATACCGGGCGCCAAAAACGTGCCTTGGGTGACCGCAGTGGCAGATGATGGCACCTTCAAATCGGCGGATGAATTGCGGAAAATCTATATTGAAGACCAGGGAGTGACCCCGGATAAACCGACCATCGCCTATTGCCGCATCGGGGAGCGATCGAGCCATACGTGGTTTGCCCTGAAGTATCTGCTGGGCCTGGATAACGTTCGGAATTACGACGGTAGTTGGACCGAATACGGCAACCTGGTAAACGCCCCGGTGGAAAAGTAGTGGCGCTTGTCCGCCTACGCCCTTCACCAGCGATTCCCGTCGGGGTCATCATGTCTAGCCATAGCCCTTGGGCGACGGCTGATCCTTGCAATTTTGAAGCCATTCATAAATTCCAGGTTTGATCCCTTCTCCGCGACCCTCCAACAGAAAGTAGAAAAAATTGCCACAAAAGGCACAAAAACACACATTTCCCAATTCCTGATTTTGTTCGTCTTTGCGACCTTTCCGCTTTTTGCGAGAGTCAAATTCTGTGAAAATAGGGCATGAAGCTTTTTGAGAAGTTTTTCCCCCTCATATTTTTGATCTGGGGGACTGGATTGGCCCAAGCGAACAGTTTGGCCCCACTGAAAGAGGGCATTACCCGCAATTGGATCGGTCCGGAATACTGGACCAATCCCTTGATGAACTGGAGGCTGTCAAACGGTCGCATTGAAAATACCCATGGCGGCTGGGTAAACGAAGTGCACTCCCTTACCCATCAATTGAAGGAGGGTGATGGTAATTTTTCCATGCAAGTGCGGTTAGGCTCCTCGGAGGATCAAACGACTTCGGCATCCCAGGTAGCCTTTGTGGGATTCAAGTTCGGCGCCGTGGGACATCGCAATGATTATCGGTCCAATATATTGCATGACCTGGAAGGCGCCTTTGCCGAAGAGTTGGCCCGGGAGCCACCGCTCCGGGCCGGCTTCACAACGGATGGGCGTCTACTCATTGGCTCGGAATTCTCGGAACCGTTACTGAATGAGAACCACATGAAGGATGTCCTGCTGGGTCTCGAGGTTGTCCATGAGGCCAAGGTAGCCAAGGCGCGGTTGACGGTTTCGGTTGCAAATGTGGAAATAGGGGCCCTGGAGTCGTCATTGGAACGGGAATCCTTGAGCGGAAACATTGCCCTGGCCTGTCACGGATTAAACCCGCCGAGGCGGAAACGCCGCGATGCCACAAACCTGAACCATCCGAAATTCTGGTTTTCCGACTGGGAGGTAAGAGGGGACAAAATCAGCTCCCGGCCGGAGCAGACATTCGGGCCGATTCTCTGGTCCCAATACACCCTGCACAAAAACACCCTGAAACTGATGGCCTTTTTCGTGCCTATGGAAGATGGGGCCGACAAAACGGCAGAACTGCAAATCCGTTCCGGTTCGAGATGGAACACCATGGCCGCAAGCGCCATCGATCCCCTGTCCCGCACGGCACTGTTTCGGGTGGATGATTGGGACAGCGCCATCGACCAGGACTACCGGGTAACATACCGCTGGAATTCGAACGACGGGGAAGCCCTGGCAAGTTGGGGCGGTACGGTTCGCAAGGATCCGGTCCATAAGGACACCATTGTCATGGCCGGTTTGTCCTGTTCGCACTCGGAATTATTTCCCAACCGGTACCTGGTGGAAAATCTCCTTCTTCAGGACCCTGACCTGGTCTTCTTTTCCGGAGACCAGATTTACGAAACCAACGGGGGGTATTGGACGGTGACGGCCGGCAATAAAAAAGAAGTTCCGAGAGCGACGCTCAACTATCTGGGAAAATTTTGGCTCTCCATCCTCGGATTCAGGGACCTCCTGAAAGATCGTCCGAGCGTCATGGTTCCCGATGATCATGACCTGTATTCAAATGATCTCTGGGGGAAAGGGGGTATCCCCATGGAGCGGGAAAGGTGCTTCGGCGGTTACGGCATGCACCGTGACTGGATCAATATGGTAGAGCACACTCAAATGGCACATCGCCCGGATCCCTACGATCCCGCCCCCGTCGATCAGGGAATCCAGGTCTATACCACCAGCCTGGATGTTGGAGGGGTCAGTTTTGCCCTGATCAACGACCGCAAATTCAAATCCGCTCCCGGGGATGTAATAGCGGCCATGGAGCCCCTGTTTGTCATGCGTGGAGAGCGAAATCTGTCCTCGCTGGATACGATCAACGAAGAGGAATTCAATACCCGGAACCTGGACAGGGAAGATCTTCAATTACTGGGTAAGCGTCAGCTTGAATTTCTTCGCAATTGGGCCCGGAACGGAGCCCGTCTCCGGGCCGTGCTCCATCAGTCCGTCCTTTGCCAACCCCACCATCTGATGGTGGCCGACATGGACTCCAATGGCTGGCCCCAATCGGGGCGCAAGCGGGCCCTTGAAGTAATTCGCCAAGCCAATGCTGTGATGATCAGTGGCGATCTGCATTTTGCCTCGCTGGTGCAACAAGGTATGGACGATTGGGAGGACGCCGCATGGAGCTTCACTCTACCCGCCGTATTGACCCAGACGCACCGTTTCTGGCGTCCGCAGGAACCGGGAGAAAATCGTCTCCCCGGCATGCCGGATTACACCGGGCGGTTCTTCGATGGTTGGGGTAACAGGATGACGGTGTGGGCAGCGGCAAATCCCCGCAGTTTCCTGATTGACGACCCTTATCGGGGGGAAGGAGAACAGACCCTCGAATACCTGAGGACGAACGGCCTTGGCTACGGGATTGTAAGGTTCAACAAGCCGGACCAGACCGTGACCTTCGAAAGTTGGCCGGTCTACGGAGTGTTTAAGGGACCTGAGGCGCACCAGCAGCACCCGGGATTTCCCAGGACCGTGAAAATGCGGTGATGAATAAATCAGACCCGCTCTCAACAGTAACCCTTCATACGGAGTAACTACTCAGGTCTCCATAGCCGGGATCATCGGAAAGTATGAAACAGGAGGGATTAACCACAGAGGTCACAGAGATCACAGAGGAGGGGAAGAAATGCACCCAAGGGTGCGAATTTGGATTTGGGAATTTGGAATGAGGAATGGGGAAAAGGGTTTTGGGATAGGTTCTGAGCTATTGGTTTTAAGCTGTAGGAGGGGGTTAATCCCCCGATTGCGGTGAGGCCATTTGGAAGATCGGGGGATTAACCCCCTCCTTTATTCTGCCTACTAAACCACCTGAGTAGTTACTGAAGTAAATTAATTTCATTTGATCACAATTTTCAAAGGCCCGGATTAACGGTTCCATGGGAAATGGTAGCTGGGCTGACTTGCGTTACGGTCGATTTCAATCTTGAGTTGCGAACCCGAACCAGGCGCCAAATCAACGGCAAAGGCTGCCCCATCCAACTCTTTGCTACTTTGGGTAACAACTGGTTCCACCATACCGGTTCGAGGATTCCTCAAGCCTCGAACCGGCGGTTGAATCTCAGCCACCTGGGTAAATTCAACCGACCGAAAATAGTGCTCCCCATAGGCGCCCCCCTGAATGATCAGTTGTCGCGACTCCAATGCATTGAGGTTGATGACTTCGATCTCGATCCAATCCCTTTCGATCCGCGTGATCAGTGCCGCCACGTCGGGTGGCAAACCAGAGCGGCGGCGCTCACCGTCGAAGTAGCGCACTTGTGAATACAACATTTCACCCTGAACCCTTACTGGCAGTCCTCCAATGGAAAGTCGGATCAGATTATCGAGTTTCATGGGATCTGACAGGATCCATTTATTATCGACGAAAGTCTCCGGATCCCCGTGTTCCTTTTGTATGAATTCGATCTTCCGAATAACGGTCCTCAAGTCGCGACTCAAAGCGCGTTCTGCAAATCCGGGATTGCGGTCCTTGACGAAGTAGGCCCACTCCAGGTCCTGGTCGGAAATTTCACCCCTTGTCTTTTTCTGGGCCACCGCCAAGCGTTCGATCTGGTTCCAATCCCTGTCGTCGTGGGAGGTGAACCAAAGGTGGACATAGTCGGACGGATTTTCCCTCTGGAAACGATGCCAACCCGTTTCGTTATGGCGGATGGGAATCACGAATTGGCCGTTCTCCATTTTTCCGTGTTTACGCAGCAAGGCCAATTGACTCCGGGGTAATTCCATCCAGCGGGAATGACCAGTCAACAAGGTAGCAACCTTTCCGGAAGTGAGTTGAGCCCGAATGATGTGAGGAGCTCCACCAACCCACATCCAACCGTAATAGCCACCCCACCAGTGCCCGGTATATTCGCCGATGTTATCGGATAGGCCAACATTGTCCGGAGTGATGCCGTTATTTCTTTCGGTTCTTTCCTCCCAAGCGCCCACGTATTCCTTTACCCAGTCGATGTAACGCGAATCGCCCGTGTAAAGGTATGCGTTGGCAATAAGCGGGGTGCAGGTCAGGTTGAGAGGAATGTCGCCTTTAGCCATGCGGTCGCTCATCCCCTTGACCAGTTTGGCAAACAGGTCGTTGTCGGGATGATCATTGATCCAGGCGGAGGTGGTGTCGATGCCAGGTATGTTGTTGAATGGCAAGTTGTAATAGACCAGATTGGCATTGGTGGGAATCCAATCGCGCTTGGTCCATTCCATCAGGGGACCCCGGCTGCCGGTCATGGATGCCCGCATCATTTTCAATTTTGGATCGTAGTTTTGAGCTTCCGGGTCGTCACCGGTAAACATGGCGGCAAACTTTATCGAGCGGTCGCGAAAGAGAGGGTCTTCGGGCTCGATCATTCCTAAAGTGTAGAAATCGACGTAGCCCTCGCCATGGTGCATCCAATCCCAATTGGAATCGAATTCCCGGTAGATTTGCCCGTAGCGGGTAAACTGCCGGGTAATTCCCTCCCAGGCATAGCGGTGAAGACGATCCAACTCATCCGAGCCGCCTAGAGCAGTGTGCAGAGAGAATCCCTTGAAGGCTTCATACAAGTCGTCGGAGGAGTTCATGCCACTCTCATAGCGCTCCTTGAACCTTACGGAGCCGTCGGGCTCGACATAGGTATTAAAAAACGCAATACCCGCTCCGTTGAGGGTATCGATGAGGTGGCGTTCGAGCAACGCCCATTCGGGCGGAACCGTTTGCACGTCACAACGAATTACTGATAATTCGAAATTGGGCGATTCCGTATTCTGGCCGATTAAATTAAGACAGGCGCAGAAAAACACTGTTGGAAAAACCATACGCTTAACAGGCAAAATAATCATAAGAAATTCCCAGGACAATGGTTGGCATTTCATCGGTCGTTAACTTCAAATTCTAAAAAAATACTCCGGTTTTAAACTCCATACATCCGGAGCTTTTGATTCTACAATTTGCACTACAAACGAATAAACCAGGCCCGCAAATCTCAAAACTTTTCTCCTGCGCTCCGAAATGTGGGCGCTGATTTTAATGTAGGCATCGCGGAAAAAGGGTTCAAGCCTCAGCATCTCGCATGCTGGGGTAGTTTCTTTGCCTGCCAAGTGGCCGATTACGGATGGAGGAAAATGCGGAGATGGGTAATATGAGGCATTGAAATGCCTCACAGGTTTTCTCCTCGAAAAAGCGGAAAACAACCGCATACTCAGGCTATTCCTTTCAGCCTATTTCGTTCAGGAATTCTATTTTGCACTATCAAATTTCCCAGCTTCCATCGAGTTGGTCCAGTCAGTATTTTTTGGGTTAAATGTTGTTCCGGATGACAGCCTCAGACACTTGCTATGACGCTGGGGGCTAAACACGGTCACTTCCCCAACTCAACTCCCTTATGAAGAGAACTTTCAAGAAACTCATTCTTCCTGTCGTTTCCATATTGTGGGCTTGTTCGTCTTATGCCCAGGATTTACCGATCGTGCAACAGGGTATCACCCGCACTTGGATAGGCCCCGAATATTGGACCAATCCGCTTATGAACTGGCGGCTGTCGAACGGTCGCATTGAATGCCACCATGGGGGCTTGGTGAACGAAGTGCACGCATTGACCCATCAGCTTGTTGAGGGGGACGGCGCGTTCCGGATGCGAGTAAAGGCAGGTTTGTTGGAAGGAAGGGAATCTGCCGCCGGGAAAGTTGTATTTGCCGGATTCAAGTTTGGGGCCGTGGGACACCGTAACGACTATCGCTCAAATATTTATTATGACATCGAGTCAGGCTTCGCTGAGGAAGTTATGAAGGAGCCACCTTTGCAGGCAGGAATAACTTCGGACGGTCAACTGATCATAAATTCCAAATCCTCAGGCAAAGTATTGACTTCCGCCGATTTGAAAGCGTGTCGATTGAATCTGGAAGTCGACTATGCCGGAAATCTCGCAACCGTTCGGCTGAAAGTCGAAAAGGCGGATGGTGAAATCGCCCATTTGGAGTCGCAAATTGAGCAGGATACATTGGTCGGAAATGTGGCCCTGGCCTGTCATCCATTATTAAGACAACGCAGAAAGCGTCATGACCACAGCGATCCCGATCATTCCACATTTTGGTTTTCTGATTGGTCGGTGAGTGGCAATAAATTTAAAGCAAATCCCGAGCAGACTTATGGACCTGTTCTGTGGACCCAGCACACGCTCCACAACAAGGTCCTCAAGCTGATGGCATTTTTTGTCCCGATGGAGGACTCAGCGAGCCGGGTTGCCTCCTTACAACTGAAGTCGAGTTCGGGTTGGACCACGGTGGCCGAGAGCCGGATCGATCCTTTGTCATTAACGGCCCGTTTTCGCGTAGAAAACTGGGATGACTCTATCGATCGGGATTACCGGGTAAGGTATAGCTGGAATTCGGTAAATGGAGCAATGGATTCCGATTGGAGTGGTACCATTCGCAAAGATCCAAAAGATAAGGATAGCATTGTTTTAGCTGGGCTTACCTGTTCCCATGCGGAATTGTTTCCCAACCGGTTTTTCGAGGAAAACCTTTTGGCGCAGGATCCCGATGTGGTGTTTTTCGCCGGGGACCAGGTTTACGAGACTTGCGGTGGTTATGGCATTGTCTTGGCCGAAGGGGAAGCGGAGGTTGAGCGAGCGGCGCTGAACTACCTCGGGAAACTCTGGCTCCTCGGACTCAGTTTTCGCGATTTGCTAAAGGACCGGCCGAGCGTTATGATTCCGGATGATCATGATGTGTATTCAAATGATCTTTGGGGCAAGGCAGGTGTTCGAATGTCGGGAGATTTGGAAAATATGGATATGCGTTGCTTTGGAGGATATCGCATGCACCCGAAGTGGGTAAAAATGGTTGAACATACCCAAATGGGGCATCATCCGGATCCTTTCGATCCAACACCGATTCAGCAAGGTATCGGGGCTTACTATACAAGTTTGGACGTGGGAGGCGTTAGTTTTGCCCTCATAAACGATCGCAAATTCAAATCTGCTCCCGGGGATGTAATAGCGGCCATGGAGCCTCTTTTTGAAATGCGGGGAGAACGAAACCTTCCTCGGTTGGACGTGATTGAGGAGGAGGATTTCGATACTTCCAAGTTGGATCGCCACGACCTGACGCTACTGGGACACCGCCAACTGGAATTTCTTCGGGTTTGGGGATTTGACGGCAGGAAACTTCGGGCGGTATTATCGCAATCTCCCTATTGCCAACCCCATCACCTGATGGTAGCGGACTTTGATTCCAATGGTTGGCCGCAATCGGGACGTAGACGAGCCCTGGAGGTTATTCGCGAAGCCAAAGCTGTCATGATCCATGGTGATCTGCACTTCGCTACACTCGTAGAACAAGGGATTGATACCTGGGAAGACGCAGGTTGGTCGTTTACCCTTCCCGCCGTCGTAACGGGTACCCGCCGAGAATGGCGACCAAATATCGAGGGAGAAAACCGACTGCCTGGAATGCCGTCCTACACCGGCCGTTTCCTCGATGGTTGGGGTAACAAAATAACCATCTGGGCGGCCGTTAATCCGTTTAGCTTTTTAATTGAGGACGATTACGAAGGCGACGGTAAAGCGACTCTGGATTTTCTTCGCTACAAAGGGCTCGGTTATGGGATCGTTCGATTTGATAAGTCATCGAATTCTGTGACCTTCGAGAGTTGGCCGGTATATGGTAGATTCAAAGGAGTCGATACGCACGAGCAACATCCGGGTTTTCCCAAAACCGTGAGTATTCGCTAAAATCATCCCGAAAAAAATTAACTGGATTTCGAGGTTGATAATTTCCATCTATTGAATTTTCTTGCATGGGCCAAAAGCTAACCCGCATTTCTCACAAATTTCTGAGTTTCTGCTCTGAGGCGCCCATCAGCGGGGCCCGGAACAACTCGGCGGCTTCCAGCTAAAATTTTTCTCTCAGATTGGCCAAAACGATGCCGCTCAAAGCCCATTTCGCATCCCGTTTTTGTCAGCGGCAAAAATCCTCCATGGCCCCTCTCATTGGGGGATCAGATCCAACCGCCAGCACTGCACAAGAGAGTTATTTTAGGTGAACCCATCAGCCTGTAAGTTGGCGTGGGCCTTGGCAAAGTCCTGCCAATAGGGGTAAGAGCTAGCCAACTCAAAATGGATGCGCCGGCAACTGATGCGCACACGCGCCGCGATCTTGAACAGCTTCAAGCGTATCTGGCCAATCGTGGCGCGGGCCCACTGGGTGCCTTTGAGCACCTCGGCCTGCAGCCTGGAGAGTATCAGGTGGGCAAAACTCGAAAACCACAATCGCAACTGGTTGGAAGCTTTGAAGTGCGTGCTGGTGCGATCGGCAAACAGGTCGAGTTGTTGCTCCTTGATGCGGTTCTCCATGTCCCCTCGGGCACAGTAAAACTGCTCGTAGAGGCGCCTCGCCGCAAAGCGCTCGGGAGCATCTCCGGCGAAACCTTCCGCCGGCAAGTTGGTCACCACAAAACGCGGATTTTTCCCTTTGGCCAACATCTCAGCTTTGCCCACCACCCGCCGAAATCGACTCCAGCTTTTTGTCGTGCGGTAGCCAAACTCGATAAACTGCCGATACGGCAAAGCGCTTTGCCCGGCTTCAATTTCCTGGAGCATCTCTTCGAAGGTATTCTTCATCAGCTCTTTAAGCGTCGGGTTCTTGGCCAATCCGAAGCAATAATACAGCTTCTCTTTCTCACAAAAGTTCATGATCGCATCGCGGGCAAATCCACTGTCTGCACGCACAATTATGCGCATCTTTTTGCCAAAACGCCGCCGGATCTCCGGCACGATCTTAGCCAGCGCCTCTTCCGTGCCATCGCTGCCGTCGCGTTTGCAGTCTCTCAACTGCGCCCACAAAGGAATGTTGTCGCAAAAGCAATACAGCGGCATGTAGCAGTAGCTTTTATAGTAGCCATGAAAATAGGCTCCCTCCTGTTGGCCATGCAACGGATCATCGGTGGCATCGAAGTCCAACACGATCTCCTTGCTTTGGGGAGGGATCGCCTTGAGCCCTTCGCTTATGAGCAAAGCTTCAATACTCTCGGCATTGGCCAAAATTTTATAGTAACGTCCATCGCCTCCGCAGGCTCCCAACTCCAAGCGATTAAGGGTGGCATGCGCGGCCAGAGCTTTGCCGCGGTCCGCTTTACGGATGCGTTTCTCACCGGTGATATCAGTCTTGCCCGCCAACAAGGCATGCACCGGGTCCAGGCGCAGGCGGTCGTGGTCATTGATATCCTCATAACCCAGGATAATCCCGTTGATGCGCTGGGCCAACAACTCCTCCGGACGGTGTTCGACAAACCCTTGATTACGCAAATCCACAAAGCAACGGGACAACTTTCTGAGGATGCGGTGGCGCCGTTCCATTTCACGCAGAATGAGCGCTCCACCCTCACTACTGAGATAGCCCCCTTTGAAATCCACCGTCACTTTTCGGCTGTTTAAGCCTTGAAATTGGAAAACCTTTTGGCTACAGTGTGTCATTGTCCTGGTTGTTGTTGGTGTTTATGTAACTTTCTTAAAATCAACAACTTAACATCTGCAACAACCTAGGACAACTCTTTTTTGTGAGTTTTTCGGGCTAAAAAGCTATCTTGTTTCAGGCCTCTATCCGGAATTTATCGCAAGATTGTCATCCTCTGGCGCTAACCCGCCAAAAAACACTAACATCTATCACGCTCCCGAACATGAACTCCATCGTCTTCTCAAAATCCCATTTCTCTAAACTTCTTGCCCTCTGTGGAACGGTTTTATGGGCCACCGGCCTCCCTGCTCAGGAGGAGGACACACCCCTGTATGAATTGAATCCCTTCGAAGTGAGCAGTGAGCTGGACAATGGTTATCAAGCCAAGGAAACCATCTCGGGAATTGGAATAGCCACGGCCATGCGGGATCTGCCCTTTACCACCAATGTGATTACCGCCGATTTCCTGGAAGACAACCTTGTTGGGAATTTCAACGAAGCGATGGACTATTCATCCTCTGTAAGGCAAACGACCCGGTCCGAAATTATTGCGCGGCGGCCCTTGTTTACCATTCGTGGATTTGCCACCCGTGAAATTCTCATCAATGGCATCCGATCCAATGAAAATGTGCCTACCAACCTGATTAGCCGGGTCGAAGTGGTCAAAGGTCCCAACGCGCTCTACGGGGAATCGGATCCCGGCGGACTGATCAACGTGATGCTGAAGCAGGCTGAATCGGTAGATCACCTTCGCTTCACCCAGAAGGTAGGCGACTTTGGCTTCCTGGAGAGCTCTTTCGACGCAAACGTCGCAACCGGAGAAAACAACCGCCTGAAACTCCGTTTCATCGGGTCCTATGAAGAGTATGATGGCTGGCGGAAAACGCCGGGGGGACACACCGAAAGCTCCTATGGAGCAATAGGCAATTATTCCATCAATGAAAATTTCGAGCTGGTATTTATCGGAAGTAAGCTCGAATTGAGCGGGACACAAGGCGTGCGCAGCGCTTACATCTTCAACCGGATTCAATCTGAGGATCTCAACAATGATGGCGATTTCGACGATGTCGTTGAAAATATACGGGAAAACACCATTCGCCGCAACAGTCCGTTCCTGCCGCGAGATTACACCGGTGGAGTGCCCGAAAGCTTCAAGGACCGCGAATCCGACTTTCTGCAGCTTGGCACGAACATGTGGTTTGAGGGGTTTAGTCTTCAGTATATCTTCAGTCACTCCCAACAGGCTCACGAAGGGTATGGACGGATATACAACACCTTCAATAACACTGGTTTGGAAAGAACATTTTATCAATATGACAACAGTAGAGGAACGTCGAATGTGCATTCTGTGAAAGGGTTCAAGGAACTCATGACCGGAAATGTAAGGAACCGCTTCAGCTTTGGGGCTCGTTTCTTCGATAACCAACTCTTGCGCAAGTTTGCTCGACTCCGTTACGCCAACGCGGGAGAACGCGCTTTTATTGAACAATGGGCAGCGGATAATCCGGACGCCCAACTGCGCTACACCATCACCATCGATGAGATCCTTAAAGCTCATGAGCTATCCGAGGCGGAGGCCATGGCGCAGGGCCTGGATTACTGGAATGATAACCTGATCGATCTCGATTACGTTCAGGCCAATGGTTCCGGCACGACCACCGATGGTTTGCTGACTGCCGATGTTTTCAGCGCCCATATTTCGGATCTCATCACCTTCGGCGATGACAAGGCGCATTTATTATTGGGTCTGCGCTACAACGACGTTGAGGAAAGGCCTCCATTCGCGGGTGGCCAGGCTCCGGAACCCTTCAAGGGTGACGATATTTCGGAACAAGCGGGTTTTGTTTACAATTTTAGCGAAGATTTCGCCGGTTTCGCCAATTATGCCACCTCCTATTCCGGCAACAGGGCGGTCGACCCCGATACCGGGCTTCCACGTCCCCCCCAAACGGGAGAAGCATATGAAATTGGAGTTAAAATGGATCTTTGGGAAGGCAAGTTGTCTGGAAGCATAGGCTATTTTGACATCGCCAAGAACAGTGTCCTGAAATCCGCCTTCGACCCGGATTTTGGAGAATCGCGCAATGAATTGACCGATGACGTCAGTGAGGGATTGGAGGTCGAACTGTTCTTCACCCCTGTTCATAACTGGCAAACCACAATAGCCTATACCTACATGGACGCCCATGCGGATCTTCCCCCAACCACCTTGCCGGTACTCGGACTTGAAGGCGCCGCGCCACATTCCTATTCCCTCTGGACGAATTATAGAATTACCGAGGGTCCGCTGGCAGGATTGAGGTTTGGAGGCGGAGTGGTTATTGCGGAAGGCCCGATTCCTCAGTCCCCGACATCACGAAACCGGTGGATCATTGAGGACGGTTATACGGAATACGACCTGTTTGCCCGCTACGAGACGATGATAGGCAATACGCCAACCACCTTTGGGGCGAACATCGAAAACGCGGGCAACACTTTCTTCTTCCGAACACGCGGAAACGCCAATGAGCGCCGGCGCGTGGTATTCTCGGTAAAATTGGATCTGATGTAATCGACAGGTAGCTACTCAGGTAACTTTATAAATCGTCCGCATGGATGGTTTTGGGATGAAAAAACAATTCCTCCTTATAGCGATCCTCGTGCTTGCCGGCTGTGCTTCGAGTTTCAGTCAGGAGACCCTACCTCCGCTCAAAGACGGCAAAGTTCCTCAAACGGTCGAGGCGTTGTGGGCGGATTTTGATCCCCGCGCCGAACCGCTCGAGGTGGAGATCCTGAAGGAGTGGGAAGAGGAGGGTGTGGTGATGCAGGTCTTGCGCTACCGCATCGGCATTTTCAAAGGACAAAAAGCCATGATGGCGGCGGTGTATGGATATCCCAAAGGGGGATCCAGTCTGCCCGGGCTGGTTCAGATTCATGGAGGAGGGCAGTATGCCGATTACCGTGCCGTACTCACGAACGGCAAGCGCGGTTATGCAACCCTTTCGATTTCCTGGGCCGGACGAATCAATGCGCCGGATTATCGGGTGGATCCCAAAGTCGTGAAGCTGTTCTTTGCCGAAGCCACGGATGATCCGAACTATAAGCCGACCACCGATTGGGGAGCCCTGGATGGTTACCATGCTCCATCCAGGAACCGGGGAAACCAATTCCCGAGAATTGTAGTTGGATCCTGGACCTTGGACGCAGTGCCATCGCCTCGCAACAACAGTTGGTTCCTCTGCGCCTTGGGCGCTCGACGTGCCCTGACCTTTTTGGAACGGCAGTCGGAGGTGGATTCCGAAAAGCTGGGGGTCTATGGTCACTCCATGGGGGGCAAGCTCACCGTATTGACCGTTGGTTCGGACAAACGCGTCCAAGCGGCAGCTCCGTCCTGCGGAGGTATCAGCGATCGTCACAATGCGGACCCGCTGTTCGCCGCCACCTTGGCTGATGATGTCTACTTGAAACGGATTGTTTGCCCCATTATCTTTCTCAGCCCTTCCAATGATTTCCACGGCAGGATCAATGACCTGCAGACGGCGCTGAAAGAAATTCAGAGCGAAGAGTGGCGCCTCACCAGTTCGCCTCATCACAATCATCAGGATCATGGGGATTTCGAAGTGGCGACCCTCCTCTGGTTTGACCAGTTCCTGAAAGGGTCCTTTAACAATCCGGAGACTCCCGAAAGCAGCCTGCAGTTAAAAACCGGAACGGGTGTGCCGGCTTTTACCGTCAGGCCCGATTCGTCCAAGCCGATTTTGTCCGTGGAAATTTATTACACCCAACAGGGTCCGGAGGCAGGTGAAATTGAAGATCGGGATAATCGAATCAATCGATTCTGGCATTTTGCGCCTTCCAGGGTAGCGGGTGATATGTGGACTGCGGACCTGCCCCTCGTCAGCACGGACAAGCCATTGTGGGTGTATGCAAATGTCCGCTACCCGCTGAAGGAACCGGTTACCGGGGCCGGTTATTATTACCGGGTCTATACCGCCAATACCTTTACGTTGTCTTCCCGCATGAGCATAGCTTCACCTGACCAACTGAAAGCTGATGGAGTTCAGGCAAGTTTGCAACCATCCCAGGTCATTGAAACCTTCCAAGGCGATTGGGAAAAGGAATGGTTCACTTATAAATCGGAAGGTTGGGGGCGGCGGGCACACAAGGTTTACAGCGAATTGTGGAAAGCGCCTCCCAAAGCAAAACTAGCCCTGGATGTGCGGTCTGCTGAACCCAACGAGATGATTGTCTCGCTCGATCGTTACATTGCCGAAGTTGCTCTTGCCGGCGGAGACGAATGGCAGAGCCTGGCGCTATCACCCTCTGATTTCCGAAATACCGATAATAAAGCCCTGACAGATTGGAACAGCATCAGGGAGTTGAGTTTCGACGCTGAAGAAATCTTGAAAAAGCGCGTGGATGATGAGGTGATATCCACCGCATTTGGCGGCGAATGGTCGGGAGCGGAACCGGAGTTCCGCAACTTGCGCTGGCTAAAGGAATGACCAGACTGTTTGCAGCCATTTAATTTATCGCCACAGAGACCTACAAGGAGACCTACAAGGAGACCTACAAGATTACTGTGATTAAGAATCTAGTGTTCATTGTTATCGATTATCGATTGATGAAGGCTGGCTTACCTTTTAATCAAAGCCAGCTCTCTCATGTATTATTCCTCTACAATTTCTAAAATTCCCCGCATGATCATCCAATGCCCCGGGAAGGTACAGATAAACGGGTATTCTCCCACCTTTTTTGGGGTATTGAAATAAATCGAATACAGTTCCGATGGCTGCACCAGTCTTGACATGGCAAGCACTCCTTCATCTTCAGGAACATAGTGGTTCCCCACCGCGGAGGGATCGGAGGCCAGCATCATGGACGCTTCACCGATCGCCTGAAGACGGTCGGGTTTTACAAGAACCAGATTATGCGGCATCTCGACATCCGCGTTCTCCAACACAATGACCGCCCGGCGTCCGGCGCGCATTTGAATGCGGCGTGGCTCGAACTGAAGACCGGGCACGCATTTGATTACCGCGGTTTCAAAGCCTTGGGTGCTTTTGCCAAGTTGTTCCTGAGCCACGAGACGCTGGTCGCGGGGGTAGTTTTCCGGAGTTGGAAAATCGTTGAAAGGCTCTTTGGTAATGTTCGTGTAGCCGGGAAAGTCGGTAAACGGTTCATCGCCTGTCTGAATAATTGAATAGAAAATATCCGGAGTGAACGTGGTTCCACTAGCGGTTTTGAGATCCAAATACAGATGAAGCTGCATCACCGGATGGAGCTGAGGTATCTCGACAAAAAGGGCGCGACCGTCTTCCATTAAATGAAGCGAGCGGATTTCAACGGGGTCATGCCCGGCCATGCCTGGCTGTTTTACCGAGTATTCAGGAGATCCATACCCACTGCTATATAAATAATTCCACTGCGCACAGAAGGCGGTTTTCAATGAGACCGATTCCGGATCGATCGCGGTATTAAAGCGGACGATAAGCCCATTGGAACGTGTTTCTACACTCGCAGGAATATGGAATTCTCCTCCCTGGTAGCGCACCCGCTGCAAGGAACCGGGTTCCTGAAAATAACTTCCCCAACCGGCGCTACCGGCAACGTAGAATTGTCCATCATGCGGATTGTAGCGCGAGCGATGCGCCCCCGATAAAAAGTCACCGGGCAAGGGAACAACCCCGCCCTGACTCCGGCCGCCGATTTCTTCGCGTAAAATGAGGTAGTAGCTGCACGCCCCAAGCGAGGTTCCCAAGGTGGTTCCCGCAAGCGGGCCAAAACGATCATCCTGAGGAAAGAAGATGATGTCGCCCGTCGAGCTATCGATTCCACGCGGGATGAAGCACAACGGCAGATCATAACCGTATTTCCCATAACCTTCTCTTGGCCCGTCGAAACCATGGTAGCTCCCCTCACTGATTTCAAAGATGGCGGTGGCCGGAGTCCAAGGTCCCTCCTGCGCGGTGGCAAGCAGGAGTTTGCCATCCGCTGAAATGCCGAGACCGTTGCTGTTGCGCACACCGGTGGCGACCGATTCCGGCTTGGCGCCTTCCGAAAACCTGGTGAACTGAAAACCCTCTGCGCGAGTGAACCAATAGAGAGTGCCGTTCTGGTCCTGATGCAGGGTGTCGGCATAGCTGTTTCCGGCAACGGCAGGAAAATCATTGGTTATGCACTCATAGAAATCGGCTTCATCATTCCCGTTGCTGTCGTGCAGCCGGGTAATCTGATCCCGGCCGAGGACGATGATTTGACCGTCTTTGACGACCAGTCCAAGTGGCTGATGCAAACCCGCCGCATAGCGCTTCCATGTCAGCTTATCGAGTTTGGCAGTGATGCCGTCGAGCAACCAGACGTCCCCATTCAAGGTGCATACCGCCGCCCTGCCGTCCGGCAGGAAGTCGAATCCTCCAACGCGGAATGGCGTTCCAAATGGATTCTTGTCGTGATAGGGAATCGTCAGCGTATCGACGACATAGGGATCGGAGCCGGTTCCCAGCTCACCACGGGTAACCACTTCGCCCGACGCCCATTGGGGCTTCCCTTCAAGAGCCAGCCGCTTCGTTTCTCCTCGATCGAATACCGGAGGGAGAGACGAACGCAAAGTGATTCCGGAATTCAGCGTTCCGTCAACCGTCATCGTCCGGGTCAATGTTTCGCCATTAAACCAGACGTAGTCGTAAACCGGGGTACCGGCTACCCGGTAGTGAAAAACGACATGCTTTCCGTTACGATAAAAACCGAGGTATTTCAGTTTTAATTCTTTTCCGCCTTCCATCGACCAGACTGAATCACCGAGATCGAGAAGGCGTTCACCCCCCGGCTTCACGCCGCTATTCACACCATAGCGCTGAGTATCCCAGGTCACCGTTCCTCCATGCCAGGAGTCGGTAAAAGTAAATCGCTTGGGATCAAAAAGAGCCGAGGCCTCCTGGTTTTCTCCAACGACCACGGCAACCCCCCGTACCGTGGTCTGCCCAAAGTGGTGCACTACTTGCGATACCAATCCACCCAAGTCCATTTCATTGAGTCGTTCGTCGGCATAGGTCGTGTCGTCACCCTGCCCCCAGTGGCCAAACTTGCCACCGTCCAGCCCCGGGAACTCCGGAAGTATTTCGGGCAAAGGCCGGTCGCCACGATTGAGATGACGGCGTGCCTCCGCCGCATAGAAATTACGAATTCGGTTGTGCGGTAAGGGAAGCGGCTCGAAAGCACTTGCTGCTGCATCTGTAACAACTTTAGGGGTACTGTTCTGAAAGGTTTCTTCCTTTTGATGAGCTGCGGAATCATGCGCGTGTTGTGTTTCCCCGCGTATCTCTGCTTCCCGCGTATCCGCGCAGCCGGTGCAAATGAAAGCGACTGCGGCACTGAAGAAAAAATGCTTAACAAATTTTTCTGCTCCAGGATTCATTGTATGCATGTATAAGATGTTTGCTTGGCCGTTTTTTTTTGCGATAGAGAGGGAGCAAGGGGTCAAACGCGAATGGTCCTAAGTTAAACGTTATTAGGACGAATTCGTGCTCCGTTTCCGTTCCAGGGGGGTCATCCGCCTTTACCCAAGGGCTCTTCTGAGACTGGATTGTATAAGTAGCCGTGGTGAGCCTGCCCTGCATAGCCTTGCCGAAGCATGGGTACACCATGGAACGGACGATTATCGATCGACATTTCATCATTGGTGTCATCCGCCTTCTTAGAATGCGGCGAGACAAGCAACCAATGCTACATTTAATTTTAGCCCTCCGGAACCATACCTTCCAGAGACATTGCATAGTGAAGGAGGTATTTCAATTTTAGCATAAAGCTTCACTCACGTTCGCGCGAGCAACTGGGCGAACATATCATTACGCTTTTGTTGCAGGGCTGATTCCGATACCTCGGGATTTCCCAGCGCACCCGGTTTATATCCGAGAGTTTCTTCCACCCGGGCACGATGTTCCTCAATCGTGTGCTCGGGTGTGAGCATTTGAGGCAGTCCCAGTTGGTTACACATTATCTCACCGCCTTTCATGACCAACTGAATATTGGACCGGTCTTGAAAGAGAGTGATATCCTTGAGCGGGTCTCCCTCGACAACCAGAATGTCGGCGAATTTTCCCGCTTCAAGCGTTCCCACATCGTCCTCCATGCGCATAATCTCGCTCCCCCATTTAGTGGCTGCGACGAGCGTTTCCATCGGCGTGAAGCCCATGTCTCTCACGAAGAGTTCCAGGTCCCTGGCCTCATCGCCGTGGGGACACCAGGCAAATCCGTAGTCACCTCCGGGCAGGACACGGACACCGGCCTCTTTGAGCTTCTTCATGACTTTGCAGCCCTCTTCATATTCTTCCTGATGAAGCCCATCCTTGATCACCGCTTCGGGTACGCCGTAATCAGCCGCGAAATTCGCTGTGGCGTAGGTTAATCCCAAAGCCGGAACGACAAAGTGCTTCTCCTTGTTTGCGGCAATCATATCGATGGCTTCCTGATCCGCCATGGTGGCATGGTGAATCACATGCACTCCGGTCTCCACACAGATCTTGACGCCATCCGCCCCCCGGGAATGCGCCATGACCATTCGATTCCGGCGGCGCGCTTCATCCGTAACCGCCGCCACTTCTTCCTTTGTCATCATGGTTTCCTCCTGAGGCATCCATGGGCGCAACAGTCCTTCCCCGGTGAGGTAAATTTTAATCATGTTGGCCCGGTCACGCATGATCTCGCGGGCCGCTTTCCGCACCTCGTCGACGCCGTCGGCAAAGATGGCCAGGCCCTCCATTCCGAGTTTCCAATAGGAGGGATTCCAGTCAAGCATCCCACTGGTTGGGCAAATATCCCTTCCGGACGCAAGCAACCGTGGGCCCACCATTCTGCCGGCTTCGATCAAGTCGCGGAGGGCCACATCCACACGATGGAGGGCTCCAGCGCTGAAAACACTGGTGTAGCCACAGCGAAGAATCAATTCACCATTTTGAGCGGCCAGCACCGTGCATTCCTCGGGGGGAAGTTTGAGATCCAGATCGTTCAGTTCCAATACGTCGGTGTAACTGATGTGATAATGACCTTCAATCAGTCCGGGCAGTACGGTTTTTCCTTTGACGTCGATTTCGTAATAATCCTCGAGTGGCTGGCCATCCAATGCATCCTTTGTAGTTATGGTTTTGATACGTTCTCCCTCGATAAAAATGACAGTATTTTCCACGGGATCCTGCCCGGTGCCATCAATCATTCGGGCATTGGTGATGACGATTCCCTTTTTTGCTTGTGTGCTCATAATCTTGAATTGGGGTGTTGAAGTTAGGGTACGCAGCAATCCGCGAACCTGGAATTATTAAAGAAGAAAGTTAACCACTGTTTCATTGACTTTGTTAGGCCGCTCCAAGGGAGTCCAATGACCGCATTGCCCTAGGATTTCCAAGGTGCATTCGGATATGCCGCGGGCCATTGCGCGAGTAGCGGCAGGCGGTGCAACCCCATCTTCATCCCCGGTCAGGATCAACACGGGGCTTTGGATGGCACTGAGGTCGGCGGCCTGAGAACCAGCCAGGGCTTCACACGTTCTGGCATAAGCTTCCGGATCCTGCCGCATCAATAGTTCCCGAACGCATATGGCTGCCACCTCATTGTGAATTTGGGTGTTCTTCGAAGTAGCTACTTGCACAAGAGTATCGGCAATTTCCTTCATGCCCTCTGTTCGCGCCTTATCGCCACGTTCTTGAATCACATTCCGGGCGGGATCCGGCAATCCATGGACCGGTCCCAGCAACACCATTGATTTCACTCGAGTCGGATGTTGGACCGCCATGTGTTGACAAATGATAGTGCCCATGGAGTGCCCAATGAGGTGCACGGCTTCGATGTTTTCCGAATCCAGCAGCGCTACCATGTCGTCCACAAAACTTTGGATCGAAAGATCACCGGTGGCTGGGGATCGACCCGATCCCTCAAGATCCGGGCGAATGACTCTAAAGAATTTTTGGAGCACATTGGCCTGAGAACCCCAGACATTGGAAGTGCCTCCGAGTCCGTGCACCATGAGAATGGCATCACCCTCTCCCTGCGATTCAACTGCGATCTGTTTTCCGTTTATCGTCGGCATGCTCTAAAATATAAATGATTGGAAGTTTGTGCAGGAACGTTAAGGCGGGTCGTAATGGTCTTCATAAGGCTGAGAGGTGATTGCGGAATACGAGAAGGACTTGGGTTCTGATTTTATGGAAGCCTTCGAGTATACAAAATGAAGGCCATCTGGTCATGAACATCTGGTTCATACTTATGAATAAAATGGTCAAGAAATCGGATGACTACGGACGAAACAATATCCAGCAATCCCGGAGGTGATACATTCGAGGGGGCAAACCTTGCGCCGAGCCTAACCCGCATGTCTCACAAATCTTCTACTGCGCTCCGGAATCTCCGCCTTCATGTATTACGGCGTGACAAGGCCGGCACTGGTGCGGACTTCGTTGGATTCGCCTGCCCAGGCGCTTTCTGAATTCGGGCGTGGGATTGTTTTCTACGTGAAACACAAGAGTCCTGAGCAACTCTACATCGTTCTCCGGAGCTTTGCTTGCTGATTTCTTCGCTTCGAGCACCTCCTCGTCGCTCATTGATGACCGAACCAATTCGAGCATTTCTTCTTCGTTCCATCGCAACGGCAAAATGACCGGTAGGTCGGGGGCGCCTAAGTCTGCGCGCATGTCCGAAATAAGCTGCTTGAACGTATCGAAATACTCATACGCGAGATCCTTCTTAGTCCCATCGGCACCGCCCTGTTTCCAGACGAAATCGCTAAACTCAGGCTCAGAAATGCTCTTCGCTTCGGCAACCGCGTTCATCAGGTCCTTATAGAACGAACCCTTCTTCCCATCGAAGGTACGCTGAGCCCGCTCAAATGACCAGTTCTTCTCGAACGCACGTACTCCCGTTCCGCCGTCAGAAACCTTGATGATGCCGATGGTATCGTTTGGCCAGAAATCGGCCAGCTGATGCGCCATGGATACTCCTGGTCCGAAGCGATTCGTGAAATCTTTAGCATGGCTTCTTTCCTGACGGGGCACAAAGTACTCCCATCGCCCGTTCGCCCAGTTTCGGATGCGATCGTGTTTTTCAGAATACGGCGGCGTCAGCTCGGTCGCCTGCGCGAGGCCATGCATATTGGATTGTCCCATTAAGACGAATACGCGAAACTTTCCTTCTTTCGAAATCTCCGCTTCTCCGCCACCCATGGTGTTCGCCTGCCTAAAGCCGACCGTTTTCCATTTCGGCGCCACCTCAGCGCTCGCCGGTCGAGTGCCTTCGACCGCATCCGCAGGAGGCGATTTCAGCTTACGAATAATGAAATCCTCCAGCGATTCATATTCGGAAACCGGCGGTCCTCCTGTGTATTCTAAATGACACTCCATTCCCAGCTCATCCATGGCTTCTTTGAGTTTGATTCCCATGATAGGATGATGCACCCATATTCCCCAAAAGGTTTCCTCATCCACAGGTGCGTTTGGGCGATTGTAATAAAGATAAATCGGAGGATCATCCGTCGTCAAATGAGTGATCGGAGAAGCATCCAAGCTGAGAGCGTCTTGCTCAGCCGTACGCGGTACTTCGCTCGAACTTGGCACGACCCCTCTTTCTCTGCTCGCGGTCAGCGATTTCACTCCAAACCATTTCAATCGCGTTGGATGATGATGAGTGGTTTGCCCGATCCTTGGCGCCAGCGCCTGAAGACGGGTCGACTCCCGGAGTACGGGATCTTTATGCTCGGGTTGCGCCAGGTCAGGATGAAAACCCAGCCACATTAGTATACACCCTCCCGCAGAACCGCCCGTAGCGGCAAAATTCGTTTTATCCAGATTATACTTATTAGCGTTGTATCGCAAAAACTGAACCGCCCGCCCGCCATCGTGCATGGGTACCGGATACATATGTTTTCCTTCAGCGAATAGTCCTTTCTCAGTAAGCCGGTAGTTTATGGACGCTACCGAGATTCCCGCCTGGTTCATCGTTTCAATCAATTCCCGGGTAATGATGGTTTTATTCCCGCGTATGTATCCTCCTCCATGAATATTTACCAGCAAGGGGGTCGGCTTCTCTGAAGGCGCCAGCCATAAGTCCATAACGTGTCGGGAATGAGCGCCATAAGCCACATCGGTATGCGTGGGAGGGGGCGATTGTTTTGCGACCCCCCAGGAAGAGGCGCAAAGACAAATGATCGCAAAACTTAGAAACGCTTTATACATCGTTTATCTGCCTCTGGCGTTCGCATTCTCTTCGGTGGCCGAATATGATTTATGTCCCCATGAGTCCTGCCCTAGTAATTCGTATCGTTCTTGCGGTATCTGGGCCCGGTGTTCTTCGATGATGGTTTCATACTCCGCATTATCGATCACGTTGAGCCATTCCTGCGGATCTTTCGAATGATCGTAAAACTCTTCCGATCCATCGTTATATTGAATAAATCCATATCGCTCTGAGAGTATCGTATAGTTGCCCGGGCCGAAGCTGGAGCGGGCCATATAAGGCCAATCAG
The DNA here is from genome assembly GCA_965219475.1 of Opitutales bacterium. GTDB lineage: Bacteria > Verrucomicrobiota > Verrucomicrobiia > Opitutales > UBA2995 > JAABVD01. Next base: position 190,068 of record CBDCNU010000007.1, on the reverse strand, counting down.
CTTCAATATCTTCCAGTAATGGCACCAACGAGCGCCCCTCATGCGTGGGATCCGCTTCGAGATTCGTTAATTCCAACAAGGTAGGATAGATGTCCAACAATTGAACGGGTTTGGTACACACCTTCCCCTCAGGAATATTTGGCCCAACAATAATCAGGGGAACCCGAGTTCCATCTTCCCATAAACTTCGTTTGGCAAATCGCTCCTTTTCACCAAGATGAAAACCATGATCACTGAAGAGGACCACATAGGTATTATCTCCATATTGTCCCTCATCAAGCGCTGCGAGTACTCGGCCAACTTGCGCATCCACAAAACTGACACAGGCCAAATAGGACTGTACCAGAGGTCTCCATTCTTCATTTTCCATCACCCATTCATAGGGCGGCGCTACGTGTTTCAATCTGGTAATGTCCACGCCATAGGAGGAAATGTCGGACAAGTCATCCGATATCACCTTTGGTAACTGAACGCTTTCAATGGGGTACATATCAAACCACTTTTGTGGTGCAAATTGAGGTGCATGCGGACGGTAAAAACCTACGCCCATCCAGAAGGGCTGTTCTTGCGTTTCGGCCAATCGCTCTTCCGCCCAACTCGCAATTTTATAATCAGGCATTTGATCATCGCGATCAGGATACACACCCCAATCCCACAGCGGGTGCCCTGGAAAACTACTGATTTTCTCTTTAGGGATGGGACCAAACCCTCCAAATTGGCCGGCGTAATTTGGCACATGATATTCGTTAATCCCTCTTGCGTTGTGGAATAGTTTTCCTGCAGCAAATACATTATAACCTTCTTTCTCAAATCGTCTTGGTATCACAATGCTCTTGCTGGCCACCGGCGATTCTTTGACATCCGGACTCAAAAAATAGATACCCGAAGAACTGGGATAGAGCGAGGTCATCAGGCTGGCGCGTGACGGGTTGCACACCGGGGACTGACAATGGGCGTTGCTAAAAATTACTCCACGACTGGCAAGACGGTCCATATTGGGCGTATTCGCTTGTGGATGTCCGCCCAAGACACCGATCCAATCGTTCAGGTCGTCTACAGCGATAAATAGCACATTCGGTTTTTCATCCTCATGACCCTGCGAAGGATTGTCGGAGCGGTGATTCACAAAAGGCGCTGCATAGACGGCTTCCAGTTTGAAGCTTTCCGGAGACAAAAGAGCGTAGACCAAGGCAAATTGATCGTCGATCTCGTTATAGGTGTCGGTATCTAGGACCACGCTCACTCCCCTCCGGGGTTTCTCCAATAGCTTTACCCGGTGGTCCTCCGGCAGGTGAATAAAATCCCGGGCCTGAACGATCCCCATAAAAAACAGGCTCATTAGAAAAGAATAAATCACAAAATGCTTCATAACAGCATTTGTATTTGAAATATGAATTAGGGTTAAACCGTTATCAGTGGTTGCTTCGAGTTTCAATTGAGTATACATGATTAAGGGGGTCTGATCATGCAAATTTGTTTCATAATTATGTATAAAATGGTCAAGGAATCGGAGGGCTGCGGCCGACACGGTATCAGGTAATAGCCTGAGAAATGAATTGAGCCGCAAGGAGGCGTGCCATTCTATTGAAACCATGAAATCCTTATCCAAAACGAAAGTTTGGATTTTTCGGTGCGGGCTTATTTTTGGCGCGCCGCTTATTTTTTTCATCCTTCTTGAAACCAGCCTTCGGTTTGTTGGGTATGGCCATCCTACCACGTTATTTCTGGAACAGGAAAATGGCAGCTTGGGAACCAATTCAAAATTCATGTGGCGGTTTTTTGATCCCAAAATCTCACGGATTCCAGAAGCTATCAGTGTGGCCCTTCAGAAGCCGCCGAATACCAAACGCATTTTTGTTCTAGGAGGTTCTGCGGCTCTGGGTGTTCCTTATTCTGCCTATAGCTTTTCTCGCGTTTTGGAGGTCATGCTGGACAATGCTTACCCGGAGCAGGAATTTGAAGTCTACAATGTAGCCATGACCGCCATTAACTCGCATGTGGTTCTGCCTATTGCGCGCGAATGTGCTGAATTGGATCCCGACCTGTTTATCGTTTACATGGGGAACAATGAAGTGGTGGGGCCTTATGGTCCGGGATCTGTCATTATGGGATTCCAACCGAACCATTCCATAATACGGCTCAGCGTTTGGGCAAAGACGACTAGAAGCGGTCAATTGTTGTCTCAAATTATTGGAACATTTGGGAATGATACTTCCGCTCCAAAACAATGGATGGGTATGGATATCTTTGTGGACAAAGTAGTGCCTGCTTCCGATGCGCGTCTCAAAATCGTCTATTCTCACTTTGAATCCAATTTAAGTGACATTATAAAAATTGGGAGAAAAGCCGGAGCGCGGGTGATGGTGAGTACCGTGGCATCTAATATCCAGGATTCTTTTCCATTTGCTTCAAGCCACTCCAATAGCCTTTCCGAGACGGATCTTCAGAACTGGACTCGTGCATTTGAAGAGGTTCAAAAAGAGATGGCACAGCACAACTATTCTGAAGCGCTGGCATTGATTGAGGAATGCGAGTTATTGGACAAGGAGCATGCGCTTCTCACTTATGAAAAAGCCCGTTGTTACGAAAACCTCGGGCAAGGAAAACACGCCCGCGAGGCTTACATAAAAGCGCGCGATTTGGATACACTTCGCTTCCGAACGGATAGCACGTTGAATGAAAGGGTAAGAAGAACGGTCCAAAGTTTTTCGGATGAAGGCGTTCAGTTAATCGATGCAGAGCAACTTTTTGGTGGTACTTCCGAATCCACCAATTCCATCGCGGGTTATGATGAATTCTTCGAACATGTTCACCTTACATTCGAAGGGAACTACAAGCTGGCCAAAGCCATTTTCCACAAGCTTCCGGCTGTGGTTCCGGACCTCGCCGAAACCGAAGAAACCATTCCACCTGATCTTCAAGCCTGTGCAGAACAACTGGCATGGAACAGCTGGGGTAAAATCAAGCAGCTCAATGGAATTATTCCGTTGATGGACAGGCCTCCGTTTACCGGGCAGAAGGATCATGCCCGGCGCATGCAAGACCTTAAACAGGAGCTTATTCAGCACAATGCCGATATTGGGAAAGATAATGGGAACCAAACGCTTCAAAACTTTAAAATCGCCCTCGAGAAGCGACCCGATGATCCTTATCTTCACCAACTTATCGGTGAATTTTACTATTCAATGAATCAACATGATGAGGCTTTGGAGCATCTCCGGATGGTGAACCGGATACTCCCTTCCAGCCATGATGCCTTTATGCAGCTTGCCTATATCTATTTTCGGTCTGGCAGAGTCGAGGAGTCGGTACCCCATTTCCGTCGCGCGATAGAACTGAGTCCCCATTATGTACAAACCCAGATGGATCTCGCATCTGCGTTAGCTCACCTTAGGCAATTCGATGAAGCTGAAGCCATCAGCGAAAGACTGTCCAAACAACTACCCGGCGACCCTACCATACAATTCGGTTATGGCTATATGTTGTTCCAAGCTGAAAAACTGGATGCCGCGGAAAAACAATTTATCAAGACGTTCACCTTGGATCCCGGCGCCTTTCATTTAAGACAGCTTGTCGATCCAAAACTCGTTGCGGCTGGCAAACCGGATACGGTTCGCGGATTTGATAAGTTATTCCTGGAAGCCCAATCGGATAAGGATAATGCATACGCGAAGTTGGTTGAATACTACGTGAGCTTGAAGGATTTCGACTCGGCCAAACATTATCAAATGGAAAAAGAGGAGTTGGAGGCTCGAAGGTAATAGTGGGGTGATTGTAGGAGGGGCTTTATGCCTCGATTGCTTCGAGGCTGTATAATAATATCGGGGCGTAAAGCCCCTCTTACTGTTTTTAAAGTATCTTCCGGATATCCGTGGTATTAACCCGCATATCTCACAAAATTCGTCGCGAGCGAACGGAGATCGAGTGCTGGTGTGGGTTTCGCGCCGATGAGCGGGTGAAGCTGGGTCGACACCCTGCAAAGTCGCGAATCCAACGAAGTCCGCACCAGTGCCGGGATTCCGGAGCGCAGTAGAAGATTTGTGAGATATGCGGGTTAAGTCCATGGATACGATTTATTTTCAGCGGTCATACGTGATGACATACCATAAAAAAACCGGTCTGCCTTGGGGAGGCAGACCGGCTAAATGATAGCTTAACTAAACAGAACTCCTAGAACTTAAAAGTATTGGTGATGTAAAAATCCGTTGGATTCGGATTGCGAACAACAGCTGTTCTTCCATCTGGATTGATGACCACTGGGATATAGTCGTCGTCTCCAAAGGCATTTCGTATGTTTAGTTGAATTTTCCATTCAATCTTGTCGGTGAGTTTCCGGGTATAACTCGCCCACAGGTCGATATTGGTGTCATTGGGACCATAGAACGGCCGATCCAGAAGGGGAAGCACGAGGTTATCTTCGTTTAAATACTTTTCGTAACCGACCGCTGCCTTCGACTGGTAGCGCCAAGCGCCGCCCACGCCGAATCCCTTTAACGCTCCTTCCAAAAAGTTGTAGTTGGTGGCGAGGTTAGCGCGCCATTCCCGTTGTTCCAGGGAAATGGTACCATCTTTTGCCTGCTCAGCAGCGAGCGGAATAAACGTGCCGTCATTTAAACTGGAACCAAAGGTGGGGTTAGTGTTATTACCCGGATCAATTTGCAGTCCCCAGAGGCCTTCTCTCATCAAACCCTCACGTGCTGCAACGGCAACCTCAGCCAATACTGGCGCAGTCTTAGAGGTCACGGTTTCCTGTTGCCCCACATTGAGCGATATGCGCCAACCCCTTGAAGGATTACCGACCAATTCAGCTTCGTATCCGTCAGAAACTAAAGACCGGGTCGTGGTCAACCCAACGATTGGATCGGTAAGGAAGGTAGCACCTGTTTGTGGAAGCGGTGGCTCGAAACGGGCGTTAATGAGCGCTTCCGTTTCTCGTGGCAGGAAGTTTCTAATAGCTTGCTGAACCTCCGCATACGAATTGAAAGTGCCTGCATCTGGAAAACGCTCGTCAGTCGCCCGGGCAATAACCTCTTCGAATAGATTTCCAGATTCTTCTTCAATTCCCCAGCGACGGGCGCCTATATTAAGAAAAAGATTATTCGCGGCTCCGTTCAATCCGGCGTCGGCCCAGTCACTAGACATTTCGTACTTGCTGATTCGCAGGGAAATAGCGCCATCTTTGAACTCGAATCCTATACCGTATTCTTCCGTAGCACCGGCTGGGCTGGGGACTATTTGTCCTCGAATATTGCGCCGGGTGGCTTCAGGTGAAAAGTTTTCCGATTCATTCCAATGAAAGCTGACATTGGTACTGCCGAAATCTATGAGCTCATCAGGTATGTGAACCACCACACTATTGGTTCGGGTACTTCCTTTTATGACTGGGTCGGATTCGGACGCTAATTGAGTTTGCCCGGGATCCGCATCAAAATTCGGTAGACGGTCAAAATTGGCTTGTCCGGTATTTACAGATTCATCCGTTCTCCACCCGATTAATCCGACGATATTGTCATTCCACCATTTGCTCTGCCAAGCCAACGCTTTAGATGTTATGACTTGTTCCCTTCTAGTGGCAGAAACAAATTTGTCTCTAACTCTGAATTGATTATAAAACGAGGGATCTCCCGTGCCTGGTACATATGTTGCAAGTGTAGATCCTTCGGGAACACCTGCTGGATTTAATACAGGATCCGGAAAATCAAGCCAGGACAAAGTGTAGGTATCCCCTGCTTCAGGTACACGAGCGTTGATGTGCTGAGTGAATCTCACATCGCTCGCGGATTGGAACTCCGAGCCAAGCAACGAATCCGTAACGTAGGCGAACATAATTGGACGGTTTCGACCACCTCCATTGGGATCTCCGAAAATATCCTCCACGGGGGAATCAGCATCTACATCTTCCCAAACCAAGCGATGATTCCTCCTGAGGTTGTCGATGGTTTGCTCGTTCCACAAACCGGTTAGTACGTGCCTGCCCAACCAACCGGCCAAACCGTCTTTATCTGTGAAATCGAATTCATAGAAGGCGGTGGTACGGTAAGTCTCTCTGGTTGTGATCCTTACTGGTTGATCTATGGCGAAAGCATAGAAAAACGCCCTACCCACATTGGGGTTTGGTTGGTCGTTCGCAAGGTGCGAAGAAACATCGATCCGAACTTCCTCATCCCAAGGGAAGCGTTCAGTAGTATTGTAGCTTTGATCGTCATACACCAGCTCAATACCTCCTTTGCCGTTAAATAGCGACTGTTCGAAAGCAATATTGGTGACGTCAAAATCATGGGTGGCAAATTCCGTGTTGCCTTCGAGAAGGAGCTTCCTGTTATCAAGCACATTTGTGTCCATAATCACAGGCTGAGTGAATCCCGGTGTCCAAGGAGGTCTATAGATGGTCGTTGTTGCCAGCGTCTCAAACCGACCCCTTTGCGCCCGCGCGGCCGTTCTTTGCCAGTTCACAAGGCCTTGTGTTCCAACTACTTCAGGTCGGCCGGGTAAGCCCACTGAAGGAACGCTTGAGTTCATGTCATTAAAAACAAGTCCATTGAGCGCCCAGGCTGATTGTTGATTCGGGAATCCGTTAAAACCGCCCCGTACACCCGGAAGCGTGTTGATGATTGTTTTGGGAGAAAACAAACCCCTGCTATCGTTCGAGTTATCAATGTATCCTGGAAGCGTTACCCCGGTGATAGATTCTATGCTTCGGTCAACTTGTGGCGCGAACCAACCGCCGTATCCATCTCTTGGTGGTATCACATTGACGGGGGTGCCTTCGATTGAACCTTCCTCAAAATTCATTCTTACGATCGTATTACCGAAAATATCTGAATCGTCGTTCGTAAAAAGTTTCAGTTGAGCTGTGATATGGATCCTCTCATCTTCCTCATAAGCGGGTTCTTGATGGAACTGCAGATCCTCATTCATCGCAGCGATTCTTACCGCCAGAAAATCGTCTATCAGAACTGCATTATAATCCAGGGTTTGTCGATGGGAGCCTTTCTCTCCAAATCGGATTCCGATCTCACCAAATGTATCACCCAAAGTGGCCTGCTTAACGCCGTTGTTAATGATTCCTCCAGGACTTCCGACACCAAATAGCAGCGAATTCGGCCCACGATTGATGGTTACTCGGGTAGTGTTATAAGAATCGAAAGGTATATCGGTCAGGAAGTATCCCCGGGTTATCGAAGCAGCACCAAGTCCGCGAATCCGTTGTGCGTTGTTTTGCGGGTTAGCGCGTTGCGCATCCGTACTAGGATTTATTGCGGGGACCCCTGCGGACCCTAGGAAATCGGGACCGGCAAAGTTTCCCTGCTCACCACTTACCTCTGTGTTCAGACCGTAAGAGAGTAGGGTTGCGGCATCTGTGGCTCCGGTATCTTCCAGAAAATCTTCAGTGATAACTGAGATGGCGGCTCCTACATCGCGCAGATCAGTTTTGATACGAGTTCCTGCCAAGGTTGATAGTGCCTGATAACCTACAGCCTCGTCTTCCTGAACATTGAATGGAGACAGTTCGAAGATTTTTTCGTCCTCGTCTTCATCTTCCTGAGGCAGCCAATGGATTAAGGTGGCCCGCGATACCAAGGGTTAGCACGGCCGCAAGCGGTTTAAACCAGTAGTTCTTATGTGTGTTCATTTGTTTTGGGTTGGAGATTCAGGCAAGTATACAAAATGAAGCTTTTTTTGTCATGAACATCTGATTCAAATGTTATGTATAAAATGGTCAAGCGATCGGATAGCTTCGGCCGAAACAGTATCCGGTCATTTTAGGAATGACACTACTTATTCCCTTATCTCGGGCATGAAATATAGGGTTAAGCGCTAATCCGGACGTCTCACAAACTTTCTGAGTTGACGCGTTGAGGCGAGGTTCCAGTTGGATTTCGGGCCAACCCGGCAGGTCTTCTTAAATTTTGTTCACAATGGACGCATTCGACCCGGTTCGGAGCAGATTTTGCGTCCGCTTTTTGCAAGCAGGACAAAGGATCCATGGCCCCTTCTCACGGTGGGCTCGATCCAAACCCCAGTAGTGGGCAGGAGAGCCTTTTAGGTGAACCCTGCAGCTTGCAGGTTGGCGTGGGCTTTAGCAAAGTCCTGCCAATAGGGGTAGCTACTTGCCAATTCAAAGTGGACCCGCCGGCAACTGATGCGCACCCGGGCGGCGATCTTGAACAGCTTCAAGCGTATCTGCCCCAGACTGGCCCGAGCCCACTGGGTGCCTTTGAGTACCTCGGCTTGCAGCCTGGAGAATATCAGGTGGGTAAAGCTCGAATACCATAAGCGCAATTGGTTGGAGCCTTTCAAGTGAGTGCTGCTACGATCGGCAAACAGTTCCAGTTGCTGCTAACATCTTTAACAACCTAGGACAATTCTTTTTGTGAGTTTTTCGGGCTAAGCGCGTTGCTTAGAATTTATTATCAGAAAATGGGCTTCACTTCTGGCCCTCGTTTTGCTCAAATGGATTGGTGAAAGACGACCGATTTTTTCAAAAGAACAACTTTAAGGATCCTGTCTCCAGTATCTTCGATGACCTGGCTGGCTACACCTTTTTCGTCAAAGACATCGAGTTTCGCTACGTCCTCTTCAATAACCGTTTGCTCAAACTGTTCGGCGTCGATGACGGCTCCCAGATCCTGGGAAAAAGAGATAGGGACTTCGTCCCGTTTCATATTATGAAGGTATGGCGCAAGGACGACCTCCATATCATTGAAACCGGAACATCCATCCACAATCGAATCGAACTCGTTCCGTCCGGCGACGGCTTTGTCAATTGGTCCACCACCAATAAAAAACCCCTCTTCAACACCCGGGGCGATATCTGCGGCATCATAGGCGTAACTCGGCCATTTAGCCAAAGTAATGCCTCCCTGCAACAAAACCACGAACTGGGGCCCGCGCTGAAACTCCTGCACCGGTCGTTCCACGAAAACATCGCGGTCTCCAAACTTGCCGCCGCCGCCCACATATCGCTCAGCACCTTCCAGCGAAAATTTAAATCCTGTTTCAACATGTCCCCGAAACAATACATGCGACACCTCAAAGTGCAGGAGGCCTGTCATAAATTAACCCAAACCACCATGAACTTCGCGGAAATCAGCTACGCATGCGGATTCTCCGATCAAAGCCACTTCTCAAGGGAATTCACCCGCGTCATGAAGGAGCCACCGTCGTCCTACCGAAACCGATACAAGATCCACTGACACCTCATCTCTTGACCAATTTATTCATTAGTATGCGCCAAATTTTCATGACCAGGCCACCTTGATTTTGTATAATCAATGGCGTCCGGAAAAATCAGAACCTAAGTCACTTCAGCATACTATAATCACCCCTTTACTCTTATGAGTACAAAATTCACGCGCCGCAATTTTCTGAAAACTTCTGCCGTTGTCACCATCGGCACGGGCTCATACAAAAACGGTGCGCTCCGTACACGATCTGGAATCACTTTATGAAGAGAAGAGACTTTGTCCGATCAATCCTGCCGTTGAGCATTGCACCTTGTACCGGCAATGGGCTGATCGTTTTTTCACTCTTCACGCTTCTCATTTCTTTCCTGACTCCGCTCAACGCGGCATCCCTTGGTTGGGATATCAGGATCCTTACGGTCGATCGCAATGCAGGTATCGACATCGCTGACTTTAACAACGACGGAAAGCTGGACGTTATTGCAGGACGCAATTGGTACCCGGCTCCCGATTTTGTTCCTCACCCTGTCCGTACAATTGAAGACTGGAACGGTTACGTAGAAAGCAATTGTGACCTTGCTTACGATGTTAACGGAGACGGGCTCACGGACGTCATCTCCTTCTCATGGCTCCCTACCGAAGTCTACTGGTATGAAAACCCGGGAAACGAGGCCCTGAAACTGGGTAAGCTGTGGCCTAAGCACCTTCTTCAGGACACGGAAAATTCCAGCAACGAATGCGTACTCATGCATGACCTCGACGGTGATGGAATACCGGAACTGGTCGTCAACAGCTGGGGCGAGGAGCAACCGCTGCTAGCGTGGAAGTTTTCAACGGAAGAACGGGATGTGAAGGAAATGCGAAGCAATAAAATTATAACCGTGCGTAAAGAAGTGCCTGCACTTCAAAAGATCACAATCGGCACAAACAAAAACGGTCATGGTCTCGGCTTTGGCGATATCAATGGCGACGGGCGTGAAGATATCATATTTGAAGCCGGCTGGTATGAACGCCCCGAATCGAATGCCATGACAACACCCTGGAAATACCATAGTGACTGGTTCATTCATGGGAGCGTTCCCATGCTCTGTCGCGACTTGAACAACGACGGTAAAATCGACATCATTGTCGGTCACGGGCATGACTACGGCCTGTTTTGGTGGGAGCAACTCGAGCCTAAAGACGGCAAGACCCGATGGAAAGAGCACTTGATCGACGATAGTTTTTCTCAACCGCATGCGCTCCACTGGGCTGAACCTCGACGGAGACGGCGAAGGCGAACTGATTACCGGCAAATGCTTTCACGCCCATAACGGTCGGGATCCCGGAGGCAACGAGCAGCCTTGTCTCTACTCTTACACATGGAACCCGAAAAAACTGAAGTTCACACGCCACACCATCGAAGAAGGGAACGTGGGGACTGGCCGGCAAATACGCACTGCCGATATCAATGATGACGGCAAGCTCGACATCGCGGTAGCCGGGAAAAGCGGAACTCATATACTCTTCAACTCGGGGAAGTAACAGGGAATTGGTAAACAGAAAAAACAGGTAATCCATGGAAACGAATCCGTTTAATTTTTCTTTTTCTGGCTGTGAATGTCGGTGGAGTTCTCTTCGCCGATCATCACAAAAGCAAACGTCCTGATATCTTCTTTGCCATTGCCGATGATTGGGGGTGGCCGCATGCGAGTTCATACGGGGATACGGTGATCAAGACGCCCACTTTCGACAGTATCGCGGCGAATGGAGTGCTGTTTACCAATGCTTATGTTTCTGCTCCAACCTGTACCGCATCACGGAATGCGATCCTTACGGGACAACATTTCTGGAGACTTAAATCAGGGAGTGCCCTGTTTGGTCATTATCCGGAAGGATTTCCGAGCTACGTGCAGGCCTTAAAGGACGCCGGCTATTTTGTGGGTTATTATCGCAAAGGCTTCGGCCCGGGTTCGGATGGCGGAAAAGAAGTAGCAGGCAAAAAGTTTGGAAGTCTGGAGGAATTCCTGAAGGAACGCCCGAAAGATCAACCCTTTTGTTTCTGGTTTGGAGCAACGGATCCACATAGACCCTATATTTTAGATTCGGGAATCCGCGCTGGAATGAAACCCGAGGATGTTGAAGTCCCTCCCTTTTTTCCGGATTTGGACATTATTCGAAGGGACATTTTGGATTATTATTGGGAGGTGGAACGCTTCGACCGCCAGGTGGGTGAAGCGCTGGCTCTCCTTGAGACACAGGGACTTTCCGATAACACCATCGTTGTCATGGCCGGGGACCATGGCTTTCCGTTTCCTCGTGGCAAAGCCAACCTTTACGATCACGGTGCGCGGGTTTCCCCCTGGCCATCAAGTGGCATGCTCAAGTGCCAAAGAACCGGGTCGTAAACTGATTTTGTGAGCACGACGGATCTTGCTCCAACCTTTCTGGAAGCGGACCGGACTCGACATCCTGCCGGGCACAACCGGTCGTTCTCTGCTGCCAATTTTGCGTTCCGAAATGCAGGGGCGTGTGTCTTCGGATCGTGAATATGTGCTGACTGGCAAAGAACGCCATACCGTGGCTCAAATAGATCATGCTGGAGGGACTCCCATGCGCGCCATTCGCACCGACCATTTTTTATATATCCACAATTTCAAACCTGAAAGATGGCCAGCCGGTCATCCCGATGGAAGTATTTATGGGCCCACTTATTCGGAAGTTCAACGAGGGCCCCACGAAGAGTTATATTATTGAGCATAAGGACGACCCGGAATTGCAAATTTATTGGCAGCTATCCTTTGGACTTCGACCGGCTGATGAACTTTACGACCTTCGTTTGGATCCTTATCAGATGTATAATGTCGCCGATCGTACCGAATACACGGATACGTTGAAGCGATTGAAAGAAAAACTATTTGCCGAGCTCGAGAAATACGGGGACCCTCGAGTTATTGGCGGCGGAGAAGCGTTTGATCAGTATGAGTATCTCGGCCGCTTGCAACGGAAGCCTTAATTTATGGGTGGCTGGCAAGAAGCCGAAGAAATGTAGCAATGGTGAGCTTGCCCCGCATAGCCATGGCGAAGCACGGGTGACACCATTGAATAAATTCCAAGGGGAGTAACTCTCCCGTGATCAAACTTCAGTCGATGCTCTCACGAGCATCACTACATACATAATTTACACGTAATCCTTAAATGGATTATCCTCAGATGGACTTTCAATGTTTAGTATAGGGATCCTCTTGGGCGATCTTTTGGGCCAGGGCTTTCCACGGGCCTTCCACAGAGGGCGAGGCACCGTAACCATGTCTGGGCCTGGGACTTTGCATGGGCTGGTATGGAATGATGGGGGCCACCTCACTGCTTCCCCCTCGCATGAGCCGCTCGTAGGAATCGAGGCGAAATTTGCTTTTTTGTTTCTCGGGGCCGTGGCATTTGACGCAGTACTGTTGCAAAATGGGAGCGATATCCACGTCGTAATCGTAGTCCTCCTCGGCCAGAGCTGAAGAAAAGCAGGCGGCGGCAATCAAGGCCGATAATAGAGAGGGACGACTGGAATTGTGCGTTCCACTAATCACGCCAATATTTCAGGTATAATTTCGCCATGGACGTCGGTCAGGCGGACGTCTCGTCCACTGTAGCGGTAGGTGAGGTTGGTGTGATCGATACCCAGCAGATGGAGCATGTTGGCATGCAGGTCGTGCACGGTCAGTTTGTTTTCAATCACCCGGTAGCCGTATTCGTCGGTGGCGCCGTTAAATGGCCCCCCCTTTAATGCCTCCGCCGGCCATCCACAGGCTGAATCCTTGGGGATTGTGATCGCGGCCGTTGGCGCCTTGGGCAAATGGGGTGCGTCCGAATTCTCCACTGAAGACCAGGAGGGTGCTCTCCAGAAGTCCGCGTGCTTTCAAATCCTTAATGAGGGCTGCAATGGGTTGATCGACGGATAGGGCGTTTTTCTCATGTCCCTCGATCAGGTTCCCGTGTTGGTCCCAACGGTTATCCGGGTTGATGGTCAGTTCTACAAATCGGACGCCGCGCTCGACCAGTCGTCGGGCCATCAAACACTGGGCGCCATAGGCCCGGGTGTTTTTATAGGGAGCATCCAGACCGTAGAGTTTTTTAGTGGCTTCAGATTCATTGGAAAGGTCGGTTACGTCCGGTACTTCCATCTGCATCCGGAAAGCCAATTCGTAATTTTGAATGGCCGATTCGATTGCTTCGGCGTGGGCCAGCCGGGACTCGAGATCGCCGTCGATCTCGTTCAGGTATTCGAGCTTCATCCTCTGGGTGGCCTCATTCTGCTCCTGAATGGAAGTATTGAGCAGGACCGGTTGTTCGGGGAGAAAAACGGACGCCGCATGATTGGAGGGAAGAAAACCGTTGCCGAATGTCCGCATGCCCTCCGGAGGGTACCTGACCGCCGTGAATGACCACATAACTGGGCAGGTCCTGACTGAGCGTTCCCAATCCGTAGGATACCCAGGCCCCCATACTGGGTCGGCCGGAGAGTTGATGTCCGCAATGCAAGGCATAGTTGGCATTGGGATGATTGGGTGAAAAAGCCGTCATGGATCGGATTATGCACAATTCATCCGCACAGGATCCAATGTGGGGAAAGAGATCGCTGATGGGGATTCCGCTTTCCCCATACTGCTTAAAATCCCAGGGGCTCTTGAGCAAATTTCCGTTTTGGTTGAAGACGGTAGGGTCGACGATGAACTTGGGCGGTTGACCATGTTCTTTGGTCAATTGGGGCTTGGGGTCAAAACTGTCCACCTGCGATACGCCGCCATCCATGTGGAGGAAGATTGCGCTGCGGGCTTTCTGTGGGTGGTGGGGAGTTTTGGGATAGAGCGGTGGGGTTGCGCTACGCAGGTCTCGTTGCATAAGCCCGGAAAGCGCCAGGGTTCCAAATCCCATGGAGCTTTTCTTGAGAAATTCTCTGCGGCTGAACATAGGCCTAAAACAGATAGATAAATTCTTTTCGATTGTAAATCAGATGGCAGAGATCGGTCCAGACTTGCTGGTCTTCGATGGAACAGCCGTATTTTCCGGCCAGGGTGCTTAGCAGGTTTTTCGACCAACTGAGCTCGCGTTGGTTAGCCGGTCGGCTGTAAGCCTTGAGATGAATAGCCTGAATGCGGTCTTTGAGCGAAAGGTCCGATGCGGTCAGATCTTCCGCCAGGCCCTGGCTTGCTGGTGGACGAAGGGAGCGTTCATCAAGGCGAGTGATTGGGCCGGTACGTTGGTCACGGAGCGGGCTCCAATGGGTTCTGTGGCGTTGGGCAGGTTGAAGGCCCGCAGAAAAGATGGCAGGAAGTTACGTCTCATTTCCAGGTAGACGGACCGGCGACTCTGGCCATCGAGCGGCCCCGATTTTGGTTTGGCCCGGTTGTTGGGGAGGGCCTCTACATAGGCGTCTACACTGGGTCCGAAAAGGGTAGTATCCAATTCGCCGCTGCAGGCCAGGATATGATCGCGAATCGCCTCGGCCTCCAGGCGTTTTACCGGCATGTGCTGCAAGAGTGTATTGGCCGGATCCATTTCCAATGACTCAGGGCTGGGCCGGGAAGACATCCGGTAGGTGCTGGAAAGGACCATTTTTCGGATCATGTATTTTATGGACCAATCATGGCGGATAAAATCAGTGGCCAGGAAATCGAGCAGTTGCGGGTGGGAGGAAGCCGTGCCCATTTTTCCGAAGTTGTTGACCGTAGTGACCAGACCTTGTCCGAAAATATGATGCCAAAGCCGGTTTACCAAAACGCGCCCTGCAAGGGGATTATTGGGATGGGCGACGTGTTGGGCCCATTCCAAGCGCCCGCTTCCGGGGCTTTTTAGTTTTGCCCCTCCAAGGCCATCGAGAAAATGCCTGGGGTTGGGTTCCCGGCTGGGATTCTTGTGGTTGCCTCGAATGTAGACCAGTTCGTCGTGCTGGTCGCCATCGACCAGGCTGCGGGCGAATCGTGGGACCGGAATTTCCCGAGCCAGTTCGCGGTATTCTGAGAGGGCCGCTTGTAGACTTTTGTGACGATCTGTGTCGGCTGTTACCAAGCCGGCCCCAAAAAATGCACCAAGTAATTCCGCTTCGGCAGGATCCAGTTTATTCTGCCGACCCTTGTGCCAAAGTTGTGCCAAAGTGGCCGCAATGGCAGCTTCCATTCCGGTTTCAGAATCATCCCGAATTTGGTTTTTCCAGAACTCGTCCCAATCTGGACCCCGGTCGAGGCGAAAGGTAACGTAGGCGTCGTCATCAAATTCCGGCTCTTCTTCCTTGGACCTGACGGAATGGGTGGCTTCCCCGTTCTGGAAAATTTCCAGGTAAGCCGGAAGGCCTTCCCAGAGGTAGGTATCAAATCGGATAGTTTGCCAATAATCGCTATTGATGGGAAAGTAGAGGCCGCTGGTAGTGGGCCCGCGGCCGGTCAATTCGTAATTTCGGATGACCAACCGGACAGCGGCAAACTTGCCTTTCACTTGCAGCTCGATTGGTTTGCCGTCCAGGATGAAGTCGGGCGACCGCATGGCGCCGCTGACGCGCGCTGCGAAATGGCCGGCTGCGTTGGTGTTGCTCAGGACGGTCTGAACAGCCCGAGGGCCTGAAGCACTTAAAATCAATGTTCCAGGTTTTCCAGGCTGCATTTCGAAGGCAAGTCCTTGCACTTTCCAGTTTTTTATTGGACGGGCAACTTCGGCAAAGGAAGCGCTCAATTCCTCCGCCAGGTGAACTTTTTTAGTGGTTTTTTCCGAACCTGCGTATAGGGCCTGTAGCTCCGGCCAACGCCCTTGCAAATCGGGTGATACCGATAGGAGGACCCAGTTGGTTAGAACGCCCGCTTGGTGCTCATCATCGGTTTGGGTTTTCGCGTAAGGTTCGATTGCCGATCGCAATGAATCGAGGTACTCTTCTTGGTTCTGTTCCTTCTTCTCGGAATATGTTGCATCCAGCGCTTGGACAGCAACTACCAATTCCGGATTCTCCAGTAACCGGTTCCTGGCTTCCAAGTATATTCCTGCCCGTTCTACGTCCTCCCGACCTGCATCGAAGACAGAGGTCCGAACCCCTGGCTTTTGCCTTTGGAGTTTCCCGAGAACCTTCTTTTGTACCTCCTCCGCTACGGTGTTGTGGTGGGCAAATCGCGAACTGCGCAGCATGCCGTAAAACGAATAATAGTCGGCGGTGGTAACAGCATCAAACTTATGGTCGTGGCAACGGGCACACCTGAGCGTGATGCCGAGAAAGGCCTTGCTGACAACATCGATCATGCCAGAGAAGTTTCGGGCTTCGTCCTGGTGCAGATCCGGCGGGCCGTGATGCATTTCCGTCAAGTAAATGAAACCGGGTCCCTTGACCGATTCATTGTCCCCGGTCACGGGGTTCCGCCTCGGTTCCGGAAGGAGATCTCCCGCCAATGATTCCAAGATAAATTGATTGAATGGCACATCCTCGTTGAAAGCCCGAATCAGATAGTCGCGGTAGCGGTAGGTGTAAGGCATTGTGTAGTCGGCTTCAAAGGCCTTGGTTTCGGCATAGCGGGTCAGGTCCATCCAGTGACGGGCCCACTTTTCGCCAAAGTGTAGGGAGGCCAGTAGGCGATCCACTTGCTTCTGGTAAGCGTTCTCGGACTGATCGCTTACAAATGCATGCAGTTCTTCCGGAGAAGGGGCAAGTCCGATGAGATCGAAGCTCAATCGGCGCAAAAGGGTGCTCCGATCGGCCCTTTCGGCTGGCGACCAACCCTTTTCTTCCAACTTCTCGAGAATAAAACGGTCGTAATCGTTGGACGGCCAGTTCCGGTGGTTAATCGCTGGTGGGGTAGCCTTTTGCACCGGTTGCAGAGACCACCATTTTTTGCGTTTTTGAAGATCGAAATCCGATTTATCAGCCCTTTGATGGGGTTCTTCCAGTCGTGGATCCGGGGCGCCGCGCTCAACCCAGGCCACTAGATCGTCGATATGGGATTGGGGTAGTTTGGTTTTTGGGGGCATCCCCTCGAAATCCGGGTGCCGTTGCACCATGTTGATGAGGCGACTGCGCGCGGCATCCCCGGGAATAATAGCCGGACCACTGTCTCCCCCCTTTCGCAGGCCGGACTTTGAATCGAGGAGAAATCCGCCCTTTATTTTTTCTGCATCGACGGAGTGGCACTTGTAACAGTTTTCCACCAGCAAGGGCCGTATCCTGCTTTCGAAAAAGGTCTGGTCTTCCGTGTCAATCGCTTCGGAATGGAGCGCGAGTTGTGAGGAACAGAGCGCAGCTAGAGCAGAGATTCTCAATAAATTTCCCATCAGGACTTTTATTTTTGGGGAAAGTGCCGGAAAATTCAAAGCAATTCGAATCCGGAAAAATGGCCACAACAAATCAGATTCGTAGTGTTTGTCGAGATGTGGGAAATTGATGATTGGATAAGCGTCTTTCTTCTTCCGGATAGTATCCGTGTACTCGAAATGCCACTTCCCACCGCACTAATTCCTAATTCTTCATTTCCCATCCGAGTAATCGGTGGTTTATTCTTCGTCCATTTTCATTCCTGATTCCTAATTCGTTTAATCCATCCCATTCGCCATGATGCGAATTGCACCCTTCAACGTTTTTTTGCTGGTCCTTCATTTCTTTCAGGCTGAAGGGGAAACGCCGAATATTCTCTTTATCATGTCAGACGATCATGCCGCACACGCCATAAGCGCTTATGGCGGGCGGTTGGCTGAAGTGGCGCCCACACCAAATCTGGATCGGTTGGCGGCGCAGGGGATGCGGTTTACCCATGCCTTTGTGACAAACTCCATTTGTAGCCCGAGCCGGGCGGTCATCATGACCGGCAAATACTCGCACCTCAACGGGGTCTACAAGTTTACCGGCCTCGATCAAAGCCAGCCCACCCTACCCAAATACCTACGCGCTCACGGATATCAGACCGGGTTGGTGGGAAAGTATCACCTTCACACCAACCCGAGGGGATTCGATCATTGGTCCATTCTCCCGGGACAGGGAAAGTATCACGATACCGAGTTCATCGAAATGGGAGACGAGCATCCTTCCGGAATCGTGCGCCAGGGAAAGAAAACACCTTACAAAGGCTGGCACTCCACCGATATTATCACCGAGAAAGCGCTCCATTGGCTGGAAAAGGAGCGGGACCCCGATCGTCCGTTTTTCTACATGCTGCATTACAAGGCCCCCCATGATCTTTGGGAGCACGCCGAGCGTTACGACGATTATCTGGCCGAGGTGGAAATCCCCGAACCGGCTACCCTCTTCGATCACGGTTCCGGGCGATCGGTCGCCCTCGATCGATCGAAGCAAGGTATCGCCGGCCCGCAACGCCACATGGATTTCACCCCCGAAATCATAGCCATGCCGGAGGGGAAGGAAAAACGACGCTTTGTCTACCAGGAATACATGAAACGCTACCTGCGCTGTGTGAAGGGAATCGATGACAACCTCGGCGAGGTTCTCCGGCGCCTCGACAGCCTGGATTTGACCGATAATACCGTGGTCATTTACACCTCCGACCAGGGTTTTTTTCTCGGGGAGCATGGACTTTACGACAAACGGTTTATCTATGATGAATCCCTGCGCGTCCCCCTCATCGTGCGCTGGCCGGGCAAGATCCCGCCGGGCAGCCTGTGCCATGAACTGGTCCTCAATCTCGACTACCCCGCCACCATTCTCCACTTGTCCGGGCACCCGGTTCCGAAAAATATGCAGGGACGCAGCTTTTTGCCGCTCCTCCTGGGTCAACAGGTGGAAAATTGGCGGGAAAGCTTTTACTACCGCTATTATTTTTCCCACTTCAAGACCCCCCGGCATCTCGGAATTCGTTCCAGGGATTTCAAACTGATACATTTCAACGGATTGGATCACTGGGAACTCTACCATCTGAAGTCCGACCCGAAGGAAATGCGCAACCTTGCCTCCGACCCAAAGTGGAAAGCCAAACTATCGGAGCTGAAATCAGAGCTGCACGACCTGCGGCAGAGTGTTGGGGACTACTTGGCAGATATCGGTGACCACCCACGAACCGGAAACCCGTTTCTCGATCAAATAGAAAGGGAGCGGGCGCAACGCTCTTTGAGACATGCCTCCCAATAATCTTCCACCATCACTTCCATTGCATCGCCTCAAATTATTTATTCCGTTCTGTTTGCCACTCCTGTTCCTCGTGGGGGTGGATCTGGCCTATGCCGCGGATCACGACCGGCCGAACATCCTCGTCGTTTACGCCGATGACCTGGGTTACGGGGATGTCCAGTGCTACAATCCGCAGCGCGGAAAAATTCCCACCCCTCACATCGACCGTCTGGCTGCACAAGGTATGCGGTTTACCGATGCTCATTCCTCTTCCGGTGTCTGCTCGCCTTCGCGTTACACCCTGCTCACCGGCCGTTACCATTGGCGAACGCGGTTGCAAAAAGGAATAGTCGGAGTATGGGGGGATCCCCTGGTAGCGCCGGGTCGGCTCACCATTGGCGGGCTGGCCAGGCAGCAAGGTTACCGAACCTGTTGTATCGGCAAGTGGCATCTCGGCTGGGAGTGGCCGATTCCTGAGCAAAGCGTGCGCTACTTCGACCGGCGTTACTTTGGTAAATCCAAAGACATCACTGCCACTGCCCGGCATCGTGCGGCTTGGCGCGAAGTATTTTCGCGGGCCATTGAAGGTGGACCCATCACCCGTGGATTCGATACCTATTTCGGGACCGATGTGCCCAATTGGCCGCCCTTTTGCTTCATCGAAAACAACAGCACCCTCGGCATCCCAACCGAGTTTCTTCCCGCCCGGCAATTTGAAAACCATCAGGCCAGTGTGCAAGGTCCCGCCTTGGAGAACTGGACCCTCGAGCCCATCCTCCCCGCCCTGGGGGACCAGGCCGTTCAATTCATCGAGCGTGAAGCGGAAACCGGGGAACCGTTTCTGTTATACATGCCCCTGACTTCGCCCCACACGCCCTTGGCTGTGAATGAGGAATGGAAGGGGAAAAGCGGCCTGGGAGTCTATGCAGACTTTGTCATGGAAACCGACGCCGTGGTAGGCCGGGTCCTCGATGCACTCGAAAACAGTGGAGCGGTCGAGGACACCTTGGTCATATTTACCAGTGACAATGGATGCGCCCCCTACATTGGGGTGAATGAGCTTGAATCGATGGGACACTACCCCAGTGGCCCCTTGCGCGGATACAAGTCGGACGTTTGGGAAGGGGGTCACCGCGTACCTTTTATCGTTCGTTGGCCGGGTATCGTTGCATCCGGATCCGTCAACCATCAATTGGTCCATCAAGCCGATCTTCTGGCCACCTTGGCCGACATCTTTGGCCGGGAGTTACCTCCGAATGCCGGGGAGGACAGCTTCAGTATTCTGCCCCTGCTGAAAGGGGGCGGCAAACCCGTCCGCCGACATTCCGTCAGTTGTTCTTCCAGGGGTTTACCGAGTTTGCGGACGGGAAACTGGAAACTGATCTTCGGCCCCGGCTCGGGCGGTTGGACTGAAGGCGGCGAAGGCCAACCGGTTCAACTGTATAATCTTCATCAGGATCTCGGTGAATCAAACAATCTCTATTGCCGGTTTCCGGAACGAGTGGCTGAAATGCAGGCCGAAATGGAAAAATTGATCATCCGGGGTCGCAGTAGACCCGGTCCGACAATGGAAAACGACGTGGAGGTTGTGCGTTATCCTTTGACACCCGGATCAAGTGACTGAAAGGAACATCGTTAAAAAATAAAAACATCGCCGCTTTGCGGCTGGATGCCTTCCTGCTTCACCAAGTTACGACAGGACAAACCGGCAATAGGATAAAATTTGAAAAATAATTTCTGTTTCCTCTGTGTTTAATCTTCTCCTCCCTGTCTCTGCGCTCATCTGCGGTTCATCTTCTTCTTCCCCCCTTTGTGCCTCTCGAAAAAAAATCATCCGTCCCCATCCGTGCCTGTCTGCGTGCGACGCACAGGCAGGTAATCGGTGGTCTAATCCTAACCCGCATTTCTCACAAATTTCTGAGTTTCTGCTCTGAGGCGCCCATCAGCGGGGCCCGGAACAACTCGGCGGCTTCCAGCTAAAATTTTTCTCTCATTTTTCTCTCAGATTGGCCAAAACGATGCCGCTCAAAGCCCATTTCGCATCCCGTTTTTGTCAGCGGCAAAAATCCTCCATGGCCCCTCTCATTGGGGGATCAGATCCAACCGCCAGCACTGCACAAGAGAGTTATTTTAGGTGAACCCATCAGCCTGTAAGTTGGCGTGGGCCTTGGCAAAGTCCTGCCAATAGGGGTAAGAGCTAGCCAACTCAAAATGGATGCGCCGGCAACTGATGCGCACACGCGCCGCGATCTTGAACAGCTTCAAGCGTATCTGGCCAATCGTGGCGCGGGCCCACTGGGTGCCTTTGAGCACCTCGGCCTGCAGCCTGGAGAGTATCAGGTGGGCAAAACTCGAAAACCACAATCGCAACTGGTTGGAAGCTTTGAAGTGCGTGCTGGTGCGATCGGCAAACAGGTCGAGTTGTTGCTCCTTGATGCGGTTCTCCATGTCCCCTCGGGCACAGTAAAACTGCTCGTAGAGGCGCCTCGCCGCAAAGCGCTCGGGAGCATCTCCGGCGAAACCTTCCGCCGGCAAGTTGGTCACCACAAAACGCGGATTTTTCCCTTTGGCCAACATCTCAGCTTTGCCCACCACCCGCCGAAATCGACTCCAGCTTTTTGTCGTGCGGTAGCCAAACTCGATAAACTGCCGATACGGCAAAGCGCTTTGCCCGGCTTCAATTTCCTGGAGCATCTCTTCGAAGGTATTCTTCATCAGCTCTTTAAGCGTCGGGTTCTTGGCCAATCCGAAGCAATAATACAGCTTCTCTTTCTCACAAAAGTTCATGATCGCATCGCGGGCAAATCCACTGTCTGCACGCACAATTATGCGCATCTTTTTGCCAAAACGCCGCCGGACCTCCGGCACGATCTTAGCCAGCGCCTCTTCGGTGCCATCGCTGCCGTCGCGTTTGCAGTCTCTCAACTGCGCCCACAAAGGAATGTTGTCGCAAAAACAATACAGCGGCATGTAGCAGTAGCTTTTATAGTAGCCATGAAAATAGGCTCCCTCCTGTTGGCCATGCAACGGATCATCGGTGGCATCGAAGTCCAACACGATCTCCTTGCTTTGGGGAGGGATCGCCTTGAGCCCTTCGCTTATGAGCAAGGCTTCAATACTCTCGGCATTGGCCAAAATTTTATAGTAACGTCCATCGCCTCCGCAGGCTCCCAACTCCAAGCGATTAAGGGTGGCATGCGCGGCCAGAGCTTTGCCGCGGTCCGCTTTACGGATGCGTTTCTCACCGGTGATATCAGTCTTGCCCGCCAACAAGGCATGCACCGGGTCCAGGCGCAGGCGGTCGTGGTCATTGATATCCTCATAACCCAGGATAATCCCGTTGATGCGCTGGGCCAACAACTCCTCCGGACGGTGTTCGACAAACCCTTGATTACGCAAATCCACAAAGCAACGGGACAACTTTCTGAGGATGCGGTGGCGCCGTTCCATTTCACGCAGAATGAGCGCTCCACCCTCACTACTGAGATAGCCCCCTTTGAAATCCACCGTCACTTTTCGGCTGTTTAAGCCTTGAAATTGGAAAACCTTTTGGCTACAGTGTGTCATTGTCCTGGTTGTTGTTGGTGTTTATGTAACTTTCTTAAAATCAACAACTTAACATCTGCAACAACCTAGGACAACTCTTTTTTGTGAGTTTTTCGGGCTAATTCCTAATTCCTAATTCCAAATTCGCTGAATGCTTTCAACGCTTCCCCCTCTCCGAGACCTGCAAGGGCATTGCAGCGCAGTTGCAACCGCATTGCAGTTTTAATCCGTTCCCCGGGAGCTTTGCGAGAGTCATTTTCCCTATCCGTGCTCATCCGTGTTATCCGTGGTTTCTTTCTCCCTCCAAAATTGAAATTGAAGTATTAGGGCAGGACACTAGTATCAAGTTATGCTTAAAAATGAGGTGAAAGAGACTGTCGATAGCTTGGGAAAGGAGGAAAGAACCTTTCTAGAGGCCTATCTCAAGGTGAAAAACCTTACCGAGGACGGGAATTTCAAGAACCAAGTCAGCATCCGCCTAAATGAGATGAAGGAAGGGTCCGCCCTCAGTTCATCGCAACTTAAGGATCTCGAACAATCTCTGTCCGATAATGGTTTATGAACCAGGACTATGATTGGATGATCTCCAGGCAGGCGACCGAGAGGATTATTCAGCTCTCAAGAACTAAAAGAAGAAAGCTTATCGGATACTTCGACCACTTAGCTGGGACAGTTCATATCGAGCCCGAAGGAAAATTCACCAATTCGGAAGGTATTGGGTTTTACCTGTCTACAATCGATTCGATGGTCGTAACCTACCAAATCGATCATGCGGTTAAGTTGGTTTACATCGTTGCACTGGAATGAGGAAATTCCGGCAAGACGCTTCGTATAATCCGCGGTTTTTGTACATTTTGCGCTCTTTTGCGGCTATTTATCCCGTCCATCCTGTTTATCCATGTTCAATTCCTCAAATAGAGAATCTGCGCTCATCTGCGCCATCTGCGGTTCCTCTCTCCCCCATTCCTAATTCTTCATTTCTAATTCCTAATTCGCGCGCCTTGGCGCGCTCCCCCCTCCCTCCTCCTTTTTGCCCGCTGGGCTGTCCTTTTAGGCGAAGGATTTCGAGGATCTGTTCGCCCACCAGAATCTCATGGGCAATGGCCTAGTTTGCGGGAGTCAGGTCAACCTTCTCGTCTTTACGAGAGTTAATTCCTTATTCCTAATTAAACATTCTCCCCTGTGCAATCGTCCAGATTCTGGATTCACTGACCTGGCGGGTTTCCGTCCACCTCAGCTTGTTTCTTTTCATACTACCTGTCCCCTTTTGCCCACCTAGTTTTTGGTCCATAAGGCTTACAGTTTTCCAGGGTATAATGCCCATGATACTGTAATCTGCGTGCTCGGATCATACCCCCCAGGAATTTTTTAAAATTTTTCTGTTGACGCCCCTATAAATAGAATGCAATATAGCAAACATATCAAATATGACAAAAATTCGGTCAATTAGTCCCGTTCTACAAGCTATACGCGCTGAGCTTGACCTGACCCAGGAGCAGCTTGCCCAGCGGCTGGGCGTGTCGTTCGCGACGGTGAACCGTTGGGAAGGCGGCGCCACGAAGCCCCAGAAGGCGGCGAGGACTGCAATTGCCGCCCTGGCTACCGAGGCGGGCATTGACACCGCTGAGTATGCTATTGACGAAGCGAAATCTGCAGCCCGCGTGACCCGCAGACGCAAAGCATCCGTTCCCACCACAAAACCGATGGAGCAAATGTTATGGGACGCCGCCTGCTCCATCCGCGGCGCGAAGGACGCTGCCAAGTTCAAGGACTACCTGCTGCCCCTCCTCTTTCTCAAGCGCCTGTCCGACGTTTTCGACGACGAGATGGAACGGCTGGCCCAAGAGTACGGTGACCGCGCAATCGCTCAGGAGATCGCGGAAAGCGATCACCACCTGCTCCGTTTCTACCTGCCGCCGGAGGCGCGCTGGGGAATCGTTAGCGGTCGAGAGGCCCACGAGTGGCCACTTGACGCCCAGGGCCGCAGCACGCGGCCGCGCGATATCGGTGAACACCTGACCAGCGCCGTTCGTGCCGTCGTGCGCTACAATCCCACTCTATCCGGGGTCATCGATCTCGTGGACTTCGCATCCGAGCGCAACGGGGAACGTGACCTCAACCCGGCCCGGCTCGCCGCCGTGGTCGAGACCTTCTCCGATCCCCGCTACCGTCTTGGTCTGGCCGATGTGCAGCCCGACTTCCTGGGCCGCGCCTACGAGTACCTTCTGCGCAAATTCGCGGAGGGCTCCGGCCAAAGCGCGGGCGAGTTCTTCACCCCCACCGAGGTCGGCTTCCTCATTGCCCATATCATACGCCCGCGGCCCGGCGAAACCTGCCACGACTACGCCTGCGGCTCGGTGGGGTTGCTCATAAAGCTCCAGTTGGTTGCTCGGGAGACCGATCCTACCAGCAAGGTGCCGCTCAGGCTCTGCGGGCAGGAACTGCAGGCCGACAGCTACGCCGTGGCCCACATGAACGCCATCATCCACGACATGGAGGTCCAAGTAGAGCGCGGCGACACCATGATCAACCCCAAGTTCAAGGACGCTGCCGGCCGCATCATCGGCCACGACATCGTGGTGGCTAATCCCATGTGGAATCAGGACTTCAACCGTGACATTTTCGAGAACGACCCCTTCGACCGTTTCCGCACCGCTGGAGGCGTCACCACCGGCAAGGGCGACTGGGCTTGGCTCCAGCACACATTGGCCTGCCTCAACGAGCGCGGGCGCGCCGCCGTAGTTCTGGACACGGGAGCGGTAACGCGCGGCTCCGGCGCCAGACACGAGGATCGGGAACGCAACATCCGCCGGTGGTTCGTGGAGCGCGACCTGATCGACGGCGTGATTCTGCTACCTGGCAATCTCTTCTACAACACCAGCGCCGCCGGCATCATCGTGTTGCTGTCGAAGCGCAAGCCGGAGGCTCGCAAGGACAAGATCGTGCTGGTCAACGCCAGCCGTCGCGTGGGCAAGGGCCGCCCCAAGAACTACATCCCGGAGGAGGACATCCGCCCCATAGCTGCTGCCTTCCTTCATGGCGAACCCGTGGACGGCGAGGTGGCAGTCATAACCCGGGAGCAAGTAAAGAAGGCCGACTACAACCTGAGCCCGAGCCGATGGGTGGGGCAAGCGGGGAGCGATCACGATGCTGACATTCATGACATCATAGGGCGATTCGAGGCCGTGGTTGCGGAAGAAGCGGTAGTCTCGGCGAAACTAGAAGCAGTGATCCAACAGCTGAGGAGTCTGGCATGATGGCAGGGGCAACTGTCCGCCTAGAGGACCTGTGCAAATTGATTGCAGACCCTGTTAGACCGGGAGCGCGGCCCGACGCAATGTATCTGGGGCTCGAGCACCTCGCCCCGGGACGGCTGGTTCGTATTGGCTGTGGGAAAGCGGCAGATATGAGGAGTAATACTTCAGCGTTTCGGCCGGGGGACGTGCTGTACGGCAAGCTCCGCCCATACTTGGACAAGGCTGTGCTCGCTAGGGAGGCGGGCGTCTGCACTCCAGAGTTGCTGGTGCTAAGGCCCAGAGAGGATGTGGACACGCGGTTCCTTGCCGCGCTTGTTCACTCGCCAGGCTTTGTCGAGTATGCCGTCGCAGGAACAACGGGCGTCCAGCACCCTAGGACATCATGGGCGCATATTCGCAAATTCGAGGCGACGGCAATCGCAATTGCAGAACAACGGCAGATCGCAGACCTGGTCTGGCTCGTCCATGATGCAATTAGCCAATCAGAGGCATTGATAAAGCAGGCACAAGCCCTTAAGCGCGCCGCAATGCGGATGCTGTTCACGCGCGGGCTATGGGGCGAAGCGCAGAAGGAGACGGAGATCGGACCGGTGCCGGAGGGTTGGGAGTTGGCACTACTAGGGACGCTTTGTGTTGATACTGATTCAATTAATATCCGATTAGAGGGAGACCGCACGATCCAGTACGTAGACGTGTCATCCATCTCCCGCGATTACCTTCAAATCGAAACCACATCGCAATACCGACTGAAAGATGCTCCCGGACGCGCGAGGAAGCGCATTATGACAGGGGACGTGATATTTGCAACCGTGCGACCAACCCTGCTTCGCACTGCCAACGTTCCAGGGGCACTGGATGATCAGGTATGTTCAACCGCATTCTGCGTCCTGCGACGTGACAAGAAGCAGATGGTGGACAGGTTTATCTACTACCTTGTCCAGCGTGACCAATTCATCCACCAACTTGCCGAGATTGAAACGGGCGCCAGCTACCCGGCGGTGACAGACCGGATGGTTAAACAGCAGATGGTGCCTGTGCCATCCATGGGTGAGCAGCGCGAAATCGTCGCTACACTCGACGCCATCGACCGCAAGATTAATCTGCACCGGCGGAAGCGCGCCGTGTTGGAGGACTTGTTCAAGGCGCTGCTCCACAAGCTGATGACGGGGAAAATCCAGGCTGACGAACTCAATCTGCAGGCAGGATCTGATTGCGACGCTGAAGCAACCGTAGCGAAGAAAACACCAGATACAATCGAGGAGTAGGCATGAGGTTAAAATGTGCGACAATCAAAGCCTTTAAACCATTCACCGAATTAACCATTCATGGTATCCCTAACACCGTACACCAAAATCAACTGTGACAGCACCGAATCCGACTCGGCAAAAGGCCGCCCTGGCCACGCTGGATAATCTTCTTGCAGAGTGGGCAAATGTCTGGGTTATCCACTACTCATGTGAAAGCTTTTACGACCGTCGAGAAGGGCGCTCCCCTCGCATTACTTCAATCGCGCTACGCAAGCTCGATTCTGCTCAGACGGTATCATTTTCGATTCACCAGATCGCAGAGCGCCAAGGCAAAGACAATCCATTCGTCGAGATTGAGGGGCATTACAATGATCTCGAAAAGGAAATGCTTACTGACTATTCCGAACATCTTGCTAATCACCAGGGAATGAAATACTTGCACTGGAATATGAGGGATGTGAATTACGGGTTTCAGGCGATTGAACACCGGTCTAAAGTCCTTGGTGTGAGGCCGCATGTGATCAGCGATGATAAAAAGTTCGATCTTGCACGCCTACTAGTCGACATCTATGGCTTTGGTTACATCGCTCATCCACGTATGAAAATGTTGCTGACGAAAAATCATATTTCTTCGCGCGACTTTTTGACAGGAGGGAAGGAAGCGAAGGCGTTCGAAGCACGTGATTTTGTTGCGCTTCACCAATCGACACTGAGGAAAGTTGAAGTTATTGCCGATTTCGCAGTACGTGCACACGACCGACGCTTAAAGACAGACACGACTTGGTGGGAAATGCATGGCGGTCGTGTCCGGACGTTTGTTAACTGGATTGTGGAGCATAAAACTTTGGCGTTCCTTATGGCCTTGGTAGGCATTGCCCTGACTATCGTGTCCTGTTTATGGGGCAGGTAAGATTGCTAAAAGGTGTATTCCTCCAACTGCAGGTAGATTCATGATGCAATGGAAAGAGTAAACGATTCATATACCAGGCACACCGTGCTTGGTGAACTCAAGGCGCTGCTCCACAAACTGATGACAGGGGAGATGCGAGTGGGGAAGTTGGAACTATCGGTATCTAGACGGCCATTTGGTCTTTCCTGGGAGGTGTCCTGATGCCAAAAACTGATGATAGGCTCCCTTTTGTCCTCTATGTCGTCTGGCATCCAGACTGCAATATGGCCGAGAAAGTAGCACCTCAGATTCTTCATCACTTCGGCACCGCCCGCTATCGGAACATTGTTGGAGGAGCCGGAGTATCAGTGCTTTTCCGCAGTGTGAGTGCTCCGGGAGAAGACCTTCCAATGCCGATAGACTGGAGCAACGCTGAGGCTACAGCTACGGTGGTCCTGATTGACCGCACGCTTGCCGGGTCCGACCTGTGGACACAGTACATAAAGTCTCTCGTAGAAGAGGCTGAATCGAGAGGTTTGGGCACCCGTGTTTTTCCCGTGTTGATGGAAGGGGACGCCAGGGACATCAGCTTCGACGTACAATTGCTACGCTGGGACCGCTGGGAGGGGAGCATTGCCGATCGGCAGCAGCAACTCTTTAGGGAACTCAGTTATGAATTCAGTAGAATGTTACGGCATCGCTTGGCTCAGGGAATTGGGAGTGGCGAAAACGACCTTCGGCTTTATCGAGAGAACATTCAGGTGTTTCTGAGTCATTCCAAGCATGATAAACATGGAGAACCAGTTGCCAAGGGCATTCGAGACTGGCTTCACGACAATAGCGGGTTGTCCAGCTTTCTAGACGTTTACGACATACCCGCAGGATTATCATCCTCCGCTGTTATCTTTGATTCGATCCGAGATGGCATTATGCTGGCTGTGTACACGGACTCTTATTCTTCACGAGAGTGGTGTCGTCGTGAAGTAATAGAGGCGAAACGTCGAAACATTCCAATGTTGGTGATAGATTGTTTGCAAACGATTGACATTCGCTCATTCCCTTACCTTGGTAATGTGCCAGTCGTTCGAGTGAATCCAGAAGGTATGGAACAAGTTGATCAGGTTGCTGGATTGCTGCTCGACGAACTGTTCAAGCATTTGCTTTGGAGGTGTCGGGTCGAGAAGTTCCGCCAACTGTATCCCAAAGTATTGTTCATTGCGAGGCCGCCGGAATTAATGACCCTTGCCACCATTCTCGACAATGATAGTGGAGGGGAGCGTTCCATCGTATATCCCGACCCTCCGATTAGTTTGGAAGAGGCGCAGCTATTTTCAAATGTGGCTCCCAACATGAAACTGAGTATTCTCAAGGATTGGCTGATGGAGGATTGACCATGAGTACTATAAAAGCCCAGACACCTAACACTGTCGCCATTTCTATATCTGAAAGTCCGGAAATGGCGGTATTAGGCCTTAGCGAGGATCACCTGAGGGAAGCGGTGGCGGATTTTGCAATGTATCTTCTCGCATCAGGGTCGAGCTTGGCCTATGGGGGCGACCTGCGGGCCAACGGATTTACGGAATTGCTGTTAGAGTTGGTTGCGCGCTATCAACGGCAAGGCGACCCTAGAGCCCGGGTGACCAACTACTTGGCTTGGCCGGTCCACATCAGCATGGCAGCCGTTGACATAACTGCACTAGTTGCCGAGGTTAAGGGGTTCGCTTGCCTCACCATCATGGGACAGGATGGCGGCCAGATGTCGCTGGAGGATCGTCAAGCTTTGCCCTCACGTGAACCTGACGAACATGAGTGGGGTGCGGGGTTGACGGCAATGCGGCGAGCTATGCGTGAGGAATCGGATGCACGCATAGTGCTAGGTGGGCGCGTCGAGGGCTATAAAGGGGAATTGCCCGGTATCGCCGAGGAGGCGTTTCTGTCGTTTGAGTCCAGTCAACCGGTCTACTTAGTCGGTGGCTTCGGGGGTTGCACAAGAGACATTGCAGAGACCATTGGGCTTGTCGACACTTGGGCAGGCTCCCGCCCAGCCTGGCCAGGCCGTAAGCTGTTTGAACCCTACGGGCCAGATGATCTGTGCAACGGGCTCTCTACCGAAGAGAATCGTGTCCTCGCACACACCTCCCACATCGACCAAACGGTTACCCTTGTTATGCGGGGGCTTCATCGGCTGCGTCGGGATGTTTAAGGCAATGTAAATAAAAAAGGAGAATCAAAGTGCATAGAGTATTCATCAGTTATCACCATGACAACGATCAGTGGTACAAAGAGGAATTGGTGAGATTAGGGACACAGAACCGAATCTTCATTGACCAATCCGTTGACACGGGGGATATCCCTGACCACCTTAGCGACCAGCGCATTCGTGAGATAATCAGAGACCACCGTCTGAGGAACTCCACGGTTACCATCGTCCTTGTTGGAACTGAAACGAGGCGCAGGAAGCATGTGGACTGGGAGATTTACTCGAGCATGTACGATGGGACGGTCAACAAAAGATCGGGAATCTTAGTGATCATGCTGCCGACCACAGACTATGGCTATCTTCACGTCTCGCATGGACAAGCCGAGAAGGCTCTCTATCCGGATATAACATCATGGACATCTGTCAAATCGAGAGCGGAGTACGAACGTCGGTATCCTTACATGCCAGATCGGATTATCGACAATCTGGTTAGGCCCGCTTTAAAGATATCCGTCACCTCGTGGAACAGGCTCAGGCTTAATCCCTCAAGGCTGGAATTCCTAATTGACGTAGCGTTTCAAAATCGAGGGTCCTGCGAATACGACCTGAGCCGACCAATGAGACGAGCTAACTCGTGATATCGCATCAAAGGAGAGTATTTAATTTCTGGGTCGATTTGTGTCAGCACGGTGCGAGAGAATACCCAAGTGGGGAATAGGATGCTCCCATGACCATTGATCGAATCTCAGCACTGGTCGCGTGTGGTGAGTCTGAGACTTTGGAGTTCAAGACCTCCACAGGAACACGCCGCAAGGCGACCTGGACCGTGTGTGCCATGCTGAATCAGCGAGGCGGGTATGTTCTGTTCGGGGTGACACCGGAAGGGAAGATAGTAGGACAACAGGTGAGCGAGCACACTATTGAAGAGGTCAGCGCCGAACTCCGTAGGATTGATCCAGCTGCTTCCCCGTCAGTCGACCGGGTCCGTGTGAATGGCGGCCATGAGGTGGTCATGGTCAACGTGATCCAGGGGCCGGCGAGGCCGTACACCTACCGTGGTACCGCCTACCGCAGGGTCGGGAATACAACCGTTGCCATGTCCGCCGACGAGTATAACCGGATGCTCTTCGAACGGATGCATAGCGAGCAACGTTGGGAGAACCAGCCCGCCGTAGGATGGTCGGTGGACGACCTCGACGCGGCGGAGATTCGGCGGACGGTCGCGGAGGCGGTTAGGCGCGGACGACTGGAAGAGCCTGTAAGTAGAGAACCTGCCGACCTGCTGCGCGGTCTCGGCCTTCTACGTGACGGCGTTTTACTTCGCGCAGCGGCGGTGCTCTTCGGCAACGTGGATCGCCTCGAATTCGATATGCCGCAATGCCTGCTTCGCGTCGCTCGTTTCCGAGGTGTCGACAAGATGCAGTTCCTGGACAACCGCCAATTCAACGGCAACGCCTTCACGCTTCTCGCCAACGCCGAGCGCTTCCTGCGGGAAACCCTGCCCATCGCCGGACGGTTCGAGCGGATCGACGAGCCCCTCTATCCTCCTCTGGCCACGCGAGAAGCCTTGGCCAACGCCATATGCCATCGCGACTATTCGATTGGAGGCGGCTCCATAGGCGTAGCGGTTTACGATGATCGTCTGGAAGTGACCTCTGCCGGCTCACTGCACTTTGGCCTGACCCCGGAGGCATTGTTCGTCCCGCATGAGTCGCGCCCGTGGAATCCGCTGATCGCCCGCACTTTTTACCGACGCGGTGTCATCGAGAAGTGGGGAAGTGGAACCCTCAAGATGGCTGAACTGGCGAGCGAAGCGGGTCTGCCGACTCCTGAGATCGAGGATGACGGTGGGCGTGTCACGGTACGGTTCCGGCACAGCCAGTTTGTGCCTCCGTCCATCACCGGCGACATAAGCAGGCCTGAAGATAGGCGCCAGCTGATACTCGCCCTGCTGGATAGCGTGGAGGAGGGCTTAACACGCCGCGAGATTCATGCCTGTTTGGGGTCTGGCGTCAGCGAGCGTCAGGTGCAGAGAGCACTGAAGAAATTGAAAGACAGAGGACTAGTCGTATCCACGAAACGCGGGCCACTGACCCGTTGGAGGCACGTTGCGGCACGATAACGGCACAATAGGAGCGCGATAACGGCACGATAGCGGCACGATGAAAATACCTGAGAGAGCGAGGTTTGGCTATTTCCGGCTTATTCGTGGATATTACCCATGCATCTGGATCGAGAACTATGACAAGCTATCACAAAATCGCAGAAGAATCGTGAAGCAGCATCTTTTGTGTATGGGAGGCACGTTGTGGCCCGATAGGTGCGAGATAGGGGTTCTAAGGGGGGCATAATGGAGGTCTATAGGGGGCTTATCGACCGACGAACTCCGAGCATCAAACAGCAATGACTCAACTCAAAATCACAGAAGCAGGCAGCGTCCAATTCCCGATGGTCCGCCATGCGGCGGAGATCGGCTGGACGCCGTTGTCGCCGTCAGAGGCCCTGGCCATGAGAGGCGGGGAAGCCGGGTTGCTGTTTCGCGGCACGCTGGAAGAAGCGTTGCGTCGTTTCAATCCCTGGATGGTGGACGAGGCCGTCCGTTCGGTGACGGAGAACATCCTTGCCCTCCCGCCGACCATCGAGGGCAACCGGCAGACCCTGGCTTGGCTGCGCGGAGAGCGGCAGTGGTACGACGAGACCGAGCAGCGCCACCGGCAGGTCAGGCTGGTCGACTTCGACGACACATCGGCAAACGTCCTGCACGTTACGTGGGAATTGCGGCTCAAGCCCCCGGCCCGTAAGGGTAATCGCGCCGACGTGATGTTCCTGGTCAATGGCATTCCGGTGGCCATTGTCGAACACAAGAACCCCACGGACGCCAACGCTATCGAACGGGGCATAAAGCAACTGCGCCGTTACGAAATCGAGACGCCCGAGCTGATAGGCGCGGCGCAGCTCTTCAATGTGACCCATCTCCTCGACTACTGGTACGGCGTCACCTGGAACCTGAACCGCCGCTACATGGCGCGATGGAAGGAGACCCGAGATGAGAGCTACCGCTTCGCCGTCCAGTCCTTCTTTGAGCCGAGGGAATTCCTGCGAACGCTCCGCGATTGGATTCTCTTTTTTGTGGAGGACGGCGAGACGCGGAAGGCCGTGTTGCGGCAGCACCAGCGCCGGGCCGCCGACCTCATTGTCAAACGCTGCTCCGAGAAGGATAAGCGGCGGGGGCTCCTCTGGCATACTCAGGGCTCCGGCAAGACTTTTACCTTGCTCACCGCCGCCCGCCTGATTCTGAAAGCCAAAGAGGAGTTTCGCAACCCCACAGTTGTTGTCGTGGTGGATCGTACGGAGTTGGAGGGGCAACTTGCGGGCTGGGTCGAGCGGCTGCTGGGTGAGATGCAGCAGCAGGACATCGCCGTCTGGCGGGCTGGCTCGAAAGAAGACCTGCGGAAGCTGCTCGCTACGGATAAGAGAGGGTTGATCATCTCCATGATCCACAAGTTCGATCACATCGAAAAGGATGCCAATTCTCGCGACAATATCTACGTGTTCATCGATGAGGCCCACCGCTCCGTGGCCAGGGACTTGGGCACTTACCTCATGGCCGCGCTCCCCAACTCGACCATCATCGGCTTTACCGGCACGCCCATCGCACGGACGGCTCACGGAGAGGGCACCTTCATGATATTCGGCGCCGAGGATGATCAGGGCTACCTGGACAAATACTCCATAGCCGAATCCATCGAGGACGAGACGACCCTACCCATACGCCACATGTTGGCGCCCAGCGAGATGACGGCGCCGACGGAGCAACTCGACCGTGAGTTCTTCGCCCTGGCCGAGATGGAAGGGGTCACCGATGTCGACGAACTCAACCGCGTCCTGGATCGGGCTGTAGGCTTGCGTAATTTTCTCTCCGCCGACGACCGCATCGAGAAGGTCGCGAAGTTTGTAGCTGAGCACTTCAAGGAGAACGTGCTGCCCCTTGGATACAAGGCATTCCTGGTAGCGGTTAATCGGGAAGCCTGCGCCAAGTACAAGCAAGCGCTGGATAAGTTGCTGCCGCCCGAATGGACGGCGCCAGTGTACTCGGAGAATGCCAACGACATTGTGGAAAGGCCCCTAGTAGCCAAGCTTCAGCTTTCGGAGGAACGGGAGAAGGACATCCGCCTAATGTTCAAGAAAGCGAGTGAGGATCCGAAGCTTCTCATCGTTACCGACAAGTTGCTGACTGGCTTCGACGCGCCGTTGCTCTACTGCATGTACCTGGATAAACCGATGCGAGACCATGTCCTCTTGCAGGCGATTGCGAGAGTGAACCGACCCTTCGTGGACGCTAAAGGCATCCGCAAATCCATCGGACTCGTCGTGGACTTCGTGGGCGTGCTGCGCGAATTGAATAAGGCGTTGCAATTCGACTCATCCGACGTGAGCGGCGTGATCGAAGACCTCGACGTGCTGATGCGCGACTTCAAAAAAAAAATCATCAAAGCCAAAACTAACTATCTGGACTACGAGCGCGTTGCAGAAGGAAGCCCGGACCAGCGCTTGGAGCAGATCGTATACAAGCGATTTCTGGACCCCGATGCGCGCAAGGGATTCTTCTCGGATTATAAGGAGGTGGAGGCGCTGTGGGAGATTCTCTCGCCGTCGGCGGAACTGCGGGATCATATCGATACCTTCAAGGGCCTTAGCAAGCTCTACGCCATTGTCCGCAACGCCTACTCCAACCGCCCCGACTTCGTGGCAGATTTGGCGCACAAGACTCAGAACCTCGTGGAAGAATCGGCTGCGATGTACGGCCTGGGCAACTTGACCAAGTCCGTGACTTTCGATCTCCGCACCCTTTCCGCTCTGCGGAAGGAGTCGGGACCAGATGAGGCCAAGGTATTCAACCTGGTACGCGGTCTTCAGACGGAAGTGGAGTTGGAGTCCGTGCTCCGGCCTCTCAAGGAACGGGCAAAGTCCCTGCTAAAGGGACTAGAGGAGCGTACAACGACCGGTCTTGCGGCAATGGACCAGTTAGAGGCCCTCGTCAAAGAAAAGGAGTCGGTTGTTGTCGCCGCCAAAGAGAGCGCCCTACCCCCAAGGGTGTTCGGGGTGTATTGGACATTGAAGGAGGACGTTGCCCTGCAAGCGGCTGGAGTGAGCGCGATGGAATTCGCGGGAGAGGTCCAGGCGCTAGTGAACCGCTTTCCCAATGCCGCCGTCAACACTGACGAACAGCGGCAGCTAAGGACTTCACTGTACAACCCCTTGTTGAGGGTGGAAAGCAGTGAGCGGGGCCGGATTGTGCATCAAACATTGGCGATATTGCTGGGAGGAGATCCCGATGCCCAGGCGTGAAGAAAGACACGGGGACCTGCGGCGGCGGGTGGCGTATTGGGCGGAACGCCTCCACGTCCCCACCCCAAGCGTGCGAGTCCGGAAAATGACCCGGAAGTGGGGTTCCTGCTCGACAGCAGGTACGATCACCCTTGCAACCGACTTGGACCACCAGGACGTCAGATTCCAGAACTTCGTTATCGTTCACGAATTGTTACACTTACGAATTCCGAACCATGGGAAACTGTTCAAGGCGTTCATGACAACGCACGTCCCTGACTGGAGAGAACACCACATAGCAAAGTAGCAGACAAATCTGTTGCTTGACGGTATGAACCGCGCTGGGCCCAAGGGGTCAAACGCAAAACATTAACATCGGTTTCCCTTCGCCCTTGGTTCCCGGCAATAGAGTGGTTTGGACCCATTTTCGGTAGGGCTCAAAAGCTGGTAAATTCATAACGAAAAGACCCACATGTTGTTGACCGCAACCTGCCTGCCTGTCCGCTGCAAGCAGGTTGCAGGCAGTCGACATTTCGACTTTTCGGTGCGTTTGTAGGGCCCCCCAAGATCACTCATCGTGGACGGATGGCCCAGATTGGGCTACCCACAGAGTTGAGGATTTTTCACACCCATCAACAAATCTTTGCCGTAGTTGCCACGATGGAGGATGTGATAGCGGGCTCCCGCATGCTGCACTCTTGCTGTTTGGGGCAGGGTCAAACCGAACGAAGGAATCTCCAGATAGTGAACACTAAACCACCAGGGCCGGCCCCTTTTCCCATCCCCTTTTTACGCTCAACAAAGGCCAGAGCGCAAGCCCCGGCGACACCCTATCACCATGCGATCACCGTCCAAGTACCCGACCAGAAAGCTGCCTGAATGGTGGGAACGGCTCAGTGGAAGCGGCTTGCCCTAGCACGGTATCCCAGCACCCATGCGGGATGGACCCCGTCACGGCTGATCGGGAATAGCCAGCCGTGAGAAACTCAAAACGGGAATACCCCCCAAGTTACGTGCGGGTCTTGTACGAAACACACACAGAGTTGTCACGGGCCAATAGCCGAAGACTGAGCCTGCAGAACACCGTTCTGACGGAGAGAACACCCCGAGACCGTCCAAGGTGATGGGAAGAGGCGGCACGGATAAGGCCTTGCAGAATCAGCATTGGGTTTCGGGGGACGGTGGACTTGTCCTCCACGAAGGCTGGTTTGCCGTTCTTGGACTGCTTTCTTGCCACCCGTCACCTCCTCTGCCAGAACTCCAACTCTCGAACTACGACCGCAAATGGAATACATCTGTACAGACCCTTCCCACCCGCCTATCCTCTCCCAATCTGGACGGAGGTCCCTATTTCGTGAAGTCTCCTCGGCAGTTACGAACCTCGCCCAAGAAACTTCGTCTGAGGAAGAAATTGTCGAGAGAGTCTCTGGTGATGTTATTCAAATCTTGAACACTCCCTTCAGGGACTATGATGATGGATTGGGAGAACAACACAGCAGACGCAATGTCGCACATTCCTGGAAGGATGTCTTTATCAAGATAGAGGGCCTCGGATTTCTGGCAGGATGGTTTATCAATGAATGTGCTCAGGAACACAACGCTCGCGATCTTCATTATCCTCTATGTCATTTCGCATTTGAATCGAACAGAATCATTTTTCCCATTATTAATCAGCTAAGGTCAAGCCTCGCTGATGATACTTTTGTCTACTTGCGGACGCTTCATGAGACATTTGTAAAAAGCAGATTCTTGAAAAAGTACACAGAAATTGACCGAGATCTTCCAGGAAGATTCATCTACTACACAAACGCAACATATAAGAGGTTTTATGAGCGGTTCGCTAAGTTCTATGGACAGAATTACGCTAAGGACATGTGGATCAATACTGAAGAACACTTACGAGACAAGATACACTCGAACGCTAAGGGTCCATACGCATGGGCGTATCCACACATTGAAGACGAGAACGGTAATACAAAAAAATGGCCGACATTCAAGGATCTCATTAGGGCGGTGGACAATAACTCTACTTTCTCGAAATTCTACTATGATGTTTCAGCGGAAAAGGCGCACGGAAAATTTATATGGAATCCCCTTATGGTCCAGCCCGATGCGAGAACATTTCGGTTCCATCCGCTTAACAGTGAGAATACGGGACTGGTGATGCATCTCATGCTACCAATGTACGAAGAAATATTGGAAAATACGGCGTCAACTTGTCTCACATCTGGCCATGCGACAGTCAGGTCGGTAATTGAGGTAGTTCTTCAGGATATACGAGACGCTGTTGAAGCGGCGATAACGTCGAAGCCGGACTTGTATGGTCACTTCGATCGGGTAGGCCTTTCTGCGGTGTCTGGAGACGAGTTGGATGACTTCGACAGCGGTGAGGCGGTACACCAACCTGCTTCCCCAGGACAGAGGGTTCGCCACAAAACTAACCCGGACTGTGAGTTCGAAAGAGGCGAAAAGGACGTTTCGCCAGGATGAAGCTCAAAATTTAAGACCAAAAAACGTAACTACTCAGGTGGTTTAGTAGGCAGAATAAAGGAGGGGGATTCCGGAAAAAATAAAAAAAGTATAAAATAATATAAATAAAACTGTACAATCATTTCACTATCTGTCATACACTTATGAATGCGAGACCGGGAGTCCAAAAAGCAGGCGCTTTTAGAGTTAATCCAAAAGGATCCCGAGGCAGTTGTCGAACTCCTTTTGGACCTGATGGAGCGCGTCGAAGTACTGGAGCAGAAACTTGCCAAAAATAGCGGGCCTTCATGGGTGTCCACCTTTATTGATTAAGAAGTCGCGTATATTCGTTTTAAAGCGTTCTGAGCCTGCCACCAGGGAGCTTGAATCCAACAGTGGTTACGTAACCAACGAATGAACTTTTGGGTGCGTTGTGTGGCCCGGGGAACGGCTTGTTGGGCCAAGGGCCACTGTTTGCCTTTACTCTTTACCCTTTGGGTTAATTGTTTGTAGCGGTTCTTGCGGCGGATCAGTTCGCCATTGTCATAGACTTCGTCGTCCTCGGCCAGTTCTTCTTCCAAAACCACCATGAGGTTATGAGCCAGGCAGGTAAAGTTGGCTTGTGTGTTGCGCGCCACCGTAGAGCTTGCCCAGGCTTTTTTCTCTGTCAGCTTTGTTTTTAACTCATCGAAGGTCTTTTCTATTTTCCAGCGCATTTTATACAAGTGGGCTATCAGTCCAGGGTCCACATCCATGACACTGGTCACAAAATGAAACACTTTGCCGCTATCCGGACATTGATAACGGACACGTCGCATCATCACGCCACTATCGGTTCCCACCAACTGATCAGCCACTACCCCGGCATTAATCGAGCTATTGAGATCAAATCCGCACGGCCCCATGGGTCTGAGTTTCATGTTTTTTTTCTCCAGACTCAAAAAGTAAATGCCGCTTCCTTGTTTCCATTTGAACCATTGGGAAAAATCAATTCCAGCCTTATCCCAGACGTAGAGCACTTTCCTGCCCTTGGCCGCTCCCTGGCGCAGTTGCTGGATACTCATGCGTTTTAGTAAATGCATGTCGGGCCATTTAAAAGGGACAGGCTAATATTTTATTGACAGGATCTTGGGGATGAGCAGGGTGGGGGAATATGAGATCGTCCAGGTTGAAGGTGAAGGGGCAGAGTGCGGTGTATCATTGCGTGACCCGCGTGGTGGGTGGCGCGATGCTGTTGGATAACAGGGCCAAGGAAGTTTTGCGCAAGCAGATGTGGTATATGGCCCGGTTTTGTGGGGTGGAAATTATCACCTACTGCATCATGACCAACCACTTCCACGTCCTGGTGCGGGTGCCGGAGAAACAGGTAGTCGATGACCGGGAACTGTTAGCCCGGTTTTCCGAATTGTACGGGCGGCAAAAGGGGCGCGTGGAAGCCTTGGAATCGCTTCTGAAAAAGGGTGGGGAAGAAGCGCGTGCAGAACGGGAGAAGCTCCTGGCGCGGATGGGTGACATATCGTTGTATATGAAGGAGTTGAAGCAACGCTTCAGTATCTGGTATAACCGCACTCACCAACGTTACGGGACCTTGTGGGCGGAGCGGTTCAAGAGTGTGCTGATGGAGGATGCGGCGAGTTGCCTGAGCGCGGTGGCCGCTTACATAGATTTGAACCCGGTGCGGGCGGGCTTGGTGGAGGATCCCAAGGACTATCGCTACTGCGGCTATTCCGAGGCGGTGGCCGGGAACATCGGAGCGCGAGGCGGGCTGTGCCGGGCGCTTGCCATGAAGACGGGTAAGGCTGCCTTGTCGGAGTATCGCAAGATTCTGTTCCTGATGGGGGCTACGACTTCGCGGCAAAGCCAGAAAGCGATGGACCGCGAAGCGGTCAGGAAAGTGGTGGAAGCGGATGGAACCCTGCCTTTGGCGCAGGTATTGAGACTGCGGGTACGGTATTTTACCGATGGCATGGTTCTGGGCTCAAAAGACTATGTTAATGGGATATTCGAAACGCATCGCGGGCAATTTGGAAAACGCCGGAGTTCGGGTGCCCGCCCCATGCTTGGCCTGAAGGATTCGGGGTTGATGGTGATGCGCGATTTGAGAAAAGGTATTTTCTGCTGAATTCATGACCGGGGTCATTGGAAGGGGAGCATGGAGAGTGCTGAACCTTACCCATTGAGCAATCGGCGCTGAACTAATCTGGTGCGCCTACACCTATAATGACCGCCACGAGTTGACCGCGGACAAGACGGGGTCGAAAATAAGGGAAGGCAAAAAGGGTCAGCTCTTGATGATTGGTATAGACTGAGTTTCAAGGCTTCCGCGGATTGTGACCATGGCCAGGAAACCGCGCATTCAGTATCCCGGAGCGATCTATCATATCTTGTCCCGCGGCAACTACTGCAAGGACTTATTCACCGTGGCGCAAACTGGAGTAGAGTTTGAGAAAGCCCTCTTCGAAGCCTACCAATGTTGTGGCTGGAGGCTGCATGCATTTCTTTGCGTCTCTCCGCGCTCTTAGCGTGAGCCCATTCCAAATCCTGTTCATCCTGTGCATCCATGTTCCATTCCCGGAGGTGGTACACTTTGAACCGCTTTTTGGTGGTACACTTTAAACCGCTCGGTGACAGTCATAAGCCTACCTTGACTTGGATACCATTCGCGTTTGATCCCTTCTGTTTTCCAGTCAAGGATGGAGGTTCTAAGGCTCAACCAACAAATCCCATTAAGCTCCCAACCTTGCTTGATAAACAATGCATGGTCTCCCCCGGAGTCGGTGGACAGCTTAATTGAAATAACACAACGGCCTCGACCCGAACAACGGACAGATGACGGACATCTATGAGCCCAGGAAGCGAAGCAAGATCATGTCACGCATCCGTGGCCGAGGAACCAAACCGGAGATCATCGCCCGCAGGATAGCCCCCAGACTCGGGTTCCGCTTCCGTCTCCATCGCAAAGACTTGCCCGGTCGCCCCGACATAGTGTTCCCACGTCATCGGGCCGTCATCATGGTTCATGGGTGCTTCTGGCACCGACATCCCGGCTGCAAGCACGCGTCCACACCCAAGACCCGTAAGTCGTTTTGGAAAAACAAGTTGGAGGACAACGTAGCTCGGGACAAGCGGAACGAGACAGCGCTACGCGAGCTCGGTTGGAGAGTCATCGTGATCTGGGAATGCGAAACGAAGGACCGCGAGGCGGTGGCTGATCGCATCGAATCGTTCCTGCTACAGGACGATGACGAGCACAAGGGGGACTCTGAGGGATGAGTTGTTTCAGTACAGTCAGTTAGACTTTTCGTTTCCCAATGCGTTCGGACCGCCTGAGCCATTCCGATTTGTTGAGAGGTATCCGGGCCATCCTTTCCGCAATCATTTGCGCTATGGACTGGGCAAATTCCACCTTAAGCTCACCCATCCATCGGTATTCCCTTTCCGGATCAGAGGCATCCTTAAAGATGAACGACCCATCCGGACCGTTGAGATATGCCAGCACACATTGTCGTGTAGGATCGGGGTCGAAATCCATAACACACCAGTCCGATGGATTCATGGATATGGTCATGCGCCGATGTTCATTGTCGCTGACTGGTACCACTACTTGCGGTGTGTGGGACTTCGGGTCCGTGAGTGGGAGGAAAAGAAACGAAGACTTCTCGGTCAACCGGACGCTATCACATCTCGGTGTGACGCATAGGAGCGTTGCGTTATCGTCCCCGACCCGGTGGACCACCGTCCCCATCGACAGTTGTCGTTCAGAACCTGCAAGCACCTGTCGAAAGCTCATTGCCGACGCGAGACGACGATCGAGCTCGCGGCTGTCTTTGGCGCATCCCGAGAATCCATGGGAGAGGAGGTGGTGGTTCTTGCCATTGCGGCTCAGTGGTCCGGGTTTTTCATTGAGTCCTTCCTTAAGCATGTCCAGGACTTCGGAGACGGCGCCTTTGTGTTTGGGACCGAATATCACCTGATCATTTTCGAACCGGTCGACGAACCATTGCTTTATCACCTCGATTCCTGCCGGACTTTTCCTACCGATGTCGTCGTCCATGATCCCATGAAGCTCGTTGGCGATCTGTTCCACGATATGTTGCTCTGACTCCAGAGGCTGGGGTAGGCAGGCGCGGTGCGCCAGGAAGGCCGGATCGAGGTTCGGTCCAAAGCGGTTCAACACCCGAAAAACGTTTTCTCGCACGGCAGCCAGTGCACTTAAAACCAAGCTTGGCAGGAGCCCTTGGACCATTTCGGCGAAATCGGCGATGAGCTGGTCGGCCAAGTCTTCCTCCTTAACGATGGTACTTGGCTTGGAGGTTTGATAGTCGGGTTTGGCGTACAATACGATCCGACAGGCTCCGAAGCTGATCGAATCAAGGCGGTCCTCCACATAGGATACGTCGAGGCCGTTGAGCATGGCTGTTATTTTGCTGCGGATAGCATCGTGATCAGGTTCTCCGGTGTAGAATGCAATCAAGCGAAGTCGATTTGCCTGATCCTCCCTAAGGACCCGCTTCAACAACGGCAACGCGTTCGCCCCGGTCTTTAGACTCAGCCGCCAATCCAGAATGACGATGTCCGCACGAGCCGCCGTCTTGGCGAGGTCCTCATGATCGCTCTGCTCTTCCTTCGGCGATACCACGCCACAAACCATGCCTTGGCGGGTGAACGACCAGGTGATCGGGTCGACATTAAGGGGTCTGGGCGGATGGGTATTCGGTTCCGACGGTACCGTTGCTACGGTCACCCCACGCGGGTCGGGTACTGTCAGATCTGTGGGACCGGATGGACCGGACCGAACAGAGGGCTCGTCGTCAACGACCACCGCTGTAAGGAGGAATCTTTGGGCGATCCCCCGGCAATGTTCTGCAAGACTGTTACTCGGCATCGGTCTCATTGTTCCCGTCCTTGATCGGCGTGATCAGGAAGGTTGTGTTCCAATTTAGTCCTGGGTCCTCGAGGATCAGGTCATAGCCAACCCCGCGCAGCGTTTCTCTCCCAATATGCAATCCCATGCCGCGTCCTTCGGGCTTTCTGGTAAAACCGATGTCGAAGATGTCATCCCGATCTCGTGTGTGAACTCCCGGTCCCGAGTCCGAGACGCGGAAAGCCTTCCCTGAGGCGTCGAGTTGAATTCTCCGTTCAAGGCTCTCGTTCTGACCCGAAAGCCAGTAGATCGCATTGTCCACGAGGTTGACAAACACAGGGTAAAAGGATGACGGATAGCCCAGCACCGTAGTGGCGGCGAAGACGTCGGTTCGAACCAGTTCGACGTTATGTCTGGCCAGGCGCTGGCCGAAGAGGTTGCTTAGGAATTCGTAGATTTCCCATCCGCGAATGTGAACCGCCTTTCGGTAGAGCCTCCTTTGGAGCGGAGTAAAGAGGGTAAGGTATCCATCGAGATGGTCGAAGCTGCCGCGGATGCTCTGATATAACGACATCAGTTCGCTGTTGACATCCGCCCAGGCCTTCAAGCTGCGAAGTCCAGACCGGACGGACTTGATGGCTGCGCCGAACTCATGGCTTATGACCTCGATTGCCATACCGAGTTGGGCAAGCTGAAGGTCGGCCGCCGCCTGTTCCTTCAGTGTGATATTACTCTGTTCCACTGCGGCAAGTTCATCGACAACGGATGAGTCCCCCGTCACGTCGACGGCTGCCAATTGTGAGCGAAGAGAGTCCAAGGTACGGGTAGCTTTTTCCAAGGCCTCACGGATCGGGGCCTCTAATTTCGAACGCTCCGCAATCAGGCGCTGGTCGTCCAGGCCGGTAAGGTCACGTCTACCGAAATCCGCCATTGCCGAGCGAATGGTGGCCTCGACTTCTCGCACACACTGCGCAGTGACGCTACAGGTATTTTCCCAGATTCTCTTGGCTGTCACATCCACCTCGATGCGGCCAGCCTTCGTCTCTCTCCTGGCCAATTGGCTGATTTCGCTAAGAGCTGATTCCATCCGTTCTCTGGCGCTCACGTCAACCCCCGCCTTGGTCACCTCCTTTGTGACGACGCTCTCTATCGAGTCCCGAATGGCCCGTATGCTGACGACAAGATTCTCGAACGTCTCCTGATAGTCGCCCCACTCCCTCTGCAAGGCCTTGCTCATGCCGATCCTCGGCTTGGAAACCCGGTAGCGGGCTTCCAACTCCCGGATGTCTCTCCTCGCATCCCTTTCGATCTTGATAATCCGCCTGGCTGCCCTCTCGCGGTCCGGGTCCCGGCCAGCTTCCCTTACGCGCTCCTCGGTCTCTAAACCCAATGTCAGGATCTTTTCAAGTGGTTTATCCGTTTCCAACCGGTCGAAAAAAGCGGTCAGTTCCTCCTTGAACTTGCTGCGTTTTGCGGTTGCTTTCTTCGCT
The DNA here is from genome assembly GCA_965219475.1 of Opitutales bacterium. Lineage (GTDB taxonomy): Bacteria > Verrucomicrobiota > Verrucomicrobiia > Opitutales > UBA2995 > JAABVD01. The sequence continues at coordinate 145,536 of CBDCNU010000007.1, read as the reverse complement.
CTGGCTTTTCGGTGTTGCTCCTCCTCTTTGTATTTCCGCTTTTTGCTCGCAAACCGCTCACCGTGAACTCCCTCCTCGCGGAAGAAGTCCGCGGCGACCTGGTTGAGGAAATTCCTCAGGATGCCTCGGAGATCTCGATAAGCCTTATTCTCGCGAAAACCCTCGCGACCTGCCTTCTCGCGAAGGCGTCCGTTATGGGTCGAGTCGACTTCGACGACTCCAAACATCTTACGGTAGGAGAAGTAGTAGTACGCGGCGCTCTTGGTGCGTCGCAGCTCGATATCCAGCCAGTCGTAGTCCGTGTTTCCGTATGGTTGAATGCGCACGCCGTCCCGGTAGATGTATAGGCCCCCGATTCTTTCCGTCTTTAGAACCATTCGGGAATGCTCCTCGGGCGGAAGGGTGGAATGCCTGGCTGCGCCCTCAATTGCGGCGAACCTGATGTGGAACGGACCACATGCTGTCGGTCGTCCCCTTCCGCCGCTCCAGTTGATTACGTGGTTTTTCACGGTCTCACCGTACACGGATACGCTGCCCTTGAACTGCCCGTATTTGTCGAACCTTCCCGATATCTGGTGATCGGCGTTGTCGTAGTCGTAGGGTGTGAAAAACTCGTTCTCGCCGATGAGATCCTCGCAGGTTCCGTCCGTCCTGCGGTCCCGAAAGGCGGTGCTGATGACCGGTTTTCCACCGTCCGCAAATGAAGGAGCGGTGAACCCCAACAGCGCCTTCTGCAGCGGCGGGGCAACGTCGGAATTAGGATCCCCGGCAATGTCATATGCCAGGTCCGGGGACGCGGGCAGAAGATAGAAGTGGGTTCCGTGACCTCGGTCAAGTAGCGTTGGTTTACCCAAATATTCGGCCATAGTCAACGGATCGACCGTGAACTGCGCCAAGTCCTCGTCGATCCGTTTCCACTCCTCCTCGTCAACATGCTCCCGAAGACGAGCGTTCCGACTGCGAAAAAAGCTGACCATTTCTGCGACCTCGCCGCCGTCCGGCAGGCTGCCACCGGGGAAAGTGCGAAGCGGGATTCGGATATCCTGAAGATTCAGCTCCTGACATTCGAAGATCCGCCAGTTCAGGAACGCGGCCGTAAGGTCGGACAAGTCACCGCCGTGCCTTGCACGAGTAAGCACGAGCACCTGAGGAGCGATCGTCGCTATGGCGAGACGACCGATTCCCTTTTCCCCCAGGACAGGCCTTTTGGACTTCGCCGACTTGGGGCGGCGGCGTTCTATGCGTTTCCTTTGGAGGCTGGTCTCCGTGGCGATCGTGAGCCATCGGTCGACAAATTCATCCGCCCGCATCCCGAAGCCGTCGTCCCGCAACACGAACAGACCGTCATGACGGTAGTAGTCAACCTCTACCCGCTCGGCGTAGGCGTCGTGCGCATTCTTGAACAACTCGCTGATGGCGGTGGGGATGCCGGCGATTTGCTGTCTCCCCAGCATATCCAGCGTCCTGGCTCGGGCCTTGAAAGTTACTTCCATCGCCGTCAGGTCACTCCCGCTTCCGCCAGGTGTCGGGCAACGTGGCGTCCAACGACGGTTGCCAGCCTCACCGGAACAGCATTGCCGATCTGCCGAGCCATTGAAGTCAGGCTACCTGAAAAACGGAAATCCCTCGGGAAGGTCTGAAGACATGCGGCTTCCCGGACGCTGATCGCACGATCCTGTTGGGGGTGTCCGAATCGGCCGTTGGAATAGCTGATGCATCGGGTAGTCAGCCCGGAAGCGGGCCGGTCCCAAAACATGCGCCCGTAGACATCGCTGTATCCCGTCGCTTTGCGGTGGCAGGCAAGCTGGAGGTTCTCCGGCCAATTCCGATTGCCGCCGCCCTCGGGCGTCGCGCGGATACGCTCCAGGTTAAGCCTGGATAGTACAGCGGCGCTATGGTTGGGAATGCGAGGGTCTGTCTCACCGGCTGCAATCGCGGGAAGGTCACCGATCCAGTCCCGTACAGTTGCGAATTCAGGTTTGGTCGTTCCTGGGCCATGGGTTTCAGGAGGGAGATCCAACACCCCGTGTCTACTCGCCAATAGAAGGAATCTGCGGCGGCCTTGTGGGACTCCGTACCGCTTCAAGGACACTGAATCGTAAGCTGGTTCCGGATAGCCGACATCCTTCAATCCTCGAAGAAACCCGCTGAGCGGCTCGGAGTCAGGGGATACATTCTGAATCCCCGGGACATTCTCCACGAAGACGATGTCGGGTTTGCACCTCTTAACAAAGCGCAGAAACTCGAGGAGCAGCGGAACCCGATCGTCCTCGTTCGGTTGCGGACGGCAGGTGTTTTGCTTGGTGAACGGCTGGCACGGGGCGCAACCGCAGAACAGGATGGGATGAGGTCTTTCCTGGTCAACGAGTTCGTAGACGGAATCCTCATTCACATTCCGAATGTCTCCGACGTGGAAGATGGCTGACGGGAAATTCTGCTTGAAGGTTTGCTTAGCATCTTCGTCCTGGTCGAGGGCAAAAACCACGTCCATTCCAGCTTCCTGGAAGCCGCGGCTGGCCCCGCCACACCCGGAAAAGAAGTCGAACACTTTCACTCTCGGATTTGGGTCGGCTTCGGCGTTCGTCGTCAGGGTCTCCATGCCAGAGCTATATTGAGGAGCCGGCCTCATTCTGTGTCAAACATGGAAATCAGGAGAGACTTTTAAAAGGGACAGGCTATTATTTTATTGACATGATCTTGGGGATGAGCAGGGTGGGGGAATATGAGATCGTCCAGGTTGAAGGTGAAGGGGCAGAGTGCGGTGTATCATTGCGTGACCCGCGTGGTGGGTGGCGCGATGCTGTTGGATAACAGGGCCAAGGAAGTTTTGCGCAAGCAGATGTGGTATATGGCCCGGTTTTGTGGGGTGGAAATTATCACCTACTGCATCATGACCAACCACTTCCACGTCCTGGTGCGGGTGCCGGAGAAACAGGTAGTCGATGACCGGGAACTGTTAGCCCGGTTTTGCGAATTGTACGGGCGGCAAAAGGGGCGCGTGGAAGCCTTGGAATCGCTTCTGAAAAAGGGTGGGGAAGAAGCGCGTGCAGAACGGGAGAAGCTCCTGGCGCGGATGGGTGACATATCGTTGTATATGAAGGAGTTGAAGCAACGCTTCAGTATCTGGTATAACCGCACTCACCAACGTTACGGGACCTTGTGGGCGGAGCGGTTCAAGAGTGTGCTGATCGAGGATGCGGCGAGTTGCCTGAGCGCGGTGGCCGCTTACATAGATTTGAACCCGGTGCGGGCGGGCTTGGTGGAGGATCCCAAGGACTATCGCTACTGCGGCTATTCCGAGGCGGTGGCCGGGAACATCGGAGCGCGAGGCGGGCTGTGCCGGGCGCTTGCCATGAAGACGGGTAAGGCTGCCTTGTCGGAGTATCGCAAGATTCTGTTCCTGATGGGGGCTACGACTTCGCGGCAAAGCCAGAAAGCGATGGACCGCGCAGCGGTCAGAAAAGTGGTGGAAGCGGATGGAACCCTGCCGCTGGCGCAGGTATTGAGACTGCGGGTACGGTATTTTACCGATGGCATGGTTCTGGGCTCAAAAGACTATGTTAATGGGATATTCGAAACGCATCGCGGGCAATTTGGAAAACGCCGGAGTTCGGGTGCCCGCCCCATGCTTGGCCTGAAGGATTCGGGGTTGATGGTGATGCGCGATTTGAGAAAAGGTATTTTCTGCTGAATTCATGACCGGGGTCATTGGAAGGGGAGCATGGAGAGTGCTGAACCTTACCCATTGAGCAATCGGCGCTGAACTAATCTGGTGCGCCTACACCTACAATGACCGCCACGAGTTGACCGCGGACAAGACGGGGTCGAAAATAAGGGAAGGCAAAAAGGGTCAGCTCTTGATGATTGGTATAGACTGAGTTTCAAGGCTTCCGCGGATTGTGACCATGGCCAGGAAACCGCGCATTCAGTATCCCGGAGCGATCTATCATATCTTGTCCCGCGGCAACTACTGCAAGGACTTATTCACCGTGGCGCAAACTGGAGTAGAGTTTGAGAAAGCCCTCTTCGAAGCCTACCAATGTTGTGGCTGGAGGCTGCATGCATTTCTTTGCGTCTCTCCGCGCTCTTAGCGAGAGCCCATTCCAAATCCTGTTCATCCTGTGCATCCATGTTCCATTCCCCATTCTCCCTCCTAATTCCCTTCCCAAACCACCAAACCACGGATTTCACTGTCAGGCAGCGGTTAAAGTGTACCACCTTCAGGGGCAACCTCGGGTAATGCCGAGGGATGTCAAATTACCTGAAAGTGGAAGCACAAGAAGCGATAAAACATCTAATAAAGACGGGCCGGTCCCAGCGTTGGATCGCCCGGGAACTGGGCGTGCACCGGCGCACTGTAAAGCGCTATGCCAAGGAGCTGTCCGATGCGAAGTGTTCGGATGCGCCGCCCGGCTCAAAGTGTACCATTTCGCGGACCGGGAAAGTGGGCCGGCCGAGCCACTGCGAAGCGCATCGGGAGAGGATCGAAAAGCAGTTGGATTTGGGTTTGAGCGCCCAACGGATCTACCAGGATCTGAAGGTGGAATGCGGTTTTAGGAGCAGCTACGCCAGCGTTCAACGCTTTGTCAAAAAGCTCAAGGAGGAGCAACCGGCCCGGATCTGGCGCATGGAATGCGAGCCGGCTCACTGCACTTTGGCCTGACCCCGGAGGCATTGTTCGACCCGCATGAATCGCGCCCTTGGAATCCGCTGATTGCTCGCACTTTTTTCCGACGTGGCGTCATCGAGAAATGGGGAAGCGGAACCCTCAAGATGGCTGAACAGGCGAGAGCAGCGGGTCTGCCGACGCTTGAAATAGAGGATGACGGTGGGTGCGTCACGGTGCGGTTCCGGCACAGCCAGTTTGTGCCTCCGTTCATCACAGGCGATATAAGCAAGCCTGAAGATAGGCGCCAGCTGATACTCGCCCTGCTGGATAGCGTAGAGGGGGGCTTAACACGACGCGAAATTCACGCCCGTCTGGGTCCCGGCGTCAGCGAGCGTCAGGTGCAGAGAGCACTGAAGAAATTGAAAGACAGAGGACTAGTCGTATCCACGAAACGCGGGCCACTAACCCGTTGGAGGCACGTTGCGGCACGATAACGGCACGATAGCGGCACGATGAAAATACCTGAGAGAGCGAGGTTTGGCTATTTCCGGCTTATTCGTGGATATTACCCATGCATCTGGATCGGGAACTATGACAAGCTATCACAAAATCGCAGAAGAATCGTGAAGCAGCATCTTTTGTGTATGGGAGGCACGATAGGGGCGCGATAACGGTACGATAGGGGCGAGATAGGGGCGCAATAGGTGCGAGATGGGGGATCTGAGGGAGGCTTAATGGGGTTCTAAGGGGGCTTATCGACAGACAAATCTGTTGCTTGACGGGGTATGAACCGCGCTGGGCCCAAGGGGTCAAACGCAAAACATTAACATCGGTTTCCCTTCGCCCTTGGTTCCCGGCAATAGAGTGTTTTGGATCCATTTTCGGAAGTGCTCAAAAGCCGGTAAATTCATAACGAAAAGACCTACAAGTTGTTGACGATACCCTGCCTGCCTGTCCGCTGCAAGCAGGTTGCAGACTGTTTGCAATGCGGCTGCAAGAGGGTTGCAAGACGTTGCAGGCCCCCTGAAGCGAGCCCCAAACCTACGGTTAAACCCCCAGAGTTACCATAACAAGGATAAGCTGACCTGACCCTCCAAGCCCCTGGAAATTTAAAGCTATTGAAAGGTTCCGAAAGGAAAAAAGCTGAGCCCTTTTGCTCCCTTTTAGCCAGCCTTCGCTCGGGCGACCCCATCTTTCGAATCAACGCTGGCTAAAAGGGAGCAATCCGCCGCGAACCCACGTCGGTGGTCAACAGTACATGCTGATCAAAGCTTTGGTATATGAGGTTGTTTTTCACAACCTGATGTTCCGGGCTGTCCCAGAGATTTTCGTGTTCCCAGGGGTCGTTTTCGAGATCATAAAGCTCTCCCACGTTTAAACCGTGGTAAATGCACAACTTGAAATTCCCTCGTCGATACATGGTGGCAAAAGTGCCCTTGCCCCCCGTAAATTGGGCATGGAGCGCATCGAAATATTCGCACCGCACCGATTCGCGGAAGACATCGCCCTTCGCCTTCCCTTCCAGCACGGGCCGCAGGGACCTGCCCTGAAAATAGTCGGGAATATCGATCCCGGCGTAGTCGAGAATCGTGGCTGACGCGTCGAGCAGTTCAACCAGTCCGTCTGCCTGGACGTTTGCCGGGATTACGCCCGGAAAATTGAAGATGAGGGGAACTCGCACCAATCCCTCGTAAAACCGGCAACCCTTATACATCAGCCCGTGGTCCCCCAGCATCTCCCCGTGATCGCTGGTAAAAATGATAAGAGTATTTTCACTTTGCCCGCTGTCCTCCAATCCTTGCATGAGTCGGGCGAACTGATCGTCTATTTGGGCGATCATGGCATAATACAACGCCTGCTCCTCTTTTCCGTCCCGCTCCGCCGGCGCTTGGTAGGGGGTCTGAAAGTCGGCTCCCTTCAATCTTTCCTGGGTAATCTTGTCCGATTTCCTGTGGTGCGCGCCGGGCATGGATTGCGCATCGAAATTGTCCGCATACACCTGGGGCGGAATAAATGGGGGGTGTGGATCGTAAATGTTTACCGTGAGGAACCAGGGTTTACCCCGGTACCGGGACAAAAATTCGATCGCGCGGTTGGTAGCCCAGGTGGTTTGATGGAGGGCTGGATCCACCCGGTCAGGGCTGTGTCGCATGGCATCCAGATCTCCCCCCCTTTCCTTTACCCAGTCGGCATAGTCATGTCCTTCTTCCCAATCATCCCGCGGGGCATGGCTGAACTTCCAATAATGGTATCCATCGTTCAGGCGGGGTTCGGTCCGCCCACCGGCGGCGGTCAAGTGAAACTTGCCGATGTTTCCGCACAGGTATCCGGCCTGGGCAAGCATTTTTGAGATCAAGGGAGGAGAGCCTTGGGGAAAGGTATCGTTTCCGTTGCGCGTGTTATGAAGCCGGCTGGGGTAAAGCCCGGTCATGAAGCTGGACCGGCTCGGGGTGCATATCGGACTCTGACAATAGGCATGGGTAAAAGCCGTTCCCTCCCTTGCCAACTGATCGATCCTTTTGGTTCGAACATGGGGATTCCCCAGCGCTCCAATGGTGTCGAAACGCTGTTGATCGGTGCAGTAAACGAGAATGTTGGGAGGAGTCATGCAAAACCTGGTTTGGAAAATACAAGGGCATCCCGTGCAACCGCTACCCGCAGTTCACCCGAATCCGGAACAAACATCCGATTCTTCCCTGTCATTTTCACCGCGAACTCCCCATGAAACGGGTTGCGGGTTTGCTTGGGAAAATTTAATTTCAGGGCGCCGTGGTGACAATCGTTTCGGAGGAAAAATCTGCTGCATCGGGGGCGGCAAAGGTGACCTTTCCGGTGGCGGCCCATTCGGATCCCCGGATCAGCAGGTGTTGAAAACCGGCCCCTGCAAAGGCTTCGTTGCTGTGGCCCAGCATGATGTGGAATACGCGGCCCTTTCCGTAGTCGGTGGTCAGGACGATGGGATGATTTTTTCCGCTTCCTCCGGTATCGGGGTCGGAATAAGCGCTGGCCAGGACGGTGAGGCCCTCGGCCGGACCGCACATGTTGAAGTAGACCTCGTCCTTCGGGTGCAGCCAGGAACTGGGAAATCCTTTGGTGATGGGGTGGTCCTGATTGCGGATATCGACCACGGCCGGTTGTTGTTTGCCGTGGGCTCCGCATTTGCCCGAGCTGTGGTCCAGAACCATTCGGTCATTTTCCCAGAGGATCTTGGGGCCATGCCGCTCGGTGGTTCTGCCGTACCATCCACCCACACCGATCATCCTCTGGTATTCTTCCCATTGGGAGAAGGCGTTGTTTGCGGCATGGACGACGACAAAGCCCCCGCCGTTTTGCAGGTATTCCATAAAATCGAGCTGCACTTCTTCCGGCCAGAGCACGCCGTTATAATTGGACAGGACCACGTCGTGGGAACTGAAATCCGGTCGCCATTCCTCCCATTGCGCCTGAAGGGCTGCGGCCATTTCCGCCACAGCCGGTTGGGATGCGCGGTAATTTTGCTTGCGGCCGTCATCGGGGGGAGTGCGCGTAATGGATACTTCAAACTTACCGGTTTTCTCCATTGTCTTCTTCATGAACTGGGAGGTTTCCGGCCAGTTCCTGTGGTTGTTCTGGCCTTCGACGAGAAGGACCTGAAGTGGTTCGGACGCTTCTGCTCGAGCGGTTCCGACGGTCAGGAAAAAGGGGATCAGAAGAATGGAAACGATGCGTTTTTTCATACTACCAACTTTGCGGACCGGATTTGGGGCAGTCAACAAGGTATGACGAGGCGCCAATGAGGAATTAAGAATTAGGAATTAGGAATTGACTCTCGCAAAGCTCGCCAAGACCGCAAAGAGGGAATTTGGAGGAGTGATGGAGTGATGGAGTGATGGAGTGATGGAGTGATGGAGTGATGGAATGGGGGAGAGGGGAGGCGCCAGGAGCGCCAATGAGGAATTGGGAGGCACAAAGGCACAAAGGCACAGGGGCGAATGGCACTTAGTTAAGCGGGGTTATTGAGGGGGCCAGCCGGGATCAAGACGTGGAAAAGTGATACCTTCTGGGAAAAAAGGGTCAGGCCTTGAAAACTGTATTCCGTTGTACTTCATACACTTTTACAAGGCAACTGACCCTGTAAGGCATAACTTTTCCACGACTTGACCCCTTACTTATCCGAGATAGTCATATGTTCGGAAAATGGCTTAACTTAGTGCCATTGATAGCGCCGGCCAAGCCGGTGAGAAGTAGAGAATGAAAGAGTCTTACAGTGAAGACCTAGTCAGTTACACTGACCCCGAGTCATGTGAATGTGTTCGTGAGGGCACATTTGAAGCGTTGACAGGGGAACCCACAGGCCGGGCTATAGAGCCGCGAAATCAAGTTATCCTTCGGGGGGCCGACTTTCTAATGGTAAAGGGAAGGCAACACCGTGCACGCCGCCAGGACGAGGCGCGCATGGCTCCTGCGCGGTCGAAGAACCAGGGCATGTGGCGACACTACTCACGCGGAAGCCGGGAGATCTCAGTGTCGGCCCGCCGCAGAGGCGTGCGGTGGGTCCGCGCGTGGAATCCCAAGGGAACAAGCATGCGATGAACGATCCTGAGAAGTCGGACAACTCCATAGTATCGAAGAAACCGGCGAACAAAGTTGGGCAGAGAAGCCCGGCGGCGGAGTCGGCGGAGAAAAGGGGGTTGGCCAAAGGCAATCCGAGCCAGCAAACCAGTCACCGGACCCTGAGCCGGAAAAGGCTGCAAAGTGCGTTGGAACGGATACGTCAAGCGGTAAGGATGCCAAAACTGCGGGTCATGCACCCCTATCCTGAACATCGTTTGAACGTTACGACCTGAGGCAGGAGCCTTGTGCGGTAGTCCCGCCCGCAGGGATCTGTGCGGGGGCCGCCGGGTAACCGGCGGTTCTACCGCGACCGGCACAGGGGCACAAAGGGAGGGAGAATGGAGAATGAACCAAGGATTATCACAGATGGAAATGTAGGTGCGGGTTTACCCCGCGATTGCTCCGAGTTGTAGGCGCGGCTTTACGCCCCGATCCTCCAAATGGCTTCAATGCAATCGGGGGATAAACCCCCTCCTACGAATGGCGCTTAGTTAAGCGTGTTTGTAGAGGAATATTGTATGGACACCAGTCGGGGTCATGCCGTAGAAAAGTGATGCCTTTTAGAGAAAAAGGGTCAGACCTTGAAAACTGTATTCCATTGTACTTCATACACTTTTGCAAGGCAACTGACCCTGTAAGGCATAACTTTTTACGTCTTGACCCCTTCCTTTTACGAGGTAGTCATATATTCGGAAAATTGCTTAACTAAGCGCCATTGATAGCGCCGGCCAAGCCGGTGAGAAGTAGAGAATGAAAGAGTCTTACAGTGAAGAAATAGTCAATCACACTGACCCCGAGTCATGTGAGTGTGCTCGTGAGGGCACATTTGAAGCGTTGACAGGGGAACCCACAGGCCGGGCTATAGAGCCGCGAAATCAAGTTATCCTTCAGGGGGCCGACCTTCTAATGGTAAAGGGAAGGCAACACCGTGCACGCCGCCAAGACGAGATGTGCACGGCTCCTGCGCGGTCGAAGAACCAAGGCATGTGGCGACACTTCTCACGCGGAAGCCGGGAGATCTCAGGATCGGCCCTCCGGAATGGTGTCCGGCGGGTCCGCGCATTGAATCCCAAGGGAATAAGGATGCGATGAACGATCCTGAGAAGTCGGACAACTCCATAGTATCGAAGAAACCGGCGAACAAAGTGGGGCGTAAGAGCTCGACGGCGGAGTTGGTGGAGAAAAGGGGGTTGGCCAAAGGCAATCCGAGCCAGCAAACCAGTCACCGGACCCTGAGCCGGAAAAGGCTGCAAAGTGCGTTGGAACGGATACGTCAAACGGTAAGGATGCCAAAACTGCGTGTCATGCACCCCTATCCTGAATATCGTTTGAACGTTACGACCTGAGGCAGGAGCCTTGTGCGGTAGTCCCGCCCGCAGGGATCTGTGCGGGGGCCGCCGGGTAACCGGCGGTTCTACCGCGACCCCCCCTCCTACAGTTCTCTGCGAGCATTGCGATAGCCCATTGCTGTGTCGGCAACGCTTCTCCTTTTCCTGATTCCCCTTGTTAAGAGTCAGATCCGCTGCTATGTTTTCAATAAATTCATCTTACCGTTTTCCACTTTATTGAAGGCCCCCCGACCAGTTTTTCTCTCCCTTTTGTTGGCTACGGCAAGCTGCTGGTTGGCCTGCGGTCTTTCGGGTGAAGTCGACTTCAACCGGGATATCCGGCCCATTTTGTCGGACAACTGTTTCAAGTGTCACGGGCCTGACGAGAGGACGCGCGAGGCGGAATTGCGTCTGGACACGAGGGCAGGCATACTTGGCGATCTGGGTGGCGGCTATTTCCCCATAGCGCCTGGGAAGCCGGAAGAGAGTGAGGTTATTTGGCGCATCCGGGCCGAAGATGAGGATGACCGCATGCCGCCAATCGATTCCGGAAAATCTTTGAGTGAACAGGAAAAGCAATTGATCCGCCGATGGGTGGAGGAGGGGGCGGAATGGAAAAAGCACTGGTCCTTTGAACCGGTGCAACGGCCTGGACTGCCCGATGTGTCCGATACGGGATGGTACCGCAACGGAGTCGATTACTTCGTTCTGGCCCGGCTGGATGCGGAAGGCTTGAAGCCGGCCCCGGAAGCCGATCGCGCCACTCTGATCCGCCGTTTGAGTTTGGATTTGATCGGATTGCCGCCGACTCCGGAGGAGGTGGACGCCTTTTTGAGGGACCGGTCACCCAAGGCCTATGAAAAGCTGGTCGACCGTTTGCTGGATTCGCCCCGATACGGGGAGGCCATGGCGCTCCCCTGGCTCGATGCAGCTCGTTATGCGGATACCGATGGTTATCAAAACGATGGTCCCCGCTACATGTGGCGTTGGCGCGACTGGGTGATCGATGCCTACAACCGGAATTTACCCTTTGACCAGTTTACCATCGAGCAATTGGCGGGGGACTTGTTGCCGAACCCGACCCTCGACCAAATCGTCGCAACCGGATTTAACCGCAACCACCGTTATAATTCCGAATCCGGGTTGGTTTTCGAGGAGTTTCTACTGGAGAACGCGGTTGATCGAGTGGATACCACTTCGACGGTTTGGATGGGTTTGACCATGGGATGCGCCCGTTGCCACGATCACAAATTCGATCCCATCAGCACCGTGGAGTATTACCAACTGCTGGCTTACTTCAACAATGTGCCCGAATCGGGCAGGGCGCGGAAGTTTGGTAATTCAGAACCCTGGGTCGTTTCACCCACGGAGGATCAGTTGGCTGAGTTGGCAGGGAAGGACGCGGCATTGAAAAGGGTTGAAATGAGGTTGGCCTCGGCTGAATACCGCATTGCCTACGATCAAAGGAGGTGGGAGTCGACTGCCGCAACCCATGCCAGGGAGGGCAAATTGCTCGGGCGGGGGTTGACGGCGGTTTACAGTTTTGACGGGAAGGACGAGGGAATTTCGGTGGCAATGGGGCAACCCTGGTTTGGAAGCGGCCGCTTCGCCACTGCAGCTACTTTCGATGGGGAAAGTCGATTTGCTTTGGATGAGAAATATCGATTTGCCAGTGAAGAACGCTTCAGCCTCTCCTTTTGGGTAAAGCCGGATGCCGTTCGGGATGGGGTCATACTTTCCAATCAGGAAGACAGGATCCAAAAAAAGGGATTCGTGGTTAAACTGGATGAGGGGAAGGTCCGGTTTTTCGTAATTTCCCGTTGGATAGCCGGGGTTGCCGCGGTCGAGACTGTGCAAACGATAATACCGGGGGAATGGCGTCACGTCACGCTGGTCAACGAGGGGCTCATGTCTGCCAATGGGATGAAAATCTACCTGGATGGAAAGCTTGCCCAAACCCGCCAACTCTACAACTCCAACAGCAATCTCAATCAGGTCCCAAAGGACCGCCTATTTCAAGTCGGGGGAAGTTTTCACGAGGCCGATTTCAAGGGTCGGGTGGACGAATTGCGCATCTACGGACGCTCCCTGTGGGAGGATGAGATAGCCGTCCTGGCCGAGACTCTTTCGGTGAGGGAGATCGCCCGCCGTCCGGCGGCCCGGCGATCGGTTTCTGCCAGGAACAAGATCCGTTCCTACTTTTTGGAAAATGGAGCGGCGGAACCGATCCGAACCTTGGCCGAGGAAGTCTTTCAGCTCCGGATGGATCGGCAGGAATACCATGATTCCCTGCCCACTACCATGGTGATGGGGGAGATGGCGCCCAGGAAGGAGACCTTTGTCAGGACCCGCGGCGTCTACCATCAACTGGGTGAGCAGGTGGAACGGAAGTTGCCGGCGATATTCCCCCAACCCAAGCAGGATTTGCTCGACGACCGCCTCGGGTTTGCCCAATGGCTGGTCAGTGGGAAACATCCCTTGACGGGCCGGGTAGCGGTCAACCGGTACTGGCTGAAATATTTTGGCAAGGGATTGGTGAGAACGGCGGAAGACTTTGGTTTGCAGGGCGATTGGCCCAGTCATCCCAAACTCCTGGACTGGTTGGCGGATGAGTTTGTGCGTTTGGACTGGGATATCAAAGCGATGCAGAAATTGATCGTTTCCAGCGCCACTTACCGGCAATCCTCCCGGGTTCTACCGGAGGTTCAGAAGCGCGATCCGGGCAATGTGCTCTATGCCCGTGGCTTGCGCCAGCGCCTCTCCGCCCATACCCTGCGCGACCAGGCCTTGGCCGTGAGCGGCTTATTGCAGGGACCCATTGGAGGCGCCTCGGTCAAACCTTATCAGCCGGACAAGTTGTGGGAGAATCTCAGTAACATGGAGTATGTGCAATCGCAGGGTGAGGACCTGTATCGACGCAGCTTGTACACCCATTGGAAAAGGACGCTTCCCCCGCCAACAATGGCCATCCTGGATGCGGCGGACCGGGAAATATGCAGGGTTTCTCCCCAGCGCACCAACACACCTTTGCAGGCCCTTGCCACGCTCAACGAAAAGGTTTTTGTGGAGGCGGCCCGAAATCTGGGGCAAAGAATCCTGCTGCAAGGGGGGGACTCCATGGCCGACCAGATCGCATTTGCTTTCCGCACCGTTGCGGCCCGTTATCCGACGGCGAAGGAAACGGCCTTACTGACCGAAGCCTATGGGCAATATCTGGAAGCCTTTGCCGGGGATGAAGAGGCGGCCAGGCAACTGATAGCGGTGGGGGAGTCCGAGCCCGACCCCTCTTTGGCTCCGATCGCCCTTGCCGCTGCGACAACGCTTGCCAATATGCTCTTAAACTTGGATGAAGTATTGACGAAGGAATAACCGATGCATCCCCACCACCCAAACCGCGCCTTCCCGCCCAAACTCTCGCATGGCTGTTGCGGCTACCAGCAGCTTTCGGCCAATCCCCTGACCATGACGCGCCGTTATTTTTTGGGCAAGGCGGCCAAAGGACTGGGCGGAGTGGCCTTGGCCTCCCTTCTCAATGAAAACCTTTTCGCCGCTCCGACACGGAATAACGGACTTCCCGGATTCCCCAATTTCGCGCCCAAGGCAAAGCGGGTCATTTACCTTTTCCAATCGGGCGGTCCCCCTCAGATGGACCTCTTCGATTACAAGCCCTTCCTCAATGAAGTCCACGGTCGGGAAGTTCCGGAATCCGTTTTCAACGGTCAACGGCTGACCGGCATGACGGCCGGGCAATCCTCCTTCCCGGTGGCCCGTTCCATTTTCAAATTCAAAAGGGTGGGGGAGAGCGGCACGTGGCTGAATACCGAGGTGATGCCTTACCTGAGCGAGGTAATGGACGAGGTTTGCCTCATCAAATCCATGCATACCGAGGCCATCAACCACGATCCCGCCATCACTTTTTTCCAGACCGGATTCCAAATTGCCGGCCGGCCCAGCATCGGGTCCTGGCTTTCCTACGGGTTGGGCAGCCTGAACAAGAACTTGCCCGCGTTCGTGGCCATGACCTCCTTTACGGGCGGTCAACCGCTCTATGATCGGTTGTGGGGGGCGGGGTTCTTGCCCTCCAGGCATCAAGGGGTGAAATTCGGCGGTGGACCGGATCCGGTTTTGTATTTGAATAATCCCGAGGGGATGAGTTCGGAACTGAGGCGCAGGACCCTGGATCATATTGCGGCCCTGAACCGGATGAAATTCGACGATTACGGGGACCCGGAGATCGAGACCCGCATTTCACAGTACGAAATGGCTTTTCGCATGCAGACCTCCGTGCCTGAACTGGTCGACGTCTCTTCTGAACCGGATAGCACCTTCGATCTCTACGGGGAGGACGCCAAAAAACCGGGCACCTACGCCAACAACTGTCTATTGGCCCGGCGATTGACCGAGCGCGGAGTACGCTTTGTTCAATTGTTCCACCGTGGTTGGGACACCCATAACGGTTTACCCGATCAGCTAAAACGCCAGTGCGGTCATACCGACCGGGCCACGGCCGGATTGATCAAGGACTTGAAACGGCGCGGCATGCTCGACGAAACGCTGGTTATTTGGGGAGGTGAATTCGGCCGCACGGTTTACTGCCAGGATGCCTTGACCCCGACCAATTATGGACGGGATCATCACCCGAGGTGTTTTACCCTGTTTTTAGCTGGGGGTGGGGTAAAACCGGGCATGAGCTATGGAGAAACAGACGATTACAGCTACAACATCGTCAAGGACCCCGTCAGCGTGCACGACCTGCATGCCACCATACTCCATTTGCTGGGCATCGACCACAAAAAGTTGACCTACAAATTTCAGGGGCGCCATTACCGTCTGACCGACGTGCATGGAAAGGTAGTCAAGCCCCTCTTGGCCTAGTGTGGCCTCCCAGAAATTTCCTCGCACGCCCGTCGGGGTCAAGACGTGTAAAAGTGATGCCTTCTACAAGAAAAGGGTCCTGTAAGGAATAACTTTTCCACGACTTGACCCCGACCCCTGCGACCTCGAAAGAAACTCGCAGTTTGCGTGAACGAATTAACGGGACACCGCACTAATCCCCCTGTTTCAGTTGGAGGACCTCGATCTCGAATTGGCGGGTCGGGAAAAGGGTATGGCCTGGGATGGAGAGAATGGCGAACCTGTTCACGTAGCTGAGCGGCTTTTTCGCGGTGAGGAAATTGGAGATATCGGCATTTGTTTGGAGAAGGGGGCTCAACAAGAATCCGTTTGTCAGGTTGGGTCCCACCAACCTGACCTCCAAATCCTCGCCCCGGTCGGTGGTCAGGCGCAGGATAAGGGCCTCGGGTTTGTAGAGGAGGGCCTGGGCTCTTTGCAGAAGGGTTGGTTTATAACGCACTTTTACCCAGAGAGGGTGACCGGAGAATTTTGCCACATCGACCTCTTGGCCTGAGGGGATAACCGCCTGCAGGAGACTGACTTCCCCGGTGAATGGGTTGGCCCCGGGCGATCGTTCGAGCAGGAGGAACTCCCGTTCGGTCAGGACGGGCAGGTAGTGTTGCAAAAATGCGCGGTAGTATAGGTTATCCCCTGCCACGGCGTATGGACCATCCCAGAAGTCATCCCGACTCAGGAGGTAACGGGGAGGATTTGCCAGCATGTGGTTATGGTTCAGACGGGCCAGGTGCGGGCTGTAGGCGATATAGTTTTGCAGGGTTGGCCGCGGCTGGTAATTGAGGTCGTTCAGGAACAGAATTCCCTGATGATGGAGGAGCACGTCGATGGACTCCCCCCCTACGAGAGCCTTGACCGCGGGCAGTTGGTGTCGTGATTTCATCGAGGGGATCCGGTCGGAAAAACCTGTCTTCAAGCTGCCGGGGTTCAAGATGGTTTGCACCCCTTTTGCGAAATTTTCATAGGCACGAACAAAAGTCTGTTCCCGGTTGAGGGGGATCATCCAGAAGCAGGATAGGAAGAACGCAATAAAACAGACCGATACCCAGGAGAAAGCCCATTTCCTGGGCCCGATGAATGGGAGGAGCATGGCCGGGAGCAGCACCGAACCCTGGAGAAAGAACGTCATGTGATGGTCGGGGCGAACCACCCCGGCCTTCCAGGTAAGGAACAGGGTAAGGGCGGATATCCCGAGGATTCCCCAGTTGACCGGTTCCTTCCGGCGCAGAACCGTCCAGGCCAGAATGGGGATCCCTGCCAAAAGGAATATGAGAAGAAGAGGCAGGAAAATACCGAAGGATTCGTGTCTCTGCATGGACCACTGGTGGCCCGTGGCCACGCTGAAGGAATGGCTCCAATAAGCAGGCAAATTAGCGGGGGATTGTCCGACAGCAATCCAGAGAAGGAGGAGGGTGAGGAGATAAACCCCGAATAGTGTGCCGGCTGTTTTGTAATTTCCTTGCCAGAGGAAAAAGAGGGAGAGGAGGGCGGTGCAACCGAATCCCATAAGCGCGAAGCTGAATTTCATCAGGCTTAGGACTGCCACAAAACCATAGAGGGCGACCACCCCATAAAGTTTGAGGTCACCCCGGATCAATCGGAATGAAACAGCCGCTATGGAACTCAAATAAATTCCGTCCTTGCCTGCGGCGGCGGCGCAGAAGAGGACGATAAACAGGGTGGCGTGAACCCAGTTGGGCTGAGAACGAATGGTGGAGAACAGGAAGAAAAGGGCCAGAAACAATACGAGGGCCTCGGCAAATACCTGAAGGAAGGGAAAATACCCGTTGGAAGTGGGCGAATAGAGGAAGCTCAAGGGACCACCGGTAAAAATGATGTCCTTTCCGAATTGCCATTGTTTGAAGAAGGCCTCTTCCAGAACGGCCTGCCAGGAGGAGTCGAGGTTGGGAAATACGAAGTAGGGGGAGGGGAACAGAAACAGGAGGGTCAGGAAAGCCAGACCGGCCTCCAGCCAGGGCAATTGTTGAATTTGCTGTAGGGAAACCTTCATGCCTTGGGCAATCGGGGAGGCCAAGACAGGGAAAAGTCCTCATATTCCAGGGTCAGATTCGGGTTGTAGCTGGGATCATGGGAGAGAATTGCGGACCACTTCGCCATCATGTATTCGATTTCCCTATCCACCCTGGTATCTCTGCGCCAGGCGCTGTCGTCGCCCCGGGATAGCGATTCGTGGTGGTAGAGTTGGGCGTGAGGAGTCCAAATTATACTGTATCCCGCTTCCCTTATGCGCAGGCATAAATCCACATCGTTGAAGGCGACCCCCAGGCGCTCCTCCTCAAACCCGCCTACTGCTTCGAAGACGGATTTCTTTACGGCCATGCAGGCTGCTGTGACGGCGGAAAACTGTTGGACCAGATTGAGGCGGTTCCTTTGCCCTGGTTCGCCCTGTTCCGCATATTTGAAGCAGTGGCCCGCTACCCCGTTGATGCCGAGGATAACCCCGGCGTGTTGGATAAGGTCCTCGGGATAGTAAAGTTTTGCTCCAACCGCTCCGACCCGGTCTTTGCCAAAATGACTGACCATTTCCTCCAGCCAATCGAAATTGTTGACGATGATATCGTTGTTGAGAAAAAGCAGGATATCCCCGGTGGCGCGAGTGGCCGCGTAGTTGTTGATAGCGGAAAAGTTGAAGGGTTGGTCATATGGCAGCACCGTGATGCCGCTATCCCTGAGTTCAGCGAAGAGCCGATGGGTTTCCTTTTTTTTCGATTGGTTGTCGACAACCAGGATATTGAAATTGGTATAGGAGGTCGAATTCCGGATGCTCTGAATACAGGCCCGTAAAATATCGGCTTGGTCGCGGGTCGGGATAATGATGGATACTTCGGGGGCGGGCGCCGGTAGTGGATGTTTAATGCGCCAGTGTCCATGGGCGATGGCGATGACTTGGGCGCCGGGATGCATACGGGCGCAGTGGCCTTCCAGCGCCTTGCGCGAGGATTTCCGGATGTAACTCTTTTCTTCCAGGGCCAGGGCGGTCGATCCCTCGACTGCCCGCCAGTGATAGAGCACATAGGGGATGTGCACGATCTGTTCGGGTTGCAGCGATTCGGTTATTTTCAGAAACAGGTCCCAGTCCTGGCTGCCCTCCAGTCCCGGTTCAAATCCTCCGACCCGTTTGATCAGTTCACGCCGGGTAACGGTCAGGTGGCAGATGAAATTCTGGCCTTCCAGCAGTTCGGGATTCCAGTCCGGCTTGAAGTAGGGATCTCGCCGGTATCCCTCCCTGTCCAGGGTGTCTTCATCGCTGTAAAAGAACAGGGCCTGGGGATTGCGGTTGATAAATTCAACCACCCGCAACAGGGCATCCGGAGCCAGTTCGTCGTCGTGATCCAGGAAGGCGCACCACTCCCCGGTGGCCAACTGCAGGGCGGAGTTGGATGCGCGAGAGATGTGGCCGTTTTCCCGGCGGAAAACAGTTTTGATGCGCGGCTCCTCGGCGGCATATTCCCCAATTACCGCTTTCACATGGTCTTGGGAGGAGGCATCGTCCGCCAGGCACAGCTCCCAGTTGGGATAATACTGGCGTTTGACCGAATCGAGGGCCTTGCGCAGGTATTTTTTCGGGGTATTGTAGACCGGCAAAATAATGGAAATGAGGGGCTTGAGGATAAGCTTGTCCAACCGAACCCGGGCCTTTTCCTTTGGGATGGAAAGGAGGCTGTCATATTGGGTCAGCCACTTTTGGTAGTCCGTTCTTTCCTCCGAGTAGGTGGCGAAATGTGAAACCGGAAACTTGGAAAAATCCTCTACCGCGAACAAAGTCCATCTGCCCCTTGAAATCTTGTATTCAAAGTTCAATTTTGCATTTCTCTCAATGTTGTTGAGAGGTATTTCGAATCCGGCGTTCAGGCCCACCGGGTATTTGGCATGGAATTTTTCGTGGACATCGGTTCTCTCGATACCGGGCTTTCCCGGGAAGTTCTCATTTCCGATGCGTATGCGGATATTTGAAACCGGTTTTCCGTCGGTTCTGAAGCACCATCCGGAAATTGAAAATTGATGGCCGAAGCGCCGTTCTATGCGGGCGTTTTCCACATTGGCCAGGACTCCGCTCTCGGTGGCCGGGATTTTCTTTTTGTGGTAATAGGTCGTTTTTATTTGGGCCGGTTTACGCTGATCAAATGTGATCCAGTCCCCCCCTGTTACCTGCAGTTGAAAGACCAGGTTCGGATTGCCCGAAATATCCTCCATGTTCGCCTCAAACCCGCAGTAGATTGCATTGGCCTGTCCCGGAAACTCGGCCAGAACATCCTCCCTCTGTAATCCGTAGCGGCATTTCAGCATTCCATCCCTGATCAATATCCTCACTCCTTTAATGGCCGGACCATCCTTCAGGAAGACCCAACCTAAAAGTTTCGTTCTCAGTTTTCTCTGCTGCTCGACAAAAATGGTGTCCGGATTGTAGCGGCTTTGCAGCGGGTGTTCCACCACTTGGGGGAGTTGGTCCGGGTCGGTTTTTGGGGCCAATTCCTTGAGGGAAGCCATGTCTCCCTGATAGAATTCGGTCCAGAAAGCATTGCCTTCCAATTGGCAATCCAATTTGAGGGTTCCGCTCTTTTTGCCGGCCGGAAGTTCACATTCAAAACCGCATCGACCGGCATCGGGCTCATTGGGATAGGCCGATCCTACGTCCTCGCGGGGGAGATGGGTCTCCACTTCGAGTTTAACATGATCCAGCCTGGCCCGGATCTTCCCGACCTTGAGCGGTTTCAACCCGAAGCACCAGCCCCAGATCACGCGGGTGGCAAAATCAGGCCGGTCCAGAATAGCCTCGACCCGGCAAAGAAAAGGTTCTTCGACCCTGTCGGGAATGAGGTTGCAGACGGGAATATCCAATAATTCAAAGGGCTGGTTTTGTCGAGGCGGGGCAACTCCAACGGAAAACCGGGAACGCGGATGTAGCGGAATGAAGGTCGTGGCGATGGACGTGGCGCATTCGCTTGGCCGGGGGGAAAAGGTGGATGACGCCTCCTTCAACACGTTGTAGGCCAGTTCGTTACCGTCGATTTTGATGGTCAACCCACTTTCCCGAGGCATCAGAATATCCACCTGCAAGGTCATCCTCCTTATCTGCAGGCGTTGGCTCACGGCGGTTATTTCTGCCCGGAGATCGGGAGTCCAGGGCAGCCGGTGATAAATGGCCTTCCACCCAGCCAACCGGACGAACTCTTCCGGTTGTTTCCCAAAATCCTGGTCCCAGGGCCGGACATACCGAGGCGGGCGGGCCAGACTGAAATCTTCCCTTTGCAGGGTAAGGGCCGGGTTGTAGAAAGGGTCGTTTTCGATTTGGGGTTTCCATTTTGCCAGCATGTAATCCGCCTCGGATTTCCAGCGCTTTTTTTTCTCGGGATTGTCTTCCGGACCGCGGGAAGCGGACTCGTGGTGAATGAGAAGGGCGTGTGGTGTCCAAACGGTGCGGTAGCCTTTTTCCCAGGCTCGAAGGCATAGGTCGGCGTCGTTGTAGGCTGTCCCAAGGTTTTCCTCGTCAAATCCTCCGACTTCTTCGAATACGTCCCTGCGGATAGCCATGCAGGCGGCGGTCACGGCTGAATAGTTTTGAATGATACCGGCTCGGCCAATGTGCCCCGGGTTGTTGCGGTGGAGGAATTTGAAGGCGTGTCCGGCCACGCCGCCAATGCCGAGGATCATTCCGGCGTGCTGATTGTACCCGTCTGGAAAAATGAGTTTTGCCCCGACCGGACCAATGGCTTTACGCATGGCGTGGCTGACCATTTCGCGCAACCAGTCCTCCTCGATTACCTCGATATCGTCGTTGAGGAACAAGAGGATGTCTCCCTCAGCCCTCCGCGCGGCCCAATTATTGAGCAGGGAAAAATTGAAGGGTACGGGTTTTGCCAATACACGCGCCTTTTCGCTCTCCTCCAGGGAGGCCAGCAGATCCATGGTTTGCGGGTCGTCACTTCCATTATCGACGATGACCAACTCGTAGTTGGGATAGCTCGTCATGGCCCGAATGGAATCGACACAACGCTGCAATAGCGCCGCGTTATTCCGGGTCAGGATAATGATGGAAACGAGGGGATTGCCCGGGGTGTCGTATCGGATTCTGAAAGACCCCAAGGTCGGTCCATCCAGAACCTCGGCGTGGCTTTCGTGTTTGCTCAGGTATTCCTCCAGCGCTCGCCGCCCCGAGTCCACTGCGTATCGCTTGTTGCGCATGCTGGCCGAGGTCGACTGGCCCGTGAGCCTCCAGTGATAGAGAACCCGTTGGATGTGCCGGATCTGTTTTTCTTCGACGTGGTCGAGGCAACGCAGCACCAGATCCCAGTCCTGTGAACCCACAAACGCTTCCCTGAATCCGCCCAACTTTCGGATCAGGTCGGTCCGGTAGACGCAAAGGTGAGAGACGAAATTGTGGGAGCAAAGCAAATCCCTTCCAAAATCGGGTTTGAAATAGGGATCCGCCCGGTAGCCATCGACCGATATCTTGTCTTCATCGGAGTATATGATTTGGCAATCCGGATGCGTCAGTATTTCCAACGCCACCAGATAGAGGGCGTGGGGAGCCAGTTCGTCGTCGTGGTCCAAGAGGGCAATGAACTCTCCCGTAACCAATTCGAGGGCGGAGTTCGAGCAGGCCGAGATGTGCCCGTTTTCGGATCTGAAAGTGACTTTGATGCGTTCATCCCGTTTTTCCCAGTATCGGAGCCGCCTTCGGGTCGAGCGCTTGGTCGAGTTGTCATCGGCAATGCAGAGTTCCCAATTATCATAGAGCTGATCGAGCACGCTATGAATCATTTTATCCAGCAGCCTCACTTCCGTGTTATAAGTGGGCACCACAATGGAAAAAAGCGGTTTGGCCTCGAAGATCCGGATGTGTTGGGCGATGCGCTTCCTTTCCCGGGGAGAGATTTGATCGTGTTCTCTCGTCCACCGCACATAGCGATGGAGGCCTTTGAATAATTTTTCCCGATGGAAAATTGCCAGCAGTGGCCGGATGAAGTATTCCGTGATGATCGGGCGCCAGGAGCCATCCTCCATTTGCGCTTCCACAGTGAACCGGGTGGAGCCCCGGGGAGCGGTTACGGGCACTTCGAATCCGGCATGGAGAACGGAGTCCGACCAAGTCGGAAATGCTTCCAGGAGATCGTGGCGTTCGATGCCGTAGCGGGTCTTCTGCCAGCCGGCAGGGGTAATGATACGCACGGCCTTGATGCGTTGCGATTTGGAGAAGCACCAGCCGCGAAAGAGGAATTCCCTTTGCTTGGGCCTCAATTTGCGGGGGCTATCGAGAGAGAAGATGATGCCTTCGGCCGTCTCCCGTGGAAGGGGCCGGTAGGTTGAAAGGGGCAGGAAGTAGCCCAACAAGCGAATGAACCTCCATGGCACAAAAGGGTGGAGGCTTTTACCCAAGTTTTCCCGATGGAAAATTGTCAGCAGTGGCCGGATGAAATATTCCGTGATAACCGGGCGCCAGGAACCGTCCTCCATTTGCGCCTCAAGAGTGAACCGAGTGGAGCCCGGAGGTATGGTCAGGGTAACTTCGAATCCGGCGTAGAGGACGGAATCCGACCGGGTCTGAAAAGCTTGCAGGAGATCGCGGCGTTCGATGCCGTAGCGGACCGTCTGCCGGCCGGCATGGGTAATTATTCGCATCCCCTTGATGCGGTGCGATTTGGAGAAGCACCAACCCTGAAAGAGGAATTCTCTTTGTTGGGGTCTCAATTTGTCCGGACCATCCAGGCAGAAGATGATGCCTTCCGGGGTCTCCCGCGGGAGGCGCCGGTAGGTCGCAACGGGAAGGAGGTTGCCCAGCAGGCGAATGAACCAGTTCGGTAAGGACATGTTTGCTCAACCTTCTTTTCAACCGGGTTCCACCAACCAGTCCAGATGATTCAATAACTCATTGGGTTCTCGATTGGGCTTTACCTCGATGTGCCTCGCCTCGACCGTGATCCGCAACCAGCGAATTCCGGAAAGACCGGTTTTGGGCCAGCCGGAGAACCATACTTGGGGATCCCCCCCGGAACTGATTAAGGAGAGGGTTGAATTTCCGGGCTCCAGGGCAGCCGTACCCGCGGCCCAAACGGAAACAGGTGGATCCGGTGGTTGGGTGTTTTGCCAACTCAGCGCCGGGGTATGGTCGGCCCTGAGGAGGCTCCATTCCCGGATGATATATTCACCCGGATATTGCCCGGGGTCGATTCTGAGCCAATCCAGGTCTTGGGGAGGATGGAAGGGAAAGGAGAGGGAGACCCTTGATTGCGGGGAATAGCGCCTTCGCAGGGAAGAAAGCTCCAGGAATTCGGATTTGTTGGGAAAGTAGACTTGTAATTCGACCGGTTCCATCTCACCCGGCTGGTCGGCCGTAGGCGGTTGGGAGGCGATTTCATGCCGATCCCCTTCCGGGATTGGGGGAAGGCGGGCCGGTATTTTGGATGGCCCGGCTTTCAGCTTTACATAAAACGCCAGCAAATTTTCGGAGTTGGGCCGGAGACCGAAATGCTTTCGCCCAAAATTTCTCCCCTCTTCCGCTATGGATTTGGACCTCTTTGAATCGGCAAACATTTCCTGGCAACGGTCGGCGATTTCCTCAGGAGTTGAGTGGTAAAGCAACCTGGCGTTGAAGCCGTCCTGTAAAGCTTCCCCCAAGTTGACTGCGGTGGTGATTACCGGCATGCCCAGACAAAGGTATTCCGGGAGCTTCGAGGGTAGGCGATAGCGATTGAAAGAGTCGGAAGCTCCAGGTTGGACCCCGCAATCGGCCAGGCGAATCAGCTTGGGAACCAGATTGCGATCAATGAAACCGACGTCGCGGATCCATTGCCGGGTTTCCCCGCTCAATTTTTTTCTGATTTTGGCATCCGGAATCCCCGTTTTGATAAGAACACAGGGTGTTCCTCTTTTATTGAGTTGGCCTACGGCCTGAAAGAGGTTCTCCAGGTCCAGTCGGTTGGCGCCGGTCGAGCTTCCCGGATAGACCAGAATTCTGTAGGATGAGGGAATCCCGAATAATTTCCGGGTCAGGGGCGGCTTGGAGACGGCATCCAGCCAACCCAGGTCGATTCCGGGTTTGAGGACCAGCCTGGGTTTGGAATGGGGAATATGATCTTCCAGGGATTCGATGATGACCGTGACGGCGTCTGCCCTTTCCAGAAACTCGGGACCTCGAAGCGGATGGGTCTTGAAAAGGGTTTCCCCGGGATTGGTCCGGGCTCGCTCCTCCACCTCCCACTCATTATCTTCCAGGTGGATGACCAGTTTGGCCGGAATTTTCCCCAGAAGGCGGAGGCAAAAACGTCTGACCAATTCCCGAGGGGTCCAGGCATGGAGGATATGGGGTGGTTGTCCATCGAACATCCCGGGGTTCTCCAGAGCTTGGGCGTAGGAAAGGACGGGAACCTTCTCGTGGGCGTAAAATTGCCGCGTGTCGTCCAGCCAGGGCATGCAAATGGCCGTATTGTGTCCCATCCGGCGCAATTCTTCGGCATACGGTCCAATATGCACCATGCTGTTGGCAGTGAAATTTCCATAATGGACGAAGAGGATATTCATTACAATCGCCGGCCTGTATTGTCGCCCTTGGATCGATGGTAGTCTCCACGGCTGAAATACTTTTCCATCCAGGCGTAGAGGATAATGAAAACATACCGGCTCCCCATTTCGCTTATTTTGAATTTGGCGCTACCGCTTTTCCGGTTCTGCCAACCGATGGGAACAACCGTCCAGGTGTAGCCTCTGATAATGGCTTTCAGGGGCAGTTCCACCGTCAGGTTGAAGTGGGGTGAAAGCAGGGGTTGGCAACCCCGGACAACCTTCCTGCGATAGGCCTTGAAGGCATTGGTCGTATCGTTCAGGCGAATGCCAAAAATGAACTGTATCAATTTGTTGGCCAGTCGATTCAGGATGAGTTTTGGAAGTGGATAACCCATCACCCTTCCGCCCTTGATAAAGCGACTTCCAAATACGCAGTCATAACCTTCATTCAGCTTCTCCCTGTAGGTGACCACGTCGTCCGGGTTGTCGGATTGATCGGCCATGAAGATCACTGCCGCGTCTCCTTTCATTTTGGAAAGACCGCTTTGAACTGCGTTGCCAAACCCGGGTTCCATCGTGTTTTCCAAGTAACGGACCTCATGGTTTTTGCTCATCAATTCCATTAGAAGCGCTCGCGTTCCATCGGTGCTCTGGTCATCAACGGTTATAATCTCAAACGGCGCCTCAGCATTTCTCAGCGTTAGGAGAAGCGCTTCCACTGTTTTCGTAACACAGCTTTCCTCATTCCTAACGGGTATGATAACGGACAAAAGCTGGACCTTGGTCGGCATTTACACGGATGGGCAGGTTGAAGAAGTGATGACGTCCCGGTAAATTTTTAAAAGTTCCGAAGCGGTCTCCTCCCAGGAAAACCTGCTCGACTGATGGAGGGAATTCCTCGAACGATCCCGATAAGGCTCCTCTTCCGTTTCGAGGCCGATCATTGCCGCGGCAATAGATTCGGTTGAGTCGGAGTTACAATAAATGGCGGCCTCCCCACCCACTTCGGGCAGACAGGTCCGGTTTGAGGTAATCACCGGAGTCCCTTGGGACATGGCTTCCAAAACCGGCAGGCCGAAACCTTCATAGAGACTGGGCCAAACCAGGGCGAAAGCATTTCTGTAGCGTTTCAGGAGTTCCGCGTCGGACAAGTAGCCCAGATGCCTGGCTCGCCCCCGTTTGGATAATGCTTCGATATGGTTCCATTCGTTGCCAGTCGTCCATCCCTGGGGTCCGGCCAGCAGCAATGTTCGCTTTTGCCTGCTTTTTTCCCAGTACAGGTCAAACGCTTGCAGGAGTTTGTGAATATTTTTTCTCGGATCGAGTGAGCCGACGAAGAGCCAGGGAGAGCCTTTGGAGAAATTCTTTGGTTGGGAGATTCTTGGAAACCTCCCCCCCCAATATACCACTTGGTGGCTTTGCCTGTTTTTCGATAGAACATCGCCGAAGAAGTTCAAAAATCTGGATTGGGTGAATTTCGACGGAAAAATAAAGGCGTCCGCATTCTCCAGGGCTTGGAGAATTCCATCCTGGCACAACAGGCGATTCGTTTCGGTAGAGGTATGCGGAAGGTCCCAGAAGGCCAAGTCGTGCACGGTATACACCAGTGGTATTTTTCCCGTGTTGGGAGCGGAAAAATTGTGACTGTGAATGAGGTCCGGATTTCCCGGGGGCGCCATCGATCCTTTACCAATTTTCTGCCATAGGAATTTTGCCTCATGGCCGGTCATGTCCGCCAGTGGACTTTGCACGGATGGGTTGTCCGGGAAAAATCCCTTGTCGGTATCGCTGTTTGCCCAGGTCCCGAAGTGATGATAGAGAATGATTCGGAGGCCGGGATTGGCTATTGCCGATAGCGCCTGGGCAATCTGGTGGGCTGCCCAACCGCATCCCGCGACTTCAACACAGGTCTGGGAGACATCCAATGCCACCTTCATTTTTACCTCCGCCTCCCGAACCTGCCTGGACGGAGACCTGTCGCCAGTTGGGAAAAGGCTTCGGCTGAACGCTTCCAGGAAAATGCTTTTTTTCGCTCTCGCCCTTCCCTCGTCAAACGGTTTCGCAAGGCTGTATTCCGGCTGATCTGGTAGAGGCCCTCCCCAATTTTCCAGGGAGATTTTTGATCCACAAACAATGCGGCCGATTCCGCTACTTCCCTCAAGCTGGGCAAATCCGCCGCGAGAATGGGGACTTCCAATTCCATCGCTTCCAATAATGGAAGGCCGAATCCTTCGTAATTGGATGGGAATACCAATGCCCCGGCATCGGCCCAAGTCGAACGGTAGGCGCTGCCCGTGAGGTAACCGCGATATTCCACCAGATCCTGCAGGTGCAACACCTCAATCGATTTTCTGACTCCCGCACTGTCTCCCGACTCCGGATGTCCGGTCAAAACCAGGGGCCAGGGTCGTGAGACCCGTTGCGTGTAGATTTTGTACCCGACCAGCAAAGTTTTGTGGTTTTTATGTTTCCAGAAATTCGCCGGGTACAAAAAGTGAGGTTTGGATCGGCTTCCAGATTTATTTTGTCGGTATACCCATTTGGGCAAGGCGTGCGGAATGACGCTTACCGCATGACGGGGCACACGATAATGCTCCATGAGTCGTTCCCGGGAATAATGGGAAACGGTAAGTATGTGGTCCGCTCTGCGGGCTGCCTCCAGGAGGAGGTTATGCCGATACTCCCTATCGGCCGAAGACAACGATTCAGGGTAATCGATGTGTAGTAAATCGGGACTGAGGAAAATAAGGGGCAGACCCGAATTTTGAAAGCGCAGGGAAGGCAAGGGGCAGAACAGGAGATCCGGATCATGCTTTTCCACCAAGTGTTGCGCCGTGATTCTTTCATCACAGACCTGGATTTTCACGGTTGGCCCCAGCTCCGAGGTGGTTTCCTCCACCAATTGCCTTTGCACCAAGACGACAAGATGTAATCGCCTGTTCTTTTGAACCTCTTCCAGAAGGTTGTAGAGGGCCGGCTTAATACCACCGTGAATTCCCCCGGCCTGGAATAGGGTAAGATCGACCAGGATTACCGGTTTTTTAATTGGTTTTGTGTGATGGGATGGAATTAATGGCCTTTTCTTTCTTTTTCAGTTTTTTTCTTCAAGCACATTTTGGCTGAAACCGCCTTTTTCGATTGCGATGAAGGATTCCTCTCTCTTCAGATTAGCGGGTTGACCCTATTGGAAACCTCGATTCCGGATGGGCTTGTTATCGATAGTTTTTCCGTAAAATGCGCCTTCTGACCACCCCTTTTCTCACTATTCACGGCAATAGAACGCTCCTGTTGATGCTTTCCCGACGGAATTTGGCCGCTCGACACAAGGGGAGTTGGCTCGGTAGAGCCTGGTTGATTTTCCAACCCTTGTTACTCCTGACCGTCTACACCTTTGTTTTCAGTCAAATTTACCATGGCCGATTTGGGGTAATTGAATCTGAGACGGGAGCCCAGTATGCCTTGGGGATTTTTTTTGGCCTCATCATTCTCCATTTTTTCAACGACTCCTTGTCCGGATCGGTCAACTGCATTGTCGGAAACCAGAACTACGTGAAAAGGGTTGTATTCCCCCTGGAAATTCTGCCGGTTTCCCTGACTTTGGAAAATTTATACTCCTTTTGCATTTCGATGCTTTTGGCGCTGATGGGGGTTTTACTCTTCGTGGGGAAGGTAAGCATCTCCATTCTTTGGTTGCCGGTCCTGATCTTACCCTGCCTTCTATTTACCATGGGGGTGGCTTGGAGCGTTTCCGCATTCGGGGTGTTTTACAGGGACATAGGCCCAGTGGTGCAAATCTTCAGCATTTGCATGTTATGGATGAGCGGAGTGTTTTTTTCGGCCAGGGATATTCCGGAAGCTGCCTGGAATTTTTTGAGATTCAACCCGATATTGTTGAATATTGAACTATGCAGGGATGTCGTTCTTTGGAATCTGCAGCCCGATTTGGGGTGGATAACCTATATTTACTTATCCTCCATTAGTATTTTCTTCCTCGGCTTTTGGGTGTTCAGGTCGCTGAAACGCGCCTTTGCCGATGTCATGTAGTTATTCGCATGCATGCTTCAAAGGCAGGGCCGTTAATCGAAGTCAGGAGAGTTTTCAAATACTATAGGATTTGGGGTGATCCCCAGGCCCGATTCAAATCCATTCTGTTATCCCTCGTTTTGAGAGGATTCCATCTGCTGAGAATTTCGTGGTTACGGGCATTGAACCGTAAATTGGAGAAGCATATCCAAAGTCTCCATCGCGATTTTTTTGCCCTTCAGGATGTTTCCCTGCAACTCTCCGGAGGCGAGACCGTCGGAATAATCGGGTTGAATGGTTCCGGAAAATCGACCTTATTGCAAATTATCGCCGGGGTACTGCAACCCTCGGCGGGGGACATTTGCGTAAATGGAAGGGTCGCGGCTTTGCTTGAACTGGGAGCTGGATTCAATGAAGAGTTCACTGGAAGGGAAAATGTTTTCCTTAATGCGGCAATTTGGGGTCTGGAGAAACCACAGATCGAGGAAAAAATGGGGGAAATCATCAAGTTTTCCGAAATTGGAGAATTTATTGATCAACCCGTAAAAACCTACTCCTCGGGAATGAAAGTTCGTTTGGCCTTTTCCGTCCTCACCCAAATCAAACCCGACATTTTCATAATCGATGAAGCATTGTCCGTTGGAGATGCCTATTTCAGTCACAAGTCTACCAGTTTCATAAGGGAATATGTAAAGGACGGGGGTACCCTGTTATTGTGCAGTCACGACTTGAACGCCGTAAAGACGCTTTGTCATCGGGCCATTCTTCTGGAATCGGGGAGGATTGTGGAAGAAGGGGACTGCGAAAGGGTGGTGGATTATTTCAACGCAATTATCAGCAAGAGAAAAGACGATTTTAAAATCCGGCAGTATAAAAACGCTTCGGGGAAGTACGTAACGAGATCGGGTAGCGGGGAGGTTGTGATCGATGCATTCAGAATTTTGAATGAAGAAAGAAATGAAACCATTAATTTTCACAGAGGGGAACGGTTGATCGTAAAAATTAAATGCACCGCCAAGAAAGCGGTGGACCAGCTGACGGCCGGGATCAAAATCTGTGACCGGATCGGATCAACCGTTTTCGGAGTGAATTCGTTCCATCTGGAAGAAGATATAAGAAATGTAAAACGGGGTGAACAATTGGAGTTCGACTTTTTCATCGACCTCAATCTGGTTCCCGGAGAGTACTCCATTACGGCGGCAATTCACTCGGATGACAGTCATCTGAAAGGGAATTACGATTGGATCGAGAATATGAGCGTGGTCAGGATAAATGGACGCAAAACCGATCATTTCACCATTGGAACAGCCTACTTGAACAGTCGGGTAACCGTTGATAGAACGATATGAGAAGCTGGAGTGGGAAAATACCGAGATTTCGGGATGTCGAGTTCATAGCCAAAGAAGCCATTGCCATCAAGGGCAGCGCCAGAACGGAGGAAGAGAAGAGGCTTCTGGCAAAAAATATTCAATTAATTGAAGACGATCGAGATCCCGAGGAGGAAAAGGAACAACCGGATTGGCAGGTTTTCCCCATAAAAAAAACCTATCGGTTGAAAGCCCTGTTGCAATTGAACCAATTTGAATTCGTCTTCAACGTTTTCAGAGCCTTGCTCGGGCGAAACCCGAACCCGGAGGAAATGTGGACCCAGGTTGAGGTCATAAGAAAAAATAAACTGAGCAAGCTCACTTATTTCATGAATTTGAGAGAGGTGGAAGAAAGTAAAGTTTACAATTCATCCTTCTGCGATGCGGATCGAGGGATTAAACTGTTCGGTCGATTTTTCAAAGTTGGGAACCTGGGTTCAATTCGGGATATCGAGATTTACTTGAGGGGCTCGGAGTCCATCTTTGACGATACGGATGACCTGGAGCGTCGGTTGGAGGATCTCCGGACCCATTATCGCAATATGGCTTCCTATTGGAACGTGGTCGCGGAAGCTTTTGAGGTTGAAATGGGGAACGCGCAGGAGAGGGCCGGGGTAAAGGAAACTTCCGAGTTGGAGGAAAGGGTGAAAACCGTACTCGAGACCCTGGAGGGATCCTATGGAAAGCGGCTGGAATACGATGAAAGTGAGATGGAAGAAGTGTATTTGGTGGACGCTCCCAATTATTACGAAATCGGAAAGGATAATGGAGAGAAGGTAAACGCGGAGGCCAGGGAGAAATATCGCAGGGACTATGATTATTATATATTTGAAAACGTCTTTTACGACCCGGAGGTGGTCAAACGGAAACAAACCCATTATTTGCCGTTACTGGCCCATGCTCGGGAGAGTAGGAGGCGATTCCTGGACCTCGGATGCGGCCGGGGTGAATTCCTCAAACTATTAAAGGGATACGGGATAGAGGGGGTAGGGGTGGAACTGAACCCCGTCGAATGCGAGATCCTGAAACAGGACGGACTAAAGGTATATCGGGAAGATATTTTCAAGTTTATTGCGGAAAATGAAAGTTTATGGTCCGGAGTTTCCCTGCTCCACGTAATTGAACATCTGGAAAAAGACAAAACTGCTCGTCTATTTGATGACCTTTTCCAAATGATGGAACCCGGTGGAATCCTGATAGTTGAAACTATCAATCCCCACTGTCCAAAATCATTCGGCAGCTTTTTTATGGATCATACGCATATAATTCCCCATACCCCCGAGGGAATTGCTTTTCATATGCAGAGAGCAGGTCTTGAGGATGTCAGGGTCCTCTACTCAAACCTGATTGACGTTTTCCATTGGAGCCCGGAGAGGAAGGCGAATTACCACGACTTCGGGGTCATCGGAAGGAAAGCAAGATGATTGGGGTTTATGTATCGACATTTTCGAAATACGACGCGACCTGCAACGATGCGGTTTCGATGTGCGAGATTCTACTGAAATCAGGATACGAAGCCAAACTGATTTCTGCGCATTTCATGGACGACTGCGAGTTGGTCCCATGGCTTGAATGCTCCGAAGGAATGGATGCCATGGACGACTGCGATTCGCTCATGATTTACCATTACGGCTCTTTTGATCCGTACTTCGAAAAGGTCCTCTCGCTTAAATGCAAAAAGGTTTTCAGGTTCCATAATATTACCGAACCCAAATTCTTCAAGGGGTACGATCCGGCTGTGGAAGACTGGTGTGCCAGGGGAAAAGAACAAACCAGGAATTCTCTGGGAGGATTTGACGGTTATTGGTCGAACTCCCATTTTACCGCTGGTCAACTCGTGCAGGCCGGGGGATTGTTGCCGGAAGATTCCGATGTTCTCTATCCCTTTCACCGGATTGAACAGAGGCTGAATGGAGGAAGGCGCGTTCCCCGGGTCATGGAAGATAAACGAGAGGTTAAACTATTGAACGTCGGTCGCATTTGTCCCCACAAGAATCAACGCTTTCTTTTGCAATGCTTCAGGGAATTATGGGCTGAATCCGACCAAAACTATAAGCTGACCTTTGTGGGGAAAACAGGACCTTCCAGGTACTGGGAGGAGATCATGGAGGACCTCGCAGTATCTGGTCTTGGGGAACACGTCACATTTTTTACCAATGGAATCTCCGAGAGGGAATTGGAAAAGCAGTACCGTGAGGCCGATATTTTTTGCTGTGTATCGCGGCATGAGGGTTATTGCGTACCGGTGGTGGAGGCAATGAGCTTCTCCATTCCTGTGGTTTCCACTCCCGACACAGCCTTAAGGGATACCGTAGCCAGCTTTGGGCTGCTCGTGGAGAATGACCGGATTCTGCAATTGAAGCATGCCATCATGAGACTTGCGAAGGAGACAAAATTTTACCATACCCTCTCCAAACTTTCCTATCAAGGATACCAAGGAAGGGCGTCTCCGGTCCTGGAAAGGATTTTTTCCAGGAAAATTTCAACCGTCATCAAAAAATAGGATCAGCCGCAGGACAAATGAGTGGAAATCTCAAGGGCCAGAAGTGTTGAGGGGTCTCGCCATGGGTGGAGTTTTCGATATTATCGTTATTGGCAGCGGCATTGCCGGGTTGAGTTTCGCCTTGCGCAGTGCAGGATACGGTCACCGCGTGGCCATCGTTACGAAGAAGCATCAGGCTGAATCGAATACCAACTATGCCCAGGGCGGCATAGCGGTGGTAACTTCCAAGTCCGACGATTTTGAACTGCATGTGGGGGATACCCTCATCTCAGGAGATGGATTGTGCGATGAAGGGGTGGTTAAGCAAATTGTGGAAGAGGGTCCGGCCCGGGTGAAGGAGTTGATCCAATTGGGCTTGGAATTTACCCGAATTGATGAAGGCACCTACTCTTTGGGAAAGGAGGGAGGACATTCCAAACGGCGCATATTGCACGTCGCGGACATGACGGGGAAAGCCATTGAAACGGCCCTCCTCAACGCGGTTAACCAACACCCTCTGATTACCACCTTTGAACATTCTTTCGCCATCGACCTCATAACTTTGCAGAAACTCGAGCGCGCGGGGCACCTGCGCGGTGGGGAGGGAAACCGCGTAGTAGGCTTGTATGTGCTTGATGTAATTTCCGGAAAGGTCGCCACTTTTTCAGCCCAGGCGGTCATGTTGTCCTCTGGCGGCGCCGGACATGTCTATCCTTTCACCACCAATCCCCCCATCGCAACCGGTGATGGCATAGCCATGGCTTACCGAGCGGGTGTGCCGATCCGTAACATGGAATTTATCCAATTTCACCCCACCACGCTATATTCCCCTTCGGGAAAACGTTTTCTCATAAGTGAGGCGGTGCGCGGGGAGGGCGCCGTGTTGCGCAATCGGGATGGGGAGCGCTTTATGGAGGCCTGCGACGCGCGGGCCGAACTGGCGCCCCGGGACGTGGTCGCCCGGGCCATCGATGCGGAAATGAAGAAAAGTGGGTCCCCCCATCTCTGGTTGGATATCAGCCACCAGCCCAGAGAGTTCCTCAAAGAGCGATTTCCATTCATCTTTCAAACTTGTCTCGGAGAGGGGCTGGATATCTCCAAGGATTGGATACCGGTAGTTCCCGCAGCCCATTACCTGTGTGGAGGGGTGGTTACCAACCTGCGGGCTGAAACATCCCTGGCCGGATTATATGCCTGTGGGGAAGTTGCCTGCACCGGTTTGCACGGAGCAAATCGTCTGGCCAGCAATTCTCTTCTGGAGGCATTGGTTATGGCCTACAACGGGGCCGATGCCATTCACGGTTATTTGGCGGGGGGCTCGGAGATTCCGGACAATATGCCGGGTTGGATCGATGGGGAAATGAGTGATCCGGATGAGCGGGTGGTGTTGACCCACAATTGGGAAGAATTGAGAAGGGCCATGTGGGATTACGTGGGCATTGTCCGGACCACCAAGCGACTGGAGCGGGCCATGAAACGGATTGAAAACCTATCGGCTGAAATCAACGAATACTACTGGAATTTCAAAGTGGAGCCGCTCTTGCTCGAGTTGAGGAATATGATTGTGGTGGGCGAATTGATCGTGCGGTGTGCCTTGAAGCGCAAGGAGAGTCGTGGACTCCATTACACCCTGGATTATCCCGCGAAGGCGGAGAAGGGCTTCGATACGACGCTCATGCTGTAACCCGTCCCCCTCACCGCATCTCGGATCCCGTTACCGCGTTTATGATGCGAAAATTCTCTACGTGATAGGAGGGATCTGCCCGAAAAGACAGTTTCACGTCGTAAAGGCGCTCTATATCCACCAAGAGGGATTTATCCTCGCTACGCAGCCGTTCCAGCACGGTGGGGTTGAGCATTACCCGTATGGTCAGCTTTTCGTGACCGTTATCGGAGTCTTTGGGCTTCAGGCGGCGCAGGATGGAAGTAATTTGGCGTTGGATTTCCACGCTGATGGTCCTGGCTGCTTTGACGATGCCGCGCCCGTGGCAATAGGGACAGCCGGTATAAACGCCGGTGGATATGCTCACCTCCTGGCGTTGACGGGTCATCTGCATGATTCCCAGTTGAGTGATGGGAAGGATGTGCCTCTTCGCCTTATCCTCCTGCATTTCCCTGCGCATGCGATAGAACACTTTTTGCCGGGCCCGTCGATTTTTCATATCGATAAAATCGATGATAATCAGGCCGCCGATATTGCGTAATCGGATTTGGCGGGCTATGGCCGAAGCCGCTTCCAGGTTTACCTGCAGTATGAAGTCCTTATCGTGACCCGTTTTGTTGCGATGCGATCCGGTGTTTACATCTACCGCCACCAGGGCTTCCGTCTCCTCGATCACCACCTCTCCACCGGAGGGCAGGGGCACACGTCTCTGAAAAGTCTGTTCGATCTGTCGTTCGATGTTGAACCTTTCGAAGATGGGTATGGAGTCCTTGAACAGAGTGATCTTTCCCAGGGACCGTTTTGATACCCGGGCCACGGCGGAGCGCATTTTCGCCCAATCGGTTTGGTTGTCGATGAGGATTCGGTCTACTTCCTCGGTCAGAAAATCGCGCACGGTGCGGCCGATAATGTCGGGCTCCCGGTAGAGGCAGATTGAGCGTCTTCGACCTTCCAATTTTTTCTCGATATCCTTCCAGGTTTTCAGGAGCAGGTGGAGATCGCGGATAAAAAAACGCATTTTTTTGCCCTCGCCCGCCGTGCGGATGATAACCCCCATTCCGTCTGGAATGGTCATGGTTCTCAAGACTTTGCGCAGGCGTGCCCGCTCCGCGTTATCTTCGATCTTGCGAGAGATTCCGCATTGGTCGTTTTTGGGCATGAGCACCAGGAATCGCCCCGGGAGGGATATGTTCGTTGTCGTGCGCGGGCCCTTGGTCCCAATTTGCCCTTTGGTGATTTGCACCAGAATTTCGGTGCCTACGGGGTAATGTTTCGGGATATTCTTCAGGGGGATTTTCTTCTTTTTCCTGGTTGGCCCCTTGGTGTTCCTGCGCACCACTTCTACACTGGAATCCTTGTAGGACGGGACGATGTCCCAATAGTGGAGGAAAGCGTTTTTGGTTTGGCCGATATTGACGAAGGCGGCTTTCAGGCCCGGTTCCAGATTCTGGATCCTCCCCTTGAAGACCGCTCCGACCAACCTTTCCTCCCCGGCGCGTTCTACTTCGAAGCGTTCGATGACCCCATCTTCCAAAACCGCCACCCGCGTCTCCAATGGTTCCGCATTGATTATGATCTCGCGGAAGGGTGGGGACTCCCGCTTGACGGCGTGGACGATTTTTTGGATGAATGGCCGGGACCTTTTGGCCCTTCGGTTGGCTTGCTTTTTTATGCGCCTCGACGGCAAGGGCTTGGGAGTCCCTTCCACTGGCGGTTTGCGCAGTTCTTCATCCAGTTGTTTTTCCGAAAGTTTTGGGGACGATTTCTTGATTTGTTTTTTGCTCATGGTGATAACACAACAGTGTGGTTGGAGGTGGTTCCGTTCCCAACTGTTCCGAGCAAATCAAAATCCCAAAAAGTGTTTGGATGACCTTCATTGGTTCAAAATGCCTTGCGATGGCGGTAAACGCTCTGGACGATACCCTGCAGGATACAACAGCTCAGGAGGAAGGAACCCCCGTAACTTAGAAAGGGCAAGGGCAGCCCTGTGATAGGCATCAATCCGATAGTCATTCCAATATTTATAAAGCCGTGAATGGTGAATATAATGGTAACTCCAACGGTCAGAAACATTCCAAACCTGTCTCGTGCCATGCTGGCTATTCGAATGCCATTCAACAAAAGGATTCCGGAAAGGCCTATGACAGTTATACTGCCGACAAACCCTTTTTCTTCTGCCAAAACGGAGAAGATAAAGTCATTATGCGCTACGGAGCGCGGTAGATACCCCAACTTGGCCTGGGTGCCCTTCTTCCAACCTTTGCCCATCAAACCTCCGGAACCTACCGAAATCAGGGATTGGTTCAGGTTCCAACCGCTACCTTTCGGGTTCACCTTGTCTGGCATGAGGAACGTCAAAATGCGGTTGCGCTGGTAATCTTTGATGTATGGCAGGTAGGAGTGTTCTTCGTAGACACCCAGATGGCTGGTTGTGGTATAGTTATTGGATTCTAAAAAGTAATAGTAGCGGGAGACATCCCACAGGATGATTCCAACCACCAATACGCACCCCACCAATACGGTGGTAAAAAACTCCATCGATAAGTTGGAAACGTATAAAAGGCCGAGTACCATCGGGAAAAGAACCAGCGCCGATCCCAAATCGGGTTGAAGTAAAATCAACACCAAAGGGAAGACGACAACCAAGGCAACTTTTCCCAACGTGGTCAAGGATTCCTTTAATTCCCCAATTTCCGAGCGGGCCAGAATGCTGGCCACGATGACCAGGACCGAAATTTTAACCACCTCGGAGGGTTGAAAACTGAAGAATCCGAAATTGATCCAGCGGGTGGCTCCATCCCGTTCAACCCCGAAGAAGTAGACCCAGGCCAACAGAGCCAAAGTCATGAGGTAGAGCCAGTGGCCCGACTTCATGAAAACCTCGTAGTCGACCAGGGATACGACCAGATAAACCACCGCTCCGATTAACATCCAGACTATCTGCAACTTCCATTGGGACATCGTTGAATTCATCTGAGCGCTGTAGATGAAAAACAGCCCGGTGATGGAGAGAAGCAGGATGCATATGGGGTTGATCCAATCCCATTGCGGGTGTTCCTCCCGGTTTAAATTTGCGTGAGGGCTTCGATCCAGCCTCTGGCCGGCTGTCCGGAGCGAATGGATAAAATCTGCAATCAAAAGAGGACAATGGGTTGGGCTTTACCTGTCGCTCGGGAAGGTCCCGACCCGCCGGTAATGGAATAGTGTTTACCATATCGGGCCGTTTCAGGATAGCAAAATACCTGTTTTAATTTGACCAGGGAGGTTTCAGGGACGACATTCCGGGGCGCGATTGAAAAATGAAGGTGTCGCCTTGGCCTGGTGGTGAATTTTCGGCCCCGGGGTCCTTTGCCAAATCAAGGGTTACATCAGCAAACAATTCCGCTTTTATCCAGACGATTCAAATTCATGGACGAACCGAACCGCAAAACCGTTCTTTCCGCAGCCCAAACCACCGGCATTCTGACGATCGGGAATTATCTGGGGGCCATCAGGCATTGGGTCCGGTTGATCGAGGACCACGAGTGTTTGTTCCCGTTGGTGGACATGCATGCCATTACCACGACGCCCTACGTCCCCGCCCAATTGCGCAAGCACACCCGGTCTCTCGCCGCCCAGTACATGGCTTCTGGGCTGAATCCGCAAAAATGCACCTTGTTTATTCAATCCCATGTCCTGGGCCATGCGGAACTGGCCTGGATTCTGGGTTGCATGACTCCGG
Organism: Opitutales bacterium; assembly: GCA_965219475.1. GTDB lineage: Bacteria > Verrucomicrobiota > Verrucomicrobiia > Opitutales > UBA2995 > JAABVD01. The sequence goes on along the minus strand of CBDCNU010000007.1, from coordinate 107,320 downwards.
TCGGGGATCTCCAGCGCATGACTCAGTTCAAGGACAAAATCGAAAAGGGGGCGCCCATCAATTCCGGCCTGTTGTTCTACCCGGTGCTCATGGCGGCGGATATCCTGTTGTACAATGCCGATATGGTCCCGGTCGGGGAAGACCAGAAGCAACACCTGGAGTTGGTGCGCAATGTGGCGGAGCGGTTCAACAACACATATTCGAAAACGTTCAAGGTGCCGGAGCCCAAAATCCCCTCCACCGCCAGCCGCATCATGTCCCTGCAAAATCCCGGGCGGAAGATGTCCAAATCCGACCCCAACCGGGCTTCCTACATTCTTTTGACCGATGAACCGGACCAAATCCGCAAAAAGATCGCTCGTGCCGTGACCGATTCGGGCAGGGAAGTCCGGCCCGGTCCGGACAAGCCCGGCATTACCAACCTGCTCTCCATCATGAGCGGGTTTTTGGAAATATCCCTTGAAGCATGTGCGGCCCGGTTCGCCGGGGAAGGTTACAGTTCCTTTAAAAAAGCCGTGGCGGAAGTCGTTGTGGATGGGTTGGGCCCCATTCGGACCCGATACCAGGAAATCATTTCCGATCCTGCCTACTTGGATTCCGTCCTTAAAGCGGGCGCGGAAGCAGCCCAGAAAAGAGCCTTCCGCATGCTCAACAAGGTGAACCGCAAGGTCGGTTTTGTAGAGCGCTTTTCTTGATTCCGTATCTTTCCCGCCACCAAAATGCCTGGAAAGACCTATTTTTTTGTTGTTGGCTAAAGAATATTGGACCACATATCTTGTTTGAAATCTACCTCCCAACCCAAAATTCCTCATGAATTCAAAAGGACTATTTTCCATCATTCTGACCGCCATCATCATCGTGGTCGTCCTCCTCTTCGGATCCCAGTTTTTCAAAACGGTTCCGGCCGGTCATGTCGGCGTGGCCACTCTCTTCGGTAAAGTGGTGGATCGCCCCTATGGATCCGGTCTACACATCCCGGTAAACCCTCTCTATCAGTGGTACGAGTATGATATTCGGGAAGAAACCATTACCGAGACGGCCAGTGTTCCATCCCAGGATCAGTTGCAGACCCAGATGGATGTGAGCGTAAAGTTCAACATCGATTCCAGCCAGACACCCAATACCTTGCAACAATTTGGAGAAAAGGACCGGGTGGTGACCATGCAGCTCATACCTTCCCTTCGTGCCGCCTTGAGGGAAGCCGGTAAAACCATTGCTCGCGCCGAAGATTTTTTCCTTGAGGAAACCCAGGAACGCTTGCAACTGCAGTTGTTGAATGACCTTAAATCCAGTTTGGAATCCAAAGGAGTCATCATCGTAGAAGTGCTCATCCGCAGCATTACCCTTCCGCCTTTCATTATGAAGGCCATTGAGGGCAAGAAGGAAAGGGAGCAGGAAGTGGAAAAACAGAAAGCCGAACTCGAGCGTTTCAGAACCGAGCAACAAGAGCTCATTGTCGCCTCCGAAGCTCAGCGCGTTGCCGCGGAGGAGGAGGCCAAGAAACTTCGGGTGTTGGCCGACGCCAAGGCCTATGAAATTGAAAAGGTCAACGAAGCCATCGCCGAAAACGTGGCCTATATCCAGCTCCAGGCCCTGGAAGCCTTGAAGAAAATCGCGGAAGATCCTTCCGCCAAGATATATTTCATGGATGGCAACAGTCCCAATCCACTCCCCCTCCTGCACATGGGTGAAACGCCATAGAAGCATTCAGGCAGGCGCTTAACCCGCATTGGCGGGCAAGTTTATAAGGTTTGGCCCGAATGGCGCTTGGTTAAGCAATTTTGCCATGAAATATCGATTCAATCCCAAGGCATATTGGATATGATTTGTGGAACCCCGTTGGGGTTCAATTATATGGCCTATCGATACCCCAGCGTGCGCTACGCGACGCTGGGCTCCGGAGTTTAACGCCGTTGGCGTAAATTGAAACGGTTGATCGGGCCAATAGCCCGCATGTCTCACAAATTTTCTACTGCGCTCCGGAATCCCGGCGCTGACGCGGACTTCGTTGGATTTGCGTCTTTGCAGGGTGTCGACCCAGCATCACCCGCAAATCTGCACAAAACCCGCGCCAGCACTCGATCTCCGTTCGCTCGCTACGAATTTTGTGAGACATGCGGGATAGAAGGGTTCATTTGCATCCTCGGTTCCGCTTGAAAATGAACTGCAAAGCAGTTCCACTCCAAAGCCCAGTGTCGCGTAGCGCACACTGGGTTGAATTGGGCAAAAAACAACGAACCCCAACGGGGTTCCACATCGAATCTCACAAAATGCGTAGCAGGCGAAAGGAGATCGAGCTAAGCGCCATTCGGAATTGGCCCCGCTTGGCGGGAAAAATCAACCTTTGGCCCCTGACGGTCGCACAATCAGCTCAAATCGTTTATCCTTCCGCAGGTAGTTTTTGACAAATTCGGTGAGCTTGGCGGCGGATACGGCCTCCACTTTTTTGTCAAAGTTCATCCAGTCGTTGATGGGCAGGTCGTAAGTGGCGTTGAGAGCGGCCTGCATGGCCCGGGCCCCAATGGTTTGCAGGCTCATGCGCCTTTGGGCCTTCAAACAGATCTTTGCCCTTTCCAGTTCCTCACGCCCGACCTTTCCGGCGCGAAGGCGTTCGATTTCCTCCGCCATCTCTTGCAAAACCATCTCAGCGGCAGAGGGATGGGTGCCGCCATAGAGAAACAGCATGCCGGTATCCATTCCCGTGATCCGGCTGCTCCCCAGGTAGTAAGCCAGTCCCAAATCGTCCCTAACCCGCTCGAACAACCGGCTGCTCATCCCGCTTAAGGTTTCTTCCAATACCGAGGCCAGGGTCATGTCTTGGTCCCGGTTGATTCCGGGACCGGGAAAAGCCTGGAAGATCACGGCTTGTTCACGATCCAGATTCAATTCTTTGCGGCCCGTTGCGGCGGGCAGATGGTAAACCCGTCCCTCCTCTCTCAAATTTCCCCTCTCCATCCCGGCCAGGAGGTTGGATAGTTTCTCCTCCAAACCGGAGCCTTCAAATGCTCCGCTCACCGCTACGACGCAGTTTCCGGCCACCACCAACTTTTCCGCAAACGACCGAAGATCGCGCCGGTTGATTTCGGCTACATCCTCCATTTTCCCATAGGGGTACACGGCATAGGGATTTCGTCCGAAAAAGTTTTGTCTCAATTCGCGAATCCCGAAATCGACCATGTCATCCTCCGTCGCCCGGATTTGCGCCAGTAATGCCTCTCTTTCCCGCTCGAGGGTATCCGGTCGGATTGTGAGGTGGAAGAGCGCCTGACCCATCAGGTCCAGGCTCAGGTCGACATCCTGGGGTAGCGATTCCAGTCCGAAGCCAAAGGTATTGTTACCGGCAAATCCGTTAAATGCGCCCCCTGCGGCTTCAATGGCCCGGGAGATTTCCCGGGTGGTCCGTTTTTTTGTATCCTTGGTCATCAAGGTGGAAAACAGGGTGGTGATGCCGCGCTTACCGGGATCTTCCCAAAGGGGGCCGCCACGAAAAATCACCCGAAGGTGCACTTTTGGAAACGCGGCGGTTTCCTGAAAGAGCAACCGGGCTCCATTATCCAAGGTCACCTCCTTGAATTTGGGCAAGGAAGTCCTCCCTTTACCTGCGCCTTTGGTCCGGGGGACGTTTGATTTTGGTTTGAGCATTGCCTGCGCGCATCCACTCGGGAGGAGATAGGCGTTGATTGATTCTCGCAGTTTTCGGTTGGTTACGCTCCGGATCCTCTCCAAGTACTGTCGTGGATATTCCAGGTCCCCTATCACCACCTCCGCCGCTCCCATGCGGGAAGCCTGTCCATTCATGGTTTTCCGGCTGTTCACCTCGGCCACTATGGCTTGCCGCCGGGCTTTGGCCAAACGTTCTTCGGAAATCCCCTCACCCTTCAACTCCTCTACAATCTGCCAGAACGCTTCCACTGCTCCTTCCGCCTTGGCTTCATCGGTCACCATGGAAACCAGCAGCAAACCGGCGGAACCGGGATTCCAACTGGAAGCGCCAACCTGGTAAACCAATTTTTCATCTTCCCGAAGCCGCTCCCACAAAATGGAACTTTCTCCAGCGCCCAAAATTGCGGCAAGTAGATCCAAGGCGGGGGCATCCGGGGTATGGATACCGGGAATGCGCAAGGCGAGGCCAATGCGGGTCAGGTTTACATCTCCGGTCAAAGTTTGCCCGCGCGCAGCCAGCATGGCCGGTTCCTCCGGAATGTAAATCTCGGCTAGTGGCTTACGTTTGACTCCTCCAAAGAGTTCTTCCGCCCATTCGACTACGCGTTCCACCTCCACGTCTCCCACTACCACCAGCGCCATATTGTTTGGGGCATAGCGAGACTGGTAGTAGCCCGACAAATCTTCCCGGTCAACCGTTTCAAAAACGTCCCTGTAACCAATGACCGGGTAGCGGTAGGGATGCCGGGTGAAGGCGGTTTCAAACAAGGCCCGTCCCAGTCGTCGATCGGGGTCGTCCATGCCCATGTCTATCTCGCGCAAAATGACTTCGCGTTCCTTTTCCGTCTGGTCGGCCGGAAGCCTGGACTTGAATCCGGCATCGCTGAGGATGTCCATGGCCTGCCGCGTATGTTCACTGGGCAGGTCGATATAATAAACCGTCCGGTCAAAAGTGGTGTAGGCGTTGATATGGCCTCCGAGTGATTGCACTTCCCGGCTGATCGTTTTCCCCTTCCTCCGCTCGGTTCCCTTGAACAGCATGTGTTCCAGGTAGTGGGACAATCCGGCGCCGAGGAATGCGCCCTCGTGTATGCTGCCTGTCTTTACCCAGAGCTGAACGGAACTGATCGCGCTGCTATGGTCCTCGCGCACCAGAACGGTCATGCCGTTGTCCAGCAGACGGCGGTGGTTGGGGTGTTCCAACAGAGGAATGAGAACGGAATCGAGGTCGCCCATATGTCAAAGTCCAAGGTAAGCGGACTCAGGACAAGCCTTCAACCCCGGGGCTTTCCACTATTTTTCCCTTGAAGGGTGGAATGCGCCGGCTCTTGGGCCGGAAGGGTTGTAGGAACACCTCCTTGAAATCGTATCCGTTGAGGAAATCCTCCCTTTGATCCTGCTCCGTTTTGCCCAAAACCCCGAAGTCGACCAGATTGAACACGATGTCCCCGAAATCCGAACACTTCCTTACATTCCAATTGGTCAGAACGGTGAGGGCAAGCGGCCCGTACTGGTCGAGGGCATATTTGCGGATCCCTTCCAACAATTCCTGCCCGGAGACATGATTGGAGGTCCGCTCCTCATCTCCTTTGAGATTTTTGACAGTGTAGTCCAGGGCCTTTCGAACAAAGTAATAGGCGCCCTTCCCATAGCGGGAATCATCTTTGAGAACGAGGTCTACAACCTGGGAAAAGTCTTTTCCATTCATAAAAAATCCATGGGCAATCGGCAGATGACATTCAGAACATTGGCCATGCCATACTCAAGAAAAGCGGCTTTATTTGATCAACCCTTTTCGGCAATGAGCTCCTCCAGCAATGACCCGACCAATGCGGGATTGGCTTTTCCGCGAGTGGCCCGCATGACGCGACCCTTCAAAAAATTGATGGCTTTCTGGTTGCCGCTCAAAACCTCCGCCACCGCATCGGGGTTGGCCTGGACGATTTCCGAACAAATCTTCTCCAACTCCTCCGCGCTTTCGCTCAGGCCGAGACCCCTGGCTTGCACGATGGCGGCTGGATTGTCTCCGGTTTTGAACATTTCCGGGAAAACCCGCTCCTTGGCCAGGTTTTTGGAAATGACCCCTTCCCCGATCAGGTTGACCAGTTGGGCAATTTGGTCGGGGGAGGCCTTACTCTCGGACAAGGTCAACCCGCCCCTTCCCAACTCTCCAAGGAGGTTGTTGACGATCCAATTGGCCGCTTGCCGGGGCCTTTTGGCGCGCTTGGCCGCTTCCTCGAAAAAATGGCAAAGTTCGGGATCGGGGATCAAAACCGAGGTCAGGGTATAGGGCAGACCATACTCATCAAAGTAGCGCCGCTGGCGATCGAAGGGTTTCTCGGGGAGGGAGGCGTGCAGGCGTTCCCGCCACCGGTGGTCGATCCGGACCGGCATCAGGTCGGGATCGGGGAAATAGCGGTAGTCGTGCGACTCCTCCTTGGAGCGCATATGGTAGGTCATGCCCTTGGCCGCATCCCAGCCACGGGTTTCCTGGGCCAAGGTTCCTCCCCTCTCCAATACCTGGATCTGCCGCTCAATTTCATAGACCAATCCATTGCGCACTCCGGAAATGCTATTGAGATTTTTAATTTCCACTTTTACCCCCAGTTCCTTCTGGCCCACCGGCCGCACGCTGACATTGGCGTCGCATCGCAACTGGCCCTTCTCCATGTCGCAATCGGAAACCTCCCCGTAGATCAGGAGCATCTTCAACGCAGTCAAGTAGGCGTAGGCCTCTTCCGGGGTGTGCATGTCCGGTTGGGACACGATTTCCAACAGGGGAGTCCCGGCCCGGTTGAAGTCGACCAGGCTTTCGTTCTCCAGATGGATTAATTTTCCGACGTCCTCCTCCAGGTGGGCCCGGGTCAGGGCTATGGTTTTATGCTCTCCCATCACATTGCGGGAAGGCCCCTTCAACTCGATTTCCAATTCACCCCCGGAGCAAATGGGTTGGTCGAATTGGGAGATCTGGTAATTCTTCGGGCTGTCCGGGTAAAAATAGTTTTTGCGATCCCACTTTGTTACCCGGGGAATGGAGCCGTTCAGCAGCATTCCCACCTTGATCGACTTCTCTACCGCCTCGCGGTTAATCACCGGGAGCACCCCGGGAAATCCCAGCACGACGGGATCGGTCAGGGAGTTGGGTTGGGCTCCAAATCCGACCCCGACCGAAGAAAATATCTTCGACTCCGTCTTTACCTGGACGTGGACTTCCAGTCCGATGACCGCTTCGTATTCCATCAATCAGGTGGGGCCGGGTTCGGGTGCCGGTCGGCGAAATCGTGGGCCCGTTCAAAGCTTTGGGCAATAGCCAGCAGGTTTGCCTCTCCCATGGGCTCTCCCAGGATCTGCAGTCCTATGGGCAGGCCTTGGGAATTGAAACCGCAGGGCAGGGAGATTCCCGGAATACCGGCAAGATTTGCCGAAATCGTATAGATATCGCTCAAATACATGGCCAGTGGATCTCGAGTTTTTTCACCGGCTTTAAAGGAAACAAAGGGGGATGTAGGTGTGAGCAAACCGTCCACCTTGGCAAAGGCTTTGGTGAAATCCTGGCGGATGAGGGCGCGTATTTTTTGCGCCCGCAAGTAGTAGGCGTCGTAGTAACCGGAACTCAGCACATAGGTGCCCAGGATTATGCGGCGTTTGACTTCCTCCCCGAACCCTTCGGCCCGACTCTTGAAATACAGGTCCACCACATCTTCGGCTCTATCACTGCGGTGGGTATAGCGCACACCATCGTAGCGCGCCAGATTGGAAGAGGCCTCAGCCGTGGCGATAATGTAATAAACCGATATGGCCAAATGCATGTGGGGGAGGGATACCTCTACAATCTCACAACCCCGATCCGCATACCAGTCGATGGCGGCCTCAATCGCCGCTTTGACTTCGGGATCCAGCCCCTCGGCAAAATACTCATGCGGAACTCCGAGTTTCCAGGGACCCTTCTTCTCGGCCAAACCCTCGGAATAATCCGGCGGCGCCTTGTCGATGGAGGTGGAGTCCCGGGGATCGTGTCCGGCTATTACCTGGAGCATCCGTCCGGCGTCCCCCACTGTTCGGGTCAAGGGGCCTATCTGGTCCAGGGAAGATGCGAAAGCCACCAAGCCGAAACGCGAAACCAGTCCATAGGTGGGTTTCAGCCCCACCACACCGCAAAATGATGCCGGTTGGCGAATGGAACCACCGGTGTCGCTGCCCAGGGAAACCGGCAACTCTCCAACGGCTACGGCCGCGGCGCTCCCACCACTGGAACCACCCGCCACCCGAGACGTGTCCCAGGGATTGAAAGTGGTTTTAAAGGCCGAGTTCTCGGTGGACGAACCCATGGCAAATTCATCCATGTTCAAACGGCCCAGCAATACCGCCCCGGCATTTTTCAAACGCGAGGTAACGGTTGCGTCGTAGGGCGACACAAAATGCTCCAACATCCTGCTTGAACATGTGAGCGGCTGGTCCTTTACGGCGATGACATCCTTCACTCCAACCGGAATACCATCGAGCGGCCCCTTCATCCTGCCGGCAGCCCGGCGTTCATCCGAGGCCTCGGCTTGCCTCAGGCAATCCTCCTCGTCCCAGGAATTGAATGCCTGGACCCGTCCATCCACGGCTTCGATCCGATCCAGGTGGTCCCGGGTCAACTCGACGGAAGATATGGATTTGCTCGCGAGCGCTTCCTGGAGTTGGGCGAGGGTTTGAAAATAGATTTTGCCTGGCATGGTTCTATCCGGTTTCGGGAGTATCAGCCTTCAACCACCTTGGGCACCTGAACCATGTTTTTGCTCTTTCGCGGGGCGTGTTCCAGGGCCCTTTCCGGTGGGAGGCCCGGTTCCGATTTGTCCTCGCGAAGGACATTTTCTACGGGGAAGGCGTGGGCCATGGGTTCCACTCCGGCAACGTCGACCTCATTGAGTTGGGCGAAGTGTTGCAGAATATCGCCCAGTTGAGCGGAAAACCTCTCTCGTTCCTGAGAGGTCAGCTCCAGGCGGGCCAGATGGGCCACATAGTCGATATCGAAGGAATGCGGGTCCCTCATCCTAATTCCTGATCCGGTAAGGGGTCGAGGCCTCGACCCGGTCCTGCAATGCGGAGAACACCTCTCCAACTTCCTTGTCCGTCAGGGTGCGATCGGTTGCGCGAAACCGGAGGTTGAAGGCCAAGCTCTTTTTACCTTTTGGAATACCTTCACCCCTGTAGACATCGAAAACCGACACCGCTTCGAGATCAAATCGTTTGCCCGCCACCTGCCTCGCCATCTTTCCCAGTTGGCAACGAACCGTTTCGGCCAACAAGGATTCATCCACCACAAGGGCCAAATCCTTTGCGGCCGGAGGAAACTGGCTGAAGGGCCGATAGGTAACCAGGCCCTTGTCTTCCCCCAGTTTTGTGGGGAGAATTTCCAGACTTCCCCCCAGCACGTCGCCCTCCAGATCCCACTCCTTGACCACTTTGAAACGGAGCCGGCCGATTTGGGCCTCGAAGCCATCATCGGTCAAGGCCCCCACACTAGCCGAATGGCTTTGCAGCCATAGGGAACCGCCCCCATCCACCGTCCGGTAACCAATGCTTTCGATATCCAGTCCGGCGGCCTTTGCCAATGCTTCCATAATGCTCTTGGCCGAATAAAAATCGAAGGCCTCGCGCTTTTTCCAGCTGGTGGTGCGATCAGGGATAAAAACCAGGAAGGCAACGGAAAACAGTTCATAAACCCGTCTTTCCCGTTCATGAAAAATGTTTCCCACCTCGAAGACCCGTTCCAATCCCGTGTCGCGGGCCCGATTGAACTTAAGGGCGTCCAATAGACCCGGGATAAGGGATACCCGCAAGTGGGTTTGATCTGAAGCGATGGGGTTTTCCAGTCGCAATGGGTCGAGGTCGAGGTGGCTGAACCACCGGCTGATCTCATCCTCCGAACGCAAACTGTAATTTATGCATTCCTGAAAATGCCGGTTGGCCAAATATCGGGAATGCTGTCGTGCCAGTGAGGCGACCGGAGCGTCCCTGTGATCCATTCCGCTCATCGCGACCGGTGCGTCCGGTATGCGGTCGCTTCCATACAGGCGCAGAAATTCTTCGGCCAGATCGGCCGGTCGGTATAAATCTCCCCTCCAACTGGGCGGCTCGACCTTCCAGTGGTCATCCCTTTCCCTCACCGCGCATTCCAGGGCACGTAAAACTTCCCTGATCCTGCCATCGGGAAAATCAAACCCCGCCAGGTTGCGAATATATTGGGGGGAGATGGCAATCTCCCGCTCCACCGCCGGTTCCGTTCCCGTCTGAATCACCGGTCCGACCCTTTCTCCCCCTGCCATCTCCATAATCAGGTCGATGGCCCGAAGCGCGGCGAAGTCGGCCCCATTGGGATCCACTCCGCGTTCGAATCGGTAGGAACTGTCCGAGGACAAGCCCAATCGCCGAGAAGTTTTTCGAATATTGGGAGGGTTGAAATAGGCCGATTCCAAAACGATATCCACCGTGTTTTCATCGACTTCCGCCTCGACCGATCCCATGACGCCGGCCACAACCAGGGGTTTCTCCGCATCGGCAATTACCAACATATCGGAATTGAGGATCCGTTCCTTGTTATCGAGGGTGACAATTGTTTCACCTTCCAGGGCTTGCCTTACGATAATTTCTCTGCCGCCGATCTTGTCCGCATCGAAGGCGTGCAGAGGCTGGCCCAGCTCCAGCAGAACGAAATTGGTGATATCCACCACGTTGTTGATCGGCCGTTGGTCGACCGCTCTGAGGTATCCTTGCAACCAGTCCGGACTGGGGGCGATTTTCACCCCGCGAATACTGTAGGCAATATAATTGGGGCAATTTTCCGGGGAAAGCACCGTGACCCCCTCGATCAATGCGGATGGGCCGGTTGAAAGGAGGTGGCCGGGGTCGGTTTTGAGTTCGGGATAAACCAACTCCTTGCCAAAGTATGCGGCCAGTTCCCGCCCTATTCCGAGATGGCTCAAACAGTCGGGCCGGTTGGGGGTCACTTCGAGGTCGAAAACCGTATCCGAATCCGGGAAAACACGGTTTATCGGTGTGCCGATCTCCGGTTCCCCGTCGAGAATGAGCAAACCTTTGTGATCTTCTCCCAATCCCATTTCCAGTGGACTGCACATCATGCCGAAGGATTTTACCCCCCGCAACTCGGTTGCGTCGATTTTGTGGCCCCCCGGCAAGGTGGACCCCACCAAAGCCACCGGGACCCGGTCGCCTACCCGGTAATTGGACGCTCCGCAGACAATTTGAAGGGGGGCATCGGTTTCATCGACCGTAACCCGACAAACTCCCAGACGATCGGCATTGGGGTGTCGATTCCGACTCAGCACCTGGCCCACCACCACCTTTTCCAATTGGGGGAGGCCGGTTTCCCCTACCGCCTCCACTTCGAATCCCAGCATGTTCAGGGCATGGGCAATCTCCTCGACCGTTTTGTCGGACAGGTCGATGTAATTCCCTAGCCAATTGAGAGAGATCAGCATGAAACGGGGTGGCCGAATTGCCGCAAAAACCGGTAATCGTTCTGGTAGAAATAACGAATGTCGTCGATGCCATAGAGGATCATGGCACAGCGCTCGATGCCGAAGCCGAAGGCATAACCGGAGTAAACCTCCGGGTCATAGCCGACCGCGGCGAAGACGTTGGGGTCGACCATGCCGCAACCGCCCAGTTCCACCCACTCCTTGCCCACCTTTTTCAAGTGGGCCGAACTGGCGTCCATTTCAAAGCTGGGTTCGGTGTAGGGGAAAAAATGGGGCCGAAAACGTGACCTGGTATCGGATCCGAAAAGCGATTTGAAGAGAAAATCCAACACCGCTTTGAGATCCCTCACCGTGACACCCTTATCCACGTAGAGTCCCTCCACCTGGGTGAAGCTGGCGCTGTGGGTGGCATCGGTCGTATCGCGGCGATAACATCGGCCGGGTGATATGATCCTTACCGGGGGTCTCTGCCGGAGCATGGTTCGAATCTGCACCGTGGAGGTGTGCGTTCGCAGCAGGTAGCGTTCCTCGGAAAATTTTTTCACGTTGGCAAATTTGGCCTCGGGGGGCAGGTAGAAGGTGTCCTGCTCGTCCCGCGCCGGGTGATCCTCAGGCGTGTTGAGGGCATCGAAACAAAAATATTCGGTGTCCACTTCGGGGCCATCTGCCACGACAAAACCCACACTTTTGAGGATGCGGTTTATCTCCTCCCTGACCTGTGTCAGGGGGTGCAGGTTTCCCGGCGGAGGATCGGGACTGGGCAGGGAGGGATCGATGGCTTCACCCCATTTTGCGGCTTGTTCTTCATCCTCAATGGCGCCGAGACAGACCGCGAACACTTCTTCCAGGCGCTTTTTGGTCCGATTCAGCAGTTTGCCGATGCGCGGCTTATCTTCCCTGGGAACCTGTTTTATGCCGCGCATGGCCCGGGTCAGGGAACCATGGGGACCGACATAGCGGGCTTTGAATGCTTCGAATTCGGGTCGGGTTCGGACGGCCGGGATTCCTTCCTCAGCCTCAGAAATCAAGGCCTTGAGTGTATCCTCCATGCAATGGGACAAGGCTGATTCTTCCTGTCAGGCGCTTTGGGACGAAGCGTTGATCGCTTCCTTGGCTTTATGAATGAGAGCGACAAAGGCCGTCTCGTCGTGAATGGCCATTTCGGAAAGTTGTTTGCGGTCGAGTTCGATCCCGGCCTTTTTCAGTCCATTCATGAACCGGCTGTAATTCATGCCGTTGGCCCGGCACATGGCGTTGATGCGCACGATCCAGAGAGAACGCCAGGTGCGTTTCTTGTTCCTGCGGTCCCGGTAGGAATATTGCAGGCCGTGGTTGACCGCCTCGTGGGCATAGCGGAAAAGGCGGGAGCGATTTCCCCAGTAACCTTTGGCTTGTTTGATGACCCGCTTGCGACGCTTGCGGGATGCGGGTGCGTTGGTGGCTCTAGGCATGTTTTTGAGTTTCCTTTGGGTTTGGATCCGTCAGGCCGCCTGCATTGTATTTCGCCTGAACAGTCCGTTGATGCTAAAGGTTCAGGTGCGCTAGGAGTGAGGCATGCCCTTGCGCACAATGGAAGAATAACTGGCGGAAGTGGGGCGGTCCCGCCCACTGCGACGCTTTTGCTTAACCGACTTGTTGGTCAGCAGATGGCGACGGTTGGGGCTGCGGTGCATGATCTTGCCGCTACCGGTAACCTTGAAGCGCTTGGCAATGGCTTTCTTGGTTTTTTGCATGGAAATTTTGGAAAAGCGGTAAATAAAAGGCTTCTGCTCCCTCGGTGTAAAGCGTGAAATTCCACCTTGAACCCGGGGGGAACCTGCCTGCCCATCAACCGTCGGAAGCAAATGGCTTGAACCTCCATCGGCCAATGGTCAAATTCCTCCCAGGATATAGTGGAAAAACAGACATATTATCGCCCGATGAAGACCGAATGCAAAACCCCATACCTTCTATTGATTATTCTCATGACTGCCCTCGCCTCGGTGGCCAGGGCCGGGGATGCCGGAATGAAAAAGTGGCAAAAAGGCAAGGGCTGGGGTTGGGTCTGGGGCCCCGAAGACGAGGTTGGCTCGCTCAATGAAATGACCCAAGCCAGCAAACGGGCTGCCTTGAACCTGGCCAGTACGGGAAAAACCTACGAATTGGGCATCGTCTACGACCGCGATTCCTTCAAGTGGCCCGGCCACAGCCCGGGTGAGATCATGACTTTTCGCTCCCCTGAAGGAGTAAAACGTCAGGGAGAATTTCCCCCGGCCGGAACCGGCACCGCCTGGCACAGTTGCGCCCTCTTCCTCAGTGACAACGTCGCCACCCAAATCGATGGGCTGGGGCACGTGGTCCATGGAAAGGACAATCAATGGTACAATGGATTCAAGGAAGCCGATTGGGGAGGGGACTGGGGATTGCGCAAATGCGACGCCACTACCATTCCTCCCATCATAGCCCGGGGCATTCTCATCGATGTGGCGGGGTACAAAGGGGTTCCCACCCTGCCGCCCCACTATGCCATTTCCGTGGCCGATCTGCAGGGGGCGCTGCAAAAACAAGGAACCCGACTCAAGCCCGGGGATGTCGTTCTGGTTCGAACCGGCGCGGTTCGCTACTGGGCGGATTTGGAGGATCGGGCCAAACTGGTCGCCCACGATACGGCCGGTCTTTCCCTCGACAGCGCAAAATGGTTGGTGGAAGAGAACGGCGCCATGCTGATCGGCACCGACACCAGTGGCTTGGAATACGGGCCCCAACCCGAAGATGCGACCGACTTTCAGAAACAATTTGGTTCATTTATTCCGGTCCACGTCTACCTCCTCATCGAGCAAGGCGTTCACATCGGCGAATTCCACTACCTGGAAGATCTGGCGCGAGACCGGGTTTACGAATTTTGTTACATCTGCACAACCGGCAATATTCGCGGAACCACGGCCGGATTTGCCTTGCGGCCCCTGGCCCTGCCCTAACCCGCATGTCTAACAAATTTTCTACTGCGCTCCGCAATACCGGCACTGGCGCGGACTTCGTTGGATTCGCGACTTTGCAGGGTGTCGACCCAGCTTCACCCGCGAATCTTTTCGAAACCCGCGCCAGCACTCGATCTCCGTTCGCTCGCTACGAATTTTGTGAGACCTGCGGACTCAGTTATAAACAGCATTGCCTTGACGCGGAGCACAATTCAAGTTCTGTGAAATAAAGTTTCAACTGAGGTATCACATTATCGAAACCTCAAAAAATTAACCTCAAAAAATTAATACCCTAAATCATCTATTCATGAAAACATTACTACTTATCGGCGCCGCCCTATCTTTGACCTTGTCCGCCTATGCCGGGGAGGGGAAGAAAGTCACCCTTGACGGCGAAGGACTTTGTGCCCATTGCACCCTGAAATCCGGGGATTCTTGCGCAAATGTCCTCCAGGTGAAAAATGACGAGGGCAAGCTAGTAAATTATATTTTGGCGGGGAAGGCAGTCGAAGGAAAAAGCTATTGCAAAACCACGGCCCTTTCTGTAACCGGTACGGTGTCCGAAAAGGATGGCCAGATGGTCCTGAAGGCGACTTCCCTGGAAATAAAGAAGGATAAGGAAGGCTAACCTTCCTCTCAGCCCCTCGGCGTATTTGCCGGGAATGACCTGACCCCGCCTGGGCCCGACCCATGCGGGGTCAAGGCTTTATGGGGCTCGTTTGCAGGATCTTTTCCCGGAGTCCGGTAAAGCGCTTGGCCGGGTCGGCGTTGTTCACGGCCATGTACCAGGCCGTGGGATCCCCCACCAAATAGATTTTTTGCTTTCCCCGGGTCAGGGCCGTGTAGAGCAGGTTGCGTTGAAGCATCATGAAGTGCTGCTTCATGAGGGGGAGTATGACGATTGGATATTCCGATCCCTGGGATTTGTGCACGCTGATGGCGTAGGCCGGACTGACGTCTCCCAGATCGGACCGGGTCAGCTCGACGATTTCATTATCGAACCGGACCTTCAGCGCCGACTTTTCGGAATCGATGCTTTCGATGCTTCCGATGTCTCCGTTAAAAATGTTCAGGTCGTAGTTGTTCCGATTCTGGATGATTTTGTCTCCCACGCGGTAGCGGACCGTGCCGAAGGTGATTCCGTCCCGGCCGGGGTTGAGGGCCCGCTGCAAGACGGCGTTGAAATTACTGATGCCGGCAATTCCCTTATGCATGGGAACGAGCACTTGGGTATCCCGCAGTGGGTCCATATTCAGTTTTCGTGGAATAAAGTCGTGGCAGAGGCGCCGCACCATACCCACGCACTGCTCCGGGTCGGTCGCCTTGATGAACTGAAGATCCTTTTCGGGGTCCAGGTCCACCACGTCCCTCACCGGGAAGGGGACGGATTTTACGCCCTTCAAGATATTGTGGGCCGTTGAAATAATGGAACTTTCCCGGTGCTGCCGGAAGATTTTCCGGAGCCGCGTGACGGGAACCATCCCGCATTCGATCAGGTCGTGCAAAACGTTGCCAGCGCCCACGGATGGGAGCTGGTTCACGTCGCCCACCAGGACGATGTGGGCGTTGTGGGGGATGGCCCGAAAGAGGGAGGCGGCCAGGCGGACGTCGAGCATGCTGGATTCGTCGACAATGACGAACCGGGTTTGGAGCGGGTTCGATTTGTCGTGCTGAAACCGCCCCATTCCAGGATCGAATTTCAATAGACGGTGGATCGTTTTTGCCTGGGCCCCGGTCGCGGCGGAGAGGCGTTGGGCGGCGCGTCCGGTTGGCGCAGCCAGGACCCCGTCCGCTTTTTTGGCTGAAACGATCTGAACCAGGGCGCGAAGAATGGTGGTTTTCCCCGTTCCGGGGCCTCCGGTAATTATGGATACTTTTTCCCTGAGCCCCTTGCCTATGGCTTCGACCTGTTCCGGAGCAAATTGGAAATTTGCCTTTGCCTGGGCCCAGCGGGCGGCGATATCGACCTTTATTGGAGGCAAGTCCGACTTGGCCCGCAGGGTTCTCATTACAACTTCAGCTATGGTGGTTTCCGCACGATGAGAGTCCGGCAACTGAACGCGGAGGTCCCCCTCCGGGGAAATGACTTCCCGAGTTTCCAACAGTTGGTCCGCTCGGGGCTCCAATTTTTTCTCGGAGGTCTCGAGCAAATTGGCTGCGTGTTGGATCCACCGTCTCCGCGGCATGCAGGTGTGCCCCTCGGCTTCCAGTTCTCCAAGGCTGAAAAGCAGTCCGGCATCGAGACGCTTGGGGCTGTCGTTTCCGAAGCCGAGATTGAGGGCGATCTGGTCTGCCGTTTTAAAACCGATCCCATCCATCTCCCGCGCCACCCGGTAGGGTTCGTTTTGCAAGATGGCCTTGGCCTGGTTTCCGTAACGATTGACCAGGCGGACACAGCGGTTGGAGGAAACTCCGAAGGTCTGCAGGAACATCATCACCTCTCGAATTGCGCGCTGTTCCTCCCATGCTTTCCTTATGGAATGGGCCCTCTGGTTTCCGATTCCTGGAACTTCCCTCAGGCGGACGCTCTCATCCGAAATGATTTCGAGGGTATTTGACCCGAAATGATCGACGATTTTGTTGGCGAAATGGCGCCCGATTCCCGGCACCAGTCCGCTGCCAAGGTATTTGCGAATGCCGTGCACGGTGGAAGGAAGGATGGATTTGACCGATATTACCTTGAACTGGCGGCCGTACCTTCTGTCCACCACCCAGTTGCCCTTTACCTCGAGGGTTTCCCCGCATTGCACTCCGGGCATCACCCCGGTGATGGTCAGAGTGGCTTTTTCCCCCTCCGGGCGCATGTCACCGACCAGATAATAGTTTTCCTCGTTGGAAAACAGGATCCTTTCAAGGACGCCGCGGATGGTTTCCGACATGGGAGGGAGTAGGGAGGGGTGATGAATCGAGATACCAGGTCGCCGTTTGGCCAATGCCTTCCTCAAAACTTTTCCGGGGAAGCCATCCCGTGGCTCGGGAAGTTTTCTCTATCGACATGGCGTAGCGGCGGTCGTGTCCCGGGCGATCGTTTACGAAGGTTATCAATTGGGCGTAGGGCGAACCGTCGGGGCGAGGTTTTATCTTATCCAGCACGGCGCATACCGTGTGGACGATTTCAATATTGGTCATTTCCCGGTTTCCACCGATATTGTAGGTTTCCCCGATTGCGCCCTTCTCCAGAACCTTGTGGATGGCTCTGCAATGGTCCTCCACATAAAGCCAATCGCGCACATTTTGTCCATCCCCATACAAGGGAATGGCCTTTCCCTGGAGGGCATGGGTGATGGTGAGTGGAATGAGCTTCTCGGGAAATTGGCGGGGGCCGTAATTGTTGGAGCAATTGGTGATGAGGGTGGGGAGGCCGAAGGTATGGTGGTAGGCGCGGACGAGGTGATCACTGGCCGCCTTGGATGCGGAATACGGACTATTGGGAGCATAGGGCGATTGTTCTACAAATGGAGGATCATCCGGGCCGAGAGAACCGTAGACTTCGTCGGTGGAAATGTGGAGAAAACGGAAATTTGACGCCTTCGATTCCGGCAGGGAAGTGTAGTAATCCAGGGATGCTTTCAACAACTCGTGGGTTCCGACCACGTTGGTGCGGATAAAGGCATCCGGTCCTTCGATAGAACGATCCACGTGGGTTTCGGCGGCAAAGTTGACCACCCAGTCGATGGCGTGGTCCCGCAACAACCCGCGGGCCAGGGCCTGGTTGCAAAGGTCCCCTTTGACAAAGTTGAACCGACTGTCTTTCCGGTGGTGTTCGATGTGCTGCAAATTTCCCGCGTAGGTGAGCAGGTCCAAACACACCATTTCCTCGATGCCCGTGGTGTCGTTGTCCAAAAGCAGATCAAGGAAATGGGATCCAATGAACCCGGCGCCTCCTGTTACCAATACGCGCATCCCTCTCAATTCAGGCTATCCAGTTTCTGCAGGCTGCTTCGATGGCTCGGTGAACCTCCGTCATCCTGATGCCGGCATTGGATAATTTCTCCGTGCACAGGATGCAATTGGAGCGAGGAGCCCCCCCGATAATTTTTTTAAAGGCCTCTTCGCTTTCAAAAAACTTCAACTCCTTCCGGACCAGGCCGTGTCTTTTCATGATGTCGGTAATGGTCCGCGCGTTTATGGAGCCCGGATTGGTTACGTTGTAGGTTCCAAAAGGTATCCCCTCCTCCAGGCAGTCCAGGCAAGCGCCGACAAATTCGAATCTCTGGGAAATGGAATTTTCCACATTCAGGAGCCTTTCGTATGCCAGGAGTTTTGACAGGTAGTTGCGTTGATGGTTGCGGTGGTCGAAGGGAATGCGCAAGCGCCAGACATAGCACTTTTCAGCGCCATTCAGAACCTCTTCTCCCAGGGCTTTGGTTCCGCTGTAAAAACTGCAGAAATTGCTGCGGAAGGAAAAATTGGGTCGATCATCCTCCCGGAAGGGCCGGCCGTCCCCGCTCTTGCCGGTGTAGATACAACCCGAGGATACGTGCCCCAAAGGCAGGTGCAGGTCCTGGCATACCTCTCTTATGATTCCGGGCAGAACGGCATTACCCAATAGACAATCCGCCTTGGCCTCTTCGCATGCGTCCACGTTGGGCTTGCCCGTGAATCCGGCCGCATTGATCAGGGCATCCGGCCTTATCCCCCTGAGGGCGTCGCGCAGGAGGGCCCGATCGTAGTAGTTGAGATCCTTGCGGGAGAAATTGTGGTAGCTGATCCCCCGTTTGGTCAGGACTTCCTGAAAGGCTTGGCCGACGTAGCCGCTTCCTCCGAGTAGAACGATGCGTTTCATTTTCAAAGCTCGATATGAAGGCTGCAATTATCACTTGTGACAAGAATGAACCTTGACCTGGAATTTCGCCCGATTTGTGTTATCGAGGCTGAATGCTGTTCCGCCTCGACCGTACCGAACCCGTTCAATCCATTTCGTGACACCTGTTTTCCGATTCGCCTATCTGGTCGCAATTCTTTCCTTGTTCCTCCTCTTGCGGGGGAATTCATGGGGAGTGGATGGGGTGGAATCTCCCGACTCCGTTCTCCCGGTTCCCTTGGATGAATTGGTCGAAGAGTTGCGGGCGCACCTGGAATTTGCCGCGGCCAATTCCTGGAAAATGGAACTGCAGGACATTCTCGTGGCCCAGGGAGAAGCACATTCCACCCGGCTGAGCTCGGGAAAATCGACCAAGGTAAGGCTCAATGCGGGTTTTGGGTTGGATGATGAGTCGAGCGGGTTGAACCAAGCCGATGGACTGGAATACCGTTACGATTTTTTGATCAGCAAACCGCTCTACCATTGGGGAGCCCTGGAGGCCGATCACGAATTTGGTATTCTCCAAGTGCAAAGAACCCATAGTAACCGCCAAGTGGCCTTTCTCGGGCTCTATGAAAGCCTGGTCAATCAATTCATCGATTACCTGATCCTCCTGCAGCGAAAAAAACACAGCGCCTCCACTCTGGCCTTCCAAAAGGAGCAGTTGGAACTTTTCCGCGACCAGGAACAAAGGGGTGAACTTCCCCGGGAGCAGTTGATCCATGAAGAGTTGAACCTCAATCAGGCTGCCTTGGACCATCAGTCCCTGGAAAATTCCATTACCAGGGCGGAGAGATATTTCAGGACGGAAGCGGGCTTGGATAGCCATTTCCCTTTGTCCACCCGGGGAATGTTGCCCGCCGTGGCAGGGGACCTGACTTTGCTTGAGGATCGGATGGCCGGTTTTATCGCTCAGGTGGAAAAATTATCCGTTCGGTTTCAGGAAAGACAGTTACGACTCGATCAGGAAACCAAAAAATTGCACAAGTTCGAAGTCGACAACCGGCCCAAATTCAACGGGGTCTTCCGGGTGCGCAGGGACGTCGAAACCGTTGGCGGGATTCTGCGCCGCTCGGAAATCGAGGAAGTTTTTGCCGGATTGGAATTCAGTTGGAGTATATTTGACGGTGGCGCCATGCGGGCCCTGGCGCTCGACTCCATTCAAACCAAACGGCAATTGGAACGCGAACTGGCCATCTTGAAAGATACCATAATCTCCGAAACCAATTTCCTTCTGGAAGACCTGAAAATACACCGGGAGAGCAGCCTCCTGATCGAGCGGCATTTCGCTCGCGCCCTTGATCAATACGAGCAAATGGACCGGGATGTCGAAGCCGGCCGCATGTCGGAAAGGGACCTCCGGAGATTGCGACAGAACCTGGAACACTGGCGCACGAACCTTTACATTTCCCGAGGCAGTTATTATAAGACATTGACCAACATTTACGTGTCCTTGGAGTATCCATCGATTCTAGCTTATATCGATCAACCATGAGGTATTTTATCATCGCCGTCGTCATTGCTGTCCTGGGTATGGCCGGATTTATCTTCAACTCCAAACTTCTCAGGCAGGATGTGGTGGTGGAAGCGGTGGAAATCGACACGGCGCGGGCCGTGATTCCGGGAACCATTCGGGTGGAGGCTTCCTACGACACGGCTATTCGTTCGGAAGAAGCCGGCCGCATCCTGGAGGTGCTGGTCGATGAAGGCCAGGAGGTCAGCGAAGGGGAAATCGTGGCGAGGATGGATACGGGGGATCTGGAACTCGAGCTGGAGGCTCTCCAAATCAACCTGAGTCAGGCCAGGAAACAAATGGAAATCGGCAACGCGCACCGGTTTGGTTTCCAGGTGGCCCAGGAGACCCTGGAGGAGGAAAAGCGCTTGTTCGATTTGGGCCAAAGATCGGAAAAGCAGGTAAAATCGGCCGAGCGGGGGTTTCAAATGTCCAAGGAAGACCTCGAGTTGTCCGAACTCCTGGCCTCCTCCAATATCGAGCGTCTGGAAAATGCCATCCGGGTAATGAATCGCCGTCTGGAAAAAATGGTTATTCATACTCCCATGGATGGCATCATCGACGAAGTTCACGCCTACAAGGGCGACCTCATTTCCAGAGGTCATTCCATTGCCTCGCTCATATCCAAGGAGCGGGAGGTCAGGGCCGAGTTGAACGAAGAAAATTATGCCGGTATTCGGGTGGGGCAGAAGGCCAAAGTCCGCTTCCTTTCCCATGGGGCCGACCTTTACGCCGCCGAAGTGGTTAAGATCCTTCCCTCGGCCAATCCCGACACGCAGCGTTACGCCGTCCAATTGGAGGTGGACATAGCGCAGCGTTTGCTGGCGCCGGGCTTGACCGGAGAGGTGTCCATTAATGTCGGCGAACGACCGGGGGCCAGGATCATCCCGACGCGGGCGCTGGTGGGAGACCGGGTATTTGTGGTCAATTCCAACAACAGACTGGAATACCGGCAGGTCGAGTTCGGATTTCGCAGCCTTTCCCGGACCGAAATTCTTTCCGGTTTGGAGGAAGGAGAATTGGTAGTGGTGGAGGAATTGGAAAGATTCCGGGAAGGAGATCGGGTTTCCATCAGGAAGCGATAGGCCGGTCGCTCATTATTCAAGCGGGATCAAAACCGGAGAATGACCTCAAATATCCTCGTAGCGCTCCGCTTTCTCACCGCCAACAAGCGGTCCATGGCCATGAGCTTGGCCGGAATTGTATTCGGGGTCGGGTTTTTTATTTTCAGTCAGGCCCAAACCAGTGGATTTGAACAGTTCTTCATAAAAACCGTTCTGGGAACCAATGGCGCTATTCGTGTGCAGGACAGGATCCGCGCAACGTTTTCCACGATGGAAATGGATGAGGAAGAGGGTAACGGCGGCAAGGGCTGGGTCATCGAAAACAAGGAAAACCTGAAGTATATCGAGGGCATCGAACACCCCCTCGAAGTCATTGCGGCCATCAAGCAGTTCGACAGTGTGACCGGGGTATCGGAGGTCCTCGCCGGGACGGTGACCGTCTCCAATAATTTTCGCAGCCGCTCCGGCACGCTATACGGGGTCGATATCGACCGCCATGCCGCCGTTTCGGATTTGGAGAATCAGATCATTTTCGGCGATATGGAGAGCATCCGGACCAAGTCGAATGGTATTTTGATCGGGTCGGCTTTCGCCCGGTGGATCCAGGCAAAAATCGGGGACTCCCTCCTGGTGACGGCCAAGGATGTAAATCGCCGGTTCACCGTGGCTGGAATATTTGAAACCGGTGTTTCCGATATCGACCGGGAGCGAATTTACGTGCACCTGTCCGAGGCCCGTAGCGTGCTGCAAAGGCCTCATGGGGCCAGTTTTCTGCAGGTAAATCTGAAGAATCCTCTCCGGGCCCGGGAGGAAGCCGAGCACATGATGAACACGATTTACTATCACGTGGCCAGTTGGCAGGAAAGGGAAAGGTCCTGGCTCGATGCTTTCATGGTCTTGCGTGTTTCCACTGCCCTTACCGTTTCCACCATAATTTTGCTGAGCGGGCTGGGCATGTTCAACACCTTGGCCATGTTGGTAATGGAGAAGACCAGGGAAATCGCAATTCTGAGGTCGATGGGTTATACCCGGAAGGACATTTCCAGCATCTTTCTCTGGCAAGGGGGCCTCGTTCTCCTGGCCGGAACCGTTTCCGGATGGGCCTTGGCCGTTTTTGTCACCTTCGGGGTATCCCAATTGCCTTTTCGGGTAACCGGTATATTCACCACCGATTCCTTCGTGGTCCACTGGTCGATTTGGCACTACGTCCTTGCCACGCTCACCGCCGTCGTCGTCGTCATGGCGGCTTCCTTCCTTCCAGCCCGGCGGGCGGCCAGGCTCGAACCGGGGGAAGTTATCCGGGGGACCGCGTCATGAACGCGGCCACGGCGCCAGCCATTCCCGACGACCGCATGGTTTTACGGTGCCAGGACCTGCATCGCTATTTGGGTGAGGGGGAAAACCGGGTGCACGTGCTCAAGGGCATTTCCCTACAGTTGGAGCGGGGAAAAATTTATGCCATCTCGGGACCCTCGGGCTGTGGGAAAAGCACCCTCCTCTATCTTTTGGGCCTCCTGGACCGCCCGGACGGGGGAGAGGTCTACCTCAACCATCGACCCATGTCCCAATCCAGCGACCGGGAGAGAACAGCGGCCCGGAACGCCAGCCTCGGGTTCGTGTTCCAGTTCCATTTTTTGCTCAAGGAATTCTCCGCTTTGGAAAACCTCATGATTCCCATGCGCAAAAAGGGAACCTACAGCCCTGCCCAAATGGAGTCGCGGGCTCGCCGATTCCTCGAAGCGGTCGGGTTGGGCGATAAGGCCCATCGCCTGACCACTCAACTTTCCGGGGGAGAACAACAACGCGTCGCCCTGGCCCGTTCCCTGGCCAATTCCCCCGCCGTCATTCTGGCGGACGAGCCCACCGGCAACCTCGACGTGGAAAATTCCAACCTCGTATGCGACTTGTTGACCCAACTGGCGCGGGAGAATGACCAAGCCGTATTGATCGTCACCCACAATCCTGAAATTGCCCGAAAATGTGATCGCGTCTTGCGCATGCAGGATGGCGTATTTTTGGATTGAATGGCCCGAGGTCATTAGAAATTCGCATAGGGGCAGGCTGCCTCTCTAATATTTCCAAAATGTTATTGCCATCAAAAATGGCGATCGTTCTATAAGCACTTTAATTCCCAGCTTCTGTTCACCTCTTCCTTCTTTCTGCAAAATATGTCAGTTGTACCGGCGAACCTTTTCAGACTCCGTTCGGTTAAAGGGTTTTACGGCGCGGGGCTCGCTTCCCTGTTTTCTGCAGGGTCGGTCGTTTTTGGAAAAGGCCGGGAGGCCGACGGACTCCAAGGGTTTTCCCGGTTCCGTCTATGGTGATGTCAACCGACCCGTTCCCCCACCCATGGGTTGATTTGAAGTAGAACCGCATATGTCCACCATTTTTCCCAAACAGGCCAATAAAGTTCCCGCTCAAGTCGTCATTGCCCTGTTGCTGATGGGGGGAGCCTTGACCGCCGGTATCACCTACTATTTTACCCCCAAATACTCGCGGGTCGGGTATCAGCCCATTCAACCCGTTCCCTTTGAGCATTCCCTGCATGCCGGTGAACTGGGCATCGATTGCCGCTTCTGTCACAACCACGTGGATAAATCGGGCCATTCCAATGTGCCCTCCACCAATACCTGTATGAATTGTCACAACCAGATCCAACTGGCCAGTGATAAACTGGAACTCGTGCGCGCCAGTTTCGCCACGGGCGAACCCATTCCCTGGGTTCAGGTGCACAAGCTTCCCGACTACGTTTATTTCAACCATTCCGTTCACGTTAACCGGGGCATCAGTTGTTACGAATGCCATGGCCAGGTCAATGAGATGGACGTTGTTCATCATGTAAAACCCTTCAGCATGGCCTTTTGTCTGGAATGCCATCGCCATCCCGAGAAAAAACTTCGCCCCCCCGAGGAGGTCTTCAATCTCGATTGGCGGCCGGAAAGCGAGGAGGCCCAGCTCGCATTCGGGAGGGAAGCAAAGGAGGCCTGGAAGGTAAATCCACCGGTGGGATGCGCCGGTTGCCATCGATGAAAAAGATCCTGAAACATCCGGAACCATCCGAATCCGACCTGCAGGGACCCCATTATTGGAGGAGCCTGGACGAATTGGCCGACACCCCCGGGTTTCAAGCCTATCTCCAGCGCGAATTTCCCCAGGGCGCCTCGGAGCTCAGAGGTGTCGACCGCCGCCAATTTCTCAAGGTCATGTCCGCTTCCTTTGCCTTTGCCGGGGTGGGACTGGCCGGCTGCAGGCGTCCGGAAAAGTATGTCTTGCCTCATTCCAAGCATCCCGAGGGAGTGGTCCACGGCAAACCGCTTTACTACTCCTCCGCCATGCCCCATCGCAACGACCCGGTTCCGCTGGTGGTGGAAACAAACGAAGGACGGCCCACTAAAATTGAGGGAAACGACCGTTTGCAGGGCCGCAACGGTTCGACCAACCAGTATGCCCAGGCTTCTATTCTCGACCTCTACGATCCCGATCGCTCGAAAAAGACGATTTTGAGAAACCGGTCCCTCACGGTGGCGGAGCGAACCGAATTTTTGGCCGGAATTTCCCGCAAGTACTCCGAAAACGAAGGGGAGGGATTGGCTTTTCTGGCTGAGGGGCAACCCTCCGTCACCCGCACTTTCCAACGCGGGCAACTGCGGGCCAAATTTCCCCAGGCCACCTGGTCAGAATACGACGCCATCGATACTTCCAATCCGGAAAAAGCGGCCCGAAAAATTTTTGGCAAACCGGTTCGGGCAATTTACGATTTTTCCGGAGCAAAGCGCGTGCTCTCTCTGGAAGCCGATTTCCTCTACAGTGATCCCAATCACCTTGTTTACACGCGGGATTTTGCCAAAGCCCGGCGGGTGGAGGACGATGGGCCCTCCATGAACCGCCTCTACGCGGCCGAGTCCTATTACTCCATAACCGGCGCCGCGGCGGATCACCGCCTCCGGGTGGCGTCCAGCGATATTCCCATCCTCACCGCCTTGTTTGCGGCGGAGGTCCTTGCCGCTGCGGGCATCGCTCCCCGGGAGGAGGAATCTTTACGGGCTCTGGGCACGGCCCCGGCCGTGGATGAGCAGTGGGTGCGGGTATGCGCCCGGGATCTTTACGACCATGCCGGAGAAGCTTTAGTCGTGGCGGGACCCCACCAACCTCAATCCGTGCACGCCATGGCGATGGCCATGAACGCGGTGCTGGGAGCACCCGGGAGCACGGTCAAATACATCGATATTCCGGAAAACGACGCCGCTACCCTTTTCGACCTGGCTGCGGATATCGAAGCCGACCGGGTCAAAACCCTGGTTGTCCTCGGTGGCAACCCGGTTTACAACGCGCCGACAGACCTGCGCTGGGCCGAGGTGCAGGAAAAGGTCGAGGAGGTGGTTCACCTGGGTCAATATTTTGACGAAACCTCCGAAAAGTCCGATTGCCACATCAACGCGGCCCACTATCTGGAGAGTTGGGGCGATGCGTTGGCTTACGACGGAACCGTTCTGCCTATCCAGCCCATGATCCTTCCCCTGTTCCGGGGACTCACCGAGAACGAGGTTTTGGAATTGATCATCAATGGTCAGCCCAGGGAGGGATATGACATCGTTTTCGATGCCGTCACCCGGACCCTCGGCGGCGGTCAAAAAGAATTTGAAAAGTTCCTGCACGACGGATTCTGGGCCGGGTCGACCGGCAGCGGTATTCCCGTGAGCTTTGACGGCAACGCCGCCCGCGATTTGGTCATGTCCGGGGGAATCGTCCCCAGCAACCTATCCTTTTCCCGTCTGGAACTGCGCTTTATTCAGGATCCCAGTCTGGACGACGGCCGTTTCAACAATAACGGCTGGTTGCAGGAATGCCCCGACCCCGTGACCAAGCTGACCTGGGACAACGCCTTTTTGATCAGCCCGAGGCTCTCCCATGAACTGGGAACCACCGCGGCCGATCCGTGGGTGAAAGTGGTTCGCAAAAACCCCAATGCGCACAAGCGGGGCAGGGAACAGGGTCGGTTGATCGAGATCACGGTGAACGGAAAAACCCTGCGCGGTCCGGCCCACGTATTGCCCGGTCTTCCGGACTATACCGTGGTGGTATCCCTGGGCTACGGGCGTTCCGTCACGGGACCCATTGGACAAGGAAGCGGTATGGACGCCTACCGCCTGCGTTTTGCCGATGGCCTTTCCGTTCATTCCGGCGCCGCCGTGGCCCGGGTGGCTGGGGTCCGGGAACTGGCCAATACCCAGGAGCATTGGTCGATGGAAGGTCGCGCCATCATCCGCGAAGCCAATATCGATTATTACCGTAAGCGCCCCGACTTTGTCGATCACATGGGGATGGAAGCGCACTCCCCACCGCCCTTGGGGCTGGATGAAGACGGTGGCAACCGTCGCGACACCGTGGGTCTGTTGGAACGTTCCATTGCCGGTGAAGCCAACCGGGGGAATTCCGCCTACGTCACTCCCGCATTTTCGGGTGATCACCAGTGGGGCATGTCCATCGATCTGAATACCTGTACGGGTTGTAATGCCTGTGTCATTGCCTGTCAGTCCGAAAACAACATCCCCATCGTCGGTCGCGAGCAAGTGCTGCGGGGCCGGGAAATGCATTGGATCAGGCTTGATCGCTACTATTCGGCCGGGCCCGGCTTGGACAAGGCGGACATACCGAAAAACCCCCAGGTCTCATTTCAGCCCATGCCGTGTCAGCATTGCGAAACCGCGCCCTGCGAATCGGTGTGCCCGGTCAACGCCACCGTACACGACGAAGAGGGTCTGAATGTAATGGCCTACAACCGTTGCGTGGGCACCCGTTATTGCGCCCAGAATTGTCCCTACAAGGTGCGCCGTTTTAATTTTTTCGATTGGAACGACCGCGATCGGGACCGGGTTTATGAGGGACCCCTCGGACCCCGGGGAATGGATGAAATTCGCAAGATGGTCCAGAATCCCGAGGTGTCCATGAGAATGCGGGGGGTCATGGAAAAGTGCACCTACTGCGTGCAACGCATCCAGGCGGCCAAGATCGAACAAAAGGTAAAAGCGGGCGATTCGGGCGCTATCAAAGTTCCCGATGGAACCATAAAGACCGCTTGCCAACAGGTCTGTCCGGCCGAGGCCATTGTGTTTGGCGATATTTCGGACCCGAATTCCAGGGTCACCCAATTGAAAAACTCCAATCGCGACTACGGGGTGCTGGCTTATTTGAACACGCGTCCGCGCACCACCTACCTGGCCAAGCTGCGCAATCCGAATCCGCTCATGCCGGATTATTACGACAATCCCCTGAGTTACATGGAATACAAGTCCGCCAGCGGTCCCTCCGGGTACTCCGGCGGGGAAGAAAAGGGCCATTAACCACCCCGTTTGCAGGATATGGCAATTTCTGAGCAGTTTTCATTAGAAGGAAAATCGGGTGGTTCCCCCGAGGTGCTGGACCGGGTCAAACCGGCCCGCATGCCCCGGCTCCCCTTGGTTCTGAACAACCGCAGCTTCTCCTGGATCACTGATAAGGTCTGCGGCATTGTGGAGGAAAAGACGCCCTTGTGGTGGTGGATCGCCTTTTGCTGTTCCGCTTCACTGGCCGGCTTTACCGCCATAGGCCTGACTTACCTGGTCTCCACCGGGGTGGGGGTATGGGGACTATCCAATCCAACCAACTGGGGTTGGGCCATCGTCAACTTCGTTTTCTGGATCGGCATCGGCCACGCCGGAACCTTGATTTCCGCCATTTTGTGCCTGCTCAAGCAAAAGTGGCGCACGACCATCAACCGCGCGGCCGAGGCCATGACCATTTTCGCCGTGGCCTGCGCCGGCATCTTCCCCGTATTCCACATCGGAAGGGTCTGGTTTGCCTGGTGGTTGTTTCCCCTCCCCAATGCCAATGCCATCTGGCCCAATTTCCGCAGCCCGTTGTTATGGGACGTTTTCGCGGTTTCCACTTACGCTACCGTATCGGTTCTCTTCTGGTACGTGGGAATGATTCCCGACCTGGCCACCGTGCGGGACCGCGCCAAAACCCTGTTCCGGAAAGTCGCTTACGGCCTCATGGCCATGGGTTGGCGCGGATCCAACCGCAATTGGAGCAATTACGAAATGGCCTACCTTTTGTTGGCGGGTCTCTCTACCCCGCTGGTGCTTTCCGTCCACACCATCGTTTCCTTCGACTTCGCCGTCTCCCTCATCCCCGGTTGGCACACCACCATCTTTCCGCCCTATTTCGTGGCCGGCGCAATTTTCTCCGGTTTTGGTATGGTGCTGACCCTGATCATCCCTTTGCGCGCCATTTACGGCCTGCACGACCTGATTACCCAGTACCACATCGATTGCATGTGCAAGATCACTTTGGCCACCGGAACCATTGTGGGTTACGCCTATTCGATGGAGTTCTTCATTGCCGCCTACGGGGCCAATCCCTTCGAGATATTTGCCTTTATCAACCGGGCCTTCGGCACCTATGCCTGGGCCTACTTCATAATGTTTTCCTGCAACGTGTTGGTTCCACAATTGTTCTGGTTCAAATATATTCGGGAACGCCCCCACGTGGTTTGGATTGTTTCCATTCTGGTCAACGTGGGCATGTGGTTTGAGCGTTTTGTCATAGTGGTGACTTCTTTGGCCCGTGATTTTCTTCCCTCCAGTTGGGGTTACTATTCCCCCACTCTGGTGGACATCTTCACCTTTTTCGGCACTTTCGGCTTCTTCGCCACCCTGTTCCTCCTGTTCGTCCGTTTTCTTCCCTTCATCGCCGTGGCCGAAGTGAAGGCCGTAACCCCCCAAGCCGATCCCCATTACTACCAAGGCAAGCAACACGGATAGGATGGTTCAAAATGGCTCGCACTGACATATTTGGCTTGGCAGCAGACTTTGCCGACCCGGGGGTATTGATGGCCGCCGCCCAACAGTGCCGTGAGAAGGGATTCGAGAAATGGGATGTCATAACCCCCTATCCCATGCACGGGTTGGATGAAGCCATGGGGTTGAAACGTTCCCGCGTGCCATTCTTCACCTTCGTGGGCGGAGCAATCGGGTTTGCCACCGGCACCTTTATCGCCTGGTACATGAATGCCTTCGACTACCCCATTATCGTGGGGGGCAAGCCTTTCTTCAGCCCCATATTTCCCTTTCCGGTAATGTATGAGTTGACCATTCTCCTGGCCGCCCTTTCCACCATCCTGGGCATGTTCCTGTTGAATGGATTACCCATGCACTATCACCCGGTGATGAAGGCAAAGCATTTTGCCTCCACCACCGACGACACCCTGCGCATTACCATCGAAGCATCCGATCCCTTATTCGACAGGGAAGGGACGCGGGCATTTCTAAAAGAGATTGGCGGGGCCAATATCCAGGAGTTGGAGGATTGACCATGAAGTATTTCTACGCCTTCTTCGCCCTGGCCATTCTGGCCACCTTTTCCATTTTCGGCTTCCGCGGGGACAAGTCCGCCAAACCTCCCTTCATCCTCTTCCCCGACATGGACGACCAGTCCAAATTCAAACCCCAGGGATCAAGTCCATTTTTTGCCGATGGCCGCACCGACCGCCTCCCGGTGCCAGGGACGGTGGCCCGCGGTTTTCTGAGGGAGGACGACCATGCCTATTTTGGAAAAGACGGGGAGGAATGGGCTCGGGGATTTCCCATGGCCATCGATCAGTCGGTTCTCGATCGCGGCGAAGAGAAGTATGGAATCTATTGCGCGGTTTGCCATGGGGGAACCGGGGACGGCAACGGCGTGACCAAAACGCGCGGCATGTTGGTAACGCCGAGCTTCCACGACGACCGTTTGCGGGATATGGCCGAGGGAGAAATTTTCCATACCCTGACCAACGGCAAGGGTTTGATGGGTTACTACCGGGACAAGTTATCGGCCCCCGACCGGTGGGCCGTCATTGCCTATATGCGGGCCCTGCAGCGGTCTCAGAACGGTACCATCGATGACGTTCCACCCTCGGCCCGAAAGGAGTTGGGATTGTGAACGGCCAAGCGACAACTGCGGGGGCCATGGTGGCATCTCAGGGCAGGAAGGACTGGTCCGGAATCACCCTGGCCGCGGGAATACTTTTCCTGGCCCTATCCTTTTTGGGGATCTGGCTGGGCTTTGCCAGGGGCGATGCCCGCCCGGCCTATGGAGTGCTGATCATGTTCTCTTTCTACCTCAGCATCGGGTTGGGCATGCTTCTGCTTATCATGCTTCACCACTTGTTTGGTGCTGGCTGGTCGGTCATTCCGCGCCGTCAGTTGGAGCACGGAATCACCATATTTCCCTGGTTGGGCCTGATTTTTGTTCCCTTCCTCCTGATTTCCTACCTGACCGCAGTGGAGGATCAGGGATTTATCTGGAAGTGGTTCAACGAGAAGGCCGTGGCCGACGACGTTCTTTACCAGAAGAAGAAGTGGTGGTTGGGAGAAACCTTCTTCCTCATTCGGTATTTCATCTATTTCGGGGGTTGGATCCTGATTGCCTCCAAATTGCGCCGGTGTTCCCTGCAACAGGATGAGGACGGTGATCCCAAGTGGTCCCGCGCAGGCGCCAAATGGTCCGCCTTCGGCATCATTTTTACCGCCCTCACTTTGTCGGGCGCATCCATCGACTGGATCAAGGCCCTCGAGTTCCATTGGTTTTCCACCATGTATGGGGTATGGTTCTTCTCCGCCGCCATGCGGGCCGCTCTGGCCGTCACCGTTTTGGCCTGTCTCTGCCAAGTTTACAAAAATGGCCCTTTGTCCGGTCTGTTCAAGACGGGCCATCTCTACGACCTGGGCTGTATACAATTGGCCTTTACCGTGTTTTGGGCCTACATCTCCTTTTCCCAGTATTTCCTCATCTACAACGCCAATATTCCGGAAGAAACCTTCTGGTACGTCATGCGCGAGCAGGGGGCTTGGTGGGGCGTGAGCATGGGGCTCATTTTCGGGCACTTCCTTTTCTCCTTTTTGTTCCTGTTGTTTTACAGCAACAAGGTCAAAGCGGGGCCGATGATTTTCATATCTGTTTGGGTGCTTTTTTGGCACTTGGCCGACCTCTACTTCAACATCCTTCCATCCAAGCGATTGGACTACGATTTGTACATTGCCTATCCCTTTTCCATTACCCTTTGGGACGTTACCGCATTTCTCGGGATCGGAGCCATCTGCGCCTGGGCCTATCTGCGCAGTTGGAAGGGATCGCAACTTATTCCGATCCGGGACCCGCGCATCACCGAATCCTTGCAGCACCATGGCCGTTGAGAAACCCCTGAACGATCCGGGTAGATCCATCCTTCTCAAGAATACTTTGGCAGTGGTGGCCTGCCTGGCTGTTTTTGCCCTGATCCTTCCCCTGGCCCTTCGCATGGGGAATCCTGCTCCTCCGGCCGCGGATGGGGCCGAGGCACTTCCCACCGCGGCGGAACTTCAAGCCAGGGATTGGGAAATATTGCACTCCTACGGTTGGGTCGATGAGGAAAAGGGAGTGGTGCGCCTACCCATCAGCCGTGCCCGCCAACTCTTTGTCGATGAAACCAATCCAAAATAGTTATTCATGACGGTTATCGGTCCATCGCCCCCATCACCAACGCGGGATGCCCATCCCGCATCCCGTCTCGCCGCCGAGGCCGCGGAGGTTGACAGATCGATACGGTTGCCCTTCCTGTTTTTTATTCTGAGCGGTTGGGTCTGGCTGCTGGCGGCATCCCTGTTCGGGTTTTTGACTTTTTGGAAGGCCCATAATCCGGAGTTTTTGAATGCCCATGCCTGGATTTCCTTTGGGCGGGTGTCCCCGGCTTTCAACGCCATGCTGGTTTATGGATTTGCCTGTAACTTCGCCTTCGGCCTCGGGCTGTGGATTATCAGCCGCCTCGGTTGCGTTCCGGTCCGTTATCCCATCTTGCTCGTGGTGGCGGCCATTTTCTGGAACGGTGGGGTCGATATCGGGATTTTCGGAATCCTGCGGGGCGATTTGAACGTCTTCGATTATTTGGAGCTTCCAGGCTATGTGGCCCCGGTAATTCTGGCCGGATTGCTCTTTGTCTCGGTTTGGGTGATTTTGGCCTTTATCAACCGCCGGACCGACTCCGTCTATGCTTCCCAATGGTACTTGGTGGCCGGCTTTCTGGCTTTTCCCTGGATTTTCCTGATAACGGCGGCGATGCTTTTTGTCTATCCCACCGCCGGGGTTTCCCAGGCCTTGGTGGCCAATTGGTATGCCGGCAGCCTGCTCTGGTTGTGGTTCGGTTCCGTTGGAGCGGCCCTTCTCTATTATCTGATTCCCAAGTTGTCGGGGAAACCGATTCTGTCCTACGACCTGGCCCGGTTCGGCTTCCTGGTTCTGGTTCTGGTCGGCGCCTGGACCGGGATGGCGCGTCTGGCAGGAGGCCCGTTTCCCGCCTGGATTATTACGGTTGGAATTGCCTCAAGTTTGCTCCTGCCGGTGTTTTTTCTGGTTACCGGGATCAACTTTCTCGGCTCCATGGCCTTGGCCCGGGACGCCCTTTCCAGCAACACCGCCTTGCAGTTTGCCTTTGTCGGAGCGCTTTCCCTTCTCATTTCGGGATTGGCCTCGGCCCTGCTCCCCCTCAGGAGCATCAATGAGGTCGTTCAATTTACCATTGTCTGGGAGGCCCAGCATTTCCTCCTCCTCTACGGATTTTTCAGCATGGTGGCTTTTGCCGGGGTCTACCATGCCCTGCCCAGAATACTTCAGCGCGACTGGCCCATGGCCTTCATGATAACGGCGCATTTGTACACGGCTGTGATCGGGCTTCTTCTGGTGGTCCTTCCCCTGGCATTGGGAGGCTGGAATCAAGGAATGGCCCTGAACGACTCCTCCATTCCCTTCGTGCAGGTCGTTAGAACCACCACCGTCTGGATGTTGGGCAGATCCCTGGGCTGGCTCTTTTTAATATTCGGACACCTTGCCTTCAGTCTGAACCTGGTCCTCCTTCTGGTGGAAAAATGCAAATCGGTTTGCTGCCCGGCAACAGAATATTCCACAACGGTGGGGGAGGGGGTTGGATCATGAAACAGTTTTTCTCCCTCTTCCTCCTCGTGTTTGCCGGTGTGGCTTGTTCCTGGGTTGGCCTGCTCCTGATCGGTTCGGGCGCGCTTTCCGCCGGAAAGCTGGAAACCAGCCTGACCGTGGCGGGAGATGATGTCGTATTGGAAATGGACCTCGGATTGGCTGCGCGGGGGAAAGAGGTCTACCGCGAATTGGGATGCGTGCAATGCCATACCCAACAGGTTCGCCGACCGGGTTACGGAGGGGATCTGGACCGTGGTTGGGGATCCCGTCAGACCGTGGCGCGCGACTATGTCCTGCAGGACCTCGTAGCGCTGGGAAACCGCCGCATCGGTCCGGATCTGACCGATGTCGGTTCGCGCCGTGATGCCGAATGGTTCTACCAGCATTTGTACGACCCCGCCTCCCTGGCCGATTGGTCGACCAGTCCTTCCTATGCCCATCTTTTCTATGACAAGGAAGTGACCGATGAAACCTCCGCCACAGCCTTGAAATTGGAGGGAAATGATGCTCCCGATCCAGGTTTTGAGCGGGTGCCCAATTTCGATGCCAGAGCCTTGGTGGCCTATCTGGAAAGCCTCAAGCTGGATT
Source organism: Opitutales bacterium (assembly GCA_965219475.1). GTDB lineage: Bacteria > Verrucomicrobiota > Verrucomicrobiia > Opitutales > UBA2995 > JAABVD01. Next base: position 73,262 of record CBDCNU010000007.1, on the reverse strand, counting down.
ACGATCTCCCTGAATCCAAACGGATAAAATGATGAGCGACGACATCCGGAACCGGGCCCGAAAGGACTTGCTGGCAGACGCGGATCTGGCCTCCTTCAGCCGTGGGAAGAGCCCGGGTCCGGCCCGATTTTCCGTCTACTTGGCCATGATGATCATCCCCATTATTTCCGGTCTTTACCTTTGGAGGTATTCGGGTGGTTTTGATTCGCGACAATACTGGGAAAGGAACGGGATCGCGGAGCAAATCGCCGCCCTTGGCGGTGGTTTGGCGGACGGTTCGGAGGAGTCCGCCGAAGTCGTATTCGACCCTGTTAAGGAGGGCATGAAAATTTATCAAACCATTTGCATGGCTTGCCACCAGGTCAACGGCCAAGGTTTACCCGGCGCTTTCCCACCTCTGGCCCAGTCTTCCTGGGTGCAAAAAAACCCCGCCATGTTGGCCCGCATCGTCCTGCATGGCCTTTATGGCCCAATCAGCGTCAACGGTTCGGAATACAATAGCGTGATGGCCCCTCTGGGCGTCGTGTTGAGCGATGAGCAAATTGCCCTGGTCCTCACCTATGTTCGTCAGGAGTGGGGTAATGCGGCCGACGCCGTGGAGGCCGACGTGGTGGCCCAGGCCCGCAGCGAATCGAGCGGGCGCGCCGCCATGTGGACGGTGGAGGAATTGGCCCCCTGGGATACGGATTGACCCGAATGGCGCCAGGTTAACCACAGAGGCCACAGAGAGCACAGAGGCAAATCCGATTTCGCCAAGGGGTTACGGCTGGATCCGTGGGTAATTTTCCTTCATCTTTGGTAACTGCTCAGGTTTCCATAGCCTGGATTAAAGGAGGCCACACTAGAATGAACTGCAAAGCAGTTCCACTCCAAAGCCCAGTGTCGCACAGCGCACACTGGGTTGAAATGGACAAAAACAACGAACCCCAACGGGGTTCCACAATGAATCTCACAAAATTCGTAGTGAGGGAACGAAGGTCGAACGTTGGTGCGGGTTTCCTGAGCACAGTAGAAAAACATTCATGCGGACGATTGCTCAAGATACCTGAGTAGTTAGTCGGCCCTGAAAACTCCATAATTTGTTGTTATACAACATTTTATTGTTGCCAATACCCCTTTTATTTGACAAGGTAATTGTGCAATTCAGCCCAAAACCTGGTCAAACTTATGAAGCTCTCTGGTGTTTTTCGGCAATTGAACTGGGCCACGATCTCCCCAGAAAAAGGAATCCCTTATGTTTTGGTTGTCCACCTTGGACAATAATGCCTTTTTCAGGGTCGACTAGTTACCATCTTTGAAGCTAAGCCCAATCCCATTCCCCATTCTCTTTCCTCATCTCCGTGCCTCCGGAACTTTGTGCTTTTCCCTCGTTCCCAATTCCATCACTCCCTCTCTCCATCTTCCCCTCTCTCCACCATTCCATCACTCCATTACTCCAACACTCCATCTTCCCCTGTCTCCATCATTCCATCTCCCCCTCCGCCCCCAACTCGATAGAGCGGGCCTTGGCCGCTTCTACGGCGCCGTGAATGAGAGGGCGGAACCCCCCGGCTGCGAGGTGTTCCAAACCGGCCTGAGTGGTGCCTCCCTTTGAGGTCACCTGGTCGCGCAACGCTTCCGGCATTGCAAGCGATTCGGCGGCCAGGGATGCTGCGCCAAAGACGGTTTGTTTGGCCAATTGCAAAGACCTTTCCGCAGATAAGCCTTCCTTTTCCCCGGCCTCCTTGAGCGCCGCCATAAACTCAAAAGCAAAACCAATCCCGCTGGACGCCACGGCGGTGAATACGTCCATCAGCTTTTCATCGATCTCGACGGTTTTTCCCAGGGGTTTGAGAATGGAAAGAAGGGTTCCGCGGACCTCCGCCGGGATTATCCCCTCCCCGCAAAAGGCGGTGGCGCCCTTTCCGATGCGTCCCGCCGTGTTGGGCATGGTCCGGATCAACGCTCTTGCCTTGGGGCAGCAGGACCGCAGGACTTTCAAGGACTTGCCGGCGAGAAGCGATAACACCAGCGCGTCTTCAATTTTCCCCAGTTCAGGCCTCAAGTCATCCAATTGAAAGGGCTTGAAAGCCAGAACGAGCGCCCCCGACTTCTCGATCAATTCGGAACTGTTCCCGAGGGCCAGGACTCCGCTTTGACGGGCAAAGGCCCGGGCGGAGGTGCCCGATTTGCTGATACAGTAAATTTGTCGAGGTGAATGACCGCCTCGGTCAATCAACCCCAGCATCATGGCTTTGGCCATGTTGCCGCAACCCCAAAACCCAATCCTATCCTGCATCGGTGCGATCTGGATCCCGAGGTTCAGGAAGTTGAGCCGTGGGTGCGGTTCTTGAAGGCTTTCAAAGTATTTTGCATAAGCATGGCTACCGTCATGGGACCGACTCCACCGGGTACCGGGGTTATGGCCGACACCACTCGGACTGCTTCCTCGAAGTCCACGTCGCCCACCAAACGATAGCCGCTTTTCCGGGAGAGGTCCTTTATCCGGTTGATGCCGACATCAATAACGACTCCTCCAGGCTTCAGCATGTCCCGGGTTACGAAATGCCCCCGGCCGATGGCCACGACCAGAATATCGGCCCGGCGCGTTACCTCCCCGATATCCCTGGTTCTGGAGTGGCATACAGTGAGGGTGGCGTTTCCAAATGAACCTTTGTTGAGCAAGAGGAGGGAAACCGGCTTCCCCACAATCAGGCTTCGGCCCAACACCACCACGTTTTTCCCCTCGGTCGAGATGCCGGAGCGCTTCAGCAATTCGATGATCCCGGCCGGCGTGCAGGCTGCGAAACCAGTCGAATCCTCCTGACAGAGTTTTCCGATGTTCACCGTGTGAAATCCGTCCACATCCTTTTCGGGCAACACCGAATTGAAGACAGCCCGCTCGTCCATGTGATCGGGCAGGGGCGCCTGCACCAGGATTCCATGAACCGAGGGATTGGCGTTGAGGGATTCTATCTCGCCCAACAGCTCGGCTTCGCTGATGGATTCGGAAAAAACCATTTGTTCGCTGATGATACCGGTTCTGGCCGCGGCTCTCGCCTTGTTCCGGAGATAGGAAATTGATGCCGGATCATCCCCAACCCTGACAAAGGTGACACAGGGCTTTTCCTCCCCCAGTTGAGCTACTTCCGCGGTAATTTCTTCTAAAATGTCCGAAGCGATTTTTTTACCGTCAATGAGTTTCATGTAAGGCTCACTGAGCGAGGATCTGCCGCGCTACGATTAACATATTTTTGCCATCTTCCGATTCGGAAAGGGTGCCCGACAGGATGACCCTCCGGCCCTCGAGGGCTTCCAAAGGACGGATCGGAATGAGGTTTTTCGGGTCGACAAAGGCGATTCGCCTGTTGTTCCGATCAACCAATTCCCAGTTATAATTCACTCTGGAAAATAAACCGGATTTGGGGATTTTTCGCAGACGGCCCTCCAATTTTCGATCGAGGAGGAGCCCCGATTTGGGACTCGATTGGGTGAGGTTCGAGGACCTTCGGGAGTAGGGGACCTGCTCCCCGGCTATGGAAGCGGGGTCCGAATAGAGTTCACCGGCAAACCCGGTCCCTGCCGACTCCGGCTCTTGGGTCGGGGAAGGCCCGCTCTCTTGCACTCCTTCCGGCGCTTTCGCCTGAAAATAAACCGGTATGGATGCCGTGAGAGAAATTTTGGCCCAATCGTTTTGCATCTCCGACACCTGGACCTCATTGTCCGCTTGCAGGACGGTGAGGAAGGCGCTTTCTTTTTCCGGTTTAAAATAAACCAGGGCCCCGGGGATGACCGTCAATCCCTTGGTGATCTCACCTTTTTCCACGTAACCTTCAAAGGTGTCGTTCAATTCGAACGTTTTCCAGATGAGGGACCCTTCGTTATTTGACCCCATTTCCGCCGCGTACTCCAACCGGGGATCGTCTGCCGGCAGGGCGTCTACCACGTACGCGGAAGTATTGGGTTCGAGGTAGAGGGTCACGGTTTCCTGGGCCCTGAGCCCGGGAATCATCAATAGCGAGATGGGAAGGAGGGTTATTCTAAGGCTGCACAATACGTTCATGGCAATAACTCTTGATACCGATTGGGAATTGTAGTGGTTGGTGGGCAAAAGACTCTGCCTTGGGATTAAACAAGTATAGAGCCCTTCAAGCCAGTAACAACCTTTTTTCTCGATTGTAGAGCCTTTTTACCGATCCAAGTTCAAGTTCACCCAACCTGAATTTTCCAATCTGAAACCGTTCCAGGTCCAATACCCGGAACCCCAGGACCCGAAAAAGCCGTCGTATTTCCCGTTTCTTGCCGTGTTGGAGGCAGATTTCCAGCTCGTTCGGTTTCCGGGGATTTGGCCGTGCCGATTCAGCCTTGACCCATTCCCCCCGGTCCCTGACTCCCTGGACCAGAATGGGGGCCTTCATTACGGGGAAGGCCCGGTCCAGCCCCACTCGATAATACTTGGGGACTTTCCGCGAAGGATGGGTCAAGGCATAGGTCAGGTCCCCGTCGTTGGTAATGATGAGAAGTCCCCGGCTCGCCTTGTCCAGACGTCCCGCGCAATGTAAGCCGGGTTCACCGCGGTCCCCGCTCGGCAACAAGGCGAATACGGTCTTTTCCGCGTGGGGGTCGGCGTTTGTGCACGTATACCCCGGTGGTTTGTTGATGGCAAAAGTGACCGTTGCCTTCGACGGTGGCCTGATTATTATCCCATCCACCGCAACCGAATCGGTCTCGGGGTCCACTTTCTGACCCAGGGTGGTCCCCCGCCCATTAACCGTGACCCGGCCCGCGGAGATGAGGATTTCCGCCTTTCTCCGGGATGCCACGCCCGCTTTGGCCAGAAATTTCTGCAGGCGTTCGCCTATTGGGTCGGGGGAAATCAAAGTAACGGAAAGTCCAAATTGAAGGTTGTCATTGTAGGGGGGGATCCTGTGATATTTCTGATTCGAAGTATTATGGCAGCCGACGTCGAATCGAAATACGATAAAGATAATCCTTTTTTGGCACGACTGACGGAAAACTACCTCCTCAATAAAGAGGGGACCAGTAAGGATACGCGGCATTTGGTTATCGACCTTTCCGGCAGCGGTTTAACCTACACCTGTGGTGATTCCCTGGGTGTATATCCCACCCATCGCATGGGATATGTTCGGGAAGTTCTCGAGGTCTTGGGAGCCACGGGGGAAGAGTTGATTGCCTTACCCAGGACCGGTGAGGAAATGACTTTGCGCGAAGCCATGGCCAAAAAAGTATCCCTGGCCGGACCGAACAGGAAGTTTCTCCTCACCTTGTCCGAGAAGGTGGAATCGGAGGAGGAAAAATCCCGGTTGACCGACATTCTGGCCCCGGAAAATAAAAAAGCCATGCGAGAATATCTGGCCGACCAGGAGATCATCGACTTGTTGGAAGAATTTCCCACGGCAAAATTTTCTCCTCAGGAATTTGTCGGAAGACTGCGCCGGCTGGTCCCCCGGCTTTATTCCATAGCCTCCGCTCCGATTCAGTATCCGCAGGAAGCCCACTTGACCGTGGCAGTCGTTCGTTACCAGACCAACAATCGGGAACGGGAGGGTGTTTGCAGCACCTATCTGGCCGACCGGATCGACTTGCACGATCCATCCGTACCCGTGTTTGTGGCCAAATCGCCTTTCGGATTACCCAAAGATGAATCGGCCGATATGATCATGGTGGGGCCGGGAACCGGTATCGCCCCCTTCCGGGCCTTTTTACAGGAGCGATCGGTCCGCAAATCAACTGGCCGCAACTGGCTCTTTTTTGGCGATCAACATGCCGCCACGGATTACCTTTACGGGGAGGAATTTGAAGCAATGAAAGCAGCCGGTCACCTAGAACGAATCGACCTGGCCTGGTCCCGCGATCAGGACTACAAGATTTACGTTCAGGATAAAATGCTCGAGGCCGGGTCAACCATTTGGGAGTGGATCCGTAGCGGCGCCCATTTTTACGTCTGCGGGGACGCCCAACGCATGGCCAAAGCAGTCCATGCCGCCCTCCACACCATCGCCCGGGAGCACGGCGGGTTGTCCGGGGACGAGGCGGTCCGATACTTCCGGAAAATGAGAAGGGAGCGGCGTTATCAGCGCGATATCTACTGAGGCTTTTCCGTAATCGCCGCTTTTTAAATGACCCCGACGCCGGCCTTAATTCGATAATTGATGGTAAATTTGCTTAACTAAGCCCCATCCAGGTTTGAGCCCTTCCTGCCGCGCATTGAATTCCCTTGAACGCGTATGAAAAATATGGCGGACTTCCCAACTCATGGAATTGACCTTTATGGAACGAGTGGCCGTGGTAACCGGGGCCGGGCGGGGCATTGGAAGAGCCATTGCGGAGACCCTCGCGGGGGAGGGCGCGCACGTGGTTTGTGTAAGCAAGCATTCCCGGAGTTGTGGATCCGCCGCCGAGGCCATTCAGGCCAAGGGGGGAAAGGCGCAGGCCTTGGCCGTGGATGTGGCGGACAGCGCGGCGGTGGCGGCGGCTTGCAAGAGCCTGATCTCCCAACACCGGCGGATCGACATACTGGTCAACAACGCCGGCATTACCCGGGATAACCTGCTCATCCGCATGTCCCAGGAAGACTGGCAAACCGTCATCGACACCAATCTCAATAGCGTGTTTTATTGGACCAAGGGTCTGGTCCGTTCCATGATGAAGGGAAGATGGGGCAGGATCATAAATATTTCCTCCGTTAGCGGTCTTACGGGAAATTCAGGTCAGGCAAATTACGCCAGCGCCAAGGCCGGTATGGTCGCCTTCGTCAAGTCCCTGGCCAAAGAGCTTTCCCCTCGCTCCATCACCTGCAATGCGGTGGCACCCGGCTTTATCGAAACGGATTTGACCCGGGCATTCCAGCAGGGAGATGCGGCTCAACGTATTCTGGCCGCCATCCCTTTGAAAAGATTTGGGCAAACCCGGGAAATCGCCAACGTGGTGGCTTACCTGGCCTCCGAGGAAGGCGGCTACATTACGGGCCAAGTTTTTACTGTTGACGGCGGTTTGACGATTTAAACTCTCATTTTAATTATATTTCACCCAAATCCCATCATGGCAGACAAAACAATTGAAGATCGCGTTACTGAAATCATAATCAACCAACTCAACGTCAATGAGGAGCAGGTTACACTAGAAGCCTCCTTCCTGGATGACCTGGGAGCGGATTCACTCGATACGGTCGAGTTGATCATGGCTTTTGAGGAAGAATTTGTCGATGAAATAGACGGGGAGATTCCGGAATCCGATGCGGAGAAGCTTCAGACGGTGGGGGATGTGATCGCTTTTCTCAAAGAGAAGGCACAATCCTGAACGTTCATCGCGGGCGCCTTCAATCCAGCGCCCCTGTTTTTCCATGGCCAGTTCCGCTCAGAACAAGCGTGTTGCCATCACTGGAATGGGGGTTATCACCGCTTTGGGCGACAATCCGGAAGACTTTTGGAGCAATCTTCTGGCCGGCAATAGTGGTATCCGAAGGATTACCCATTTCGATTCCACCGAGTTCACTTGTAAGATCGGTGGGGAAGTCGATTGGGACCCGGCCCGGGTAATGGATGCCAAGACGGCTCGTCGCAACGACCGCTACACTCAATTTGCCGTTTATGCGGCCCGCCAGGCCGTGCAAAACGCGCAGTTGGATATGAGCAAGGAAGATCCCTTCCGGGTGGGTGTATTTGTCGGATCGGGCATAGGAGGCATGTACACCATCGAAAGCCAATCCCGGGTCTTGCATACCCGTGGACCCCGTCGGGTTTCCCCCTTCATGATTCCCATGCTCATCGCCAACATGGGCTGTGGGGTGGTCGCCATTGAACATGGAGCAAAGGGACCCAACTTCGGTATCGTAAGCGCTTGCACGACCGGCACCAACGCAATTGGCGAAGCCCTGCGCCACATCCGTTACGGCGATGCCGATGTAATGATCGCGGGTGGGAGCGAGGCGACCATTACAAGACTTTCCTACGCCGGTTTCTGTCAAATGAAAGCCATGAGCACGGCCAACCACGACCCGGAAAAAGCCAGCCGACCCTTCGATCTGGAGCGGGACGGATTCGTCATGGGCGAAGGGGCCGGCGTTGTCATTTTGGAATCATTGGAGCATGCTTTGCGGCGAGGGGCGCCCATCCTGTGTGAATTGGCCGGGTATGGAGCGACTTGCGACGCCTTCCACATCACCGCGCCCGATACATCGGGGGAAGGGTTGCAACATGCCATAGATTACGCCCTGACAGATGCCCGTGTGGCGCCGGAAGAGGTCGATTACATCAATGCTCACGGCACCTCCACCCCCTACAACGACAAGATTGAAACCCTTTCCATCAAAAAATCCCTGGGGGCCCATGCCGCCAAGGTAAAGATCAGTTCAACCAAGTCCATGACGGGCCATTTGTTGGGTGCGGCGGGAGGCATTGAGGCCATTGCCTGTGTGCAAACCATAAGGAGCGGAGCCATCCCCCCCACTATCAACCTGGAAAATCCGGACCCCGAATGTGACCTGGATTACGTGCCCCACGTCAAGCAATCCGCCCCGGTCGAGGTGGCTCTGAGCAACAACCTCGGTTTTGGCGGCCACAATGGTGTGCTCGTCTTGAAGAAATACCCCTCCTGAACCGGCTCAACCCAGGTGGAGTCCGTTCCCGACCTCGGCTCGTTTGAAATTCATATTTATGAGGAATATCGTCCCAAAATCTCAAATATTTCCCCAGGGTCATTAAGAAGTAGACAACCGGCCAATTTTCTCTTTTATAGGCTTTTCACCCCGAAACTCTCACCTAAAAAACCCCCTTACCGCATTGTTATGAAAAACGATCCCAAAGCTTTAAGGATGTTCTGGGGCTGCTTCATTGCCCTGATAACCACCGCCATGGCCTTCAGTACACGAATTGGTCTGGTCTTCACTTCATGGGCTGAAGAATTCTCCTTGAATAGCGTTCAACAAGGCGAGTTGTTTGGGGCCGGCGTCTGGCCATTCGCCATCAGTATTATTCTGTTCAGCCTGGTCATCGACAAGATCGGCTACCGAACGGCCATGATTTTCAGTTTCATCTGTTATGCCTTATACGGTATTTTCGCTTTTCTGGCGCATGGGGCCTCGGACAACGCGATCGCCTATAAGTACCTCTACATGGGGTCCATCATTCTCGGCCTGGGAAATGGAACGGTGGAAGCCTACATCAATCCGATCGTCGCCACCATGTTCAACAAGGAGAAAACCAAGTGGCTAAATATTCTGCATGCCGGTTGGCCGGGCGGTCTGGTGGTCGGCGGGCTCTTGACCGCCGCTCTGGGGAAAACGGGCCAGGAACAATGGTTGATCCTCATCGCCCTTGTCATCATTCCGGCCATCATCTTCTTCGTCATGTTGATTGGGGCCCACTATCCGGTTAACGAACGGGTGGCCTCGGGAACCACCTACAGGGAAATGCTGGCCGAATTCGGCACTGTTTGCGCCTTGATTGCGGCTTGGTTGATAGCCGCTCAATTGGGACAGGTCTTTGGCTTCAGCAACACCGTGGTGTGGATTTTGACCATCGTTTCCACCGGGGTCTATTTCGCCTATTGCCGTTCTCTGGGCCGACCCATCATGATTGTCCTCGTTCTCATCATGATTCCACTGGCTATCACCGAGTTGGGTACCGATGGGTGGATAACCAGTTTGATGCAGGCGCCCATGCAAGAAATCGGAGCGCCCGCAATCCTGGTATTGGTCTATACCTCCGCCATTATGATGATCCTCCGCTTCAATGTGGGACCCATCGTGGGCAAGCTTGGACCATTGGGACTTTTGATAGCGTCCGCTTCCTTTGCCGCGGTGGGGCTTTTCCTTTTGGCCGGGGCCAAGGGATTGGCCATTGTGTTCATCGCCGCCACTATTTACGGGATCGGTAAGACCTTTTTCTGGCCCACCATGTTGGGTGTCGTATCGGAACAGTTCCCCAAGGGAGGAGCCCTTTCGCTCAATGCGATCGCGGGCATCGGAATGCTCTCCGTCGGTATCGTGGGGGGTCCCCTTATCGGAGCCTTTCAGGAGAAGAACGTAACCGACGCCATCGCCGAATCCCATCCGGACATGATTGAATCCATCGGGCAGGACAAGAGCTACGTCCTCGGTGATTACAAGGCGGTAGATCCTGCCAAGTTGGCCGAATTGTCCCAGGAGGACCAGGAAATGCTGCAGCCTATCATCGAAGAGAGAACCCAAAGCGCATTGAGAAAAGTCACCCTGTTCCCCATCCTGATGTTGATCGGCTATATTGGCCTCCACCTCTACTTCAAGAGCAGGGGCGGCTACAAGCCGGTCGAACTCTCAGCCGGCGCTCACTGAGCCCATTTCCAAACTCTCGAGGGTCGAATAATCCACGGATTAAAATGCCCTTGCCTTCCCCTCCGTATGGCTAGTGTGGTGTCCCATTAATTTGTTCACACAAGCGGCTGGGTGTTATTCTGTAACAGCCGGATAGAAGGTTATCTCATTTAATGAAGGCCACCCTGGAATGAACTGCAAAGCAGTTCCACTCCAAAGCCCAGTGTCGCACAGCGCACACTGGGTTGAAATGGACAAAAACAATGAGCCCCAACGGGGTTCCACATTGAATCTCACAAAATGCTTCGCGAGCGAATGGAGATCGAGTGCTGGTGTGGGCTTCGGGCAAAGGCGCGGCGGTAGTTCCCCAGGTTGATCACGTGGTAACAGCCGCCGGCAAACTCATTTCTTAAGGGCCTCGCCATGGCATGGAGTCAGGGCGAGGATTTTGTCAGGAGCCGAGACCTGACGTCTTATTCGTTATCTGTAAAACTCCAGGTAGAAACGAACACCACCTATAGCCTCCACTTCATGGGGAACTTCCGGCTCCACGATTCCGGACATTTCCGGCGATAGTTCGATTTCTTCAGTCTCTGGCGTGAGAATACGATAAAGGAGCCTTCCCTCCAATACTACGATCTTTGCCCAGTTATCGGCTTTGGTTCTGTGGGAGTTCTGCAGGCTTACCGGAATTGAGGATTCGGTAAACGTCTGACTCTTGGCATAGCTTGAAACATCCTTCGGTAATGACTTCATGACAACCCCTCGACTCTCAGCAATTCAAGGTAGTGTCAAACCGGTAAATCGGATACTACCCGGCGGAAGAGCTGACTGATGAAGAACGGACGCTCCAACTGCGGAGACGTGCCCGAAGATGAGTCTAAAGGCTGACCTTGATCGGGATGACTTTGACGTGGACGCGGGCCAATCCCTTTTCGTGGAATCCCAGTCTTCTGGCAGCTCCATAGGCCAAGTCGATGATGCGTTTCCCGGAGTTCGGATTGTTGGTGCTGGGAAATGGCCCACGGTCGTTGACCCTGACGATGATCGATCGACCATTTTCCAGGTTCGTCACCCTGACGATGATCGGCAAAGGCAGGTATTTATGGGCGGCGGTCATGGCCATGGGATTGAAGGCTTCGCCGTTCGCGGTCATGTTTCCCCCCTTTCTTCGCCGGGTTTCCTCGCCATACCATGACGCGATTCCCGTCTCTTCATAGCGTTGTGCCTGCCTGCTGCTCATGGGCACATAGCGTCTGCCGTGCACCACGTAGGGGGACCATTTGACCCGGCCTTGGCGAATGGCTTCAATTACCGACATCCCGTCCATTGGTTGCCCGACCGCCCACCCGGAGATGGGCAGGGATGGGATGAGAAACACGCTCAGGGAGATCAGCCGTGTCAGGAACAGGCTCAACGATTTTGTTTTAGTCGTGGTCATGCTGATGATCTCTTGATCGGCTCTCAAACTTCCTACCAGGTCAAATTGGACTCTTGCTTGATTATGTTCATAGTGGTTGCCGGGTTGGTTCGGACAAGAGTCCTTGGTGGAGGGAAGCCGTAGCCTGATCGGAACCAAAGGCTGTTTGATTAGCCTTTTACCCGAATTTGGAAATTAAATTTTGCGGAAATCCAGACCGCACAAATTGACCGGAATTGTCAAGAGCCAAGGCCTGACGTCTTTAAATTTTCCTCTTTTGATGACTAATGGCGGAGAGAGGGGGATTCGAACCCCCGGAGGACTTTCACCCTCGACGATTTAGCAAACCGTTGCTTTCGACCACTCAGCCATCTCTCCGTGTAGAGGGATGTAGCTTGGGAAAAAATATAATGCAGGCAACTCGAAAAGTGCTGCAGAAGGTGGTCGAGAGCAACGGTTTTTGCCTTGCGGCAACCCATTGCTTGGACACTGCGTTTGTGTCGCCGCGAGAGCGGCTCGGAACGACCCCTCAGCCATCTCTCCATTTTCCAATTCTGACCCGGACGCTCTATCGAGCCCATGGCGAGCGCATTCGGATGAGAAGAACAAAAAATATCCCGCCCAGGATACTGGTTATGATGCCGATGGGAATTTCCTGTCCGGAGCGGGCGGTGCGGGCGGTTATGTCGGCCAGAATCAGGAGAATGCCCCCGGCGCAGATACTGGCTGGAATCAGTTGTTTGTGGTTTGCCCCGAGCAGCATACGCACGATATGTGGCACCATTAATCCGACAAAGGCTATGATGCCACATAGGGCTACGGTGGCAGAGGCCAACAAGGTCGCGATAACCAGAAGCAGGAGGCGGGTTCGCTCCAGAGAGAGGCCCAGGTGTTGGGCCGTGTGGTCTCCCAAGGCCAACAGATTCAGTTCCCTGTGATAAAACCAGGCCGCGCTCACACCTGCCAGGGTATAGGGCGCCAACAAGGCGACTTGTTCCCACCCGAAAAAGGCCAGGCTGCCCAGCATCCAGCCCATGAGAGAGCGAATTTGTTGCAACTCGTAATTCAGCAACAGGAAGGTGGTGATAGATTGCAGGACGCCGCCGATGGCTATACCTGTGAGCAAAAGGGTGGTCATGGCTATGCGTCGGCCACGGCGGGAGAGGTTGTAGACGATAATGGAGACGCCCACCCCCCCACAAAATGCGCTCAAGGTAGTGGCATTGCCGGACCACCCGGTAAGAGAATACCCCAGGGCAACACTGACGACGGCCCCGAAGGCGGAGCCGGAAGAAATGCCGATGAGGAAGGGCTCTGCCAGTGGATTTCGAAAGAGGGTCTGTATCAGGGCGCCCGATACTGCCAAACTGCCGCCAACCAGGACGGCTCCCAAAACTCTCGGAAGCCGCAGATTCCAGACGATAACCGATTCCGGGGTCATCGGTCCCTCCATTAACCCTACCTTGAGAGCCAGGGATTTTACGATCACCCAGGGATGGATAGTTCCTTGAGGCCCCAGGGACGTGGCCACCAGCCCTATGGCGACCAGGGCCAGAGCCAGCAGCCCAATAGTGAGGGGAGGTGAGGGGGAGATGGTAGTTTTGGCTCTCATCGATCTTTGGCCGGGTAGACGATATAGGGCCGGCCACTGTGGGGATGCTTCCGCAGGATGAAATCCTCTTCGAAGGCAGCATCCAGGTGTCTCTTCAGACCGGGTTGACCGGGGCTGCCATCGGCCAGGATTCTCCCCTCCTTCAAGAGGATGAGCCGCGGGCAGAACTGTAGGGTCAGGTTGATGTCGTGAGATATGCAGACGATAGTCTTGCTGTCTTCCTCATTGAGACGTTTCAGGAGGTGGAAGCTTTCGATCTGGTATTTGACGTCCAAGTGGGATGTGGGCTCGTCCAGGAACAAGGCGCGGGTTTCCTGGGCCAAAGCACGCGCCAGAAACACGCGTTGTCTTTCCCCGCTGCTGAGTTGTTGGAGCGATCTGGCCTCATACCCGGTCAGTCGGGTAGCCCGCAAGGCCCGCCGCACTGCCTGCCGGTCCACTTTGCCGAATCCCTGAAACCGTTTCAGGTAGGGAAATCGACCCATTTCCACTAATTCAGCTACCGAGAACGGGAAGGCGGGCTTTTCCTCCGACTCCACAACGGCAAATTCCCGGGCCAGCGCCTTGCGGGAATAGGCGGAGAGGGGTCGTTGGCCCAATCTTACCGTTCCCTTGGTCGGGACGATTATCCCGGTCAGGCAATGCATCAAGGTGCTTTTCCCCGAGCCGTTCGGCCCAATAAGCCCGACAAAGTCCCCTTTGTAGATTCTCAGGTTCAGGCCCGGCAGCACCATTTTATTGCCATAACCCGCCCAGAGGTTTTCCGTTTCAATGGCAACCCCTGCTTCGCTTGAAGGCTTTGCAGGACGGGGAGTCGACTCTTCGGGATCACCTTTCATCCTTCAGGTCCAAATGGATTAATTCGGGAGGGGCATCAAATATTTGGGGTTGCAGGGCCGCCGCAATCTGGTCCAAGGCGGAGACGAGGCGGGGCCCGGCCACGGCGAGGGTGTCGCCGTCCAACAGGTATATACGGTTGTTCCTAACCGCATCCAGTTGTCCCCAGATCGGGTCCCGGGGCAATCCCCGGATCCTTTTGAAAAATTCCTCCGGGGGTCCTCCATTGCTCGAAACCAGCAGGACCTCGGGTTGCTTGGCCAGAACGGTTTCCAGTGATAGCATGGGCCAGGGAGATGTGCTATCGGCCGCTACGTTTTGTCCCCCGGCCACCTCAATCAATTCATGGATAAAGGTGTCGGCCCCGCAACTGTAGAGGGGTTCCAAAGAATAGAGAAGTAGGGTCCGGATGGGCTTGCCCCTGCCTCGAATTTCAATTGATCGACGCCTCTCGTCCACCCCGCGGATCAGCTCTTCCACCTCGTCTTCGCGGTCGATTATTTTTCCCAGCAAGGACAGGTCCCGGACTATGGTGGCCCAATTATGATGGTCGAAGGTAGCCACCTTGAGGTTTAAGGATTCCAGGTGATTGACCTGTTCCTCCCTGAGAAAAGGCCCGGCCAGGATGATGTCCGGGGTCAGGGCCAGAATGGATTCGGCGACCGGATTTTCCAGGCCGCCGACCACAGAAATAGATTGGGTCTCCCGGGGATACCGGCACCAATTGGTGCGACCTACCAATCGGTGGCCTTGGCCGAGTTCGAAGAGGAATTCCGTCAGACTGGGAAGCAGGGACACGATGCGGGTGGCCGGTTTGTCCAGCGCCACGGTTCGGCCGCGGGTGTCGACCAGGGTAGTTTTTTCCGTTGCCCCACCTTTCGGCGCGTGGCCAGGCAGAGCGCGGTCGACCATCCGGCCGCTTTCCACTGCTCCCGGCCGGGGAGATTCCGCCCAACCGATCCCCAGAAACAACACGGGGAGGAAAAAGCTGGGCCAGGGGAGTTTACCCAGTCCCTCCATAAAACGATATAAATATTTGTTTATCAACAGTTTATTATTGATTTTTCCTCTGAAATTGGACGAGCATTCGGATGCGAATTCCATCCAAATCCTCGTCATGCGAGATAGTAGATTCTTTTAGTTAACGACAAAGGACACTGAGAGCACAGAGATACCGTTTAAATCTGTTTATGATCTTTTCCAGGGTCGACTACCGCCAATGCAGAGCGCTTTGCCTTCCAATCTTTCGTTATTCCTCAAACCTGCCGCGATTAAAATCGGTCAGCAGAGTGGTGAGGGAGTGGGTTACCAGAAACAACCCGAGGGGAATCAGGCAACTGACAACTGCTTCATCAAAAGCTTTACCCTGGTAGAGTTGGGTTCCAAACCAGAAAGCCATCAGAGCCAGGCTTGTGAAGACTAGAGTTTTGGTTTTTTGGAAAAGGTCCAACTGGTTGCGGATGGGATAGACCACCTTGGTTACCTTTCCCCTCTTCGCCGGCATAAAGATGGTGAGGCGCTGCAAATGGCGGGCCGAATGTAAGATGAGGAAATAAAAGGTGAGGCCTAAAACCGGTGATACCCAGGCAAACAAAAGCAAAAGGACCCCGGACTCCAAGAGGTGGCCCAATAGATCTGCCGGAGCGCGGTGACCTTCAATAAACCCGGAAACGAACAGGGCCAGCAATTCCAGGAAAATGGCAACCAACAACAGGTGGGGGGCAAAGGCATGCAGGGCCGCTAATATATTGCTGTGGCTGAGTCCAAACGAATTCAGGACGAAGTCTTGTACCTCCAGAGGTTGAAAAAACACGGGGGCCAGAACCACGAGCATCCCTCTCCCAATGGAGCCGATCAACCAGGACGGCCGGGTTAGCCGAAATAAGAAAAAGGTATCCATGCTCCCCCAGTGCCAAATGACCAGAGCGGTGAAGAAGGCCAGGAAAAACTCGGGTAGCAGCTTCCAAATACCAAGCATAACCATTGCCCCCAACAGGTGGACCACCAGTATACAGGCCCAATAGGTGGGACGTTTTTCCCAGTGCGGGATTAAAATCCAAGCGGGGAGGTGAAGATCGGGAACGCCGTGAGGAAGCACCAACAGGCATATGCCGATGAGCATGAAGACAGCTTCCGCCTGGGCCAGGTGCGGACTCAACCAAGTGTCGAATACCCAGATCAGGATTAACACCGACCACAAGCCTCGCCGATCCCAAATGGCCTTGCCGATAGTGTTGAACGGTTGGAGGTTAAGCATCCCGGATAATTAAGAATTAAAATCGGTTGGCGGGTTGTAGCCTATTTGGTTTTTGGTACCAATCAAATAAATGAGGGAGGGGAAAGGGCGGTGGAAAAAGGGAACGATGAGCAACTTTTTCTCCGATCCGTAAAATAAAAGGGAACCTATGCCCCCTGAGGGTGTATCCAAAGCTTAAATGGTTAGAGAGTTACCGAGTGGATAATCTCCGCTACGGAAAGATGGTGTCTCGCCGACACATTGTAAGGCTCCAGGATTGTAGGTTCCTGGAGCCTGTCTTTTTGGTCTTTTAAAAACATCGCCGCTTTGCGGCTGGATGCCTTTTGCCTACGCTCAAGGTGCTGAGTTTCTGAGAAATCGCCAGGAAGCGTTATGAGGATTTCTCGGCATCCAATTACCTCACAAAATAAATCCTGCTCCATGTAACGAATCCTGTTCTGCTGCAAGCAGGATCAAGCGATCAAAGGAAGCGTTGCTTGAAAAAGCGCCAAAACATACAATGCTGATCTTGTGACTTCCGTACATTTTATGGCCAATCATTGCCCATTCTCCCTGCCTTCCCCCTTTGTTCCCCTGTGCCCCTGTGCCTTTGCGCCTTTCTCCCGCCTGATTAACATCTCCCCTTTCCCCTCTCTCCCGCTCTCCATCATTCCATTATTCCATCATTCCATCTCTCCACCACTCCACCACTCCATCACTCCCTCTCCCCCTCTCTCCATCTCTCCATCCTTCCATCCCTCCTCCTTCCTAATTCCAAATTAATTATTTCCGCGCATATCTCCTTTTGGGGCGGGTATCCAACATGCCCACCCTTTGGTCGAACTGTCTTTGCGCCTGGTTGTTGGGAGGTGGCGGGGAAATCCACCTCTTCCTGGCTTTGCTTCTGGGTCTCAGCCTGATTTACCTGGGGGGAATGTATCTGAACGATTACTGCGACGCGGATTGGGACCGGGAATTCAGGTCGGAGCGTCCCATCCCCTCGGGCCAGGTGACTCGGGCCACGGTTTTGGTGGCGGTAGTTCTTTTCTTTATTGCCGGATTGGTTTGTTTGCTTTGGGCGGGGTGGCAAACCCTTCCGGCAGGTGCGGTTTTGTTGCTGCTGATCGTTCTCTATAACCACCTGCACAAAAGGACGGCTCTCGGAGTTCCCCTCATGGCCGCATGCAGAACAGCGGTATATTGGGTGGTGGGAGCGGTTTCCCTGGAAGGGGTAACCCCGGGAATCGGGTTGGCCGGCATCCTGATGTTTTTCTATGTGATGGGGATTACCTGGCTGGCCCGCGGCGAATCCAGGCCGGGACCGACTTCCCCTCTTGCTTTCGTCTCTTTGGCCGCGCCCATCCTGGCCGTCGCCCTTTTGGGAATGCAAAGTCCGGGCTTTCAACTCCTCACTGTCGGCATGGCGGCCGGTTGGATGCTCTTTGTTTTTCGCAGCGCCCTGGTAAATGGCCTCCTCAAGGTCGGGAAAACCATTGGGCCGCTCCTGGCCGGAATTTGTTGGGTCGATTTGGCTATTCTGGGCAGTTTGGGACACGCCTCGACTGAGGTCGGGGTCGGTTTCGCCGCCCTTTTTCTTTTGGCATTGGTGGCCCAACGATTTATCCCAGCTTCCTGAAACTTTCCCAACCCATGAAAAGGACGGCCGTAATAAACGTGGTCGGATTGACCAGTTCCCTTATCGGGGAAAACACCCCGCGGATTCGATCCTATGCCGACCGGACCTGGGTGGTGAAGATCGTGCCCCCCTTTCCGGCCGTTACCTCTTCCGCACAGTCGAATTTTCTCACTGGGAAGTCGCCCGAGGGACATGGCATCGTGGGAAATGGCTGGTACGACCGCGCCTACGCCGAGGTCCACTTCTGGAAGCAATCCGATCACTTGGTGAGGGGCCCGAAAGTTTGGGACCGGTTGAAGGCCAGGGATGCTTCTTTTACCTGCGCCAAAATGTTCTGGTGGTTCAACATGTATTCATCGGTCGATTTTGCCGCGACTCCACGCCCTCTCTACCCGGCGGACGGTAGAAAGATCTTCGATATTTATACCAAACCCATGGAGATGCGGGAGGAATTGAAAAGCGATCTGGGCGCTTTTCCCTTTGTGACGTTTTGGGGTCCGCGGGCCGGTATCGAATCCTCCCGATGGATAGCTGCATCGGCCAAGTGGATCGAGAAAAAGCAGAGGCCTACCCTGAACCTGGTTTACCTGCCCCATCTCGACTACAATCTGCAGCGGCTCGGTCCGAGTGATCCGGGGGTGGGAAGCGACCTGCGCAAGATCGATGAGGTGGTCGGTGAGTTGATCGATTTCTTTGAAAGGCGCTCGGTGCAGGTGTTGCTGCTCTCCGAATACGGAATATGCGACGTAGACCAACCGGTTTTTATCAATCGTATCCTGAGGGATAATGGATGGATAACGATCAAGGATGAACTCGGATTGGAGCAGCTCGATTGTGGAGCCAGTCGAGCCTTTGCCGTAACGGATCACCAGGTTGCCCATGTCTACGTCAATGATCCGGCTATTCGGAACAGGGTTCGGAGCGTGCTCGAATCGATTGAAGGGGTGGAGGCGGTATTGGATGAGCAGGGAAAGCGGGCCGTTGGTTTGGCGCACCATCGCGCGGGTGATTTTGTTCTCATTTCCGACCCGAGGAGTTGGTTTGCCTACTACTTCTGGAGGGATGACAATGTGGCGCCGGACTATGCCCGCTGCGTGGACATCCACCGCAAGCCGGGTTATGATCCGGTAGAGTTGTTTGTCGATCCCAAGCTACCTTTACCCTCCTTGGATGCGGCCAAATTCCTGTTGAAAAAGAAACTAGGTTTTCGGGCTCTGTTGGAGGTCATTCCATTGGATGCGGGTTTGGTTAAGGGATCGCACGGCCGGGCGCCGGAAGCTGAGGAGGAGTGGCCCGTTTTGATTGGCAGCGCCGACCGTAGCCCTCTTCCCTCCACTCGGGTAGGGGCCGTAATCGAACGCCTGATCATGGGGGAGTGAACTACCCCGGGCCGATGCAATACAGATGCGAGACGGTTCTCAGGTAAAGCCGTCCCTCATGGACGATGGGGGTGGCGTGGCAGTCTTGATTGATCAAGGTGCGGCCGAGGATTTCGAAAGCGTCGGCAGCGCGGAAAACGACCACATCGGCTCGCCGGGAAACAGCGTAAATCCGGTCGTCTATCCGTATGGGTGAACTGAAGAAGGAGTCTCCCAGCTTGGCCTTCCAGATTTCCTCTCCGCTGGGCGCGTCGATGCAGGTGGCGATGCCGCCGTCGTTTACCATGAAGAGCCTGTCCCCCTGGCCCACCGGGCTGGGAACGTAGGGCGCCGATTTGCGGATCTCGTAGGCGATTTCCGGTTCTGCCCCGGCTCGGGTGGGCGGTAGGACGGCGGTAAGAGTAGCGCCGCCGGTTCCGCTCCCGCAACTTGCAAATACGTATTCACCAATCCTTACCGGTGACAGAATGGTGCGATCGGTGAAGAGATGGGGCATTGCCCAGAGGACTTCGCCATTTTTTGGATTTAAAGCGGTCATGCCGCTGGAGGTGGAATTGAAGATCAATTGCTTGTCACCCCGGACGGTATGATAAACCAACGGGGTGCTGTATGAGGCTTTCCCTTTCGGCTCATTGGGCCGCTCCCGTTTCCAACGGGTCTCGCCCGTCATGCGATCGAGGGCATGAATGGAACTGGGGCCGCGGCTGTCGTTGGTTACGATCACCATATCGTCCAGCACGATGGGCGAGGTTTCACCACCGTGCGAGGTGACTCTGGTCCCTAAATCGCGCCTCCAGACTTCCTTCCCGACGTGGTCCATGGCGGCTATATTGAAATGTCCATGATTGCTCCAAACCATGTAGACGTGGTATCGATCCACCGCGGGAGTAGAGGTGGCATAAGAGCTGAGCCGGTGCAACCGGTGGGCTGCCGATGTAAAGGACCTGCGCCAGATTTCCTGCCCCGATCGGGAATCCAGGCAAAGCAGAATGAGCCGGGGATTTCCCCGATCGGTGCTGGTGACATAGATTTGGTCTCGCCAGGCCATGGGAGAGGAGTGTCCGTCCCCGGGCAGTTGGAGGGTCCAAAGGTAATCGTTGTCGTTCCAGCTCAGGGGTAAATTTTTTGCCGTATAGATTCCGGAACCTTCGGCACCGCGGAAACGGTTGCTTTCCAGGATTGGCGTTTCCTTTTCCCCGCGACCGAAGTCTGAGGAAATTACAGGCACCGGGATGAACAAAATGCAAATTGAGTAGAGAAAGCGCTTCATTTTTGAGAATGTGGCAATTGGGTTTCCCTTATCTTCAATGGGATTGAGGACTTGGGAAAGGGAAAAAAGCACAAGGCACAAAGGGAGGAGGCGCCCATGGGCGCAAATTAGGAATTAGGAATTAGAAATTAGGAGAGAGGGGAGAGATGGAATAAACCACAGAGGACACCGAGAACACAGAGGAAGGGAGAGAAGATTAACAGCAGATTGCGCAGATGGGAACGGATGAGAGAAATTGCCACAAAAGGCAAAAATGACTCAAAAGGGTAGGAGGAGAGTTTTTTTAACCACGGATGACACGGATGGGCACGGATGGGGAATGGACTTTCGCAAGAGGACGCTATGGTCACGAACCAGATACCAGGAAAATCCGAAGAAGCCCTCCACCTATTTGGAGCATTTATGTCTTCCTCGGCCTCTCAGAAACGCAGAATCTTAGCGATCTTGCGGCTTGGCGAGAGCAAATCCAGACAGGCCTGTCATGCCGTAGCCATGAGCGCAGGCGGAAGCCATCCAACCCTCCGAAACGATGATTACTTTTTCAGGGTCGACTAATTCCTGATTCGCGCCCTTGGGCGCTTCCCTATCCGGGTCATCCGTGGTTGAATGACCCCGACGGAGCAAGGTTACAATTTACCGAGAAACAAGGGGCTGGCACAAATGTCGTGGATCAGGTCCTTGAAGCCCTCGTTATTTTCCAGGTTGGCTTTTGCGATGTCCTCGACCATGATGTGCTCGGCAAAGGTGAGGGGATGCCCCAGGGCATAGGTAAACAGCTTTCCGGTCAGGGCCCGGGCAAATTGATCGGCTCTACCCGTGAGGACCTTTTTCAACTCTGTAGCTCCGTCAAATGAGCCGCCCGGCAATTCTCCCCAGGCTTGTATGGGTTGGCCATTGCGGTATTGGCTGCGAAGCGCGCCTACCGCATTGAAATGTTCCAGGCCCATCCCCCAGGCATCGATTTTCCTATGACAATCATTGCAGGACTCGACCGCCCGATGCTTGGCCAGCATTTCCGGAATGGTTTTCGTGCCGCGTACATCGGGTTCGATCGGTTTGACGTCGGCCGGAGGAGGGGAGGGTGGATCCCCCAGGATGTTTTCCAGAATCCAGACCCCCCTTATGACGGGTGAGGTGCGCGTGCCATTGGAAGTGATTTTCAAGATGCTGGCCTGCCCCAACAAACCTCCGCGTGGATTGTCCATGGGCAGTTCAACTTTGCGAAACTGACTGCCTTTAACTCCATCGATCTGGTAGTGCTTGGACAGACGTTCGTTGATCCAGACAAAATCCGAGTCGAGAAAAGTGGTTACCAGCATGTTTTTCTTCAGGACCCGTTCGAAGAATATCTCGCTTTCCTCACGCATGAAGCCCTCCAACAACGGATCGTATTCCCGGTAGAGTTTGGGATCCGGCCTCATGTCACCAATTTTTTTCAATTGCAGCCAGTTTGCCGTGAAATCTCTAACAAACCGTTTCGACTTCTTATGGGCCAGCATTCGGGTCACCTCTTTTCGAATGACATTTGGTTGAAGCAGTTTTCCACTTTCGGCCAAGCCGAGCAATTGGTCGTCGGGCATGGAATTCCACAAGAAATAGGAGAGCCGGCTGGCCAGAGCCCAAACATCTCTCCCGTCCCCAGCATCGTGATTGAAAAGAAAGCGGGGGGAGCATAGGACACCTTCCACCACGTTGCGCATGGATTCCACCTCGCTGAGTCCCCGTTGCAATCCGGTCCGGTAGAGTCGGACAAAATTCTCTACCGTAGTATCGGGCACGGGACGTCGAAAGGCGCGGAAGAGAAAATCTTCGATTTGAGAACTGATATCCATCGAAGGCGCTCCCTTCCTATTCCCGAGCAATTTTTGCTGCGCGTTTGATGGCCAGGATTCGAGAACAGGTCCGTCCACCCCGATTTCTTTTACATGGAGGAGGTCTGCCACGAGCATTTCATCTCCGCCGACCTGGGCGATGGGGGAACGGTTCAGGACTGCGCCGGAGGCATAGTGAATCATCACGTTTTCGCCTTTTTTGAGCCGCACCTCCACAGCGTCGGTTTCCACCTGGTTGCCCACGTAGAAGAATCCTACTCTGCGGCCGGGAACCGAGGCGGCATCCATATGCCGCGCTTCCGATGCCTGAATGGCCACGATGGCCACCAGACGCAAAGCGTCATTGGGTCGCCTTTCCCGCGATTTCAGCGATTGTTCATAACTTTCATTGAGGTAGGTGTATTCGAATCCACGCTCTTCCAGTACCGTCCGGAAGTCCTCGGCAAAGGCCGTCACCATTATGGCATAAATTCCGTCCTGAGGAACGACAAAGCCTTTGGGCCACATCACGTGTTTGCGGTCCCGGCTCGAAGAGGTGACTACGAACCCGTCCCGTTTTTCCACGTTATATCCATGACCAATCTCACCCATCGCATAAACCCGTTCCTGACGGATGTCGCCGCCGCTTACCAAGGAGTGCCGGGCAAGTTTCCGCGCATTGTTCTGCAATTTCAGGACTAATTCGGGGTTGGCATCCAAGGTGGCCGCCAGATTTTCGAATCCTTCCAATTCCGGATCGGCCGGCAGGTGTTCGGACATCCTCAAATTGATGCCAAGCAAATCTTTAACCGTATTGTCCAAGGCACTGTGGCTGAGACGGCGTATGGCAATCCTGCCCTTGCTTCCCTGTGCATTCGCCGCTGCCCGCAGTTCGCTATCGATGGCCTTGAGGACGCGTAATACGGCATCGGCCGGAGGCCGGGGTTCTTCTTCGGGCGGCATGTCCCCGAGGGTCAGGATTTCGGACACATTCCTCCATATGACCGCGTTTTGCGCATGGGTGAAATCCCTGCTCAAGGTGTCGAGCCGGAGGTCTCCCTTTTGCTTCTTCTCACCGTGGCATTTGGCGCAATGCTCCCGAATAAAGGGGGTAATCAACGCGTCGAACTCCCCTCGGGCGGTCAATGATGCCCACCCCATCAGGAAAACCAGCACAACCACGGGGCCGAAAACCAATTTTCTGTGCCTGTCCATAATGCGGTGATGCCTTCAGCTCCGCCGGAATTCTTCAGCGTCTCCGCAGGCTAAGCCAACAGGTGATTGATATTTCCCGTGCTCACGGCGAACCTGTCCGTTTCGATTCCCATTTGCTGCAGCATGGTGACAAATACATTGCAAAGGGGAGTCGTTTCTCCATCGAAGATGAGGTCTTTGCCGTCGTGGCGCAAGCCACCTCCCGCCAACAGGACGGGCAAATTTCTGTTGGAGTGAGAACTGCCATTTCCCAGCCCACTGCCGAAGAGCACTTGTGTCCGGTCCAACAAGCTGGCGTCCCCATCCCGGATTCCTTTCAGGCGGGTGAGGAATTTTGCCAGGGATGAGGTGTGCATTTGCTCGATCATTATGAGTTCTTCCAGCACCTCGGGATCTTTTCCATGGTGGGATTGGCCGTGGTAACCGGAGAGCTGTTGGCCGTCCAACAGGATGGGCAATCCACCGGCCGGCAATTCGATCGAGACCACCCGGGTGGAGTCATGCTGTAAGGCCAGCGCGGTCAATTCCAGCATCAGGTCCAGGTTCTGGTGGAAGCTGACCGGGCGTTCCCTCAGGGGCGCCACCCCGGGTTTGGGGGTATTGATCCACTGCTGTTGCCGCTTGATACGTTTTTCCACATCGCGGATGGAAGAGAAATAGCCTTCAACTTTTTCCCGATCCTCGTATCCGATTTCCCTTTGCAGGGAGCGGGCGTCCTCGGCAACCATGTCCAGGATACTACGGCTGAAGTCCATTGCCTTGCTGGCGGCCTCGGGATTGAGGTCGTCCACAAACAGTTTTTGGAAAACCTTGAACGGGTCGGGTTCAGGAAGTAGGGGAACCCCGTTTTCATCCCAGGACAGGGTTTGGGTTGGCTTGCCTTCAGACGCTCCCAGTTGCAGGGAGTGGAACCGGCTGTTCCGGCTCAGTTGCTTGGCCGCCAACTGGTCGAGGGTGATTTGATTGCGCACCATGACGGATTCGCCGATATACTCGGGCTGATAGACGCCGGAAAGGAAGGACGGAGTGCCCTTGTGCCCGCCGTTGATGCCATGATCGACCCCGGAAACCACCGTGAAATCCTTGCGGTGTGGCAACAAGGGTTCAAGCAGGCGCGGAACGGCATCGTCCCCCTTCTTGGGGTGCCATTCTCCCGGGTACATGCCCAGAAACGTGCCTATGCAAACGAGCCGTTTGCGGGCGTCTGCCACGGGTTTTACCGCCGCTGCCGGTAAAGGAATGGATTGGAGGAAGGGCAGGGCCATCAGACCCCCGGCGCTGCGGAGAAATTGCCGTCGATTGAGATGAAATAAATTTCTCATCAGTTCAGGATATTATCGAAAATATACCGCATGGGTCAACTAACAAAATTTGCCTGCCGACAGGTGAATTCCAGGGTACAATTTAAATTGTTGAAGAAATTCAGCGGCAAATATTTTATTTATCGACCTGGGTTTTCTTATGCATAAACGACTCCGCATCGGCCTTACCTCGCTTGGGTTGGCTTCTCCTGGATTCCTTTTCGGTAATGTGCCGGTGGTCGAGCCGCCCTTGGGCAGCTTGGTCGGTAAATATTGTGTCAGTTGCCACAACCCCGAAGAGAAGAAGGGGAAGCTCGACCTCGAAACCATCCTCGAGGCGGACATGTCTCAGCATTTTGAAATTTGGGAGGAGGTGGCCTGGATGTTGCGCGAAAGGGAAATGCCTCCCCGGGATGAGCCCGATCAACCGCGCCCGAGTGAGGCCGAATACGTGGTTGCGGTGAATTGGCTGGATGAAAGGCTGGGTGGAAAAGGCACAAAGGCACAAAGGCACGAAGGCACGAAGGATGGAGAGGAATTAGGTATTTTGGCGATTGTGGAACATTACTGTATCAGTTGCCACAACGCCCAGGAAAACAAGGGCGCCATGGACCTCGATGCCATTCGCTGGGACGATGTGCGAAATCATCCGGAAATTTGGGAGAAGGTCGTCACCCGGCTCCAATCGCGCCAGATGCCCCCGGCCGATCGAAAACGACCGGGCGAAGAGACTTATGAAGTCGTTCTGGCCGGTTTGTCGGAGACCTTGGATGAAGCGGCCAGGCGGGATCCCAACCCGGGGCGAACGGAAACCTTTCGGCGGCTGAACCGTACCGAGTATCAAAACGCCATTCGCGATCTCCTGGCCCTGGAAATCGACGCGGCAAATTTGCTGCCCAAGGACGAGGAAAGTCATGGTTTCGACAACGTCACCGTGGGGGCCTTGTCCCCCAGTTTGCTGGATCGTTATATTTCCGCCGCTCAGAAAGTGAGCCGCTTGGCCGTGGGCGCTCCCGGTGATAAACCGCGCGGGAACAGCTTTCGAATGCCAGCCGACCATACCCAGGAAAAGCACGTTGAAGGCCTTCCCCTCGGTACCCGTGGCGGGGCTCTGTTGTCTTACACCTTTCCTCAGGACGGCGAATACGAAATCGAAATCAGGCTCATGCGGGACCGCAATGAGCACGTGGAAGGGCTGAGGGAACCCCACGTAATGGAAATTCTGCTCGATGATGAAGTAGCGCAACGGTTCACCATTGATCTTCCCACCGACCGCCGGGATCACAGCGAGGTGGACCGGCATCTCAAGACCCGTACTTTTATCGAGGCGGGGCCGCGCAAAGTGGGGGTAACCTTTCTGAAAAACCCCTTTTCCTTATCGCAAAATAAACGGCAGCCCTTCCAGGCCCATTTTAATTTTCACCGCCATCCGCGCCGGTCTCCGGCGGTATATCAGATTTCCATAACCGGGCCTTACGAGGGGCGCGGATCGAACCTGACCCCCAGCCGGGAGAAGATTTTCATTCGTTATCCGAAAAGGCCCGGGGAAGAAGCGGAGGTTGCCCGTGAGATTCTGGCCTATCTCATGAGGCGGGCCTATCGTCGTCCCATTTCCGAGGGGGACCTGGAAAAACCCATGGCCTTTTACCGGGAAGGGGTCGAGGAAGCCCAGGCCTCGCTCGAGAGCTATGCCGGGCAAGCGGGATTTGAAGCGGGAATAGAAACGGCGCTCAGTTCCATACTGGTCAATCCCGAATTCATCTTTCGCATCGAAAGGGATCCCGAGGGGGTAAGGCCGGGAGAGGCTTACCGCATCAACGATTTGGAATTGGCCACCCGGCTGTCCTTTTTTATTTGGAGCAGCCTGCCGGATGATGAATTGCTCGGGGTAGCCGTAGCGGGAAGCCTCAGCCAACCCGATGTCTTGGAGAAACAGGTGCGCCGAATGTTGGCGGATGCCCGTTCCTCCAACCTGGTGGACAATTTTGCCGAGCAATGGCTGCACCTGCGCAATCTCGAATCGGTCGTGCCCGATCTCCGACTGTTTCCGGATTTTGACGACAATCTGCGCCGGTCCCTGCGCCGGGAAACGGAACTGTTTTTCGAAAGCGTCCTGAGGGATGACCGTAGTGTGCTGGACCTGCTCAAAGCCGACTACACCTACCTAGATGAACGCTTGGCCCATCATTATGACATCCCCCACGTTTTTGGAAGCCGGTTCCGCCGGGTCGAACTCGAACCATCCCAAAAACGGGGCGGCTTGTTGCGGCACGGAAGCATTCTGACCGCGACTTCGTACTCCACGCGAACTTCACCTGTCATCCGGGGCAATTGGGTTTTGGAGAATATCCTCGGCACCCCCGCCCCTCCACCCCTGCCCGACGTGCCGGCTTTGGATGAAGCCAAAGTGGGCGCCGGGCTTTCCGTGCGGAAGCGGCTGGAACAGCACCGCGCCGATCCGGCTTGTGCCAGTTGCCACAACCTCATGGATCCCATCGGGTTTGCCTTGGAAAATTACGATGCCATCGGACGATGGAGGGAATTCCACGGCGGGGAAGCCCTCGACGTGTCGGGAGGACTTCCGGACGGCAGTGTTTTGGAGGGAGTCGAGGGCTTGGAGGACGGCTTGCTCCTGCGCCCGGAATTATTTGTTCGCACTTTGAGCGAAAAATTGCTTATTTTTGCCTTAGGTAGGGGAATGGAGTATTATGACGCCCCGGCCATCAGGGAAATTGTTAGAAATGCCAAAGCCAATGACTACAGGTTTTCTTCCATCGTTCTCGGAATCGCCCAAAGTGTCCCTTTTCAAATGAGAACGAGGTTGCAAGAGGAATATGCCTCCACACAATTGATCGAAAGAGAATTGCCATGAATTACATCACCAAGAAATCCATTCCTCGGAGAACCTTTATCAAGGGGGTGGGGACGACGTTGGCCTTGCCCCTTCTCAACGCCATGGTTCCGGCCGCAACCGCTCTGGCCAAGACCCCGGGGAATTCCGTCCGTCGCCTGGGTTACGTTTTCATGCCCATGGGTTGCGACCAATCCCGCTGGACCCCCCGAAGCGAACACACCCTGGCTAAACTATCCCCCATTCTCGATTCCCTGGCTCCGGTAAAGGACCAGACCACCGTTTTGACCAACATGGAATTGAGGAGCGCCTATCCCGGATCCCACGCCACGTCCAATTCCTCCTTTCTCAGTTGCGTCAAGGCAAAAGTCACCGAGAGTTCCGATTATTATCTCGGCACCACGGTAGACCAACTTGCCGCCCAACAAGTGGGACAGGAAACTCAACTCCCGTCCCTGGAACTCGCCATGGATCTGCTGCAGATCACCGGTCAATGCGATAACGGCTATGCCTGTGTCTACCAGAACAACCTATCCTGGTCTTCTCCCACCACCCCCCTCCCGGCTGAAGCGCATCCGCGTATCGTATTTGAACAATTGTTCGGGGACGGAGGTACTCCGGAAGAACGCCGCTCCGCCCTGCGCAAACGGAGCAGTTTGCTCGACTCCGTGGCCGACAGCATCGAGCGCCTGAGGCGCGAGTTGGGTCCGAGCGATCGATCGCGGATTTCCCAATACCTGGAATCCGTTCGAGAAGTGGAACGCCGCATACAACAGGCCGAGGTGGCTTCAAAGGATAGCCCCCTGCCCGATCTGGACCGCCCCATGGGGGTGCCCGCCGCCTATGCCGACCATGCCCGGCTCATGTTCGATCTCCAACTCCTGGCCTATCAAGGGGACATCACCCGCATCTCAACCTTCCAGATCGCTCGGGAAACCAGCAATCGGTCCTATCCCGA
Source organism: Opitutales bacterium (assembly GCA_965219475.1). Classification (GTDB taxonomy): domain Bacteria; phylum Verrucomicrobiota; class Verrucomicrobiia; order Opitutales; family UBA2995; genus JAABVD01. The sequence goes on along the minus strand of CBDCNU010000007.1, from coordinate 44,445 downwards.
AATCGGGGTTCCGGACCCGCACCATCCCCTTTCCCACCACGGCGACGATCCGGAAAAAAATAGAGCGGATGTCTAAAATCAATGTTTTCCACGTCTCCCTCTTTTCCGAGTACCTGCAAAAGCTCAAGGCAACCCCCGAAGGTAACGGATCTCTCCTCGACAACGTCCTGATTCTCTACGGCAGTGGCATCGGAAATCCCAACGTGCACGATCACACCAATCTTCCCATCATCGTATCGGGCGGAGCGGCTGGAGGCATGAAAGGGAACCGGCACATCCGTTTCGATGATGCCACTCCTCTGGCCAACCTGCACCTCACCCTGCTGGACAAGGTGGGGGTTGATTTGGATTCCTTCGCCGACAGCACCGGGAAAGTCGATGAACTCTTCCAGCCGTTGTCGGTTTAAATTGAGTTGAGATGAGTTGTTGAACTAACCACAGAGGACACAGAGAGAGAGGCTCCGTTGGCGCCAATAAGGAATGAGGAATGGAAAGACAGAATGGGACCCACCTAGGCCAAGGCCTACGGCGTGGCATGCAGAGGGTTATCGTGATCTTGATCGAAAATCTCTGAGGAATTGACCACGGATTTCACGGATGGACACGGATAGGGAATCAGGAATTGACCACTACAACAGGGGTATCATGAAGGCGTCACTTCTTCTGGGACTCGGCCTGTTGCTCGGTCCGAACCTTCGGGCGGAGGGTGATTCCCTGGCCGATGCGGTGGAAAGAAAAGAATCCTTCCGTATCCAGGCGCTTCTTTCCAGGGATATCGACGTCGACCAGGCTCAGGTCGATGGCATGACGGCGCTGCACTGGGCCGCTTATCACGACGACACGGAATTGGCCAAAACCCTGCTGGATCGAGGATCCAATGCCGCGGCGGAAAATCGTTACGGGGTAACGCCGCTCTATCTGGCCTCTCTCAACGGTAATCCCGGGTTGGTGGAGGAATTACTTCGTGCCGGGGCCGATCCCAATTCGGCCATGCCGGGAGGTGAGACCGCCTTGATGACGGCGTCGCGGACCGGGGTGGTCGGGACGGTTATTGCATTGCTCGAAGCCGGTGCCGAGATGGAGAAAAAGGAGTGGAACGGCCAGACTGCCATGATGTGGGCCGCGGCCCAAGGACACTTGGAAGTGGTCGAAACACTCCTGGTAGCGGGGGCCGATTTTCTCACGCCCTTGAATTCGGGATTCACTCCACTGTATTTCGCCATACGGGAGGGACACGGGAACGTGGTTGCGTTGTTGCTCGAAGCCGGGGCCGACGTAAACGGAGCCATGGATTTGGCCAAACCTTCCTCAAAAGGTCCTATGAACGGGAGCAGTCCATTGGTTTTGGCGGTAGAAAACGGCCATTACGATTTGGCCGTCGCACTGCTCGAAGCCGGGGCCGACCCCAATGACCGGCGAACCGGTTTCACCCTTCTCCACACCCTTACCTGGATACGCAAACCCGATATCGGCGAGTCCATCAGAGGAGCTCCCCCGCCGAGGGGATCGGGAAAGAGAAACAGCGAACAATTCGTGCGCGAACTGGTGGCGCGCGGAGCCGAGGTCAACCCCCGGTTGACCCGGGGCAGAAGAGCGGGTAGGGGACGAGTGAGCCAGATCGGCGCCACGCCATTCTTCATGGCCGCCGACAGGGCGGATCTCCCCTACATGAAACTCCTTCTGGATCTGGGGGCGGATCCCTTTACTCCCAATGAAGACGGTTGCACCGCCCTCATGGTGGCGGCGGGTATTGGAAGTACCGCTCCCGAAGAAGAAGCGGGCACGGAAATGGAATGTCTGGAAGCGGTAAAATTTCTCGTTTCCCTGGGTTTGAGTATCGACACTGTCGATGCCAATGGGGAAACCGCCATGCATGGCGCCGCCTACAAGAATGCCCCCGCCGTGGCGAGATACTTGCATGAACAAGGGGCCGATATCAACATATGGAATTCCAAAAACAAAATGGAGCGGACCCCCCTGTTGATTGCGGAAGGGTATCGGCCGGGGAACTTCAAACCATCCTTCGCCACCGTCGACACCATAATCGAGATCATGTTGGCGCAAGGGGTTGAACCCCCCACCGGACCCAAACCCAAGCATTCGAACTACAATTTTTGATTCGTTCGGCCAAGGGAAGCGCCCAAAGGCGCGGATTCGGAATTAAAAGGGATTAACCACAAAAAGCACAAAAAACTCAAAGTTGTAGGAGCGGCTTTACGCCGCGATATTCTGGGGAAAACCAACCGCAGAAGGGGAATGAACCACGGATTTCACGGATAGGCACGGATGGAGAAAAAGGTTTTTCCGTCGGGATCAGGCCTGAAAATCGTGTATTCCAAAGCCCGATTTCAGACCTTGCTCCCCTATGTGAAGGATGGAAATGTCTATTTCCTCAATACAGCATTGCCCAGCAGGAAATTGACCAAGCAATTCAAAAGAGAAATCGAGAGCGAAAATGAAAAAGCGTGAAGAAAAAGAAATATTAGCATCACTGGAAAGTGGAGAGATCGAGTTGGAACGACCGTCCAAAGCATTACTGGCGGATCTGGCTAAGGCTGGCGAAAACACATTCAAAAAAGACAAGCGCATCAATATCCGATAAATGCACAAGACGAGCAAGACGGCGATCCTCGCGGCAAGTGTGCGCGCGTATCATTACGAGCAGTGCAAATCTCCCGTTTTTTCCGATGATTATGCGGTAGACATGGTGCCGGTTTTCTGGCGTGTGATCACGAAGAATCGACTACTCGGCTGGTTCGTCGTTCACAAGGTGTTCCACTCGTTTCGTCCCGTACACACCGAGGTGATCCTGCGGGCCAGATTTGCCGAAGACCATCTCATAGAGGCGATTTCAAGGGGCGTGGGGCAGTATGTGATTCTCGGCGCCGGTCTCGACACGTTTTCCATGCGCCACAGGGAACTCGCGGATACCGTGCGGATATTCGAACTGGATCACCCCGCAACCCAGGCGACAAAAGAAAAACAGGTGCGCGCGGTCTACGGAGGTGTTCCGTCCAATCTTGTGTTCGTTCCCATTGATTTTGAGACCGACCAACCGAACGAGGCGCTTATCCGGGCGGGTTTCGATCCGGAGAAGCCCGCCTTTTTTTCATGGCTCGGAACGACCTATTATCTTACGAAGGATGCCATACGGGAAACACTTGGCCGCATTGCGGATGTTGCCGCGCCAGGTAGCCGCATTGCTTTCGATTATAAACTCGCCAGGCATCTTATTCCCGAAGGGAGTTTGCCTTCAGCCGACAGGTTGGACCGATTTGTGGCTCGCCGCGGGGAGCCGATGTTGTCCGTGTTTACACCCGAGGAATTGAATGACGAGATGTCGCGAATCGGCTTCGGAGAGATAGAGACCCTTCCGTTTGACGAGCAAAAGCGCCGTTATCTAAGGGATAGCAGCGACCTGGTCGATCCGGCGCCAAATTTCTCCTTCGCGCTGTTCGGCGTGAGGAAAGACGGCGTCTGAGCAGGCTATTGGGGTGTATAGCCACGAAATACACAAAAGGGAGATGGGGAGCGATGGAATAATGGAGAGATGGAGAGATGGGAGAGGGAATTGAACATGGATAGACAGGATGGACGGGATGGGGAATTATGAATTAGGAATGCTAAAAGGGGGGTTTACCCCCCGATTGCAGTGAGACCAAACTAGAATGAACTGCAAAGCAGTTCCACTCCAAAGCCTGGTGTCGCAAAGCGCACACCAAGTTGGAATGGACAAAAAATAACGAACCCCAACGGGGTTCCACAATGAATCTCACAAAATGCGTAAGCGAACGAAGGTCGTGTGCTGGTGCGGGTTTCGAGCAGATTCGCCTGCCTGTGCGCTGCACGCAGACAGGCGGGTGAAGTTGGTTCGACGCCCCGCGAAGTGTCTGCTTCCTTGCGGACCATTGTTCAAGATACCTGAGTAGTTAGTCGGCCCTGAAAACTCCATAATTTGTTGTTATACAACATTTTATTGTTGCCAATACCCCTTTTATTTGACAAGGTAATTGTGCAATTCAGCCCAAAACCTGGTCAAACTTATGAAGCTCTCTGGTGTTTTTCGGCAATTGAACTGGGCCACGATCTCCCCAGAAAAAGGAATCCCTTATGTTTTGGTTGTCCACCTTGGACAATAATGCCTTTTTCAGGGTCGACTAGTTACAAATAATTTTCCTGTTGGAGCGGAGCTTCATCCTGTTGCCGTCTTGTCCTGCCGTAGCCCTTGGGCGAAGCAGGAAGGCATCAAGCGAAGCGTTGTTTTATTTAAAAATCCGTGGTCAGGATTTTCACTTTACATATAAACATAAATATGCTTTTACATAATTCATGAGGACGACAGTGGACATTCCTGACCTTCTTTACCGGAGGGCCAAGGCGAAGGCCGCGCTTCGGGGCGAAACCTTCAAGCGCTTCCTGCTGAAAGCCGTGAGTAATGAATTGAAAAAAACCGAACCGGCCGAGGGAAATCGCCTTGAAGGACCCCTCTTTGCGAACCGGGAACCCGTGGTCTTCACTAGCGAAGGGCTGAGCGAAATTCTCCAGGATGATGACCGTGCCCTACTTGGCTGATATAAATTTCTGGTTGGCGCTGACCTTCAGAAAACATCCTCATAGCCCGTCTGCTTGGAAATGGATGGACCAGCAGGGCCCCGCTACTTGCTTCATGTGTCGCATGACCCAACATGGATTTCTCCGATTGGCCACCAATGCGAAGGCCATATCGGAGCCACTCACTCATCATCAGGCTTGGAGCGCCTACGATAAATTTCTCAGTGATGAGCGAATTGAATTTTTGGAGGAACCGCCCGACATTGAAACCGCTTGGCGAGGTTACTCCATTACACGGAAGTATTCTCCAAAGGTCTGGAACGACGCTTACCTCGCGGCATTTGCCGAAAGTTGGGGTCTGAAAGTCCTCACTTTCGATAGGGGTTTCACGGCCTACAAGGGTCTCTCCGTCGAGTTGCTGAGGTAACAGTTTGCCGGCATTCGACAAAAATCATATTGACCCAACTAGATCTGAAGCAAAAAGTTAATAAACCTACTACTTGACGTTATTAAATTTACTAATTGGAGCGGCTGGTTATATTGCCGCTTCTCGATCCGGGCAATTTTGAACACTGCGAAGCATTGGATTGGAGCCAGCTCAGATCTGAAAATTTTGCCGCAACCACCGAATTGGAAAAGGAGAGACATCCATGAAAACCGTAAATTGTCCCACTATCCGGCCCTTCGGTAGGGCAGGGGAGAACTGCAATCTCATCGGGATAGGGATCGTTTTGATCGCGACCCTTTCATTGTCATCCCTGTTTCCGACGACCTCGCCGGCCCAGGAAGAGGATGAGGAAGAGGTCTATGAACTTTCTCCCTTTACGGTGGAGGACGACGAATACATTGGTTACCTGGCCACCTCCACACTGGCCGGGACTCGTCTCAATACCCGGTTGGAGGACATCGGCACATCCATTTCAGTGCTTACGAAAGAATTCCTGGAAGACGTGGGGGCGACCAACAACCAAGACCTCCTGCTTTATTTGACCAATGCCGAGGTGGGAGGAGTCAGGGGAAATTTCACCGGGGTTGGCAGCGGGGCCAACCTGACGGAAAATCACCTTTTCGCCCGACCCAACAACAATACGCGTTTGCGTGGACTGGATAGCAGTGACAATACCCGCAACTACTTTCGCAGCCTCATTCCCTTCGACACCTATAACACCACCCGTGTCGACATGGTGCGAGGAGCCAATTCCATCCTCTTTGGATTGGGCAGCCCTGCCGGCATTATCAACACCACGTTGCAGGCGGCGGTTTTTTCCAATACAAATGAAATTTCGGTCCGTTTCGACCAACATGGCAGTCAGCGCATTACTACTAACATCAACCAGGAATTGGTGGAGGATGAACTGGCTGTTCGGGTGATTATGTTGAGCAACGACGCCAAGTACCGGCAGGACCCGGCCTTTTCCGACAGCACGCGGGCCTACGTGGCGGCCAGATGGGACCCGAGCTTCTTTAATTACGATTCAATGACCACCTCTTTCAAAATCAATTATGAAAATGGGCAGATCGACTCCAACAATCCACGCTTGATGACACCCAAGGATCAGATCACCCCCTTCTTCAAGTCGGGTTCCGGTCTCGAGGGGGGCCTGAACAAATTTACCCTCAACCAGTACATCGGAAATCTCTCCAACCATGTGACGGAGTGGAAATCTTTGGACGATGTGCCTCAGGATATCTACAACATGCCCCAAGCCTTGAAAGGCTTTGACAGCCAAGGTAAGAATATTTGGGGCATCAGTTCAAATCTGGGAGGTAATCGCGACCCTTGGATAAGAGGATCGTTGGGTACTATTTTCGACGAGATCGTAGCATACAGCAATTCCAACACTTCACACGAATTTCAACAGGCTGCCTATGTCATACATACGCCTCCCGCACATGTCTTTCGTGCCACCCCCAGGATGGCCGGCTTGGGTCTTGGTCGCTGGCAGGGTCCCAACGTCTTTTCCGATTATGCCAGAAGAGCGCAACTACCCCACTGGGACCTGGGAGTTTACAAAGACCGGCACATCAACGACCGCTCCATATTCGACTACAAAAACCACCTGCTCGACGGACCCAATAAAAGCGAGTTCCACGACTTCGATGGCTTGCAGTTCACCTTTTCCCAAACCTTCTTCGACGGGGATTTGGGCTATGAGGTTGGTGTCGACCGTCAGGAGGCCCAATGGGGGCTGACCTCGATCTTTACCGCCCAACAGTCCGGCAGCGCTATCACCATTGATATCAATGAAGTCCTCCCCGATGGTTCTCCCAATCCCAACTTGGGCCGAGCCGTCCTCACCAGCACCCAATTGTGGCAAAATAACGTAAACTTTCAGGAATTGGACCAAAGCCGGGCCACAGTTTATGGGAAAGTGGACCTCGAGGAGTGGATGGGAGGAAATTTCCTGGGCAGGTTGTTGGGAAACCATGTTTTTACCGCTTTCTTCAGCCAAGACGATGACGCCTCGGAAAGGAGGGACTTTGCCCGGTATTCAGCTCCCATATCCTTTGCCGAACGTATGCTCGCGGCGGACAAATCCATCACCTCGAGCATGTCGCGCAAAATCAGTGTCGCTCATTATATAAGCGACGATTTGAGAGGGCAGGATTGGCCGATGGGTCTCAGCCCCGTCAAAACGGTCATAACCCCCATGCAAGGGGGAAACGTGAGGTTTTTCGATCCCACCTGGATTGCCACTGGGGTGGATCACGCCGCCGATTGGATAGACCCCTACTTCCCGCGAGCTGGAGCATTGCAGGAATACGATAATCCGGCCAATTACGCGGGCTGGACCACGGAACGATTCACCTTCATGGACGCGACTACCAGCGATCTAAAAAATATGTACCATGCGGCAAATCTGACCAAGACCGAGATCGATTCCGAGGCGTTTATCTGGCAAGGCTACATGTTGAATGGAGCCCTCGTACCCTTGTTTGGATACCGCGAGGACTCGAGCAAAGCCTATGCGCATCAAGGCCAGAGAGAAGCAGATGACACGGTCGATGTGGAGGGCCCCGGTTTCCGGCTTCCGGATGAACCCACCGGTGAGACCAGCGGCATTACCAGGACCTACAGCCTGGTGGCTCACGTCCATGATTTAATTCCCTGGAATCTTCCCTACGGCGTTGGGTTGAGTCTTTTCTACAACCAGTCCGAAAACTTCCAACCTGCCGCTCAGCGGGTCAATCATAGGGGCCGGACCCTTCCTTCCCCCACTGGAGAGACCAAGGATTGGGGTTTCCTGGTGTCAGCCCCGGACAACAAGTACTCGTTTCGACTCAATTGGTACCAATCAGACGTAAAGACCGCCAGTTATGGTTTCCCCTCCGCTTGGGCTATCGGTTGGACAACCCAGATGCCTTGGGCCTACGCAAAGAAGGCTCAGAATAAAGTCGAATCCTTTGCGGTGTCCAACTGGAACCCGCAAGGTGGATACAGTTGGCAACCCGGTTCAGAACCCTATCCGGGAGGTGACGGCCAAACTTGGACCGAGCAGCAAGTCCTCGACGCCTTCTTCCAATACTTCGATTCCCTTCCCCAGGAATTCATCGATGCCTGGAATATCAACACTTCCGATGCCCAGTGGATGATCCCCGGCTGGCCCGCGGGTGTCGGCTACCAGTCGCCGGTAGGTATGACCTCCACTGCAGACAACGAGTCCGAAGGGTTGGAAGTCGAATTAATCGCCAACCCGACCCCCAATTGGCGGGTCTCGCTGAATGTATCCAAGACCGAAGCAACCCGGGCCAACGTCGGAGGCGATTTGGTAGCTTTCCTGGAGGAGAGGGCTGAAGCCTACAATGGCCCGGCTGGGTCGGTGCGCCTTTGGGGGCCTGGCAGAAGCTACGTCAATTCCATTCGCTCCTGGTTCCGCAATTACCTGTGGGGCGATTTCCAATTGGCCAAACTCAATGAAGGCAGTGATGCTCCTGAAATTCGCAAGTGGCACGCCAACTTCGTCAACAACTACAGTTTTAACGAAGGGGGTCTACAAGGCACTTTCCTGGGCGGCGCCGCTCGCTATATGTCGGGAAAGATTGTCGGCTATCCGATAATCGACAACCTGGAAGGCCAAACCGACTTCATATGGGAAATCGACAATCCCTATATGTCCGATGGCGAAACCAGGATCGACTTCTGGATCGGCTACAATCGCAAGCTGACCGACAACATCAATTGGAGGGTACAGCTGAACATTACCGACGCATTTGCCGACGACGAGTTGATTCCGATCAACGTTCAGCCGGACGGCTCCTATGGGGCTCTGCGCATCCCACCGACCACGAGTTGGTTTATCACCAACACATTCTCTTTCTAGCCTGCGTTAATCAAAAAATTCGTTGCGAGCGACAGAAGCCCCGTCGGGGTCATTCCTTGCAATCTTGACGAAGCTTGCGGAGTCAACCGATTCAAGGTTTGACCCCTTTCCCAGGCTCTTTTGTTTGGCGAGTATAAGCTGAGTTGAATACCTCACTTTTTATCGTATTCGAACCCTAAACTCTCCATGACGGCGCGGTCGCCGGAAAGGGCGTCGGAAGGGCGGGGATGGTCCTGATCGAAGACGTGTAGATCCTCGGGTTGGAGCACGGTTACAAAGCTCTCGTCGAAGCCGTCTTTGTAGGGGATGGATTTGTAACGCAAGCCGAGGTGGTGAGCAAAGAAGGGATAGACGGCGACTCGTTTGGAATATCCGTAGTCGTGCCCTTCGTGAGGCAGGTGGACGTGTTCCGCCTTGTGTTCGGCGTCGTAGAGGGCGTAAACATTTCTCACGTAGGGGTACTCGATGCGAGGCGTGTTGCGCGTCCAGTCCGCCCCGTTGGAAACGAGAAGGAGTGGCCGCGGCGCTGCCATGGCGGCAAACTCCACATTGTTCGTTTGCAGGCCGACGTTTTTGTGGATGGGCATGCCGCTTTCACAAACGCAGCCGCCAAAGAAGTGGGCTGATACCTGTACCACTGGAGCGGACACGCTGATGCGCTTGTCGATAGCCGTCAGGATGAAGGTTTGAGTTCCACCGCCGGAACCACCCGTCATGCCGATCCGTTGGGGGTCTACCTCGGGGCGCGAAATCAGGTATTCCAGCACACGGGTACTATTCCAGGTTTGAAGGAGAGCTGCAATGGGCATTTTGTGGGTTACCTGGGTGGATTCGGCGTAACCGACCATATCGTAAGCGAAGGTCACGACGCCCATCCGAGCGAAAACGGCGCAACGTTTTTGCACGTCAGGGGTGAGGCGTTTATTGTGCGCGTGCCCATGAGGACTGAGGATGGCCGGATTTTTTTCCTTGGGATTTGCCGGAGTGTAGAGGTTTCCCGTGATGTAAAACCCTGGAAAACTTTTAATCGCGATATTCTCTACCACGTAACCATCCATTTCCCTGCGGCTGTGGATAACAGGCCGGAAGTCTCCTTCTATCTTGGGCATGTGATCCCAGTAGAGGCCTTTGAGAATGCCTTCGCGAATGGCCTCGGCTCGCCCTTCCCAGGAATTTTTGTCCCGCCAGGAGGAGGCGAATTCCTTCATCTTCAGGTTGGCTTCGTCCGGGGTCCAATGATGGCCGACGCATAGCATATCATCGGTGATTACCTCGCGCAGGGGTAATAATTCCTTGGATTGGGCGAACAAGGTTGAGAGGAGGAACAGGGAAAGGGGAAAGAGTGTTTTTGGTAGCTGCATCATGATGGATGGGTACTGAAAAAATTGGACACGGGATTCTCTTAACCGGAGATTCCAAATGTGCCACGGAAACCTTACAGTGGCGAGTTCAGAAAGGAATCGGCAGGTCTGATGGAGAAGGAAGCAGCCTGAAAAAGATCGCTTGTGGCGATGGGTAAGGTATTTCTTTTTGCAATGAGAATTGCTCCACTGATTACTTTGGTTTTCCTCGCATTCATTGTGTCTACCCTGCTACTCGGAGGAGTTTCGAACCCGATTGACATGGGGGAGATCAGGGATTCATCCACTCTGGAGGCGCAAGTAATTCAGGGCTGGCACCTGGTGGAAGGAAAGGTGCCGACCCGTCAGAAATTCATGACCATACGGGTTGGTGAATTTTGGCCCGGCAAGGAGTATCGGGTTCCCGTTCGATTGATTGTTCCCGCCGACAGAAAGGCCAAAGGGATTCATTTGACCGGCGGCCATTCATATAAGCGGATTCAAACGGAAAGACCGCTTCGGCCGATTGAAGAGCTGTTGATTGAAGGCGGTGTAGGTCTGGTTTACACGTTGGTTCAAAATTTGAACCACTCGGGACAAGCCGAGCTTGCAAAAGAGATTGAGGATCGATTTTTGGAAACCCTCGATCCTCGCTCATCTGTTCAGACCTGGGGGTGGCCGGCGAGCCTAAGTCGCGCATTAACAGCTGCCTACGCGGAAACCGAATACATTGTTCCCGCAAAAGTGGCCATGTCGGGAGGTTCGAAGAACGGAGCCTCGCCTTCCATGGCATTGATACACGATGACCGGTTAACGGCGGTCCATGCAACCGTCTCCCCGATATGGGCTTCCCCCTTACGGTTGTGTGATGAAATTGCCTGGTCAAACCTTGAGGAAGCGGATTTGGCCTATGCGAAGGCACGGGGATTGGATAAACCCCAACTGGACAAAATCCTTAACCACGCATTCAGGGGAGGTTTTTTTGGGCCTGTTTATAATGCGGCTGCATTGTCTGAGGGAAGGACTTGGAATAACCTGAAAACCTTTGCCCATGGTATGGCTGATGCGGTGTTCATTTCCAGAAACCTGGAAACTTTAAACGCACGTGGTGTCGACCTGTATTTTGCTCCCGGAACGCACGATTTCGTATGTTATGATATACAATGGGGCGGCAAACACCATCCGGACACACCGATGTATTTCAAAACGAATCGCGGTCATGGGAAAAATAAATCTCATCCCGCTCTCGAAACCGATGAGGCCAATTTACCGGCATTTCTTTTACAGCACTTTTTTGAAGTAGAGGGTCGTTTGTTGAATCCTCCCAAAGTAACCCACCAATTAGCAGGCAATACCTTGGAAGTTACCGTACGGTTTGATTCTGACAATCCGGCCGAGAGCGGGCGGATCTGGTGGATGTTCGATCGTGGTATCGATGGCAGCGCCGCCTACTTCCATGAGCTTTTTCCGGATGATCAGTGGCTTGAAATGACAACGGATAAAAAGAAGGGGATTTGGACGGCCGAGATCCCATTAACCGGTAACGCAAAAACCATAGATTTCTTTAGTAACCACCGGAAAACAATCAGCTATAAGGGTGAGGATTATCCCAGCTATCTTTCGAGTCCGTATTCACGCGTTTCTTTGAAGAAATAGTATTTTTCAACAGTGATGGTCCGGACCGGGGCTTGCGCAGAAGGAAGGGGATAAAAATTAGGAATTAGGAATTAGGAATTGTGGGAGAGAGGGGCCGGAAGGCTGAAGGCTAAGGGCCAAGAAAGAGGAGGAGGGAGTAATGGAATGGTGGAATGGTGGAATGTTTCGATTTGAGGGTGTTAGCTGGTTGAGGGGAAGTTCTCGGCAAGGTGGGGAATGCTCAATGGCGCGAATTAGGAATGGGCAGGGAGAAAGGCACAGGGGCACGAAGTAAATCATCGTAATCTTGATCCTGATCTTGATCGAAAGCTAATTTTGACTCTCGCCAAGAACGCAAAGCAACGCAAAGAAATGATTGAAGCAGGCCTTTGCGGTCTTTGCGGTCTTGGCGAGAATTAATCTGGAGGAACCTCCAAACAGGCCGATCAATTCTAATTTTTTCTGGGTCGCCTACTTACCCCGACTCGCATTAACGTTACCCCTCAAAATTGATGGCACGTTTTTATGAAACTGATGAAAGTTCACTTCTTCAATCCGTATTGTCTGATAGCCTTTTTCTTGGCTGTCCCTTTGGTAGAGGTTGAATCGGCTGAATTCTCCCCGGCCATTCATCACCGCAACATCCAAAGCATTACACTGTTTGCCGAGAATCCCGATATTGTGACCCCGGTTGGCATTGCGATCGCGCCCGATGGACGGGTGTTCGTGCAAGAAAACCACACCCATCAACGTCCGGCCGGTTATGAGGGTCCCGAGACGGATCGCATTCTCATATTCGAGGACACCGATGGAGATGGTGTTTCCGACCAGCGCTCGGTGTTTTACGAAGGCCACGTTTTCAGTACCGATCTGCTTTTCGGTCCGGATGGCCACCTTTACTTTGCCACGCGTTGGGTCATCGGTCGTTTTCCCGATGCAACCACGCTTCAATCGGCGGAAGGAGATCCTGAGATCCTGGTGAAATGCGAGACCGACGGAGACTACCCCCACAACGGAGTGGGCGGATTGGCCATCGATCCGGCCAACCCGGATTGGATGGCCTTCGGTTTTGGTGAAAATCTGGGAGCGGATTACACCTTTGTGGGCAGTGACGGGGTAAGGTTGTCAGGTGGTGGCGAAGGCGGTTCCACCTATCATTGTCGCACCGATGGCAGTCGACTTAAACGCCTTTCCACCGGGCATTGGAATGCTTTCGGCATGACGTATGATCTAAGGGGAAATCTGTTTTCGACTGACAATGATCCGACCAGCACCCCGCCCAACCGGCTACTGCATATAATTCAAGGGGGCGACTTTGGTTATGAATACCGTTACGGCCGGTCGGGCCGGCACCCCCTGGTATCCTGGCGCGGAGAGATTCCCGGGACCCTCGGTATGATTGGGGCGCTGGGGGAGGCAGCCGGTGGCGTCGTTCCCTACGATGGTGTGCATTTGCTGACGGCATCCTGGACGGACAATCGCGTCGATTTACACGCGCTTAAACCAGAAGGGGCCTCGTTCATTGCCGGTCGCGAACCGTTTATCAGCGGTCCCGACAATTTTCGTCCGGTCCATTTTTCCTACTCCGCCGATGGCAAATATCTCTACTTCACCGATTGGGTGAGTCTCTCATACCCGGTCCACGGCCTGGGTCGTATCTGGCGCATAGAATTCAAGGATCCCCTGGATTTGAACCCGCTTCCCCGTAAAACCAAAGCCTCGATGTCGCTGCCGGAAGCCTCCCGACATTTGGGCAGTCCGGATCCTTATTTAAGAACTCAGGCCATCCAGGTTCTCACCGAAAATCCGGATGCATTGAGATCCTTGGACCTGAAGTCGTTCGCCAATCCCATGGCACGGGCCCATTACGCAGTAGCGCTCAAACGGGTTGATCCCCTCGGAGAATCGGGAATTATTCCGGAACTGCTCAATGATGCCGATGCGGACGTCCGCTTTGTAGGGATCAAGTGGATTGCAGACGAACAGCTTTCGCGGTTTCAGTCTCAGTTGGAACTGCAGTTGGATCGGCCGGATTTGACGCCTCGCGGGCTGCGATCTGTCGTCGCGGCCCTGGCCAGGTTGGGCGATGATGGATCCGGTAGAGAGTTTTCTCCCAGTGGTAAACTCCTGGAACTGGCGGAAGATACCGGTAAACCTCCGGCCATTCGCGCGCTTGCGCTACAAAATGTGAAAGTGGATCATCCGGGGCTGTCCGTTCGACAACTGGCCGCTCTTTCCCAAGCGGATGATCCTGAAATACAACGGGAGGCGATTCGAGCCCTGGCCCTTCATTCGGATGCCGCCCGTGAGTCTGTTCTCGCTAAACTGGCGGCAGATAAATTTATCGAATCAAGCCTCAGAGCCGATGCCATCGCCGGATTGGCCGCATTTGCCGCGGAAAATTCCACTTTGCTGGAAACACTGAGCCGCGATAAAAACGAAACCGTATCGGCAGAAGCGGAACGCGCCCTTGCCTCAGCGGGTTTGATACAACGTACGTTGAAAGCAAAACCGGCCCAGGACGATATTTCCGCATGGGAGGAATTGGTTGAGAATGCTCCAGGAAATTCCGATACCTCTATTGGCCGGCGATTGTTCTTTCATCCTCGAATGGGGATCTGTTCCAATTGTCATTCCATGAACGGTCGGGGCGTTGATTTAGGGCCGGATTTGTCGACGATTAGCGACCAGGACGGCATTGACCGGTCCTGGTTGCTTGAGCACACCGTCGATCCAAATGCCGAGGTCGCTCCCTACTTTCGACCTCAGACCATCACGACCCGCCATGGCGCCTCCTACATGGGCCTGGTCCTGGGAATAGAAGGAGATTTGCAATCCTACGTTGGCCCGGATGGAAAGGTAATCTCCATTGCCAAGAGTGATATTGAGAAGCGGGATGAAATGCCTTTCTCCCTCATGCCACCCGGTTTGCTCCATACCATGACCGCGAGTGAAATTCGCGACTTGCTGGCCTACCTCCTGCACGGCGAGGGGTAGGCTGAATAGCAAGCCCGTAAATTGGCCATCCGCGAACCAAATCCCTACCCATGAAATACCGATCGACTATCCTCCCTCCATGCATCGTTCTGCTCTCCATACTGAGTGGAAGCAGTCGGGCCGCCGTCATCCCCGTCCCCCAATCAATCGAACCTCAGAAAATCGAAAATGTAAAACCCCGCAACGTGGTATTCATACTCTCGGACGACCATCGCTATGACGCCATGAGTTTCATGGGGCACCCATTTGCCGTGACCCCTCATATGGATTCGATGGCGGCCAATGGCGTGCACCTTAAAAATGCCTTTGTCACCACTTCACTGTGTTCTCCGAGCCGGGCGTCTATCCTCACCGGACTCTATACCTTCCGCCACCGGGTGATCGATAATCAACGCGCGGTTCCGAAGGGAACCCAGTTTTTTTCCCAGTACCTTCAAAAAGCCGGTTACCGCACCGGTTTTGTCGGTAAGTGGCATATGGGCCACGCCAACGATAATCCCCGACCGGGGTTCGATTATTGGGCCAGCTTCAAAGGGCAGGGAAGGTACTTTCCCCCAAGTCCCGACTACACCATCAACGTCAATGGGCAACGGGTAAAGCAGGACGGATACATAACCACTCTTCTGACTCGCTACGCCATCGATTTCCTGGAGGAACAGAGAGAAGCGGATCAACCCTTCCTTCTCTACCTTTCCCACAAAGCGGTTCACGATCCCTTTACCCCGGAAGACAGGCATCGCGGCAAACTGGCCGACAAACCGTTCATCCCGCCGAATAGCGCCGAGCCGGTCGATGGCAACTCCCTCAACCGGCCCCGCTGGTTGCTCGACCAACGAAACAGTTGGCACGGAATGGATTTCGCGCTACATTCTACCGAAGGGGTGGTTCCGTTCTACAAGAACTACTGCGAAGCCCTTTGCTCAGTCGACGACAGCATCGGCGCTGTGATGGAGCAATTGAAGCGCATGGGAATCTACCGGGAGACGCTCGTCATTTACATGGGCGACAACGGTTTTTTGTTTGGCGAGCACGGATTGTTCGATAAGCGGGTCGCTTACGAAACTTCGATTCGGGTGCCCATGCTCATGCAATGTCCCGAACTCTTTCAAGGTGGAACCGTTGTGGACGAGGTCGTAGCCAACATCGATATCGCTCCCACCATCATGGAAGCCATGGGCTTGAGAAAACCGCCCCACATGGACGGCGAGAGCTTCATCCCTCTAGCTCAAGGAAAGGACATTCCCTGGCGGGACTATTTTCTCTACGTTTATTACTGGGAACAAAACTATCCCCAAACCCCCACCCATTTTTCGCTTCGCGGGGACCGATACAAATTCACCACCTACTACGGCCTTTGGGATACGGACGAATTATTCGACATTCAGGCTGATCCCCAAGAGCAGAACAACTTGATTCACGACCTGCAATTCACAGCTGTAAAAAAGCGTATGCAAGATCGACTGTATGAGATGATGGACGAACTGGGGGGTATGGATATACCCATGAACCCGCCGCGGGGTAATCAACAAAACAAACGGCTTCGCAGTAACGGGGTTCATGGTCGGGGAGGCGAGCAAGCGGCCGACTTTCCCGAGGCCATGGTGGTCGATCAGCCTTTGAGAAAAATTCTCAAGTAGTAACCTTGCAATCTTGACGAACCCCAGCGGAGTCAACCGATTCAAGGTTCCTGTTACGCAGTAACCCTTGGGCCAAGGCGGATGACCCCCTCGAATTTAAACGGCCTGAACGTCTGTCCTACAGCCGCTTAACCAAGCGCCATTCGGGTCAGGCCTTTTTTCGGTTTAGACGATTTTGGTCGTTCCGGGGACAGCTACGGGATCAACAGGAAGGTCGCCGAACTCATAACTCTCAGGCCTGAGGTCCAGGGCGGATCGCTGCATCGCCCAATCCCATTTCATGCTTCGCCCCGTGTAGGCAGCCATGCGGCCGGCAATGGCGCTCAGGGTGCTGCGGGCTACTTGCCCTGCTTCATTGAAGCCGTCTCCATTGCGAATGCTATCGATGAGGACCACGTGCTCCTGCACATAGGGATCCACGTTTGGTCCATCGTACTCGTAAGGATTTTCGCCGATGATCCGACCGCTGCTGCCGTCGAGATAGACTTGGCCCTTTGTTCCCACCAGACGTTCGGAGACATTATGGGAAGCGCCGGTCTGCTGCCGGCACATACTGGAGACGCGCACTTCGTTCTCGAATTCGAACTCGGTGGCGAAATGATCGTAGCCATTTCCGTATTGAGGTTGCACGCGTTCCTGGCGGCCGCCGCAGCCCATCACCATGACAGGATTAGAACCGAGCGCCCAGTGAATGATGTCGATGTTGTGGACGTGCTGTTCGCAAACGTGATCGCCGGAAAGCCAGACGTGGAACAACCAGTTGCGGCATTGGTATTCCATATCGCTCCACTCACCGGTCTGGTATTTATCCCAGTACCTCTTGGAGTCTTCGACCCATAACGGCCCCATGTTCCAATAACACTGGCCGGCTACGATGTCGCCGATGGCGCCGTCCTGCACGCGCTTGATGATTTCCTGGTAATGGTTTTGGTGCCGCCGCTGAGTGCCCGCCACGACGGAAAGATTCTTTCGTTTTGATTCCTTGGCAGCCGCCATTATTCTGCGTATGCCGACTGGGTCCACTGCTACTGGTTTCTCCATGAACACGTGCACGCCTGCCTTGACGGCCGCCTCGAAATGTTCCGGGCGAAAGTGGGGTGGGGTAGCCAGGATTACCATATCGATACCGGAGTCGATCACCTTTTGAAAGGAATCGAAGCCGGTGAAACGGCGCTCCCCGGGCACATCCATTTTCTTGGAGAGGGACGGGAAGGAGGAACGATCGTAGCGTCCCTCGGCGCCGCTGCTGAGCATGCTGTGGCTGGCCTCGATCTGATCCGCGAAGAGATCGCCCATGGCCCAAAGCTTTACCGGGTATTCCGTGGCGGTGAGGGCCTGCATGGCAGCCCCGGTGCCGCGTCCCCCGCAACCGACGAGACCGATTTTCAGTTCGTCGCTGCCCGCCGCGTAAGCCCCCTGTCTCAAGGCGGAGGCCAATGCCGCTCCTGAGGCAGTCAGGGCGGAATTCCGGATAAAGGATCGGCGGCTCATGGAGGATAATTTTTCAGATCTCATAGCGCTATTGGCTTTCGGGTTTCGGATTGGTTCTTTTTGGCAAGTGAATGGCGTCCTTGGACACCAGATAGAAAATGTGCAGGAAAGCGTAGTAACAACGCCGGGGAGGGCAAGTCGCGAAAGGAACCGTACGGGGCTAAGTTTACCACAGAGGGAGAAAGGCTGAATGTGAATTGGGTCCACCAAGGACAGGAAGGGGCACGAAGTAAATCATCGTGATCTTGATCATGATCACGGTCGAAAAATCAACGACTTGGAAAAGGGAATTAACCACGAATTTCACGGATGAGCACGGATTGAAAGGAGGGGGGGACATTCCTGTCCACCATGGAGACCAGGATCCGGGAATTGACTCTCGCCACTCGTCACGCCGTAATCCATCAAGGCGGAAGCCGCCAGGATCACTAAGACTTACTCTATCAGATTTCCTTCACTGGGGTGAGGCGCAGGATCATGCCTCTCCTGTCGATCAGCACATAGAGGGCGCCATCGGGACCGGTACAGATATCCCGGACGCGCCCTGATTCCCGAAGGATGACTTCTTCTTTGACAACGTCATGTCCGTCAAGGACGAGACGGACGATTTGCTGGTGTTTCAGGAAGCTGACCAGGAGATTGTTTTTCCAGGCGGGGAAAAGAGGACTGGTTGAGAATTCGATGCCGCAAACGGCGGGCGAGGGAATCCAGAAGTGAACCGGTTCGACCATGCCGGGCAACGACTTGTATGGGGTTTGGACCGTCCCATCGCGATCGAGTCCCTTTGTAGCCAGCGGCCAGCCATAGTTGGCGCCCGCTATGAGGACATTGAGTTCATCCCCTCCCATGGGCCCGTGTTCCGAGGACCAGATTTCGTTGGTTTCCGGGTGGAGGGCCAAGCCTTGGGCGTTGCGGGTCCCGTAGGCGTAGACAGTTCTTCTCCCAGCAGTCATTCTTCAATTGTTGGTTACCGGAACCAATCGAAGCCATCTCACATCGGCAAGCTCCCGCTTCAGTTGCCCGTGGGGGCGCAATAACAAACGGTTAACCCCTGATTTCAGTGAAATGCTACCGCCAGATACTTCATGAAAGGTATCATAGTCACCGCTGGAAACTACCTCGCCGATTGAACTGCTTCCGTCCGTCTCCAAAATGAAATAGTCGCCGGCCGAGGCTTCGTCTGCGGCAAGGTTTACCCATATCTGATAGTCTCCCCCACTTTCAATGGACACCTGCCATTCGGCAACATCGTCAACGCGTATCCAGGGAGCGAGTACATTCAATGTAGGCCGGTAGGCCAACCTTTCTCCGAACACTGATGCCTCGCTAGCCTTCAAAACCAACTCCCCACTGGACAGCGGTCGGACTACAGTTCCGGCCTCGAGGGGTGTAGCCATTTGCGTTAGTTCCTCAGCGCGCCAGGGAAGGGTTCGCCCATCGGTTTCTCTCCGAACCGTTTCAACGAGCGATTCCGTAATGGGCGCCGAGATGTTGCCCCACGCTCTTCGAATATAGCTGATGACGCCCGCGAGCTTCCTGTCGTCAAACAGTCCACTGGCTCCCAATCCAGGCATGTGCAGATTCCACAAGTTCCCGTCAACGGTCACCGGGCCATAGAGGCCATGCTGGATAATCCGTACTAAATTTGCAGGGTCGCCATCCACCCACTCGCTGTTCACCAGTGGCGGCGTGACGCCCGGGCTACCGGCGCCATTCAGTTGATGGCAGGCCGCGCAGACCATTTCGTAAGCTTGCCTGCCAATCTCGACCAGTTCGGTCTCCTCCTCCGACAACGGTGGAGCATTTAACGTAAGCGTTTGAGGCGGCTTGGCACCGGGCCAGGTCAACTGGCTCAACGCATGCAACGCGATATTCCTTACATCGGAATCCGGCGCCTCCTGCAAAACGCTTAGCCCCTTTGGTTCTTCACGGAGCATCAAAGCCTCCCTATACCTGAGAACAGCAAAGGCCTTTAGTATGGCGGACTGCGAAATACCTTCAGCATCTAGAAGCCGCGTTAACTCCAACACGCGTCGCGGATCACTTTCTTCGAGAACGCATTGAGCCAGACGAGTAACGAGGCCGCTCTCCATGGCGATTCCATAGGATTTCAGAAAATCGAGTTCCCGCCCCGCCAGTCCAGTAAGAACCGCCGATTGAAAAAGCTCATGTTTGTTTTCACTCAGCAATTTCCCAAACAAAGGAAGAGCTTGAAGTGAATCGAAGGCTCCTAGCGACAAGGCAACCTGCAACCGGACCACCTCGCTGGAATCGGAAACCCTTTCAGCAATTGCGGAAAAGCAATTCTCATCTCCTTCGCTTAGCCGGACAGCAGCCGCTCTCACCCGCTGGTCCAAACTTCGCATTGCGTTTAAACGCGTATTCGTATCTGATTTTCCTATACCGTCTAGAGCCCAAAGCGCGTGGAGCTGACCAAGAGCTTTATCGTTGTTACCCGCAAGCTTGCGCAATGAAAGTACAGCCTCACCTCGTTCGACAAGTAGACGTTGGGCGGTGAGACGATGCCAACCGTTGGGATGAGACAGCAGCTCAACCAGGCCGTCGCTTCCCATTTGAGAAAGCCTGGGAGGGCTACGGTCGATCGGTCTGTCTTCCGCAACGATGCGCCACATGCGTCCCAGGTCATTTCCTACATTCAGTTTACGTTCCTCAATTTGCTCGGTGAGCCAAGGTGCCATAAATATTACATGCTCGATAATACCATGGTACATATCGGCAAGATAGAGCGCCCCATCGGGGCCCACTCTTGCATATACGGGACGAAATCGCTCATCAGTGGAAGCGAGAAATTCTTGATTGTCCGCATAATATCGCCCGGCCTGAGGCGCAAGGCCCTGGCCCATATTGAGCCTGCCCAATAGATGTCCACCCGATTCAGGAATAAAGAAGTTCCCACGGGCGTCTTCCGGAAATTGGTGCCCGTTATAATAACAAATACCGCTGACGATTGTATAGGTTTCGAGGGTGCCGTCGTCGCGCAATTCCAAAGCGCCCAAAGTAATGGCTGGAGTCACCCTGATGGGAAAAACCTCCTGCGCTTGGGTGGAAACGCTAACATTAACTCCGAAAGCGCTTCTGTCATTGCCAGCCTTCTGGAAAACCTGATATAAGTTTGGATTGCGTAAAATATATTCGGCAGGAATGTAGTCACCGTAGAGGGCTTTGTTCTCATAGCAGGTGAAGAAGCGTCCGGTTTCGTCGAAGGTTAATCCAAACTGACCGCGCTTGACTGTATCGGCTTTAATCAACTTGCCATTTTCCCAGCGAAAGCGCTCGGGCGAATCGGCGCAGTGAAGCCAATTATCAATGCCATAGCGCAATCCATTGGCCGTATGCTGAGGATTTCCTGCGATTCCCATTTTGCCTACAGCGGTTTTTCGATCTGCTCGCAAGTCACCATCAAGGTCTTCGCAGAACCATAAATTTGGCGGCTCCTGCAGGAGAATTCCTCCTTCAACAAAGGCAAGCGAACGCGGCATTACCAATCCATCCAAAAATACTGTACTGGAATCCATCCGACCATCTTCGTCTTTGTCTTCCAGTACAACAACACGGCAAATAGGTTCACCTTCACCACTCCCTTGAAGGTCCCGCATATAGCCCTGGTATTCGACAACCCACATGCGGCCTTCGGGATCAAATTCAAAAAAAATGGGTTTCTGGACAAAGGGATCGGCGGCAACCAATTCGATTCGGTAGCCAGGCGCCAGTTTGAAGGTCTTTAGTTCCTCCTCGGGAGATAGCACGGGCGCTGGCGGCACCTCGATGCGTTCCAGCAATTTTTCGCCTTCTACCCAATCTGCCCATCCCGTCATTGCTGAGGGTGGCCGAACCCGTGGACGTTCCTTGGGAACCGAGGTATGCGCGTTTGCACCGCACATCATTGCCAGAGAAATGAATGCTAGAAGCACACAATATAATAAACTTTTAGAAGAAGAGGTACCAGATATAGTCATTTTATTTTTTTAAGTCCTTCGTGAGCCAGCCTGTCGATATGGGGAGTCCTTACCCACGGCCTAGCGCCAAAATCCTCATAACAGCTTAAGGTCCGATGACTTTGGTCATCCGTATAGATAAACAATATATTCGGGCGCTTTGAATCTGCATCGGCATTGAGATTCAATCCACAAAAGAATCCAATCAACCCTATATAGAGAGCGTATACTGTTCTGAAACCAAGCATTCTGAAAATTTTCATTTGGACAACCGATCTAATATATTTTTAGTGATTTGCATCACGATGGGATCACCCCCACTCAGTCCGTGCGACCAATCGGTGGTAGCAGCTGTGAAAACGGTTCCTCCCTGAGTATAAATTCCAAGACAAGCTGCTCCCATGTCATCCCTGCTCCACAATTCGTAAAATTGCGCATCGCTGGGTTGCCAACGGGCGGGCGCAGTGCAAAGCACTGAAAATGATTCAGGCGTCCCATCCCGATTCGTTGGAAAAGGCAGCCCGTCACGCCATTCAAGTTCACATCCGTCACATTCGTATCCAACGATCGTATCGTGTCCTCCGAATTCATCCCCCCGCTTCAATCCGGTTCCTTTAAAAACCCAATGATTGGGTCGATGCACTGTGAAAGCACCAGAACCTTCCATTAGGATGTCATGGCTCTTGTGGAAACCGCCCTTCAAAAAACCGACACCGGTCATTTCGTTTTCCGGGCGACCGAGCAAGTGATGACTCCATAGTGTGGATACAAATGGATAGTGGCCAAGACCATAGAACGGGTCTTTAAGATAATTCTCTTTCCAAGAGGTCAACGCACGACCTTCGTCCTCACTGCGAACTTGCCAGCAACAAGTATTGCCACTGAAGAACGCTACATTTCCTCCATCCGCTATGAACGCCTCCAGATTATCACGCATGGGTGTAGACCAGTATTCATCGTGGCCAACGCTTAGAACCAAGCGGTAGTAGTCCAGCAATTCGGGATTAAACTCCAGATCCGAATTTACCGCATAGTCGATTTTATAGCCGTTCTCCTCTGCCCACATCACAAAGGGCAACTCCCACATAAAGAACTGGCTTGCGGGAGGACGGTCAAAGGAAACCCGATAACCCTGCAAATTTCCACGTCCATTATAATAGTAGAGACTGGAACCGCCCCAATTGTTATAAGCGTTATAGGTATTAGTCGTGAGCTGCAGCAATATCTTCGTGTCACGGCCAGGATGGGCTGACTTTACGACGAAAAAACAACGCCCTTCCGCAGTGCGTCTGCCTCGTTGAAAAAATTTGCCGCCTTTATCTTCTACAAAAAGGGAGACCTCGTAGTACCCGCTTTCCCAGTCGTCAGGTATTTCAACCTTCAACGCTGTGGGCCACCCGCAACCATAGGAAGACGCATTCTCCGGCACGAGATGCTGACTGCCTTTGAGCCCGGATTGCTCCCAAACAACCTCCGCTTCTTTTCCCACGCGCGCAATCTTCATGGAGAAGGTTGGCGCACTGGTGGAAACATGAAAGCCTACTTCCTCTCCAGGAACATAGCTGTTCCACCCGGTGTATGCCTCAATAAATAGGACATTGGCTTTTTCTTGATGTTGTGCATATCCATTAATACATGACAACAACAGAAAAGCGATGAAAGTAACTAATTGAATTATTGGCTTTTTCTTACCTATATATCTCATCAACAATGTAATTAGGGGATTATAGTTTTTTATTTTCGTTGAGTCCAAATATCATGGGTCCATATGTTATTCTCTAAGATCATATTTGTACATCCAGTATTGGTACATCGTCTCCGCGCTCAGGTCCGCCAAGGCTATACCCATTGGCTTTAACTGAGTAGTCAGATAGGGATCCAGCCAATCCAGGTACGCCTGGATAAATTCCTGACTCTCAAACTGAACTCCTCGGACCCGATCTTGGGCTCGGCAGGCCCCGTGCGGCCCCGAAAGACAGGTTTCTCGTCAAACAATTGTTGTGTCATGGCTGTGTGATCAGGGTTGGTGTGGTGGTGTGGGCGGCGCCCCCAACTCCCTAAGTCTAGACTACCCCGGACGTCGAAACCATGGCTGATGCTACAAATAACATGGACAGTCCTGCATATCGGCACGGCCATGCCGAGTTCCGGCGCCTTGAACGGGCCTGGCCAACGACCAGGCGAATTCGCGGCGTGGGTGTAGTTATCTCGCTTGTCCTAAATTATTTCGTTCATGTCTTGGAAGCGGGTTCGAAAGTGATTTCACAATCTAACCGGCGTCTCCTATTGCTCATGCCCGCGGCCATCTCGGACAAGTGCTCCACTGTCATACAGACGCACCCCTGGTTGAAGTAATAGGCACGCTACCAGAACAGGAAGATGGCCGTGGCGGCGGCGAACCACGGCCACTGCCTGAGCCAGAACCGCGGTTTGACGGCCTCGTCGCCGACTCGGATCAGGCTCCTGCGCCAGATGAAGGGCTCGACCCTCGCGGGGTCGGGAGCCCGGGTCAGCAGGCTGACGGCGACCGCGATGGCGAAGGTCAGCAGGTATTCATACCCCCGCCTCGTAGCCGATCAGCCCCGCGAAGTCGATCATCCGCTCGACCTGCTCAAGGAACTTCTGCCGGTCCCCGGCATCGACCGGGCAGCCGCCGTAGAGCCCGTCCCAGGCGTTGATCACGAACCCACCCACGCTCACGCCGGCCGCCTCGCAGGCGTCCCGCAGCACGGCGGCGTCCTTGGGCTGGCCGGCATCGATCTGACCGCCGTCCCAGGTGCCCTCGGGGTGCCAGAATTCGACGCAATTGTATCCAAGGGCGGCAATCCGGCCAATCCGCTCGTCATACCGCAGATCGGTGAAGAAACATTCGAGGCAAACATCCAGGCGGGTCATCGTTGGTAGTGGTTCGTTCAGAGGTTGACGGAGCGCCCACACGTCTAATCCTGCACGCGAAGGACGGAAAAAACTTGCGGATCGATGTCTATCGGTGTGATGTTCTCAACACATACTTTTTTGCCACATGCGCGATCCGGAAGCCATGGCTGAAACTGCAAATAAAATGCATAATCCTGCATACGAGCTCGCCTTTGTGTTGCCGGGGTCGTGGACCATGGACAACCGCCAATCCCGGCGGACGGAGGCGGTCCAGTACTGGCTGCTCGAACTGATCGTTTCGGGGGGCATGGAGGTGAAAAGCCCGCCCGCGGGCTGGATGGGCCTCGGAATCGGGGAGGGCATCCTGTACGCTCCCGGCACCGTCCACGACGAACGAGTGCCCGAAGGCGCCTGCAAGAGCATCGGAGTCTACTTCGACGTGCACTCCGAAGCGCTGGCCGGCCGCCTGGCCCGTGATCGCGGGGTCTGGCGGATTGCCGATCACGAGAGACTCGCGATGCGCCAGCTGGAACGTCTGCTGGACATCCAGGATTCCCCAGACGTCGGTGGACTCGGCGGGCACGGCTGCCTTTGCCTGTTGGTTTGGATGCTGCTCACGGCGCCGCGCAATGAGGGATGGTTCCAGGTCGGGAAGCGGATGTCGATACTGCCGGAGTCCGTGTTTCGGGCCCAAAGGTTCATGCGGCAGCATCTGCACGAGCGAATCCGGATCGCCGATATCGCCGCCCATGTATGCTTGAGCCCCTCCGGGCTCCAGCATGCATTCAGCCGGGCCACCGGACGATCGCCCATGGCGGTGCTGCGGCAGATGCGCGTCGAGATCGCCAAGGCCCTCCTGCTGCGTACCGGCATGACGGTCGAAGAGATCTCGGTCAGCACCGGCTTCGCCGACGCCTTCCACCTCTCGAGGGTCTTCAAAAAGCTGACCGGCGAGCCGCCCCAGGCCTACCGCCGCCTTCGCGTCGGCACCGGTTCCACGACCACCCCGAAGAACCAGCCCGGCTGATTCGCCGCGCGCCCCCACAAGAGGGTGGCCCGAACCCGGGAAATGGAAAATGAGGGCGCGCCCGCGGATGAGTTTCTGCAGTGGGCGGAAGTGCTCACGCCCGATCTCGGGACGATTCCGCGCTACGCACGGGTTCGTTTTTCGCTGAAGGCGGCGGGCACCCGGTGACGACCCCGTTCCCCGCCGGCGACCCGCGCCGCGGCACGGAGGACTCAGGCCTTCCCATCGCAACATCCCCCTCCTCGACCCGATCACCCCGCTACACCAACGTGAATGCGTTGAGGCTTCTTAATCTTCCTTTCTTTTTGGGTTTATCCGCGGCATACTCTTTCCCAGACATCGGCAAACAATTCCTTGTGGCCCATTCTTGGCGAAAACTATCAACCGTTCCCATTTCGAATCAAAGTTGAGAATTTGGCATACGCTGACTCCGGATCGCTGCAGGCTTGCGGGCAGTGAATCCACCGTTGGCTGCTGTGGTTCGACATGGCGGGGCTCCTTTTTCAAAAAATGAGAAGTTTCCACTCGCATTCGTCGGAAGATTGGCTTTTTCGCTCCCGGTTTGGTCACCAGGCCTGTTCGTAGAGGCTAACGATCTCCTCAGCTGAGGGCACACGCGGATTGTTGGCCGGGCTCCCCGAGGCGATCGCGTCCGACGCCATCTTCTTGAGTTGTTCGTCGAATAGGGCTCGGGAAACGTCACGGCAGCGCGACAGCCGAGGCAGCCCCAGCGATAAGTTGAGTTGTTCGAGGTAGTCGATCAAGGCGTGGCAAGCCTCTTCATCCCGTGTTGTGTCTTTCGCGCAGCCGAGGGTTCGCGCCACCCTTGCATATCGCTCCGGAGCCGACGGCCATGAATAGGCGAGGCGGTCACGGACGGCAAAAGGATAGCGTTGGAAAGACCGTGGGGCAGGTGGAAGACCGCTCCGATGGGGCGACTCATTCCGTGCACCAGACAGACGCTGCTGTTAGAAAATGCCATCCCGCCCTGACAGGCCGCCAGCATCATGCCGCTTCGGGCCTCACGATCGTCCGGGGTCTCCCACGCGCGTGCGAGGTGTCGCCCCACCAGATCGATACAGGACAGGGCGAGGGGGTCGGTCATGGAATTGCTCTTTTTCGAAACGTAGGCCTCGATCCCGTGCGTGAGCGCATCGACTCCGACTGCGGCGGTAAGTGCCTTCGGCATGGAGAGCGACAACTCGTAGTCGACGATGGCCACGCGCGGGAGCAGTGGCGTACTCATCATCATCATTTTCACATTGCGCCCGGTGTCAGTGATCACCGCGACTTTCGTTGCCTCGCTACCCGTTCCCGCGGTGGTAGGCACGGCAACGACGGGGATGCCAGGACGCCTGATCTTGTCCAGTCCCATGAACTCCGGCAAGGGTTCGGGGTTTGAGGAGCGAATGGCGATTACCTTGGCGGTGTCGATGGGTGATCCTCCACCGAGTGCGACGACCAGGTCAGCCTTGTGTTCTTCAAGCGCTTTGACACCGTCGGCGACGTTGAGGTCGGTGGGATCAGCTTGCACGCTCTGAAAAATCCTCACCTCGCAATTCGCACTCGTGAGGATCTGCTCGATTTCGCCGGCCACGCCGAGGGCAACAACGCCAGGATCGGTAACCACGATTACACGCCTTGCGGAGAGTTCGCGTGCAATGTCGCCGAGCCGCCGTCGCGAACCGCCGCCGGTGACAATTGCGGAAGGTGCATCGAAGCGATGGCTTATGGTTGTCATTGTGTTCTTCCGAAAGTGTTGCACAACTACTCCGTCATTCACCATCACATCGGCACCATAGCTGGTAAGTTAAATGGTGTGATTCCGCCACAGACGCCCAGCGGTTCGAGGGTGGTGATTCCGTCCATCCCGACCGCAAGTTGGGGAAGCGACTCCCCCTTGAGCAGATGGTTTCTTCCGCAGGCAAATTCGACCACCTCGATGCCCCGCCGGATGTCGCCCTGCGCTTCCGGAAAGGTCTTGCCGTTTTCGCGCACCACAAGTCTCGCCAGCTCCTCGAAGTTGGCTTCGAGGAGCGCCTTGTATTTGAACAAAATTTCAGTGCGGCGAGCCGCCGTTGTTTCGCTCCATGTAGGAAAAGCGACGGCAGCCGCAGAGACCGCGCGGTCCACGTCGGCGCGCGAACCCAAGGGCGTCTGGGCGAGAACTTCGCCGGTCGAGGGATTGTGTACAGGGACCGTATCGCTTCCCAGGGAATCGATTGCGGCACCCCCGATGAAATTGGATAGGACGGATGGCATCAGGATGGTTCTTTCATGGTTGTGTGATCTCCCGGTTCGGCGGCGAGATTGGATTGGAAGGTCTCGGTAGCAAGGAAGATGGAAGTAAGCGTAATCCCGGCCCCACGAGGAGCAGGGCTAGCGAAGCGTGGAGGGCGCGCCGTCTCCACCGGTGGCACGAGCGTGTGCCGATCAGGTGGCAGGTGGCCATCACGATTGGCTGGGGGTTGATCGTCCGGGCTCCACCGCCGCCGGATCGCTCACCGGCAGGTCGTGCGCCTCGCCGACCGGCCCGCAGGTCAGCCTCCCCCCGGCCGCATTGACCGCGCCGAGCAGTTCCGGATGGCACCGGCAGGCCTCCTCCAGCCCGTGGTCGGCGATCAGCGTGATCCACCGCTGGGTGACGTTGTTGAGGGCCTGGGTCGCGGTCCGGGCGTAGGCCCCCGGCATGTTCGCCACGCAGTAGTGCATCACCTCCTCCTCGACGTAGGTGGGGTCGTCGTGGGTCGTCGGGCGGGTGGTCTCGGCGCAGCCGCCCTGATCGACCGCGATGTCCACGAATACGCTGCCCGGGGGCATCAGGCGCAGCATTTCGCGGGTCACTAGCCGCGGCGCCGCCGCGCCGACAACCAGCACCGCCCCGATTAGCAGGTCGACCCGCCGCAGCAGCTCCGCGAGGTTCGTCTCGTTGGAATAAACCGTGTGGGTCCCGCCCATTGCGATGTCCAGGAAGCGCATCCGCTCGAAGTCCACCTCGAGGATCGTCACGTCGGCCCCGATGCCCTGTGCCACTCGCCCCGCGTTCAGCCCCGCCGTTCCGCCCCCGAGGACCACCACCCGCCCCGGTGCCACGCCCGGCACGCCGCCCAGCAGGACCCCGCGCCCACCCCGGTGCTTCGCCAGATGATAGGACCCGACGATCGCCGACATCCGGCCGGCGATCTCGCTCATCGGCTCCAGTAGCGGCAGCCGCCCGTTCACCTTCAAGGTCTCGTAGGCCAGCGCGGTGCACCCACTGGCCACCAGCGACTCGGTCAGGGCCCGCCCGGCCGCCAGATGCAGATAGGTGAAGAGCAGGTGCCGCTCCTCGAGCATCGCCACTTCCGGCGGCTGGGGCTCCTTCACCTTGACGATCATCTCCGCCCCGCCGAACACCGCCGCCGCGTCGGCCACGATCTCCGCGCCCGCCGCCAGATACTGCTCGTCCGGATAGCTCGCGCCACCACCGGCTCCGCGCTCGACCAGCGCCCGGTGGCCGCGCTTGACCAGCTCGCGGACCGCCGCCGGCACCATCGCCACCCGATGTTCCTGAACCTTCGTCTCCCTGGGGATTCCAATGATCATGTCCTGCTCTGTAACCTCCGGTTCTGCCCTGGCCTCAAATCTCCTCGCCAAACCTCATGCCCTCAGCCATCCCGGGGCCTCGGCGTCGGCCTCGCAATGGCGGGCCAGGACGCGGTCGATGACCTCCGCGGCGGCGGCGGCGTCCCCGGGGCTCCACCACTGGTCGATCTCGATGACGACGGTGCGGTCGAAGAGGTCCTCGGCGACCGGGCAGGCGCCGGGCGCGTTGCGCGCGTCCCAATGCGAGGCCAGCGGATACATGTCGCGGTAGACGTGCCAGTCGGGGGCGGCGTCGCGGCCGCGGTGCTGGAACGGGATGCGGGCGGCGCGGAGGTCGTCCGCGATCCTTGCGGCCAGCTCGTAGGATTCCGGGAAGAAGCGCAGCTGGTATCCGACGATCCCGTCGGGGTCGTTGAGCTTCTGGGGGACGATCCCGCGGCGCGGCTGAAGCCGGGTTGCCACGCGATGGAAGTTGTCGCGGTAGCGGGCCACGATGCCGGGCAGCTTGCGAAGCTGGACGACATCGACGGCGGCCTCGAGCTCGGACATGCGGTAGTTGCTGCCGACGAAGAGCTCGCCTTCGTAGCGAGGGGCGGCGAAGCGGTCGGGCCGCCAGAACCCGCCGCACTCGATCAACTGCTGGGCGCGTTCGAAGAGATCCTTGTCATCGGTGATCAACAGCCCTCCTTCGCCGCCGCCGATGATCTTGTAGCAGGACACCGAGAAGGCCCCCACATCGCCGATGGTGCCCACCAGCCGCCCGCGGAAGCTGCCGCCCGGCGACTGGGCGCAGTCCTCGAGCACCTTCAGGTTGTGGCGGCGGGCCACCGACACCACCGCATCCATGTCCGCGACGATCCCGAAATGGTGCGTCGGCAACACCGCCACGGTGCGGTCGGTGATCAGCGGCTCGATCTTGGCCGGGTCGATCTGCATCGACTCGTCGACATCGCAGAACACCGGCGTCGCACCGGCGAGGACGGCCGCCACCGAGGTGGCCAGGAATCCCGTCGCCGGACAGATGACCTCGGTGCCCGGACCGGCGCCGAGTCCCACCAGGGCCGCGTGGAGCGAGCCGGTCCCTGAACTCACGCCCTGCGCGTAGCGCACCCCGAAAAACTCCCTGGCCAACGCCTCGTAATCCTCTCCGGCCGGGTGGGGCGGATTCGGGCACATGTAGCGCGCCAGGTTCGGCCCGCCGTCGGGCAGGCGGGCGTCCCGCAGGGCGTCCCGAAACCGCTCGAGGGTGGCCTCGTCAAAGCCGAAGCGGGTGGCGATCGAAATGAACTCCTCGGACCCGATCTTGGGCTCGGCAGGCCCCGTGCGGCCCCGAAAGACAGGTTTCTGGTCAAATAATTGTTGTGCCATGGCTGTGTTATTAGGGTTGGTGTGGTGATGTGGGCGGCGCCCCCAACTCCCTAAGTCTAGACTACCCCGGACGCCGAAACCATGGCTGATGCTACAAATAACATGGACAGTCCTGCATATCGGGAAATGCCGAGTTCCGGCGCTTTGAACGGGCCGGCAATGTAGGTCCAGCGGAAACCCGCCCAAACGTCCACGGGTGCGATACCTGTGTCAATCCGGTCGGTACTAGAAAAGATCAAGGACGTGGAGCGGTCCCTGGCGGGATCCACCGAAGGATCTTGGCCGGCGCCGCGAGAACAGGGCGCAGAGGCGGCGTGAACTACAGGGCCTCACGCTTGGAATAGAAACGTGGCAGACAGGCCTGCCGCCCTTGCCCCGATTTATCGGGGGTGAGCGGCAGGCCGAAACTGCGAGGAACAGAAAAACACGACGCTGGACAAGCAGGTGGAGGTGTTGAAGTGCGTTAATCGACTCATAGCCCAAGATCCAACTGCAAAGCGAAGCTTACAGGAGGCGGTCGACCGTGACCGCATGCTCGATCGGCTCCGCAAACATGGTTCGTTGTCGTTGCGCGATCTTCGAATAAAACTACCAGCACGACCACCCGGCTATTGGGACGCGAGGCTCCAGGATCTGGAAAAACGAGGAGTCATTGCCGTCACCCGCACCGGCCGATCATTCCAGATCGTGCTACGTGGGTCAAAAGGCGACGGTGTTGAGCCAGCCGATCGCAGCCAAAGAGTCGAAGACCTATCGAAACCGAGGGCCAACCACGCTGACGGCTGACAAAAAAATCGACTATGCTCGGACGAGAAATTCTCCTGCGGACACGATTGGTGCCGTAACGCAACACAGCAAGAAGGCGGATAAATAGAATCGGATTGACGATACCGTGAGAATGCCGGGCAATCAGAACCACGCAAAACGGCGGCATGCCGTATTTTCGATGAAACCTGACGGTTGAGCGGTGCGGCACTGAGCGCGAATTTTGGGAATAAACGCCGAAATGCGAAGGAACGAGTCCCCCGTTTGGACCGGGCGCACGCCATGAATGGAGAAAACCGGAACTCTCAACAATGAGATCATCCGCCACATACTCGGCCTGCTCCCAAAAGATGCAGTTCAGCGAGGCCCTACTCAGCGTGCCGTCCACCCACCATCGATCACGATAGCCGATCCCGTGATAGAGGTTGCGAAATCACTGCAAAGAAAGAGCAGGAGTGCGGCAATTTCGTTTGGCGGAACAAATCGCTTATTCGGTTGAGCAGATAGAATAACCTCCCTCACGACCCGATCAGCAGACACATGGTGGCTTTCGGCCTGAGCCTTAATCTGCGAATCCACCAGCGGCGTTCTCACATATCCCGGACAAATCGCGTTCACAGTCACACCCGACTCCGCCAACTCTAGCGCGGAGCTTCGAGTGAGCCCGATCAACCCGTGCTTGGCCGCTACATACGCACTTTTGTAGGGCGATGCGACGAGGCCGTGGGCGGAAACGATGTTTATTACCCTGCCCCATCCTCGCGTCCGCATGCCTGAGATCACGGCCTTCGTTGTAAGGAACGCCGCCTGCAAGACTACTTGGTTAATGACCGACCATCGCTCTAGTGGCATTGAATCCACCGATGCCACGTGCTGCAGTCCAGCATTGTTGACTAGAATATCTATCGGACCCAGAGTCGCCTTCGTGTCCCGAATCAGCGCCTCGACTTCACCTGGTTCGGCAAGATCCGCTCCATGGCATGCTATCTTTCCTTTCGCGGAACCGGATAGAGTCAGACGCAAGCGTTCACGGTCATCGCGATCCCCCAGCCCATGTACCATTACGTTCGCTCCCGCTCCGGCCACTGCCTGAGCGATCGACCATCCGATTCCGCTGGTCGAACCCGTCACCAAGGCCGTCTTCTTTGTCAGGTCCGGATTGATATCGAGCATGAGGTTCATTGCGCTGCAGGTTTTTTCAAATCGTATTCGTCTCCACTTACGTATCGGACACTGTCCGGTGATACATGGAGCGAAGTGTTCGCCGCATCACCTTATTCGATTCGGTCCTCGGCAATTCGCTGACGACGACAACGTCCGCCACCCTAAACAAAGGATTGAGATGCTCTCGCAAACTAGATTGAACAACCCCAGGCCAGTGCCCAACCTCCATCTCTTCATCGATTGACGGCGCGAGGAACAAAACAAGGCAATCCGGCCCGCCACCGTCCTGTGGCACGGCGATCGCAGCCGCCTCCCGGATAGAAGGACAGTTGGCAAGAATGCTGCTCTCAATCTCCGCCGCACTGACCTTAATACCCCCCAGATTCATCGTATCGTCTGTTCTTCCATGATGGCGGAAATAGCCTCCGCCCACAACCTCAACCTCATCCCCGTGTTGACGACGCACGGATCCGTCAGCACGGCTGGGAACACCTTTGAAGTAGACCTCCCAATTGTCCGCATTGAGAAGCTTGTCCGACAAACCGATTGATGGAGGAACAAGGAGAACCTCCCCAAGGTGTGCCGGATTCAAATTCTCGTCCACAATGTCGATTTCCATTCCCAAAGCGGGAGTCGAAAAGTAGCCCGGAGCAGCCGCCTGCACAACAGTCCCAGTCAAAAACCCCCCGCCTATCTCCGTTCCTCCGCAGTACTCGATGATCGGTTTGTATCCGGCCAACATCATCAGATAGAGCATGTCCTCCGGATTCGAGCACTCCCCAGAGCTGCTGAACTTCTTGATCCGGCTCCAATCCAGGCCCTCCATGCAACGGCTCTCGCGCCAGCTGCGGACCAAGCTTGGCACAACTCCGAGCATCGTAACGCCGGCATTTTCGACAAACCGACCAAATTCACGGGTCGATGGCGCGTCGGGGAAGAGCGCAATTGCCGCCCTATTCGCCAAAGCCGCGTAAACCAACCAGGGCCCCATCATCCACCCCAGATTTGTCGGCCATGCGAGAATGTCGCCCTCCTGAATGTCATGATGGAGCATAGCGTCCGCCGCACATTTGATCGGCGTGGTATGGCTCCACGGAATAACCTTGGGTTCGCCGGTCGTACCGGAGGAAAACAAGTAATTGCTGGGCCGGTCAGGTCCGAGCATGACCGGCGCGAAGACGTTTTCGGCAGCCAGAAATTCCGCCCATCGCATATCATCGGGGCGCAGCGCATTCATTTCGCCACCGGGTTTGCTCTCCACGACCACCATCCTCGGTGCCGGTGCCTCGAGGAAACGCGCGTACAATGGGATTCTCTTCCCGGACCGGGAAACGACATCTTGCGTGAACACGAGTTTCACATCAGTGGCGGCGCACCGTTTCCTTATCTGCTCGGCCGCAAAACTGTCAGAAATCGAAACCACCACGCAACCGGCGAGCACGATGCCCAGATAGATCGCCACCGACTCAACAGTCATTGGCATGATCACCGCCACGGCGTCACCGGTGTTCATCCCTATGTCACGCAGTCCTTTGGCGACCCGTGCGCTCAGTTCCTGTAAGGCACGCACGGACATGGTGGCGACCGTATCATTCGAGCCGGGGAAAACCAGCGCAGGGGCATCCGGGCTTCCATTGAAGCAATTCTCTGCAATGTTGAATAGGGCTCCCGGCAGCCACACCGGAGCCTCGTGCGGACTATCGAGATCACGAATCTTTAGCGGTTCTTTTTCGAAGCGGATCCCCAGGCGACGAATCACGGCACTCCAAAACGCATCTCGATTAGACACAGACCAACGGTGTAAATCCTCGTAACACGCAAAGCCATATTCCTCCATCATCTGGCCGATATTGCTGCGGCAGATTGTCAACTCGTCGGGCAGCCAAGCAGGCGCCGGCCCGCCACTAGAATCCCACCTACTGAATATCCGGCCGAACATCAATTGATGAACTGGAAACGGCACGCTCGGCTTCAGGGTATCGGCGGACAGCGCACGCCACTGATCTGCTGGCGCCAGTTCCCGGACCCTCTCGACGGTATTCAGCAGGCGAGAAGCCTCAGTGACCGGCAGACCCAATCGCATCAACTCCGAAAGCGTAACCTCTTGATGGATTTCAATATTCATGTTTTGCGAGTAACCTAGTGCCAAGCGCAGTCTCAAGACTGCCTCGAGTGAACTGCGTTGCGAGACCACCGTGGAGGTGATCCCACTTTGCGCCAAGCACGAGCTCCACATTGAAACCGATCTGGCTGACCGGCTCTTCCCAAAGCACATCGTGTTTCGCAGCTGCACGCAAACGATCCTCGTTCGACCCGAGCGGATACTCCGCCATGTCGATTGGATGCCACGCCTGAAACACAGATGGGTAACTACGTGTTTGGATGCGTTTGGCGACAGATGACGCGTCAAGTTCGATCATTGGGAAATTTGCGGCAATCAGGAAGGTGCCGGAAACCAGCACGATGGACTTAAGGGACATGTCGGTGCACATTCGCTTCTCGTGCAATGTCAGAAACTGCCGGCAGGACGTCTTCCAACAGCTGGCTAGAGTCTTCCTCAAGCACGTAGGCGCGATTTGCTTCGACGTTCCGAAAGTTCTGAGTGACACCGCTCGACGGCCAGCTGACGGTGAGTTCAACAGTACGGACATTGGCACCGAGTCCGATTTCCTGTCGGAGCGGGTTGCAGCCGAAACTGCCACCTGTGCTGACCGTTCGAAAAACCTTACGTAGGGTTGAGTCAGTCAAAACATCGACGCGAACTCGTGCGCCAATACCAGCACGGTTGCTCAATTTCCCGACTAACCGCAGTTTGATCCAACTGTTGCCATTTCCGGGATTGGCGAAAAGCGCATTCATGTATCGATCACCCCCAAAGGCCCCTCCCATCACCGCATGGATATCCTGGTCTCCGTCATTGTCGAAGTCGCCGAAAGAGATCGCGTGCCCTTTCTGCAAGTGCCCAAAGTGGCCTGAGGTGGTCACGTCGCTAAAGGAACTGCCACGATTGTTCCGATAC
The DNA here is from genome assembly GCA_965219475.1 of Opitutales bacterium. Lineage (GTDB taxonomy): Bacteria > Verrucomicrobiota > Verrucomicrobiia > Opitutales > UBA2995 > JAABVD01. The sequence goes on along the minus strand of CBDCNU010000007.1, from coordinate 8,711 downwards.
ATCTTGTTCGGAATAATCATGTCCATCGGCGTGTCACCAGTTCCTACATAAAAATCGAGGAACCCGTCGTTGTCGAGGTCTCCAAAGTTTGCACCCATCGGTAGCCAACATTGTTCGAGCCCCGCAGATTCAGAAACGTCATCGAAGCTGCCCTTGCCATTGTTTCTGTATACAAGCGGCCGTTCAAGATTTCCAGGTTCGCGAAACATTACGGCTGCAACATCGCCAACTGAGTCGGCACCGAAGCCCGCCACAAACAAGTCTTCCCATCCATCATTGTCGTAATCCCAAAACCAACAGGGAAACGACCGAACGGGCTCGGCAACACCAGCGTCTCGCGTTACGTCCTCAAAGACCCAACGCCCACTGTCGAGTGCACCTCGATTTCGGAATAAGTAGTTCGAGCCATTCAACACTGAAACATAGAGATCCGGTCGACCGTCATTGTCGAAATCGCCTGCGGCAACACCCTTGACCTGTGCATCAACAGTCAATCCGGCTTCAGCCGCGATTTCCGTGAACGTGCCGTCGCCATTGCTTCGGTACATCTCGGATGCATGCGGATCACCAATCGTACTTTCGTTTCCGATGAAAACATCGAGCCAACCATCGCCATCGAAATCAAACCAGGTAGCCGTCTGAGTTGGGTGAAAACTCAGCAAACCGGCAGCCTCGGTCACGTCCGAGAATGTGCCATCACCGTTGTTTCTCAGAAGCGAATTCGGCTGGTGCCCCCAACGATTCAGCCAAGCTCCGCGCAATACGAGAACATCCGCATCACCGTCATTGTCAAAGTCGGCGCATGTCAGGTTCAGGCCACCGACGATTCCCTCCAATCCGGATTTTGAAGTCGCGTCTGCAAACGTGCCATCGCCGCGATTAATCATGAACCGGAGCTGATCCTGCAACCCCCAGGACGAAACCATGAGATCGAGCCAGCCATCCCCATTAAAATCCGTCATGACTCCGCCGCCCGAAAGTCCATGAACATCCACTCCGGCAGCGCGGGCGATATCGATGAATTCACCGACCTCAGCGCGAGGTGAAAAGGAATCCTCCGGGAGGCGAAAACGCCTCAGGAACCTCTTGCGGGTACTCACCTAGGGTCATCGCAGCAACGTTTAGAAGCCACCTCGTGCGCAAGTCGCCCGGGTTCTCAGCCAACGACTTTTTTAGGTGACGAACGGCATTCTCGGAGCCGAGTCGGAATCGGTGAACACCAGCATTCCGAATCGGAAATAGACAAGACTGTGCCACATGGTGGGATACGCAGTTCTCTTGTTCTGCGAACCTCAACCAGGCCAGGCCGCGGAGGCGGTCGAGACCGGCCTCGATCATATTGCGCGGGTCTGAAGGAAGTGCGGCGATTCGCTCGGAAATGCCATCAAGCACGGCAATCGCCTCCTGGTTGAGGTTTCCGCGGATGTAGGTCTCCGCAAGCGTATAGTTGAGGCGAAACCACTCCGCAATCGGCAGATCGTCGTGAATCTGCCTTCTCAGTTTTTCCGCCATGAAATCGCTTCGATACACATGCGGATCGGTGTGCTCGGCGAGTTCCAAAGCGCGAAGGCGTTCGACCATCCGCGCTGTCCCGTCGGCGAGGTTTGCTGCTCCCGCACCGAAGGTGTCAGCAATCAGCCAAAGACTAGCGGTGACAACCCCCCACCTCATGGTGCAATCGTGTGATATTTGTTGATCGCGGGGTTGTTAATTCGTCGGCGCGTGCCGTCAGTCCATGTGACTTCGATGAAGTCCACGCTCTCTGCTGTGCCCAAGCCGAAGTGTTTCGTCGCTGGATGTTGGGCTTCGAACGAGTCGCCGTTGATGTTTGCCGACGTCTGAACGCGTCCACCAACCGCGATATCGACACGCGCACCGGTAGAAACCGGACCACCTTTTCTTTCCTGCAGAATTACGCCAACAAAGTTCCCTGCGTCCCGGAAGTTGTTCAGGAAAACCGTGAGCGAGCTCCTATCTTTCTGTGGGTCCCAGTCAGGCGGGTTGGAATCGATGATAAGGTCGAGCCTGCCATCGCCATTGAGATCGTCAGCCACGACCATCCGGCTGTCCTCCTCCAGCGCCACTCCGGCAAGGTAGGACACATTTCGGATGCGACCATCGGACATCGGCAGGTAAAAGAAGTTGTGCTCGAAGCCATTCCAGGAAATTCCGTTGTCCTCCTTGATTCCCAGTTTTTCGGAAAAGTATTCGTCGAATAGAGGACTTTCCTGAGACGATCCTCGGTAGATGTCGTCGGTCCAGTAGCTCGAGCAATAGTCCCGAGCGGTGGTGTTGCTGTCGTGACCGTTTGCGACATAAAAATCTAGATCACCGTCGTTGTCGAAATCGGCGGTTGCCACGCCCCACGACCAACCGGTACGAGCCACATATTTGCTCATACCCGGTTGGATAAACTCGCCATCCCGTTGGCCGAGATAGAGACGATTTCCAAATGTCATCGGTTTACGCATGTCCGTAAGTTCTGCTAAATCCTCGCGCCGAGCTCCCATGGCATGCAGCCGACTCGCCGTGGTCGACGACATCCCGATGGCGTAGAAGTCCAGCAACCCGTCCCGATTGAAATCCGCGATCGTATGCGCCATACCGAAAAGAAACCGGTTCGGAATGGCCGATTCAGTCACGTCGGTAAAGTGTCCGTGCCCGTCATTTCGATACAAATCGACGCCCGAGAAATCACTGACTACGAGCAGGTCCTGATCGAGGTCATTGTCATAGTCCCAAAACGAACTCGAGAAAACCCGCCGGTGGCGTTTTGGGCCGATCCCTCGTTTCTCGGTCTCCTCAGTAAAGCGAATCCCGTCGCCGGAGTTGATCAGCAGGAATGATGGATGCCCATCATTGGAATCAAAAAACGGTGTTGGCATGGAGCCGCCAACGTAGGGCTCCTTGTATTGCCCCAGCCAAAGGTCGAGATCGCCGTCACCGTCGACATCTCCGGCGGTGAGCGTTGTGTCCGCACGCACGCTAAATTCGGGCTCAATGATGAGCTGCTCGGGAGCGGTCAAGAATCGCCCGTCTGCTCCTCCTCGAAGCAGAAACAGGCCAACCTTTTTCTGACTGAATCGCGATTCCTGAATCGAGCCATCAATCACAAGATCCGGGCGCGCATCTCGGTCGAAATCGCCGATCACTGCTGCGCGCGCATTCAAGATCGGAATCGCGTTGAGCTGTGTGAGGGTGAAATCGCCGGTGTCATCATTCCAGGCAACCAGACTTGCGCCAGGAAGAATCAATTCTGATGCACCATCGTTGTTGAGGTCATACGCAAGCACGGGACCACGGCGCATCGGTTCGATGTCGAAAGCACCCAATCGATCGAAAAGTGGCGGTCCTTCGCGCAACAGCACTTCGAGCGAGGTGATCAAAATCAACTCGGGGTCGTAAACGCCATCACTCCCCTTCTCTTGTTCCCACTGAACATCGAGCAAGCCATTGAGGATGATTCGCGTCGACGATTTCGGATTGTGCACGTGAAGGCTGAACGAGACCGTTGAATAGCCTGGGGCATTGCCAACTTTCTGGAATCGCTTGTGGTGCCACTCGCTTTGCTCGAGGTCGAATCCACTGGCGGAGAGGGCTTGGATCCACCTGACCCACTCCTCTCGGGTCATCGTCTGTTTGTCGCTATCCATCGTCGAAACATGGATACCATGTTCGAGCTCCGATGGCTCGCTGAGTTTCCCGAACTCAATCCTTTCAAACCGTCTGGCGCTCAACGTCGCGAGCGGCTGACGAATGTTCCGCAGTTCGTCCCAGAGGCGAATGAAGAACTCCTCGTGTTCCTGAGCGAGCGTTTCCTGCTGCCACACGGTTGTTTCGAGCTGCTCGCGGTGGGCAAGGAGGCTGCTCAACTCATCCGCGGACGCTAGCAATGCAGGCACAGTGGACGCAAACGGTAAGAAAAAAAGGAGACGAATTTTGAAGGAAAACATGGATCTTGCTGGTAAGGATGAGAACAGGTGGACAACTCTGGGAGACCGACGCGAACTCCCGTTTGTGTGCACGTCATACAGTTCCCGAAGCTCGGAAGTGAAAAGGTGAGGAGACGGAGTGTAAAACCGACTCCGTCTCCGGTCCCGAAAGTGGCCGACCTAAAACGATGAAAACCTCCTTTCCTAGAACGAGAACGTGTTGGTCAGTTCGAAGATACGAGGCTGTTCCAGACGGAAAGTTTGAATCGTGCCGTCCGGGTTGGCATTCACAGGGATCACATCAGAGTTACCCAAGGCGTTTTTGATTCCGAAGCGGATGCGCCAGTCAACATTGGCATTCTCAAACCGGTAGTTGTAGGTAATCCACAGGTCGAGTTTGGTCTCGGATCCACCCATGAAGGGGTTCCCGATATCCGGCACCCAGTTTCCAAATTCGTCCTGAAGCAACGGATTGCCAAGGACGATGTCATCCATCCAGCGGAGCGCGCCGCCGACCCCGAATCCTTCCAGGAATTTCGGGCCGCCGCTACGAAATTCGTAGTTGGTGATAAGATTTGCGTGCCACTCGCGAAGTTCCTGCGTAGGCAGCCCTTCCTGAGCAACGGCACCGAAGAAGGCAGCCAGGTTGCCCGCCACAATTGGGTGAAAATCGCCCGTATCTGGATTTACTAAACGAGAGTTGTTGTTTTCCGGCATACCCGGAAGTTCTAAAACCCGGTCGTTGCTCATCCACAGCTGAGCGCCGATCGCTTCAAGCTGTGGAAAGCGCTCGCTGAAATAGCGCTTGAGCGCCGGGTCGATGTTGCTTTTCACCGCTTCCTGCTGGGCAACATTGAGGTGGATGCGCCAGTTCGGTGTCGGGTTGTAAGCTAACTCGAGTTCCATGCCCTCGGAGCTGATATCCGAAGTGGACTGCAGCGGGCTTTGCTGTGGGTTGCGGGCAGTCCAATCCTCGAGTTCCAACCCGGTGTCTGTCGTGATTTTCATCCCGGTCTTTTCGATTTCGTTGGCAATAATGAATTGTGGATCCAATTCCATGTAGCCGGCTGCTTGCAGTTCAGCGGGTGAATTGAACCTCAGCACATCTATTTCCATATGGCCGATTCGGGTGATCGGATTTATGATGGCACCCTTCGCGTCATTCTCGAACCAGCTGACCTTGAAAATCAACTTGTTTTCGAGCATTCCGACAGAGAAACCGTACTCCTCGGTCTCCCCTGACGAAAGCGCAATGGACTCGTTGTACCAGTTGAAAAACCCGCCCTGGGCGTCGACATTCTCTGACTGGATGTAGTGGGCACTCAGGTTCATTCCGGGCGGAAGGTGCTTGTTGATGAAGTCCGGCGCGTGAGCCACTACGCTGAAACTAGTCTGATCGATGCTACCTGGTTGGGGACTGGTCGGGTTCAACTCGGGCCATTCACCACGTGGAAATAGACCGGTCACCGGATCGGCACTACCATTCCCAGTGAACAAATCCACCTTGTCGCGCCGCCAGGACGCGGTGGTGACCACATGCCTGTCCAGCCAGTAGCTTTGCAAAACCGCGGCAAAGGAATCGACCTCCGATTTCGACCTGCTGTTGCCCCAGATGAAGGTGCTGGCTGGATCCACGCTGTGATCCGTCAAGGGGATACGGGCATCGCTGCGCACACCGTCCCAAAGGTTCTTGTCAGGAAGAAGCGCGCCATTCTCATCAGTGATCTGGGCGCCGAGGCTGGCGTCCCAAATCATTGACCGAGTGGTGGTGCCCGCGATCTGGCGAACTGTGGGCGACTGAAGGTTGGCATTCCCACCCGCCGGTAGGTCGAGCAAAGATGGTCCACCCATATAGTGGAGAAAGGAAATGCGGTTGAAAAAGCCAATGTAAGGACTGAAATTACCGTTGAGATATTGTCCAGCTTCTCCCTTTTGGCTGCCAGTCATATGAGTTTCGCGACGGCGATCCGATTCCTGGCGCCCTGCGAAAAGCGTAAGGACTTGGCGACCGAAGTATTTCATCCATCCGTCGCTGTGCTTCTCCTCGAAGTCATACTCACCGAAAGCAGTGACGCGCATCGCGTCCTGGCGATAGAACTGAGGTTCAGCGAATCCGTTTCCGTGGGAGTAAACGCGGCCGAGGTTCGGATTCATGGACCCGTCCGGCATGCGGATGTTCATGTCGACAGAGAAATCAGTTACCGACCAGCGCAAGGTGTCCTCATACTCCTCGCCATACAACGCGGCTTCAAAACCGAGCTGTCCGTCAGCGAAAGTCTGCTCGAGCGACGCGCTGTAAGAATCCAATTGACCGAATTGGTAACTGTTGAGCCCGCTGGCGAGTTGTTCCCTGTAGTCGAAAAAGCCACGGTCTCGAATGCGCCGGTCGTAGTAAAAGGCCTGCTCACCGGTGGAAATCCCGAGCGCTCCGGGGATGCCGGAATCGACTGGTGCCGTAAGTTGGACGCGTGTCAACTGCGGGGTAATCCATCCGGTGAATGGATTGACAGGTTCAGCGGGATAATTTGCCCAATTACCGCCACGCTGGATACGGAAGACGGCAGCCTCTGGTGTATTGGCGTCGCCCATTTGGCCACTGTGGGGGTCGGGGAAGATCGCCGCCATCTGCATGTCAAAGGTAAAGGCGAAGTAACCAGCGAAGGCGTACTGATGCCAGAGGTTTGCCGTGGTATCGTCGACCGCCACTCCATTGTTGTAGTCATTGAGATTCCGGTAGAAGGCATTGTTGAACGGATCCCACAGGGGTTTTCCCAGGGCCTCCCAAACGTGGATGCCGTCGCGCGGCGGGATCATTACCGGGCGGACGGCGTTGATCTCGCCAGTCGTGTAGTTGGCGCGAATCGTCGTGTTCTCGAAAGGCTTGAAGTTCACATCGAAATGAAGCCGACGATCCTCCTCGAAAGCAGGTTCCTGCTCATATTTCTGGTGCTCCCACAGGCCGATCGCCCGGACCGCCAGCTTTCCTTCGATCAGTTCTTGGTTGAAATCAGCAACGTAACGCTGGGATCCAAAGTTATCGAACTTTGCCTCGACGGAGCCAAAATCGCTCATGTAGGCACGCTTCAAACTCGAGTCGATGATTCCACCCGGGCTACCAAGACCGAACAATGCGGAGTTCGGACCACGGTTTACCGTGACGCGCTCAATGTTGAATGAATCGATCGGCGCATCCGTGAGAAAGAAGTTCTGAGTTATGTCCGCGCGAGCGAGGCCGCGAACGCGAGTGTTCTGCTGCGGACGCGCGTTCGTGCGCTCTTCACGCGCCCATCCCGCATTCTCAGTAACATTCGCGTTCAGAAAATTGCCATTGGCGCCCGGCGTCTCCGTGCCGCCGATGTAGGCAAGCAGGTCCTGGTCATTGACGCCGATGTCAGCCATGAAATCCTGGGTGATAACCGAGACAGACGCACCGACGTCTCGCAGATCGGACTTGAGGCGCGTTCCTGCGAGAGTGCTGCTCGCTCGATATCCGTCTGAATCCGATGCATCGACTATGAATGGAGACAACTCGATCACGTCCTCTTCGACTTCTGTGTTTGCAGTCGTTTGCCCTGATATTGAGGGACTGGCCAACATTGCCAATGCAATCGCTGCTATCCCGAAGTTGAGCCACTTTCTGTTTTGGTGTAGCTTAAGCCAAATCAAATAGGTTTTTTTCATATGATTGTTTTGATCGTTTGGGGTTGCCTGAACGCGAAGGACGGAAAGAACCTGCGGTTCGATGTTCATCAGGGTGATTTCATTGTACATTAATATTTTACCACACACGCGATCCGGAATCCATGGCTGAAACCGGAAATAACATGAACAATCCTGCATACGAGTTCGCCTTGGTGTTGCCGGGGTCGTGGGCAGTTCCATGGATGTGGCCAAGGTAGTGGCGGTGTTGCTGTGCGGTGGGCAGGCGTTGCCAGAGTTGTATGGTGTTGATCAGGTTGCTGCTGGGCGACTGCCCCTGGTATTGGTGCCCACCACAGCGGGCACTGGTTCCGAAGTAACACCTGTTGCAGTCATTACTACTGGAGAAACTACTAAGGCGGGAATGTCCCTGCTGGCCTGCCGGGTCTCCGAAGAGATCCTTGCGCCACTTCCGGAGGCTCCCATCGGAAATACCCAGTTCGCGGGCCACCTGCTTGAGGCTGTTGTAAAGCGATCCTATATGGATGGAATCCAATGGCAGCGTACTTCATTGCTGGAGAGGGCAGAGCGGAGTGCCTTTTTCTGCTGCCAGCGCTTGGCGGATACCTGATATGGGAAGCTTGGGTGGACAAGAAAGGAGGCGCTGTTGTTATCGCCAATAACGGCGGTCTTGGAGGTGGTCCCGGTCAAATGGTTAGCTTTGCTGCGTTACTGATGGGTCTCTCTTTAGCTATGAACATCATATTTCTTCCTATTCTGGTTTGGATGTTCTGGCGTGTTTTGAGCAAATCGGGATTAAGAACGGGTTTGGCTATTCTGGTAATCGGCTTAGTGCCAGTATTTTGCTTTAGTGGTTGGGGGGCGTATTCGCTAGGCGCGGACATGCGCAGTTTGTTGCCGTTTTCCCTTCCTCTTGATGAAGGCGCGCTTTACCTTTTGCCGAACGTGTTTGATGATAGGAAATTCAATTGTTCCGATTTGATTCGGGGGGTGGATGATAGGAAAAGGCCACGGCAGAGAAGGGCAAAATCGCCTTCGAGGAGGCGAGCCGCAATCTGGCCGATTTTGTGGCCGAGTACCATGCTCGTGTCATCGAGCCACGAACGCCCCACCAAACTG